>UCAG01000006.1 GCA_900470285.1 Hyphomicrobiales bacterium
GTTGTTGTGACCGTCACGCCGGTCATGGTGATCGTATCGTTAGTATCACCAGCACCGGCTGGAGCGTTTCCCACCGCTGCACCGGCAGCGTTGGCACCGTGTGTGGTGATATGTGTCTTGTTTAAAGTGTTGGTAGCTTTATATGCTGCCCTTGCACCATCTGCATTATCACCATAGGTAACAATGGTTGCAGCATTGACCTGCAAGCGTCTGGTCGTGGCATTTCCTGTTACGACACCCCAAGCGCCCTTACCACGGGTCTCCACACTCACACCGGAATCCACTAAAGGAGCAATGCCAGCACCATCGGTTGAGCTGAAAATACCATAGCCGTCGTCTCCGCTTGTTTTGATAACGGCATTTCCGGTTACAGACCCTGAAGAACCAACACCGAAACGCACGCCCTGACCGTTGGCGGATGTGATATGTGTGCCATTTAAAGTAATAACACCATTACCTCTTACGCCAGATCCGGAACTGTTAATCACAGTTAAATCATCTGCGATAAGAGTGCCGCCAGTTTCAATGATAACGCCTTCTGACGATGCGCCTTGAGCATTAATAGATACGCTATTCAATGTAATGATTGATCCATTGCCTATATGAGCACCTGTCGCTCCGGCTCCGGTTGTCGTTATTGTTGCGCCTGTCGCCTTTATATTTGAATTTGCAGTTGCAGAAACAGCGAATAAACCAGTCGCATCGGAGCCCGATGTTGTAATTATATTATTGCCCGGCAAAACCAGCTCGGTGCCGGTGGTACTCGACAGACCATACCCTGCCGCACCGTTCCCCGTTGTGGTGATGGTATCGCCAATTTGCAGGCTCTGGGTCTGCGTTGTTGTATAATTTGTTGCCTGCGCGAATGAGGCACTTTGCGCCATCAATCCCAGCATGAATGCCGAGCCGCCAGCAAGTCGCGCTGCTTTCATGATCACCAAAGGCGAAACTGAATCTGTCAGCAGACGCCTGCGATTGCGGTAAGAAGCGTGAAGCCAAAAATAAATTTTAAGCAATTCTTTTCCTTTGAAATAAAAATTTATAGAAATTCTTTAAATTTAATTAAAATGAATAAGATACGCTAAGTATTAATGATTATATTCTAGCAAAACCATTAATATTTTGAAATCAACAAAATATAAATCATTTATATTTTTATGTGGAGATATATTTAATAATATTTATTTTCAATAATAATGAAATTTAATTAATTTTTATTATAATATTTATTAATATGATTATGCTTAAGGCGTGCTGTGTATCGCCGCTATCGGTGACAATCCATTATTCAACTGATGGTAGTTTTTCAAAAGGAAGTCATCGTTCACGCTCCCTAGTTTCTCGTTGCTTTCTTTTATCCGGATTCATTGCCCGCCCCACTGGACTGTCCGTGTCGACCTGATCCTGAACGCTATAAAGCGGAAGCTCAGATACTGGAATTTTTCGAGAGCTGTGAGCAGATGTTTGGTTGATCGGCGAGACGGTCAAAATTCCAGACAAGAATGCAGTCTAACTTGCAATTACGTGCAGTTGACATGAGCATGTTGAGTTGGAAATGCCCTTCGCACTGTCCGGAAACAGCGACATCGCAATAATCCGTGACAACGCTCAGGTCACAGCGCGTAGCGTAGTTGCGCAATCCATCATATTGGCAATCCTGCTTTTTGACCGGAGTGGAAACACGCAGATAGAGTAAAGTGCGGATTTGTTTTGGTATGGAATAACATCCTATCTGTCCAATAAGCTATATTGGTTGGACTGGGAAATGGGATGGACTATCGCCTTCAATATGCTCATGTCGCACCGGCCATTTAGCGCCCCCTTTTCTGGGCACTCTCATGATTGTAATTGACAGTACCCCTTATCGCGAGGCGTTGACGCGTGCAGAGCTTATTGACCGATATTGATCTTTCCTTTGCCTCACAGTGATGGCAGGCCTTTATGATCAGGCAACGCAAAGGTCGATCCTGGTTAGATCAGCGGGCACTTAAGGTTTGCGTCTTTATGCATATGGCTGATGCGCTGCAATCCGGCGACATCTTTATCGTTGGAGCCGAAACATTTAATAACTATCGGACCCAGCTTCTGCCCTGGAAGGATTACTCGTCTTCCAACGGACTTTGTGACAACTTTTTTCACGTATCCTGCACCTAGCCCAGGCTAGGTTATCGCGCACAGGCGCTTATCCCAAATTTCCGGTTTTAAAAGAAACTTGTCGTAGCTTTTTTGAGTTGTTGTTATGGCATTGACTTAACATCTAGATGTTGTATGTTTAAATATGCGGGCAGATCAGGTTGATTATTGACGATCCTGTTGCCTGAAAAGCCAAAGTCCAAAACAACACTAATGGCATAGGACAAAGCGCCTTGAATATTCTGAGCGACCGCATACAAAAAATCTTAGACGATCATGTTGCTCGCGGCGTTGTCGGGATGTCCCTTGCCATAAGCCTTCCGGGTGAGGAAACTTTGCTTTTTCAGAGCGGGCTGGCGGATAAGTTCAGGCAAACACCGATGCACGGGGATCATCTTTTCCGCATCGCAAGTTGCACGAAAAGCTTTATCGCTGCGGGACTTCATCTGCTCGTCGAAGACGGGCACGTCGACTTGGACGAACCTGTTACCCGTTGGTTTCCTGACTTGCCTAACGCTGCATTGATGCCGGTGCGAACTCTGCTCAATCACCGTAGTGGCCTTCCCGATGCTGAAGCCTTTATGCCGCTGATCACAGATAAGATCTGGACAGGTCCGGAGCTCGTTGATTTCGCTTTCAGGCATGTTGCACAAAAAGCGCCATGGCACGGCATGGAATATTGCGGCACAGGCTACATTTTGGCGGGGCTGATCATCGAGCACGAGACGGGCAAGCCGTATTCTGAGCATCTGCGCGACCGGATACTTACACCACTGGCAATGAATGATACCTGGATTGGCACCTATGAAGCCTTTCCGGCCGGGCGTCTGGCGCGGGGCTACATGCATCCCGATGATAACGCACCTCTTCAACGGGAAGTTAACGGAGACGCCGCTTTAGTCGGCGACATTAAGGATGCGACAGAATGGTTCCCGCTGTCCGGAGCGAATGCAGCCGGCGACATGATTTCAACGCCGCGTGATGTAGTCACTTTCCTCAATGCGCTGTTCGATGGCCGGATATTAGGTGCGAAGCAGCTGTTCGAGATGAAAGACAATGTTGACACAGCATTTTTCCCCGGTTCGGCGGTGGTAGCGAACGGCTGCGGCTTTTGTGTAATGCGTTACGGTGACAGCGATTTGAAAGGACATTTGGGGCAGATTCCGGGCCACACCAGTATCATGGGACGAGACGAGAAATCGGGTGTGACGTTGATGCTGGTTCAGAATTCAGGCGCAACGGATTTCGAGGTTTTTTTTCTCAAAGGTATCAACGAGCCGGTCGGCTATATTCTTGAGGCTGTGAGAGATACCGCATCGTAAAATACGATATTAAGACGGTCTTGTCGCATATTTGGTCCGGTTAACAATAATAACCTGCATTGAATATTACCCCATATTTGGGATTGTACCGCCTGATCAGAAGGCGGATTATTGGATTTTACATTGCATCTTGTAAGCAGTTTTTGAAGCGTCAGGGTTCGTTACCGGCTTCAATTTGATATCTGCTCTGTTTTTAATCAGACACTTAGACCCGCAGTTCTGCATGTATAATGTGGGGTTAACCCTTTCACATGATGAAATTGTCAAAAAAATATTTTATACAAAGTGTCGCCCGTCTCAAGGCGGTTGGGCTTATTATAAGCATTTAATTAAACGTTTCATATTGATGTTGACCGGCTGGATAGCAGCGACAATGACAGCGGCTTGCTCTGCTTTGCTGGTTATGTTCTCGCCAGAAATGATTACGGTAATTATTCATTACGATGGAACAATTCATTTTGAAGAATTATATTCCAGTATCTTTATGATTATATTTATGTTCATTGCTGCAACATATGTTGTTATTATAACAATTTTTGTCCCATCGATTGTTATTATTTTTTGGGCAGAATTAACCAAACAAAGAAACCGGTTTTTCTATTGCCTGTCCGGAGCAGCAATCGGGACCGGTTATACTATTGATCATTTATATTTATCTTCAAGGTTGCATCTTCTGAACGCTGTTCATTTCATTATTGCCGGTATTGCAAGCGGTTTTTTGGCGGGTTTAGTCTATTGGAGAATTGCAGGACGAGCCGGCAGTTAATAATATCTTCAAAGAAGGCTCTGTCGCAAAGCTTTCAGCAGGATAGACGGGGCTTATCTCCGGGCGCAATTATGCTGCGGGTTCCGCTAATGTCTGAAATGATGAGTGGAATTCATAACGTTCGCACTAGCTTCTTTTGTTTGTCACATACTCGCGAACGCTAAATGAATCCATTCCGGCCAGACATGTGAGCCGGACTGCTCAGTCTGCTAGACTGCTTTGCGCAATTCCCATTCATCGCCCCATTGCTGCACAAAATGACTGGGGCTGACTTCCTGCATAATTCGCACCGGTGGCTGGTAATCAACCGGTCGCACAGGGCTTTTCAGTTCACCGACATGGAGTTTCGCCTTGGTGCCGCGGGTTGCAGGATCAGGCACCGGTACGGCAGATAGCAGGCGTTTGGTATAAGGATGCTGCGGATTGCCGAAGATATCCGCACGGCTGCCGATTTCGACAATTTCTCCTAAATACATCACGGCCACGCGATGGCTGATACGCTCAACCACTGCCATATCATGGGAAATGAACAGAAAAGCCAGCCCAAGCTTTTCCTGCAATTCCAGCATCAGATTGACGACCTGCGCCTTGATGGAGACATCCAGTGCGGACACGGCTTCATCAGCAATAATCAGTTGCGGATCGAGTGCCAATGTACGGGCAATACAGATGCGCTGGCGCTGCCCGCCGGAAAATTCATGCGGATAGCGGTCATAAGTTGCGGGATTTATACCGACCTGCTCCAGCAGTTCACGGGCTTTTTGCCTTGCCTGTGCAGCACTGGCAGTGCCATGCACAATCATCGGTTCCGCAACTGCTTCACCGATTTTCATCCGCGGGTTCAGACTTGCAAACGGATCCTGAAAGATCAGCTGTATCTGGCGGCGTGTATCGCGGAACTCCGTCTGACTAATGTTCAGAATATTGCGGCCGTTCAGCAGGACTTCGCCGGATGTCGGCTCAGTAAGCCGGATAATTGCACGGCCCGTGGTGGATTTTCCACAACCGGACTCCCCCACGAGAGACAGAGTTTCACCAGCCGCAATCGAGAAGGAAACATTCTCAACCGCATGAACCCGTCCGGCAGGTTTACGGAAAAAACCGTTTGGCAGGTCAAAATATTTGCGCAGATTGCGCACTTCAAGCACGGTTTGCGGCTGAGCAGCTTTGCTGTCTGTGATGGCCTCAGGTTCTGAAACAGGCTGTTCAACCGGCAGGCCGGTTGTGCGGTCGATCTCAGGAAATTTCAGCGGTGCATTTTCGCCCTTCATCGAGCCGAGTTTCGGCACGGCAGACAGCAGAGCACGGGTATATGGATGCTCCGGTTGTGCAAAAATGACGTCTGTATTGCCGCTTTCAACAATATTGCCATGCAGCATCACGATAGTGCGGTCGGCAATTTCTGCCACCACACCCATATCATGGGTGATGAACAGCACGGCCATGCCTTCTTCTTTTTGCAGGTCTTTGATGAGATCAAGAATCTGCGCCTGAATGGTGACATCCAGTGCGGTCGTCGGCTCGTCGGCAATCAGCAATTTCGGCTTGCAGGCGAGTGCCATGGCAATCATCACGCGCTGACGCATACCGCCGGACAGACGGTGCGGATAATCTTTCGCCCGTGTGGCGGCAGATGGTATCCGTACACGCTCCATCAGGTGCACAGCCTCGGCTTCAGCCTGTTCACGGCTCATGCCGCGATGAGTCATCAGCACTTCGGCAAGCTGGAAACCGATGGTCAGACTCGGATTGAGCGAGGTCATCGGTTCCTGAAAAATCATTGCGATTTCATTACCACGAATATGACGGATTGCACTGTCATTCATCTGTGTCAGCGAAGCATCGTTAAAACGGATCGTACCTTCAATCCGGCTGTTGAGCGGCGGCAGCAACCGCATCAGGGAAAGCGCCGTAACACTTTTGCCGGAGCCGGACTCCCCGACAATAGCAAGCGTCTCGCCGGCCTTAATCTCAAAGGAAATACCATGCACGACCGGTGCCCAGTGGCCACCGGTAGAGAAAGAGATTTTCAGGTCGTTTACAGAAAGAAGTGTTTCTTGCATGACTCAATCTTTCTATCAATAAATAACGCTTATCAAAAAACGCAGGCAGATCAGCAGCAGGAAGACACCGAAAGCGACTTCCAGTTTCCGTTTTGAAAGACTATGCGCCAGTTTTACGCCGACAGGGGCTGCGAGAATACTTGTCGGAATAACCAGAAAAAATCCGAGCAGGGAGACATAGCCGAGTGCAAGCGGCGGCTGCAAAGCGGCGACATCCGGAAATTGTGCGGCACGCGGCCAGCCGGCATAAATATAGCCAAGCGCACCCGGTATTGAAATCAGGATACCAAGTCCGGATGAGGTGGCAACAGCCTGATGGATCGGCCTGTTATAAAAGGTCATGAACAGGTTGGAGAGCTGTCCGCCACCGATCCCCATCAGCGAGGACAATACACCGATAATCAGGCCGCAAAACCGGATTGCCAGTTTACCCGGCAACTGATCGGCGAGTTTCCAGCTGTCTTTGCCGAACAGCAGCCGGATTGCCGAAACACCGGCAACCACGATGAAGACGAATTTAAACAGCTCCGCCGGTGCATAACGGGCAATCACACTCCCTGCAATCACACCCACGACGACAGGTACAGCCCATGCTTTCAGCAGACTTGTATCCACGGCTCCGCGTGCCAGATGCGCGCGGTAGGAGCGGATGGATGTCGGAATGATGATGGCAAGCGATGTGCCGATACTCAGCGGCATCAGCACATCCTCCGGTACACCCAGATAGCGAAACAGCTCATACAGTACCGGAACCGCCACAGTACCGCCGCCGACACCGAACAGACCTGCGAGCAGGCCGGTGACACCACCGGCAATCAGCATGCTCAGGGCAAGCCAGAGCAGTTCCTGAAATTCAATACCCATTATCACTGCATCAATTCCCCGTTTTAGCGCCCGATTGCATAGGCTTGCATCAGGCGTGGTGTGGCTGCTGCCCGCAACAGCCCGTTGCTCTCACGTTCGGCTGCGGTCAGTCGCCCGACTGTCCACTCATCAACGATTTCCAGATCGTGACCGCGTGTTTTCAGCTCATTTATAACAGCTTCACCAATAGACTTTTCGATCACAAGCCGTCCCGGAATGGCTTCACGCGGGTAGAAGGATGACGGGAAATGCATGGTGTGGAACAGCGGCAGATCAATACCTTCCTGCAGGTTCAGCCCGTGATGGACACGGCGCAGGAACAGGATGAGCTGCCATTGATCCTGCTGGTCACCACCCGGTGTACCGAAGACAAGCCGTGGTTTACCCTCATAGCTGGCCAGTGACGGCGTGAGTGTGGTACGCGGGCGCTTGCGCGGTGCAAGGCTGGTCGGCAGATCCGGTTCCAGCCAGAACATCTGCGCACGGGTATTGAGGGGGAAGCCGAGTTCCGGAATAACCGGAGATGATTGCAGCCAGCCGCCTGACGGGGTGGCAGAAACCATATTGCCCCAGCGGTCAATCACGTCCACATGTACGGTGTCACCGCGTTTCTCGGTGCGCAAATGCGCCATGGTCGGCTCACCGGCACCAGGTGCCACATTGCCGTTGGTCTCCGCATAGCGGAACTGGGCTACGCCGCGGGCATGCTGTTCTTCAAAACCTGTGATCATACCGGCGCGCAGTTCATGAGAAGCTGCAGAACCAATCAGTTTACGCCGTTGTGCATTATAGTCTTCCGACAGCAGCTGCTTCATCGGCACATCCGCAAAATCAGGATCGCCGTAATAGATTTCGCGGTCGGCATAGGCCAGTTTCATGGCTTCGGTTACGGTATGGATGAAATTCGCACTGTCCGGTCCCATCGTACCTATGTCGCTGTTTTTCAGCAAAGCAAGGCTTTGCAGAAGGGCAGGTCCCTGACCCCACGGGCCGGTCTTGTAAACCGTCCAGCCGTGATAGTCATAGCTCAGCGGGGTCTCATAAGTGGCACTCCAGCGTGCCATATCATCAGCGGTCAGGATGCCTTTATGACGTTTGCCACTGGTATCCATTACCTCAGTATTCCGGCAAAAATCTTCAATCGCCTGCGCAACAAAGCCGCGATAAAAACCGTCACGCGCATGGTCGATAATCTCTTCGCGGCTGCCGCCTTTGGCCTCAGCCTCATCGACCAGACGCTGATAGGTCTTTGCCAGCGCTTCATTGACAAACAGCTCATGAGCCTGAGGCAGATTACCGTTACGTGCCCATGTGGCATAGGATGTCGGCCATTCTTTTTCAAAAAACTCAGCCTGATCGCGGATTGTATTGGCAACGCGCGGCAGCATCGGATGACCGCTGCGGGCATAATAGATTGCCGGTTCCAACGCATCACGCAGGCTCATGCTGCCATGATCGCGCAGCATCAGCATCCATGCATCAAACGCCCCCGGGACCACGGTTGCAAGCAGGCCGGAGCCCGGAACCAGATCCAGCCCTTCCTGTTTGTAACGCTCAATCGTGGCTGCATCCGGTGTAACACCCTGACCGCACAGCACTTCGGTTTTACCGGTTTTGGCAGAGTGGAAGATGATCGGCACTTCACCGGCTGGGCCGACGAGATGCGGCTCGACGACCTGCAAGACAAAGCCTGCTGCAACTGCTGCGTCAAAAGCATTGCCGCCGCGCTCCAGCAGCGCCATACCGGCAGCCGAAGCCAGCCAGTGGGTGGAAGTAACAACACCGAAAGTGCCGAGAATTTCAGGACGGGTTGTAAACATACTCATGGTTATGTTCCTGTAAATTATTAATATTCGCGCGGATCAATGGCGTCGCGCAGGCCGTCGCCAAGCAGATTGAACCCCAGAACCACGAGAAAAATTGCGGCTCCCGGCCATACGGACATCCATGGCGCTTGTGAGATGAAGTTTTTTGCTGTGTTGAGCATCGAGCCCCATGATGGGTTCGGCGGCTGCTGGCCAAGACCGAGAAAGGACAGGCTGGCCTCGGCAATAATGGCTGCCGCAATGGTCAGAGTTGCCTGCACAATAATCGGCGACATGGCATTGGGCAGAATATAGCGCAGGATAATACGCGGATGGCGCAGACCCAGAACCTGAGCTGCTTCGATATATTCTTCATTGCGGATAGAGAGCACCTGACCGCGGGTGAGGCGGGCAAAAACCGGTGCTGCAGAAAGGCCGATTGCGATCATCGCATTGGTAAGGCTGGCTCCAAGAAAGGCAGCCAGTGCAATTGCCATAATCAGAAATGGTATGGCGAGCATGGCATCAATCAGGCGGGAGATAATACTGTCTGTCCAGCCACCGAAATAACCGGCGATGATACCGAAAGGCACACCGACAATCATCGCAATAAATACTGAGACAACACCCGCCATCAGCGAGGTACGTGCGCCATAGGCCATGCGGGAGAACAGGTCGCGTCCCAGTTCATCTGTACCTAACCAGTGCAGAGCAGAAGGCGGTTTGCGAATGGCGGTAAAGCTGGTTTGCAACGGATCATAACCGGCAATGAGCGGCGCCAGAATGGCCAGCAATGCAAAAAAGCCGACCAATATTGCGCCAAGAACCGCTGCTCTGTTGGAGAGAAATTTTTGCAAAGTACGGTTGCGGGATTTTTTTGCCGGAATTGCGAGTGCACTCATGTTGCATCCCTCAGTCTCGGATTGACGATAATGTAGAGAATGTCGGCAAGGAGATTCATCAGAATGAAACCGACAGCGGTACACAGCACAACACCCTGCACAACGGCATAATCACGGGTGAAGACCGCATCCACGATCAGTTTGCCGAAACCCGGAATGGTGAAAATCTGCTCGGTCAGCACCGCACCGGCGAGCAATTCGCCAAAGAGCAAAGTGGTCAGGGTAATGATCGGTACAAGAGCATTGCGCAGCGCGTGACGCAGAATAACAGTTTTCTCGTTCAGCCCCTTGGCACGTGCCGTGCGTACATAGTCCGAGCGCAGCACGCCGAGCATGGCCGAGCGTGTATGGCGCATCAATACGCCGGCAAGGCCGGTGCCGAGCACGAAAGCCGGCATGATCATGGTGCGGATATTCTGCCCCAGATTTTCAAAGGGTGATGTATAGCCGGATGAAGGCAGCAACTGCCATTGTACGGAAACAAACAGAATGAGCAGAATGCCGAGCCAGAAATTCGGAATAGACAGGCCGGAGAGCGCGGCAATATTGATCGAATAATCGGTCAATGTGCCCTTGCGTACAGCAGAGATAATCCCCGCAGGCACACCGATCAGCAGGGCAATAATCATGGCAAATGCCGCGAGTTGCAAAGTTACCGGCAGTTTCTGCAAGATCAGTTCCAGCACCGGTTTTTCCGTGCGGATGGATACGCCGAAATCGCCGGTCATGATCCGGCCGAGCCAGCTCAGATATTGCGTAATGACCGGATCATTCAGCCGGTATTTTTCCTGAAGATAGGCAATCGTCTGCGGATCACGATCTTCACCGGCCAGTGCCAGAATCGGATCGCCCGGCAGCAGTTTCTGCATACCGAAAACAATAACCGACACCAGAAACAAGGTCGGGATCACCACAAGACAACGCCGGATAATTAATTCAAACATCAATGAGTTCCATTCGCATGAAAACAGAACAGCAGGCAGCGGGATGAAATTGGCGGAGTTTACCCGTTTTTCGTTCCCGCTGAGCCGTTTCAGCTCCTTCTTCTGAGAGGTGTTTTCAAAAAGAAGGAGACGGCGTGCTTATTTTTCTAGTGTCACGCCTTTCAGGCGGATCATGCCATCAGGATGCGCAGTAAAGCCTTTCAGATTTGCGCGAGTGGCAAATGTCCATGGCTGATAATAGAGATAGACGATCGGCAGCTCGTCCTGCAGGATTTCCTGTGCCTGATCGTAGAGTACCTTGCGTTGTGCCTGATCTTTGACACTACGGGCTTCTTCCAGCAGGGCATCTACTTTTTCACTGCAGAAACCGGCATCGTTGAGGCTGCCTTTACAGGTGTCAAACTGATGGATATTGCCATCAGGATCAGCGCGGCCTGACCAGCCGCTCTGGCCGACATCAAAAGATTTCTCTTTCAACGCAGATTGCAGAGCTGCAAACTCGGTTGGGCGCAGAGAGATATCAAAGCCTGCCTCGGAAGACATGGCCTGTATCAGTTCATAGACCTGCTGGGATGTTGTTGAATTGCCGAAAGCCAGTTCAAAGCTGACCCGTTCATGACCAGCTTCTTTGAGCAGCTGTTTGGCTTTTTCAACGTCGCGGGTCACTGTTTCATATTTAGGGTTATAGGCAAAGCTTGATGGCGGGAAAGCCTGATAAGCGGGCTGGAATACGCCCTGACCGACAACTTCATTAATCGCATTACGATCGAGGGAAAGTTCAAAAGCCTGACGGATGCGCTTGTCATGGCCGATCGGGAAACTGTCTTTGTCACCCTTGGTCATATTGAAAGTCAGAGCCTGATAGCCGATACCTGTGACCGGCAGGAAAGCGAGATTGCTGTCGGCTTTAGCGGCTTCAATATCTGAAGAGGCAAGACGCTCGATCATGTCGAAATCACCGGAACGCAGATTGGCAAAGCGCACGGTTGAATCCTGAATCGGCAGATAGGTTACCTTGTCAAAATGATAATTGGCGGCATCCCAATAATCTGCAAATTTTTCCAGAATAATCCGGTCATTCTGCACGCGGCTGGTAAATTTATACGGGCCTGAACAGACCGGATTTTGTGCAAACTCACCATCAGTAAAGGCTTTAGGTGACAGGATCATACCCGCACGGTCGGAAAGCTGGGACAGCAATGCCGCATCATGTCTGGTGAGATGAATATCGAGCGTGGTATCATCCACAACCTCAATTTTATCAATTGCTGCCACTTCACTTTTACGCAGGGATTCCGGCAGCGTTTTTGCCCGTTCCAGATTGGCTTTTACATCGGCTGCAGTAATGGCCGAGCCGTCATGGAATTTTCCGTCATCGCGCAATTTGATATGCAGTGTTTTGCCGTCTTCGGACCAGCTCCACTCCTTGGCGAGCTGCGGCTGAATTTCCAGCTTGTCATTAATATCAAACAGCTTGTCGCATAAGGATGTGAAAACGATGCGACCAACAAAGGTGC
Source organism: Hyphomicrobiales bacterium (assembly GCA_900470285.1). GTDB lineage: Bacteria > Pseudomonadota > Alphaproteobacteria > Rhizobiales > Rhizobiaceae > Pseudochrobactrum. Next base: position 12,317 of record UCAG01000006.1, read on the forward strand.
GTGCACGATGCGGATCAAGCACATCGGGATCATCCTGCAAACCGATGCGTAAATCAGCGGCCAGTGCCGGTAAAGTCAAAGTAATTGCCGCTGCGGACAGCGCCGCAGTCTTGAGAGCAGTTCTATAAACAGATTTCATTCTCCACCCCTTATTTTGTTCTGCTGATAGCCGGATTATTCTGTTGGTCTTGCATTTTACCGGTCAGAACGGGTTCTTCCTCCTGAGAATAATCCGCTCTTCCCTTTGCATGCGGTTTTTATCCGCTATGCAGAAATTCCTTTAGTCCGTTGTTGCAGGCAGCTGCATCGGTATTTGTGTTCGGGCCGCGCCCCCAATCTCGCCGATTACGGCTTCGCGCAGGGACATAAGATGCGTACGCATGGCATCTTCCGCATCGCGCGGATGGAAGCGCCGGATCGCATCCAGAATGGCATTGTGCTGGGTTACTGACAGTGAATTGCGACCTGCCGAACGTACACGTGTGCGGAATTGCTGCCAGGCATCATTGCGCCGGATTTCATCGATGATATCCATAATGGCGATAAACAACTGATTGCCGGAGGCGTCGGCGATTTTACTGTGAAAGGCTGAATCCCAGCGTTCCCATGAGGCAATATCGGTTGATTGCTCAGCTTTGATCGCCAGCTTTTCCAGTTGCTCCACCAAAGCAGGCGTTGCACGGGCCGCAGCCATGCGTGCCAGCGCCGGTTCAATTTCAATCCGCACATCCATAACTTCAATCGGATTGGTAAAATCAGCAATCTGTTTGGCCAGCATATTGCCGTCGGGACGACGTTCGCCGCTGAATGTGCCTTGCCCCTGCCGGCGCCAGATCAGGCCTTCGTTTTCCAGTATATCAAGCGCGGCTCGTAATGCGCGGCGGCTGACATTGAATCGCAGCGCCAGTTCACGTTCAGAGGGAAGGCGGTTTTCCTGCCCTTCTGTCTGATCAGCGAGTAATGTTCGCAGATTTTCTAAAGCAAGGCCGGTATTATCATTGAGATCATGCATGGCATGAACCATGAACCGCTCGAACCATTATAAAAATTGGTTCTGAATTTGATGAATTGGTCACAGCCATATTGCTTGTAGCATCCCCGATTTATTATGTTTTTGTTTAATAATGCAAATTATTTGATGCAATTCAAGATGTTTAGTAAAAAATAATAGCGAACCAATTTTTCAATTGGTTCGCCAGCAAGATTCAAAAAAGCACCAGCAGGAGCTGGTCCTGGACAAGTTACAAACTGCTCTAAGTCGTGAGCTTCACCTCTGCGAGATCGCAAATCGTCAGAAAGAGCACATCAACGCCTTTTGCCAGTTGCTCATAATCAGTCCATTCTTCGGGGGCGTGAGAAATACCGTTGCGGCTCGGAACGAAGACAAGGCCGGTCGGCGCAAAATCGGCCATTATCATGGCGTCATGACCGGCGCCGCTTACCATTGTCCGGCTTTTCAGGCCAAGCGCATCGGCATGATGCGACAGACATTTATGCAGTTCTGAGGATAAAGGCACCGGCGCGACAAAGAGCTGTTCTTCTACCTCTACCGAAAGCCCGTTGCCGCCCGCCCGTTCGATTACAGCACGGGTCTGATCCATCAGAGTGCGAACGATTTCTTCTTTCGGCGCGCGGATATCGGCAGTAAAAATTACCAGATCGGGAATTACATTGGCTCCGCCCGGATAAACATCCAGCTTGCCGACAGTCAGAACTGCATCCTGCCCGATAGCGAGTGCCAGATCAGGCAATTGCGCAAGGGCGGTGACAGCGCCTGTCAGTGCATCGCGACGTGCATTCATCGGGGTTGTACCGGCGTGACCGGCTTGTCCGCGAAATGTGACTTTCAGCTGACCTAGACCAACAATAGCATCAACTACAGCCACATCTTCACTATGGCTCTCCAGCACAGGCCCCTGTTCAATGTGCAACTCAAGAAAAACATGGATTGAATGTGGCTGGCGGATTGCCTGATGTGCCAATGCAGGATCAAGCCCATAGGTCTGCATCGCTTCAGCAACGGTAATCCCCTCATCATCGGTGAAAGCGGCAAGCTGCTGCATGTCAACCTTGCCGGTCATAATGCGTGAGGCCAGCAAGCCGCCTCCGAAACGGGTGCCTTCTTCTTCGATCATGGCGATAAATTCAACAGGACGGACGGGTGTCAGTCCGCGGCTTTTCAACTGGAAAGCAATTTCTATGCCGGCGATAACACCTGCCTGCCCGTCAAATTTTCCGCCATTTGGTACGGAGTCAAAATGGGAACCGGTCATAACCGGCGCAAGCTCCGGATTGCTTCCTTCCAGACGGCCGATAATATTACCGACGGCATCCTCCCGCACAGTAAGCCCCGCTTCTTCCATCCGGCCGCGAAGGTAATCCGCAGCCTGCCGGAATTCCGGACTATAGGTCAGACGGGTTGTACCTTTACCGGGAGTGGCGGTGAACTGATCCAGTTCCTCGATCAGAGTCTGGAGGCGCTGCGGATTAGAGTATTGTGCCATGAGAGAAGCCTGCAAATAAGTTCGTGCTGACACGACCGATAGCATCACACGATGATAATGGGGAAGGGCAATTGGCCACAACATTAAAGGAGGCCATATTCAGCACCTCTGTTTGCGGGCGCATTGCGGGTGGCGGTGACAATGCAGCAAGCCTGCCGCATATGCAGACATCCGTATCAAGGTGTTTCTGAAAATTTTCATGTTCTACAGGTGTGATCGTCACAGTATGTGACGGTAATAACACCTGATAAATATTTCATTTCACCAATAAAATTTTTGAATTTTTCTTTTGCTTTTATTGTTGCGAGTAAAATCCTGCGGGCAAGTACCTAAAGTAGAATACATCAGTCAGTATAATTAACATGGAAATGTCATGTGGTTTTTATAAGGCCGCGCCATCACCGGGAGATTTTCATGTATTGTCGTTTTTTATTTGCAGGTGTCTGCCTATTCACATTCACTGGAGCAGCACTCGCTGAAACAGTTCTCAATCGCGACAGTGGCGGAGATCCGTCAACTTTGGATCAGCATCATACCTCAACTGTTAATGAAGGTTACATATTGCGTGATCTTTATGAGGGACTTGTTACTTTTAACGGTAAGGGTGAAGTGATCCCAGCTGTAGCCAGGTCATGGGAAATTTCCCCTGATGGTCTGACCTATGTATTTCATTTTCGTGAGAATGCGGAATGGTCGAACGGCGATCCGGTGACCGCCGGAGATTTTGTATATTCACTGCGCCGTATTATGGATCCGAAAACGGCTGCCGGTTATGCCAATGTTCTCTATCCGATCAAAAACGCAAAAGAGATTAACACCGGCAAGCTGCCGCCCGATCAGCTTGGGGTTGCGGCAACAGATGACCGGACACTTGAGATTACACTTGCATCGCCAACGCCGTATTTTTTGTCGCTGCTGACCCATCAGACCGTCTTTCCGGTGAACCGTAAAGCGATTGAGAAATACGGCGATAAATTCACCGCGCCCGGTAATATGATTTCCAATGGTGCCTATACGCTTGCCAGTTTTATCCCGAACGACAAAATTACTCTTAAAAAAAATCCTTATTTTTGGGATGCAAAAACAGTCGGAATAGATGTTGTAAACTGGATGCCGTTTGAACAACCGGCCTCATGTATGCGGCGATTTGAGGCCAAAGAGGTGGAGATTTGCTCAACAGTTGCGGCCGAACAGATGGATTATATCAACACCAATCTAAAACCATATCTGCGGATTGCCCCTTATTTCGGTGTTTTTTATCTGAGTGTCAAAGGCGAACCAGACAGCAAATTACGCGATCTGCGTGTGCGTGAGGCAATTTCTATGGTGATTGACCGTGATTTTCTGGCCGGTCAAATCCGGCGCGGCCTGATGCTGCCCGGTTATTCTATGGTTCCGACGGGTACCAAAAATTATGTCGCGGATGCTCCCAGACTGGATTATGCGGATCAGGATATTCTTGACCGTGAGGACAAAGCCAGGGTGTTAATGAAAGAGGCCGGGGTTGCACCGGGCAATTTATCGGTAAAACTGCGCTATGCGACATCGGTCAACAACAAGAATACGATGATCGCAATCGCTGATATGCTAAAAAATATCGGCATTAATGCCGAACAGGATGAAGTCGAAGGTGCAACCTATTTCAACTATTTACAAGAAAAAGGAATGTATGATTTTGCCTATCAGGCATGGATTGCCGATTATAACGATCCTTATTCCTTCTTAAGCCTGTTCACGACCGGTAATTATTTCAATTATTCTGATTGGTCCAACAAGGACTATGATGCACTGATTACCAAATCGGAGACTATGACAGATATTAAAGCACGCGCTGAAGTGCTGGCTCAAGCCGAACGGATTTTATTGACTGAAGCGCCGGTCATTCCCTTACTTGCTCCCTCATCACAAGCGCTCGTGTCTGATAAGGTTGAGGGTTACAGCGACAATTTGATGAATACGCACGCAACCCGTTGGCTGTCGGTAAGACCATAGGCATGCAATATGTTGTCCATAGAGGGCAGATGCGAAAAGTTGCCCTGATGTTTCCTGCCTCGCGGCGACGATGTTGCCGGACAATGTATATTCTCTCCCGCTTACACCATAACCCGCAACGAAGGCATGGGCGGTGATGATAGTGCTGCGGCAATATTTGGCAATGGCATTATTATCACCAACACAAGAACTGATGCCGAAGCGCGCAATAATTCAGTGCGTGAGAATGATAATGAGCAGATTATAATCAGATAATTTTCCCCTCTGCTCAAATCGAAGCAAACCACTCTGAAGTTGCCTGCCGGATACAGGCAGACACTATCATCTGTGTTGTACAACAGAAAAACAGAGTGCGAATTTGAGCTTTTTCTGCCAACTGTCGGTTTTTACAGGATTGTCATATCAATATTTTACAAGTTTAATTGGTGATTATTATTCATATTAAACGCAATATTCAAAATATAAATATGAACTATGCTTAAGTAAAAAATATATATTAAATAATGATTATTCTGGAATGCATTGATTTTATAATTTTTCAAAACTATGGGCTTGAACCATTTGACCCACTTTCATTTTTCATCATCTCTCACTCCGCTGCTCACCGGACATATCCGTATTCTGGCGAGGTCTGTATCATCTCTGGCAATGATGAAAACAGTTAAACCTGTGTTGTTACTGGGATTGATGGCGCAAAGTGCCTCATTCGCGCAGGCAACAGATTATACAACAACACAGACCCAGAGCCTGCAAATTGGCGATACCATCACCACGACGGGGGACGGAACAGCGGGTTATGGTTTATGGAGCAATGGAACGCAACAAATTACAGCCCCGGGGAACAATGTTATTAGCGTTTCCGGTGATAACGCTTATGGTCTGGTCGCGTTTCAGCCTTTTGTCAATTCGACAGGAACATCAACCATCGTGGCGACTGATACGCAGATTACGGTAACTGGTGCGAATGGTGGAGGCGTTCGTCTTGCCGCCCATACAAATGCACCAGCAATCGGTGAGCTACATAATGTAACAATCAATGTATTGGATGCTTCGTCTATTGGCATCGATGCCGGTTCCTTTAACAGTACGTTGACCACAGATCATCAGACCGTTATCACAGCAGTGGGTGTGGGCATCTACACCTTTGGTAACGTGACGATCACGGGAACTCACGTCACTTCTACAGGGGATGATGGAATTGCTATAAGATTTTCCGGATATGCCACTAATGTAATACAGACTATTGAAGGTAATGCCGTTATCCAGGCCCGAGGCAATACTGTTAATGATTTTTCGGCAGGTGTTTGGTCCGCCGCGAATAATAGTCAGGTGCAAGCACCACTGGTCGATGACGGTGTCAGCGTTGAAACGCTTGGCAAGGGTTCTTATGGTGTGGCCGCCAGCAATGGAAAACTACAGGTCAATGCGGCAACTGTTGTAACCCACGGAGACAATGCTGACGGTGCGAGGACGCAATATAAGAGTACAACCACATTAAACAAGACACATATCACCACACATGGCAGCAGTGCGGCAGGAGTAGCGGTGGGAAACGCTCCATTCGGTGCTGGTGATACCAATGATATGATCACCATGACAGGCGTGACGGTCACAACAAC
>UCAG01000002.1 GCA_900470285.1 Hyphomicrobiales bacterium
CAGCTGGTTCCAGGCTTCACAATTACTCCTGAAGTTTCCTACACCAAGTGGAAAGACACCGACAAGTATGCTACAGCTGTTCGTGGCGAAGATGCTTGGGGTGGTATGATCCGCTTCCAGCGTTCTTTCTAAGTTTTACGACTTAGAACAGACCGTAAGGTTAAAGAAAACCCGGCAGCTCACGCTGCCGGGTTTTCTGTTTTGTACGCCCTAAAACGCGTCGCGTTTAATTGTATCCGCTGCACTCGCTCTGCCTCTTTGTTTTACGCCTATCGTTATCAGAAAACCGGCCCCACTTTTCCGCGACATGCTTTAAAACTGACTTTAAATAACAAGCGGTATTTATATGTCTGGTCTTTATCCCCACGCTTTATAATGCGTGGCATTTTGTAGTCGCCGGTGATCTGCTATATTTTACAGCACACTTATCCTCTGCACTGCTTTAAAACAGCTAATGATAATCAGCAGCCTTATCAGGATAAGTCAGAATGTATCAGCATTCATTTGCCCTGCCCGACACGTTTCACAAGGAGAATTATATGGATTTTTTACTCTGGATCGCCCTGATCGGTGTAATCGTATTCTTCCTTGGTTTAATTTACAGCAAGCTTACGACGGCAAAGGCAAAGCAACCGGCAGCAAACATTATCCCGCCTGCAACAGCAGTCACGCCCAAGAGCAAAGAGCCTGAGAAAAAACCGGCTCCCGCAGCACCGGTGAATGCAAGCCCATCCAAACAAGAGAGTGCGGCACAGCCAGTCATTAAAACACCGGCTGCAACAGAAACCACAAAAGCCACGCAAAAGATTGTACCGGATGCGGAACCGGTCGGCCCTGCCCATAGTCCCGTTCTTAATATTGCATCTAAAGTTGCGGAAACAAATCCTGCCGAAGCAGTTGCAGCGCCCTCACCGGCAGCAGAAACACCGGCACCGCCAGCCCCTTCCGAACCGGAGCGCCTGAAGAAACCACGACAGGACAAAGCTGACGATCTGACCCAGATTTCCGGTATAGGTAACGCAATTCAGACCAAATTATATAATGCCGGTATTTTCCATTATGACCAGCTTACCGATCTGAATACGGATCAGATCACATGGCTGAACCGCACCACCGGTTTTGCCGGACGTGCTGAACGGGAAAACTGGGTTGCTCAAGCAAAGAAACTGATGAGTAAAGCTGCTGCTGCAGAAGCGCCAAAGCGTGCGGTTAAAAAAGTAACAAAACCCGCCACGGTAAAAGCCAAATCCAAACCCGCAAAGAAAACTGAAAAAGCCTGAAGCACGTTTTGGCAGGTGTGTTGAATTCAGTGCAAAATGTAATCTTTACAAAAAGACCCGCCTCAAAACTGAGGCGGGTCTTTTTATTTTCATAGTTTAGGCCTGATAAATAGATCAGGAATTGCCCTTCAGACGTGCATTGCAAAGGCTGTAATAACCGCCGCCCTTCTGGATCCAGCGCAGACCATTCAGAGAATTCGCGCTCTTATTGGCATAATACTGATCCAAACAGGTTTTCATACGCTGCTTGCCTTCAGTTTCAGTCGCATATTTTGCAGAAACCGCAGACGGGAATTTAACACCGCTTGGCGCAGCAACAGTCGGAGCTGCCGGCTCTTTTGTTGATACGGATGTTACTTTTTCAGGGTCAGCACCAGGGCCGCATTCAGCCTTACGGAAAGCATTCCATTTCAGACCTGTCGCCAGACCTGTTTCCTGTGCTGCTTTATATTTTGCAGAGCACTGCTGCATTGTCAGACCCTTAGCGGCATCTGCGCTATCAGCAGCAGGAGCTTGTTTGGCAGGCTTTGCAGCAGTTGTTGCCGGTTTCGCCGGAGCAGCCGGTGCCGGAGTTGCAGCCGCATCAGTACCGCACTGCGCTTTACGGAAATCATTCCATTTCATCGTACCGAGCGTACCGGCATCTTTTGCAGCCTGATATTTCGTGCTGCATTCTGCCATTGTCAGCGCACTTGCTGGTGAAGACAGCACAAAGACGGCCATTCCTGTCAGCAATGCTGCACCGCCAAGGCGGCTGAGAGTTTGAATTTTCATCTCTGTTCTCCTGATTAGGTTTTAAAACACTGTGCCTAAAGCGTTTTTCTGTCAATATCGTATAATATTCCGCACGCAAAACCTTTTCACAATTTCTGAAAAGTGTTGACGCGTTGTGAGACAGCATCGTGATTGTTTATATTGTAGCCCTCAAACATAGCATTTTTATAATATGCTGAGATGCAACAAATTATAAATCAGATGCATTCTTGCGCAGTAAATCACGCTCAAATGCCCTTTTTAACTTGGCTTATACATATTCTCCCTAACCACCGCATCTTTGCCTCAGGCATAATATCCGCGCAATTATTGGCATATAAAAAGCCGGATTTTGCTTATAAATCGCTATTGCCGGACTAAAAATAACAATTTTCTCACCGCTGATTTTGCACAGATTATCGGCTAAATAATGCCTGAAGCAGAGATCAATGAAGGCTCTGCTGTTTTTCAGTTTTCTTTTAAACAATATCCTGTCCGACGTTTAAAATACGCCGCAGCAGCATGTTGCAGGGTCTTTTTTCATGGCTGAAGTCACAACTCCGGATGCGATTCCGGCTCTATCACCAATATCTGTGACCGAGAGACACCGCTTCTATGAAGATGTTGTGGCGATGCTGATCGGCACCAGCTTTGTAAGCCTCGGACTAACTCTTTATGCGCAAGCCAAACTGATGACCGGCAGCACAGCCGGTGTGGCTCTTCTCGTGCATTATGCAACCAACTGGCAGTTTGCTCTGGTATTTTTCCTGATCAACCTGCCTTTTTATTATCTGGCTATCAAGCGCATGGGCTGGCGCTTCACAATCCGCACCTTTGTGGCGGTAGCACTGATGTCGCTCTTTACGCGGCTGTTCCCGATGTGGGTGGATTTCTCCAACCTGCAACCGGTTTTTGCAGCTTTTATGGGCGGCACTCTGATGGGAATGGGCGTGCTTGCCCTGTTCCGCCACCGTGCCGGTGTCGGCGGCATCAATATTCTGGCTCTTTATTTGCAGGATAATTACAATATCCGCGCAGGCTGGTCGCAGCTTACTCTGGATCTGCTACTGATGGCTGTATCGCTGTTTTACCTGTCCCCGCAACAGGTTGCGATTTCGCTGATCGGCGCTGTGGTCATGAATGTTATTATTGCAATCAACCACAAGCCCGGCAGGTATCTGGCTACAAGTTAGAAGAAACCGGATGGCGGGATCAGTGACGCGCCATCCATTCGCGTGCCTCACGCAGGGCACGTACCAGTTCCGGCTTGCTCATCATTTCTGACAATTTACTACGCATCGGCAGAGCGCGGTCATCACCGCGGATGGCAGCAATATTAAACCATTTATAGGCCTCGATACGATCTGCCACGCAATCACGCCCTGCATAATACATCATGCCGGTTTCAAACAGCATTTCGGCCTGCATGGCATTGATATTATTCTCTGACTTCGTGCTGAAACGTGCAAACATTGTTCTTATCCTGTCCTGTTAAACTGCGGTCCGCTTAAAGCCGGAAAGGCCGTGCAGATCTCTGCTGTTGTTATGAACAAGATGACGGAAAGAGTTGAAACCGCCGTTAAATACCATCCTTAACGGCCAATCAACAAAATCCCAATAATGGGTAAATATCAGAATTCATTAAGAATAACTCTGCCGGTTTTGCGGGACTTCTGCAAAAATCACGGTTTTTATGCGCAAGAAAATTTAAACCTGCCGCTAACCAATAATCACATCAGCTGGTTACGATGTGTAAAAGCGGTGCGATTGCCACAGCGCAAAATCGGCTCTTTTCAAGTGTCATTCTTTGGATTACGTTTACGTGAGCGTAAACAATATGCCATCACATATTACGCATCTTCGGGAGGAACTGATGAAGAAAATCTTGTTTGCAATGACAGCCCTGACACTGTCGTTCGGCCCTGCTCTGGCAGCGGAACCAATTGTCGGCACGTGGAAACGCACATCCGGCACTATCATTGAATATAAAAGCTGCGGCGGCGAGGATTATTGCGGCACCGTGCTGAACGGTGAGTATAAAGGCAAATCCATCGGCAAGATGAACGGTAAAGACGGCAGCTATAAAGGCACTGTCAATAAGCTTGACGAAGGCAAGACCTATTCCGGCAAAGCCAGTGTCAGCGGCAGCACTTTATCGCTGGCCGGTTGTGTGGCAGGCGGACTGATCTGCAAGACCGAAAAACTGGCACGCCAGTAAGACAAATGAAAAGCGTTGCGGATGATGATCGCGCAACGCTTTGTTTTATAGTCAGCGCGCTTTCTGATTAAACAAAACGCTCTGCGCAGCTTTATCCGTAGCAAGATTGCTCTTCTCACGCTCGGCTTTGCCTAGTTCCATACCGCGCTGCACCGCTGCACGGGCTGTGACCGCTTCGTACCAGCGTTTCAGATTCGGGAAATCTTCCAGCTTCTGGTCATAGTTTTTATAGGCACTGATCCAGCCCACACAGGCCATATCCGCAATGGAATAATCACCGGCAATATAATCGCGGCCTTCAAGCTGGCGGTTCAGCACGCCGTAGAGCCGGTTCACTTCATTCGTATAGCGGTTAATACCATATTCGACCTTTTCCGGTGCATAGACACGGAAATGTCCTGCCTGACCGGACATTGGTCCAAGACCGCCCATCTGCCACATCAGCCATTCATCGACGGCTACGCGCTTGCGTTCATCAGCCGGATAAAATTTACCGAATTTACGCCCCAGATATTGCAGAATAGCGCCGGATTCAAAAACCGAAATCGGCTGGCCGTCCGGCCCTTCGGGGTCAATAATCGCTGGCATACGGTTATTCGGTGCGATTTTCAGAAATGACGGCTCAAACTGATCGCCTTTACCGATATTCACATATTTCACTTCATAAGGAACACCCAGTTCCTCCAGCATGATGCTGATCTTCCAGCCGTTTGGCGTCGGCCAGTAATAAAGTTCAATCGGCTTCGTCTGGGTTTTAGGATCGGCACTCATAGAGATCTGCTCCTGACTAGAGCGCCGGAGCCCCGTCGGGCGCACAAAAATCGCTCTAACACTTTAAAATGAGAGCATAATTTCAACTGGAACTGATTCAAGTTTAAGAAATTATGCTCTGGTTAAACCGGTAAGGACAAACAGCATGATTATGTGCGTGATTGTCCGGCAATAAACAATATATAGTCATGACTACAGATTAGGCAATCCATAAAACCAAATTTCGTTTCACGTTGAAAAATATATGCTTAATGCAATTTCAGGAATTTGAACGCCCGATGAACGTCCCTCTCAGCAAGAGTTCAGCCCGCGACCGTTAGTTTACGGATAACAGGATCATTCCTGACCAGACCGTGTCGCACATTATCATATCCGCAGCGACATGTTCGACCAAAGGGGGCTAAGCGATGTTGTATCACCGGTTTACCATTATCAGCCTGTTCGCACTCGGCACGGTATTTCTCAGCCTGTTGCTGATGAATGAAAATCATACAAACCGCACCGGTCATCTGGCTCAGACATTATCGCATTCTTTCCTGAAAACCGAAATCTCCCGCCCTGCACAAGCCGTTACACTCACAAAATCACAGGAAAAGGAGATGCTGCCATGATGTCCGCGAATTTTCTCAGCACTCTGACCGACACATGTTATCTCGCCATGCGCATTGCGGTGTTCAGCTTATTCTTCGTAGCGCCTGTTGCTGCTTTTACCGGCATTGCAGCGAATACCGGCGGAAAAGTTACAGCAACCGGTCTGGTTCTTGTTGTCAGCCTGCAGAAATAATTCCCGCGTTTAACCATTCTGCAAAACCGGAGCCACAGCATAAAGCTTGCCATATAAACTGTAAGAATTCCGGCTTATAGTAGCGCATGAGCAAAAGAATCGACACTTTTTCGGGCAACCCTGTTTCAGATCTGATTTCTGCGGGCATAGCCATACCGGAGCCAGTCGCTCCTCAATCATTTACGGATGCCCGCGCTGCGGTTGACGCATTGCGTGCTCTCTATGACCGGAATACTGCCTTTCTGCGCGATGCCTTTCATAAGGTTGCCAAAGGCGAAGTCGCACCGCAGCGTTTCCGCGCGTTCTACCCTGAGCTTTGCTTTTCAACTGCCAGCTTCGCTCATGTGGATACGCGCCTGGCCTATGGCCATGTGAGCCTGCCAGGTGAATATGCCACCACGCTGACCCGTCCCGATCTTTTTGACAGCTACCTGATGGAACAAATCCGTCTGCTGATTAAAAATCATGGTGTGCCGGTCACCGTTCAGGAATCCACCACACCGATCCCGCTGCATTTTGCCTTTCTGGAAGGCACCTATGTAGAATCATCTGTATCCGATGCTTTCAAATATCCGCTGCGTGATATGTTTGATGTACCGGATCTCGGCAATACCGATGACAGTATCGCCAATGGTGATACCGAGTTCCAGACTTTGGAAGTCATGCCGCTGGCACCATTTACCGGTCAGCGTGTGGATTATTCTTTGCAACGCCTGTCGCATTACACCGCGACCAGCCCGTCGCATTTCCAGAACTATGTGCTTTTCACAAACTATCAATTCTATATGGACGAGTTCTGCACCTATGCCCGCAAACTAATGGCAGAAGGCGGCGGCGGTTTCACCAAATTTGTTGAACCGGGCAACCTGATTACCTTTGCCGGTAACAACTCCCCTTCACAAGGTGCAGAACCTGCGCGCCTGCCACAAATGCCGGCTTATCATCTGGTCAAGCCGGATGGTTCGGGCATTACAATGGTCAATATCGGTGTTGGCCCGTCCAATGCCAAAACCATTACCGATCATATTGCCGTATTGCGCCCGCATGCATGGCTGATGCTTGGCCACTGCGCCGGTTTGCGCAACAGCCAGCAGCTCGGCGATTATGTGCTTGCTCATGCTTATGTGCGTGAGGATCATGTTCTTGATGATGATCTGCCGATCTGGGTGCCGATCCCTGCACTGGCAGAAATTCAGGTTGCTCTGGAAGATGCGGTGGAGGAAATCACCGGTCTTGAGGGCTATGAACTGAAACGCATCATGCGTACCGGCACCGTTGCCACGATTGACAACCGTAACTGGGAATTGCGTGATCAGCGCGGCCCTGTACAGCGGCTCTCCCAGTCCCGCGCTGTGGCTTTGGATATGGAATCTGCCACGATCGCGGCCAATGGCTTCCGCTTCCGCGTGCCTTACGGTACTTTGCTCTGTGTGTCTGACAAGCCGCTGCATGGCGAGCTGAAATTGCCGGGCATGGCGACCGACTTCTACAAGAAACAGGTTGCACAGCATTTGCAGATCGGCATCCGCGCAATGGAAAAAATTGCTGCCATGCCGCAAGACCGTCTGCATTCACGCAAATTGCGCAGCTTCTTCGAGACTGCATTCCAGTAAACGCTTCAATCAACACTGCTCTGCAAGATTGTTTGCAGAGCAGTGCGCCTTGATAAAGCTGCTTTTCACAGCCAACAGTGCTGTCATTCTTGTTTCTCTTGCTCTGTGGTCTCCATGTCCGGCGAAAAACCAACTCCTGCTTCAAAACGCACATCTCCCCTGCTCTTTGCACTGCTGATCTTTTTAGTCCTGCTCTCGGTTCCGCTGGTGCTGGGATTCTTTGGCCGTGTGCATCCGGCTCTGGATAGTTTTGCGCATTTTCGCGCCCATATTGCAGCAATCATGGCTCTTGGCGGGATTTTTCTGCTTTTCACCAGCCTGCGCCGTGAAGCGGCAATGGTGACACTGCTCGGCCTCAGCGCCTTTTCAACAACGGTGAACTGGGCCGGTTCTTCACAGCCGGCAACGGCGCAAAACGGGAATGTCACCTACCGGCTGATGCAGATTAATCTGCTGCAAAATAATGCTGATCCGAAAGCTCTGTTGCAGGCTGTTGCCCGCAACAATCCGGATATCATCACTTATCAGGAAGGCTCTGAGCAGTGGCAGCCATGGCTTAAAATACTGGAAGGCAACTACCCTTACCGTCACCAATGCGGCACATTGCCGAAAAAATGGGGCGTCGGCATTCTCTCGCGCCGTCCTTTTGCCGATTTCGGCTCTCCGGTCTGCACCGGTGACGGCGTATTGGCCACCGCTCTTGTTAATCTTGGCGGCACCAATGTGCTGGTCTCGTCATTGCATCAATCTTGGCCGTGGCCGTTTAAACAGGTACAGCAGTTTGAAATGCTGCGCCCTGCATTGGAGCCGATGGCCAATCCTCACGGTATTCCGGTGATTATCGCCGGTGATTTCAATGCTGCCCCGTGGAGTTACAATCTGCGCCAGTACGAAATGCTCACCGAAACCAAACGCATTGCCGGTGCAGGTGCGACATGGCTGACAACCCGTCTGCCGGATAGCCTGCGCCACTGGGTCGGATTACCGATCGATCATATTCTCATCAACGAGACTGTGAAACTACACAATATCCGCACCGGTGAAGCGCTCGGCTCAGACCATTTTCCGTTACTGCTGGAGTTTTCAGTTCCGACTTCAGTTTCCGAACCGGCGGACGACAATCCGCAAACAGCACCGGAAGCCGTCAGCATCTGATGATGATTTCTCAATAAAAAACGGCGCCTTTCAGGGCGCCGTTTTTGTATCATTCATGTTTACTCAAACCGGACCCCGCCGACATTCTTGATTGCAGCAGTCGAGACAGACACGGTTTATTGCTGCAAATATTACATATTTGCGTAAACCGGTCCTTCGCCGCCTTGTGGCGTAACCCAGTTAATATTCTGGTTCGGGTCTTTGATGTCACAGGTTTTGCAATGCACGCAGTTCTGCGCATTGATGACGTAAGTTTCCTTGCCGTCCTTCTCAACCCATTCATAAACACCCGCAGGGCAATAGCGTGTTGAAGGCCCTGCAAACACATCATGCTCAGACTTCAGCTGCAGTTCGAGGTTTTTAACCTGCAAGTGAACCGGCTGATCTTCTTCATGATTGGTGCTCGACAGGAACACTGACGACAGACGATCAAAGCTCACCACACCATCAGGCTTCGGATAGTTGATCGGCTTATGCTTGGCTGCCGGTTCCAATGCCGCCGCATCGGTCTTGCCGTGTTTCAGCGTACCGAAGAAGGAGAAGCCGAACAGCTGGTTTGTCCACATATCCAGACCACCCAGCGCCACACCGATAATGGTGCCGAATTTCGACCACAACGGCTTAACATTGCGAACACGCTTCAGGTCTTTGCCGATAACGCTGTCACGCCATTCATTTTCGATACCGATAACTTCATCATTCGCACGACCGGCAGCAATGGCTTCCGCAACCTTATCCGCCGCAAGAATTCCCGACAGCACCGCATTATGCGAGCCTTTGATACGCGGCACGTTCACAAAACCGGCCGCACAGCCGATCAGCGCACCGCCGGGGAATGTCAGCTTCGGCACGGACTGCCAGCCGCCTTCAGTAATCGCGCGCGCACCATAGGAGATGCGCTTGGCACCTTCAAAGGTCGGACGGATCGTCGGATGTGTCTTGTAACGCTGAAATTCTTCAAACGGTGACAGATACGGGTTCTTGTAGTTGAGATGCACCACAAAACCGACAGCCACCAGATTGTCTTCTAGATGGTAAAGGAACGAACCGCCACCGGTTTTCAAATCCAGCGGCCAGCCGAAAGAGTGCTGCACCAGACCCGGCTTGCTCTTCGACGGATCAATCTGCCAGAGTTCTTTCAGACCGATACCAAATTTGGCCGGTTCACGGCCTTCATCCAGCTTGTATTTTGCAATAACCTGCTTGGAGAGCGAGCCGCGTGCACCTTCTGCAAACAGCACATATTTACCATGCAGTTCCATGCCGCGTGTATAATTCGGCCCTGGTTCACCATTGCGTTCCACGCCCATATCACCGGTCGCGACACCGGTTACAGCACCTGCATCATTATAAAGCACTTCGGCAGCAGCAAAGCCCGGATAGATTTCCACGCCGAGATTTTCCGCATGGGTAGCCAGCCAGCGCGCTACATTGCCCAGCGACACAATATAATTGCCATGATTATTCATCAGCGGCGGCATTGCGAAATTCGGCAGCCTTACAGAACCCGCAGGTCCGAGCACCAGAAACTGGTCATCCGTTACTGGAGTTTTGAAAGGATGATCGCTTTCTTCGCGCCAGTCAGGCAGCAGCTTGTCGATACCAACCGGATCAACAACAGCGCCGGACAGAATATGCGCACCGACTTCCCCACCCTTTTCCAGAACCACGACGGAGAGTTCCGGATTATTCTGTTTCAAACGGATCGCCGCAGCAAGACCGGCAGGGCCTGCGCCGACGATCACAACGTCGAACTCCATACTTTCCCGTTCAGGAAGTTCGTGTTCGTTGTTCATTTATACCTCCATAGCATCGGGCGCAGCTTGGGTTCCCGTTTTTTTATAACCAGAGCGTATCGTGTTCATCACATCCGCTGCGCTCGTTCTATTCTTTTAATTGCCGCATTATCGTGCTGATCAAAGGACGATGAAATGCTTCATCCCCACCTGATACAGAGTTGTAACACAGTTCAAATGCGTCCTATTGTCCAAAATCGTCTCAGATCATGACGTTTGTTCACTAACAGATCACTATAATATTGACGTTTACGTCAATGTAAATGGTTTTTGAACAGGCATGCCCGAAAGCCCTTGCCAAAGCTTCTGCAATTTGCGACCTCAGAACTGTAAACAAGCCTGCAACCGGAACAATCGTGTGTCAGACACTGCAATCACAGCTAATTGGGAAGATCTGATTCGCTTCTATGCGGAAGCCGGAGTGGATTCCGCGCTGGCTGATGCACCAATTGATCGTTTTGCAGAGGCTGCAACACTGGCAGCTGCACAGCCGAAACGCACATCCCAGCCTGATAATTCTGTGCGCAATGTCACACCTGCACAGGCTGGTGCCATGCAGTCTCAGGCACGCAGTGATGCACCGCCGGCAAACCGCACCCAGCAAAAGCCGCAGGCCGCAGCATCTATGCCTGCACAGGCCGCAATTGCACCGGAAATTTTGCTTGAAGATGCCCGTAAACTTGCCCGCAGCGCGGCCAGTCTTGATGACTTGCAGCAGGCAATGGCCGGTTTTGACGGCTGCCGTCTGAAATTCACCGCCAAGAATATCTGCTTTGCAGATGGTACTGCAGATGCAGAACTGATGGTGATCGGTGATACGCCGGGGCGTGATGATGATCTGGAAGGTATTCCCTTCTCCGGCCCTGCGGGGCAGATGCTCAACCGCATCCTTGCCGCTATTAATGTGACGCGCGAGCAAGCCTATCTGGCCAATACATTGCCATGGCGCCCGCCGGGCAATCGCCCTGCGACACCGCTGGAACTGGACTTATGCCGCCCGTTCCTTGACCGGCAGATTGAACTGGTTGCACCTAAAGTGATTGTTGCACTGGGTGATCCTGCTGCCAAAGCCCTGACAGGCTCCCGTGAGCCGATTTATAAATTGCGCGGTAACTGGCACAGTCTCACGACTGCCGGAGAGCAGAGCATTGCGATTATGCCAAGCCTGCACCCGGATTATTTGCTGCGCACACCGGCTCAAAAACGCTTCGCATGGGAAGACTGGCTGATGGTCAAAATGCGTCTGGCCGAAAGTGCCGTCTGACCAGAGCATAATTCCTTAAACTTGGATCAGTTTGAGGTAAAATTATGCTCTCATTTTAAAGTGTTAGAGCGACCTTTGTGTGCTAAGTCTGGCACACAGCGCTCTAGAGCATTTCACAGTCAGGTTGGATCAACCTGACGCCCGTAATAATGCGACCAAATAAAGAATCTAGAGCGAGCGCTATAATCCAGTCTGGACGTAAACCGCTCTAGCTGCATCACCAGTTTAAATGCGACATAAACATCCGTGAAAAAGAATTTCATTCCCGACTAAAAATGCCAGTATCCCTGCATTGTTTTTTACAATAAAGCGTCGCTGAATATTTTCGCATTTACGATAGCCTGCTCTTTCAGGTTCAGTGTCCGGATAAATCCATGCCAGCTCAGTTGTTGCCGATTACAGCGCTTCTTTTCAGTACGCTTCTGATGCTTATGGCCGGTGGTCTGGCAGGCCTGCTGCTGCCGATCCGCGCCGGTATGGAAGGCTGGTCAACCATTACAATCGGCTGGATGGGGACATTCTATTCCCTCGCCTTTACAGCGGGCTGTCTGGTGGTGCCGATCTTTGTGCGCAATGTCGGCCATGTTCGTGTTTTTACCGTTTTGCTGACCATTCTCGGTATGTCGCTTCTGCTCCACTCGCTGATTATCGACCCGATCGCATGGATGGCCTTTCGCGGGTTGGCCGGTTTCTCTCTGGCCGGTGGTTATATGGTGGTGGAAAGCTGGCTGAATGAGCGCGTCAATAATGACAGCCGTGGCATGATCTTCTCAGTCTATATGATCACCACCATGGTCGGCACTATGTCCGGTCAGTATATTCTGCCTTTTGGTGATCCTTCCACGCAGACCCTATTTATCATCTGCACCCTGATTTACAGCTTCGCCCTGATCCCGACTGCCCTGTCACGCGCGGAATCGCCGAAGCCCCTGACACAGGTTTCTCTGGATATTAAAGGCTTGTATAAGCGCTCTCCCGCAGCCGTTGTCGGCTCCCTCGTGTCCGGCATTATTGCCGGTGCGTGGAATATTCTGGCGCCGATTTACGGCCAGATGAATGGTCTCGACAATCTAAGCATCGCAACAATGCTGGTCACAGCGATGATCGGCGGTGCTATTTTTCAGTATCCGCTGGGACGTTTTTCGGATTTTGTCGACCGCCGTTATGTCATGGTGCTGAGCGGTATTATCGGCGTTATTCTGTCTCTGGTGCTGATGCTGTTTTCACCGGCAGACGGCCTGAGCGGCTATATGGTCATTTTCCTGATGGGGGCGGTGTTGTTTCCGATTTACAGCCTCAATGTCGCTCATGCCAATGACTATGCGGAAGCCAATGAATTCGTTAAAATTTCCGGCGGTTTGCTGATTGTTTATGGCATCGGCAATGTGATCGGCCCGCAGATTGCAGCGCGAATGATGGAAAGTTTTGGCAAGACCGGTATGCCGGTGACGCTGATTATCTGTTTTGCCGCCTATGGCCTGCATGCTTTGTGGCGTATAAGCCTGCGCGAGCGCCCTGCCATCAGCGATCAGAAAACCGAGTTCAAATATCAGGCGACCAAGAATATCAATACGCCTGAAAGCTATCAGATGGATCCGCGCAGTGATGTGCCTGAGGAAGAAACCTCGGCAGAAGACAGTTCAACGGAAAACATGAAGGACTGAAATTCTCAGTGCCTTCTCAGTTTTCTACCTGACAGTTTATGCTCGCGGAAAATGATGAAAATCCCTGCACCAATAACAATTACACTACCGATCAGCATCGGCAGAGTCGGTACATCGCCGAAAACCACATAGCCGATACCAAGACCGAGCAACATGGATGTATATTCAAACGGAGCAATGGTCGACATATCTGCGTGACGGTAACATTCGGTCAGGAAAATCTGCGCAATACCTCCGGCAAAACCCGCAGCGATCAGCAGTGCCAGTTGCCACATTTGCGGTACAACCCAGCCGAAGGGCATTGTAAATAATGCAATCACCGTTGATGTGAGCGAGAAATAAATCACAATCGTTGCGGTTCGCTCACGCTTCACCAGTTTGCGCACCAGCATCATGGCAACGGCCGATGATAAAGCCCCGATCAGCGCAAAGACCGCACCGACCGCCTCACCATGGCTCACGCCACCGCCGGAGAACAGGCTGAGACGCGGCCAAACAATAATCAGCACACCGACAAAGCCGACCAGCACCGCGCTCCAGCGATAAATGCGCACCTGTTCCTTCAGGAAGATTGCGCTCAGTACCACGATCATCAGCGGAGATGCGTAATTGATGGCAATGCTTTCCGGCAGTGGCAGCAAGGTCAGAGCATAGAACCCGCTGAGCATGGACATAACCCCGACTAGCCCGCGCCAGATATGACCGAAAATATCCGAAGTCTGCATCGCGCCTTGCAGCTGATGCGTATAGGCCAAATAGATCACAACCGGAAAAATCGCAAAGAACGAGCGGAAGAATACCAATTCCCCCGCAGGTATGCCTTCTGCGGATTTCAGCAGTGTCGACATCAGCACAAAAATGAAGACAGATGTAACTTTGCAGGCAATACCAAGCAATGGTCTTGGTTCAGCTGCAGCGGCGGGTGTATCTGCCAAAGGCAGATGGCGCTCAGGGGCATTCACAATGAAAATTCCTTAACTGCCGACAAATTCGTACGGCAGACTCCCTCTTTTTATATGCAAACACCATAGCTGGTTGAGCCCAGTTTTCCAGCACTATTTGCTAAATTTACAACTATTCCAATAGAGACAGTGATCTGTCACATATTCAAAAAACGGGCATAATAAATACTTGTTTTAAACACGCAAAAATTTTCACAATGATTGCGGTTTCGCCTGCCAAAAAAATGGCCTAACCTCCCTGCACAATATTCAAAGTCAGTGCAGGAGCAGTTATGCGTACCGATACAGGTCATGTCTTTCGCCTCGAAGATTACCGCCCGTCAGATTACCTGATACGCAAAACAGAGCTGGATTTTCAGCTTGATCCGGAAAAAACCATTGTCACAGCCCGTATGATGATTGAGCGGCGCGATGGCGTTTCCCTCACCGCGCCGCTGATACTGGACGGTGATGAGCTGGAACTGGCGAGCCTGCACATTAATGGACAACCGGTCAGCGATTATATCGCAACGCCGGAACTGCTCACCATCCGCTCCCTGCCGCAGCAGAGCGCGTTTACGCTGGAAATTGTGACAAGGATTAATCCGACAACCAACCGGCAACTGATGGGGCTTTATCGTTCCAGCAATGTCTATACGACCCAATGTGAGGCGGAAGGGTTTCGCCGTATAACCTATTTCCCCGACCGGCCGGATGTTCTCTCGGTCTATACTGTTCGTCTTGAGGCAGACAAACAGGCTGCGCCAATTCTGCTCTCCAATGGCAATCTTGAAGCAAATGGTGATCTCGCCAATGGTCGTCATTATGCGCTGTGGCATGACCCGCATCCTAAGCCATCTTATCTTTTTGCGCTGGTTGCCGGTAATCTTGGGTCGATCAGTGATCAATTCACCACAATGTCCGGTAAACAAGTCGCGCTGAATATCTATGTCGAGCATGGCAATGAAGACCGCGCGACTTATGCAATGGATGCGCTGAAACGCTCAATGCGCTGGGATGAAGAAGTCTATGGCCGCGAATATGATCTCGATATTTTCAACATTGTTGCCGTGTCTGATTTCAACATGGGCGCGATGGAGAATAAAGGGCTGAACATCTTTAACGATAAATATGTTCTCGCTGATCCGCAGACCGCCACCGATACGGATTATGCCGGCATTGAAGCAGTGATTGCCCATGAGTATTTCCACAACTGGACGGGCAACCGCATTACCTGCCGTGACTGGTTTCAGCTTTGCCTGAAAGAAGGGCTGACGGTCTATCGTGATCACGAATTTTCCAGTGACATGCGTTCGCGCGCTGTGCATCGCATTGACGAAGTGAAAATTCTCAAAGCACAGCAATTTCCGGAAGACGGCGGCCCGCTGGCACATCCGGTACGGCCGAAAGAATATCGCGAGATCAATAATTTCTACACGGCAACTGTTTATGAAAAAGGCAGTGAACTGATCCGTATGTTGCGCACCATTATCGGTGATGCGCCTTTCTATAAAGGACTTGATCTCTATTTCAGCCGTCATGATGGTGAAGCTGCGACGATTGAGGATTTCATCAAATGTTTTGAGGATGTGACCGGCCGCTCCCTCGCCCATTTTGCGCTGTGGTATGATCAGGCAGGCACACCACTTGTGACTGTTAGCAGTGACTATGATGCCGCAAGCCGGAGCCTGCGCCTCACTTTGGGGCAAAAGACGGATCCGACACCGGGTCAGAGCCATAAGCAGCCAATGCATATTCCGGTCAAATTCGGGCTGATCGGCGCCGATGGCAAAGATATTGCTGTTTCTTCCCATGAGGGCGCAGGGCTTGAAGGCGATGTTCTGCATCTGCGTGAAGCATCACAAAGCTGGACATTTCACAATATTGCTGAAAAACCGGTTCTCTCGCTATTGCGCGGTTTCTCAGCGCCTATACATCTCAGCCAGCAACTGAGCCGTGAAGAGCAACTGTTTCTTGCCCGCCACGACAGTGATGCTTTTGGCCGCTGGCAGGTTATCCATCAGCTGATGAACACTGCAATTATGAGTAATGTTGAAAAACTGCGCCTGCAGGAGCCGGTCGCATTTGATCCGGCACTGGCAGAATTATTGGCTGAACTGGTGCAGGATAAGACGCTGGATTATGCTTTCCGTGCGCTATGCCTCTCCCTGCCGGAAGAAGCGGATATTGCCCGCGAGCTTGGCAGCAATATTGATCCTGACCTGATCCGCAGCAGCAGAGAAGCATTACTCTCTGCAATTGCCACGCAAAATGCCGCGCTGTTCGCCAAAATTTATGAGAGCTTACAAGATAACACACCTTTCACGCCTGATGCGAAAGGCGCTGGAAAACGTGCGATTAAAGCAGTCTTGCTGAACTATCTTGCCGCCTCGGATAAAGAGCCTGCACGGGTCTATGCCCAATTCACTGATGCCGACAATATGACAGACAAGATTGCAGCTCTGACCTTGCTGGTGCATCGCTTTTACGGTCATGACAATGCGACACAAGCCTTGGCACAGTTTGAGAAAGACTATGGCAATGTACCGCTGGCGATGGACAAATGGTTTGGTGTGCAGGCGTGCCGCCCTGCACCTGATGCGCTGGAAACTGTACAGCAACTGATGCAGCATCCGCTGTTCTCTCTCGACAATCCGAACAGAACACGCGCTTTGCTTGGTGCCTTTGCAGCAGGCAATCCGACCGGCTTCAACCGGCCGGACGGCAAAACCTATGCGTTTTTCACCAATCTGATCCTGACAATTGACCGCGAAAATCCGCAATTGGCGTCGCGCTTGCTGACCAGCCTGCGCTCATGGAAAACGCTGGAACCGGCACGCCGCGAGCATCTGAAAACAGCATTGGAAACCATCGCTCAGGCTGAAAACCTCTCCGCCGATGTGCGTGATATTACAGAACGTATGCTGGCCTGACAAAATAAGGGTGCGGAAGGCAAACCGGCACTTCCGCATCTCATTTCTTCACATTTGACTATGTGCTCAACTGCACAAGTCCATCTCCTGCTTTTCAGGAAACGCTTTAAAAAGAACACAATGTTTTACGATAAAAACTGAACGGCAGTGTATTTCTGAATCAAATCAGAATCATGCAGCACTGACCTCATGTGTCACCTTCCGAGAACTGATCGAATCACCTTCGAATCGGCGCAGGTTTTTTATTAATTATTAATTAAAAGCACTGGACACAGCGAATCACATTTGATTCATTAGGGTTATTCGGATTTCTCACCCCGAATCACTTCAAAAGCAACCACTCAGATGAGGGGCCACAGGATGGCAAATACCGACGCGTACCGCGCGCCGAATGGTGTCCGTTACACCTCAGAAAGACAAAGTCCGCGCAAGCGTTTCAAGCTTTCCGGTTATGTTTATCTGTTGTCGGGCCCTGCCTACCGCAAGCTCCTTTCCCTTGAGCCGTTGCTGCGTCGCGTCGTGCCGGTGCTGATTATTGCCTTTCTGATTATTCTCGCCGGTGCGCGCATGTTGTCGCTGCTCAACCAGCGCGACGAGATCGAAAGTGATGCCCGCCATGAAATGGCGCTGACTGCCGCGCATGTCGCCTCAAAATTGCAAAAGCAGATCGAAACTGTTCCACCTGCGGACAGCGATGGTGACTATAGCTCCATCCAGAATTTACTGGTTGAACTACGTTCGCAGGGCTTGATTAATGCAGGTCTTGAACTTGCCATTCTCGATGAAAATTCAAAAATCGTTGCCGCTCTGAGCAGCCGCCAATTGCTTGGCATTCAGGCGGAGACGCTGTTCACCGAAGCACAGCCGCTCTTGATGTTTGGCAGCCGCGCCGGTGTTTTGCCTGTAAAATACCGCAGTGAAGCTGCTTTTGCAGCTGCTGAAAAAGTTGAACCACAAAATGTGCAGGCTGCTGCGGCCGGTGCCTTTTCTGTTATTGCTTTCAATACTGAAAAAGTAATTTTTAAAGACTGGCGACAGGTTCTCTCTCTGAATATTACCCTGTTTGCCGCAACCGCCGGTGTCCTGCTGGCTATTCTTTATGCCTATTTCTCTCAGGCAGCGCGTGCCCGCGATGCCGATGATTTCTCCCATCAGATTCAAAGGCGAATTGATCTGGCGCTGGCCCGCGGCCGCTGCGGTCTCTGGGACTGGGACATGGCGCGCGGACGCATGTACTGGTCGCGCTCCATGTATGAAATGCTCGGCTATGAAGCGGTCGACAGCGTGCTGTCATTCGGTGATGTTGCCGCCATCGTTAATCCTGTTGACGGTGATCTTTACGAAATCGCCACACAGGTTATGTCCGGCGAATTGCGTCAGGTTGATAAAGTGCTGCGTATGCGCCATGCCGACGGCTACTGGGTGTGGATGCGCGTACGTGCGGAAATCGCCAATGAAGGCGATGTGCATCTTGTTGGCATTGCCTTTGATGTGAGCGAACAGCACCGTTTTGCGCAGGCTACAGCCGAGGCTGACCTGCGTATCCGTGAGGCGATTGAAAGCATTTCCGAGGCTTTCGTTCTCTGGGATGCCGAGAGCCGTCTGGTCATGTCCAACGGCAAGTATAATGAATATGCAGGCCTGCCTGCGACAGCACTCAAGGCCGGTGTAACGCGCGAAGATATTCAGCCGCTGCTGCGCCCTGCTGCTTTTGAACGCCGCATGGCCAATGAAAATGACCGCAGCGGTGCACAGACATTCGAGCGCCAGCTTGGTGACGGCCGCTGGCTGCAGGTCAACGAACGCCGCACACAGGACGGCGGCCTGGTATCGGTTGGTACAGACATTACCCAGCTCAAGCTGCATCAGGAACGTCTGGTGGATAGTGAGCGTCGTCTGATGGCAACCATTCAGGATCTGAGCCTTGCCCGTAAAGCGGAGAAAGACCGCGTGCGCGAGCTGTCAGAGCTGGCTTCCAAATATGCGACGGAAAAGGAACGTGCGGAAAGCGCGAACCGTGCAAAGTCCGAATTCCTTGCCAATATGTCCCATGAATTGCGCACACCGCTCAATGCGATTATCGGTTTCTCCGAAATGATTTCTGCCGGTACGTTTGGTCCGCTCGGCTCTGACCGTTACGCAGAATATATTCACGACATTCATACCAGCGGCAATTATCTGCTCAATGTTATCAATGACATTCTCGATATGTCGAAGATTGAGGCCGGACATTTCTCACTGGATCGCGAAGAGATTGATCTTTATCCGCTGATTGAAGAAACCGTGCGTGTGGTTTCCCTGCAAGCTGAACAAAAACATATTACGGTTGAAACCAGTATTGCCGATACGATTACCGCCAGTGCTGACCGCCGCGCGATCAAGCAGGTGCTGATTAATTTGCTGTCCAATGCTGTGAAATTCACCGGTGACGGCGGTAATATTCTGGTGCGGGCACGTAAGACTAATGGCGCTCTGATCCTCACCATTAAAGATACCGGCTGCGGTATTCCGCGTGACGCGTTGAAGAAACTCGGTCATCCGTTTGAACAGGTGGAAAATCAGTTCACCAAGACCCATACGGGTTCCGGCCTTGGTCTTGCTATCTCGCGCTCGCTGGCTGAGCTGCATAATGGTGCGCTGCGCATCTGCTCAACCGAAGGTGTGGGCACAATTGTCTCTGTGCGCATTCCGGATCGCAAAACACCGACGCTCAACGCTCCTGCCAGTGGCGATGTTGCAGCTTAATTTTAGCCTTTCAGCAATTGTTTGAAAGCTTTGGCGACCAGTTCGGTTGTCTGATCCAGCTGATGCTCAACATGGGCAATATCCGGCAGTTCAGCAGCGCGGCACAGCAATTCCAGCAAGCCCGGCAGGTAATCCTCCCGCCCCGTATTATCGTCAACACAGAGACGGATAATCTGCGTAAGATTACTATAGAAATGATGGGCTGTGGCCAGTTCTTCGGCCAGTGCAGGACTGGAAAAATCCGGCTTCAGATGACGCAGATTTAATTCTGTGGAAGTGTGACGGATATCTGTCGCCACCTGCCCTGTCAGCACTGCGAACTGGGCGATAAATTCCAGATCAATCAAACCGCCGGAACGCAGCTTCAGATCCCAATTGTCACGCGGCGGCTTTTCACTGGCAATCAGCGCACGCATATCGGTCATTTCCTTGGCGGTCTTTTTCACCTCGGAAGGAATGGCGAGAATAGCATCGACCTCCGCATCGATTTCATCGCGGAACGACTGGTCACCGGCTATAGCGCGGGCGCGGGTCAGCGCCATATGTTCCCATACCCATGCATCATTGCGCTGATATTTGCCGAAAGCCTCAATATGGGTTGCAACCGGTCCTTTATTGCCGGAAGGGCGCAGACGCATATCCACTTCATAAAGCACACCTTCAGCCATAGGCGCGGACAGGGCGGCAATCAGACGTTGCGTCAGGCGGATATAATATTGCGATGCGGCAAGCTGCTTCTCACCGTCTGAATAGTCAGCATCCGCATCATGATCATAGAGAAGGATGATATCAATATCAGAACCGGCGGTGAGTTCGCGGCTTCCCAGTTTACCCATGGCCAGCACTGCAATACGGCCACCGGCAATCTGGCCATGGCGGATGGTAAATTCCTTCATCACCGCACTCAGCGCACGGTCAATCATCAGTTCGGCCAGATCAGAGAAAGCCCTGCCCGCACGCACACCGTCAATCGCGCCGGTCAGCAAGCGAATGCCGATCAGAAACCGCTGCTCAGCTGCAAATATGCGCAAACGGTCAAGCGTTTCTTCATAAGGTTCATCATGGGTGAGGAAAGTATCCAACCGCTCTTCGAGATAGCTGCGCGTTGGCAATTCGGAGAAAATGCGCGGGTCCAGCATACCGTCAAAGACATGCGGTTTACGGGTGATAATTTCGGCCAGTCGTGGTGCAGCACTCATCACCAAAACCAACAGATTAAGTAACGCCGGATTGGACTGTAGCAGGCTGAAAAGCTGGATACCGGATGGCAGACCTTGCAGAAAACCATCAAACCGCAGCAGAGCATCATCGGCACGCTCGGTTGCTGCAAAGGCATTCAGCAAGGCTGGTGTGAGTTCGGTTAAGCGTTCACGCGCCTCGGCCGTTTGCGTTGCGCGGTAACGGCCAAAATGCCATGTGCGGATAATCCGGCAAATATCACTCGGACGCTCAAAACCAAGCTGTGACAGGGTTTGCAGCGTATCGGGATCATCCGTTTCGCCGGTAAAGACCAGATTGCCGCCACTGCTGCCAAGTTCCGGCGCTTGCTCAAACAATGCCGCATAATGTTTTTCGACAGTGCGCAGAACAGCCAGAAACTCTGCTGTGAAGCTTTCATTATCCGGATAGCCCATCATCGAAGCGATGCGGCTGAAACCTTCATCATCCTCCGGCAGAATATGTGTCTGTTCATCAGCCACCATCTGAATACGGTGCTCAACATTGCGCAGAAACTGATAATTGCGGCTCAGCTGATCGCGGGCATTTTCACCCACCCAGCCACGTTCATAAAGTTTGGTGAGCATCGCCAATGTTTGTGAGCCGCGCAATTCAGGAAAGCGCCCGCCTGCAATCAGCTGCTGGGTCTGCACGAAAAACTCGATCTCGCGGATACCGCCGCGCCCGAGTTTCACATTATGGCCCCGCACGGCAATATCGCCATGACCGCGATGCGCATGGATTTGACGCTTGATCGAATGGATATCAGCAATCGCCGCATAATCGAGATATTTGCGCCAGACATAGGGCGCGAGTTCTTTGATGAACTGCTCACCCGAAGCAATATCACCGGCGACAGGGCGCGCTTTAATCATCGCCGCGCGTTCCCAGTTCTGGCCGCGCCCCTCGTAATAATGCAGTGCCGCGCTCACCGGAATAGCCAGCGGCGTTGCCCCCGGATCAGGGCGCAGGCGTAGATCTACACGGAAGACATAGCCGTCCGCCGTTCTGTCCTGCAAAATCTTGACCAGCCGCCGCGCCATGCGTGAGAACAGATCAACACATTCGTAAGGGTCGGTAATGGCCGGACGATCACTGTCGATAAAAATAATCAGATCAATATCGGAAGAATAATTCAGTTCTCTTGCGCCGAACTTACCCATACCGAGCACAATCAGCCCGCTGTCTTTTTCAGGGTCGTTACGATCCGGCAAAGCCAGTTTGCCTTTTGCATCGCTTTCAAGCAGCAGGAATTGTACGGCAGCACGCAGGCTGGCCTCTGCAAGATCGCTCAGGCGATTGGTGGTTTGCATCACATCGGCAAAACCTGCCAGATCATCCAGTGCAATCAGCACATGGGCAGTTTTCTTGAGACGGCGTAGTTCCGTCATCAACAGGTTTTCCGTCATTTCCGGATCAGCACCCAGAGCAGAGATCTGCTCTAATGCCTGTGCCAGCAGTGCATCGAGCGGCGCGGTAAACAGGCTTTCCAGAATTTCAGGACAGGTTTCTGTCACTTCCCTCAGGAAGGATGAGCAATCGAGAATTGCTGCTAAAAATCCGGTTTCATCTGTGGTTTCAAGATAGCGGCTCAGAGCGTTGCATCCGCGCTCTGCCGCCGCTCCTTTTAAATTTTGTAGGTAAATCTTTGCCTGTTGCGGATCGGGAACTGTCAGAGATTTCAGCGAACTATCAAAAAACAAAACACCGGTCATACTGCAATTCCACCCCCGGAGCATTTCCCGTTTCAATTAAAACAGAAGAAATGCTCTGTCCCTTTGTTGCCGCGCATCTTATCCGAAACCGTTTCACACTTTTCGGGATGCGCTTCCTGTCTCCACACGCATCTTATCCGAAAACCGCTACGCACTTTTCGGGATGCGCTACAGATTCCTACCTGATTACTGTTTTGTCTCAGGCAGGGCAGGAAAAGCAAGAACAACCCGCAGTCCCGGTGAATTATCTTCAAGCATCAGACTGCCGCCATGCAGTTTCATCACTGCTTTTGCCAGACTGAGTCCAAGACCGGAGCCCGGTTGTGTACGGCTTTCCTCAAGGCGCACAAAACGCTCTGTCGCCTGTTCGCGCATCGCTTCCGGAATACCCGCGCCCTGATCGGCAACGCTGATCAATACCTGATTGCCCTCTTGCTTCATCGCCACGGTGATCTTTGTCCGGTTTTCACCGCCCTCATCCGCGACCGGTGAATATTTGATCGCATTATCAATCAGATTGGAAATAGTCTGACCAACCAGTTCACGATTGATCCGCAGGCTGATATCCGCACCGGCCTCAACCACAAGCTCCAGTCCCGCATCTTCAGCAACCGGTTCGTAAAGCTCTGCCACATCATGCAGGATCGGATTAACCGGCAGCACTTCCATATTCTCGGATGAGTAACCGGCCTCAAGGCGCGATATCATCAGGATCGCATTAAACGTGCGGATCAGCTGATCGGATTCGGCAATAATATCTTCAAGAGCCACGCGGTATTCCGTGTTGTCTTTCTGGCCGGAAAGTGTGGCTTCCGCCTTATTGCGCAGTCTGGTCAGCGGGGTTTTCAGATCATGGGCGATATTGTCAGAGACATGTTTCAGCCCGTCATTCAGTTCTTCAATCCGCCCCAGCATAGCATTCAGATTGATCGACAGCCGGTCAAATTCATCACCGGAACCACTGACCGGCAGACGCTCACCCAGATCACCCGCCATAATGCGTTGTGAAGAGCTGGACACCTGTTTGAGCCGTAGCAGTGCCCTGCGCCCGACAAAATACCAAATCAGGAAAGCGCCAATCGCCATGATGCCCAGTGCCAGCACCAAAGCACGGCGCATAATATCGCGGAACAGTTCCGGCTCACTCAGGTCGCGGCCGATCAGAACGCGCATACCATTCGGGATAGCGAAGACAATCGCAATCGCCTTGTGTTTCTCAGCACTGCCCTGCTCGCCATAGCGCATATAGGTGAATGGCCGGTCTGACATACCACTAATATCCAGCACACCCGGCTCAAGGCTCTCCACATTGCCGGAGAGAATACGCCCTGCGGGATCAGAAATCAGATAAAGAAAAGCACCAGGCTGGCGGGAGCGCCGGTCAATCGTGCGCACCAGCAGCGGAATACCACCGCGCTCATAAGACTGAGTGACGCTTGTCACTTCATCGAGCAAGGCTTTTTGTGTTTGCGCAGTCAGAAAATTGACCGACAGATTGGTCATATAGAAAAACAGCGCCATCGCACTGAGCAGAAACAGCAACAAATATAAAGCCGACAGCCGAACGGCTGTCGTGCTCAGCAAGGCGCTCAGCCGGCTCATCATTGGCTGTCCGCCACTTTGGATTTGGCTGCAGATGTTCCCGCCTTCAGCATATAGCCTGCCCCGCGCACGGTATGCAGCAAAGGCTCGTCAAAATCCTTTTCGATTTTGGAGCGCAGGCGTGAGATATGGACATCGATCACATTGGTTTGCGGATCGAAGTGATAATCCCAGACATTTTCCAGCAGCATCGTGCGAGTAACCACCTGCCCCGCATGGCGCATCAGATATTCCAGCAGGCGAAATTCGCGCGGCTGCAAATTGATCTCGGTTCCGGCACGGCGCGCCGTATGAGACAGACGGTCGAGTTCCAGATCGCCAACGCGGTAAACTGTATCTGCCTCTTTCGGGCTGACACGGCGTTGTAAAACCTCAACACGCGCCAGCAACTCCGAGAATGCATAAGGCTTGGTGAGATAATCATCGCCACCGGCACGCAAGCCTGTCACACGGTCATCCACCTGCCCCAGAGCTGAAAGAATAAGCGCCGGTGTGGTTTGCCCCTGTGCACGCAATCCGGCGATGACAGAAAGCCCGTCACGCTTCGGCAGCATCCGGTCAATAATCAGCACGTCATAATGATTATTCTCTGCCAGCGTATAGCCGGTTTCACCATCACCGGCGACATCAGCAATATGTCCGGCTTCAGCAAATGCTTTTTCCAGATAACGTGCCGCTTCGCGGTCATCCTCAATAATCAAAATACGCATCAGCAACCCTCAAAGCAGCGTGTAAATGTTTGAAAAGGCGGCGCTGTTTAAGCACCGCCTTTACATGTCTCAACCTATCAGAACAGATCAGCCCTGATCAACCGGCAGAGCAACAAAGCTGTTCTGGCCATTACGCTGAACCTGCAGCAGAACTGCCTTGCGTCCGTTTTTCACAGCATCTTTAATCGCTGCGTTAATGTCAGATGCAGATTTCACATCCTTATTATTCACGGTCACAATTGTATCGCCGGCGCGCATACCCTTGTCAGCTGCATCGCTGTCCGGATCAACATCGGTTACAACAACGCCCTTACCGCTGTCATCCGGCGTGACTGTGAGGCCGTAATCATCAAGAGTTTCACTCTCGCCCGATGATGTTCCCGTGCTCTTGTCACCCTGTTTCTGGTCATCCGGATAGGCTTTAATGTCAATGCTGACAGTTTCAGCCTTACCTTTGCGCCAGATCGTCAGGCTGGCTTTTTCACCCGGATTAATTGCAGCAACTTTCTTTGCCAGATCACGCGGATCTTTCACGGTTTCATCATTCACAGCCGTAATCACATCACCGGCAACGATACCCGCTTTGGCGGCAGGGCCGTCAGCCTGTGGTTCGGCAACGATTGCGCCTTTGTCCTCAGCAAGACCGAGTGAATCTGCAATTTCCTTGGTTACCGGCTGAATTTGTACGCCGATCCAGCCACGCTCAACCGAGCCCTTCTTAATCAGCTGATCCACAACCTTGCTTGCAGTGGATGCCGGAATTGCAAAAGCAATACCAACACTGCCGCCCGACGGTGAGAAGATCGCAGTGTTAATACCGACAACCTTACCGGTCAGATCAAAAGCAGGACCGCCGGAATTCCCCTTGTTTACCGCCGCATCAATCTGGATGAAATCATCGTAAGGGCCTGCACCAATATCACGGCCACGGGCAGAAACGATACCCGCAGTCACAGTGCCGCCAAGGCCGAACGGATTACCTACAGCGACAACCCAGTCACCGACTTTGACCGTGCTGTCATCATCAAAAGCAACATAAGTGAATTTGCGCTTGTCATCGACTTTCAGCACGGCAAGATCTGTACGGGCATCAGTGCCGATCAGCTTGGCATCGAGTTCGGTGCCGTCATCCATCACAACGGAGAATGAATCGCCGTCTGTCACAACATGATTATTGGTGACGACATAGCCGTCTTCAGAAATGAAGAAGCCTGACCCCTGAGCAAACGGACGGGGATGGCCGCGATCACCGCGCTTCTGACGCTTATTCGGGCGTGCCTGTTCACCATCCGGGCCATAAGGGCTGCCGAATTCCTTGAAGAATCGCTTCAGAGGATGGCCGTCCGGTAACTGGTCAAGACCATTACCGCCAAAATACTGGGTGCGGTCGTTGCGTGTGTTCTGCACATCACTTTTCACGCGCACACTCACAACGGCAGGACGAACTTTTTCAACCAGTTCAGAAAAACCCGGCTGTGCCTGAGCAGTCACGCTGACCGGAGCTGCCTGCGCAGACGAAATTGATGCCAGAGGGCCAGTCGCCAGAATTGTACCGGCCAGAGCGGCGGACAAGAAAATGCGGGTCAGCGGGCGACGGGAAGATGACTTAATATCAGACATAAAATATCTCCTGAGAGGGCAGATAACCAGCTAAAGATTATCAACTATTCCTCACAAGAGATAGCTTACTGAACATTACCGGATAATTTCTGAAACATGAATTTTTCGTAAGGTTACAAAATTCCGGTTATTTGCCGTCCAGAAGATTTTGAAGACGTTGTTTTTCCTCGTCATTCAGCGGAACAATCTGTGGCTGTGTGCTGCCGGCTTTACGGCGCGAAAACCAGATAACACTGATACCAATAATCAGAATAACGACAGGGAAACTCCACAGGATGATTGTCTGCTTGTCGAGACGCGGCTTGAGAAGCACGAACTCGCCATAACGTGACACCAGAAAATCAATAACCTGTTCGTCGCTGTCACCCTGCACCAGACGCTCACGCACCAGCAACCGCAAATCACGCGCCAGATCGGCATCGGAATCATCAATCGACTGGTTCTGACACACCATGCACCGCAAACCGGCAGACAGATCACGCGCACGTTTTTCCAGTACAGGATCAGCCAGAATTTCATCCGGATTAACCGCCCACGCATTCTGAACATTTGCAGCCAGCAAACTACCGGCGGCAATGCTCACAGTAATGAGCAAGATGCATAAGGAGCGACTGAACAGATTTTTCAACATGCTCATCATGCCACCCCGCTTACTGCTTTCACCGTCTTTTTTGCCTTGGCCGGAGCACCGACACGCAGACGTCTGTCCATCAGAGATAAGAGGCCGCCAAGAACCATAGCAACCGTGCCAAGCCAGATCAGTGTGACTGATGGTTTCCACCAGAGACGCACGACCATGCCGCCATTTTCAAGAGCATCGCCCAGCGCAACATAATACTGATTAACTCCGCGGGTCAGAATACCGGCTTCAGTTGTCGGCATATTACGCGCCGGATAAAAACGCTTCGCAGCCATAACATTGCCGATTGTATTGCCTCTGCTGTCGAGCAGAGAGAACAATCCCTGATCTTCTGTATAGTTCGAACCGGCAAAAGGCTGCTGTGCATCATAGCGCAACTGATAACCGGAGAAAGCAACCGTTTCTCCCTGTTTCATAGTGACAACCTGTTCCGTACCGAAACTGGTTACGATCACGATGCCCAGCAAAGTGATACCAAGCCCCATATGGGCCAGTGCTGTACCGAATACCGAACGTGGAAGCCCTAACAAACGCGGAATTGCCCGCGAAAGCTCAACCTTACCAAAACCGGCTTTGGTCACGATATCCATCAGGCTGCCAAGAATAACCCACATGCCCAGACCAATACCGAAAGCAGCCCAGACAGCGCGCGGATCAATCAGAATAAGAACCAGTCCCACGCTCAGGAGACACAGGCCGAAAACCCACATCAAACGCTGTGCCACCGCATAGAGATCGCCGCGTTTCCATGCCAGCAGCGGGCCGAATGGTACGGCTGCCAGCAGCGGGATCATCAGCGG
This sequence comes from Hyphomicrobiales bacterium, assembly GCA_900470285.1. Taxonomy (GTDB): domain Bacteria; phylum Pseudomonadota; class Alphaproteobacteria; order Rhizobiales; family Rhizobiaceae; genus Pseudochrobactrum. Next base: position 28,223 of record UCAG01000002.1, read on the forward strand.
GCCGAAAGTCATATTGAAAAACGGAGCGCCGACAGAAATCTTGGTTCCGGTCATTGCTTCCAGTAAAAGCGGATAAAGCGTACCAATCAGCACAGTTGCTGTGGCCGTGCTCAGGAACAAATTGTTCAGTACCAGCGCACCTTCACGCGACACCGGCTGGAACATGGTTCCGGTCGTCAATGTCTGTGCACGCAAGGCAAATAATGCCAGTGAGCCACCGATGAAGAACACCAGAATAGCGAGAATAAACAAGCCACGCCCCGGATCGGTGGCAAAGCTGTGTACCGAGGTCAGCACGCCTGAACGAACAAGAAATGCACCAAGCAATGACAATGAGAATGTCAGCAGAGCCAGCAAAATCGTCCAGATTTTCAAAGCGCCGCGTTTTTCCATTACAATTGCGGAATGCAGAAGCGCAGTGCCGATCAGCCATGGCATGAAGGATGCGTTTTCAACCGGATCCCAGAACCACCAGCCGCCCCAGCCCAGCTCATAATAAGCCCAGTAAGAGCCCATTGAGATACCGCCGGTCAGAAAAATCCACGCAGTCAGCGTCCAAGGTCGTACCCAGCGCGCCCATGCGGCATCAATACGACCGTCAATCAGCGCAGCAACAGCGAAGGAGAAACAAACTGAAAAGCCGACATAGCCAAGATAAAGCATCGGCGGATGAATAGCGAGGCCGATATCCTGTAGAATAGGATTGAGATCCTGCCCTTCAATCGGTGCCGGAATAATCCGGATAAACGGATTGGATGTGAAAAGAATGAAGCTTAAGAATGCTGTAGCAATCCATCCCTGCACAGCCAGAACATTAGCCCGCAATGTGTTCGGAAGATTACTACCGAAGACAGCAACCAGCGCACTGAAAAATGTCAAAATCAGCACCCAGAGCATCATCGATCCTTCGTGATTGCCCCAGACCCCGGTAATTTTAAACAGTAAAGGCTTCAGCGAGTGGGAGTTTTCAACCACATTAAGCACTGAGAAATCAGAAGTAACATAGGCATGTACCAGCATTGCCGACGATAACAGAACCAGCGCAAACACGGCCGCAGAGCAAGGCTCTGCAACGCTCATCAACCGGGAATCATTCCGTTTTGCTCCGATGACCGGCAAAAAGGACTGCACCAAGGCCAAAGCCAGTGCCAGTACCAGTGCGAAATGTCCGATTTCAACGCTCATTCTATTTATCCTGCCTGTTGAATATTGCGCATCCGAAACACGCAATATTCAGCTTTTGGAATGGGAGGTTCAAACACAGCCTGCTTAAGAGCAGCTTAGTTCCCTTCCCAGACACCTTTTTCTTTCAGACTGTCCGCAACATCTTTCGGCATGTAATTTTCGTCATGCTTTGCCAGAACATTATCTGCAATAAAAACACCATCGGGCGTAAAGCGGCCTTCTGCGACAACACCCTGTCCCTCACGAAACAGATCCGGCAGAATACCCTCATAGGTGACAGTCACCTGTTTCAGCGTATCTGTGACGGCAAATTGCACATGTTTATCAGCACCACGGACCACAGAACCAGCCTCAACCAGACCACCAAGACGGAAACGCGCACCCGATGCAATATCTTCAGCCGTCACATCATCAGGGGTACGGAAATAGCGAATATCCTGACTGAAGGCGATCAGAACCAGACCAATAGCCAGTGCCAGAACAGCCATAGCACCGGAGATCAAAATCAGGCGCTTACGTTTGCGGTTGCGCATAACCTGTGAAACCCGCGGCGTGCGGCTTTCTGCAGAGGGTGATGCCGATATCTGACTATGGGTCACTTCTGAACTCCCGTCGTATCCAGTCCTAACCGGGTTGCTACCTGAGTAAGACGCTTCCGGTCATTTTCCGGCAGAACTTTAACAGCATTTCGCAAAGCTTCAGCAGCATTATCACGCTCACCAAGCACGACATATGCGCGCAGCAAACGCTCCCAGCCATCAATATCTGTCGGATTATCTTGTAGTTTTGCGGCCAGACCATCCACCATTGAGCGGATCATATCTTTCCGTCCCTGCTCACTCAGGGTGGCAGCAGCTTCCACATCTTCAGCCGTCGGCCCCGGTGCCTGTACTGCTGGCGATTGCGCAGTTGAAGGAGCCGCAACGCCTGCTTTCAGATTGGCAATCGTCTGCTCAATATCAGCACGCCATTGAGCATCTTCAGGAGACGTATTGAGGATAATCTGCAAGACATTGATTGCATCATCGCGTTTGCCGGCCTGCAGCAATGCCCGTGCTTTCATCAAAGGCGGACGCATGTCAGACGGCTCGATTGTTCCGGCTTTTTCGAAGAGAGCAAGTGCCTCTTCAGTGACCTGCCCGTTGGCTTTAATCGTCAGCGCTTCCCCTAGGCCGATCAAACGATCAACATCATTACCAAGCAATTCCAGAGCTTTGCGATAGGCATTAATAGCATCGTCAACGCGACCGATGCGCAGATATATCGGTGCAAGTATCGCCCAGCCACGGCCATCATCCGGCGTTGTTGCCAAATGCGCTTCAGCCTGCGCGATCAGTTCGGCCGCACTTTTATCCTGAATCATTGTATTTTTGCGTTCAACCAGAGGCTGAGCAGGCAGATCAGGTGTACCGATTGCAGCATAAACGCCCCAGCTGACTGCCGGAATGAACAATAAGACAAGAATAATCGCCCAACGGTCGCTTGCACTGAACAGATATTTCTTTTCAGCAGCGTCTGTGCTTTTGCCTTCAACGCCAGCAGCCGCATCCGTCATGCGACGGTCGTTTTTAAGAATACGACGGGATATTTCGAGTCGAGCCTGCTCGGCCGACTGCTCATCCAGCAGACCGCGCGCCAGATCGGAATCAATCTCTTTCAGCTGCTGAATATAAACCGAGCGGTCTTCCTCGCCTTCAGCCACGGACACGGTGTCTTTTCGTGTCAGAGGCAACATGACGATAAGAATTGCAGCGAAAGTTAAAAGTGCAGAAACAAGCCAGAAATCCATGACCGGAGACTTAATCTACCTGCCCGGTAAAACCAACAGCCTGTTGGCAAATTATCGGGGTATAGGTCATTTGGCCGCAAAGCTGTCCGTCAGTTCAGCTCTGTGCAAAACCTGCCACAAACAAGTTTTGCACCGAACAAAATCAGGTCAGCGGAGTCCAGCTGCCATCATCATTGCGGCAGGCGGTGCCGCGTACCAGCTGCGGCGCTCCGTCCACAGTGAAACTATGGCTATATTGCCTGCAATTCTGAGAACCGACCTGATATGGCTGTGCAGCAGTTACCTCGCCGGACGCTTTACCTGAACGCCCCTTCCATGAAACCGCTTCACCTTTCGGCGCATATTCCAACGCTTTATATTCCGCCTCGATTGCTGATCTGCGGTCAGAAGCCGCGAGCTGCGAACCCGCAGTACCCAGAATACCATTGCCCATCGGCGCAAGCACAGCATTGCTGACCGATCCTCCGGCTAACGGATTTCGGGATGGCGAACCTGATGTTGAAGCGTTCAATGTGGAGCAGGCTGTAAGAGCGAACAGCGGCAGAATAAAAGTAAGTTTACGCAATATACCTACGGAAGACGACTTCATGAGCAATTTAACATCCTGTCAGCAACGCTTTGCAGGGCATTATGACTACTGAAAGCACACTCTGCAATCATTCCCTTGACATCTCAACACAAAACAAAATCAGGAATAACGCGCCCTGACTGCAGCCATTTATACCTGAAATCCGGCAAAAGCAAAGCTTAGCTTAAAACTGCAGGCAAAGTAATTTGTACTGCAAGACCGCCTAACGATGCTTTACCCAGCCCCAAAGTTCCGCCATATTCCCTGACCGTATCCTGAACAATTGCCAGCCCCAAACCTGTACCGGGCTTGCTTTCATCAATGCGTTTTCCGCGTTTCAGGGCTTCGGCCATTTTATCCGCAGGTAAGCCGGCTCCGTCATCCTCAATCAGGATTTCAAATGAATTACCTGCGCCGTCGTTTATATCTGATTTTTGTACAGAACGCAGAGACAGATGAATTTTTGAACGTCCCCACTTAGAAGCATTCTCCATAATATTTCCGACGATCTCTTCGAGATCTTCTTTTTCGCCGGCAAAAATTGCAGCACGGAACTGATTGGAAAAGCTAACGTTTAAATGCGGGTTAAGCTTAGCCGTCACACGAATCATACGCTCCAGCACCGGCGTGACCGGAGCCCTGAACACAACGCTATCCCGCTGCGCTGCAACGCGCGCGCGCTGCAGATAATGCTGGATTTGCACCTGCATCGCATCGCTTTGCTCTATTACAAGCTGTCCCTGACGCCCGCCAATATTGCGCCCCTCATTCATCAACACGGAAAGCGGCGTTTTCAGAGAATGTGCAAGATTTCCCACCTGTGTCCGCGAACGCTCTACAATACGGTGATTATTTTCTATCAGGGCATTCATTTCCTGCGCGAGCGGTGCGATTTCCAAAGGCAAATCTGTGTCCACACGATTGCTTCGCCCCTCACGAATGTCTGCAAGAGTACGGCGCACATGATCCAACGGCCGCAAACCAAACAGGATAATCGCCGCGTTAATCAGAATACTGCCAAGACCGAACAACCCCAGATAGATATAAAGCCGGTTGCGGAAATCGCTGACTTCCTCTTTCACTTCATTCAGATTTCCCATCACGCGAAAACGGGCAATTTTGTCCGTGCTGTCGAGAACAACTTCTGTCTCAACAACAGAAAGCTCTTCACCGGTGCTGGTTTGCACGACATAGCTGCGCATAAAGGACTGGTCAAAAGGTGCTTCAGAAACTGACTTTACAGGGATTATTTTGGTGCCAAGTGAAACCGATCCCAGATGACCGCGTACACTTGCAGATACAGGGTCAACCGACCAATACCAGCCTGAACCTACGCTTGCATAGCGTATTTCACCAAGCTCGGGCCTGCCGTAAAGTTCCCCTTCCGGTGTCAGACTGACTGCACCGACGAGACTATAAAGATGTGCCGATAAAAGACTTTGAAAACTACGCTCCGCAGCATCCCGATAAAGCGACTGAATAAACGTGGCAACAACAACAAGGGCAATAATGACCCATAATGTTGACAGTGTCACCACACGCAAAGCCAGCGAGCGCAAACCGAGAGCAAAGACTTTCCCGGAAAACAGCGGCATCTTAATCTTTACTGTCATCGTTATTGTCAGAGCGGATGCGATATCCCATTCCGCGAACAGTTTCGATCATATCCACGCCCATTTTCTTACGCAGACGTCCGACAAAAACCTCGATCGTATTGGAATCGCGATCAAAATCCTGGTCGTATAGATGTTCCACCAGCTCTGTACGGGAAATAACTTCATCCATATGATGCATAAGATAAGACAAAAGCCGGAACTCGTGAGAGGTCAGCTTCAACGCTGTGCCGTCAACTGTCGCTTTGGACGCCTTTGTATCCAGCACAAGCTTGCCGCTGACAATCTCTGATGAAGCATGACCTGCCGCGCGGCGGATCAATGCACGCAACCGTGCCAGAACTTCCTCAATGTGGAATGGTTTCGCCACATAATCATCGGCACCGGCATCAATACCGGCAACCTTGTCACTCCAGCGATCACGCGCTGTCAGCATCAGCACCGGCATGGAACGACCTTCACGACGCCAGCGCTCCACAACACTGATACCGTCCATTTGCGGGAGACCGATATCCAGTATCACTGCATCATATGGCTCAGTATCACCAAGAAAATGGCCCTCTTCGCCATCAAAAGCACAATCGACCACATAATCCGCATCACGGAGAGCTTCAGCCAACTGACGGTTAAGATCCTTATCATCTTCAACAATCAGAATTCTCATCAGCAAACCTTTTCAGACTTTCGGAGCGACAATACAGCATGCTGCCTGCCACGCAGACAACATTTGTCTTATAGCACATTACAAGAATGAGCAAACCGGAGAGGTGCAGGCCAGCGGCCTGCAAATTATATGTGAAACTTTAAAGTTTCCGCCTTATTTAGCCGGTACAGCAACTTCCACGCGACGTGGGCGTTCCCCGTCACGTCCGGGAACCAGTACAACCACGATACAGACCGGCGCGCCGTTCTGTACAGCTGCTGTTGCTTTGGTTAGTGTACCGCCCTGCTGTGCAGCAACCTGCTGCCCGATAGCAGCACAATCACCGGCAACGCGAATAATACGCGACTGGGATGATGCGGACTGCGCCTGTTGCAAACCGGCAGGCACGTGCCGTTGCAAGCCTGCGGCGCCCGCAGATGGAACAATGCTTGTAAAAACTGCTGCGGTCATACCGGCGAGCAGAGTAAAAGCAGCGAAAAATGTGCGAACTGGTTTCTGTGTCATCATAACGCTCACTTTAACGCCTCTTACCTGAATGTTGAATGAACAAGCTTGTACATCCAACAAACGATACCCATCCGGAGCGTTTCCATTCACGACAGGTTCACGGGAACCGCTCTCATCGTTTCACTTTACTCCCGGCACAATCATTCTGTTGTACTGCCGGAAATGCTTAGATTTTTCTTTCGTTAACATTAGTTTCCTAAAAACGAAAGTCTTCATAACTGCGGCAAAGCAGCCAAATTGATTAAAAACTGTCAATTACGAAGGATCCGCAAATTTTCAACTCAACGTGTATATTGAGAGATATTTTTTCCGGAGCGGATTTTAGTAACGGAACGATATTACCGCTGCCTCACCGGCACCAAAACTCTGACTGATCTGAGCGACCTCCAAACGCAAATGCACATCGCGTTGCAGCTGACCGGAATAAACATAATGCGGCCGGGTTACTTCCGCTTTTTGCAAAAGCACCTCACCCTGCCACAATTGCACCAGATATTTTTCCGCAGCCTCCCCCAGAGGAATATTCTCCCCCATCCAGCTATCAGCATCAATGCGCCCGCGCCGGATCCATTGAAAATACATATCCCCGTTCAGCTGGGGTCTGTATCTTACATGAACCGGACTCAAAGGCTTTAAAGCTTTCATGCCACCGGCAGCGGATTGGGTACTGAAATAATCATCCGAGAAATCCCGACCGGATGGTCCTGCCCGCCAGTTCAGCATCAGACCATTTTCAGCCTTCTGTAAACCTGCAGGAACAACCCGATCATCCAGAAGAATAAAAGGTGCACCTGCAGATTTTGTAATATTGGCCTCCGGCTCTGTACCCGATTGCCCGCGCAGCAAAGACTTCAACCGCCAATGACCGGCAGAAACTTCCTCTGCCTTCTGATACTGCAGAACCTCCCACCCGCCTGCGCTGTTTTGCACCAGAGCTGTATTGGCGGTATTCAACACCTGCAATAAGGATTGAGAATGCAACTCCCCGTGATAAAGCCGCACATCAAAGCTCTGCTGGTGCATAAGGCGACCGCTTGGTGATCCTGTGAGTTCTGTTGTCAGTTCCCCCATGATTGCAGCATAGGGGATTGCTGTGCGCAACTGATAACCACTCGCTTCTGGCGAAACATAAAGCGACACCTCCCGCCACGGCTTTGCATAGCAGGCAATACGAAGCTGATGCTGTTCACTATCAACACCAGGCCACATCGGCAAATCCAGCATGTGAAACAGTGGCGGACCGGCGGTCACACCACCACCGGAATCAGGAACCGCTGGCATACGGGTACGGTCCGGACGACGCAAAACCGGTGCTAGTGCCACAGCCGTAGCACGCCGCGCCGCCCCATCCTCAAAACTCACAACAACATAATCGCGGCTTCCGGCCAATTCCGGTACACGAACCCTGTCACCAATTGTCAGTTGAGCCTGCGACCATGGCACAGAAAAAGCAACAGTGCGGCGTTCAGCCCGTTTTCTTTCCAGCCAGCTTTCAGCCAATGCCTGCGCCTGCCCGTTTTCCATCGCTGCAGATAAAGACAGGCTTTCATGACCAGCACGCTGCCAGCCTGCTTTTTGTGCCAAAGCACTTGCAGATTGATAATCGCGCAAAGGATCACTGAAATAAACCTCTGCACTGGCTGGCAATTCTTCAACATCTTCCAATGTACGAAGCGGCCATTGATCATCACGTTCAAGGGCATAATCCTGCAATATCACCGGCTGCAGACGCTGCGACAAACTACGGAATACCAGCTTATGCTGTTCATCGGGCTGCTCAAAAGCCACCACGCCGAATATATCCATCAGCGGCTCCAGCAATGCCCGCCCACTGGCTGGATTGTCGGCAATATAGCCCGACAAATAACCCTCAACACCATGACAATCAGCTAATCCTTCCAGTCCAAAATCTTTCAGCAAAGCCAGCAATAATTCATCCAGCGCTACGCCGCTCAAACGGCCATTGAGCCAATGCCCCGTTGCCCAATTGGCGGCATCCCCCCAGATGTCAGCCTTCAGCGGATATTCCGGAAACGGTCGCGTATCCCACGCCCAGACATAAATCTGCTCGGGATCAAGCATTGTGCTGCCATAAAGCGGTGATACCGGATTATGATCTCCCGCAGCATTCCAATAGGCAAAATGCGCGCGCAGAAAACGATCCGGCGCAATATCACTGCGCGACCCGTCAGAAAAATAGGGCGAGGCATTTTCCGATGATTTCGGATCAGGAAATACATTCGGCTGGTTTGGCCCTTTATCAACCGCAGCACAACCAAGCTCGGTAAACCAGAAGGGTTTGGACATTGGTTGCCATGCTGTCGGCTGCGCCTGCTCTGCACCGTTGATGCGATTGAAATGCTGATTTTGCCACCATGAGCGCAAATCTTTATAGCGGAACACCCAAGGTTTGCCCGCCAGCCCGTCAGTTATCGCTGTGCGCTTGCGGGTGCGCCTATCCTCATCGGAGGCATAATACCAGTCATAGCCCTCACCTCCGGCAATGGCACTTTGCAAGGTGGCTTCATCATAGGCCGAAGGTGGCAAGGCAGGATCAATACTGCGCTCATCACCATCCCGCCAGTCGCTTAAAGGCATGTAATTATCAATGCCGATGGCATTAATGGCCGGATTTGCCCAGAGCGGATCAAGATGAAAATAGACATCACCACTGCCATCCTGCGGGTGATAGCCAAAATATTCTGACCAGTCGGCACCATAGGTAATTTTGCAATCGGCACCTAAAGATGTGCGTGCATTATCAGCCAGTTCACATAAATGACTAACGAAAGGAAATTCATTCCGCTCATTGCGGATTTGCGTCAGGCCACGCAGTTCCGAGCCGATCAAAAATGCATCCACACCACCGGCATTACGGGCAAGATCAATATAGTGGCGGATAAAACGCTTATAGCCCCAGACATCATTAGTAAAACGCTCCAGCTGCATTACCGCTTCTGACGTTTTATCTGATCCCGCCGGCACGCCAATTCTGCCCCGCCACGGATAGGCTGGCTGAAAGCCCTCACCATCAAGCGCGGGCAATTGATTGTCTGTCGGAATATCCATCATAATAAACGGATAGAGAGTGACTTTCAGTCCGCGTTGCCGTGCATCTTTGATCGCGGCAATTACGGAAAAATCGGCAGGCGTACCGCCATAGGCTTTTTCACTCCCGTTGTCGGAAATCAGATGCGCACCAGAGCGGTCAACATTATTCACGCGCCACTCATGGCTCGGCTTCCTAGCTGCCTGCGCTGTCACACCGGGCAAAATCCGGCATTCTCCGGCACGTAAATCCGTACCAAACCATGGTACGATCAGCGCCACAGTTTTCAAATTCGGGCACAGTGCCTGCAACTCATCCAGCGCTGCTGTCCAGTCACTTTGAGCACGAAGATTATTACGGTTCAGCGCCCGTGTCTCACCGGGCCGCGGCTCGTCGCGTACCATCTGCGGCGACAGGCCAAATTCCGTTGCTCCGGGGATCAGCGCCACGGCCTGAATATCCTGTGCCAATCTGCCGACACTGCGCACCACTTCGAATTGCAGCAATGGCAACCGGTTACCATAGACATCGACCGGCAGGCGCTCAAAAACCACATAGGCTGTGCCGCGATAGGCTGGTGCTTTACCCGCGCCCTGCCGTGCTTCAATCAGCGGATCGGGCTGCTGCGTTTCAGTGCCTTTATAGACACGAATAGTGATCTGCGTCTGATCCAGCTCTTTGCCATCCGCCCAGATGCGCCGGATACCGGAAATCTCGCCCTGCGCCACCGCAAAAGCAGCATTGGCATAATAGCTGTAGGTTGTCGTCTTCGGGCCACCCTTTCCGCCCTGACGGGTGGTCGTTTTGTCTTCTTCAAAACGTGTTGCCCAGATCAGAGTGCCACCGACACGCATTGTGCCATACACAGCAGGCAGTGCCGCCCCTTCCTCCGCCTGCATCGGACGCGTACCGGAAAGGCGCGGTCCTTCAATACGCCGCGTTGAATTAATCAGCGCAGTATCGACCATATAGCCGCCCATCGCACCGATAGCACTGCCGATTGCCGCACCAACAGGGCCGAACAACCCGCCTATCATGCCGCCTGCTGCCTGAAGAACCAGTGTACTCATGAAAAAGATGACCTGTCTTCAAACCGAAGGATTCTAACAACTCTCTGGAAATGCAAAGACACCGGCGATGCGCTGCCGCCATTGCGGAACCAGTGCGGAAAGCGTCACGCTATGCCCTTCATAGGCATGGATGAAACGATTATTCTCCGCCATGATACCTAAATGCTTGGCGGCTACGCCGTCCCGCCAACGAAAAATCAGCAGATCACCGGCCTCGATATCAGAGAGCGGCTTCAAATGCATATGTCGCCGTGCTGCATTAATCAGCGGTTCATCACGGCTTAGTTCCGCCCAGTCGCGGGAATAAGTACCCGCATCCTCAGGCTCCGTGCCATAAAGCTCCCGCCAAATGCCACGTATCAAGCCGAGACAGTCACAACCCACCTGTAAACGGCTGGCACCGTGCCGGTAAGGCGTGCCAAGCCATTCTCCAGCAATCGCCAGAACTCTATCATTAACCGGCCCTGTCATCATGGCACCAGCACCCCGCCATCGAAATTGCCCTCACCGCCTGCAAAAGAATAGGCGGCATCATTACCGGGAATATGTGGAAAGCCGCGAAAATTCTCATGATTGGCAAAGCGATCACGGCAGTGCTGAAAACTCTTGTCACATCCCGCTAACACACGAAAACGATCACCAATTTGGACTTCATAAACCGGCAAATCCTGCAGGATCAGACTGGCAGTGTCTCCCTGTCTCAGATGCGAGACAACACTGTTTGTGCTGCCCTGATTTTGACCACTTGCCCAAGTGATCTTTCCCCGCTCAAACCAGTGCGATGCAAAAGTACCCAAACCTGAAACAGTCATGTCCTGTCCGTTCACGTCTTCTACAATGCCCTCACCGGCATAGCGCGGATCGGCAGGATTGATGCCGCAGCGCTTATCTGAAAATTCAGCATCGCAACCGCGTTTGACACGTCGTCCGAAAACACGATCCAGCAGAGCGGCGCTGCTTTTCAGCTCAGCCGTAAAACTCATTCCGCTGCGGGTGATTTTACCAATCATACTGCTGCGTAAAAGCACCGCCTGCTCCGGCTGCGCCCAGTTGACCAAATAAGTCTCGACTGTTGCACCGTCATAGAGCCCGCGTTCAATATCCGTATCATTCAAAGCGTCACTGGTCAGCGCGCCTTCAATCTCGGAACTGTCTACGGAAAGCCCCATCTGACTTCCGGCTTCAGATCCATTCATCCCGCTTTGCGGAAAGCAATTTATACTCTTAACCGGCAAGGATTTATCGTGATCGCAAAAACCAAAAACCGCTCCATCCTTGCGCCGTAAAATCCATGCGAAACAATGCGTTGTCACATCACCTTGCAAATGTGATTCAAATTCCGGATCCAGTGTCAGCATCACTTCACCTCAACAATCGGAATGGACGGAATTTCACCGGCTTTGAAGCTGGCAATACTGGCGCTCAGGCGATCCGTATCGAAACGCACCGGCACATCAAAGAGAAAACCCGCCGTCACCTTTGCCTGCGGCGGCGGCACATAATCCTCGTGAATTTCCACTATGCCTGTCAGATAATTCACGCTGAATACATTACTCGCAAGCACCTCTCCCTCCACTGCTAACTGCACAGTTCCTACGACCGGTTTGGTGATAATCCGCTGATAGTCACCATAATGTTTCGCCAGCTGAAAATGCCGTATCGTTCCGTCCCCGCGCCCCAAAAGCTGATCTGTTGGTTGCGGCGGCGCATCCTGCTCCGATGAGAGATGGTCAAACGGATCGCGAAACCGGAAGGCATAGAGCGAACCGAGCCGCGCCTCGAAAAATCGCAGCACATCGCGCAGATCATTAAGCGAGCGTAATCCCGTTCCGGCATCATAAAAGCGCCGCGACATCGACCAGCGTGCATTGCGTTTTTCATGGCCTGATGTGAGGCTGACAATCTCATTACGCCATTCCGGCCCTCCGGTTGCACCGAAGGAAACACCAAGCGGAAAATGCACATCATGAAATGAAGATAAATCCTGCATAATGCGCCCTTTCACATGCGTCTGGTGCCGTGGCGCACTGCGCGCGCCAGCATAGCACTGACCTGCGCTTCCGAGCGGCTGAAGGAAGCAGCATCAGGTGATGACATATTAAAATTAATTTGCATGGATCGCCCGCCGCCACCATTGCCCATAGCGACGCCAAGACTGCCGTCACTGCCGCGTGCCAATGGCAAAATCGCCTCAGCTCCTGCCTCGCCAGCCACGCCGAAACCACTGCCCAGTCCGAAATATGTCGGGCTGGAAACCACACCGCCTTTGGCAAAAGGTTTAACCCCACCCAAGCCGCCAAGCCCGCCCATCAGACCGGAGAACATCGAGGAAAATAATCCCTGCAATGGCTTCATTCCCGCATCCAGCGCCATGGAGGCCATATTCGATGCCAGCCCGCGCAACACATCGTCCAGCCCTTTGCCGGATGTGACTGCGCTTTTGAAAGCCGAAGTCAGGCTCTGTCCGAATGAGCCGGAACGCTTCTGCAAATTATCCATTGCACGGTCAAAACCGCTGGTATCCGCCTCAACCGAAACCGTGACTGATTGTTGTGTGCCTGTATCATTCATAATTCACCATCCGGAAAAGCCCGTATCAGCGTGTTTAAAACATCACGCGATGGCGCTTTCCTGCCACCGCGTATGGACTGGCTCAGCGCCCTGATCTCGGGCAAGCTCAACTGCCAGAAATCCCGTGACGACAACCGCAATTGTCCCAACCCGAAATGCATCAGCGCATCCCAGGGAAAAGACATTGATTCAATTGCGGCTTCTAATTTTTTGATTGTGCTGTGTTTTCAACAGTCATGCCAAAAGTCACTTCCAGCAATTGCGCCACCAGCCGCGCAAAGCCAGTAGCCCCGCCATCAATCCGCATATCCGCCACATCATCCTCGGCCACATCATGGCCGCCACCACGCAAACCTGCAGTGACAATGCGGATCATATCTACAGACTTCAAACTGCCTGTTGAAAAGCGGGCGATCAGAGCAGAAAGGTCTTCTGTCTCATAGGCAGCCTCAAGACCAGCCAATGCACCAAGTGTCAGGCACAAAACCCAATCCTTATCATTCAAAACGGCGGCAATTTCACCGCGTCTGGCATTGACCATCATGGCTGCGCTCCGAAACTGATAAGGCCGGCAGATTCCAGCGCGATTTCAAATGTCACCTCGCCATCATGAGCCCCACCATATTCCAGTGCAGTGATCTGAAACAAGCCGCTAACCGTGCCAAAGTCAGGCACCACAATCTGCCAGTTCAGAATATCACCATTGAAAAATGCTGTGCGGATCAGCGCATCTGATGCTGCATCTTTAAAAATACCGGCACCGCTGACCGATGCACGCTGCACACCGCTGCCAGCCAGCAATTGCCGCCAACGTCCTGAAGCATCGGCATCAGTCACATCCACAGTCTCCGCATTGAAAGCTATGCGCTTACTGCGCAAACCCGCACAGGTCTGGAATGTGTCACCTGCCGCTGCAATTTTCAGCAACAAGTCTTTCCCTCTCTGAGCTGCCATTAATTACGCTCCTTCAATTTTTTCAGTCACCGCACGGTAACGTAACTGGCCATTGTAACCGTCACGCAAGTCGTCATTGCGGGTCTGTGAGGATTGCAAAGTCAGATTGACCAGATGATAACCGCCAATATCCGGCTTCTGCTGGCTGCTTGCCAAAGCCTCCATCAGCCCTTCCACCAGCATCATCAGCTCCAGCACCGGCCTGCGGCTATTGGAACGCGCCCAGATATGCAGCACCAGACTATGTTCCTCGCCGACTCCGGTATCAGTATCCCAGGCATAGATCTGACTTTGGCCAAAGCTGATATAAGGAAACTGTGCATGGGGCGGCACATGATCGTAGATGCCCTGCCCGTGCAGTTTCTCCATTAACAAAGGCGCAGCTTGCAGCCACGCCAATATTGCCTTTTGTAAAACAAACGCTGCGCCATTCATCCCTTGTTGTCCTGTTCGGTTTGAGCAGGTGGCGCCTTAGACTCAGAGCTTTTCAGAAACAGCCCGTCACGTTTATTGGAGAGCGCCTGTTCATAGGCCTGCAAGCCGACAAAACGCAATGTGCGCAGCAAAGCTTCAAAGATAAAACGCATAGAAAAATTCATCGGATTTCCTCTCTAACTGAGCAGATGAGATAGCGCTGGCTTTCATCGGGATCGTGCAGCCCTAAAACCGTAAAATGCCGCCCTACGCGCGTGAGACGCATGGAGACCGCAATATCGCTGCGATAACGGGTTGTGATGAGATGAGTGACATGGGGAATAGCCTGTCCGGCAAAGTTCTGGCTGCCGGTTTTCTTCGGCTCAATCCTGCCCCAGAGCGTAGCAATCTCTGTCCACTGCTCCTGATAGCCGCCGGTCTCATCAAAGAGCGGACGGTTTTCTTCCAAAGTCAGCAGGGTTTTAAACTGCCCTGCATCAATGAATTGCAGGTTCATAATCGCCCCCGCCGCAGCCACGGTGCTACGAGTTGTGCAACCATATCCGGCAGATTGTGCATCACCACTTCATAAGAATTGCGGTTGTCATAGAGATGCGCGGCCAACACCACACAGGCATGACGCAATGTTTCAGGCAGACCTGAAGGCTCATTCGCCAGACCGGCAGTCAGCTCAATCTCAAGTCCTCGGGCAATGGTAATATGCGGAGGCCTGCGTAAATATAACCGTTGCGGACGGCTCTCAGTGTCCAGACGCCAATCATCCTCACTAAACAAAACCTCACTGCCATCGGCAGCAAAACCCTGTACTTTATCGATGGATATTACCGGCGCTTTATAGAGTGCAATTCTGCCCGATTGTGGCCAGTTGGCGAGCTGCAACAGCCAGCGCTGCGACAGCATCACCAGATTACAATGCTGCTCAATTACTTCCCGTGCAGTGCGGATAAGCCGTTCCAGTAAGTCCTCTTCCTGATCCGGTGACAAACGTAAAAAATCGCGCAACATTGCTGTCGTCACCGGCTCTTTTACCGGCGGCGTTATAAGTTGGAGAACCATGCTATCTCCTGTAATTTATAATAGATTCAGTAAGATAAAATCACTCTCTGACAGAATGATTCATGCCGTTTTGCAAAGGCCAAGCAAAACCGCCCCGCCAGCAAACTCAGGCTGCAAATTTCAGCAGTTTGATCGCGTCAAAATCCTGCACACCACCGCCGACACGCTTGGTGGTATAGAACAGCACATATGGCTTGGCAGAATACGGATCGCGCAGCACACGAATACCGATGCGATCAACAATCAGATAACCACGGGCAAAATCACCGAATGCTATCGGTGTGCTATCCGTGGCAATATCCGGCATATCTTCCGCTTCCACCAGACCAAAGCCCATAAAGGAAGCCTTCTGTCCAAGAGACGCCGGCGGCTGCCAGAGATAATTACCGTTGCTGTCTTTCAGCTTGCGCAGCGCAGACTGGGTTTTACGGTTCATCATCCAATGGGCATTCTGGCGGTAGCCGGATTTCAGCGCATAGACGAGATCTATCAACAAATCAGACG
This sequence comes from Hyphomicrobiales bacterium, assembly GCA_900470285.1. Classification (GTDB taxonomy): domain Bacteria; phylum Pseudomonadota; class Alphaproteobacteria; order Rhizobiales; family Rhizobiaceae; genus Pseudochrobactrum. The sequence goes on from UCAG01000002.1 coordinate 44,188, forward strand.
AATTGGTTGCAGGCAGCGCACCGGCAACGCCCGTCTTCAGACAACCAAGTTTACCCCATGCCCATGACGCTTCATCAACCGTATCATAGGCCAAAAAACCATGAGGCTTGTTCACACCATCGCCATTGATGAAGGCAGCGCTTTCCTGCTCGGCAAAAGCTGTTTCAACCTCGGCGGCAATCCACTGCTCCACATCCACCGCCGCATCATCCAGCAGGCTGCTCGTGGCTGCAGGCATGGCATAAATTTCCATGGTCGGAAATTGTAGTTCTGCCAGCTTGGCATTGGTGGTCTGCGGGCGTGTGCCCTCTTCACCAACCCAGCCCGTACCAGGGCCGCTGATGGAAAACGGCTTTTTGAGTACCGCGCCGGAAACCTGTCGCACAGTTGCAAGACCACGCACCGGAGAAAGTGCGGCCAGACGTGTGCCGATTGCTGTTTCCAGTTCAGACGGCACAAGATAACCGCCGTCCGGCCCCGAGCCATAGGAATGCGCTTTCTGTTCAAGCCCGCGCAAAGCCTGCTCATCACCACGACGGGCATAATTGTCAAAAGCCTGTTTATGCTCCTGCACAATACCACCGAGCAGTGATCGTGTCTCACCACCAAGAGCAGGACGCGCCTGTTTCAGCACATATTGATCCAGCGCCGCCTTCTGCTCATCCATTGCTCGGTTGAGACGCTCCACCTTTTCAACGGTCAGAACATCCGCACCGACATGTTTTTCAATCTGGGTCAGGCGCTCATCATTGGCCTGTTTAAAGCCCTCAAAGGCCTGCATGAACTCACCAAAAGCCTGCCCGACTTCCTGCTGGCTGTTCAGCGCCTTAATCTCCAGCACCTGTGTTTGCGCTGCTGTTGCTTTATGTTTGATCGTCATTTCCTGTCCCTTCGGGCTTGGTGTAAAAAGACGGTACAAACCGACCGGACGGAGGTTTCAAAAAGAAGTTTGCGTTTTCAGACAGGCCGCCGCATGGCGGATAATCTGCGCGGAACTCATGTCATCGTGATTCTTGCTCTGCACCGGATGAACCCGCGCCTGCGGCAACATCGGAAAAGTCACGAGCGAGATTTCCCAAAGCTCGGCTTCCAGAATATGCCGCTTTCCCGTGGAGGCTGACTTCTTGCTGCGAATAGCGCGAAAGCCAATCGACAAGCCATCCAGCGCCCCTTCGGATATCAGCTGCCAAGCTTCATCGGCACGCGCCACACCTTGCGTTAACTGCCCCTCAACATAAAGACCGCGCTGATCCTCAGCGACTTTTGTCCAGATGCCGATGGGATTGTCGGCCTGATGCTGCCAGAGCATCGGCACACCAGCGCCACGCTGCAGAGACTTGGTAAAAGCACCGCGCTCAATAATATCGCCGCTGAGATCAGTGAGCGAGAACAGGCTGGCATAACCGCTGAAACATAAGGACTGCTCTGCCTTAGCCTTCATCGCGCTCCCCCTCTTGCCGGACGGAACCACCAACCTGATTTTTCAGCCGGTCGGTAAAGCGTTTGAAAAAACCGAGCGCTGTCCATGCGGCAAAGCTGGCAGCGGCAGACCCCATCAACATCAGCTCCGCCTGTCCAAGGCTGTTGCTCAATGTCAGGTGGTCTGCGATTTTAACGCCCGCTGCACCGCCAAAAATCATGCCGCACATAAGGCCAACCGCGAAACGGATTGCCGCCTCGCGTTTGCCCTTTGGCAGCATATAGGCCAGCGAAACGGCCGAGCCGCTCACCGCGCCGGTAATTTTGGCAAGCCATATCCATTGTTCCTGAGTGAGTACGTCCGGCTGGTTGAAGAGGTTCATAGCACTCCTCCTTCCGGTTCAGAAGAATAGCCAACGGCCTGACGTTTTTCCGCATCGCTCAGGAAGTCCGCCGCACCAATGCGCCGCCACAGTGCCTCGCGCTCTTCTGCCAATCCGTCAATCCGGTCGTGATCATGCTCCAGACGCAGATCGGAGCCATATTGCGGGCAAAGCCAGTTGCTCAAAGCCTGCGCAGTGCGGGTCAGCAGCGGCAGAATGGTCAACCGATAAAAAGCACGATTGGCCTCGGCATAATTGGCATAGGTGTTATCACCGGGAATGCCGAGCAGCATCGACGGCACGCCAAAAGCCAGCGCAATTTCCCGGCTCGCAACATGTTTGGCCTCAATGAAATCCATATCTTTGGGCGACAGTCCCATGGCTTTCCAGTCCAGCCCGCCTTCCAGAAGCAGCGGCCTTCCTGCACCACCGGCACCGGTATAGCCCTCCTCCAGCTCGGTCTTCAGCCGGTCAAACTGCTCTTCGCTTAAATTACCGCCATCTTTCGGCGCATAGACCAGCGCACCGGAAGGCCGCGCAGAATTATCAAGCAGCGCCTTGTTCCAAGCCGCCGTGGCATTGTGAATATCCAGTGCCATAGAAGCGGCTTCCAAAGGTGGAAAACCGTAATGATCGTCCAGTGGATGAAACAACCGCAAATGCAGCGCCCGCGTAGACAACCCCGTATCGGAACCAAAATTCAGGCTGATACGGCGGCTGGTGGTATTATTGCGATAGAGCAAAGTCTGCGGCCAGCCATTACTGTCGCTCTCGATCGTCACACGCTCGGGGCGCAGCAAATGCAGTTCCTTCGGCTGCCCGTCATAATCCAGCCGCTCGATATAGGCATTGCCGGATAGCAGCAGATGCCCGTAAAGCTGCTCGAAAAAGCCGGAGCCGCAAGCTCCTTCATGGGGAGCACGCAGCAAATTCAACAGCGGATGATCTTCAAGCTCCGTCTCACCCTGATAGAGCAGCAGCGGTACATTGGCCGCAGCATCGCTGATCATTTTCACACAGCGATGCACAATCGGATTACACATGAAACCCTGCTGCGACAGCGCCATATAATTGCGGTTTGTCCAGCGTGCCTGCGCATCCATATGCAGCGCGACAAAACCCTGCTGCATTTTTACAGAAGGCACCTGTGCGCTTTTCTGCTCCTGCGTTTGGGCAGCACTATGCCGCCACGGCCATTTCCAAGCCATGTTCACCTCACTCGACCTTAATTATGAAATTTATCGAAGCTGCCGGATTCTCGGCTTATGCGTGTCCTGAAGCAAAAGCGTGTGCAGTGCCCAGACCAGCGCATCCATTCTGTCTGGCGATCGCCCTGATGACAGCCCATTCACGGCGAAATCACACATCTCATCTTCCAGTTCAGGGAAGCGGCGTGCATGACGAATACGCCCCTGCTCATAGAGTGCTGCCACCGGCTCGGCGCGCAGATATTTGCCTCGCTGCGCCCGTGCTGCCTTCACAGCAACGGATGCATCCTGCGCATGAATCACCGCCATCACCATATCACCGCCCTGATTGACCTCTGCCACCACCAGATCAGCCTGATAGCGATGGTAGAATTGCACAATCTGCGCAGCCCATTGATGCGGCTTCACGCCTTGCAATGTTGCGTCATCCAGCACCCAGGCCAAACCATCCGCATCCAGTCCGGCGACGATAATACCGCAGGCATCAGAATTCTTGGTTGAAGTTGCAGGCGGATCAACCGCAATGACAATGCGCTGCAATTCCGGCACTTGCGGATCATGTAGCGTCTCCAATTGCTCCCGCGACCATAGCGCATCTTCACGGTCTGCAATCAGAATACCATCCAGTTCCTGCCGCCCCAAAGCCGTACCCGCATAACGCTGCTGCATGGCTAACAAAAAAGCCGGTGCCAGATGCGCCGCATTTTCATCCGTGCGCATATGGGTCATGATCGTTGCCGGATCACTCAACAGATCGCGCAACAGAGCCTGCATTTTCGGTGTAGTCGTCACCACCTGTCGCGGGTTATCTCCCAGCCGTAAGCCGAATTGCAGCATATCCCATGTCTGTTGCGGATTTTTCCATTTCGCCAGTTCATCACACCACGCAGCAGAAAATTGCGGCCCGCGCAAACTGTCAGGGTCTTCTGACGAATAGAACGAAGCCACCGCCCCGCTTTCCCAGACCAATCTGCGCCGTGTCGTTTCCAGCCTCGGCCTTTGCAAACGTGATACCGAGAGAATACCCGAAGGCCCTTCAACCATTACCTCGCGTACATCGGCGAGCGTCTCCCCCACCAAAGCAATATTACCGCAAGCTTTATCACTAAAAGGCGCGAGCCCCTGCGCCATACCACTGATCCACTCCGCTCCGGCACGGGTTTTGCCGGAACCACGCCCGCCCATAATCACCCAGCTGCGCCAGTCATTACGCGGGAAAACCGGAAGCTGCGCCAACCGCCCCTGAAACAGCCATTCTTTACTGGTTGCAACAATGGTCTGCTCATCAACACCGGCAGCAATTAGCAAATCAAGCAGTTCGGAGTTCGGTAATTCTGGCGCTGATGATGCTGAGGGCTTCACGCACATCCTCCGGCTTCACACCGCCTGTCTCATTGCCTTGTTCCGGCTGGCTTCCTGTCTGCTCTGCCCGCGTTTCCTTGGACAATTCGCTGATACTCTTCACCGCCTTTGCCAGCGACGCCAAAGCTTCAACCGCATTCTTTTCCGGCAGGCCATCGGCTTTGGAGAAGTTTTGCAATTCCGTATTAATTTTAATCAGCAGGTCTTCGATGTCGAGTTGCGGCAAACCACTCGCATTGCTGTCCAGCCCTGCCTTTTTCAACCGCCTGAAGTAGATGTCCGGTTGTATCCTCAGCAGAAAAGCCATGTCCTGTCCGGCAATCCGGTAGCGCCGCTGCAGCCGATGAACAGCCTGCAAACGCTCATGAGCCGCATTATATTGCGGCTTAGTCGTCTCTCTGTTTTCTGGCCCGATATTTTTTGGCATCGATTGCACCGATTCCGCTTTTTTCCAAACGCATAACCGGCTTCAGAACTTCAAAACAAAAAAGCGCAGCACCGAATGCCACGCCCTATCAAATTCTATTGAATTGTCTCAGCCACACTTCTCTGACTGTATAGAAAACCTACTGCAACACCGTGACGCCGTCAAGGATAAAATTCCTATTTTTCTGCTTTCACAGGTGATTTCTTCACATTCAATTTTACCGAAATATTTATCGCATTGAGATAATAGCTTTATTCGTTAAGCATAATTTTAAACCCTTCATTGGCACTTCTGCTTTATTGGCCATTCATAAGGATGTGCTAGAATGGGACATTATCGCCCCTCTTTCAGCGAGCAAAACAGGTTATTTTTCGGTTATGAGCAAACAGACTGACAAAAATGACCAGACCAGAAAAACGCGCCGCCTGACCCGCAGCCCGTTTTTGATGGCTATTGATGCCTGGCTGGATAGCAGCCTGTATAGATTGCGCTCACATTTTGTTACGTTCTGGGAAGCCGCCACTATATTTTCCCGCAAATTTCGCGTGCGCGGCTGGAAACGGCTTTTTGTAGAAATTGCCGATGAGGGTTTTACGTTTGGCGTTCTCGGCAGCGTTGTTCTGCTTGCTCTGGCCATGCCTGCTTTCGAGGAAACCAAGAAAGACTGGCGCGCGCAAGACGATTACGCCGTCACTTTTCTCGATCGCTATGGCAATGAAATCGGCCAGCGCGGCATCATGCATCGTGATGCAGTACCCATCGCTGAATTGCCGGATCATGTCATCAAAGCCATTCTGGCAACCGAAGACCGCCGTTTTTATGAACATATCGGCATCGATTTCTGGGGCTTAAGCCGCGCGCTCACCCAGAATATGCGCGCCAATGGTGTGGTTCAGGGCGGCTCCACCCTGTCTCAGCAGCTGGCGAAAAACCTGTTTCTCTCCAATGAAAGAACACTGAAACGCAAAATCAATGAGGCCTTTCTTGCACTCTGGCTGGAAGCCAATTTAAGCAAAACGGAAATCCTGCAGCTCTATCTCGACCGCGCTTATATGGGTGGCGGCACCTTCGGCATTGCAGCGGCTTCCGAATTTTACTTTGGTAAAAATGTCAAAGATGTTTCTCTGGCAGAAGCAGCAATGCTGGCTGGTCTTTTCAAAGCTCCGGCGAAATATGCCCCGCATGTCAATCTGCCCGCCGCCCGTGCGCGCGCTAATGTTGTTCTGTCCAATCTGGCTGATGCAGGCTTTATGAGCGAAGGCCAACTGGCCTATGCACGGCGCAATCCTGCCAGTGTTGTTGACCGCGCAAAGGGTGAAAATCCCGACTATTTTCTGGACTGGGCTTTTGACGAGGTGAAAAAAATCACACGTACCATCCCGCAGCATAATCTGGTGGTGCGCACCACATTGGATCGCAATATCCAGAAAGCTGCCGAAGATGCGATTGAATTTCACCTGCGCCAGTATGGTGCCGAATATAAGGTAACTGAAGCAGCTACCGTAGTGATCGCCGATGACGGCTCGGTGCGGGCAATTGTCGGCGGGCGCGATTATGGTGAAAGCCAGTTCAACCGCGCAACCAAGGCGCTCCGTCAGGCCGGCTCTTCCTTCAAACCCTATGTCTATGCCGTTGCTATGGAAAAGGGTTTGACCCCGAATACGATCGTCTCCGATGCGCCGGTTGCATGGGGCAACTGGATGCCGCGCAATTACGGCCGCTCTTTTGCTGGCCGTGTCGATCTCGCAACCGCTCTGGTCAAATCCTATAATACGGTGCCGGTGCGCCTTGCCAAAGACTACCTGACAACAAAGCCGATTGTAGCACTCACCAAAGCGATGGGCATTGAATCAGAAATCTCCGATCACAAAACCATGGTGCTTGGCACATCCGGCATGACAGTGATGGATCAGGCCACCGGATTCAGCGTTTTTGCCAATGGTGGCTTTGCAGGCATGCGTCACGGTATTGTACAAGTTTCCGATCCGGCGGGTAAAATTCTCTGGGACTTTAAGCGGGATACACCGGAGCCAAAGCGTGTGCTGTCTGAAAAGGCTGCCTCTGAAATGAATTCCATGCTGGTGCAAGTGCCGGAGCGCGGCACGGCGAGACGTGCAGCTTTGCCAATGACACGGGTTGCAGGCAAAACCGGTACCACCCAGAGCTATCGTGATGCATGGTTTGTCGGTTATACCGGCAATTACACGGCGGCCGTCTGGTTCGGCAATGACAGTTATGCACCGATGAATAATCTGACCGGCGGTATTATCCCTGCCATGACATGGCAGATGATGATGATGCAGGCGCATCAGAATATTGACCTGAAACCAATCCCGGGCATCAGCAATCCGTTCCCGAAACCGGCACAGCCAGCTGATCCGAAACTGGTAGCACAAAGCAGCGGCGCCGGTGAGAAACTGCCAAACACAGTTCCGGATTATCCGCGTGTTCTGTCCTCGGAAACGACACGCTTTATGCGCAGTCTGAACGAAAAATTCCGCACCTATGAAACACCGCAGCGGATTCGCACGACTTTATCGTCACTCTGATTCATTGAAATGAACCGGCCATTTAATCCGGTCACCTGATAATGACAGGCAATTTTAACCGGACGTGTTTTATAGATTCTCCATGAGCAATTTAAGAACCATATTGCTGACAGTATTAACCTGCCTGATTGCTCTGGCGGGCGGCGCAGCCAGTGCGCTTTATGCTCTCAATAATTTTGAAGGTTTCAATCAGCTTACAATCGGACAATGGCATGCTTCGCCGCTCTATGGCAGCGCCGACGCTGATCCCTATGCCCGCGCGCAACGTAGCCGCGCCGCATTGCTGCCGCTGGGCGCTGCCGAAGGGCAGCGTTTTGTTCTGAGACATGATGTGAATGGTGCAAAACTTGATCCACGCTGCACCTATCATTTACAGGGCAAAGCCCCCGCCTCCCGTTTCTGGACGCTTTATGCCAGCGATTTGTACGACCTGCCCCTCGCGCAAAAGGAAGGGTTTCCACAGGAGCTGCATAGCCAGATGATCTGGTATCAGCATGACTCAAGTTTCCTCATCTCTGTCTCTCCCTCCGCACAATCGGGAAACTGGCTGGCGATTAATACATCGCGCCCCTATCAGCTGGTAATGACTCTGTATGATACCGATCTGGGTACATCCATTGGCTTTGAAAATCCGCAAATGCCGGTATTCTCTTTGGCAGAGGGCAGCTGCAAAGGAACCAGACGATGAGACATTCGCTGTTGCAGTTTCTCTATGCCATCACTCTCGGCCTCATCGGCGCTGCCATCGTTCATATTGCGATTATATTGCTCGTGCCTGATGATGCTTCAGAAACCCTGTGGAAACGGGTGGAAGCACTTGGTCCCGCAGAAAGTTTTCACAGGCTGGAGGGCGCGAACTGGGCAAAGCGCCGAGATCCGCTAATGCGCAGTGCTGCATGCCGCTTTGATCTGACCAACGGACCGGTCCATATCAGCGCTGTCGGTAAAGTGCCGTTCTGGTCACTGGCAATTTATAATCATGCAGGCGATATCACTTTCAGCCTCAATGATCAGGTGTCACCAACCACCGATCTGCTGATTGTCTCACCTCTACAGAAAATCCTGCTCGAACAAAGCATTCCGCAGCAATTGGAACAATCGGTGCTTATCACCCAGTCCGTTAATGAAGCGATTGCAGTGCTAAGGGTCTTCGAGCCGGATGCGACATGGCAAGATGAAGCTGGAGAATTTCTTAAATCTGCAGAATGCATGAGTGTTTCGATTGAGAATTAAAGATATCTGCGATGCCGTGTCTCCCGAAAAATATTTGATTTACAGGTCAGTAAATTACCATCAACGCACCGATGGTTAATTCATTGCTAAGTGTTCTCCCTTAAAGTGCAGAAAGCTCTCCTTATATTTTCAACAGGGAGAGGTGTATTTTTGTCTGTGTTGTGTAGGCGTAAGGGGTAAATACGCGTGACCACCGATCAGTTCCGCGCTTTGGAAGTATTATCCGGAAGTGGTCATTCCGCACACCACAAGACCGATGATCTGCTGGCTGCTGCCGTGGCAGGTTTCACGTCCCTCACCCGTCCGGGGCGTTACGAAAGTCAGCAATTTGAAGATCTGGCTTTACCACTACTGGAAACAGCCACGCCGCGTGCCCGCCGTCAGGTCTCAGCTATTCTTGCCCAGCATGATGTAGCCCCGCGCAAGCTGGTTCTGGCTCTCGCCAATGACAGTATTGAAGTCGCTGCTCCGCTCCTGCTGCGCTCGCCTGTCCTGACAACTGCCGACCTCATTGACATTGTCGGCCAGCACGGCCTGTCTCACGCCCGTATCATTGCACGCCGTCAGCCGGTTGATCCGCTGCTGCTGCCAATCCTTGAGAGCTTTGACGACCAGCTTATCAGCCAGACACTGACTGCGGAACCGGTTATCAGCACTGCACCTGTGGCTGCGGAGACCAGTATAGCGGATGTACAGGAAGCGCATTATGTTTCAGCAACACCTGTAAACAAACGCCCAGAGAGCAAACCGGCGGTAACAACCCGTACCGCTCCCCCTGCCGCAACACAATCATTGCCGGTATATGATCTCAGTGCTCTGTCGCTGTCTTCATATCTGCAACCGGCACGGGCGGAATATCTTATAGATATGGCGCTGCTGATAGACGGAAACATGTTCCGCACCGCACTGGCCGATGCGCTGGATGTCAGCTATGCGCGTGCCGCAACCATTATCGGTTCATGGCCGAATTCCCAGCTGCCGCTGGCGCTTAAAGCTATTGGTCTTACTGCACAGGATACTTATCTGATCCTGACTGCTGTTCTTGGTACAATCCACGGTGAGCGTGAGCAATTGCGGGAATTTGTCCATATTTACCGCTCTATCAGTTCTGAACAGGCAGCTGCAGCTGTAAAACGCTGGAAAACAGATGATATGAATGAGCGTCTGCGCAACCAGTTGCGCGATCTGGCTGAGCGCGCATCGGAAAGTTTTACCAGTGCGGCCAATAATGACGGTACTTTCCCGCACAAAAAAGCACAATAATCCGATTAGGGCATTAATTTTAAAGTGTAGAGCGAGTTTTGTGTGCCCGATGGAGCGCACAGTGCTCTAATTTACAGGCCAGTGGTCAACAATTCTGCAGCCTGAGCACAATCTTCAACCTCGACAAGCCAGAGATCAGGATCAAAGCGCAGCTCTTTTTCAAGTTGCGTATTAATCAACTGCTCGTCTTCGCTCTGCTGATATAAAACAAAACGGCGCTCATCCGCTCGTTGCGGATCATATTCGCTTTGCGGCGCAGGCATATATAAATCAAAATTACCGTCACGATTGCGGATCTTGATAAAGATTGCGCCGGCCTCAGCAGCACCGCGCCTGACCAGATAAGCGAAACCATCAGCCATGCGCACGCGGCGCATGAATGCGGAAACCCAGAATTCACTTGTCAGACGCATGGACTGAAATACCTGCTCATTGCATATCACATCAGCTAATCAGGCCGATTTCACGCATTTTTCCGATCAGCTCAGAATCAGGTTTACCGCTGACATTGAGGCGAAACAGTTTCTGAAATTCGCGGATAGCATCTTCTGTGGTTTTGCCCGGAACACCGTCCACGACAACCATATCATTCCCGAATGCTTTTAACCCCGCCTGAATACGCACCAGCTCCTCGGCACTGACTGTCTGGCCGGATGATGTTCTTACGGATACTGGTTGAACAACAGCTGTTGTCTCCGTTGTATTTTGTGACGCAGAATTACTCCGTACAGCCTGTACCGGTATTTTTTCTGCGGTTCTGACCATAATCGGGGCTGATCGTTTTTCTGCAACAGGCACGGCACGTGCGCTGTTTTCAGTCAGAGTTTCAGGCTGGGTCACAGATTGAGTCTCAGGCCTCGTTGCAGGCACGGCCACAGCAATGGCCTCCTCAATGCTCAGCTGTTTCTCTGCAGGTTTAGCCGCATTATTCTGATCCGGTGCCAGTTTGGCCTGAACATTCTGCCATTGCTCAAGCGCAGCACGGGTTTGCGGCCCTGTCAGACCATCCACATTGCCACTGTAGAAGCCAAGCTGCTTCAGATTATATTGCATAATCGCAACCTGCTTGTCGCCATTCGGCGCCAGAGCCGGCAGATCCCCGCCGTCAACAGTTGTCTCGGGCAAAGTCGCAACGACTTGCGGTTTCTCAGTTGTCGGCGCAGCCTCATTACCGGTAATCTGGCGCACGGGTTCCTGCGCAGCCACATTGCCTGTCAGCCTGCGTGCTGCTTCGCTATTGTCTTTTGCGACGGCACGAAAAACCTGCTCCGGCCGTGTTTTAAAGAAGACACCATCATGCGCCTGCGGCTGATACCAGATCGCATTACTGGCAACAAAACCAAGCGTCACCAGAAATGCGGTTGCACCACCGGCTACCACAGGATTGCGCGCGACTATATCACCGGCAGCCAATGCCATGCGTGACACGCCGGTCAGGCATGCATCAAAAAAACGTCTGCCAAAACTACGCCGTTTTGCGTTTTTGCGCATGGAAGTCCCCTTGCGTTTCGTACCGCTGCGGCTCTGTTTTTCCGTCATAACTACTTTCTGCCTGACTATATTCAGTCTGTTCGGCCTGAAGATTAATAATTGCTGTTTTCACCTGCTCAAGAGCGCTGCGAAGATCGGTTGAAACTGTATTTGTCTGCATCCGGTCAGCCTGCTGCATAGGATGCGATGATGCCTGATTTGCGGCCGTGCCTGCAACCAATCCGGCCTTATCCACAACCTGTTGTCCTGTTTGCGGCAACCTGATTGAAACTGTTGTGCCGTGGCCCTTACGGCTGTGAATATTCATCTCGCCCTGATGAAGACTGACAAGACCTTTGACCAGATAAAGCCCGAGGCCTGAGCCTTCCTGCATACGGGTCTGTGCATTATTGATCTGGGTAAATGGCTGACACAGACGTTCAATCTCATGCGCTTCCAGCCCAACACCCGTATCAGAAACGGAGATAACCAGACTACGCTCAGCGCCTGCATAGCCGCGCTTTGTCTCATCCGGCATCACATCAATGGTTACGCAACCGCCGCGATCCGTGAATTTAATGGCGTTGGACACCAGATTAATCAAAATCTGACGAATTGCACGACGATCAGCAATCATATCCGTCACATCCGGATGAATGCGGTCACAGAGAATAACGCCCTTTTTCTCGGCCATCGGCATAAGCATGGAACTGCACATTGTTACGCTGTCCTGCACGGAAAAGCGTTCATGCTGAACCGGATACTGGCCGGCCTCAAGGCGTGAAGTTTCCAGAATACCGTTGACAACTTCCAGCAGATGATTGCCGGACTTGCGGATCAGGTCAATATATTCGCGCTGCTTGTCGCTCTGCAAAGGCCCGGCCACATCATGCAACAGCAGATCAGAGAAACCGATGATCGAATTCAGCGGCGTGCGCAACTCATGACTGACGGCACCGAGCAAACGCCCGCGTGAGGTTTCCAGATTCTCAATGGTCGTATTCTGCTGAACGATATGCTGCTGCGTATCCTGTATCTGTGCAAGATTGCGTGCAACAATCAGGAAACCGACATCCTGCTCATTCTGAGCCGTGCTTTTTGCCTGACCTTCCATTTCAAATATATTGAAATAGATTTTAGGCTGTTCGTTTTTATTGCCTTGAGCAGCTTCCACGCAACGCAGACGAATCTCTGTTTTGCCACCGAGTTTCATCGGTGAATTGCCGTGCTTCAGGCCATTCAGAAATGCAAGATATTGAACGCGGTCAGCCACATGCACACGGTCAAGAAGCAATGTGCCGGTCAGGACTGCACGATCAACACCAAATTGCTCAATACAACGATCCGACAAAGTACGGATATGACCGTCCTGATCAAGACGGATAACCAGAGCATCCAGCGCTGTTTCCAGATCGCTGTCCGCATTATGAGCAGATGCTGTATTCTGCCGGACTGCTGCAACTGGCAGCGCCAAACGCATCACCCGCAGCAAAATTGCGCCGACATAGATGAACAGGAAAGTCGTTGAGACACCGGCCGGAAGCATCAGCTGTGTGTTGATACCTTTAATCAGTGATGTTGCCATCAGGGCAACAGTGATCAAACCACCGGCAACAGCCGCTGCACGATGGCGGGTTACCAGCCAGATCTCAAGCGGCAATGCCAGAACCATCGCCCAGACCAGACCATTCTCCGCACCTGCAAACAGGGCCGTAAAAGCCAGTACCGCGCTATAGAATGACAAAGCAACAAGACCCGTCAGGCTGTTGCGGATACCAAATGCCTGCGCTGCCAGCAAAAGAACGGATATGCCGGTAAAAGACAGAGCGGTAAACAACAATGCGTTGAGCGAAGCGGTCGGGAAAATACTGTAAAAAGCCATTGCCAGAAAAAGCGGAAACAACAGCAATGCGCAGCGCAAATCAAATGCTGAAAAATGGTCGGACTTACGGGATTGAACAGCGGTAACAGAAGCATGGAATTCCGCATTTTCCTGCGCCAACAGGTGATGATCCGCAACGGTATTATGCATACCGCCTTTAATCATTTTCATTGTTTTCGCATAAATGCCGTACACGCAGCATACTCACTCTGACACAATCTCACCTCAACTGTCTCATTTCACCGGAGTGAAAAGACAGTCACCGAACAATGACAGAATGGACGCCCAGACTTTAAGGAATAGATAAAACGGCGGAGTGTGATGCCCGTGAAAGTCTTTTTTCCGCGAAAAAGGAGCAGCTTTTGCCCCTATGGTAAACGGAATATTTCCGGCTCCGCCGCATGGCAAGACAATCTTAAAAACATTTTATCAGAATCTTCAGAAATATGTCTCATGCTTTAACCATTGTTTCTCGCTTGCCTGAAAACCTTGAGAAGAAACAGACTAAACAACTGATAATTATATGAATAATTTAAACTTATATATTTGTCACACTCAGCAACCCGACAGGACCGTGCAAACAGGCAGGAATAAAGATCATGCGATTTTTGCTTAAATGCATTTTCTGGCTGGGGGGCGTTTTTCTGCTGATGCCCGGACTGACAGGTAAGCAATCACCACAACCACCACGGGCACAAACACAGCAAAATCATCCGTCTTCAGAGAAACAGCAACAGGCTCCGTCCTCTGCCAGTCCCGATCTGGTTGAGCAATGGTTGCAGGCCGGTAAAACCCTGCAGGAAATCAGCACATTTTGTGAGCGCAATCCCGCTCTCTGTATTGCAGGCAAGGCAGCAGTTCAGCAAAGTGGTGAACAGGCTTTAATTCGTGCGAAAGAGATTTTATCCGGTAGTGCTCTGCAAAACAACCAACCACCCGTTCTGCCAGTAACAGGGCAGGCACCTGCGTTCAAAATTCCTGTTCCTACGCAGCGTCCCGGATAGAACATAATTTAAAGTGTTAGAGCGAGTTTTGTGCGCCCAATGGGGTGACCGGCGCTCTGGTTATTACGATCGTCAGAACCGGAACTTTCCAATTACCATAAAAATGGTCTATAAGCCGCGCCAAGTGTATATTTATCTGCATGCCTTGAGCGGAACGAATTTTCGTTTTTGCGCCGCATGCTTCAGTTAATGCGGAGAGACCTATGACAAATTCAAAGATCAGCACGATTGCGTCGGACTTTGAGTTTCTTGACGACTGGGAAGACCGCTATCGCTATGTGATTGAACTGGGACGCGATTTACAGCCCTATCCGGAAGAAGCCCGCGATGCGGATCATAAAGTTCCGGGCTGTGTCAGTCAGGTCTGGCTGCTGACCAGAAAAGGTCAGGGTACCGATCCGGTTATGGAATTCTTAGGCGATTCCGATGCGCATATTGTCCGTGGTCTGGTTGCGATCCTGCTTGCCCTTTATTCCGGCGAAACTGCATCTTCCATTCTGAAAATTGATGCAGAAAATGTTCTTAAAAGCCTTGGTCTTGATGAACATCTGACACCACAGCGTTCCAACGGCTTGCGCTCCATGGTGCAGCGTGTGCGCAATGACGCACAAAGCGCCCTGCAAAACGCCGCCTGATATTTCCCGTCATGCATTATGCTAAAACATGCGCGCCGGTTTCATCGATGCGCATGTTCTGTTTTGAGCTTGCAACAAATAACTAAAGTGAAGGCCGGTAATCCGGTACTCCCCAGTGATAGGTTGCTGGTAAAGCTCCCCCTTCCGGCAATCGCCCTGCATTATAATGGCGGTGCAAAATGCTGAGTGCTGTTTTCAGCATCATTTTTCCTGAACGCGCCGGCCATGAGCGCTCACGTTCCACCAATTCCAACCCTTTGAGAAAACAACATATATCCAGCAATATACCGGATAATTCCGGCCCTACGGCAATGAGCGCCTTATTCACCCGATCCCGGCAATCCAGTGCGTGATCACTCAATTCGGCTGCGCCTCCCCGTTCTCCCCTGGCACGTCCGGCGACACTCGCATCCCAATTGGCAGAAATCCGTGGCATCATATTTCCGCGCGTAAAATCGGCTCTCAACCGCTCTCCGGCATGAAACTCGTCATCACTCAGAAAACGCCGGCCTGTCTGCTTATTCTTCCGGTAAAGCATAGCCAACGGGGACTCGGCATTATTGACGGAACGAGACCGGATGTTTTCACCTGCCGTCTGTACAACAGGTTCCTGAGACTGTTTCGCTTCAGCGGCTTTCTTCAGCTTCTTCAGCAGATCCCGTCCTGTAAGTTCCAAGGTGATTTTATCCCGTGTTACTTTTACCAGTCCGGCCTTCAGCAATTGCTGCAACACCGGCTCGTCACAAGCAATTGTACCGCCCTCCTCACCGCTCAATAACCTGCGCCCTTCCTCTCCTTCTAGCCTTGCCGGTGACCGCAGCAAAAATCTGAGCAACCGCAAAGCAGAATATTGATCTGTCGGGGATAATGCAGTGATGGTTTTGCTCATTCGCCTGCACTCCCGCACGGATAAAGCGCCCGAATGAGATATTCAAACGAACTGACATTGCGATCAAATTTCTCATTTTCCCGCATGTCCTCAATCAAATGGCAGGCATGTTTAACCGTGGTTCTTTCACGGCAAAATGCATAGGCCACTTCAGACATAGAAAGGCCGAACATCGTATGTGCGATATACATGCCGAATTGCCGGATTCTGGCGACATGACAAGTACCCCGTTGCGGGCTACGCAAATCTTGCAGGGATACCTGAAAAAACACGGACAACAGCGTCATTAATGCTCCGCACAGATTCCAGGCGCGCACTTGCCGCTCCCTGCTTGTCAGCTGGCCTTTAACACTGCTGTTTCTTTGCATAAGGTCAGCCAGATACAACGCATTCTCTGTCATGCGTTTGTTACTAATACTATTCTGTCTGCAATGCGCTTCCTGTCCGCCGGATAAATAATGCAAGCGCGATAGTTCCGGCAAATTATGCAAGACACCAAGTGAATCCGTGTGAGCGGATAAAAAATCTGAAAAATTGTTCAACATATGCCCTCCGCAGACGACATATCAATAATATAAAAACCTTATACGAAGATAAAATTTAGATTTAAAATATAAATATATAATTCAATTCAAACAACAAATATTAAAAAAGAACATATAAACAAAGATAAGCCATTAAATACAAATGTTTTATTAAAAAATAAATTTTAATTATAGAAATAATACTCAAACAACAAATACTACATTTTAATTTTAATCATATCTGCTTATCCCCCACCGGCAGTGAAACATCATAATTCCCGTCATAAAAACGGGGATTAACAATGTCAGTCACACTGCGACAGGAAAAACAATTATTTCTGGAAAATCGTAAAGAAGATGCACTTCAGGCAGCACAATCATTTGCTCTGCAAATGAGCTGCGGCATCGACTTGCAACAAGCCTTAAATGCTCCAGCCGAAAAAAGAGCAAATATTGCAGCAAAACTATCGCGGCTCATCAAAAGAGAGCGGCTAAAAGGTCTCAACAAGCATTGGAGTTACGATCTCAACCGTCACATTGCTCTAAAACAAGCTCAAACCCGCCTGCTGCAACTGCTTTAATAATAACGGACAAGTTCTCATAAATAAACAACGGCACTTTCGTGCCGTTGTTTATTTCTTGATCTCTCTCTGCAGAGATGCAGGCCGGATCAGGCAGCTTTACGCTTACGACCAAGTCCCATTTTCTTGGCAAGCTGCGAACGGGCTGCAGCATAGTTCGGCGCAACCATCGGATAGTTAGGATCCAGATCCCATTTCTCACGATATTGTTCCGGTGTCAGATTATAATGGGTCATCAGGTGACGCTTCAGCGATTTAAACTTCTTACCGTCTTCAAGGCAGATAATATAATCGTCGTGAACCGATTTCTTAGGGCTGATTGCCGGTTTAGGCTTTTCAACCACGGCAACCACTTCTTCACGAACACCTGAACGGGCAAATGCTGCATGAACATCAGCGATCAATGCAGGCACTTCACCGGCACGTATAGAGTTATTGCTGACATAAGCGGCAACAACATCAGCTGTAAGACTGAGCAGCAGTTCGTCAGCAGAAACCACAGTCTCTGGATGTTCCATTATACTTCCTTTACCTATAAATATTGCTGACTGGAAACTCTCTGAAAATACATGAGAATTCTATCCATTCACCAATCAACCAGTTTAACCTTAGCTTGCCACCCGCAATCATCTTCTCATATCTGTAAAACTTGTAAAATGTCAATTTATTTCACAATTTTGTTAAGTGATGCTGCAATTTTTGACTAAATAATTAAATTTCAACACTCAAAATCACGAGAATTAATATCTGCAAACCTGCCGAAAACAGAAAACTATTTCTCTTCTCGCCTGAAGATAATCAATCTGAGCCTGCTATACACGTAGTACAATGTAAAAACATGCCTCTGAAACTATCTCCAGCAAACAAATTCACCTCAAACGTGAAATTTCGCCTCTCGAAACAAACTACAGTAAAACTCAGCAAACACTACGATATGAAGCAATTTTGCGGATATTTGCTATTCTATCAAAAAAACCTGTATTTCTATATTAAGTCATTTTTCTGGCAATTCATGACAACAGATATTTTATACAGCGATTTTTTCAAAAAAATCTGCTTTTGTAAGATTATCCGCTGCACAAACAGGTCAAACGCCTGTGCAGTTTCATATTATGCCTTTGAAAATACACAGTTGTATATTCACCTTTTAAAAAGCGGTTAATATCCCCATATATTGGAAAAATGACTATTCTGAACACGGACAGGCCTGAGTAAACCAGATCAGACCTGCTCTTCTGACCTGTCTCTTTGAATAACGCACATTCGGTGCAACAACGCATTATACTTTCCGAATGTACACTGAACCGCCGGAGAACCACCATGTCTGAGAAAAACATGCCCCAACGCCCGCTTAAAGTTCAGAAAACAGATGCCGAATGGCGTGAACAGCTCACACCGGAGCAATATAAGATCACGCGCCAGCACGGCACAGAACGTGCATTTTCCAGTCCTGATTTTGATCTAAAACTCCACGGCACTTATCACTGTATCTGCTGTGACCGCCTGCTCTATAATTCAGAAGATAAATTCAATTCAGGAACAGGCTGGCCGAGCTTCGTCCGTCCGGCAGAGCCGGAAGCTGTCAATGCCTTTGAGGATCATTCCTATGGTATGAACCGTACAGAAATACGCTGCGCCGATTGTGATGCACATCTCGGCCATGTATTTCCTGACGGCCCTGCACCAACCGGACTGCGATTTTGCATGAATGGCACAGCATTATATTTTACTGAAGCCTGACAGCCTCAGGTTTTGCATCTTATTTTGGCAACAATACCGGAAACAGTATGAACCAACATTCATTCCCTAAGCACAACGCCCCAGCAACTGAGAAGAAGGCGTTCAGCGACACGCGCCACGGTATTGTCCGCCAAGATGAATATCATTGGCTGCGCGCTGCCAACTGGCAGGATGTTCTGCGTGATCCTTCTCTGCTGGATGCACAAATCCGTTCACATCTTGAAGCTGAAAACACCTATCAGTCAGCTTTAATGGCAGATACGCAAGATCTGCAGAAACAACTGTTCTCGGAAATGAAGGGGCGCATCAAGGAAGATGATTCCAGTGTGCCGGTCAAAGACGGTGCCTATGCGTATGGTATCTCCTATGTCACCGGCGGCCAGCACCCGCAATATTTCAGAACCCCGCGGGATGGCGGCGATAAAACCATTCTGATTGACGGCGACAAGGAAGCCGCATCCCTTGCTTATTTCAGCCTTGGCGGACTGGACTATTCGCCTGACCATAAAGCATTGGCATGGTCAGCGGACACTAAAGGCTCCGAATTTTATGACATTAAGATCCGCGATCTCTCCACACTGGAAGACAATGCGGATCTGCTGACATCAACAGCAGGCGGAACTGTATGGGATGCAGCAAGTCAAGGTGTTTTCTATGTGCAGATGGATGATAATCATCGCCCTGCCAAATTATTCTATCACCTTACCGGCACGCAACAGGATCAGGATACGCTGATCTATGAAGAAAAAGACGCCGGTTTTTTCATGAATGTTTCCGGCAGCTCACTGAATGATTTTGTTTTCATCAATATCCAGGATCATGAAACCTCTGAAGTCTGGCTGATACCGGCCAATGATCCGCAGGCAAAGCCACAGCTCGTGGCAGCGCGCGAAACCGGTATTGAATACAGCCTCACAGAAGGCGGAGACGTTTTCTATATTCTCACCAATATTGACGGTGCGAAGGACTTCAAGATTATGTCCGCACCGGTCAGCGCCCCGCAAAAACAAAACTGGACGGAAGTCGTTGCCGAGAAATCAGGCACGATTATTCTGGATGTTGGAGCGTATAAAGATCATCTGGTCTGGCTGGAGCGTAATAATGGCCTGCCGCGCATTGTTATCCGTGAACGGATCAGCGGAGAAGAACATGCCATTGCTTTTGACGAGGAAGCCTATTCGCTTGGTTTGCATGGCAGCGCTGAATATGACACGGATGTAATTCGTTTTTCCTATTCATCCATGACCACACCAAACCAGCTCTTTGACTATAATATGGTCACACGCGAACGCGTACTGCTGAAAACGCAGGAAGTGCCAAGTGGCCATGTGATTGAAAATTATGTCACCCGCAGGCTCCTTGCACCGGCGGCAGATGGTGAACTGGTGCCGGTTTCCATTCTCGCCCATAAGGACACACCGCTGGACGGCTCGGCTCCATGTCTGCTCTATGGCTATGGCGCTTATGGCAGCTCCATTCCGGCAAGTTTTTCGACCACACGCCTCTCTCTGGTTGACCGTGGTTTTATCTATGCCATTGCCCATATTCGCGGCGGCAAAGATAAAGGCTTTGCCTGGTATGAGAATGGCAAGCGGGAGCATAAGGTCAATACATTCACTGACTTCATCGCCGCAGCAAAACATCTGGTGGCAGAGAATTTCACCCGTCATGACCGGATTATCGCCCATGGCGGTTCGGCAGGCGGTATGCTGATGGGCGCTATCACCAATATGGCACCGGAAGCCTTTGGCGGGATTATTGCCGATGTGCCGTTTGTGGATGTGCTGAATACTATGCTGGATGACAGCCTGCCACTGACCCCGCCGGAATGGCCGGAATGGGGCAATCCGATTGCATCGGAAACGGATTACCGCACCATTGCCGCCTATTCCCCTTATGATAATGTTTCCGCGCAGAATTATCCGCCGATACTGGCAACAGCAGGCCTGACAGACCCGCGTGTTACCTATTGGGAAGCGGCAAAATGGGTTGCTAAACTGCGCGATCAGTCCACCAGCGGTAATCCTGTGCTTTTCAAAATCAATATGGAAGCAGGCCACGGTGGTGTTTCAGGGCGTTTCTCGCAGCTGGAAGAAGTCGCCTATAATTATGCTTTCGCGCTTAAGGTTGCAGACAGACTGTAACAAGCGCATAAAGATATGAACCGGCAGAGCAGAATTTTCTGCTCTGCCATGCCTTCCGAAAACAGGAAAGGATTAAGCCATGCCATTCATGTCTCTGAATTTCCTCAGCAAAAGCGGGCTACGGCTTTGCGTGTCCGCTTTTAGCATTCTGGCTCTGTCCACCATCTCAACACCGCAGGCAGAAGCCGCGGTTCGTAAAAATGTCAGCGAATATGCAGGGCAGCGCTGCAATCCGCCTCCGCGTGGCAGCGGCGTTATTGTCGGCATTTTTCAGGGGCTTGGCGAAAGCGCTTTTGTCAGCAGCGACTATCCGGAAGTGATCAGCCGCTATCGCTGTTTTCCCTCGCTGGAAGAATGCAAAGGCTGGCTTTACACAATGCAAAGTCTCTATAGCGCAGGCCTGCCCCGCGCAGCCAAATGCCTGAAACGCTGAAAACCGCGCTATATACACTGTGTTTACTGTGATGAAACAAAGCGGAATCTGCTGAAAACCCTTTAAATCCCGCTTTTTAGCCGCGACCGGTTACTTTGCCGTAACTTGCGGATTTTTACATGCCTTCTTGTCAGCGGCGCTTAGCTCCTTAATTTCCGTAACACCGATATCATCCCTCCGGTGAAGGAAAGACCATGACATTCTTAAAAACAGCTACACAATTTCTGACCTCAGCGGCTGTTGCCGCGACACTTGCAGCCTCCGCCCTCTCCGTATCCTCTGCCCATGCGCAGGAAAATAAAGCACTGAACTGGCATTTTTTTCAGGCAGATGAAAATGGCTTTCTCCGCACACCCGTTCTGCTGACCGGCGAAAAAGAAGCGGTTCTGCTAGATGGCGGCTTCACACTTTCAGACGGCAAAGCTCTCGCAGAGAAAATCAAGGAAAGCGGCAAAACACTGACAACAATCTATGTGAGCCAGAGCGATCCTGATTATTATTTCAGCCTCGGCCCAGTCAAAACCGCGTTTCCCGATGCAAAAGTGATTGCAGCACCGGCGACGGTTGAAGCCATTAAAGGCAATGTGGAAGGTAAACTGAAAGTCTGGGGTCCGCAGCTGAAAGAAAACGGCCCGCAGACGCTGGCTGATGTGGTGATGCCTGAGGCTTCAGACGTCAAAGAGCTGGATCTGGAAGGTAAAAAAATCGAGATCATTGATGCGGAGAATATGCCGAACCGCCGTTATCTCTGGGTACCTTCTCTGAAGGCTGTTTTCGGCGGCGTTCTGGTCACTGCCGGTGAACATGTATGGCTTGCTGATACACCAAAAGCAGAACAGCGTCAGGCATGGATCAAAACCCTTGATGCCATTGCGGCACGCAATCCTGAAATTGTCGTACCTGCCCATATGGCCGCCGGTTCAAAAACCGATATTTCTGCGGTTACCTTCACCAAAGACTATCTGGTGGCTTTTGAGGAAGAACAGGCCAAAGCCAAAAACAGTGAAGAGCTGATTGCAGCTATGAAAAAACGCTATCCTGATCTGGGTGGCATATCCAGCCTTGAGCTAGGTGCCAAAGTCATTAAGGGCGAAATGGAGTGGGAATAATCCGTCGCCCATCTCTGAAATATAAAAGCACCGGAAATTCCGGTGCTTTTCTTTTAAACCATTCTGCAGGAGCAGATCAGCCAAGATCATAGAGTGAGCGGGCAAAACCGGCCAACCCCTTCTCTTCCAGCTTTTTCAGCGACATACGGAATGTAACGCGCACAATCCCCGGATGACGGCCGATTTCGATCGCACCAAGCATTGTTGCACGGTTCATAATTTCAGGAACCGTAACATCAAAAAGATCCGCCGCACGTTTCAGGCCGTTCTCTGTCGCTTCATTCAGCGTAGCCCCGCTGCCGATCACGGTAATCGGCGCATCCCGCTCTATTGCTGTTACGCCATTGGTCTTGCCCAGCGCCTCGGCACGCTGCCGCTCAATGGCATTTAAAGGACGAGCCAGATAAGGCACATCCTCAGCCACAGGAAACAGCAGCGGCCCGTCAATCGCCAGTCCTTTGATAACATGCACCTCGAGTGTGACCACGCCGGCGACATCGCAGGTATGACCGGCAATTTCCCCGTCACCCTGCAATGCATGCATATCGCCCAGATAGACACCGCCGCCCGGCACTTTCACCGGACAAATCAGTATCGCCCCTTGTCGTACAGAATTGACATCAAGATGGCCGTCAGTTTTGTTGCGCGCCAATTCATCCGGTGTCAGTGCATATTTATGCGGCGCATTGAGCAAAAACGAACCGAAATCACCGGCATTATGGGAATCAGGCATCGCTTTTGAAGGTGTTGTTCCCAACTGCCCGAGGAAAGGCCGCAGACGTGTGGCAACTCCGACCAGATCAGCGGGAGCAAAAGTCATAACCGGATTTTGAATGGATGTATCCGGCAGCGCCATAATCTTTGCGGCATCCGGTGCCATGGCTTCGGCTCTGGCTTTTCCGACAGTTACACCAATGCTGCGCTCGTCATCAAAGACAATTGTATAACCGTTTTCAATCTTAAACGGCGTGGCATCGGCTCCGCATTTGTCACAACGGATAGCGCTCTGACCGATGCCTTCAATATGGGTGTCTGGCCATTCCGTGCCGCATTCCGCACAAACAGCAGCGCAGAACGGATCACCATTATTACGGCCCGTCACCACACTGTCCGAACCGGAAGCCGTAGCACCAGATGTTACAACAAGTGAGCGGATGCGAATGGCAATAGCATCACCGATTTCAGCACCTTCAACAGCTACGGGCCGCGTTACCTCATGACCGCCGCGAATGGCGGGCGTAATCATAGGCCCCCAGCAACCGGGTGCGGTATTGGCGATAATTGTACCGCCATCAGCTACAGGCCCGAGCATAGCGCGCTCAGGGTCAAGAATACCATCGGTTAGTTCGGTTACATAGACTGTGCGACAGGCAGTGCTTTTCTGCCGGCTTTTATCATTTTGCATTCCTGCATCCTCCAGAAACGATGCGCTGTTCAGGCGAACAGACAGGCTTCACACTCTTCCGGATGCGGCAATTCCTTCTGCCCGACAGAAATATGCCGACCGGCACGATCATGCTAATGGACAATAACCAGTTTAAGTAATGACAAAGCCGTGAGGCAGAAACACGGTTAACCTATTGAGAAACATAACCATCTTTATGGGCAGGAATGGCTTTGAGATAAGCGGCAATTGCCTCGCGGTCAGAAGCCTGAAGCTTTGAAGTATTGGCGATCACATCGGTCATTGAACCTCCCATCGAGTCAAAATCCGGTGTAAATCCGCTTTCCAGACCATAAGCAATGTCACCAGCGCTCCAGCCGGAAATGCCGCCCTCACCGCCTGTGATATTCGGCACGACACCGCGCTTTCCCTGACTGTCAGTTTCTGCCGAAACCGCACCGGCCAGCCATTGCGCTGTATCAGAACCACCAAATGCATTACGCGGCGTATGGCATTCGCCGCAATGCCCCATGGCTTCTACAAGATATTGCCCACGTTGCAGCTGCGCATCCGGATTATTCAACTGAACGGCAGGCGCATCATTCAGATAAAGCATTTTCCAGAGGCCAAGCCCGCGGCGCACATTGAACGGAAAGCCAAGCTCATGCGGTTTCGATGCTTCATCAGAAGCTGGCAGAGTTTTCATGAAGGCATAAAGATCCGCCACATCCTGCAATTTCATGCGGGTATAGGATGTATACGGAAAGGACGGGTAAAGGTGCTCTCCGTTGCGCCCTGTACCTTCCAGCATAGCATCGGCAAACTCAGCCAATGTCCAGTCTTTGATACCGGCGGCAGATGGTGAAATATTCGGTGCAATAAAAGTCCCGAAATCAGTTTTCAGTTCATGACCGCCGGATAAAACCAGCTTGGCATCACCGGTTGCCCCCGGAGCCGCATGACATGAAGCACAGCCGCCTGCATAGAAAACCTGTTCGCCGTTTTTGACATCCCCTGCTGCCAGCTTGTCCAGCGCGGCGCGGTCAACATGCACAGGCTGCGTCAGAAACCAGAAAACACCGGCACCGGTAACAGCACAAAGCAAAGCAGCGGATATCAATTTACGTTTCATATCAAATTTTTACCCTGTTATAGCGCAAGGAATAATCTGCGCAGCGCCTGTAACATTTCCAATATGATTTCAGACTGAAAACATTGATCGCTTTAAGTGAACATGCATCCCGAAACAATTTTCGGGATGCATGTCAGGCTAAGCCTGTTATTTTTTGATGCGGTAAGCCTGATGGCATGTCCCGCAGCTTGCGCCGACATCTTTCATGCTAACACGGAGCGCATCAACATCCTGCGGCTTGGCATCCGCAGCGGCTGCAGTCGCTGTGCGGAATTTCTCAATTTCAACTTTAAAACCGGCTTCATCTTCCCAGATCTTAGGTGCAGCAGCAGTATCACCGCTTTCCGATCCCTTCGGGAACAGCTTTTCAGCATCCATCTTAATGGCATCTGCTTTCAACTGCTCAAGCGCGGCCTGAACGGCTTCCGCTTCAAACGGCTTGTCGCCTTTCATAATTGGTCCCAGCACACCCATTGAGCGGCCAACATCTTTCATCAACGCCTGACGGTCAGTCACAGGTGACGCTGAAGCCGCAGTTGTCATCATGAATAAAGCAGAAAAAATTGCCAAAGATTTTTGCATGAACAGCGTCCTTTAATCGCAAATATGAGCTTTTTGAATATTGCCAGCACAACACTCAATTTAGAATGATTATAGTAATGCGATTTAGAATATCTATAAAAACGTCAGTTCATCAGATTAATTTTTTGTAACAATAAAAAAGCCTCCCGAAGGAGGCTTTTCATCAGGCCGAATTATTAAGCTTTTTCGTAAAGCTCAAGCACATAATCCCAGTTGATCATGCTGTCGACAAAAGCTTCCAGATATTTCGGACGCGCATTGCGGTAGTCGATGTAGTAGGAATGTTCCCATACGTCGACGCCAAGAATTGGTGTCGCGCCGTGTACCAGCGGGTTTTCGCCGTTTGGTGTTTTGGAAATTTCCAGCTTACCGTCTTTAACCGACAACCATGCCCAGCCCGAACCGAACTGACCGGCGCCGGCAGCGATGAAATCTTCACGGAACTTGTCGTAACCGCCGAGATCGGATTTGATTGCAGCTTCCAGCTTAGCAGGCAGCTTGTTGCCGCCGCCGTTTTTCTTCATCCATTTCCAGAAGTGGATATGGTTGTAATGCTGGCCGGCATTGTTGAAGAGCGCCTGATTTTTGCCGTAGCTTTCTTTAACGACGTCTTCAAGGCTCTTGCCTTCCAGACCCGAACCTTCAAGCAGTTTGTTGCCGTTGGTTACATAGGCCTGATGATGCTTGTCATGGTGAAACTCGAGAGTTTCACGGGACATGTAAGGGGTAAGCGCATCATAGTCATAAGGCAGAGCAGGCAATTCAAAAGCCATGGTGTTTCTCCTCTTGGTGTGGGCGGCTTCAAGTTTCCGCCACCCAAATTCTTCATGCCTGTATTACATAGGCCGACACAGGCACGCGGGCAATGCAGAGAACGCCGGTTCTGTGAAAAATCACGGAAATTTTAAGTTATTATCACATGAGACTGTGGGTAATCGCTCAGTCAAAGCTGCAATAAAACCAAACGATTACATGAAAACCGTTTTTTATCACAACGGCAGCAGCTCAAGAACACATCTTTGAATGTTGCTGCACTGTATAATTCATGATCCCCATAGTAATAACATAACACTTCCTGTTGCAAGACAGCAACAGATATATAAGCATGTGTGTAATCTTAAAAATTCATAAGTTCTTAGCCATATTGTGGCAATTTTTGACCAGCTTTATGAAGGAATGCTCTGCCGGAATCCTCACCATATTTTCACACAGCGTAATTCTCAGGCAGATCCACCTTTCCGGCCGTCAGGCCATTATACCGTTCCGTTTGCTGCCCTTTGCGACACGGATTGAACTGCTCTGTCGGGTCGTGCCTGAATATGTGCTCTCGCGGATTTAACCGCTGTATGTATCAGGTACACACTCATAATTTAAAAACGTTCTGAAAAGACTGGTTTAAATATGGAAAAATCTTTATCCCGCCGCTCTTTTATGTCGGCGCTGTCGGTCACAGCCGCTGCCGGTCTGGCAGGCTGTACGCAGATCAGCCGCAATATACCGGTGATCGACATGACCGGCGGTCCGGCTCCGGTCGCTCCGCCTGTCAATAACAGCGTCGCAACCGGCCCTTATGCAAGCATGTATGCGGCGGTTGAAGACGAAGGCTATTCAATTCCTGCTGTGCCGTTTCAGAAAATTGACCCTAAATATTACCGCCAGCTCGTTCAGGATCCGACAGGTGAAATGCCGGGAACAGTGATTGTCGACACCGCAAACCGCTTTCTCTATCTGGTTCTGCAGGATGGCCAGGCACTGCGTTATGGCGTGGGTATCGGCCGTGCGGGCTTTTCATGGTCCGGCCGCGCACTTATTCAATGGAAGCGTAAATGGCCGCGCTGGACACCGCCGGATGATATGATCGGCCGTCAGCCGGAGTTGGAAAAATACAGTGCCCGCAATGGCGGTATGGCGCCGGGACTGACCAATCCGCTTGGCGCACGCGCCCTTTATATCTTTAAAGATGGTGTTGATACGCTTTATCGTATCCACGGTAATCCGGAATGGTGGTCGATCGGTAAAGCCGTGTCTTCCGGCTGTGTTCGCATGGTCAATCAGGATGTGATTGATCTCTATGACCGCGTACCGAATAAAACACCAATTCTGGTTTTGTGATTCTTTTATCCGATAACCTTTCTTCAAAGCCGGGCTGTATTCCAGTCCGGCTTTTTTATTATTCATTTTAAATTTGACATAATTTCAAATTTAGACTTTAAATCCAATTATGACTCATAATCAAACATCATCGCCCGATTATCTGACTATGGCCACACCGATTGCCATGGCACTCAATGCCTTGCTCTACCCCCATGCAGAGATTGTGTTGCACAATCTGGCAACAGGTAAAATTGCTGCAATCTGGAACAGTTTTTCCGGACGTAAAAGCGGTGATCTCTCAATGCTGGACGATGATCCGGCAAGCTATGCGGCAGAAGCCACACTCGGCCCTTACGAGAAGACCGGTGACAGCGGGCAGAAACTCAAATCCGTCACAGCAATTTTGCGCGATACTCAGGGTAAGGCAGATGCTCTGCTCTGCATTAATCTTGATGTATCTCATTTGGACGCGGCACAGCGCATGTTATCCGCCTTCATCACTCCGCAACAGAACCGGCCTGATGCCTTATTTGCCCGTGATCCGCGCGAACAAATCAGCTTTGCCTTTCACCAATGGCTACAAAAACAGCAACTTGCTGTTTCAGCTCTCAAAAAAGCAGACAAGATCGCCCTTGTTGCCGCTCTTGAAGAGCACGGACTCTTTGAAACGCGCTATGCGGCAGAGCATCTGGCCGCCCTGATGGGAAGCTCAAGAGCAACCATCTATAATTATCTGAGCGAAATACGCGATCAAAAAATCTCATAAAATTCAGCATTATATCGGAGGGAACCTATGGCTACATTACCGGATTTCCGGCTGGAAACACATTTCTCACGCTGGGAGTTTAAAGCGCGCTACCACATGACAGCCAGCGACGCAGAAACCATGCGCATGTCTGATTTGCTGGTGCTGGCAGATGATACAGGTCGCGAAGCATGGGAAAAACTCACCCTCGGCTATACCGAAACATGGGGCAAACCTGTTCTGCGCGAGACAATCGCTTCCACCTATCAAGGGCTGACCAGCGACGATATTCTGTGCTTTGCCGGCGCCGAAGAAGGCCTTTACTGCGCTATGCTGGCATTACTCGGGTCTGACGACCATGCGATTATCACCGTGCCCAACTACCAGTCGATGGAGACACTGCCTGTCTCTCTGTGTAAACAGGTTTCCGGCGTGCCGCTTCGTGCGGAAAACAACTGGGGGCTGGATATTGAAGATGTCAAAAAAGCCCTGCGCCCGAATACCCGCCTGATCGCGGTCAATTTCCCGAACAATCCGACCGGTACGATTGCAGATCAAAAAACATTCACGGCACTGGTTGAACTTTGCAAAGAGCGGGATATTCACCTGTTCAGCGATGAGGTCTATCGCGGACTGGAGCGCGACCCAGCAAAACAACTGCCGCAAGCTGCCGAACTTTTCGATAAGGGCATTTCACTCAATGTGATGTCTAAAGCCTATGGCCTGCCGGGCTTACGTATAGGCTGGATTGCCTGTCGTGACCATGACCTTCTGGCGCGGATGGAGAAGATGAAACATTATCTATCTATCAGCAATTCTGCACCAAGTGAAATCCTTGCCGTCATTGCACTGAAAGCCCGTGATCAGATTATCAGCCGCAACCGCACTTTATGCAGTGAAAACCTGCAATTACTAGGCACGTTTTTCAATGAATATCCGCATCTCTATCAATGGCAGGCACCGGATGGCGGTTGTGTCGGCTTTGCCCGCTATCTGGGAAAAGACAGCACTGATGAGCATTGCCGTCATCTGGTCGAGGAAGCAGGTGTTCTGCTGCTGTCATCTTCGCTCTTTGCCTCCGGATTATTGCCGGTAGCAACCGACCGCTTTCGCGTTGGTTTCGGACGCAAGAATATCAGCGCGGGTCTTGATGCCTGGCGCACATATTTACAAGCACATCAATAAGCTTAAAACAGGCATTGTTTTCAAGACATCGCATGGAAAGGATTGCGTTATGACTGCCAGAGATAATGACACAATCCGTTTTTATGCCAGTGAAGCTGAGACCTATGCATCCCGCGGGCGGGAACCGGCAGTTCTTCAGCTTGATAACTTTCTGGAGCGCCTTCCTGCGGGTGCTTCCATTCTGGAACTGGGTTGCGGCGGTGGTCAGGACAGCAGTTATATGCTGGAACGCGGTTTTGATGTGCATCCGACCGACGGCACACCGGAAATTGCTGCGGAAGCTGCCAGGCGCCTCAACCATCCGGTCAGTGTTTTGCTGTTTGAAGATATTGATGCACAGGCACAGTATCACGGTGTTTTCGCCAATGCGTGTTTGCTGCATGTTCCGCGTGCCGCACTGCCTGCGATAATCGGCAATATCCATACAGCATTAAAACCTTCCGGCATATTCTATGCCAGTTTCAAAGCCGGAGAAGCGGAAGGCCGGGATCGTTTTGACCGGTTTTACAACTATCCGTCGGCTGAATGGTTGACAGAGCTCTATGCACAGTTTGGCTGGCGCCGGATTGAGATCACGGAAATGACCGGCAGCGGCTATGATAATGAGCCAACCGACTGGCTGCATGTGTCCGCAGAAAAATAAGATCATATGAGAATACGCCCTGCTTCATCAGCAGGGCGTATTCTTTATCAGCGTTTGAAACCGCCCAGAATACCGCGAACAATGGCACGGCCGAGCGAATTGCTCACAGTCCGCACCACGCTTTTCACTGCGGTTTCCGCAACGGTCTGACGACTGCCGCGTTTGCCGCCGCCCAATGTGGATGACAGATAATCTGTCCAGCTGCCGCTATCCTGCTCCGCCTGCTGCTGCTCAGTTGAAGCGACTTTTTCCTGCGCGCGTTTTTGCAGAATTTCAAAGGCAGATTCACGATCAATTGCACGGTCATACTGACCGGCAACCGGACTGGCTGCGATTAGTTTCGCCCGCTCATCCGCTGTCAAAGGCCCGATCCGCGATGCAGGCGGACGCATCAAAGTGCGCTGCACCATGGAAGGGATACCTTTTGCCTGCAAGGTCGAGACCAGCGTCTCACCGGTAGACAGTAATGTAATCGCTTTGAATGTATCAAAATCCGGATTAGGCCGGAATGTATCCGCAGCGGTTTTAACCGCCGCTGTCTCGCGCGGCGTATAGGCACGCAACGCATGCTGCACGCGGTTACCGAGCTGCGCCAGCACAACTTCCGGCACGTCCAGCGGATTCTGTGTCACAAAATAAACGCCCACGCCTTTGGAGCGGATCAGGCGCACAACCTGCTGAATACGATCCAGCAGAGCCTTTGGCGCTTCATCAAACAACAAATGTGCCTCGTCAAAGAAGAACACCAGACGCGGCTTTTCCGGATCTCCAACCTCAGGCAATTGCTCAAACAGCTCCGACATCAGCCAGAGCAGAAATGTAGAGTACAGCCGCGGATTCATCATCAGCTTGTCAGCAGCCAACACACTGACAAGGCCGCGCCCGTCTGTTGTTGTACGCATCAGATCAGAAATGCTCAGTGCAGGTTCGCCAAAGAAGAACGTGCCGCCCTGCTGCTCCAGCACCAGCAGCGAGCGCTGAATTGCACCGACCGATGCCTTGTTGATATTGCCATATTGGATGGAAAGTTCAGGCGCTCGCTCGGCCACATGGGTCAGCAGAGACTGCAAATCTTTCATATCAAGGAGCAGAAGCCCCTCTTCATCCGCCACACGGAAAGCAATATTCAGCACGCCTTCCTGCGCATCCGTCAGGTTCATCAGACGTGCAAGCAGCAAAGGCCCCATTTCCGAAATCGTAGCGCGGATCGGATGTCCCTGCTCGCCGAAAATATCCCAGAAAATCACCGGCGTGGCATGCATTTCATAAGGATCAAGGTGAATCTCTTCTGCACGCTTTACCGAGAAATCGTTTTTCTCACCAACGGCCGCAATACCGGACAAATCGCCTTTAATGTCCGCACAGAAAACCGGCACACCGGCAGCGGAAAAAGCCTCAGCCATAACCTGAAGGCTCACGGTTTTACCGGTACCGGTAGCGCCCGTCACAAGCCCGTGCCGGTTGGCATATTTCAATGCCAGTTCTTCCGGTTGCTGGTAACTATTATCCGGTTTACGACTGGCACCCAGAAAAATGCTTCCTTCAGCAGGCATCGACATACTCCTCATCCGTTCATTTTCACGCCGAATAATCTGAGCCACGGCACAGATCATTATAATCTATAATCATCCTGTAACATCAGAACAATATTCTGCCACCTGTTCACGGGCTATTTCCTGCCTGCTCATTGCATTTTATGGTACACCGGCATCAGAGCAGGCTTGATTTCATCACCGCAGAGTGCTTATTACGTAAACGTCAATTTTTGGGAGACTATCATGGAAGAGCTGATTTCACGTATTACCAATAATGTTGGTGTTGATGGCGCAACAGCAGAAAAAGCTGTCGGCCTGATCCTTGCCTTTCTCGAAAAAGAAGGCCCGCAGGATAAAGTCGGCGCGCTGATCGCCGGTATTCCGGGCGCACAGGAACTGATTGCCTCGGCAGATAAAGGCGGCTTCCTCTCCAATATGATGGGCGGCGTTATGGGCCTTGGCTCCAAGCTGATGGGTGCTGGTCTCGGTATGGGTGAAATCACCGGCGTAGCGAAAGAAACCATTGCTTTTGCGAAAGAAAAAGCCGGCGCACAGACCGTTGATGATGTTGTGAATTCTATTCCGGGTCTCGGCCAGTTTATCTGAGGCCATTACCTCAGCAAAAAGCCCCTCTTTCGAGGGGCTTTTTTATTTACTCACTGTCGGCCTGCACATGCAGAGCGCGCCCTGCTCCCCAGCCGTTCCATGCCGCCACAACACCGATAGCCACAAACAGCATGGCACTGGCTGTGTAAGTTCCGGTCAGATCATGGATAATGCCGATCAGCAGCGGCACAACCGATGCAATCATATAACCGACAAATTGCACCATGCCGGACAGATGTGAAGCCACGCGCGGATTTGGCGAGCGCAGCACGATTTCGGTCATAGCCGCAGCAATCAGTCCGCCAAGACCGATTCCTTGCAGAACTGCCCAATACCAGACCGACCAGAGCGGCATAAACAACATGGCCAGCATAGCGATAGTCGCAAAGGCAATCAGTATCACATTCAAAAGGCTCTGATTGCGTGAACGCACCGCAATTGTCGGCACAATCAGACAGGCAATCAGCTGCATGCCAATGGAGACGGAAACCACAGCACCAGCCGTAATACCGTCCAACCCGCGCTCACGCAGGATCGGCGACAACCAGCCGAACACAGTGAAAGCCAGCGATGACTGCAAGCCCATGAAGAAGGTCAGCTGCCACGCGATCTTATCACGCCATAATCCGGTTACCTTGCTTTTATTGGCCGCACGCTGATGTTTCACGCGCCATGTCAGCACACCCCAGAGCACACCGACAATCAGTGCCGGAACCGCCCACAGGCTCAGTGCCTGCTGCCATGAGTTATCAAGTGCCCTGTAAACAGGCAACGTCACCGCAGCGGCAATTGCCGCACCACCACTCAGCGCCATCGTATAAAAACCGGTCAGCAAAGCTGCTTTGTCAGGAAAATCACGCTTCACAATACCGGGCAGCAACACATTACAGGTCGCAATACAGGCTCCTGCCAGCACTGTACCGGCAAACATCAACGTAACCGGACCGGTGCCACGCAGGAATGTACCAAAGGCCAACAACAACACTGCCAGCAACAATGTACGCTCCATGCCGATACGCTCACCAAATTTAGGAGCTAAAGGTGCAAAGAACCCCAGACAAAAAACCGGTAAAGTCGTTAACAATCCTGCAGTTAAAGAGCTGATACCTGTCGAAGCAATAATTTCAGGCAGAAGTGCTGAAAAACTTGAGAATAACGGACGCAGATTCAGGGCAATCAGTACCAGACACAGGCCTGCAAGAAGACGATAAACCGGCGTCATGCCGTGACGGGCAGATGATGCCGGCTTAGACTGAACGGACTCTGATATTGCTGTTTCAGTTATCGTATTCAGATTACCTTCAGCCAGCAGCGGCTCGCCCGTAACAGACATGAAATTACTATTCCTGTTTTTCTTCAGAGCATCGTGCATTCATTCACACGCACGAAAAACACTCTAAATTATTGAAACTATGCATCGCGCTTTGCGAAAACCGGCTCCGGTTTTTGAGCCGGTGCTATAGTCAGTTATTTGAACTCTGATTGATATATCTCTAACCGCAGGATGTGTCCACAGTATGCCGATATATGTCTGCGGCATCGACATGCCTTATTTACATATATACAGCTATAGTGCTGTTTCATTTTATTGACAGGGATTTTTGAGCAAAGATGCTGACTGTATATTATCGCAACGGCGACCTTCTCATTCCGGTTGAACCTGCCACACAGATTACGGACGATCTTCTGCAAAAATCACTCTGGATTGATCTGGTTAATCCGACTGCCGAAGAGGAAAGTCAGGTTGAAAAATGGGCGAATATTCCCATCCCGACGCGGGAAGACATGGGGGAAATTGAAGAATCCAGCCGGTTCTATAGTGAGAACGGCGCGCAATATCTGACAGCACCATTCCTGCATCTTGCAGAAGATGACCACCGGATCGTCAGCCCTGTCACTTTCATTCTGACGGATAAACTGCTCATCAGCGTGCGTTATGCGCAGCCAAAATCCTTTGCGCTCTATGTTGCACGCACAGCCAAAAGCGGTAACGGCCTGATTAACAGCCGCACCAACAGTCTTTGTGTTTTGCTTGGCATTATCGAGACCAATACCAACCGCCTTGCAGATTTTATTGAAGGGGTGAGCGAAAAAATCGACAATGCGTCACACCGCATTTACCGTCGTCCGGATAACAGGCGACCAATGTCGACCCAGAATTTTCGCGAAATTCTCAATGAAATCGGCGCCCATGGTACATTTCTCTCAAGGATGCGTGAAAGTCTGTCCGGCATTCGCCGGTTGCTGGTCTATATTACCGCTAACAGTTCTCCCAAGACACAGGCCAAAGATACCCGTGCATGGCTGAAAACACTGGAACGCGATACGCAGTCGCTTGAGAATTACGTTGATTTTCTCAACAACAAAATCAATTTCCTGCTCGATACAATTGTCGGGCTGATCTCGGTTGAACAAAACGCGATTATCAAAATCTTCTCAGTGGCAGCGGTGGGTTTCATGCCTCCGACACTGATCGCTTCGATCTACGGCATGAATTTCAGCTTCATGCCGGAATTATCAGAAAAATGGGGCTATCCCGCAGCGCTGGGGCTGATGGTTATCTCCGCACTGATCCCGCTCTACTTCTTCCGCAGAAAAGGCTGGCTCTGAACAGGGCCGGCAACTCATCCTAATTGATGGCTTTAAAATCAATAATTTCCAACTCGCGACCATTCACAGTCACCAGATCACCCTTGCCTTTGCCGAATAAGGCAACAGCAAGCGGTGAAATATGTGAGATCGTGCCTTTAGACGGCTCCGCCTCATCCTCACCGACAATCATCCAGTTTTGCTGACAACCATCTTCATTCTCAACAATGACCTGCATACCGAAGCGGATCACTTCACCGTCTTTATCGGCCAGTGTCAGTTCTGCATTCTCCCGCCGCGCTGTCCAATAGCGCAGATCGCGGGAGACATGAGCAATTGCGGCCTTATCCCCGCTGGCTGTCGCCTGCCCCAATTCGGTTTGCAGACGTGACAGTTCAGCCTCAATCAGTCTGAGGCCGTTTTGAGTAACCAGATTGCGGTGGTGACTGACCGGACGTTCCACCAAACCGGCAGGAACATCGTCCTGTTCTTTTGTAAAAGCTCTGCTCATAGTTGAAAGGTAGGAAGTAACCACAACAAAAGCAAGCCATACAACAAAACAATTAAGCCGCACATCTTTATGATACGCGGCTTAATTATCAAATACTTATAGTATTTTTTATTCTCAGAAAGAAACAGCTTTCAATTCATCAACCAAAGCAGCTGATGGTGCAATATAACCAAAATCAATACCATTCCAGTTGCTCATACGGCGCGTTGCACGCGCTTCCAGCTTACCCGACAGTTCTGCATCTTTGGCAAAAAGCTGTGCCAGCAAACGTGTCACCATAACTTCTGCCGCACGGGTGGTGCCATCATCGCATTTCATGGCAAAACCTACGCCAAGTTCAGGCACCGCACCGCAGAACACGCCTTCCGCACCGGTTTTAACGAAGATACGACCAGGTGCGAGTTCCATCAACTCAGTACAGGCGCGACGGCTGCCAGCTACATAAAACGGCGCAGCCATACAGGCATCCAGCAGACGCTTGGCAGCTTTAGCGCGAACAGGTGCCAGACCTGTACCGGTTGCCATACGGGCAAAACCACGCGCCATAGCATCCAGACCAATAGCATAGGTTGGGATGGAGCAACCATCCGTGCCATATTCATCAGCATTATGCACCGCGCCGGTTACTTCCTGCATGGTTTCACGCACAATGGTCTGGATCTGCGAATTTGCCTGCACATAGCCTTTGGTCTTCAAGCCCATATGCGCGCAGGTGCAGAGAAAACCGGCATGTTTGCCGGAGCAGTTATTATTGAGCGCAGTCGGCTCCTTGCCGCTGCGGGCAACTTCAATCAGCACTTTCTGGTCAGACGGCCAATGGGCACCGCATTCCAGATCTTCACAGGACAAACCGGCCTTCGCCAGCATCGAAGCGGCGCGTGCCACGTGCTCTGGTTCACCGGAATGGGAAGCGCAGGCCATGGCCAGCTCTTCATTGCCGAAACCATAGGCATCAGCAGCACCGCTTTCCACAAATGGCAGCGCCTGAATAGCCTTGATTGCCGAACGGGGATAGGTCGGGCGCGTTACATCGCCGATGTTCAGAACGGTCTTACCCTCACCATCGAACAGCGCCAGCGCACCGCTGTGGCGGCTTTCCACCACTTTACCGCGCACAACTTCAACCAAAACCGGATTTGCCATATTAAAACTCCGCATCATTCACTGCCGATGCTCTAGCAAAATAGTCTTATGCCGTCAAAACGCATCAATCCCATCAGATGGCGGATTTTCACATTTTATAATCGCGTCATAGTATTGAGATAAAACGATAATAAACTCTTGATTGACTGATCAATCAATAAAAACGATAATCAACCAAATCCAAACAATTTTGTGAGACAGACATGCCTAAAGTGGGAATGGAAGAATTGCGCCGGAAAGACCTGATCTCGGCTGCCATTCAGACAATCGGTGAGCGCGGTTCGCTTGATGTGACTGTTGCGCAAATCGCACGCAAGGCCGGTGTGTCGGCAGCGCTCGCGCATCACTATTTCGGCGGCAAAGATCAGCTCCTTTTAGCCACCATGCGCCATTTGCTGAGCGAACTCGGCACTGATCTGCGCCTCGCCTTACAGGCAGTAGACAGCCCGCGTACAAGGCTTTCCGCAATTATCAGCGTGAATTTCTCCGCCTCACAGTTTGCCCATGAAACGATTGCCGCATGGCTCACCTTCTATGCCCATGCCCAGCAATCTCTGGAAATGCGCCGGCTGC
The DNA here is from genome assembly GCA_900470285.1 of Hyphomicrobiales bacterium. GTDB lineage: Bacteria > Pseudomonadota > Alphaproteobacteria > Rhizobiales > Rhizobiaceae > Pseudochrobactrum. Next base: position 81,165 of record UCAG01000002.1, read on the forward strand.
TGCGGGTCTATGCCCGCCGCCTGCACTCCAATCTGTGCTTTGCGCTGGAACAGCTCACAGACAAACAGACCGCGCAACACATTGCCGAAGGCACCGGCGCTCTGATTGACGGCCTTTATATCCGCCACGCGCTGGGTGCCGATGCACCGGAAGCGCCAAAAGCCATTGCTCTGGTTGAAGATTACATCACCGTACAACTGGCGCGCCATCCGGCAAATCCGTCCCGTAACCGGCATTAAGGAGCCTGAAATGGAAGCAGATTTCGTTATTATCGGCTCCGGTTCTGCCGGTTCTGCCATGGCCTACCGCCTGTCCGAGGACGGCAAGCATTCTGTTATCGTCATCGAATATGGCGGCACCGATATGGGGCCGCTGATCCAGATGCCTGCGGCTCTGTCTTTTCCGATGAATATGTCCACTTATGACTGGGGTTTTAACACCGAACCGGAACCGCATCTGAACGGCCGCCGTCTTGTCACCCCGCGCGGCAAAGTTCTCGGCGGCTCTTCATCCGTCAATGGCATGGTCTATGTGCGCGGACACGCCAAAGATTTCGACCATTGGGCGGAGAGCGGAGCCAGCGGCTGGTCTTATGCGGACGTGCTGCCTTACTTCAAGCGCATGGAGCACTCCCATGGCGGTGAGGAAGGCTGGCGCGGCACCAATGGGCCGATGCATGTACAGCGCGGCAAGCGCAGCAATCCGCTGTTTCAGGCATTTCAGGAGGCCGGAAAACAGGCAGGATTTGAAACCACAGAAGACTATAACGGCTCGAAACAGGAAGGTTTCGGCCCGATGGAGCAGACCATCCATCACGGCCGCCGCTGGTCAACCGCCAATGCCTATCTGCGCCCTGCCCTCAAACGCCGTAATGTGACCTTGGTCAATGCTTTTGCCCGCAAAGTGGTGATCGAGAATGGCCGCGCAACCGGCGTTGAAATTGAAAAATCCGGCACGGTCAGCGTTATCAAAGCCAAGCGCGAAGTGATTATCGCCGCTTCCAGCATCAACTCGCCAAAACTGCTGATGCTTTCCGGCATTGGCCCTGCAGAGCATCTGCGTGAACACGGTATTCAGGTCGTTGCAGACCGTGCCGGTGTCGGCGCGAATTTGCAGGATCATATGGAAGTCTATGTGCAGCAGGAATGCCTGCAGCCGATTACACTCTATTCCAGCCTCAACCTGTTTTCCAAAGCGCGGATCGGGGCGGAATGGCTGTTCTTCAAATCCGGTCTTGGCGCGACCAACCATTTTGAAGGCGCGGCCTTTGTACGCTCGGCAGCCGGCGTGGAATATCCGGATATTCAGTTCCACTTCCTGCCGGTTGCAATCCGCTATGACGGTAAAGCAGCAGCAGGCGGTCACGGTTTTCAGGCGCATGTGGGGCCGATGCGTTCCAAGTCACGCGGCTCGGTCACACTGCACTCCAATGATCCGAAAGAGAAGCCGAAAATCCTGTTCAACTATATGTCGCATCCGGATGACTGGCGCGATTTCCGCCATTGCATCCGTCTGACCCGCGAAATCTTCGGCCAGCAGGCTTTTGATGCCTATCGCGGACGGGAAATTCAGCCGGGCGACGATCAGGTCACAGACGAGCAACTGGATAACTTCATCCGCGACCATGCAGAAAGCGCGTTCCATCCATGCGGCACCTGTAAAATGGGCTCAGTCAATGACCCTATGGCCGTGGTTGATCCGGAATGCCGTGTAATTGGTGTTGAAGGTCTGCGTGTGGCTGACAGCTCAATTTTCCCGCGTGTGCCTTACGGTAATCTCAACGGCCCGTCGATCATGACCGGTGAAAAGGCTTCAGACCATATCTTAGGCAAAACACCGCTGCCACGCTCCAATCAAGAACCGTGGATTAATCCGCGCTGGCAAGTCTCCGATCGCTAATTTATAAAGCTCATAGAATTTTGAAGGAATTTCCCATGCGTGCACAGCCGCAAGCCTCACATTTTATTAATGGTCAGTTTGTTGAAGACACGGCAGGACGTGCTTTTGATGTGATCTATCCTGCCACCGGCGAAGTTATTGCCCGCCTGCATGGCGCGACACAGGCCATTGTCGATCAGGCCGTGGAAGCTGCTGCTAAAGCGCAGGTTGAATGGGCAAAACTCAAGCCTGTTGAGCGTGGCCGCATCCTGCGCCGTGCCGCAGACCTGATGCGCGAGCGCAATCAGGAATTGTCGGAACTGGAAACACTGGATACCGGTAAAGCTATTCAGGAAACACTGGTGGCCGACGCGGCTTCCGGTGCCGATGCGATGGAATATTTCGGCAGCGTGATCTCCGGTTTCAACGGTGAATTTGTCGAACTTGGCGGACCTTTTGCCTATACACGCCGTGAGGCATTGGGTGTTTGCGTCGGTATCGGTGCATGGAATTACCCGATCCAGATCGCCTCGTGGAAATCTGCTCCAGCCCTGGCCATGGGCAATGCGGTGGTGTTCAAGCCATCGGAAAATACACCGCTATCAGCTCTGGCACTGGCACAGCTTTACAAAGATGCCGGTCTGCCGGACGGGCTTTTCAACGTGGTTCAGGGCTTTGGCGATGCGGGCGCGGCACTCATCAGCCATCCTAAAGTTGCCAAGGTTTCGCTCACCGGCTCCGTACCGACCGGCAAGAAAATCATGGCGCAGGCTGGCAGCGAGATGAAACAGGTCACCATGGAACTCGGCGGCAAATCCCCGCTGATCGTGTTCGATGATGCCGATCTGGAAAATGCTATTGGCGGTGCGATGCTCGGCAATTTCTATTCCACCGGTCAGGTTTGCTCCAACGGCACCCGCGTTTTCGTACATGAGGCTGTTGCCGAGCGTTTTGTGAGCCGTCTGGTTGAGCGCACCCGCGCTATTCAGATCGGCGATCCGCTTGATCCGAGCACGCAGATGGGGCCAATGGTGAGCCTCTCCCAGCGCGACAAGGTCTTGTCCTATATTGAAAAGGGCAAGGCTGAAGGTGCCAATCTGGTTTGCGGCGGCGGCGTGCCGGCCTTGCAGGGACTGGAAAGCGGTTATTATATCGAGCCGACGATTTTCACCAATGTCAGCGATGATATGACCATTGCACGGGAAGAAATCTTCGGCCCTGTCATGAGCATTCTGACCTTCAGCGATGAAGATGAAGTCATTGCCCGCGCCAATGATACGGAATTTGGTCTCGCTGCCGGTGTCTTCACCGCAGACAGCGCTCGTGGCCATCGTGTGATTGCAGCTCTCAAAGCCGGCACCTGCTGGATCAATGCCTATAATCTGACACCGGTAGAAGTACCGTTCGGCGGTTATAAAAACTCCGGTATCGGCCGTGAGAACGGTCTTGCCGCCCTCTCCCATTACAGCCAGATCAAGACGGTTTATGTAGAAACCGGTAAGGTCGACAGCCCTTACTGATTTCCGTTTCGAGCCAAATAAAAAGCGGGCATTTTGCCCGCTTTCTTTTTATTTAGAGCTTCAATGCTCTTAGCCGCAATGAGTTGGCAATCACCGAGACCGAGGACAGGCTCATCGCCGCTGCTGCAATCATCGGCGACAATAAAGTGCCGGTAAACGGATAGAGCAATCCCGCTGCCACCGGAATACCCAGCGCATTATAGACAAAGGCAAAGAACAAGTTTTCCTTGATATTGCGGATTGTCGCCTCTGCCAGATGATGCGCGCGGGCAATACCTGTGAGATCACCTTTGAGCAGCGTAATCCCCGCACTTTCCACGGCCACATCAGCACCGGTACCCATAGCAATACCCACATCAGCGGCGGCCAGTGCCGGTGCATCATTCACACCATCCCCTGCCATTGCGACTTTTTTACCCTGTTTGTGCAACTCATCAACCAGTGCTTTTTTATCTTCCGGCAGCACATCGGCACGCACATCATCAAGGCCAAGTTTAGCCGCCACAGCTCGCGCCGTGCGTTCATTATCACCGGTTGCCATAATAATTTTCAAGCCGCGCGCATGGAGTGTGCGGATAGCTTCTGCCGCTGTTTCCTTAATCGGATCAGCCACAGCAACCAGACCAGCCAGCTTATTATCAACGACAACAAACATCGCAGTCTTGCCTTCTGCCCGCAATGTATCGGCCTGCGCCTGAATGGCGGCAATATCCAGCCCCATATCCTGCATCATTGCAGGATTGCCAAGCGCAACTGCCCGTCCTTTTACCGTACCAGCAACACCTTTGCCGGTAATTGCTTCGAAAGCATCCACATTATCGGTCTTCAGCCCTTTTGCTTCGGCACCGGCAACAATGGCTTCCGCCAGCGGGTGCTCCGAGCCTTTCTCAAGGCTTGCAGCCAGTTGCAACAACGTGTTGTCATCAATGCCGGAAACCGCCACTACATCCGTCAGTTTCGGTCGGCCTTCCGTCAATGTGCCTGTTTTATCAACGATCAGCGTATCAACCTTTGCCATACGCTCCAGCGCCTCGGCATCTTTGATCAGCACACCAGCCTGCGCACCGCGTCCTGTTGCGGTCATAATCGACATCGGCGTTGCCAGCCCCAGCGCACAGGGACAAGCGATAATCAGCACCGAAACCGCCGCGACAATGGCATAGATCATGCTCGGCTCCGGCCCCCACAGCGCCCAGCCGATAAAGGACAGGAGTGCAACGACAATAACCATCGGCACAAAATAGAATGAAATCCGGTCAGCCAACCCCTGAATAGGCGCACGGGAACGCTGGGCTTTGGCAACCATATCCACGATTTGCGACAGCATGGTTTCTGCGCCGATTTTCTCCGCCTGCATGACCAGAGAACCGTTTTTATTCACGGTACCACCGATCACTTTATCGCCTTCGGTCTTTTCAACCGGCACCGGTTCACCGGTAATCATCGCCTCATCGACAGAGGAACGGCCCTCCACCACGATACCGTCCACCGGCACGCTGTCACCGGGGCGGATACGCAACTTGTCACCGGCCTGCACCTCGTCCAACGGCACATCGGCTTCACTGCCATCAGCCGCAATACGGCGTGCAGTTTTCGGCGCCAAATCAAGCAAAGCGCGGATAGCCGAGCCGGTACGCTCGCGGGCACGCAGTTCCAGCACCTGACCGAGAAAGACCAGCGTGACAATAACGGCTGCGGCCTCGAAATAAACAGGAACCGAACCGCCATGACCACGGAAGGAGTGCGGGAACATATCCGGAAACAGAATTGCAACCACGCTGTAAAGATAGGCGGCTCCGACACCGATCATAATCAGCGTCCACATATTCGGACTGCGGTTTTTAAACGAGTCGACACCGCGCTTGAAAAACGGCAGCGCCGCCCAGAGCACCACCGGTGTCGCCAGTATAAACTCCAGCCAGACAGTTCTTTGTTCCCCGATCCATTCACGGATCGGCAGACCAAACATTGGTCCCATTGTGACTATCAGCAAAGGAATAGAACAGATCGCGCTTACCCAGAAGCGGCGTGTAAAATCTATAAGTTCAGGGTTAGGCCCGTCATCAAGCGACGGCATAACCGGTTCCAGCGCCATACCGCAAATCGGGCATGAGCCCGGTTCATCGCGGATAACTTCCGGATGCATCGGACAAGTATATTGCGCCCCTTTGATTGCAGGCGTAGCAGCAGATTGCGCGGTGAGATATTTCTCGGGATCCGCTTTGAATTTGCCGTGGCAACTATCTGAGCAGAAATGATATTCATGCCCTTTATAGGCCATATGAGGCTTGCCGGCGGCAGGATCGACCATCATCCCGCAGACGGGATCTTTCACTTTATTACCATGATCATGGTCGCCGCGATGATGCCCGTGATGCGCATCATCGGCATGGGTCATATGCGATGCAGTATGCTTCATAAGAATCTCTCCTGCCTGTCAATTAACAGGCAGGATAAAGGTTCCCACTATAGCAAGGTCAAGCTATAGATTCAGCTTCTTCCTCATCGTCAGCAACCGGATTTTCATCCATCAGTTCTGCGTAATCAGCATAATCCATCTGCATACGGCGATAAACCAGATATTTCGCATCATGATAGGCAGCGATTGCACCGGTGCGTGGCTCCAGCACTTCACCTTTGCCGCTCATTGCCGCCATTGCCTGTGACAGATCGGCGAAATCACCGCTGGCAACAGCACCAAGCATAGCGGAACCCAGCAGCACCGGCTCGGCCTGTTCCGGCACCAGCACACGGCAACCGGTAGCATCTGCATGTTCACGCAAATACAGCTGATTGCGCGCCAGACCGCCGGAGACCACCAACGTATCAATCTCCATGCCTTCATGGCGCATTTCTTCAAGAATATGCCTTGTGCCATAGGCCAGCGCCTGAATGGTGGCGAGATAATCCAATGCCAGATCATCAAGCTCGTGATCCAGTGTCAGACCGACAATCGCGCCTTTGCGCCAGCTTTCCGCCAGCGGGGAGCGGTTGCCGTGGAAATCCGGCTGCACATGACGGTGACGGGTCAGAGTTGCCGTTTCTTCAGCCATGTTGGCCAGATGCGCATCCAGCAGATCGGCAATTCGCTTATCCGGATTTTCCGCCGCCAGTTTAACCGACACAGCATGACGCGCAATCACAGCATCAATCAAAGCACCAGCTGCCGACTGCCCGCCTTCATTTGCCCAGAGATCAGGCAGCAGAGCAGAATAATATGGCCCCCAAACACCGGAGACAAAAACCGGCTCTTTGCTCAGCGCAATATGGCAGGTGGATGTACCGGCGATCAGCGCCAGACGCTGTTTCGTTGCACTCACACCGGCACTGTCTGCAACAGCCAGCGTGCCGAGCGCACCGGAATAGGCATCGATCAGACCGGTGGAAACCGCAATACCGGCTTTAAGACCAAGCTCCGTTGCGGCCTGTTCCGACAGTTTTCCGGCCAGTTCACCGGCCGCACCGAAGCGATTACCGATGGCTGCAAAATTGTCGTCACCCAGTTCTTCAAGGCCGATATTCTCAAGGAACGCACTGTCCCAGCCCTCTCCGGCTTTGCCCCGATCACCGAGATAAGTCCATTTGCACACCGGTGAGCAAAGCGAGCGCATATCGGTACCGGTCGCGCGATGCACCAGCCAGTCCGGCAAATCCCAGAAAGCGGCTGTCTGTGTCCAGCTCTGCGGCAATTCACGCTTGAACCAGCGGATTTTCGGCAGCTCCATTTCCGGCGACATACGACCGCCGACATGGTTCAGCACCTTGCCGCCAATTTCGGTGATCTCTTCGGCGTCATTGATCGCACGGTGATCCATCCACAGGATCACATCCTGATCCGCTTCGCCTTTCGGGCTGACAGTGACCGGCTTGCCTTCCGTATCCGCAACAACCAGCGAACAGGTAGCATCAAAGCCGATACCGGCCACGCTGTCTGCCGCAATTGCGGCCTCAGCCATTGCGTTTTTCACAGCCTTGCAGATCGATGCCCAGATATGCGCGGAACTCTGCTGGGCAAAATCCGCCTGCGGGCGAAAGGTTTCAATAGCACAGGCTGCAGTGCCCAGTAGCTGGCCCTTGCTGTCAAAAATCCCTGCTCTGGCGCTGCCGGTTCCGACATCAATTCCAATATAGTGGCGCATCATCAATCCTCATGCACAGAAGAAAACTTTGATTCCGTGCTTACAACAATTTCATGACGTATCAATAGCACTGAAAAGAGTGCTATAAACAGATCAATGGCTCTCTCTTCCAAGCCCGTTTTGCGGCAGACCCAATCACTGACCATGACACCGCAAATGCAGCAATCGCTCAAAGTGCTGCAAATGAGCCGTGCTGAGCTGGAAGACTTTGTACAAAGTGAAATAGAAGCCAATCCGCTTTTGCAAAGAGCGCCAGGCGGTGCGCTGCCCTCTTCCGGCTCTTCGGAATATTCTGTTGAAGATTTCGGCACCGTGCAACATTCCCTGCAAGATCATGTGGCCGAGCAGATCAATCTCAGCATCAGGGATAAAACCGAACGGCATATTGCCGAGCTACTTGCCGAGACTTTGGATGAATCCGGTTATCTCCATGCAGACATGGCGCAGATCGCCAAGCGCCTGAATGTGACACCGGAACAGGTTATGCGTGTGCTGCGCCAATGTCAGGCCTTTGAACCGGCAGGGCTTTTCGCCCGTAATCTGGCAGAATGTCTGCGCCTGCAACTCCTTGCCGATGATCGCCTGACTGCAGAAATGACCATTCTGCTTAAGCATCTTGATCTGGTAGCGAAACGTGATTTCACAACCCTCAAAAAACTCTGCGATGCGGATGATGAAGAACTGAGCGAAATGCTCGGCGAACTCCGCGGCCTGAACCCCAAACCCGGTCTGATCTTTGACAGCACGCCAGCGCTGACCATCATTCCTGATTTGCTGGTTACCAAGACGCCAAGCGGCGAATGGAGCATCACGCTCAATCCGCAGGCTCTGCCCCGTGTGCTGATGAATGAAGATTATAGCCGCAAACTCAGTGACAATAATCTTTCCAAAGATGAAAAGCAGTTTCTGCGTGCCTGCAAACAAAGGGCAAGCTGGCTGACCCGTATTCTCGATCAGCGTGCGCAGACAGTACTCAATGTCGGTGAGCAGATCATCACCCACCAGCTAGGTTTTCTGGAAAGCGGTGCCCTTGCGCTCAAACCATTGACAATGCAGATGGTGGCCGATGCTATTGAGATGCATGAAAGCACCATCAGCCGTGTTGCCAATCAAAAATATATGATGACCCCGCAAGGGCTGTTTGAATATCGCTATTTTTTCAATGCGGCGATCAGAGGCAAAACCGGCGATGATATTGCATCTGAAGCTGTGCGCATCAGAATCCGCACGCTGATTGCGCAGGAAAACATCGGCAGCATTTTGTCTGATGAGGCCATTGTGCAAAAGCTTGATGCGGATGGCATTGTGATTGCCCGCCGGACAGTTGCCAAATATCGAGAAGAATTAGGCATTCCTTCCTCCGCAAAACGACGGCGGGAAATGAAACTGCACGCCCAGAAAAAATAAGGCCGCGTAATCAGTTACGCGGCCTTATCCTTAAGTGACTTAGCTACCCAATTACTTCGATGCTTTAACAGTGTTGTAGCTGTTAATCAGGTTGCGGTAATCCGGAATATGGTTTGCAAACAGTGTGCCCAGACCTTCCACATCGTTGCGCCAGTCGCGGTGCAACTCACAGGCAAGACCAAACCATGTCATCAGCTGTGCGCCGTTAGCACTCATACGATCCCATGCGGAGTGACGGGTGATTTCGTTGAATGTACCGGACGCATCGGTCACCACGAACACTTCGAAATCTTCAGCCAGAGCCGACAGTGCTGGGAAAGCCACACAAACTTCGGTCACAACACCGGCGATAATCAGCTGCTTCTTGCCGGTTGCCTTAACGGCTTTCACGAAATCTTCGTTATCCCACGCGTTGATCTGACCAGGTCGGGCAATATACGGCGCATTCGGGAAAAGCTCTTTCAGCTCAGGCACCAGCGGGCCGTTCGGGCCATCTTCGAAAGATGTAGTGAGAATGGTCGGTAGGTTGAAATATTTTGCCAGATCGGCAAGTGCCAGCACATTGTTTTTGAATTTATCAGGATCAATGTCACGAACCAGCGACAACAGACCTGTCTGATGGTCTACGAGAAGAACAGCTGCATTGTCTTTATCGAGGCGGTTATAAGGCTTGGACATTTTCAAAACTCCATGGTTTCAAGTTGATGGAATGAACCTACCCGTAATACGAAAACTCCAAAAGATAGTTATTTGGAACCACAACGTCCCATTAAAGAGACAATCAGGCTCTTTACAAAACCGGAAGGAAGACAGGCCTCCCTCCGGCATAGTTCCACTGATTATGCAGCGCTGAAACCATCAACACGGCAAACAATCAGATCATGATCGGAAAGCGGACGCTGATTATCATCCAGTGAAGAGATGATGCGACTCTCGGTGATGTCCAGCCCACGGCTCAGGAACCAGTCCAGTTTCATAGCGCGATCAGGCCAACGGGTAATCAGGCTCGGACGGGTGGTCATCTGATCCAGCGCACCGCTGTGGCGGGTAAAGCCGCGTTCAGCAGCGACGCGGAACAGACCTTCCGCCTCGAAATCCCCTTCCGCATGATTGCCGGTATTGAGATCGCCGCCGATCAGTGTTGGCATAGCGCCAAATTCTGCTTCCAGCGCATCAATCAGCTGCGCCACCTGTTTTTCGCGATAGGCTGCCGGAGACGCGCTTTCCAGATGCACAGACACCGCGAGAAACGGCCCGTCAACGGTTTCAATCACTGCGCCGATTGCATTGCGTTCCCCCAGCCGTGGCTGATCGCCGCCATTAAAGAACCACAGGCGCTCACCGGCCAGACGCTGCACAAAAATCCGCTGCATCGGCACAGAGGACATCAGCGCATTGCCGTGGAAACCTTTTTCGTTGAAATCATCTTGGCAAAAGGAATGCTCGATTTCCGAGCCAAGCCCAAGCTCGATAAACTCCACACCATAGGCATATTCCATAGACATATGACGGGCGACTTCCGCTGTCATGTTTTTCTGCGCAGTGCGCGCCATGCCATTGTCCATCTCGGTCAGCAGTGCCACGGCCGGTTTTTCTGCCAGCATTTTCGCAGCGCTTTCCTCAGGGAACAGACAACGCTCCAGATTCCACGCAGTGACATTAAACGGAAACGCCAGCGGTGCGGTTGAAGCAGCCTGACCACCGGTTTCAACACTGGTCATACACTCCATCGCAACCAGCTTGGCGTCATGAGCAGCCATGGTTTTATCCAGCTGCGTGATGCTCTGGCGCTCTTCATGGGATGGCACATCCAGAGCAGCAACTTGTGAGCGGATCATGGTTTCAACAGTCATTACTTCAGTCATATCATTTCTCAGATTTCAGGCAGAAACAGCTTGAGTTGTTTTTACAGCAGTTGCGGCAGCTTGCGACAATTCAATGCGTTTGCCGCTCTGTTTATCAAAAAAGTGCAGCTTTTCAGGCGTCACAGCCAGACGCATCTGATCGCGGATTTCAGCCTGCGGCGGCAGTGCGGCGACCAGCTTCTGATTGCCCGCATAACCATGCACAATGCGTTGTGCGCCCAGTTCTTCCACATATTCGGTGCGGAATTGAATGGCCTGCTCATGCGCTTCAGCGATATGCAAATCTTCTGCACGAATACCGATTGTCAGCTCGCCCGGCACAGATGGCTCTGTGCCGAGTTTCAGAATATCCTCACCCAGCATCAGTTGTGCCTGATGCACAGTACCGTCAGCCAAATTCATCGCCGGAGAACCGATAAAGCTGGCGACAAAGGTTGAAGCAGGCTTGTGATAAATCTCCAGCGGCGCGCCGATCTGCTCAATCTCGCCGCCATTCAGCACCACCAGTCGATCCGCCAGTGTCATCGCTTCCAATTGATCATGGGTCACATAGATCGAAGTCGTACCGAGACGACGCTGCAACTGCCGGATTTCTCCGCGCATGGAAACGCGCAATTTGGCATCAAGATTGGACAGCGGTTCGTCAAACAAAAACACCGCAGGCTTACGCACAATCGCACGCCCCATCGCCACACGCTGGCGCTGACCACCGGAAAGCGCACGCGGCTTGCGTTGCAGATAAGGTTCCAACTCCAGCATCCGCGCAGCCTCTGCCACACGCGCTTCAATCTCAGCCTTTGGCGTTTTACGGTTCCGCAAACCATAAGCCATATTATCATAGACGCTCATATGCGGATAAAGCGCATAATTCTGGAATACCATGGCAATGTCACGATCTGCCGGCTCCACCTCATTCACGGTACGATTGCCGATTGCCACCTCACCTTCCGAGATGGTTTCCAGCCCTGCCACCATGCGCAGCAGTGTGGATTTTCCGCAGCCGGAAGGGCCGACCAGAACAATGAATTCACCGTCTTTAATATCGATATTCACCGCGCTGACGGCCTTGGTACCGCCCGCATAGATTTTCGATACATTTTCAATTTTAACCTGTGCCATTGAAGGCTCCTAAAATCTCTTACTTGTCGCTCTCGGTCAGGCCTTTGATGAACCAGCGCTGGAACACCACAACCACCAGCACCGGCGGCACCATGGCCAGCACGGCAAGAGCAAAAGCCTCGTTATAATCCGGAATTTGCGCCCCGACCCACACCTGCAAAATCTGCTTGATACCGCGCATCAGCGTGAAAAAGCTCTCATCGGTCGTCACCAGCATCGGCCAGAGATATTGGTTCCAACCATAGACAAACATGATGATGAACATCGCGGCGATCATGGTGCGCGATAGTGGCAGCAGCACATCGATGAAAAACTTCACCGGCCCTGCCCCGTCGATGCGGGAAGCTTCCAGCAATTCATCCGGCACCGATTTAAAGAATTGCCGGAAATAGAAAGTACCAGTGGCCGAAGCCAGCAGCGGCACGATCAATCCTGAATAGCTGTTGAGCATCCCGAAGGACGACACCACCTGATAGGAAGGCACGATACGTACTTCTAGCGGCAGCAACAGCGTGGTGAAAATCAGCCAGAATGCCAGCGTGGCAAAGCGGAAGCGGAAATAGACAATCGCATAGGCCGCCAGCATCGACAGCACAATCTTACCAATTGCAAAACCGAGGCCGAGGATCAGCGAATTCAGCAACATCCGCGAGCCGGTGATCTGGCCGGTGAAACCACCCTCACGGGTCAGTACATTGCTATAGGTTTCCGTGAAATTATCACCCCAGCTCAGTGACAGACCATTGGAGTGAATATCCGCTGCCGTATGACTGGAGGTGGTGAAAGCCACCACCACCGGCAAAATCAGAAACAGCGCTCCGGCAAGCAGGATCAGATGATCGGTAATCTTAACTTTATGCATCTTTATAGCCTGCTTAGTTATAGTGGATGCGCCGCTCGACAAAGCGGAACTGCACGATGGTCAATGTAAACACCACCACCATCAGGATGACGGATTGTGCGGAAGAGCTGCCGATATCATTGCCGCGGAAACCATCCATGAATACTTTATAGACCAGCGTAATCGGGTTATTGGCGGCTTTATCCTTCACCATCACGTCGATCACACCGAAAGTATCGAACAGCGAATAGGTGATATTGATAATCAGCAGAAAGAACACAGTCGGTGCCAGCAAAGGCAGGATGACCGTGCGGAAACGACGTGCACCGGAGCGACAATCCATCACCGCTGCTTCGCGCACCGAGGCCGGAACCGCCTGCAAACCGGACAGAATGAAAATGAAATTATAAGGGATCTGCTTCCAGACTGAGACGACGACCATCGCAAACGCGGTGTCGAAATAGTTCAGCCCGACTTTCATATCCCAGCCAAACCATGCAGCCATTTTCACAAACGGGCCGATATGCTGGTCGAAGATCATCATTCCGATGAGACCGGCAACCGGCGGCGCAATGGCATAGACCGAGATCAGCACAGTTTTATAAGTAGCATTGCCACGGATAACCGCATCGGCTTTTACCGCCAGCAACATGCCAATACCCAGCGACAGGGCTGTCACAATAATCGTAAAGATCGCTGTAAAACCGGCAATGCCGCGATATTCAGGGCTGACCAACACATCCGTATAGTTTTCTAATCCGACAAAGGTCGCACCGAAGCCGAACGGGTCTTCAATATAGAAGGACGACTGAATGGCCTGAACAGACGGCCAGTAGAAGAAAATCAAAACAACAGCCAGCTGTGGCGCCAGCAGCAGATAAGGCAGCAAACGTGAATTAAACTGCACGCGCTTGGCCGGTTCTGCCTGCTTTGCATTACCGAACATTGGTAAGCGCGCGAAAAGCCCTGCCAGTTTTGATGGTTGAGAAGTCTGGATATATGCCACGCGGCAAATCCCCGTCTTTTTGAGAAGAGTGGATTGAAAACGGGGTCAGGCATGGTTTGCTCCGACCCCGTTCATCACATTGAGAGAAATCTCAGTTGTTAGTTCGCGGTCTTTGCGAAACGGGTCAGCAGGTCGTTACCTTCTTTTTCGATGGTTTCGAAAGCCTGTTTGACTGTGGTTTCACCGGAGAAAATACGGTTATATTCGCGTTCCATGATGGTACGGATCTGCGGGTAGAAACCAAGGCGGTAGCCCTTCGACCATTCACCCGACGGCAGCATCAGCTGCTTGATGCCGACTTCGGCAACCGGTGTCTTTTCGTAATAGCCTTCAGATTTAGCCAGTTCATATGCAGCTTTGGTGATTGCCACATAGCCGGTTGCCTGATGATAATATTTCTGCACTTCCGGCGAAGTCAGGAACTGGAAGAAATCAGCAACGCATTTATTTTCTGCGTCTGGTTTACCGGCCATGGCGAACAGAGCCGCACCACCGATAAATGTATTGGTGCCTGCACCGTCAACGGCTTTCCAGTATGGCAGGAAGTCGGCGGAGAATTCCATTTTAGCAGTTTTCTGCAGACCACCGAAAGAACCGGAAGAACCGATCCAGAAAGCAACTTTACCTTCATCAAAAGGCTTCTGATTGTCTGCCCAGCCTGCACCGTAGAAACCGAAATAGCCTTTATCAGCCCAGTCTTTCAGCTTGTCGAACATCATGATGAGGTTCGGATCAGTCACATTGAGTTTGGTGTCCTGAACGCTGTCATAACCGTTATTATTGGTGGCGAACTGAATGTTCTGACGGGAGAAGAAGTTCTCGGTGAACTGCCATGTCAGCTGCGAAGCGGTCAGCGGGATATAGCCTGCTTCTTTGAGCTTTGGCGCAATGGCTTCAAACTCTTCCCAGGTTTTCGGCGCTTCAACACCAGCCTTTTTCAACGCATCCGTGTTGATATACATGATCGGCGCGGAGGAGTTGAACGGCATGCCAACAAACTTGCCATCCGGAGCCGCATAGAAATAGCGCACGCCTTCGATAAAGGCTTCACGATCAAACTTGTAACCGGCATTGTTGATCAGGTCTTCAGCAGGAACAGTTGCGCCTTTTGCATTGATGATAGTGGCTGCACCGGCATCAAAAACCTGAAGAATATTCGGCTGTTCGCCGGAGCGGAATGCAGCAATGCCGGAGGCCAGAGCTTCTTCATAAGAGCCTTTGGAAACCGGTGTCAGCGCGCAGGACTGCTGGGATTCATTGAAGCGCTTGGAGATCTCATTAATCACGTCAGCATTCGCGCCGCCCATGCCATGCCACCAGCTGATATTGGTTGCAGCCATTGACGATGTAGCAGAGACGGTGAGTGTCAAAGCGGCGATAGAAAGTTTTCTGAACATTGCAGATCCCGTTTGTTGAAAAACTGGTTCCGCAATAGAGGGTGGATATGACACCGAATTAACAGGAATGAATCAGATTTATGAAACACACCGAAACCGGCGAGCTGCATAAATCTGCCACTGCCTGCCCTGTGCAAACCTAAATTGTCCTACCTCACGACAGGAAAATGAAATCCAGAATGATCGTGGAAAATAACAGGCCTATCATCACATATTGAAATCGCCTGCGCTTAATATTCATCGCAATCAGAATAACGATGGTTTCCAGCACCATGATAACCGGAAGAACGACCATATTATCAGTGTCATTTTTAATGAAGGCTGTTCTGATCTGTTCGAAAGACTGCATGCTGTTGATGAAAATAAAGAGGACAAAAAGCCATTTCTTTCTCGAAAAGAAATAGGTCTCGTAATCCCCGTATTCTTTAATGTCATCCGGCGTCAGGGTAACGCAGATGAAAAACAGACCAAAGACATAGAACAACTCTAAGATATAAGTAACAATGTCGTAGGTTTTGTTGTTGCTCTCGATGAGATAATCCCACCAGAACTGAATAATCCATAAAAATACGACCAGTACCCAGCCGATGTGTATATAGGATATCTTGTTCTTCGAAGGGTGCTGAATAAATTTGGACGCGAAGACCAGCAAGCGCGACAGGCACAGGCTTATGCCCATGCCGTTGATAATGCGCATATGCGAGAAAACATCAGCCTGACTGACAAGAATATCCGCTGCCATTGGCAAGCTCCCCTCCGGATATGCGTATTACAACTACCGGATTACATCCCCTCCGGTTGTTGTTCAGTACATTAATAAATTATCAGCTCAAATGATGCCGACATTGTCAGGAGCAGCGCACCCAGAATTGCCAGAATCAAACCGGTTCTGAAATGTTTGGATGCTTTAACAACCAAGCCCTTGTCATCGCTTTGACCCGCATCACCATGCAGGGATGTGGAGAACAGAACGACCAGCAAACCGATCAGCAGTGTGAATGAACCGGCGGCACTCAGCAGGTCGCAGATAAAAAGCGTGAGATTGGTATTGGTCATAGAAGTTTCACCGGTCAGATTATAAAATTATCAGTGATCGTTATAAACTCTGCCCGCGCATGACAAGCTTTAAGATTTTAATACATTATAATGCGACGTAATAATTCCCATCATAATTTATGCGCTTTTCTGATGTCATGCAGAAACAACACTGGTCTTAACTTCGGTTCATGCGATACAACGCATGAACTATTAGAAGATGCATAAAAATACGGAGGAGCGCTCAAGATGCATTATGCGCGTATTACCGAGCGTTTGAGCAGCAAAGGCTCACACAAATGGGCTGTCCATATGCGCGCCCGCGAGCTGAAAGCCGCAGGCGAAGACATTATAGAGCTGACTATCGGTGAACCGGATATTCCGACACCCGCCGATATGATTGATGAGGCTGCCCGCTCCATGCGCGCAGGCCGCACCCGCTACACCAGTGGCCGCGGCGAACCGTCGATTCTTGCAGCTTTATCTGACAAATATTCGAAGCGCACCGGCCGCAAGATCAGCCAGCAGCAGATTCTCTGCTTTCCGGGCACACAAAGCGCACTGGCAATTGCCATGCTTGGTCTGGCCGAAGAAGGTGATGAAGTCATCACCACCAATCCGTGCTATGCGACTTATGAAGGCGTGATTAAAGCAACCGGTGCCACACCGGTCTATGTGCCGGTCAGTGAAGCCAACGGCTTCCGCCTGCAGGCTGCCGATCTGGAAAAAGCAATCACACCACGTTCGCGCGTGCTGCTGCTCAACTCACCGCATAACCCTACCGGCGCCATGCTGAGCCGTGAGGAAATCGCAGCCATCGGGGAAGTCTGCCGTAAACATAATCTCTGGATCATCTCCGACGAGGTTTATGAATTGCTGGTCTTTGAGGGTGAGTTTGCTTCTCCGCTTGATCTGCCAGAACTGGCCGAGCGTACCGTTGTGGTTGCCTCGATTTCCAAATCCCATTCCGCGCCGGGCTTCCGCAGCGGCTGGTGCATCGGACCGGAAGAATTTACGGACCGCCTGCTGCCTTTGTCAGAATATTTACTGTTCGGCGTGCAGCCTTTCATTGCAGATATGACTGCCTATGCGCTGAACCGTCCTGCAACAGCCGCTCAGCAAATGCTGGAAAATTTCTACCGCCGTGCGCAGATGATTTCCGAGCGGCTAGATGGTCAGGCCGGAATTTCCTGCAAGATCCCGCAGGCAGGCATGTTCATTCTGGCAGATATCCGCGCCACCGGCATGACCGGTGCGGAGTTTGCCATGCGCCTGCTGGAAGAAGAAAAGATTGCAACAATGCCCGGCGATTCCTTCGGCAGCAATCTGGTTGGCTTCCTGCGCCTCAGCCTCAGCGTCGCAGATGACCAGATTGATGCAGCCTGCGCCGGAATGGTGCGGCTAGCACAGCGTATTACGCTGGAAAAAGCAGCCTGATTGGTTTGTAGTAAATTAAAAAGCCCGCCTCAGTGATGAGGCGGGCTTTTTTTGTTTTTCATATCGGTTTTAGCGGATCAGTGTCACATGCTTGGCACCAAATGCCCAGAGGATACCGCGCACGATCAGCAAAGCTGCAATCACAATCAGCATAATACAGACCGAGAAAGCCGCCGCCTGATTGACCGCCCCGCGATCAGACAATTGCAGCACAGAGATCGATGCGACCTGCGTTGCCGGTGTGGTGAGAAAGATCACCGCAGACAGCGACACCATGGTGCGCATGAAGAACAGAACCCCCACGCCCAGCAATGTCGGCCACAACAGCGGCAGTGTCACTTTACGCAGTGTTGTCAGCACGCTGCCGCCGAGCATGGTTGATGCTTCATCAAACGAGCCGCTGATCTGTTTCAGACTAGTTGAGGAAATCAGGAATGCGTGGGCATGGTTATAATAGACACTGAGAATAATGATCAGCGCAAAGCTGCCATAGAGGAAATGCAGCGGGTTGGACGGATTGTTAAAGGCCAGCACATAACCAAGCCCTAGCACCATACCCGGAACGGCTGACGGCAAGATGGCCAGAAATGCCAGCGGGCCGGTGAGCGGATTCTTGAACTTCTGCACCGCAATTGCTGTCATACCGGCAATTGCAACGCCCAGCACAGCCGTCGCCAGACTGATCTTCACACTGTTCCACAAAGGCGCTGTGCCGTTTTGCACATCGAACTGATAATGCTGAAGCGTAAAGCTCATATTATATGGCCAGAGCTTGACGAAGCTTGCCAGCACCACAATCAGAATGACACTCAGGATCAGCGCCATTGTGAAATAGGCATAAAGTCCGAGCAGCAGATCACGTTTACCAGACGGGCGCACAACCATTGGCCGCGCCTGTGAGGTGAGCAGCGCCTGCTGCTGTTTAGTCAGGCGCTTTTCAACAATCTTGGCGGCAATGGCAGGCATCAGCAGCACAATACCGATAACCGCACCCAGACCAAACTGCGCCTGCCCGATCACCTGATTATAGACTTCCGTAGCCAATACGTTGAAATCGCCGCCGATCACCATCGGATTACCGAAATCGGTCATCACCAGATTGAACACCACGAAACAGGCGGCAGCCAGACCATAGCGTGTTGCGGGTAAAGTCTGCGTACGGAAAATGCGCCAAGGCCCTGCGCCTAAGACTTCCGCACTTTCATGCAGCCGTGCATCACTGACAGCCAGCGCTGCCGAGAGGATCAGAAAAGCATAGGGAAAAGCATAAAGCGCATTGGCAATCACCACACCCCAGAAACCATAGATATCAATATCCATGCCCATCCAGCGGTTGAGAATACCGTTACGACCGAGCAGCAGCACCAGCCCCTGCGCCTGCACCAGTGACGGAGCAAAGAGTGGAATAAGCGCCGCCATGCGCAACAGGGATTTGAACGGTACATGGGCACGTTGCAGCGTATAGGCATAGGCATAGGCCATGCCGGTCACAATGATCGTGCAGGTCAGCGCCATACCAAGACTATTCAGCACCAGCGTCCAGAAACGCGCGGTTGTGAAAGTGCGGGTAAAATTGCCGAGACCAAAACCTTCCGGCGTGCTGAAACCCAGCACCAGAATGGCCCAAAGCGGCATGACAAGGAAAATCAGGATCAGAGCTGTAATCCCGATAGTCATCGCCCAGGAAATGAAGTTGTCGCTAAACAGCCCGCGCTTTAAACCGGCACCGGTCGTTGTGGTTACAGAAGCCTCAGCGCTGCTCATGACAGCACCCGTAAAGCATCTGCAGGCAGGTGCAGCGTTACTGCATCACCTGTTTGCGGCAAGTACCCTGCTCTGTTGGAGGTACCGTGCATTTCCACACTGATTTTAACGTCCGGCCGTTTATCCGGCACTACTTCCAGCCGCGATATATGTCCCAGATAAATCTGGCTGCGGATTGTTGCCGGAAAATGATTATCATCCGGCATGGTTTGCGTTGCAGGCAGCAGACTGACAGCCTCAGGACGGATACCGACTTTACTCACAGGTACGGAGCCGGACTCTGCTGCGGTATCCAGCTTGAGCACTTTATCTGCAAAATGCAGGCTGTTACCGGCAACTTTATCCAGCGTCAGAATATTCATACGGCCGATAAAATCCGCAACAAAGCTGGTTAAAGGCTGCTGATAGAGCGTCTGCGGCGTACCGGTTTGCTCAATATGTCCGTCTTTCATCACCACGATCACATCGGCCATAGCCAAAGCTTCTTCCTGATCGTGTGTGACCATAATGGTGGTAATACCAACCCGCTTTTGCAGCGCGCGGATTTCATTGCGCAATTCCTCACGCACCTTTGCATCCAGCGCGGAAAGCGGCTCATCAAGCAGCAAGAGTGACGGATTGGGAGCCAGTGCGCGGGCAATAGCAATACGCTGCTGCTGACCGCCGGACATTTGCGCCGGTAGTTTTTCGGCCTGATTAGCCAGATGCACCAGATCCAGCATTTCACGCACACGCGCTGCGATCTGTGCTTTTGTCCAGTTCCGGCACTCAAGCCCGTAGGCAATATTGCGCGCCGCCGTCATATGCGGGAACAGCGAATAGGACTGAAACACAACGCCGAAATTACGCGACCGCGCGGGCGTATGTGACAAGTCATTGTCACCCAGCATAATCCTGCCGGAATCTATATCTTCCAGCCCCGCAACAGCACGCAGCAAGGTTGTCTTGCCGCAACCGGAAGGCCCGAGAAAACATACCAGAGAACCATGCGGAATATTCAGAGAAACATTATCAAGGGCTTTCACTGCGCCATAGCTTTTAATGACATTCTGAATGTTCAAATCCATTGGTATATTTCCTTTGGTATTTTGTTTTTATGGGCGCAGATGAAAATCCCTGCGCATTCCCCGATGCATGACATTTCATGCAGATGCTTGTCAGACTGATTCAAGCGACAGCTTTAAATCTTTGCTTTTCATATATTTTTTACGGCGCAGAAAGCAGTTCGTTCGAAACTTTGAAGATAAAGAACAAGACCGGACAGCTGCAAGGCTGTCCGGTCTGTTTAACAATTAACGCTCGTATTTCTTCTGCCATGTTTCAATGATCTTTGTGCGATCATCGGCTGCGGCTTTGAAATCAACCGCATACATAACCTTGGACACATCTTCAGGAAGACCGGCTTCTTTGAACTTGTCCGGCATTGCGCCGCCCGGAATCGTTACAATGGCTTTCCACTTGTAATATTCGTCGGCAGCCTGCTTGCTCACAGTCCAGTCCAGAAAACGCTTAGCTGCGTCTTTGTTCTTGGATGTTGAGACCAGCGCATTGGCTTCCAGCTCATTACCTGCGCCTTCCGACGGGATCACCATGGTAATCGGATAGCCCTCGGCAATATTCTTGATTGCACGCAGCTCAAAAGAGGCACCCACAGTATATTCGCCCATTGAAGCCACGTTGCACGGCTTGGAACCGGATTTGATATATTGCGCTACGTTCTTGTCCAGACTGTCAAGGAAAGCCCAGCCCTTTTCTTCGCCCATCTGCTGGATCAGCGAGTCAATCTGGATATAGCCGGTACCGGATGATGCAGGGTTTGGCATCACCACTTCACCTTTAAAGGCAGGGTCAGTCAGATCGGCCCATGACTTCGGCATTGTCAGGCCTTTGGATTTCAGGCGCTCATTATTCACACAGAAGGCGGCCATATAACCGGTAACTGCAAACCAGCGGTCTTCCTTGTCACGGAATTGCGCAGGCACAGCATCGATATTCGCAGGTTTATAAGGCTCCAGCGTTTTAATAATTTCAGGATTGAACAGCGAGGTAACTGCAACGCCCCACAGCACGTCATGTTGCGGATTTGCCTGTTCAGCAATGATACGCGCAACAAGGTCGCCGTTGGAAAGGCGCAGCATATTAATATCCAGATCAGGCAAAGCTTTTTTCGCCTCGGCGAGGAAAGCTGCGGCCTCATCTTCTTCATAAACAGTATAAACCGTCAGCGTCTCGGCCAGTGCAGAACCGGCCATCAAAGTTGCGGCCAGCGCACCCAGAGTTTTCAGATAAGTCTTGCGCATATCAAAGCCCCCATCCCATGGATTTTGTTTGAGTTTTTATAAAAAGTTCCCGCACATAATGATGAAATAGCCACAGATATCAATGCGAAATTTTGAAAACACACCGGAACACACTGCGCGTGCCCCCTCCCGCTGCATTCATTCCCGTTGCTTCATTGGTCGCATTAACATGATCTCAAAATGAGACCATTCTTTAAACAATGCTCCGCACAACCTCACAGAAAAGCAAATCTGTCAGGTCAGCTTCCGAATTCCGGATTAGTCATATTATCGCGGTCGTTGAATGAGACCATTTAACGACGGAATACTCTAAAGTCTGTGGCTACAGGCGTGTTTTCACACCGGCATTGCATTCACGATCTTGTATAAAAATCAGAGCCGAGTAACGGATCAAAAGCCGTCCCCATCAGGATAATCTCAAAACTGTGCCTGTGCTTTGGTTCATGCGCATGTCCGTAAGCGGCAAAAAACAGCGCATTTTGTCATAATAAACATTTCAACAAACAAGCATTAAAACTACGATATTTATTATCCTTTTAACGGCAATAAATATCGCATCTGACCAGTTCTCTCATGAGACAAAATCGATCACTCTGTACTGTTAAAAACCTCTGCGCCAGCCGCCGGCTGCTCCCGCCTGCTTCCCAGGTTGGCCAGCCTGTCATTACCGTCCTGTAAAAAAGCAGGCCCGACAATCCGTACAGTGCGGTCGGATATATCGTTTTCAATAACCGGAGCCGAAACCGGCACACTCACCGGCTTTTCAGATATAATGGTTTTTTTCCTGAATTTTCCGGAACTTGTCCGCACCTGTTCAATATAGGAAAAATATTTTGCCCAGTTACATTTCTGAAAACTCTCTGAGGCCTGATAGGCATAGGCAGAGCTCAGATTGACATAAGATTCACGCTTATCGACAGATACCATATCTGCCGTTTCGGCAGCAGGATCGCTCAAAATATACAAATTGACGTCAGGTGTTTCGCAAATGAAACGGCACTGCGCCAAAGTCTCTTTGATCTTATCACTTCGGGCATATTGTGAATGCGGCGCCGGAAAATAATATCCGTCAGACAGACGCACACAAAATAATAATGGTGTCCCTGAATATTGGCCGCCAAACAGATTGGTATTTTTGGCAAGCTGGGTTTTACTGCCCTGCCCGCTTGGTTTTGATATTACTGCAACGGCAGATGTACCACTGCATTTTGCCAGCGCCGCAGCACTTTTCTGTAATTGCTTTTGTATGTCACCGCGCCGCTGAGCTAAATCACGGCAAGCATTAAAAAAGCCGCCTTGAGCATTTTCAGCCGTACATTTCCGGCCGCGTTCCATATTTTTCAAGGCGGTTAATTGGCGCTTTAAAATTATATCGGCAGCAATCAGCGAATTATCAGAACATGTCGCAGCAAGAGCAGGAGAGACTACGCCCGTTACAATCAGGGTAAGTATGAGAAGCAATATCTGGCGGAACGTAATCCAACGCACCATAAGCGCGGTCACAACCGGAACACAGAACCTTTTTGACATCCTCCACTTAACCACAGTCCCCTCCGCATGTTTATATAACGGCCGAATTGAGCAAAGAATTACAAAGCTTTACCGGTGAATCATGTAGCAAATATTTCAACCCGGTTACGACCATTATTTTTAGCTATATACAGGCTGATGTCTGCTTTTTTTGTCATATCGGAAAAAGAGGTTACACCTGCCACTGCCTGACAGACTCCGGCGCTGATTGTCAGGCGCACAATACCGTCACCATGCTCAAACGCATCATTCTCGGCTGCCTGACGAACACGCTCGGCAAATTCATAGGCTTCGCTCATCGCCGTATCAGGAAGAATGACAGCAAATTCTTCTCCGCCTATACGGGCAATAAAGTCTTTTTTCCGGAAAACTGTCATCAGAATTCCGGAAAAACGCTGCAAGGCAATATCACCGGCAGCATGACCGAACTGGTCGTTAATCCGCTTAAAATGATCGATATCCAGCAAGATTAAAGCGAGTGAACCATCCGCAGGATCACGCTCCGCCAAAGTCAGCTCGAAAGCCCGGCGGTTATACAGACCTGTCAGCTGATCAAGCAGAGCCATCTGCTTGAGCTCAGAAATTCCGCGTTCATAGGCAATCGATATCGCGAAGGCACCGCTCGCAACAATATGCACCGAAATTATCAGAAGCATAGCTGTCAGAAAGCCGTCTTGCGGCAACAGGGTCATATTTTGCGGCCCCAAGATCCATCCCTGCAATACGCGTGAGACAAATGCACCGCCCACAATTCCGTAAGCAATAATCAAACCCCAGCGGGATGGCAAAGTCTCACCGTTCGGCCGGACCAGCTCACGAATAACCAGAATGATTTCAACCAGAAAAATAAAATTGACAAAACCAAATATGAATCTGTTGCTCAGATAGGCCGAAAACAGATAAGGCAGCAGCAAAATCAAGATAATGAGTAAATTAATCTCAATATAATTTTTACGGTAAAAAAAACTGCGCAAAGCCTGCCATCGCAGCGCTATCCCCATGACCATAAAGCTGTTTACAACAATCAATTGCAACATCTTTGTACGATCAATAATAACAAATGCTGTAAAACCTACAGACAAAACCGTATTCGCTGCCACCCAGTATAACCAGTAGGTTCTGTCACGCTGCTTCAGCCAGATACAAAAGAAAGCAATCGCAAACGCTGCCAGAGAAATAGCGTTTACGGTAAATAATGAATTTGGATCAATATCTGCCAGGTATTGAATAGGCATCGACAATCAAATCCTTCACGTCGACAAACGAAATACTCCCGGAATGCGCTTTATCTCAGAGTCCTGCCCGTCAAGGGGAAGATGTCAGTATGCGGCTCTGTAAACCAAACATATTCATAAGGTGTGCCGCCATGTCAGAGAGCATCACATTTCCATAACATTATGCAAAAATATCCCGCTATCATCTTTTAGCGCAAAAAGCGATATTTTGAATAGCAGATAACAAAATAAGATATATTTCAGAAAAACTTAATATTATTGAGTTCAGACAGACTGTTTAAACTATATTATAAAAAACTTAGTTTTATCCATTCTGCTCCCAGTACATATCCAAGTTGAAGATAGCCAGCGTAGTGACAGCATTACGAATACAAAGTTTTTAAGATGCGAAAAAATTACTGCACTCTGAAATGCGTAAAATCGTGATGCGGGGAAAATTGGCTGGGGCGCCTGGATTCGAACCAGGGGATGGCGGTACCAAAAACCGCTGCCTTACCGCTTGGCTACGCCCCAATACAAATCACGGAGAGATTCCGTGGCGGTTGATCCGGCTTATAGCCGCAAGAAATCCATTGTGCAATGCATTGAAATCAGATTTTTACATTTTAAAACAAAGCAAATTTCGCTGGTGTCAAAAATACATTTCACCACCACCATTTCACAACTTTAGCGTTCCTCAACGTTCTGGAAAAGCTGTTCACAAACGCGTAAAGACAATATCACTTGAGAAAGTTTGACTGCGATCCGATTTTTTATGGCGGGTTCAGGCAACCTGCTTCAGATTAGATACCACATCCAACCGCTTGCCGGATTATCTTACCCCTTGGGAGACAGCAGCTTGTCAGCTTATCTGTGGATTTTTCCTCTTTGCTTCATCTTTTCCACGCTCCTGCTCCTAATTTTAAAACACAGGCTTCCTGCAGGTTTTCTTTCTGCAGGCTTCAATCCGCGCTCCAACCATTCTGTTCCCGCCAGACAAATCGGCGGATTGTCCTGCATTCCGGTTTTCATATTTGCACTTATTATTTTGGGTCTATCGGAAATGATACCGGCACGGATGAGCATCAGCCTTATCATTGCGGCCACGCTAGTCTGGGTTACCGGCTATTTGGATGACCAAAAAGAACTGTCTGTACATGCAAGACTTCCTCTGCAGCTTCTCGCCGCAATGTTTGCTGTTTACAGTTTAGGCGCTGATTTCCGGCTCCTATCCGAGCTTCTTCCCTATTGGCTCGAGATGCTGCTTTTGACCATCGCCATCCTCGGCAGTATTAATGTCGCCAACTTTATGGACGGTCTGGACTGGATGACTGTCACCGGAATTGGAATTCCATTATTCCTGCTTGGAATTCTTTCGGCCATATTTCTTCAAGAACCTGCAATACCAGCTATTAGTCTGGCGATGGCTGGCGCTCTCGCAGGATTTGCAGTTTTTAACCGCCCGCCAGCCTCAATCTTTCTCGGTGATTCCGGCAGTCTGCCACTTGGTCTGATTACCGGTGCAGTGTTTCTGCTCTTTGCCGGACAAGCAGGCATTATTCCCGCTCTCATTCTACCGCTTTATTATATTCTCGACGCAGGCAGCACGATTATTCTACGTCTCAGCAAGGGTGAGAATATATTACAGGCTCACTCTTCCCATGCCTATCAGATCGCAAAACGTTCAGGAAAATCCGTATATTTTGTTACCGGCAGCCTAGCGATGCTCAATCTGATATTGGGCATAATCACAGCAGCCGTATTGTGGTCCGGCACCTTTATGGGGCAGCTATCCGGCCTGATAGGCGCAATTGTGCTTACAACACTGCTGATCCTGTTTTTCCGCAAAACAGTTTGATTACTGACGGATGTAATCGAACAGCAATGCTTTAGCGCCTTCCGCATCGTTGTTATTAAGGAACTGCTGCATCTGCGGCAGGCGCTGCGGTATCTCGCTGGCTTTTGTACCGCGTTTTTCCGCACAAAGTATTTTAGGATGGCGGGTGCGCAATGCTTTGTCCGGATCATAGAACAGTTCTTCGTAAAGCTTCTCACCTTCACGAATACCGGTCACCCGAATTGCAATATCCCCGTCAGGATTTTTAATATCACGCACAGACAATCCGGCCATCAGGATCATATTTTCAGCCAGATCTCTGATTTTCACCGGACTTCCCATTTCCAGCAAAGCCGTCTCGCCACTTTTAATTACCGCACCAGACTGAATAATCAGCTCTGCCGCCTCACGGATCGACATAAAATAACGGGTCATATTTTCATCGGTCAGTGTTACGGGACCTCCTGCAGCAATCTGTTCACGAAACAGCGGTACAACCGAACCATTAGACCCTAAAACATTACCAAAACGCACACTCGAAAATGATTGTGCTGCGCCTTTTTGCTGCGCAAGATCTCCATAATGACGGATAACAAATTCTGCCCATCTTTTCGTTGCACCCATCACATTTGTCGGACGAACGGCTTTATCTGATGAAATCAAAACAAAGCGCTCCACGCCGGTTTTCAGCGCGGCGTCAGCAACAGCCTTCGTGCCCATGACATTATTGCGGATACCTTCAAGCGGGTTCGCCTCGACTAAAGGTACATGCTTATAGGCTGCACAATGATAAATCGTATCAATCCCATGAGAGCGTATGACGTTCTCTAATAATTCCTGCTGAGTTACAGAACCCAATACCGGAACGATTTCGCAATGCGCGACAGATTTCAGTTTACGCTCCAGCTGATAGAGCGCGAATTCCCCAACTTCGAATAAAACCAGCTTGCGCGGCTTCCAGTTTATAATAGTGCTGCACAATTCACTGCCGATAGAACCGCCCGCGCCTGTCACCATGATTGAGCGCCCCTCAATCATCGACTGCAACATTACCTCATCCGGCGGCACCGGCGAGCGCCCCAGCAAATCATCAATTTCAATATTACGCAGTGCACCAACCAGATATTTCCCACGCGACAAATCTGCAATCGGTGGCAAAATACTGGTGCGAATTTTCAGGCGCCCCAAAATACTGGCATAGGCTTTTCGCTCCGTCTCTCCCATCGACGGGTCCGAAATAACAACCTGACAAACACCATAATTCTTAACCAGATCATCTATAGATGCCGGTGCATAAACACGGGTTCCCGCAATATCCATACCGAGCAATGACGGATCCCGGTCAATAAAACCGGCCACATAAGTGTCACGATGAACTCGCAATGCCGCTGCCAGCTGCTGCGCTGCCTCACCGGTACCAATGATCAAAGCCACTTCCCGTGACACAGGCCCTGTACTGTCGCGCAAAATCCATTTGGCTCCGAAACGGGAGATGGAAACCAAAATAGTAATCACCAGCCAGTAGATCAAAGGAACAGAACGCGGAACGCCCGTTCCGCCGGTCATTTCGGTCAGGAAGGCTACAGCAACCCACAGTAAAGCCGCAATGGCAGTTGCCTGAAAGATGGACCAAATCGCCTTTTCCGGAAGATAGCGGATAACTGAACGGTAAAGACCATAGCGGATAAAAACAGGCACAGCGACCAGCGGCGCTACAAGCATCAGCAATATTTGCTTGATATTCGGTACGAACAGAAAACCGTAGCGCAGAACATAAGCAACATAGACGCCAAGCAACAGCAAGGTCACATCCATGCCAAGCATGATAAGCTGCTTTACAAATCGCGGAAGTCCTGCAATCCGTCTGGAAAAATTTGCTGTTTTCATATGGTCAGTCTCTCACCTTATTCTTCAGCAAAATTCATCCCCTGCTTTCACAAATACAATCGGGCAACAAAATAATATGATGAAATCAATCAAGTATTTGAATTTATTTAAATGTATCACTCATACTGACTAACAAAATACTTATATCAAAACCAGCCAATCTCCCTGTATTCACAAAAAATCCAAGCAGAAAGGCAATGAATGACCGAAAAACAAAAACTATTGTTTTTCTTCAATTTTTCTAAATTGAACCATCGGTCTCTGCCTTACCAATCAAGCTTTCATGGATTTCGTAAAAGAAATTTATTCAGCATTTATGATTCACCAGTTTCGTTTCAGTTGCGCGGTCTGACAAGCTAAATCAGTTGGTACTTTTTAGAAACCGCGCAACAAAATCATGTAATATTAACAATGCTATACAGTAACAGACTGATTGTTATCGATCCAAAGCCATTGCTGACCATCGCTGAAAGCAAGCTTTCTGACCTGATCCGTTTTTATAAAGATAAGTGCTCCGGCACCGCTTTGTTCAGCATCTGGTAAAAAGCCAGCTTCATAATTTCCGGGACGAATCGCCCCGCCGACATGCAAAGGCGCTGTTGGCCAGACTGAGCCTATTGCTATATTTCCACTTGCACTATCAATCCGCAGTGCCTGCCGCCATTGCCCGCTATCATCAGCAACTTTAATACTGAAATTGTTTTCACCGGTGATTCCCATTTCAGCATAACCGGTCCAGTTACTCTGAAACAAAAGAGAGGCTGTATTCTCGCGCAGGTTTTTATTGATTTTCAACTGATGCCCTGCGCCATTGTGTGTCAACAAAACTGCATCAGAGGCTACAGCCAGACGATTATAAGCATCAGCTTCCGTGTTGATGCCGGCCATAGGCTGCGGATTCAGAAGCGCCCGCCATTGACTGTCGGTAAATATGAATAGTGCATTTTCATCGGCAATATGCATGATCCATCCGCGCAAAGGTACGAAGAAGAACCATTCCCCATCCATGAAAGCAGCAAGATTACCCGCCTGCCCCTCCCATAAATCCGCAGCCCCTGCGGGCACAAGGTAGCGATCACCTTCCTGCGCAGTAGCCGGTGGTGAGGAATATTGCCGGCTTAAAACAGACAGATGCAAAAGAGCATCGAGATAACGCAGAGCTTCATTATGCGTGACGTGCTTCTGCGCCTGACTGGGCAAAATATAAGGCATTTTCAGATTAGGGGTTGTTTCCATATCCGCTGTTTCCCGCTGTTTAATGACGGAAAAAGTCTACGGATAAAATGAAAGACGGGGATAGATTTACCCCGTCAGGCCCTTAACTGCCGCGATAGGTGGAATAGGCCCACGGGCTGACCAGCAGCGGTACATGATAATTGGCACTCTCATCAGCAATCGCAAACCGGATCGGAATCAGATCAAGAAATGGCGGCTTCGCCTGATCCGCACCTTGCGATTCAAAATATTCGGCCACATGAAACTGAATTTCATAAGTGCCTATGCACATTTCTGTCTCATTGAGCAGCAGTTCATCGGTACGGCCATCAAGATTGGTTGCCGTCCGTTTAATCAGTTCCAGCTCACCACTGCCCTTCACCCGATAAAGCTCAAGACGCATTGCGGCAGCAGGTTTGCCATGCGCCGTATCGAGAACATGGGTTGAGAGTTTTGCCATAACCATACCTTTTCTGCTGCATATACATTTTACTAACCGAGCATATCCCCCAGCCGCAGCTCAGCGATACGCGCAATCTGCCGCAGTGCTTCAGAAATTTCCTGTTCCGGTGTATTTTTCAGACGCACTTCAAAACTGACCAGGATGGAATGTTTATCATGTCCTTTGCCATCAAAACCACGCACTGCGAGAATAAAGGGAAAGTCAAAGCGCTGCTTATAGGCATCATTCAGGCGATGAAACCGCTCATATTCAGCATCATCCAGCCGGTCGAGCCCTGCCCCCTTCTGTTCGCTGGTTGAGGCATCAGTCAGATTGCCTGCACGTGCTGCCTTACCTGCCAGATCGGGATGCGCACGGATCAGCGTCAATTGCCTGGCCACACCTGCTTTTTCAACTGCCTGCACCATTGCCTGATGCAAGGCAGAAACAGAAGCGAACGGCCTGTCTCCCGCCACTGCTTCTGCCACCCAAGGGGAATGCTCGAAAATACCGCCCAGAGCCGAAACAAATTCCGTTTCAGACAGCGAATTTAAATCCTGCAAATTCATCTTAACCCTGCTTGTTATTTCCACTCTGGCGCTGACGCAATTTGATGATCGATTTCAGCACGGTTTCCGGTGTGGCCGGTGCATCCAGCTCCGGCGAAAACTGGTGATCCGCAATCGAAGCAATGGCATCGCGGATTGCCAGCCAGACGGAAATGCCAAGCATCAGCGGTGGTTCGCCAATAGCTTTGGAACGGAATACCGTTTCCTCGCGGTTCGGTGCATTTTCTAATATCCGCACATTGAAGATTTCCGGCACATCACGCGATCCCGGAATTTTATAGG
Source organism: Hyphomicrobiales bacterium (assembly GCA_900470285.1). Taxonomy (GTDB): domain Bacteria; phylum Pseudomonadota; class Alphaproteobacteria; order Rhizobiales; family Rhizobiaceae; genus Pseudochrobactrum. Next base: position 111,849 of record UCAG01000002.1, read on the forward strand.
TCGAAGGGCCTGCCGTGCGTAACCGTCCGGCTTTATCCCACCATAACTCCTCGCAAGTGACCCAGCCCATGCCTTGCACGAAAGCACCTTCAATCTGGCCAAGATCAATCGCCGGATTGAGCGGAAAGCCGACATCCTGCAAAATATCCGCCCGCAGGCAGCGCGTTTCACCCGTCAGAGTATCCACTGCCACTTCGGCAACAGCCGCACCATAGGTGAAATAGAAAAACGGGCGACCGCGCATCGTCTTGCCGTCCCAATGAATTTTCGGCGTCGCATAATGGGCAGCTTCCGAAAGCTGCACACGCTTTGACCATGTGAGTTTGGCAAGTTCGCCAAAAGACATGGATTCATTGCCCGCATAGACACGGTTGCCACGGAAAATGATCTCGCTTTCTTCAATACCATAATGTTCTGAAGCGACCTTAGTCATGCGGCCTTTGATTGCCGTTGCTGCTTTAAAGGCTGCCATACCGTTGAGATCAGAACCGGTCGAAGCAGCCGTTGCTGAGGTGTTCGGCACTTTGCCGGTCGCTGTCGCCGAGATACGCACCATGTCCAGATCAATCTGGAACACTTCAGCCACCACCTGTGCGACTTTGACAAACAATCCCTGCCCCATTTCTGTGCCGCCATGATTCAGGAAAACCGAACCATCCTGATAGACATGCACCAGAGCACCCGCCTGATTGAGCGCTGTGAGATTGAACGAGATACCAAACTTCACCGGCATCATCGCCAGCCCGCGACGGATCAGCGGATTACCCGCATTATAGGCATCAATCTCCGCACGTCGTTTTTGCCATTCACTGCTGCTCAGCAATGTTTCTGTCACCTGTACCAGCCGGTTATCTTCAACCTTCTGGCCGTAGGGCGTTTCATCACCGGTCTCGTCACCGTAATAATTGACGGCGCGCAGCTGATTGGGATCAAGCCTCAGCTCACGGGCAATCGTATCGACAATCGCTTCAATCGCGATAATACCCTGCGGCCCGCCAAAACCGCGGAATGCTGTATTGGACACAGTATTGGTTTTGCAAGCATGGCCGATGAAATGCGCATGTTCGATGAAATAGGAATTATCGGCATGGGTCAGCGCACGGGCAATTACCGGCCCTGTGAGATCGGGCAGGTTTCCGGCGCGGGCAAGAAACTCAATATCCAGTCCTTTGATACGCCCGCGACTGTCCGTTCCGACCTGCCAATGCACCACAAAATCATGGCGCTTGCCGGTGGCGATCATATCATCGCGGCGTTTGAGGCGCATTTTGCACGGACGTCCGGTTTTGGCTGCAACCAGCGCGGCAGCACAAGCGATAATCGTCGCCTGACTTTCCTTACCGCCGAATCCGCCGCCCATACGCCGCACCTGACATTCCACCGCATGCGCGTGAAGTCCCAACACATGCGCCACATGATGTTGCACTTCGCTCGGATGCTGCGTTGAGGAATGCACCAGCATATCACCGTTTTCCTGCGGCCAGTTTTCACCCGGAATGGCATAGGCAATATGGGTTTCGAGGTAGAAATGATCCTGTCCGCCCATCGAAAGGCGGCCGAAAAACTGATGCTCTGCATTGGCAATGGCGGTTTTGGCATCGCCCTGTTGCACCACCTGTTGGGGGATCACATAGCTCTTTTGCCGATGTGCTTCTTCCACATCCAGCACCGGCGGCAGTTCTTCAATATCCAGCTTCACCAGCTTTGCAGCCTTATAGGCAGCCTCAAAACTGGTCGCGGCAATCACCGCAATTGCCCGTCCCTGATGGTCGAGCAGTTCCTCAGCAAAAAGCGGTTCACCGGGAAGCCCCGGCGAAACATCATTGATGCCCGGAATGTCATGCACATCCCAGATACCGATAACACCGGCCTGCGCCAAAGCCTCACTAGCATCCATGCTTTTCAACCGGCCATGGGCAACCGGTGATAAGATAAAAGCCGCATGAAGCGTATCCGGCAATTCCGGCATATCATCAATATAAGTCGCGGCACCCGCCACATGGCGGCTTGCGGAATCATGTACAACACCATGTCCGACAATGCTGCGCTCGACTTTGCCTACGTTTTCCGGCGTCGGAAAAGGCTGATTAAGTGCAATCATAGTGCCATCACCTCCACCACTTCACCGGCCAGATCATGGCGCAGGCGCTCAACCAGATTTTGTGCCACCATCAGCCGGTATTCGGCACTGCCGCGCCAGTCACTTAAAGGCGCAAGCTCTGTGGCAATAGCCTGTGCACAGGCCGCAACTGCAGCTCCATCCAGCGCCTTGCCGGTCAGCGCCTGCTCGGCACTTTTCACCCGTTTTGGTATCGCTGCCATACCGCCAAAGGCAATACGGGCATCTGTTACAATACCGCCCTCACGCGTCACACGAAATGCACCGCAAACAGTGGAAATATCCTGATCGTAGCGCTTGGAGATTTTATAAACGCGGTAATCCTGTGTGGCAGCCAGCTTCGGAAGCGTGAGTGAAGCAATCACCTCATCACTGCGCAATTCTGTTTTGCGGTAATCAAGAAAGAAATCTTCCAGCGGCAGTGTACGGCTGCCATTTGAGCCTGCCAGTTCAATCTCAGCGCCAAGGCCGATCAGCGCTGGCGGCCCGTCCCCGATCGGACTGGCCGTGCCGATATTACCGCCAATCGTGCCTTGATTGCGGATTTGCACAGAGCCGAAACGGCGCAGCAAAATCGTGAGCGACGGATAATGATTGCCGATAGTCTTCAGCACCTCCGCCCATGTCACCGCAGCGCCAAACCGGAAGGACGTTGCATCCTCACGGATATCGCGCAATTCACGTACATGCGCTGTCGAGATCACCTCATTCCAGTCACTGTGATAATCGGCCAGCGCCACACCAAGATCAGTCCCGCCAGCCAACAGCAGGCTCTGCGGATATTGCGCGCGCAGTTCCACCAGTTCTTTAAGTGTCTGCGGCTGATGGTAGGTTGAGCCATTATGGCTAAAACCCGATTGCGGGCGGATATCCTGTAAAGAACCGGAAAGCGGTTGTGCTACCGGTGCGCCGCCATCTGCAATCACCTTGCGTGCAGCTTCGACAATCGGGCGATAGCCGGTGCAGCGGCAGAGATTACCCGCCAGCGTATCATGGATCAGCTGATCGTCGGCTTTGGCACCGGTACTGGCACAATCCGCAGCCAGTCCGCTCAGCGACATCACAATACCGGGTGTACAAAAACCGCATTGTGATGAGCCGTTTTCGGCCATCGCCGCCTGCACGGGATGGAGTTGTGTGGTTTTTAACCCCTCAACTGTGACCAAAGCTTTACCGTCCAGCTGCCCCATTGTGAGGATACAGCTGTTAACAGCGCGGTAGCGAAACGCTCCGTCATCCTTGTTTGATTGTGGTTCACCCGCCGCAGTGTCAGCCTGCGCAATAGCGTCCATATCTGTGCCGATTAAAACGGAGCATGCCCCGCAATCCCCCTCGGCACAGCCTTCTTTCGTTCCCTTGAGCCGCGCCTCCCCGCGCAACCATTCCAGAACCGTTGTATCTGGCCGGATCTGAACATCCTGCCGGTGACCATTCAGAAAGAAACGGATCATCTGTGTCATAAGACCAGATTGTTACGCCTCTGAATACTCGTCAAGATGTGGCGTGACAAATGCGGCAAATTAGCTTTGAGTTGCGTTTTAAAGCGACATTTCCAACCTGTTTCATGCCGCTTTTAAACCATGCGGATTCGAAGCATCTGACCGGATGGTCAAATACTCCTGCCAGAAATCGTGAAATTTTGCTGCGGGAAATAATATTCCTCCAGATTATTGCCTGCACCGCCACGATCAACCACCAGAAAATCCGAAGTCTCATCCAGTGCCAGCAGCGGATGATGCCAGACATTGCGATGATAATTCACGCCCTGAATGCCTTTCGCCAAAAAAGCCACCGGCGTGTGCGGAACACCATTATTATCTTCTGCAACCACCACCAGATAGTCGCGTCCGCTCAGCGGCATAAAGGCTTGTGAGCCCAACGGATGCCGTTCAACCATCTTAATGGTCAGCGGCAGCTCCCAAGGCTTGCTACGGAAGATATTAATCAAAACATAAGCACCCTCACCGATAACATCGGCTTTCGCCAGCGCATGATGACGCTCGGTAATGTCCCAGTTGATGAGTTTAACCTCGCCCAAACCAGTTTCGATAATATCCCCGAAAGGCGCGAAATTTTCCGGCGTCAAAGCCTGTACCGGCAAATTGATCAGTTCCATCTTATTGCCCTGCCGGTTTGTGATGTTCATGCCAATGGCGGGCAATATCAATGCGCTTGGCTACCCAGACTTTGTCATGGGACTGCACATAATCCAAAAAACGCTCCAGTGCTGCGGCGCGACCCGGGCGGCCGACAAGGCGGCAGTGAAGACCGACAGACATCATCTTCGGCGCGCCTTCCCCGCCTTCGCGGTAAAGCACATCAAAAGTGTCTTTCAGATAGTTGAAAAACTGGTCACCGGCATTAAAGCCCTGCGGCGTGGCAAAGCGCATATCATTGGTATCGAGCGTATATGGCACGATCAGATGCGGCCCTTTTGGCCCTTCAATCCAGTAAGGCAGTTCATCGGCATAGGAATCAGCGGAATAGACAAAACCACCCTCTTCCATCACCAGCTGCAGCGTATTGTCGGAAGGTTTGCCCTGATAGATACCGTAAGGGCGCTCGCCGGTCAGTTCTGTGTGCAGGCGTACGGCTTCCTGAATGTGACGGCGTTCTTCTTCTTCTGTGAAATCCTTATATTCCAGCCAGCGCAGACCATGACTGGCGATTTCCCAGCCCGCTTCTTTCATCGCTGCAACGGCTTCCGGATTACGTTCCATGGCTTTGGTCACGCCATAGACTGTCACACCCATATTGCGCTTGGTGAACATGCGCCACAACCGCCAGAAACCGGCACGGGCACCATATTCGTAGATCGATTCCATATTCTGGTTGCGCTGTTTCGGCCAGCTTTGCGCGCCGACAATTTCGGAGAGCAGGCATTCGGAACCGGCATCCCCGTCCAGAATGCAGCTTTCGCCGCCCTCTTCATAATTAACCACAAACTGCACCGCGATCTGTGCGCCGTTCGGCCAGCGCGGATCCGGTGTATGACGGCCATAACCGATAAATTCCCGATCACCACATTTCTGCATATTCTGCTCCCCAATTGTCTTTGCGCAGATTGATAAAACAACCACGCTTTTGTCAATGTTAAATTGTCGACAATTTTAACAATAATTGTCGATTGTACTATATCGGGCGGATAAGCGGGACAAGTCACCGAAAAGCCTTTATAGACACTCTGTTATTATTGTGATGCCTGCCGGAAAGTCTCTTTGATGTCTCTGAAATTCGATACACAATTTGATCCGGCCTATGGTGAAGCGGCACAGGTTGCACCGGATATTCTGCGCGTTACCGTGAATAATGCCAATGCATTTACCGGTTTTGGTACCAACAGCTATATTATCGGCAAAGACCAGCTCGGCATTATTGATCCGGGGCCTGAAGATGAAGCGCATCTCGAAACCTTGCTGCGCATCATTGCGGACAGACCGGTCAGTCATATTTTTGTCAGCCACACCCATCGTGATCATTCACCACTTAGCTCAAGGCTGAAGCGCGAGACAGGCGCGACCATTGTTGCGCAAGGTCCGCATCAGTCTGCCCGCCCGTTGTTTGACGGCGAGAGCAATGCACTGGATGCCAGTGTGGACATAGATTTTGCACCGGATATTTGCGCGGGTGATGGTGAGATTTTTAGCAATCAGGATTGGGCATTGGAGGTCATCCACACTCCGGGACATATGGCCAATCACGCCTGTTTCGCGCTGAATGATCGCGGTATTCTATTCTCCGCCGATCATGTGATGGCATGGGCAACCACCATTGTCGCGCCGCCGGACGGCTCGATGCGTGCCTATATGCAATCGCTGGAAAAACTGCTCAAACGCAAAGACACACTCTATCTACCGGGGCATGGCGCACCGATTGCCAAACCGCACCGTTTTTTGCGCGGGCTAAAAACACATCGTAAGATGCGTGAACGGGCAGTGCTCGAGCGGATAATGCAGGGCGATGAAACCATCGCTCAGATGGTTGCCGCGATCTATCGTGACACCGATCCGCGCCTGTTTGGCGCTGCGGGACTCTCGGTCTTTGCCCATCTGGAAGATCTGGTATCTCGCGGGCTGGTTGTTACAGATGGCGACCCAATGCCGGATAGTCTCTACCGGCCGGCTCACAGCATAATTCCTTAAACCTGGATCAGTTTAAGGTAAAATTATGCTGTAAATATAAAGTGTTAGAGCGGTTTTTGTGCACCAAAAGGGAGCACGGCGCTCTAATCTTTATTCTTCCGGTGCATCCGGCACGGCATTGCGCATTTCCAGATCAAGTGCATTAAAAAATGTATCAATCAATCCGGCATTGAACCCCATATCATAGCGCCCGTAACGCGAGACAGAACGCATATCAACTGTGGTTTGTTCGGCTTCGTCCCTGAGCCGCACCACCACATCGCTGTGCAAACCCAGAATGAAGGTTTTGGCAGTTGCCTCGACACTCACATCCATGTCCTCACCGGCAATACCGGACGTGCGCCCTACAGCAAATCCCTGCTCCTTCAACACTTTAAGCACAGCTTTTAAGACGTGATCCTGCGCACTGTCATATTGCCTGCCACTCACTTCCGGATAGGCAGAAATTTGCTGCAACATATCCGGCACAGCATCGGTACTCAGACTATTTTGCACAGTCAGATCACCCAGCCCCAGTTTTTGAAGCAGCTGCACGCGAAAATCCGGCTTATAATCCTGTAGTAAATCCTGCTCATTACTCATAACAGTATTGAATTGCACAGAGTTTTCGAGATCGGTGGAAACATCATGAATACGCGGTGTGCCGCTGATCTGCCCCAGCACAAGTGCAGGCGGGGTCAACGTGACCAGCGCGATAAAACAGGCACGCATGGCCCGCCGCCCTCCGGCATCGCCGCTGCGCCATAAATTATAAAAAGATTTAGCTGAAAGCAGCAAAGCCACCAGAGCAAAAAATACCGCAAGTGTCACAATAAACACCAGATCCGGCTGCTGTATCAAACCGAAACGATGTGCTGTAACCGCAGCGATGAGCAACCCCAGGCCGGCTAAAGCGCAAGCCGGTGCATATTTCGCCGACCGCGAGGAACGACGTCTCACTTTGCGCCGGATGTAATAATTTTCAAGCATCACTTGCCGCACTGCCGGTTATAGAGCGGTTCCGTTAAACACGGAATCGTAAAACCGCTCTGTCTCTTTGTTTTACGCATCGAGGCGGGTAAAGAAATCAGTCCCGCGAAGGCGCTTTGCACAATATTCAGGGTCTGCCGAGCATAAACAATACGCGATCCGCATCACCGCCTGCAAGAACTGTTCATTTCATCAGGTAGCAAAAGAGGTAAAGATCTGTGATTAACGATAGATAAAAGAGAAATATTTTTATTTATCATGATATTATAACAAATCACTAAAATGAGATTGCATCAAATCCACAAACTGCCACAATCAGTTTGCGGATAAGAAGAATTATACAGCCGGAGACGCTCCCCCAATGAGGCAAACGCCCTCCTCCACCGACGAAAACCTGATAGCCGCGTCTGAGGAGAACGCGTCTTTAGAAGCAGTTGAAGTTGAATTTGCCCTCGGCGCTCAGGATGTTCTGACCGATGGCTTTGACCTGTCGCTGGCCAAAGCCGCTGAAATTGTCGGCGGTGAAGTCCTGTTTAATATGCCTGCGCTGGACACTACCAATGCGCAACGTATCGGTGCCATTCTTGTGCCGTCCGCCATGCAGGATCAGGTTGTTTTCGTTACTTTATTGAATGACGGGATTACTCTTTCCCACGCTCCGCTCTCGGGTAATAATGTTCTGTTTGAAAGCCTCGGCCGCAATTATGCTGCCGTTATGGGCAAGCTAAAGAACGATTTCTGAAATCATTCAAACACTTGTTATGTCATTGCGCAGAAACCGGAGCAGGCTCTGCCGATGCAGGTTTTGTCTTTATTTTAGAATGGGTTTTATTATCTTTCTGCGAAACAGATTCATTGGGTGGCGCAGTTTCACTCACCACATTCGGTGCCGCGTGCGCGGTCATATCCTGCAGCAGCCTGAACTGCACGCCTTTCTTCTTCAGCGTCAGAATACCTTCTGCCACACCGGCACCGGAGACACGTTTCGGCTGATTGATATGCGAAATAATCACATCACCGTCTTTGGCATAGGATATACGTTTGGCAACCGTTGCCGCAGGCAGGGATGCGCCGCGATCACCATTAAGCGAATAACCGGCAACCTTATAGCCCATGCCCTCAATCTGGCGCACTGCATCAGTGGAGTAACGGGCTGTCGCGTCACGATACCATTGCGGCTGTTTGCCAAAGATTGCAGTGATCTTGTCCGCACCGCCTTTGACCTCTGCTTCGATTGCAGCAGGTGTACCTGCTGTCGGAATACCATACATGGTTTTCAGCACGGTAATTGCAGGTACATGCTCCGCCCCGTGATTTTCAATCGCGAATAAATCCGGATGCGCTTTAAGCACTTCAATTGCCGCCTGATTGCGGCGCAGCCAGCGCGCAGTCACAAACAAGGTCGCCGGAATTTTCTCCCTCACCAGAACATCAAGAATACGATGGTCGACATCGCCCGAACAGGCATCCAGTGTCAGTGCCACCTGTATCGGATTTGATTTTCCTGCAAGATTAAGCTGCGGCTCAATAATCAGATGGCGCTGCGAAATTTTAGACGAGAGTAAGGCTTCATCCGCTGCAAACGCAGCAGTTGTACCAATGCTCAGGCTTAAGCCCAATACTAAGGATTTAATGACAGACATCTCGCACGGCTCGTGATTCAGTGATGAACTTATAGCACCATAAACTACAAATGCGCCGGATGAAGCATCCGGCGCATCATTCTGATTATTTACAAAATTACTTCGCTGCCGCAATGGCGGCCTGCGCCGCAGCCAGTCGTGCAATCGGCACGCGGAACGGAGAGCAGGACACATAATCCAGACCGGTCTTTTCATAGAAGCCAATCGACGCCGGATCGCCACCATGTTCACCGCAAACGCCGAGCTTTATATTCGCCCGCTGTTTGCGACCACGCTCAGCGGCCAGTTGCACCAGTTCGCCGACCCCGTCGAAATCCACCGTTACAAACGGATCTTGCTCGATAATGCCAAGCGCCTGATATTGGGTCAGGAAGGATGAAGCATCATCACGCGATACACCAAAAGTGGTCTGTGTCAGGTCATTGGTGCCGAAGGAGAAGAACTCAGCCGTCTCGGCCAGTTCCCCAGCCCGTAAGGCTGCACGCGGCAGTTCGATCATGGTACCAACCATATAATCAACCTGCACGCCGCTCTCGGCAATGATCTGTGCGGCCACTTTATCAATCCGCGCTTTCACAAAATCCAGCTCGGCTTTGATACCGACCAGCGGCACCATAATTTCCGGAATAACCGCTTCACCGGTCTCTTTGGCAGCGGCAATCGCCGCTTCAATAATCGCACGGGTCTGCATTTCAGCAATTTCCGGATAGGAAATAGCCAGTCGGCAACCGCGATGTCCAAGCATCGGGTTAAACTCATGCAGGCTTTCCGCACGCTCGGTCAGTTTGTCGACATCAACGCCCATGACATTGGCGACTTCGGCGATTTCTTCCGCAGTTTTTGGCAGGAATTCATGCAATGGCGGATCGAGCAGACGGATGGTGACCGGCAGCCCCTGCATGATTTCAAACAGCTCGGTGAAATCATCACGCTGCATCGGCAGGAGTTTATCCAGCGCAACACGGCGGCCTTTTTCATCCGACGCCAAAATCATCTCACGCATAGCGAGAATACGCGGCCCTTCGAAGAACATATGCTCGGTACGGCACAAGCCAATCCCTTCCGCACCGAAGGATCGCGCTGCACGGGCATCCGCCGGTGTTTCCGCATTGGTGCGTACTTTCATGCGGCGCGCTTCATCTGCCCAAACCATCAGCTTGCCAAAGTCACCGGAGAGCTCCGGCTGCTGCATTGCCACAGTACCTTTCAGCACCTGCCCGCTGCCGCCGTCAATGGTGATGATATCGCCTTTTTTGAACGTACCGCCTGCGGTCAGCATCGTACCATTGCGATAGTCAATACGCAGTGTACCGGCGCCGGAAACACAAGGCTTGCCCATACCACGCGCAACCACGGCCGCATGGCTGGTCATGCCACCGCGCGATGTCAGAATACCTTCCGCCGCATGCATACCGTGAATATCTTCAGGGCTGGTTTCAATGCGCACCAGAATGGCTTTGCGACCTTCCGCTTTCAGCTGTTCCGCATCTTCCGAAGAGAACACGATCTCACCGGTTGCCGCCCCAGGAGAGGCTGGCAGGCCGATACCGATGACATGGCGTTCGGCTCTCGGGTCAATGGTCGGATGCAGCAGCTGATCCAGCGATGCCGGATCAATACGGTTGACGGCTTCTTCTTTGCCGATCAGCCCTTCCCCGACCATTTCCACGGCCATTTTCAGCGCGGCTTTGGCTGTACGCTTGCCCGAACGGGTTTGCAGCATCCAGAGTTTGCCACGCTCAATGGTGAATTCCAGATCCTGCATATCGCGGTAATGCTGCTCCAGACGATCAGCGATTTTAAGAAATTCAGCAAAAGCATCCGGCATGAGTTTCTCAAGCGACGGACGCTCGGAACCGGCCTCAATTCGGGCTTCTTCGGTGATATTCTGCGGGGTGCGGATACCGGCCACCACATCTTCACCCTGCGCATTAACGAGGAATTCGCCATAGAGCTTGCGCTCACCGGTGGAAGGGTTACGGGTAAAGGCCACGCCGGTTGCCGATGTATCCCCCATATTGCCGAAGACCATGGCCTGCACATTAACGGCAGTGCCCCAGTTTTCCGGAATATTGTGCAGGCGGCGATAGGTGATCGCGCGGGCATTCATCCATGAGGAGAACACGGCGGAGATCGCACCCCAAAGCTGCGCTTCCGGATCCTGCGGAAACGGCTCACCCAGCTCTTCCTCAACCTTGGCCTTGTACTGGTCGATCACCCCACGCCAGTCATCTGCAGTCAGATCGGTATCGACATCCAGATCGAGACTGGCTTTGGCATCATCGAGAATTTCTTCAAAGAAGGAATGGTCAACGCCCAGCACCACATCCGAATACATCTGGATGAAGCGACGATAGCTGTCATAGGCAAAGCGCTCATCATTGGCCTCGGCTGCGATTGCAGCAACCGTATCATCATTGAGGCCGAGATTAAGCACCGTATCCATCATACCCGGCATGGATGCACGGGAACCGGAGCGAACTGAAACCAGAAGCGGACGGGTTGCATCTCCCAGACGGCGACCAGTCAGCGCAGTGATATGTTCCAGCGCAGCTTTGACCTGATCTTTCAGGATTTCAGGATAAGTCCGGTCATGGTCGTAATAATAGGTGCAGACATCGGTGGTAATGGTAAAGCCCGGAGGCACCGGCAGTCCGAGACTGCTCATTTCAGCAAGGTTCGCACCTTTACCGCCCAGAAGATTACGATCACTTGCAGCGCCATCAGCTTTGCCGTCACCGAAGTGATATACCCACTTAACCATTCCCGTCCTCCTGTTATGTCCGGCTCAGGCTGAATGTAAGTCATGATAACCGATACCGGATACACGCATTCTGCTTAAGCGATAGCACCGCTGCGGGCTACTGAAAAATACAGAAAAACGGTAACAAAGCGCAACGCAATGCTTGTATATTTGTTTAAATCGATTTTGCGGAATTCGTTTCCGGTTTATTGTCTGAACAGATGAATAATTTACGGCGGCACAGAAAGCGATTTCATCTGCATTTCCGCAACTTAACGGAATCAGCTGAGAGTTTGATTCCGGCACATGAAAACGATACGGAATCTGCTATCAAGAAGTGCTAGAGCGGTTTACGTCCAGATTGGATCATAGCGCTCGCTCTAGATTCTTTATTTGGTCGCATTATCACGGGCGTCAAGTTGATCCAACTTGACTGTGAAATGCTCTAGTCTCAACCTTATTTCGGGGATCATCATGCGTAAAACCGGAAAACTCGACTATATAGAAATGCCTGCAGGCCAGAGCGGTCTGAAGGACGTCAAAGCCTTTTACGCTGATGCCTTCGGCTGGAGCTTCACCGATTACGGCCCCGATTATGCCGCCCACTCCGAAGGATTGGACGGTGGTTTTTATCAGGGCGATGAGGCGAAAAATGCCAAACCACTGCCGGTGCTCTATTCTGAGGATCTGGAACAGACACTGATTGTTGTTGAAAAAGCAGGCGGCAAAATTGTCAAACCTATATTCAGTTTTCCCGGTGGCCGCCGGTTCCACTTCACTGATCCGTCCGGTAATGAACTGGCCGTGTGGAGCGAGAATTAAGCCTTATCAGATACCGTATTAATAACAGGCATGGCACCAGAAATGATGCCATGCTCGTTTAGTGAATATCTTCCTCACGGGCGCAGTTTTCCGCTTCCATCTGCAAAGTCGTATGATGGAGATCATATTGCTCCTGCAACACCTGCTCAACTGCACGGCGCACCGTTTCACCATTCGCCTCAGGTTGCAGCACAATATGTGCGGTCAGGGAATGCTGGCTTTTGGTCAGCGACCAGACGTGCAGATCATGCAGTTCCGCAACACCTGAAACGCCCAACACAGATTGTTCCAGCTTGCGCAAATCCAGCCCGACCGGCACGCCCTCCAGCAGAATATTGATACATTCCTTGAGCAGCACCCATGTGCGCGGAAACACCATGAAACCGATACCAACAGCAATAACCGAGTCCACCCACTGCCAGCCCGTCAGATAGATAATCACCGCGCCGGCGATGACACCGACAGAGCCCAGCATATCCGCCCAAACCTCAAGATAAGCGCCTTTGACATTCAGGCTCTCATCCTTCTTGCCGCTGAGCAGCCGCATTGAAATGATGTTCACAATCAGTCCGAAAACCGCAACAACCATCATGCCGACAGACTGTACTTCTGCCGGTTCTGACAGTCGTATATAGGCCTCGTAAAGGATGTAAAATGCCACAAGCAGCAAGAGCACGGCATTGATTGCTGCCGCCAGAATTTCAAAACGGGAATAGCCATAGGTACGGAAAATATCCGCCGCACGCCGTCCCAGATAAATCGCGATTAGCGCAAGTGCCAGAGCAAAAGTATCCGTCGCCATATGCATGGCATCAGACAGCAGTGCCAGACTTCCGGTAATATAACTGCCGATAATCTCGGCAATCATGAAACTACCGGTCAGGCCTAAAGCAAGCCAAAGCCTGGGAATAGGCGTTGCACTCACATCCGCATGATTATGATCACCGCTCATTGCCAACCCTTTGCTTCAAAGAAGCTTACACACCTCTAATATACAAGACTATTTCAACATTCAGATGGGGTGTCTACTGAATTCAGCAATTCAGGAGAAAAGTCGATAAGCTCAATTTAACAGCGGCAATGTTATAACAAACAAGTTGTTAGCAGCAGTTATTTAAACGGCTTCGCGCATGGCAGCAGCGGTTTGCAGGTCAACAGAAACCAGCTGGCTCACGCCCTGTTCAGCCATGGTCACACCAAACAAACGATCCATGCGCGCCATGGTAATCGGATTATGAGTAATGATGACAAAACGCGTCTGTGTGGAAGCGGCCATTTCATCCATCAGATTGCAATAGCGTTCCACATTATGATCATCAAGCGGCGCATCCACCTCATCCAGCACGCAAATTGGTGCCGGATTGGTGAGGAACACTGCAAAAATCAGCGCCATTGCTGTCAGCGCCTGCTCACCGCCGGAAAGCAATGTCATGGTCTGCGGTTTCTTCCCCGGAGGGCGTGCCAGAATTTCCAGCCCCGCATCAAGCGGGTCCTCCGATTCAATCAACTGCAGCTCCGCAGTACCGCCACCGAAAAGATGCGTAAACAGACGCTGGAACTGCTCATTGACCACATCAAACGCAGCCAGAAGGCGCTCACGCCCTTCTTTATTCAGGCTCTGAATGGCCTGACGCAGTTTTTTGATCGCCTCGATAACGTCTTCGCGTTCATTGATGATCGCATCCTGCCGTTCGGACAATTCCCGTTGTTCTTCTTCGGCACGAAGGTTCACCGCACCGAGACGTTCACGCTCAATCTTCAACCGGTCAAGCTGACGGTCGGTCTGATCCATATCCGGCAGCGGATCACCGGTATTCAAACCTGTATGCCGGAAGGCTTCGTGCGGTGCACAATTCAGCACCTCAACAATACGTGCTTCAGTATCTTTGCGGCGCTCTTCTGCAGCCGCCAGACGCTCTTCCGCACGCGCCCGCATTTCCCGCGATGAGGCCAGTTCCTGAATAGCCAGTGTTGCGCGCTTATCCAGCTTGGCCTGTTCGGTTTCGGCAACACTCAAGCGGTCCGAGGTTTCTTTACGTTGCGCATCAGCATCCTCTACTGCGCTTTGCAGCTCACGGCGGCGCTCCTCAATATCTGCCGGTGCTTCGGCCAAATCTTCCGCTTCATCACTGGTTTCAGCCCTGCGTTCTGTTAGCGCTGCAATCTGTCTGCGGGCATTTTCCGCCCGCGACTGCCAGCTTTTGCGCTCGTGCCCGATCATTTCCAAGCGACGCAGACGGTTCTCTGCATCACGGCGCAGATTATCATGCGCGGCTCGTGCTTCAGTCATTGCAGCGCGATCGGCCATGACCTGCGTGGTCAGTGATGTCATTTTCAGGTTCAATGCAGCCAGATCCGGCAGATCATTAAGCCTGATCTGTGCTTCTTCGAGCTGAATGGTGTTTTCTTCCAGACTATCGCTAAGGCGGGTTTTCGCCTCATCCAGCGCTGCCCGTTTGCTGGATAGTTGTCCCGCAACACGCTCGGCCTCAGCCAATATGTCACGCGCCTGCGCCAGTTCACGCTGCGCGGCACGCCAATGGTCACGCAGGCTGCGCTCACGTTCCACTGCCTCACGCAAAGCCGTTTCGGCCTGACGCAAGGCCGTTTCAGCCTGTGTTACACGGTTGCGCGCAGTAACAGCCGAAGCCTCAAGTTCCGCCAGACGGTTCTTCTGTGCCAGCCGTTGTGCGGCGGCAGTCGGAGCATCGGAACGCGCCGTAAAACCATCCCACCGCCAGAGGCTGCCTTCACGGCTCACCAGTCGCTGACCGCTTTGCAACTGTGCTTGCAGGCTTGCACCTTCACTGTCGTCTACCAGACCGATCTGGGACAAACGTGCCTGCAATGCCGGAGGTGCATCTACAACAGTGCTGAGCGGCACAGCCCCCTGCGGCAGCTGACCAAAATCGCGGTTATTCTGGTTATCAATATCTGCCCAGAAAACCGGTGCCTGCGGATTAGCCGGTGCTTCGAGATCATCACCTAAAGCAGCTCCAAGCGCAGTCTCATAGCCCTTTTTCACCTGCATCTGCTCAACAACAGCGATATAGGTGGAGGACTGGCCGCTATTGAGAATACTGGCCAGAGTACGTGCTTCGGTTTCAATCCGGTTCAGCTCTTCGCGCGCATGCGCCAATGGCTGGCGGTGGCCGGTTTCAGCCTCCCGCGCCCGTTCTACCATTTCTTCGCAAGCCAGCGCCTGTTCTTCCGCAGCCTGAACGGCTTCTTCAGCCAGTGCTACTCTTGCGGCTTTTTCTTCCGTACCGGCCAGTAGTTTCAGCTGGTTTTCCAGCGCAGCAATATCCTGTTCAACTGTGCGTAACTGCGCAGATAGCCTCTCATTACGCTCGGCAATATCACGTACCAGCCGTTCACTCTGCGTGCGCTCTGCTGCGGCTTCCGCACGAGCCGAGGTAATCTGCGCCAGCTCGGCTTCATGCCCCTGCAATTGCTCCTGTGCGGCAGACAATAGTTCTTCCGCTTCAATCGCACGATCGCCGGAAGCCTCGTTCTGCTCACGAATATCCTGCTCTTCATCGTCCAGACGCTCAAGTACAGCAGCATGTTCCTGCAACATCTGCTCTTCACGAGTGATGTCAGAACTCAGCTGTTCAAGACGCTTTAACAGCTCAGACCGGCGCTGTGTCAGACGCGTCGCTTCTTCATCCAGTTGCGAAACCGCAATCGTCAGACGCTGTAAGGCTGCAGATGCGGATGCCTGCTGATTACGCAACTCCGGCAGATGCTGTGCGGCAATGGCCTGCTCTTTGGCGGCAATCATCTGCGCCTGCGCCATTGCACCAACATGAGATGTTGCCGTAGACAGCGCGCTTTGTGCCTCCCCCTCGTGTTGCTTGGCCTGCGACCAGCGCAGATGCAGCAAAATCGCTTCTGCCGCACGGATATCCGCAGAGAGTGCACGAAAACGATTAGCTTGGCGCGACTGGCGTTTCAGGCTTTCGATCTGAGTGCCAAGTTCGCCAACCACATCTTCCAGACGCTCAAGATTGGTTTCAGCAGCACGCAAACGCAATTCGGCTTCATGGCGGCGGGAATGCAGACCGGAAATACCGGCAGCCTCTTCCAGCAATGCACGCCTTGCCTGCGGCTTGGCCTGAATCAATTCCCCAATACGCCCCTGCCCGACCATAGACGGTGAACGCGCGCCGGTAGACTGATCGGCAAACAGCAATTGCACATCTTTAGCACGGACTTCCTTGCCATTGATGCGATAGACCGAACCGGATTCACGCTCGATACGGCGCGAGACCTGCAACTCATCCACGTCATTATAGGAAGGTGGAGCAGAGCGGTCGCTATTGTCGAGAAAGAGTGTAACTTCCGCACTGTTGCGTGCAGGACGTGTGCCTGAGCCGGAGAAAATAACGTCGTCCATGCCGGAAGCGCGCATATTTTTATAGGAGTTTTCCCCCATAACCCAGCGCAGCGCTTCAACAAGATTGGACTTACCGCAGCCATTCGGCCCGACGACACCGGTCAATCCGCCTTCAATGACGAATTCCATCGGTTCGACGAAAGATTTAAATCCGAGAAGGCGTAATTTGGTAAAACGCATCAGCCGGCACTCCGTGCAACCGGACGCGGCAAAAACAAAGTGATAAAGAGCGGAATAAAATCAGACACTATTTTTTTTAAATATGAAAATGCAGCGGGCGCAAAAAAGCTCCCGCTGCATGAATATGCATCAGGTTCAGAGCATAGAGTCGATAACTGCCGACATCTGTTCAACCGAAAGAGCTCCGGAATATTTCTGACCATTGATAAAGAATGTAGGCGTTGCATTCACACCGAACTCAGCGCCACGTTCACGAACTGCATTCACATCATCGAGAAGCTGCTGGTTCGTCAAGCAGGCATTGAATGTCTCCTGTGTAAAACCGGCCAGTTTTGAAATTTGCAGCAATGCAGCCTGTGCATCATCGGCCGCAGCCCACTGCATCTGCTGTTTAAACAGCACATCCACCATCGGGAAATAGCGGTCATCCGGTGCGCAACGTGCCAGCATAAAAGCAGCCGTTGCACGCGGATCAAACGGGAATTCGCGGAAAATCAGACGTACTTTGCCGGTCTTGATGTATTTTTCTTCAATTGCCGGAAGGGTATTCACAGCGAAAGCCGCACAATGCGAACATGTCATAGATGCATATTCAACGATTGTTACCGGTGCATCAGCCTGCCCCAGCACTTTATCCTCAAGTGCACCTTTTTCGAGCAGTTTTTTCATATCGACAGAGCCGTCAGACTTCGGGACATCTGTCTGTGCCAGAGCACTGCCGGCAGCAGATACAGACAATGCCGCAGTTGCAAGAGCTGCAGTTCCAAGAAGCTGTCTGCGGTTCAGTTGAGACATCATACGAATCACCCGTTCATTCACGTTGCTATTAATTTTCGATAGTAGAGCAAATTGCCGGAATTTTGTCAGGCAGCTTAAGAGTTTTTAATAAACAGTGCGTCTACAGAGACTTAACGGGCAATAACTTGCCATTACGCACTATGGCTAGAGCGGCTCCTGCTTTTAGCTCACAAATGCTCTAGCGCGGCTTTTTATTGGCCTTTTCAGCCAGAATATTACGACCAAGCTGCATCAATGAAGCACGTAAAGCCTCATCTTCAATACCGACTGTTGCCTGCGCCAGCTTTTTCTCGGCAGGCGCACCAACCGGCATCAGTGGCGTGACTTTGCGTTGCGCTGCCGGAGCAACGGATTTTTGCTCAATACGGATGCGGGCAATAGCTGCAAAGCCCAGAAAAGAATTCACACGATTGATGATCTCGCCGCTGGAATGCTGAATGCGCATCGCCGCCATACCTTCACAACCAATAATCAGCGTTGCCGGCTGAAACGGATCATCCTCATGGGCGCGCCGTGGCCAGAGAATGCGCAACGGACGCGACTGCGCGCCGATCTGCGGACCAACCACATCTTCCCATGCCTGTATCAGCGACAAATTAATACCGGCACGTTTGCGCAAAACAGGATCGAGCACGCTACCGGCCGTGTCTGCCAGAGGTTTAAAACCCGATTTTTCCTCTCTGCTCATCTCTGTCCTTTATGCCGGTTTTATTGCCGCAACGGGCGATGATTCTTCTCGGTTATAAAATGCGAGAGCATTGCGGGCTTCACTGTTGCGTCGCAAAATATTGCGACTTGTACCCGCATAAACCACACTAAAAAAGAACATAGTCACAGCAATACTGGTCTCATGCAGAAGCGGATTATGCAGCATAGCATAGCTGCCCCAGCTGATTGTGAAATAAATCAACACACGCCGGACCGTGCAGTCTGAATTATTCCGCCAGAAGAAAATGAAGCCGGATATTGCCGCTGCCAGCAGCAACAGAAAGCCGATTGCACCATTGACCAGTAATTCATCAAAAACTGAATTATGCACATGGATATAGCCGTCAAGCAAAGTTGCCTGATCGCCCAGAGCTGCCCGCACCTCTGGCATTTTCTGTTCCGAACCAACTCCGATCAAAGGATGTTTTTTAACAACCTTCACCGCACCGCGCCACATCTGCTCGCGTGTATCTGCAGAGGATTTATCCGCCCACTGGCTGCTGTCACCGGTTTCATAATAATGTACCATACCGGCAAAGCGCTGCGACAGGACTCCGGCAGCAGGACCAACAGTAAAGACGGCGGTCAGACAGGCAGCAAAAATGAGCGAACTGCCGATTTTTACCTTATGACTGGCAATACGGCCGATCAGCACAATGATTTCAAATACTGCCAGCAAGGCCAGCGTAATCATAACTGCACGGGTTTCGGAGGCAAAGACAATCCCTGTACCAATGATCAGATACCATGGCCCGTTCGGTAAAAGACGAGGAGCATTTTTTATCGGTAATGTTGCTGCAACTGCCGAAATTGCTGCTGCATAGGCAAAAACAGCAGGATTACCGCCAACACCGATGCGGCCACCCCATAATAATGCCTCTCCTGCAACCACTACTGCACACAAAATGATCCCGATGCGGGAGCCGAATGCGAGTATTTTTAGCGGATCACGGATGAGAACCATCCCCAGTCCGGCAAAGGAATAGAGCCATAACAGCAGCACATATCCCACCTGCCGGTTAGCGATGCTGAGTTCACCACGCCATGCCATCAGGCTGAGGCTCCAGATCATATAGGCAGATATCAGGACATAAAAATGCGCACCATACATCCGGTGCCAGCGATGTTTGTACAAAGCCAGATAGCAACCGATACAGCTATACACGAACAGGATAATCGGCCCGAGAGCATAACGGACCGGCATTGCTATTGCCGCCAGACATAAAAGCCAGAGATCAATACGGCGGCGTATCAGAAAGTTTTTTTGCAGAATTCGCATATCACCGTTGCCGGATATTCGTTTTTTGGAAACTGTAAAACAGTCTTTGCAAATAGTCTTTCATACGAAAGAATAATGTACCGATCCGTTTATGGGCCGGTAATTTTGCCCGTGAATAGGTTTTAATATCCTCGGATATTGTTGAAGCGCTTTCATTGGCATTGCTCACCACAGCCCTGCTGGCAGTGAAAAAATCATACGAACCCGCCCAGCCGCGTTCCAGTGCAACATCATAGGGAAGATGCATCACCTGCAGTGCTTTAAGCACTTTTGCGGCCCCCTCCTTTGAAACAATATAGGCTCCGGCATTGCCAAGCGGCCCGTGGGTAGTGCGCCCGATCGCCACATCATTTGTGAGATTTTCAACCGCGCGAAAACCTACAAGACGGTTATGGATAAGCTTAATAACATCCCAGCCCTGCAAGTCCGTTGCGGCTTCAACAACCGGAACAAATGCTTCAGAAAACCGGATATCATCTTCAATAATCACTCCGGCTTGCGCATCGCCGGTTGCAATCATTTCCAGAGCTTTCATATGACTGAAATAGCAGCCAATCTCCGCAGAAGAGGCAACCTTCCCGTGATCGCGTCGGAAAGCCGCATCATCAAAACAGCGTTTATCCGCTTCTGCGAGCAATTTACCGTCAATCGCTGGCACGCGCTGAAGCGTAATACCGTTTTTTTGTGCATGATCAAGCAACGAATCCCAGCGGTCTTTTGAACGGTCAAGATTGAGAACATAGACCGGAAAGCTTTGTTTGTTCTGCAATATCAAGCCTTTCGGATACTATTCCATCAACAAAATGAGGTTTATAAAATTGTGCTATTCAGCAATATTTCAATAGTCAAACTATCTGTTGCATAATCAAAACGGTTTCACATTGTAAGCACAAGCTAAAAATAATTTCCGGTGCATTCCGAAAACAGATCATTTATTGACACAATATGACGAAAAAGCGCCTCCAAGCCTTCACCAATAACAATTCAACGATGCCTTTGTCCGTGTCAGGAGATAATGCTCCTGCGCAAAAGCTGCTGGCATGGTATGACCGTCATCACCGTATTTTGCCATGGCGTGTAACTCCCGTTGAACACAGACAAGGTGTGCGTCCTGACCCTTACCGCATCTGGTTATCGGAAGTCATGCTGCAACAAACGACGGTTGAAGCGGTTAAAGCTTATTTTCTGAAATTTACCGGCCTGTGGCCGGACGTGCAGTCGCTTGCAGCTGCCACTGAAGACGATGTGCTGCGCGGTTGGGCTGGACTTGGTTATTATTCCCGAGCCCGCAATTTAAAAAAATGCGCGGATATGGTGGCCTCTCAGTATAAAGGGCAGTTTCCGGCGAGCGTGGAAGGCCTCAAACAATTACCGGGCATCGGCGATTACACCTCTGCCGCCATTGCCGCTATTGCCTTTGATATTCCGGCTGCAGTTGTTGACGGTAATGTCGAGCGCGTGGTCAGCCGCCTGTTTGCGATCAAAACCATGATGCCTCAGGCCAAAAGTGAAATTCGCCAATTTACAGAGCAACTCACTCCGCAAACCCGCCCCGGTGATTTTGCACAAGCGATGATGGATCTCGGTGCCACGATCTGCACACCCAAAAAACCGGCCTGCATTCTCTGCCCGTTGAATGAAAATTGCGAAGCACTCGTGGAAGGCGAACCGGAGCTATATCCTGTGAAAGCAGCGAAAAAGGTGCGGCCAGTCCGCTATGGTGCGGCTTTTATTATTGTGTCCCCTCAAGGTGAAGTCTATTTGCGCAAACGCCCTGACAAAGGTTTGCTGGCCGGTATGAGCGAAGTACCCAACAGTGACTGGATTGCAGCGGAGGAAAGCACAGCACCTGAGCATATTGCGCAACTAACCAGTGCAGAGCATGCTCCTTTTGCAGCGCAGTGGCAGTCAAGTGGCAGCATCACCCATATTTTTACACATTTTGAGTTGCGTCTCAGCATTTATAAGGCCGATGTCACTGTAGTACCGCCAAGCAATAACAGCTGGTGGGTTGCTCAGGACAACCTTAGCGAAGAAGCGCTGCCGACAGTGATGAAAAAAGCCATCAGTGCGGCTCTTCCTGACGCCTTCAACTAAACAACCGGAAAAATGCATGTCCAAAGACGCAGAAAACATTATTCCGCTATATGAAACTCATGCGCAGAAATGGGATCATATCCGGCGTGGCAATGCTGCCAAAGGCCTGATGGAAACCCAATGGCTGAAACATTTTACCAGCCTATTACCTCATCAAGGCTCAGTTCTGGATATTGGCTGCGGTGCAGGCGAACCTATGGCCGGTCACCTGATCCGGGCAGGCTTTCAGCTGACCGGCGTCGACAGTTCTGCCAGCCTGATAGACATCTGCCGCACCCGCTTCCCGCAGCAGCAATGGCTGGTCGCAGATATGCGTGAGCTATCTCTGCCGCAGAAATTTGACGGCATGCTCGCATGGAACAGTTTCTTCCATCTGCAACGCGATGACCAGCGCCGGATGTTCCCCCGCTTTGCAGCACACGCTCAAGAGGATGCCGTCTTGATGTTTACCAGTGGTACTTCAAATGGCGAAGCAATCGGCACTTTTGAAGGCCAGCCACTGTATCACTCCAGCCTCGCACCGGAAGAATATCGCACGCTTTTGTCCGACAACGGTTTTGACGTTATACAATATGTGGAGAATGACCCGCATTGCGGCAATCACACAGTATGGCTCTGCCGTAAAACCTCCTGAAGCAGCCCATAAAAAAAGCGCCGGTGCTGCACCGGCGCTTTAAAGATCAGACATCTCTGGAGGTCAGTCCGATAATTATGCGTGACCTGTGATAAACATATCCGGCCAGCGCAAAATACTGTAGAAAACACCAGTATCGGGTGCCGGTATTCTGCCCTTCGTTTTATGAAGCAATGGTTTATGAGCCAGCCTGAGCCATATTCACACGGATCTCGGCACGCAGCGCATCAATAGGCTTCAGCACACCATTTTCTTCATAGTGCCAGAATGTCCAGCCATTGCAGGCATCAAAACCTTGCACTTTGGCACCCATACGGTGAATGGAACCGGCATCGCCATTAGCAGACAGGGTACCGTCTGCACGGACAATCGCTGCATGACGACGTTTGGTATCACACAGAACTGTACCCGGACGCAGCAGGCCGGCTTCAATCACGCTGACGAAGGCTACACGTGGCTCAGCACGCTTGCCGGTCATGACTTTCAGCTCGGTTTTGCCCAAAGGCTCAACAGCTTCGATACGCTTGGTGGCCGCATCAATGTAAGACTGCTCACGCTCGATACCGACAAAATGACGGCCGAGACGCTTGGCAACCGCACCGGTGGTGCCGGAGCCAAAGAAAGGATCGAGGATCACATCACCAGGCTTCGATGAGGACATCAGAATACGGGCAAGCAATGCTTCCGGTTTCTGAGTCGGATGAACCTTATCGCCGTTATCATCCTTCAGACGCTCTCCGCCGGTGCAAATCGGAAACAGCCAGTCAGAGCGCATCTGCACATCATCATTAGCGGCTTTCATGGCTTCGTAGTTAAACGTATAGCCTTTGCTCTTCTGATCACGGGATGCCCAGATCAGCGTTTCATGCGCATTCTGGAAACGACGGCCACGGAAATTCGGCATCGGATTGGTTTTACGCCAAATAATATCGTTGAGCATCCAGAAACCCAGATCCTGCAGCGATGCGCCGACGCGGAAAATATTATGATAGGAGCCGATAACCCAGATGGTGCCGTTTGGCTTCAGCACACGGCGGCAGGCCAGCAGCCATGCACGGGTAAAGGCATCATAAGCCTGAAAACTGTCGAACTGATCCCAATGGTCGTCAACTGCATTGACCTTGGTCTGATCCGGACGGTGCAGAGCACCTTCAAGCTGAAGATTGTAAGGGGGATCAGCAAAGATCACATCTACCGAATGATCCGGCAAACGATCGAGCGCAGCTACGCAGTCACCCTTAAGAATTGTATCGAGCCAGACCGAGCGCGGTGCAGCTTCTGGCAGATCTTTCACAAGACGAACAACGGACATGTGATACTCGCTAAACATAGGAACGCTTTACTGTCCTTATGGTTACCGAACAGGGTAAACATGGGGTTAATCGAATTGTTAAAAACCGTTATGAAGCGCGAAAATCGTCAAATTTCTTTAAAATCAACACAAAATAGCACTCACAAACCACTGTAAATGCTTAATAATTTTTAACACTTGGCAAAATTGCGGCTCCAAAGCTTAAAATCAGGCACCACAAATCACCCGATTTTGCTTGCTGATTTGCCTTGCTGATGAAACACAGAAGAGCCGGCAATTTCTTTTATCATTTTGACCCTCAATCGTTTTAAGTATAAACAGGGCTCGTCCTCCCTCCCCTTTGTTGCAGAACCCTGTTCCGGCTTTTGCAGCTTCTGAACATTTACGGATTTTTCATGTCAAAACCCCAGCTGATCCTCTTCGACTGTGACGGTGTTCTGGTCGACTCCGAGTATATTGCCGCACAGGTCGAATCCGAACTTCTGACCGATGCCGGCTACCCGATTTCACCGGAGGAAATTGCCGAGCGTTTTGCCGGTCTGACATGGCCGAGCATTCTGATGGAAATTGAACGGGAATCCTCTATTCCGATCTCAGCTTCACTGATTGAAAAATCACGCAAGATCATGAAAGAGCGGATTACTAAAGAACTGCTGACCGTCGACGGTATCGAAGATGTGGTGAGCCAGCTGAAATATCCGAAAGCCATCTGCTCCAATTCCAATTCGGAATCTCTGGAACTGATGCTCAAGCGTTCAACGCTTTATGATGCATTTGCCCCGCATATTTATGCATCACGTGAAGTTGGTAATAAAGAACCAAAGCCTGCGCCGAATGTTTACACTTACGCGGCACAACAGTTCAACGCCGATCCGAAACGCTGTTTTGTGATTGAAGATTCAAGCCATGGCATCCATGCGGCACGCGCTGCAGGCATGCGGGTCATCGGTTTTACCGGCGGTGCTCACACCTATCCGGGTCATGCAGACAAGCTGACTGAGGCTGGTGCGGAAACCGTAATTAACCGCCACCGCGATCTGCCGGCTGTGATTGAAGCTATGGCAGAGTGGGACGAAGGCTTCTGATAGCTTCGTGAAATATGCAAAAAAGGGCGTGCTTGCAGCACGCCCTTTTTTTATATCGTGATGATCAGGCTGCTGATTTCTTCGCGTCTTTCACGGGAGCAGTCAGTGCAGCATAAATCTGCTGTGCTTCTGCCTCGCTGAGACCAATCATCGGACGGCCTTCAATCATAACCGGTTCACCGGAATCCATTTCAAAAATGGCCCAGGTGTCGGTTGGTTCCTGAATGAGTTCATATACTGTCATCATGTCAGCAGTCTAAACGTTAGAGATTACAAATAGTTTCATTCTTTCATCGCTTTAACGATGAACAGGCGGTATTTTCCCGTAAGCGGATCCGGAAGCCGGACAAATCACTGACAAAAAATTCGCAAATAATTGATATTAAATAATATTTTTCAGATAAAAGTTTTATTTACCGTAAGAAGCTTTCAGATTTTCCAGTCTGCAAAACCCACGGCAATATGAACCTATAGTAAATAATTTATGCACTAATTTTAGACACTTGGCAAATACCAGACAGAATACCGCGCCTGCCTGCAGATTTTAACAGTATCATCGATCTGCATTGTGCTTCAGCGCAATAAAAAATGCCGCATTCCTTATCGGGAATACGGCATTTTTAACTGTTGTGACTTCAGACTACCCCTTGTTCGGGCCTTCGTCAAAACCAATAAAGATCTGCACCTGACGTGCCGATGCTTCAGACACGCTGAACGGTGTCCCCGTAAACAGGAACTGCGTTGCCGACTGTGAATTATTCATCGCAACTGCCTGTTTATGCAGCTTTGTGGAGAGCACTTTATCACCTTCCATCACCACAACACGGATCGGCATATTGATTGTGCCGTTACGGAATTTCGGCCCTGGTACAACGCGGCCTGCGGCTGCAACAGTGATTGTCAGCGTACCATTATCCCGCCGGCAATCCCGTGTCACATCACTGATCGATGCCTGATAAATCACACGGCTGCTGTCACCGTTTCCGCCCTTTTCATAGGTACTGAAGAATGACGTTCCCTCACGCAGGCTGACGCGCGGACAATAGGCCTGCAAATCCGCCTGTGTCACACGCTGCTCACCGGATGTGGACACAGTGCCCTGCTGACTGCCGCTGGTTGAGCAACCGGCAACAAACAAACCAAGCAAAGCAGCTCCACCCAAACGGGTAAACCGCAATGAAAGAGGATTTAAACGTCCGAAGGTAGATTTCTGCATAAACCGGTCTTTCTGAATATTGAACCTGTTTGCGAACCGCTCCGGCAATGCGCCGTAACTGTTCTGTTGTCTCGTTTTCCGCATCTTCCGAAGAGTTCCACTCTTTATCGGATGCGTAAATTCTTCATCATCGCGCATTTTATCCAAAANNTCACACTTTTTGGAATGCGCTTTATACCCAAATCCTGCTGCGTCTTTGACATATCCATATGGACGCAAGGCGCTTAACATGCATTATGAGATAATATTTTCACGTTTTTTGTGAACAGGGCAAGCTCTATCCACCGATGCTTGCGTCAGTCACAAGAGATATGACAGGAAAACACCGCAAACTTGACCTAAACCGGCCCAAAACCGGCGCAGAATTGCATTGACTGAATGAGGCCTGAAATCTTATGAAATATATCAGCACCCGTGGCGAAGCGCCGGTTTTGGGCTTTTCTGATGCACTTTTGGCGGGTTTGGCGCGGGACGGCGGTCTCTATCTGCCGGAAACCTATCCGCAATTCTCCTCAGATGACATCCGCAAGCTGCGCGGCAAATCCTATGTGGAAATCGCCCTCGCAGTCCTCACTCCTTTTGTAAATGGTGAGATTCCGGACGCCGAATTTGAAAAAATGGTGCGCGAATCTTATGGCTCATTCCGCCATGATGCGGTCTGCCCGCTGGTGCAGACCGGCGCGAATGAATATGTGCTGGAGCTTTTTCACGGCCCGACATTGGCGTTTAAAGACGTTGCGATGCAGCTGCTTTCGCGCATGATGGATTATACGCTGGCGCAGCGCGGACAGCGCGCGACCATTGTCGGCGCCACATCCGGCGATACCGGCGGCGCGGCGATTGAAGCTTTTGCCGGTCGTGATAATACCGATATTTTCATCCTGTTCCCGCATGGCCGTGTATCTCCGGTACAGCAGCGCCAGATGACCTCATCTGCGGCCAGCAATGTTCATGCCCTGTCAATTGATGGTAATTTTGACGACTGTCAGAACCTCGTCAAAGGCATGTTCAATGATCTGAACTTCCGTGACACACTTTCGCTCTCCGGTGTGAATTCGATCAACTGGGCACGTATCATGCCGCAGATCGTCTATTATTTCACATCAGCTATCAGCCTCGGTGCACCGGATCGCAAAGTGTCATTCACTGTGCCTACCGGCAATTTCGGTGATATTTTTGCAGGCTTTGTTGCTAGACAAATGGGACTCCCGATTGATCGTCTGATCATTGCCACCAATGATAATGATATTCTGTCACGCACTGTTGCCACCGGCTCCTATGCGATGCGCGGCGTGGAACAGACTTCTTCTCCGTCTATGGATATTCAGATTTCCTCGAATTTCGAGCGTCTGCTGTTTGAATCCTATGACCGTGATGCAGCAGCTATTCGCGGCCTGATGCGCAGCCTTGGTCAGTCCGGTGAGTTCACGATTGCCGATGCCCCGCTGAAAACTATCCGTGAGCAATTTGCTGCTGGTCGTTCAACCGTTGCGGAAACCGCTGCAACCATTGACTCCGTGCTGAAACAGGACGGCTATCTGCTTGATCCGCACTCGGCTATCGGCGTTAAAGTTGCCCGCGAGCACGCAGACACAGCCTCGCCGATGGTGGTGCTGGCCACTGCCCATCCGGCGAAATTCCCGGATGCGGTGAAAGATGCCTGCGGTGTTTCTCCGGCTCTGCCTGCATGGCTCAGCGATCTGATGGAGCGTAAAGAGCATTTTACGCGTCTGCAGAATGACCTGAAAGTGATTGAAGATCACATCCGCAATCATTCAAGAGCTGCGAAATAATTAAACCGCAGTTGCAGCCATATATTGTATTATGGCTGCAAATTTGCATAGTTTTCACTCTGCCTTTATATGCTGCAAAAAACATAAGAGGCAGACGGAGTAATAGAGCAATTTCATTTACGATTGAAATGTTGAAACTGCTCTATCTGTTTAATTTGACGTATTATCATACCCGTCAGCATCAAAGAAAATGACGGTGAAATACTCAGGGGAGTATGCCTAGAATGGGTGTAGAAGTAAGTGTTCTGTCCAACGGACTCACGATTGCCACCGAAACCATGCCGCTTATTGAAAGCGTGGCACTGGGCATCTGGGTTAAGGCAGGCTCCCGCAATGAAGCGCATAACCGCCATGGCATTGCACATTTTCTCGAGCATATGGCCTTTAAAGGCACTGATAACCGCAGTGCATGGCAGATTGCGGCTGACATTGAAAATGTCGGCGGTGAAATCAATGCCGCGACCAGCGTCGAAACCACCTCTTATTATGCCCGTGTGTTGCGCAATGATCTGCCGCTGGCGATTGATATTCTGGCCGACATTCTGACCAGTTCAAAATTTGACGAAGATGAGCTTGAGCGCGAGAAAAACGTGATCATGCAGGAAATCGGCGCGGCACATGATACGCCCGATGATATTGTTTTCGACCGTTTTTCTGAAACCGCTTACCTCAACCAGCAGCTTGGCCGTTCTATTCTCGGCACGCCTGAAACAGTGCAATCCTTCACGCCGGACGATCTGCGTAACTATATTAACGAACAGTATAGCGCCGACCGTATGGTTGTTGTCGCTGCCGGTGCGGTTGACCATGCTTCTTTTGTACGTGAAGTGGAAAGCCGTCTCGGCGGTTTCCGCGCAACGACACAGGCTGCAGCGCCGGTGAAAGCATCCTATGTCGGCGGTGATTACCGCGAAGAACGCGACCTGATGGATGCACAGGTGCTGATCGGTTTTGAAGGCCGCGCCTATCATGTGCGCGATTTCTATGCCTCACAGCTTCTGGCAACGGTTCTCGGTGGTGGCATGTCCTCCCGCCTGTTCCAGCAAGTGCGTGAAAAGCGAGGTCTGTGCTATTCCGTTTACGCCTTCCATTGGGGCTTTTCCGATACCGGCCTGTTCGGCATTCATGCTGCGACAGGTCGTGAAAATCTTGAAGAGCTGGTTCCGGTTGTTCTCAACGAGCTTTATGAAGCCTCCACCAATATCAATATTCAGGAAGTTGACCGTGCCCGTGCACAATATCGTGCCGGTCTGCTGATGTCGCAGGAAAGCGCTGCCAGCCGTGCAGGTCAGATTGCCCGCCAGATGCTGCTTTACGGTCGCCCGGTACCGAACGAAGAGCTGCTGGAACGCCTGAGCCTGATTACGCCGGAACGCCTGACAGATCTTTCCGGTCGTATGTTCCTCGACAGCAAGCCGACCATTGCCGCTGTCGGCCCTGTCAGTCAGATGATGGGCTATGATGATATTCACGGCACATTACGCGGTTTCGCAGCGAATAAACGTCCGGCACTGGCAGTCTGAACACCGGAGCGGTTCCGGTTAATAATGAACAATTGGAACCGCTCTGTCTCTTTATTTCACGCATTTCCGCACGCAAAACAGCGTCCCGCTTTTAGCTCAGAAATGCTCTAACCTCTCTTCAGACAGGCTGGGTATCATGATCAGCTTTCCCTTCAGCAAAACACCATCTGTGTATCTGAAGGGAGAGCGTCTGTTTTTGCGTGAACCGCAATGGTCTGATTACCGCCAATGGGCAAATCTGCGCGAAAAAAGCCGCGCTTTTCTGACACCATGGGAGCCGGTATGGCGGGATGACGAGCTGGAAAAACCGAGTTTCCGGCTGCGGTTACGCCATTACAGCGAAGAGGCACGCAGCGGAAATGCGTGGTCGCTGTTTTTATTCCGTAAGTCCGACAATGTTTTGCTGGGGGGAATCACTCTCGGTAATATCCGGCGTGGTGTCGCCCAATCCGGACAGATCGGATACTGGTGCGGTGCACCTCATGCCGGTCAGGGCTATATGTTCGACGCTTTGAAACTGGTTATCCCCTTCGCATTCAGTGAACTGCGGTTGCACAGACTTGAAGCTGCCTGTATTCCGTCTAATCTGCGTTCGGTCAGGCTTCTTGAAAAAGCCGGATTTTTACTGGAAGGCACATTGCGCTCCTATCTCAAGATTAACGGCCTGTGGCAGGATCATCTGCTCTACAGTCTGATTGAGGGAGAAGAGCAGCGCAGAAGTCTGTCAGTCAAAACAACAGTCGTCTGACCATTAAGCGCAAAACACCTGATACCAAGACAAAAAGGTAAAGATAGTGACAGAAAACTTTCAGAACCGATTGAAAACGTTTTTCTGTGTGTTTGCCTTTATCGCAGCATTATTGCAGATCACGGTTCCTGCATCCGCAGTTGAGCCTATCAAAATTTCCAAAGAAGATACCGCTCTCGACCTCACCCGTGCTGTGCAGATCATGCATAATCAGGGTGATACTGTGCAGGTTTCCACCGCTCCCGGTGCCGACGGCATTGTCCGGCGCATTGAAGTGCAGGCCGACAAGGATAAACGCTCCAGCGGTAACTGGGCAGCTTTCGCTATTGCTAACCCGACCGATGAGCAGATTGACCGTCTGATTGTTGCGCCGCATTACCGCCTTGTGAAATCCGGCTTTGTCTGGCCGGATCTGGGTTCACAGCGCATATCCTCGATCACGCCAAGTGAG
Source organism: Hyphomicrobiales bacterium (assembly GCA_900470285.1). Taxonomy (GTDB): domain Bacteria; phylum Pseudomonadota; class Alphaproteobacteria; order Rhizobiales; family Rhizobiaceae; genus Pseudochrobactrum. The sequence goes on from UCAG01000002.1 coordinate 142,510, forward strand.
GGCTTTGCGCTTGACCGTCAGGTCAGCCCTGATGCGGATGTGTTTCTGATTACTATCAATCCGGGCTCGGTGATTACACTGGTTGCGGAAATGGCCTCCCCTAACCTGCCACAGCTTTATCTGTGGGAACCGGATGCCTATAAAGACACAATCAACTCCTACACGCTCTATCGCGGTATTCTGCTCGGCATTTCCGGTCTGCTGGCACTGTTTCTGACCATTCTTTTTGTCGTGCGCGGAACATCACTGTTTCCTGCAGCGGCGGCACTGGCTTGGGCGGTTCTGGCCTATATCTGCGTGGATTTCGGCTTCTGGAACAAGCTGATCGCCATCACTCCCGGCAATGAGCAGATGTGGCGGGCGGGCACGGAGGTGGCGCTGGCAGCCAGTTTCCTGATTTTCCTGTTTACCTATCTCAACCTCAACCGCTGGCACGACCATTTTTCCTATGGCGCTGTGGCATGGGTTCTCGGTCTGATGATGCTGAGCGGCGTGGCGATTTTTGATCCGCCAATTGCTGCCGGCATTGCCCGCATCTCTTTTGCGCTGACCGTTATCTGCGGCATTGCGATCATCGGCATTCTGGCTTTGCGCAGCTATGACCGCGCAATTATGCTGATCCCCACATGGCTGTTGATAGCCATATGGATGACCGGCGCATGGCTGGCCGTTTCCGGTCGTCTGGACAATGATATCGTGCAGCCTGCGCTAGGCGGCGGCCTTGTACTGATCGTTCTGCTGATCGGTTTCACCGTGATGCAACATGCTTTTGCAGGCGGCGTGCTGCGTGTCGGTCTGTTCTCCGATATGGAACGGCAGGCGCTGGCGGTCATTGGTTCCGGCGATATTGTCTGGGACTGGGATGTGCCGCGTGACCGCGTGGTGACAACACCGGATATTTCCACCTATCTCGGCACGGCTGCTGCCAGCCTTCTCGGCCCTGTGCGTAACTGGTTGCCGGTGATGCATGGTGATGACCGTGACCGTTTCCGCACCACGCTGGATGCTATTCTGGAAAACCGCCGCGGCCGTATTCACCAGACTTTCCGTCTGCGCGCCAATGACGGCCATTATCACTGGTATCATCTGCGCGCGCGTCCGGTTATCGGCTCGGATGGCGAAATTGTACGCTGTGTCGGTACGCTGCATAATGTGACCGAACAGAAAAAGGCCGAAGAACGCCTGCTGCATGATGCTGTGCATGACAATCTTACCGGTCTGCCGAACCGCGAGCTGTTCCTTGACCGCCTCGCCAATGTCATGAGCATGTCCTATAATGAGAGCAGGCTCAAACCGACTGTTTTCGTCATTGATATCGACCGGTTCAAACAAGTCAATGACAGCCTCGGCATGTCAGCCGGTGATACAATCCTGCTGACGATCTCGCGCCGCCTGTTCCGCCTGATGAAGCCGCAGGATACGCTTTCAAGACTGTCTTCCGACCAGTTCGGCCTGATCCTCGCATCCGAGTCTGATCCGGCTAAAGTGGCTGCTTTTGCGGAAGCGCTGCGTCAGGCCATCCGCGCACCGATTTCCTATGCCAAGCGCGAGATTGTACTGACCGCTTCTGTTGGTCTTCTTACATGGACAGCCAATGCCGCCAATGCGGAAGATATGATCAAAGATGCGGAACTGGCCATGTATCAGGCCAAGCGTTTTGGCGGCGACCGTATTGAGCCGTTCCGCCCGTCCTTCCGTGCTATCGGCAGCGACAAGTTGCAGCTGGAATCGGATCTGCGCCGCGCCATTGAGCGTAAGGAAATCACAATAGCCTATCAGCCGATTGTGAACCTGCAGGACGGTACAATTGCCGGTTTTGAAGCCCTGATGCGCTGGGAACATCCGCGTCGTGGTCCAATCTCGCCATCTGAATTTATTCCGATTGCCGAGAATTCCGGTCTCATCGTGCCGCTTGGCCTGTTCGCCATGCAGCAATCAGCCAATGACCTGTTCAACTGGCAGGAGAACCTGTCACGTCCGAACCTGTTTGTCTCCGTCAATCTGTCCAGCACCCAGCTGATCCGTCAGGATTTGCTGAGCGATGTCCGTGCGATCTTGTCCCGTACACATGTGACCAAAGGCACACTCAAACTGGAACTGACAGAATCCGTGCTGATGGAAAATCCGGAGCAGTCAGCGCATATGCTGAACGAGCTGAAATCCATGGGTGTCGGCCTGTCACTGGATGATTTCGGTACCGGCTATTCATCGCTTGCCTATCTCACACGCTTCCCGATTGATATGATCAAGATCGACCGTTCATTCGTCAAAGGTGACAAGCCGCAGAAAGCAACCTTGCTGCGCTCCATCATTCGCATGGCACAGGATCTGGAGCTTAAGGTTGTTGCTGAAGGTGTTGAAAGCGAACAGGATGCCATGCAATTGCGTGAAATGGGCTGCGAATATGTCCAGAGCTTCCTGTTCGGCCAACCGATGACTGCTGAAAATGCAGCCCGCCTGCTCAATGGCCAGACAGTAGAATAAGTATCATACGGCGAGAATAAAAAACACCGCCTCGGCTGGAGAGGCGGTGTTTTTTTATGCATCAGACCTTGCTTTAAGCATGTCCGGCCTGAACAACGAGGCGTGCAGGATCGACGCCCATCTGCGCCATGACACGATCATATTTGCCGAGAATATCCGTATCAAACAGCAAATCTGTGGTTGGCGGGCAGATCAGCCAGTCATTACTCGCAATTTCACGCTCAATCTGCCCTGCATCCCAACCGGCATAGCCAAGCGCCATCAGTGTTTTATCCGGCCCCATACCATCCGATATGGCATGGAGAATATCCATAGTCGCGGTCATACAGATATCATCGGTGACGGGAATACTGGTGCCGACCATAAAATCATCGCTATGCAGTACAAAGCCCCGTCCGGTTTCAACAGGGCCGCCACGGCGCACCATCAGCGAGCGGGCTTTTTCGGGCAGTAAAATACTCTGCGCCTGCGTAATGATACCAAGACGGATCAAGAGGTCGGGAAATTCAAGCGGCTGCAGCTGGTTAATGATAAAACCCATCGTCCCCTGCTCTGAATGCGCACAAATATAAATGACCGAACGGGCAAAACGCTCATCCGTCATACCGGGCATTGCAAGCAGAAATTGTCCGTTGAGAAAACCGTTGTTCACCACACGCCTCTTTCAATTTCAATGCAACAGGATTGATGAAGATAAATGGGTAATTTTTGCCGTTCGCTTCGGATGATTATGCGTCTGTTTTATTCATTCACGGCATAGTGAATAATCAGCATAACACAACGCTTACATGAGCCAAGTCACATTTATCGAAGTTTTTTGAAGCGAGAAAATCCGGTTTGTATTTTTTCAGCCATTTCAGCACATTACTTAAAATTCGTATTTTAGAAAATTCATATTAAAAGCGAAATATTCTGCCTTAAGAAGAAAATTACACGCCTGTCCGCCAGAAATTTCAAGAAATAGCGCTTCCGTAAAATCCGGTCAGAGGCTATGTATAATGCCAATATCCGTTACTCATAATCTGTATGAAGGAGAACAGACAATGGCCATTCAGATCGGCGATAAACTGCCAGCAGCGAGCTTCAAAACCAAAACTGCTGACGGCGTTAAAGACGTCACCACAGATGACGTTTTTCAGGGTAAGAAAGTCGTTCTCTTTGCAGTACCAGGTGCTTTCACCCCAACCTGCACACTGAACCATCTGCCAGGCTATCTGGCAAATTACGATGCGCTGATCGCTAAAGGCGTAGACACTGTTGCTGTCGTTTCCGTCAATGACGTGCATGTCATGGGCGCATGGGCAAAGGCCACCGAAGGTGAAGGCAAAATCGTCTATCTTTCCGACGGTATCGGCGCATTCACTAAAGCTGCCGGTCTTGATATCGACCTGTCCGGCGGCGGTCTTGGCGTACGCTCCAAGCGCTATTCAGCGCTGATTGAAGATGGCGTTGTAAAGAGCCTCGACATTGAAGAAAATCCGGGCGTTGCCACAGTTTCTTCCGCAGAAGCGATGCTCGAAAAGCTCTGATTTCATAATCCGCATGCAAAAAGCCCGCTTCAAAGCGGGCTTTTTTATATACAGAATGATCAAAATCAGAGCGAAATATATAAAATACCGGCAGCCAGCAGCAAGCAAAGCGGCGAATAATACCTGCTGTCATATTTCGCAAATTCAGATTTAGACGGACGTTTAAAAAAGCCGACCAGCCTGAAATCTCCGACAGCGCGCAAAAACAGAATAAACGCCAGTCCCCAACCTAGCGGCTGAAGTACAGTGACATTCCAAACACCGACAGAGAAAACCAGAACGGCAAACAAAAACAGCGCAACGGCCACAGCCAGAGTACCGGCCTTAGACGGCGTGAATGATTGCTGCCCGTCTTCTCTTACCGGAACTGCGGCAGCTTTACCCATCTCACCGCCAAGTGCCCAATAGACATGAATGGCTGATAAAATCAGAAAAACACCCGTCAGCAACAATCCGATGTAAAACATTGTCTCTGCTTTCTGCAGCATTGCGGTCGCACAGATAGTCTCGTTACACGAATATCAGCGCTTTTTATATGGTGCCATACCTTCACGGGCGAGTTCATCCGCACGCTCATTCTCAGGATGTCCCGCATGGCCTTTAACCCAGTGCCATGTCACCTTGTGATTTTTGCGCGCAGCATCCAGCTCCTGCCAAAGCTCAGCATTTTTAACCGGAGCCTTGGCCGCGGTTTTCCAGCCATTACGCTTCCAGCCTTCGATCCATTTGGAAATGCCATCGCGTACATATACCGAGTCCGTATAGAGATCGACCTGACATGGCTCTTTAAGTGCCTGCAATGCGGAAATTGCCGCCATCAGCTCCATCCGGTTATTGGTCGTATCCCGCTCACCACCATTCAGCTCTCTGCGGTGGCCGTTATACTCCAGTATCGCCCCCCATCCCCCGGGACCCGGATTTCCTGAACAGGCACCATCCGTATAGGCTGTAATCGTCTTCAAGCGGTTTTCTCACATTTATTTATCAGGCTCAGTTCACGGATATTCAGCACCGTAACCTGTTATTGCTTACTGTCCATATTCACTGGCCGAGCGTACTTCGCGATGAAAACGCATACGCCGCAAATATTCCATCGGGTCTTTTTTGGTAACAAAACTGTCTGCAGGCACATTGATCCAGTCATAAAGCCGCGTCAGCATAAAGCGCAAGGCAGCGCCGCGGCACAGCGCCGGCAAAGCCTCACGCTCTGCGGAGTTCAGAGGACGCACAGAATTATAACCGCGCAGCAAAGCTGTGCCTTTAGTCAGATTATAGGAAAAATCACGCTCGAAGCACCATGCATTGAGGCAGATTGCCAGATCATAGGCCAGCATATCCGTGCAGGCAAAATAAAAGTCGATAATGCCTGACAGGTTCGAACCGATGAAAAACACATTATCCGGAAACAGATCGGCATGGATCACACCGCGCGGCAGATCAGACGGCCAGTTCTGCTCCAGATAGGCCAGATCCGCTTCTGTCTGTACACGCAAGCCGGCCTCAACGGCATCAGCATCTGCCATGCATTTTTCCCACAACGGACGCCAGTCTTTCAGTGTCAGACTGTTTTCGCGTTCCATCGCAAAATTCTGACCAGCGAGATGCATCTGCGCCATTGCCACACCCAGAGCATAGCAATGTTCCGCGGCAGGTTTGCGCAACCACATGCCTTCGAGAAAGGTGACAATTGCCGACGGACGACCAGCCAATTCACCAATCGCCTCACCGTTTTTTTGCACAACCGGCTGCGGGCACTCAATCCCGTTGACCGCCAGATGCTGCATCAGCTTAATGAAGAACGGCAGATCATCACGATCCACGCGTTTTTCATAAAGGGTCAGAATGAAAGTGCCTTCAGTCGTGCGCAGCAGGAAATTGGAGTTCTCAACACCTTCGGCAATGCCTTTGAAAGACAGCAAAGTACCAATGTTGTAATTTTCCAGATAGGCTGCCAGTTCAATTTCATTAATATCCGTATAGACAGCCATGCTGGTCTCCCCCTGCCGTCACCTGCGAAAATCGCGGCAGATTATTCTTTATTTCAATGATTGCCGTTCACAAACGCCATGTCCTGAGTCGTTAGTTCCACATCGCGGATCTGACGATTTACGAGGAAATTCTCGGTTTCAACGGTGGTGATCGCCAGATCAATTGTGACATCAAAACGCTGCGAAAACGCATCGATGATCTCATCAACGATAATTTCCGGTGCCGATGCCCCTGCCGAAATCCCCAGCACCGAAAGCTCGCCCAGATTATCCCAGTCAATCTCCTCCGCACGCTGCACAAGCAGAGAATGACGGGCACCGGAGCGCTCGGCCACTTCCACCAGACGTTTGGAATTTGAAGAGTTCGGCGCGCCGACAATCAGAAACAGATCACAGCCGGGAGCCGCTTCTTTCACCGCTTCCTGACGATTGGTTGTGGCATAGCAGATGGATTCAGCGGCAGGCGCTGTCAGCTGCGGAAACCGTTCCTGAAGCTTGGCAATAATCCCCGCAGTGTCATCTACCGATAGTGTGGTTTGCGTTACGAAGCCGAGGTTTTCAGGATCTTCCGGCTGATAGGCCTCTGCGTCTGCTACAGTTTCGATCAAAGAAACCGTACCTTCCGGCAGTTGCCCCATTGTGCCGATCACTTCCGGATGGCCGGAATGGCCGATCAGAATAACATGCCGGCCAAGACGCTGATGGCGCATCGCCTGTTTATGCACTTTAGAAACCAGCGGACAGGTTGCATCCAGATAGAACAGGTTTTTCGCATCCGCATCTTCCGGTACGGATTTTGGCACACCGTGAGCGGAAAATACCACCGGCTGATCGCGGTGCTCCATCGGAATTTCGTCCAGCTCTTCCACGAAAATCGCACCCCGCGCCTGCAGGCCTTCAACCACATAGCGGTTGTGAACAATCTCATGACGCACATAGACCGGAGCGCCGTATTTCTTCAGCGCCAGCACAACGATCTGAATAGCGCGATCAACTCCGGCGCAAAATCCACGTGGACCGCACAGGCGGATGGTCAGCTTAGGCTTATCGGTCATTGAACTCTGATTATCCTGTCTTCAAAGCAACATTGCGACCATAGATCATCAATGCGCTGTAAAACAAATGCTGCTGTAGCAATTGGGCTTCGCATCGCGCAATGTCAACAGCTATTGCGCATCCGCGCTGCGACGCTGACGGAAAATATAGATAAAGGTGACAACCAGCAAAACGGCAGCCAACCCGAACCATGTGCCCGCATATTGCAGATGATTATTCGGTTGCTCCAGAATGGTTATCCCGCCCTGCGGCAGGCCACCGGCATTGGCTGTGGCATCCGCATCCACAAAAAACCCGACAAAATCACGATCCTGAGCAAGGCCGCTATTTTCCATCATCGCGCCCCAATCTTTCCAGTAATAAAGTTTTTTGGCCGGTTCATTATCCGGCAGATAAAAAGACGGTTTGGCAATCAGCGGATCACGGGCAAGCCCCGTAACAGTCACCTCTCCCGTGATCTGACCTTGTGGCCGTGTTGCCGGATTTTGCTTTTCATAAGGCACAAAACCACGATTAACCAGAACAGCCCGCCCGTCATTCAGGATCAGCGGCGTATAAACCGCATAGCCGGATGCGCCTTTAAAGGTCGTAAAAAAATACTGTTCGCGCTCATGCTGAAATGTACCGCGCAAAGTCACCGGCATGTAATCTACAGCACCGCTTTTTGCAAATTCAGCCTCAATGTCACTCAGCGGTTTTGGTGCGGAATGCACCCTTTCTTCAATCTGCGCAATCAGCTGTTCTTTCCAGAATAAACGCTGTGTCTGCCAGATACCAAGCCCCAGCAGAACGGCAAAAGCAATGCTGCTGCAGAGCAGTAAAATCCATGGGAAGGGCTTCGATGTTTTGCCGGTGGCAGTCATTCGCGTCCTCGCCTGTCGAGCTGCCCCGACGCCGCTTTATGCTTATATTGCAGAGTTATCAGAATACCTTTCATCCAGCGCGTCAGCACTAACCCGATGAGAATAGCCAGCGGTATCCAGATGATAAAATGCAGCCAGAGCGGCAGCTGATAAGATACCTCAGCCCAGAGCGCCAAAGCCGTAACAAGAAAACCGTCAAGCAGAAGCACAAAAACAACAGGCCCGTCACCGGAATCTGCAAAACCATAATCCAGTTCGCAGACCTCGCAGCGCTTTGCCAGTTTCAGATAACCATTAAACAAAGCGCCCTGTCCGCAGCGCGGACAACGTCCTTTGATACCGGCTTTGATTGGCTCTACCGGCGGATAAAGACTATCTTCATTATGCATCATTCCACCTCCGCTGCGGTCTAGAGCGGTTTACGTCCAAATTGGATCATAGCGCTCGCTCTAGATTCTTTATTTTGTCGCATTATCACTGCCGTCAAGTTGATCCAACTTGACTGTGAAATGCTCTAGTTGCGCCGTTAAAACCAGAGCAAAATTTTAAAGTGTTGGAGCGAGTTTTATGTGCCAAGTCTGGCACACGGCACTTTAAGAAACTAAAAGCGCCGCAGCCCTCAAAAACCGCGACGCTTTCCTTATCCCATCAGGTTCAGAACTCCGGCAAAATGCCATTATTCCTGATGCCGGTTAATGTACGGCAATCGGTGCGCCCCATGACCCCCATACATAAATGCTGAAGAACAGGAACAGCCAAACCACGTCCACGAAATGCCAGTACCATGCAGCGGCCTCCAGACCGAAATGGTTCTTCGGCGTGAAATCACCGCGGATAGAGCGGATCAGACAAACAGCCAGAAAGATCGTACCAACAATAACGTGGAAACCATGGAAGCCGGTCGCCATGAAGAATGTTGCACCATAAACGGAATCTTTGAAGGCAAATGGCGCATGAATATATTCGTAAGCCTGCACGAAAGAGAACAGCACGCCGAGAACAACAGTCAGCGCCAATCCCCAGACAAGGCCTTTGCGGTCATTATGCAGCAGCGCATGATGCGCCCATGTCAATGTTGTACCGGAGAGCAGCAGAATAACGGTGTTATAAAGCGGCAGGTGCAGAGGATCGAGAACTTCCATGCCTTTCGGAGGCCACTGACCACCGGTGAATTCTGCACGCATCACCTGATGCACTTCATTCGGGAACAGGCTGGCATCAAAGAACGCCCAGAACCATGCCACGAAGAACATAACTTCGGAGGCAATGAACATAATCATGCCATAGCGCAGATGGATGGAAACCACCCGGGTATGGTGGCCTTCCTTGCCCTCACGGATCGTATCTGACCACCAGCCATACATGCAGTACAGGATGATGGCGATGCCGATAAAGAACAGCCATGGCGTTACAAAATTGATACCAAACAGATGCAGCTCGCCTGCATTGAGGTAGCGCATATAAGCGATACCGCCAATGGCCAGAACAAATGCACCAACCGAGCTCAGAAACGGCCACGGACTAGGATCTATAATATGATAGTCGTGGTTCTTCTGATGAGTGTCTGCCATGTCATTCCCCCTTAAGGTTTATGCCCCAAGGCTCCTCTGTTTATCTTTCCGGTGCTGCATCCGGATATCCCCCGACAAGCACCCTGTTCTTTACTTTGTGCCGCTGGCGCATTCAGTCGTTTCATGCGCCGAACATAGCCCCTCTTGACCATATTCTTGATGCAGTTCGCTTTTTTGCGCACCGCAACATGATGTCGCGGCATCTCTATCCTTGCGGCTTGACCACCGGCTTAATTTCAGCATTTTTCTGCAGAACAGCAGGCACTGCGGCTGAATTTACCGGCTCCTTGTCCAGCGGGAAAAATGTATAAGACAAGGTGATCGTCTTCAGCCCTTTAAGGTCTTTTTCTTTCACAATATCCGGATCGACAAAGAACATGACCGGCATTTCCATTGTCTCACCGGCGGCAAGGGTTGTGTCTGTGAAGCAGAAGCACTGAACCTTGTTGAAATAGGAGCCTGTGAGATCCGGCGACACGTTGAATGTCGCACGTCCCGAAGCCGGGCGGTCTGAAATATTCTTCGCTTCGTAATTAACGATAGTCGTTTCACCGATACGCACAGTCACTTCGCGCTGAACCGGCTTGAACTCCCATGGCAGTCCGCCGGACACATTGGCATCAAAGCGTACATTGACCGTCTGATCGAGTATCGTATCCGACATCTGCTCAACGCGCTGCGTTGTGCCGCCATAGCCGGTAACCTGACAAAACATCTGATAAAGCGGCACAGCTGCATAGGCCATGCCGATCATAGCAACGAAAAAACTGGTACAGGATAAAGCAACAATACGATTGGAACGCTGATGACGTGCGGCTTGTACAGCAGTGTCTTCTGCTGCAGGCGCCTGCATTGTTTCTGTATTTTCCGGTTTCTGTATCATTGCCTATGCCGCCTCCCTGCGACTTAAAACGCTGACAGTTCCGATTACATCGGGCGAACCAGCACACCTGGTCCAAGTTTAACCCATGTGCCGATGTAAACGATCAGAACAAAGGCCGCTAAAGCCAATGCCAGAGCCACAGAACGGCTGCGCTGGGCTTTCTTCTGTTTCTCTGTCTGCGTTATCAGTTCGAGTTCAGTTTTTGCTTCTTTATCCGCCATCATTATCCCCCTATTACCGGCAGTATTTTCGCCACCAGTGCCTCAACAAGCAAGATGCTGAACAAAGCGGACAGATAAACCAGCGAAAATTTAAACAGCGCACGGGCAGCACGCATTTGTGTTTCATGCTCCGGCGCCATCCATAGCTGCACTGCGCGCCATATGAAGATTGCGCCAAGCAATGCAGAGAGTACACCATAGACATGGCCGCCGAAGCCGAGGAACCATGGCAGAACGCCAACCGGTGCCACGATCAGTGAATAGACCACGATCTGCAAACGTGTGGATTTTTCACCCCGCACATTCGGCATCATCGGAATTTTTGCCGCTTCATAATCACCGGATGTGAACAGAGACAGCGCCCAGAAATGCGGCGGCGTCCACAGGAAGATAATCAGAAACAGAACAACGCTTTCAATCGAAATCGTGCCGGTTACCGAAGCCCAGCCGATCATCGGCGGGAATGCACCGGCGGCACCGCCAATCACAATATTCTGCGGTGTCGAGCGTTTCAGCCACATCGTATAAACGACGCTATAGAAGAAAATTGTAAAGGCCAGCAAAGCAGCGGCAAGCCAGTTGACAAGCAGGCCAAGCGTCATCACGGAAAAGACAGACAGTGTAATACCATAGGCAAGCACTGTTTCTTCACGGATCAGACCTGCAGGGATCGGCCGGTTTTTGGTACGCTTCATAATGCGGTCAATATCCGCATCATACCACATATTCAGTGCGCCGGAGGCACCGCCGCCGATCGCAATACAAAGAATAGCAATCGCAGCCATAACCGGATTCATATGGCCGGGAGCCACGATCAGACCAACAAAACCGGTAAATACAACCAGCGACATGACACGCGGTTTCAGCAGCGCGATATAATCAGCCGCGCTCGCTTCCGACAGCTGCATCTGCTGTCCGGCTTCACCAGTCATGTTATTTTTCTCAACCAGAGACATTATCTGTATCTGTCCTTATTCAACAATTCCGGCAAAACCGGATACCGGATCTCAAACCCGGCAATTCCTTAAAACGAATGTCGCACTCTGAGCAGCTATTTGCGGGGAGACTGCTTCTCCCGCAACGCCGCATTTTTCTTGCGCGACTGTTGCAGCACCTGTGGTGCGTAAAGCGCTAATAGCGCCTCTATACACCCAAACACCGCACGGTACACCCGTCATAATTTAGGAAATTCATAAATAGCCTAAAAGTGAACGGCCCTATGAATTGCATAAATCATGCTATCCGGCATTTTCGTTTGTATCGGGCGGCGGCAGACTGACGCCGCCCGAACAATGATTACTTCACATGCGGGAGCTGTTCCCACTGGTGGTATGGCGGCGGCGATGACAGCTGCCATTCCAGTGTTGTTGCACCCTCACCCCATGGGTTTGCACTTGTGGCACGCTTTTTCGCAAAGGCCTCAAATACACCATAGAGGAAAACCAACACCGCAAAGCCGGAAATATACGAACCGTAGGACGACACCATATTCCAACCTGTATAGGCATCAGGATAGTCGATATAGCGGCGCGGCATACCGGCAAGACCGAGGAAATGCTGCGGGAAGAATACGAGGTTCACACCGATAAATGTGAGCCAGAAGTGAATCTTACCGATGGTTTCATTATACATGTAGCCGAACATTTTCGGGAACCAGTAATACCAGCCCGCAAAGATCGCGAATACGGCACCCAGCGACAGCACGTAATGGAAATGCGCTACAACATAATAAGTGTCATGCAGCGCACGGTCCAAACCGGCATTGGCCAGCTGAACACCGGTCATACCACCAACGGTAAACATGAAGATAAAGCCGATTGACCACATCATTGGCGTACGGAAATCAATCGAACCGCCCCACATTGTGGCAATCCACGAGAAGATCTTGATACCGGTCGGCACAGCAATCACCATGGTTGCAAACACAAAATAGCGCTGCGTATCAAGCGACAGACCCACCGTATACATATGGTGCGCCCAGACCACAAAGCCGACCACACCAATTGCAACCATCGCATAAGCCATGCCGAGATAACCGAAAATCGGTTTTTTCGAGAAGGTCGAAATCACGTGGCTGACAATGCCGAAGCCCGGCAGGATCAGAATATACACTTCCGGATGCCCGAAGAACCAGAACAGGTGCTGATACAGGATCGGGTCACCGCCACCTTCAGGTGCGAAGAATGCTGTCGCAAAGTTACGGTCTGTCAGCAACATGGTGATCGCACCAGCCAGAACCGGCAGCGACAACAGAAGCAGGAAGGCTGTAACCAGAACAGACCATGCAAAAAGCGGCATTTTATGCAGGGTCATGCCCGGCGCACGCATATTCAAAATGGTTGTAATGAAGTTGATCGCACCGAGAATGGACGACGCACCGGAAATATGGATCGACAGAATTGCGAAATCCACTGCAGGTCCCGGTTGCCCCGAAGTCGACAACGGCGGATACAGCGTCCAGCCGCCACCTGCACCCCAGCCACCGGCAGGACCCGGCACGAAGAAGGAAATCAGCAGCAGCAACAATGCCGGAGGCAGCAGCCAGAATGAAATATTGTTCATGCGCGGGAACGCCATATCAGGCGCACCGATCATCAGCGGAACCATCCAGTTGGCGAAACCGCCGATCAGCGCAGGCATAACCATGAAGAAGATCATAATCAGCGCATGCATGGAGGTAAACACGTTGAACATATGCTTGCCGGCGTCCATAGCCGCATCGCCTTCAACGCCATAGACCATGGAAGCCAGACCGTGGAAAATCTGGATACCAGGCTCCTGCAATTCCGCACGCATAGCGATGGACAATGCCCCGCCGATGATACCGGAAATAATCGCAAAGATCAGATAAAGTGTACCGATATCCTTGTGATTGGTCGAATACACCCAGCGAACCCAGCCGCGCGGCTTGTGGTCGTCATGGTGTGCATCCGCCCCTGCGTGAGGGGCTCCCTTTCGGGTATCGTGAGCTGTTGAACCAGCCATAAGATTGCTCCCGTTCTGAACGAATACCAAATGCCCTTTAGGGAACCAAAACAGGTATTCTAAAATATTAAATTACCGCATGAATTCCGTCTTAAATCATATTTGATTTTTAAGCAGCCATGCGGTTCGTGACCTGTAAAAACCCAAGAGCCTGACGAAGTTTTCATTCACGTCAGGCTTATAATCAGTTTCCGGCAACAGTCACGGTCTTGGTATCATTTTCAATTTCAGCCATCAGTGTCTTATTCGCACCGGAAATATCTGTGCGGGCGGCAGCAAGCCATGCATCATAACGCTCCTGCGAAACAACGCGCACAGCAATCGGCATATAAGCATGATCTTTACCGCACAGTTCGGAACACTGGCCGTAATAGAGCCCTTCACGGGCAGCCTTGAACCATGTTTCGTTATTACGTCCCGGAACACCATCCATCTTGACGCCGAAAGCAGGCATTGCCCATGAGTGGATCACATCGGCAGCTGTCACCAGCAAGCGGACAGTCGTATCCACAGGAACCACAACTTCATTATCAACGGCCAAAAGACGCGGATAAGCAACCAGATCCTGTTTTCCGGCAGCAGCACGGTCCTCATCTTTCAGCAGAAGCGCATCAAATGAAAGCGGCTCTTCTGTCTGATATTCATAACCCCAGTACCACTGGTAACCTGTTGCTTTAACAGTCAGTTTTGGCTCATCCGGAGAATATTGCGCTGTCAGAAGCTGGAAGGACGGAATGGCCAGAAACAGCAAAATAATGACCGGCCCCAGTGTCCAGATCACTTCAATCGTTGTGTTATGGCTGGTTTTGGAAGCAACCGGATTAGCGCCTTTACGGAAGCGCAGGATGCACCACAAGAGCAGCAGCATCACCAGACCGGTTACCGGAATAATGAACATCAGCGAATAACGTTCGAACCAATGTATCTGATCCGCAATTTTCGTTGCGGAATCCTGCCAGCTCAGCTGCCAGTCAACCGGCTTGTCAGCCAGCGCACCCGCTGCAGACGCCAAAAGACCGGACACTGCGCCGAATGCAACCGCGCTGCCGGTCAAAATATGTTTTTTCATCGCAGAATCCTTACCTGCAACGGCTTTATTTGTGGCAATAACCCTATCCACCAGCATCTTCTCCCGATTATAGCCTTGCCGGTTAATCGCAGACATAGCTCTTCCCTAGCCAATGCCCCGTTCCCCCACCGTACTGACAACACATTATAGCACCAAGCAAGGAAGGCGAAGATTTTCCCGTGCGGCATTTTTGCGCGTAATACAACTTAAAAACACCAGTCTTTTCCGGCTCACATCACCGGAAACGGGATATGGATTTTTAAAAAACAATTCATAAAAATACATAAAATCAATAAGTTGGAAAGGAAAACCAACACAACGTCATTGTATATAATTTTTGTCTCTCCGGAAAAATCTTAAGATGAGTCTGATTGTCTCAACCGCGCCAAAACAGCCCAAATTCGCTGATCACGCCTTATTCCGGCCTCAGGGAGGAGAATCAATTCACAATCCGGGCTTATTTGCATTGATCTGGATCAAGTAAAATACAGATAAAACAATAGCCCCGCGTATTCCCGGTGCCCCTGCTACAAAGCCTTTAAAAGCACCGCAGATTTCAAACCCTGCACGCTCCGCCGTATCAGAGTAAAATTCACGGAGCTGAAAGGGAGAGCCCATGACGAAAACTGTGCATGGCATAGCGATAATTTCAACAATGCGGATTTAGAATGGTGTTCATAATCTGATTTATACTAAAACTTTACCTTATCCGGTTCAAATTCCGCCATTATCCATGTACACAGAATAAAAAGCATGGCTTTCTGATTTGCCGGTTTCCGGAAATGACGCAAAGACCTCACTTAAATACGCTTTCAAAGGGTACTTACGGCTCGCGCCGCATTTACCGATGTAATGTTTACCGAGCCGCCAAAGGTATCATAAATATGCACCATTTCTCTTCTGTCAGCCGTAAAGTTGCCGCTGCTCTGCTCGGTGCAGGCCTTATGGCTGTATCCGCCTCTGCTGCTTTTGCTCAATCCGCACCCCAGCCAACGGCGGCCGGTGCTTCGCAGAAAAACGGCACTTTGCGCTCTCAGCATGGCGCATGGTCCATTCTTTGTGACAAGCCTGCCGGTGCCAAGACCGAGCAATGTGCGCTGATCCAGAATGTGATCGCAGCGGATCGCCCTGAACTCGGCCTTTCTGTCGTTGTTCTCAAAACCGCCGATAACAAAGCACGCATTCTGCGTGTTCTTGCACCACTCGGCGTGCTGCTGCCAAACGGTCTCGGTCTCAATGTGGATGGCAAGGATATCGGTCGTGCCTATTTCGTACGCTGCTTTGAAGACGGCTGTTATGCAGAGGTTATCCTTGATGATGCGCTGATCGAAACACTGCGCAAGGGTAAAGCTGCAACCTTCATCGTCTTCCAGACACCGGAAGAAGGCGTTGGTATTCCGGTTGAACTGCAAGGCTTCAGCGACGGCTTCAACAAACTGCCATAAGTCTTTTAATCTGATTAAAACGCCGCCGCTCATATTTTGACGGCGGCGTTTTTATTTTATCCCGCTCTGCGGCTTGTTCCAAAGCCGCAAACTCGCCATATACAAAGAACAATAATCGTCCTGATACAGGACGCCGCCGCTGTTCCGGAGTAATTTTATGAGTTCCACGACTTCCCGAAGCCTGATTGATGAATTCGATATCAGCCGTGATCAGGTTGAAAAACTGGTCTCACAATCGCTCCACGG
Organism: Hyphomicrobiales bacterium; assembly: GCA_900470285.1. Taxonomy (GTDB): domain Bacteria; phylum Pseudomonadota; class Alphaproteobacteria; order Rhizobiales; family Rhizobiaceae; genus Pseudochrobactrum. Next base: position 158,850 of record UCAG01000002.1, read on the forward strand.
TAGTGAAGACGGTGAACTTTATCTGGAATATGCGGAATCTGAATCTCTGGTCTTTGATGATGGCCGCCTGAAAAACGGCGCGTTCAATCAGGGGCAAGGTTTTGGTCTGCGCTGCGTTTCCGGTGAAACGGTTGGTTATGCCCATTCCGGCGAACTGACCCATAGCGCCCTGCTCCGTGCAGCCGATGCGGCCTCTGCAATTTCGCGTAACGCAACAGGCAGTTATAGCGCGGCGCCAAATGGCACTAACCGCCACCTCTATACCGATGTGAACCCGCTGGGCTCTCCAACTTTCGATGAAAAAGTCGTGCTACTCCAGCAGATTGACGGATATTTGCGTGCCAAAGACAGCAAAGTGCGTCAGGTCAGTGTCAGCATTGGCGGCTCTTGGCAGCAGGTAGAAATTCTGCGCGCTGATGGTCATTTTGTCCGCGATATCCGTCCGATGGTGCGCCTGTCGATTTCCGTCATGGCCGGTCAGGGCGACCGTCAGGAATCCGGCTCCTATTCCATGGGTGGCCGCCGTCTGTTTGAGGATTTTATCGCAACCGGCTCATGGCAGCACGCGGCAGATGAAGCCCTGCGTCAGGCTCTCGTTAATCTTGAAGCCATCCCTGCTCCCGCCGGCACCTTCGACATCGTATTGTCCAATGGCTGGCCGGGTGTGATGCTGCATGAGGCAGTAGGCCATGGTCTTGAAGGTGATTTCAACCGCAAGAAACTCTCGGCCTTTGCAGGGCTCATGGGGCAGCAGGTTGCCGCTAAGGGCGTGACCGTGGTGGATGACGGCACCATCGCTGACCGTCGCGGCTCGCTGACCATTGATGATGAAGGCACACCGACCAACAGCACGGTACTGATCGACGACGGTAAGCTGGTCAATTATATGCAGGATCGTCAGAATGCCCGTCTGATGGGCATGCAGCCGACCGGTAATGGCCGCCGTGAATCCTATGCCCATGCACCGATGCCGCGCATGACCAATACGATGATGCTCTCCGGTGATAAAACACCGGAAGAAATTATCGCTTCTGTTAAAAAAGGCATCTATGCGGTGTCTTTCGGCGGTGGTCAGGTGGACATCACCTCCGGTAAATTCGTATTTGGTTGCACCGAAGCCTATATGATTGAAGACGGTAAAGTCGGCGCACCGGTCAAAGGTGCCATGCTGATCGGCAACGGCCCAGATGCCATGCATCGCGTGTCAATGATCGGCAATGACAGCAAGCTCGATAATGGCTCCGGCAATTGCGGTAAAGGCGGCCAGTGGGTGCCTGTTGGCGTTGGCCAGCCGCATCTGCGTATGGATCAGATGACTGTTGGCGGAACCGCGGTATAAACATGAAAAATCTGAATGGTTTGACGACTGTTATCACCGGCTCCGGTCGTGGCCTTGGTGCTGCAATGGCGATGATGCTGGCGGATGCCGGTTGCAAGATTGTGCTCTGCGCTCGCAATCAGTCTGCGCTCAATGATATTGCCAGTCAGATTGAACAACGGACAGGACTGCGCCCTGATCAGGTTGTGGTGGATCTGGCGGATAATGCCAGTATCAGCAGTGCAATTGCCCAGATCACAGAAAAATACGACACGGTTGATCTGCTGATTAATAATGGTGCGATGTGGCTGGAAGCCAGTGATGAACCGCATACGGAACAAGAAGTCTTCGGCACGATCAATGCAGCAGTCACCGGTAATTTTCTGTTCACGCAAGGCCTGCTGCCACTGCTGAGAAACTCATCCAAACCGGATATTGTTACCATTGGTTCTATCAGCGCATTGCCGAATGCCCCGCTGCATAGTGTGGCTGTACCGTTTTATGCTGCGAAACATGCACAGGCAGCGATAGCAACAGGCTTACAGCAAATCCTGCGCGGCACGCCGGTGCGCTCACTCTGTGTGCATCCGCCATATCTGGATGATATTTCACCGGCTGATGCGGAATGGGATGCCATTCAGGAGCGCTCCAAAGGTGAGCGCGCGACCAACCGCGATGTATGTGAGGCGGTAATGTTTGCGATCACCCGACCGCGCCATATCACTCTGTCTTCGATCACAATTGATACGGATGAAGGCGGGTTGTTCGGCTGAACACCCGCCCTCTCCTGATTACTTTTTCGAGAGAAGTGCCACGGTTTCCACATGGGATGACCACAGAAACTGATCGACAGGAATGATCTTGTCGATCTTGTAGCCGCCCTTGACCAGAATGGCGAGGTCGCGCGCCAGTGTCACCGGATTACAGGAAACAGCCGCGACTTTGGGCACGGATGATTTGGCAATCTGCATTGCCTGTTCTTCAGCACCGGCACGCGGCGGATCAAAAACCACGCCCTGATAGGCATTGAGATCCTTATGCAGGATCGGACGGCGGAACAGATCGCGTCGCTCATGCGTGACCGGCTTTAGCCCCTGCACATGACGAATACCGCGATCCAGTGCGGCCAGTGCCGGTGCATCATTTTCCACCGCATGAACCGCCATGGTTTCAGCCATACGCAGTGCAAAAGTACCAACACCACAGAACAGGTCGGCCGCTCTTTTGACCTTTTTGAAATGACCGATCACCAGCGCAACCATGGCTTCTTCAGCTTCGATTGTTGCCTGAAGGAAACTGCCGGACGGAATATTCACCGGCACTTTGCCAAAGGTAATCAATGGCTTTTTCGGTTCCAGAATAATCTCGCCGTCAACGCTGAGACGGGCAAAGCCCAGTTCCATCATCAAAGGTGTAAGAATACGGCGCGCCGCATCATCCGGTGTCGGGCAGCCGCTTGCAGCCAGATCAAGGCCGGATTCCGTATCAGTAACCGTCAGTTTAAACGGCTTTGCACCATCGGCCAGATGAATAGCGACTTTGCGCAGATCATCCAGACGGGAGATAATCGCCGGAACTGTCACCGCACATTCAGAAATATTGATCAGCTCATGACTCTGGTGACGGTTAAAGCCGAGCAGCAAACCGGCTTCGGTTTTGCGGATAGCGAAAGTCGCACGACGGCGGCTCTGCTGTGCGCATGGCACCAGCGGTGCAAGCTCATATTTCAAACCACGCCCGTCAAGGCTGGCTGCCACCAGTGAGCGCTTCCATGCCTGATAGGCAGACATTTCCCAGTGCTGCAAGGCGCAACCGCCGCAGTCCTCAAAATGGCGGCAGGATGGTTCTACACGCTGTTCCGATGTTTCCAGCAATGCCATCAGGCTGGCGCGGCTCTTATCCCGCGCAACATTGGCAACTTCACCTGGCAAGGTAAAAGGCACAAAAACCTGACCATCCGGCAGCTGGGCAATACCATCACCACCGGCACCCATCGCATTAATTGTAACACGCAAACTCATCAAACATCGTCCTTCGCGGCGGCAGCTTTGTTCTTCCTGCCTGCCAAAATATATTCCTGATTGCCGTCACCACCGGTAATCGGTGAGGCACAAAATCCTAAAGCCTGCCAGCCGGATTGCTCATTGAGCCATGCCTGCAAATTCTGCGCAATCTTCTCACCCTGCGACGGGTCTTTGAGAATGCCACCCTTGCCGATTGCCTCGCGACCAGCTTCGAATTGCGGTTTCACCAACAGCAGACACCAGCCACCATCGGCACAAAAGGCAAGTGCGTTAGGCAATGCCAGTTTCAACGAGATAAAGCTGACATCCGAGACAACAATCTCAACCTTGCGTTCTTGCAAATGACTCACATCCAGCACACGGGCATTCAGCCCTTCGAGATTGGTAACGCGTTTATCGCCGCGCAAAGTCTCATGCAACTGGTCATGGCCGACATCGACGCAGATCACATGCTCTGCACCGCGCTCGAGCAGCACTTGTGTGAAACCACCGGTGGATGCCCCGATATCCAGCGCCGTCTTACCCTCAACCTCAAAACCAAAATGATCGAGCGCAGCCGTCAGTTTCAGCGCCGCACGGGAGACAAAACGGCTCGCCGGATCATCCACCGCTAATTCGGCCTGTGCCGTTACGATCTGACCGGCTTTTGTGACAACCTGACCATTCACGCGCACGGTGCCACGCGCTATCGCATCGCGGGCACGCGAGCGCGAGGCAAACAACCCGCGCTCCACCAGCGCCTGATCAAGGCGTATCTTATCTGTATTTTCACTCATGCTGCCTCAATGAAGGAGACAGCAGCTTAGCGCAAGGTGTTTTATCCGCGCATGTCGATCAAGATGGCAAAGCCTGCCAGCAGATTATGCCCGCAGTCCGCCTCCTGCCTCACCGGTCAGCACATCGCGGCCGAGCGCTGCAAAGGCAGCCCGCACGATGCCTGTACTATCCAAGCCTGCACCGGCATACATCGCCTCAGGCTTGGCATGATCCAGAAATGCATCCGGCAAAGTCAGCGTGCGAACACGCAGACCGTGATCCAGCGCCCCTTCATTGCTGAGATAATGCAACACCTGGGCACCAAAGCCACCAGTTGCACCCTCTTCAATTGTCAGAAGCACCTGATGTTCTTTAGCAAGACGGCGGATCAGATCATGATCCAGCGGCTTGGCAAAACGCGCATCGGCAACAGTGGTGGAAAGACCTGCTGCATCCAGCTCATCAGCAGCAGCCAAACATTCCTGCAACCGCGCACCGAAGCTCAAAATCGCGATCTTGCTGCCTTCGCGGACAATCCGGCCTTTGCCGATTTCCAGAACAGTACCACGCTCCGGCAGATCAACACCCACACCATCGCCACGCGGATAGCGGAACGAGATCGGCCCTTCTTCATATTCCGCAGCAGTGCGCACCATATGCACCAGCTCGGCTTCATCCGATGCGGCCATCACCACAAAACCCGGCAAATTGCTCAGGAAGGCAGTATCAAAACTGCCCGCATGAGTGGCACCATCCGCACCGACGACACCGGCACGGTCAATCGCAAAACGTACCGGCAGATGCTGGATCGCCACATCATGCACCACCTGATCATAGGCACGTTGCAGGAAGGTGGAATAAATCGCTGCAAAGGGCTTCAAACCTTCTGCTGCCAGACCAGCGGCAAAAGTCACCGCATGCTGCTCTGCCATGCCGACATCGAAAGTCCGTTTCGGAAATGCCTGCCCGAAAAGATTAAGCCCTGTTCCGTCTGGCATAGCCGCAGTCACAGCCACAACCTTCTCGTCATGACGCGCTTCTTCAATCAGCGCATTGGCAAAGACTTTTGTATAGCTCGGCGCATTTGCAGGCGGCTTTGACTGCTTGCCGGTAATGACATCAAACTTGTTAACGCCGTGATATTTATCGGCTGCGGCTTCCGCAGGGGCGTAACCTTTGCCCTTCTGGGTTATCACATGCACCAAGACAGGCCCGTCAACATTATCGCGGATATTGGTTAGCACCGGCAGCAGATGATCGAGATTATGACCATCCACAGGGCCGACATAATACATGCCTAGCTCTTCAAACATTGTGCCGCCAGCCCAGAAGCCACGGGCAAATTCTTCCGTCTTACGGGCTTTATCCTGAAAGAATTTCGGCAGCTTCTTACTGATCTGCTTGGCCATCTCGCGCAAGTTTCGATAAGTCGGCCCCGAGACCAGACGCGCAAGATAGGCGCTCATCGCACCGGTCGGCGGTGCAATCGACATATCATTATCGTTGAGAATAACGATCAGACGGGCATCCAGCGCACCGGCATTATTCATCGCCTCATAGGCCATACCGGCGGACATGGAACCGTCACCGATCACTGCAATGACATTGCGCTTCTCACCTTTGAGTTCGCTTGCCACAGACATGCCAAGACCTGCGGAAATCGAGGTGGACGCGTGGCCGGTGCCGAAATCGTCATATTCACTTTCAGCACGTTTAGTGAAACCGGACAGACCGCCTTCCTGACGAATGGTCGACATGCGCTCACGGCGTCCGGTCAGAATTTTATGCGGATAGGTTTGGTGCCCCACATCCCATATCAGGCGATCATTCGGTGTATCGAACAGATAATGCAGCGCCACAGTGAGTTCGACCACACCAAGACTAGAGCCAAGATGACCGCCTGTGCGTGACACCACATCAATCAGATCGGCACGCAATTCTTCAGTCAGTTGCGGTAATTGCGCAGGCGCAAGCTTTCGCAAATCTTCCGGCAAATGCACCTGATCCAGCAACGGTGTGTGCAACTTGTTATTAAAACCGGTCATCTGGAAAACCTTATTATTCTATGGACAGTTCAGGGCAGACAGAAACATATTTAAAAGGCTTTGTTTCCCATCTGCCGGTCATTTGCAATCAACTATTTCAAATAGTTATTCGGGAAGCGGGATAAATTCCTCCGCATCGCCCGGCACAATATCAAAGCGACGGCTGCGCCACTCTTCCTTTGCCTGTTCAATACGTTCTTTTGATGATGAAACGAAATTCCACCAGATATAACGGCGGCTATCCATCGCCTCACCACCGAAGACCATGATCTGTGCACCTTCAGTCGCAAAATTTTGCGGCACGGCTTCAATCACAATATCATCGCCCTGCCGGAATGCCAGCAGCTGATTATCGGTAAATACTTCTCCGGCGATACGCACTGCACCGCTCAGGATATAAATCGCCCGCTCTTCCTGCACGGCAGGTAAATGGAATTTACCGCCCGCTTCGATAAATACATCGGCATAAAGTGTTTCGCTATAAGTCGGCACATTGGACTTCAATCCGTGCATATCGCCGATCATCAGACGCATGCGGAATTCTTTTTCCGCCAGCCACGGCAATTGCTGCACCGTATGATTACTGAATTCCGGCGCCATATTTTCAGAGCGTTCAGGCAAAGCAACCCATGTCTGCACACCAGAGATAGCCAGCGGCGATCCGCGCATTTCTTCCGGCGTGCGTTCTGAGTGCACAATGCCGCGTCCCGCAGTCATCAAATTGACTTCACCGGGATTAATCACCTGCTCGGTGCCCAGACTGTCACGATGACGGATATTGCCGTCCAGAAGATAAGTAACAGTTGAAAGGCCGATATGCGGATGCGGTGCCACATCCAGCGCTTGCCCTGCCCGTAATATAGCAGGCCCCATCCGGTCGAAAAAGATAAATGGCCCGACGAGACGACGCTTGGATGTCGGCAAAGCTCGGCGCACCTGCAAGCCGCCTACTTCACTGGTGCGCGGAATAATCAGCGTTTCAATTACATCAATCGACTGATGATCACCGGGAACCGGATCCTGACCGGGAAAGAAGCTCACAAATCTGTCCTTTCAGAAACAATGAAACGCGTAGTCGAAGCATTGCCAGCTCAAACTGAGCCATTGAAATGCCTGATCTATTGGCTTTCACCCGTATCCCGCACCAAAGTCTGCTGCAGATTTTCGGAATGCACTTCAGATAACATATCATAAAATAAGAAATGTCCGGAGTTTTACATCCGGACATTTCATCACAAATCAGTCAGACGAGACCGGATATAACCGCTCGTTATTTCTGGCCAAGCATTTTCAGCAATTGCTGCATATCCGGCACCTGACCATTCGCTGTCAGCTTGTCAACAATACCCGGCAATGCTGCGGAAAGCTCTGCCAGCAAATCCTGCTCACTGACACCCGTCTGACGGGCAATATCCGAAATTGTGTTTTTACCAATGGCATTGCCAAGCTGATCCGGTTCGATCGACGCATTACTGCCGGAACCAACCCAGCTATCAACTTTATCCGCATGACCAGCCTGTGTAAGCTGCTCAAGCAGACCGCCTAAACCGCCACCAAGTCCACCACCGCTGCCGGTCTGTCCGGCTTGTCCTGCGGTTGTGCCACCCAGAACACCGCCAAGCAAGCCGCCAAGAACACTGCCGAGACCACCAAGGCCACCAGCCTGTGAATCTGCCTGCGTGCCTGCCGGAGCATTCGCCTGCTGTCCGCCGCCGAACACACTGCCCAGAAGATCGCCGAGGCCGCCACCGGATGCAGCCTGATCCGGCGCATTCACCTGAGGCTGTTCATTATCATCGGATTTACCGCTGAACATACGCCCGACAAGCAATGCACCAAGTGCAATCAGAACCGGCTTGGTCAGACTACCGCCCGGAACCGGCTCATTAGAACCATCATTATTAAAAATGCCCATCGAAGACTTCCTCCAAACCTGCTGAAATGCCGGATACTTAGCAACATCGCGCAAAAATATTCAGTTGGCAAGATTGTCACTTGCCAAGCATGTAATGATATGGGAGCGTTTTACCGAGTTTCCAGAGCCAGCCTCATGAATTTGCCAGCACGTGAATTTAATTGATGGTCTGCGTTCCGGTTTCTTTGATTTTCGCATTCTTGCAGCGCCGGATGTGATCTGTCTCTGTAGAATGCTTTTTTTGCGAAACGGAGAACATACAATGTCAGTTATCAGCTGGATTATTCTCGGTCTCATTGCCGGTTTTATCGGCAGCAAAATCGTCAACAAAAGCGGTCAGGGCATGCTGATGGATATTGTCCTCGGCATTGTCGGCGCGGTTATCGGCGGTGTTATTTTCAATTTCTTCGGAGCGGCGGGTGTTACCGGCCTGAATATTTACAGCCTGATTGTTTCCGTAATCGGTGCGGTAGTCGTGTTGTTCCTTTATCACGCAATCAGCGGCCAGAAGCAGCTGCGATAAACATAAACAGGCACGAATATGCATTGGGTTGAGCCATATATTGCCGCTTATGGCTCAATCGTTTTGTTTATCATCATTTATTTTGAAAGTTTCGGTGCGCCGGTACCGGGAGAGACATTGCTTATTGCTGCATCCCTGCTGGCGCAGCAAGGTACCCTGTCTTTGCCGGTTATGTTGCTCGCAGTGTTTCTGGGTGCAATACTGGGCGACAGCACAGGTTATCTGATCGGCCATTTTGGCGGTCGGAAAATTCTGATCCGCTTCGGCCCCTATATCAAACTGACACCGGAACGGCTGGAGCAATTCGAAAAATTGTTTGAAAAATACGGCAGCGGCATTGTCATCACTGCGCGCTTCTTTGCTATTTTGCGCCAGCTCAATGGTATCATGGCCGGTACTTTAAAGATGCACTGGCTGAAATTTGTCTCCGCCAATATTATCGGTGCGGCACTGTGGACTTTAGTCTGGGGTGCAGGTCCCTATTTTTTCAGCGCCTTTTTTCGCTCTCTCTTATAAGAAAATAATCATGATCCACAGAACAGTCACTGCAGACCACCAAGCCAGCTATCCCGATCCGATCAGTGTCCGGCAAGGCGATGTCTTGCAGCTCACGGGAGAAGAATATGATTGGGACGGGCATTTATGGCTTTGGGCAATCAATACGCAGGGCAAAACCGGTTGGATTCCAGACACATTAGTGAGCCGCACAGCTGGCGGCTTCTTTGCCAATAAAGATTATTCAGCAATGGAGCTGTCCTGCGAGGCAGGACAGATATTGGAGAGTTTTGAAACCACACATGGCTGGGCATGGTGCCGCTCACTAAGCGGCAATGAAGGCTGGGTGCCCCTTAAAAATCTCTCATGATACAACAATGCCTCATCTGTGAGGATGAGGCATGAAAATGCAACCATTTTGAAAAGACTTATTCTGGATCAAGCGGCTCGGTACCAGTTGGCTGACCGTCGCGGTTGAGTTTAATCTTCTCAACCTTATCCTCTGCCGATTGCAGCAATTTCTCGCAATGATTTTTCAGCGCTTCACCGCGCTCATAAATCAGGATCGATTTTTCCAGAGGCACATCACCGCGTTCCAGATCATCAACAATTGTTTCCAGCTGCTTGAGCGCCTGTTCGAAGCTCATGACAGCAATATCGTCATTGGAAGCTGGTCCGGTGGTGTTCGGCTCGGTCATAATTTATCCTTTCATCAAACGCGTAATATGCGCTGCGGCGGAAAAGGACAAGCCCTGTAAATCATATCCGCCTTCAAGAAAACTGATCAGCCGGTTATTACAGAACCGGTCGGCGCGCTCCATCACCTGCCCCGTCGCCCAATCATAGTCGGCTTCGGTCAAATTAAGTTGAGCTAACGGGTCAAGATAATGACCATCAAAGCCCGCTGAAATCAAGATCAGATCGGGACGAAAATTATCCAGCGCCGGTAAAATACGCGTTGAAAACGCTTCACGAAATTCACGACTGCCGCTATCGGCCAGCAAAGGCGCATTGACGATATTGCCAACACCGGTTTCCTTCACCAAGCCAGTGCCGGGATAAAGTTGCGACTGGTGCGTTGAACAAAACAACACATCCTTGTCCGCCTCAAAAATATCCTGTGTGCCGTTGCCATGATGCACATCCCAATCAATAATCGCCACGCGTTCCGTACCAAAATGGCTCTGCGCATAGCGGGCAGCAACTGCGACAGTATTGGTGATGCAAAAGCCCATCGCAGTGTCAGCAGTTGCATGATGTCCGGGCGGACGGGCAGCGATGAAAACATTATCCGCCTGCCCGTTAAATACATCTTCCACCGCTGCAAGGGCAGAGCCGGTTGCCGCCAACACAGCATGCCAGCTTTGCGGGCTGACATAGGTATCCTGTCCGACATTCATGATCGGCTGCGCCATGCCTGAAGCTAATTGCTCTTCATCAAGCGGATCGGGAATTTGTGCTTTAATTTTCTTCAGATACGATGCCGGATGCACCAGACCTAAAGCGCCTTCATCGGCAAAAGGCGCCTCCACCTGATCCAGAGCGTAATAATCATAGCCTTCCAGCACGCTGAATAAAGCGCGCAAACGATCCGGACGCTCAGGGTGCCCTGCTGGTGTGAGATGCTCAAGAAAAACCGGATGCGAATAAAGTCTGGTTGCCATAACGCCCTATATCTGCCTGCTATTTCAGGCAGAATAAAGTTACAAGATTTCAGTTTTAAGAATAGTAATACCGAAACCTTCCAAACCGACATAATGGCGTTCTTTGGAAGCCAGCAGGCGGATAGAACTGATGCCGAGATCTTTCAGAATCTGCGCACCCAGACCAATCTGGCGCCATTCTTCCTCACGCGCCTGTGCTTCTTTATGCTCTTCCCTGTCATGATTTTCCGCACGGCGGCGCGACTGGTCATTTTTACCGACGCCGACTGACCCTTCACGCAGATAAACCAGCACGCCGCGTTTCTCGGCAGCCATTCGCTTCAGCACCGTATCAAGACCGGAACCGGCACCAAATGTATCCGCCAACACATCTTCCCGATGCAGACGCACCGGCACATCTTCACCGTCACGAATATCACCGAATACCAAAGCCACATGCTGCATCGGCTCCCAAGGCAGCTGATAAGTGAAAGCACAGGCATGCCCCGCCAGTGTATCCACTTCGGTCTCGCCCATGCGCACAATCAGCGTTTCCTTGCGCTGGCGATAGGCGATCAGATCAGCCACGGTAATACGATGCAATCCGTGTGTTTCCGCGAACTCAGTGACCTGCGGCCCTCGCATGACAGAGCCGTCATCATTGACCAGTTCACAAATCACACCAACAGGCGGCAAATTGGCCAGTTTGCACAAATCCACCGCAGCTTCCGTATGACCGGAGCGCATCAGCACACCGCCTTCACGCGCTACAAGCGGGAAAATATGCCCCGGACGCACGAAGTCCGCAGGGCCTGCATTCGGGTTCGCCAGATTGCGCACAGTCAGCGTGCGGTCATCTGCCGAAATACCGGTCGTCGTGCCATGCTTATAGTCAACAGTAATAGTGAAAGCAGTGGAATGCGGCGCATCATTTTCTGCCACCATTGCCGTCAGGTTGAGGCGTCTGGCCTCTTCCTTCGGCATAGGTGTGCAGACGATACCGGAAGTATGGCGCACGATGAATGCCATTTTCTCCGCTGTACAATGGACAGCGGCGACAATCAGATCGCCTTCATTTTCGCGACCGTCATCATCCATAACAACAACGATTTCGCCACGCTCGAAAGCGCGCAGTGCATCAACAACCTGCTTCTGATTATAGCTCATTCCTCACCCCTTTTATCATTGCATAGGTCTCAGGGCCATTAAAAGGAAGTGGATAGGCAGCCTTAACCTCAAAACCTAAACGCTCGTAAATCCTGACATTAGCTTCATCCGACGTTTCCAGAAAAACGGGATATCCCTGTTTTTCAGCCATTTCGAGACCGGGCTCTATCACTGCACGCCCGAGCCCTCTTCCCTGCGAAGCAGGATCAACAGCAACGGCTCCTAAAAACCAACATGGAAACTGTGGACGCTCCTTTGCCATAACCGCTTCCGAGGCTTGCATAATCTCTGCACTTGATCCCGCAATCGCAGCTAATTTGGCAGCAAACGGGGCAAAAACCGCTGCAGCATCTTCAATATCCGGTGCTGTCCAGATGGAAACAGCAGCACCATCCTCTGCTGTCCATACATGACCGGCAGCCAGACCGACATCCCGCAGAAAAGCCTCCTGAAAGGATCGCAGGCGATTTAAATAATCATCCTCAGCCAGAAAGTGCCGCATCAGGCTATACTCATCAAACGCAGAGGTTAAAGTTTCAATCACCCGCTCTGTTTGTAAAGGCGATAATTTTTTACCATCGAGAACAGTCATGTCTTTTCCTGTGCGTTGCTGTCTGACGCGGCCAGTCTGGCCCCATGATTATCAGACGCGGCCAGTCTGGCCGCGGTGACGCAAATAATGATCCGCAATCGCGCAAGCGAGCATTGCTTCACCAATCGGCACAGCACGGATGCCAACGCACGGGTCATGACGGCCTTTGGTCATGACATCCACTTCCTTCTTATCCACATCAATAGAACGACGTGTCGTGAGAATGGATGAGGTCGGCTTCACGGCAAAGCGGGCAATAATCGGTGCACCGGTTGCAATACCGCCAAGAATACCACCGGCATTATTCGACAGGAAGACCGGATTGCCATCGGCATCAATGCGCATTTCATCGGCATTTTCTTCACCGGTCAGCGTTGCAGCCTCAAAGCCATTACCGATTTCAACACCTTTTACTGCAGGGATCGACATCAGATTGGACGCAATATCCTGATCCAGTTTGGCATAAAGCGGCGCGCCGATACCGGCTGGAACACCTTCAGCCACAACCTCAATCACTGCACCAATGGAGGAACCATTTTTACGGATACCATCGAGATAACTGGCGAACAGTTCTACTGAGCCTGCATCCGGTGTAAAAAACGGATTATTGTCGACTTCAGCCCAATCCCAGCGGGAGCGGTCAATCTTGTGAATGCCCATGCCTACCAATGCTGCACGGATTTTCAAACCCGGCACAACCTTGCGGGCAATCGCACCGGCAGCAACACGCGCTGCGGTTTCACGCGCAGAAGAACGTCCGCCGCCACGATAATCGCGCAGGCCATATTTTACATCATAAGCATAATCCGCATGACCCGGACGGTATTGACGGGCAATCTCGCCATAATCTTTTGAACGCTGATCCACGTTCTCAATCATCATGGAAATCGGCGTACCGGTGGTAGTCATCACCCCGTCTTCACTGGTGAGAACACCGGACAATACCCGCACCTGATCCGGCTCGCGGCGCTGTGTGGTATATTTTGACTGACCCGGCTTGCGCTTATCAAGATAGGTCTGAATTTCAGCTTCGGTAAATTGAATACCCGGAGGGCAGCCATCAATAATACAACCCAGCGCCGGACCATGGCTTTCGCCCCAGGTCGTCACGCGGAAAAGATGGCCAAAGCTGTTATGCGACATAGAAAACCCCAAGATTGAACCGGTTCTTTGCGGTTCATTTTAATTTCAGTTTGGTAATCTGTTTCTATTCGCCTTTTAAGCGGTGGTCAAACAAGAGAAAGACGGGCGCACAAAAAAGCAGCGCCAATCGATACTGTTTGCGGTATCGGCACCATATGACCGGAAAATGTTGCGAAATTCTGCGGATATAGTCTAGTCTGAGCAACAGAGCATTTCAGAGAAGCAAGTCGTTCAAATGCCATAATTGGCTTGCAATTTTGCGTTCACGATTTCATCAGGCACAAGGATATCTCATGCGTATTTTGGCCATTCTCACGGTGTTACTCGCCCCGTTTTTTGCAGGCACAGCGCTTGCAGACGATGCTGAGGGTAAGATCACCAAGATCAATGAAGATACGGAAACCATTACGCTGGACAACGGTAAAGATTACCGCCTGCCCGGAGAATTCGATTATAGTGCGATTGAAAAGGGCATGAAGGTTATCGTCACCTATGATCTCGTCGATAATGTTCGCTATATCAGCAATATTGACGAAGCCGACGGCGGTTAAACCCGCAATTACCGGCCATTATAAAATGACAAAAGCGCCGTTTCCGGCGCTTTTTTATTATGCAGAAGCTGCTTTATTCAAACCCATTCAAGATGGTTGTTTTCAAGCTTCAGAAGCTTGTCCTGCGGCACAGAAAGATGCGCGGCATCCTGCCCGCTCATGCCTTCAACCAGATAGAACAAGGTGCGAATACAACCGCCATGGGTCACGCACACTGTTTTGCTTTTCACGCTTTCAAGCCATTTGGCAACACGTCCTGAAAGAATCATATAGCTTTCGGCATGTTCACCCGGCGGAACAAAGTTCCATTTGTCACGCTCGCGCTGCTGCAAGAGACTTGCACTGCCGACACCGGCAGCCTCGAACTCTTCCATCATATGCCCCTGCCAGTCGCCGAAATGCACTTCCATCAACAGAGGATCGGTGCGGTAAGCCAGCGGGTCGAGCCCCATACGGGTGCGAATACGCTCCATCGTTTCACGGGTACGGCGCAGAGGACTTGCAACAAAGTCAAATCCTTCTGCAGTACCAATCAGCGACTTCAGCATATCGCCGTTGCGGTCAGCCTGTGTGCGGCCATGGGCATTGATATCAATGTCCATCTGCCCCTGCACACGCTGGGAGACATTCCAGTCCGTCTCGCCATGACGCGAGAAGTAAATGATTTCCCGTGCCATCCCTGCTGTCCTCAGTCTTTTACAACCGAAATATCCGGTGCATCCACGGCCTTCATACCGATTGTATGATAGCCGCTGTCAACATGGTGAACTTCACCGGTCACGGAACGGGAGAGATCGGAGAGGAAATACAGGCCAGAATCGCCGACTTCTTCAATGCTGACGGTACGACGCAGCGGTGCGTTATACTCGTTCCATTTCAAAATGTAACGGAAATCGCCGATACCGGAAGCTGCAAGCGTTTTGATCGGACCGGCGGAAATCGCATTAACGCGAATATTCTGCGGGCCGAGATCAACAGCTAGATATTTCACGCTGGCTTCCAGTGCGGCCTTGGCAACACCCATCACATTGTAGTTCGGCATGACTTTTTCTGCACCGTAATAGGTGAGTGTCAGCATTGAACCGCCATCTGTCATCAGCTTCTCCGCGCGCTTAGCCAGCGCAGTGAAGGAATAAACCGAGATCAGCATTGTGTTGGAAAAGTTCTCTGCCGAAGTATCGAGATAACGGCCAGTCAGCTCATCCTTATCAGAGAAGCCGATAGCATGAACGAGAAAGTCGAGCTTACCCCATTTCTCTTCAATCAGAGCGAAAACCGCATCCATAGATGCATCGTCAGTCACGTCGCAATGGCCGCAAACCAGCGCGTCCAGTTCAGCCGCAAGCGGCTCGACGCGCTTCTTCATCGCATCGCCCTGATAAGTTAAAGCGATCTCCGCACCAGCATCCCGTGCAGCCTTGGCAATACCCCAGGCGATTGAGCGATTATTGGCCAAACCTAAGATCAGCCCGCGTTTTCCTTGCAACAAACCGGATTTGGTGGTCATTCACCATACCTCATAAAAAAATATAATCTGAATAGCTGCCTATCGCACAGCACAGCATTGGCTTCAAGCAAGGACAGTAAATTTTGTCCCCCTTCCCCTTGAAAGCAGGTATTTAAGTGCAAATATCAGCTTATTGTTTCTAATATGTAACGGTTCCCGTCAGTAATATAAAGCAGTATTCACGGGCGCGAATCCACCCGTGAATCACTTTATCCTGCCCGTGAACGCAATAGCGATTCGAGCTCTTCATCACCATTTTCAGGCAACATAATCCGGATATGCACGAATAAATCCGCAGCATCTCCCGTTTTATTAGGCAATCCTTTGCCCTTAAGACGCAAAATCTTATCCGAGCTTGACCAGGCAGGAATACGCACAGCCACACGTCCGCTCAAAGTTTCCACTTCCGCACGGGCACCAAGCACCGCATCACTGAGCTGCACCGGCAAATCAAGATGCAAATCACGCCCGTCCTGACGGAAACGCGGGTGCTTTTTGAAGTTGATAGTTACCAATGCATCACCGTCAACAGCACCGGGAATAGTTTCTCCCTGGCCTTTCAGGCGGATTGTCTGGCCGTCCTCAACATATTTCGGCAGTTTGATTGACAGTTTCTTGCCGTTCGGAAAGACAGCTTCAACCTTCTCAGCCCCTGCGGCCTGTTCCAGTGAAACAGAGATCGAGGCTTTCAAATCCGGTGCCTTTGACGGTGCACGGCTGCGTGTCCGGCCTCCGCCGCCGCCAAAACCACCACCGAAAATACTACTCAGAATGTCCTCTGCGCCGTCAAAACCGCCCTGCTGGAAGCCACCAGCACCTTGCCCGCCGGGGCCACCCCGACGAAAACCTGCGAACGGATCGCCCTGAAAACCACCGCCCTGACCGCCAAAACCATGGCCGGCAAAACCTGCCGGTTTTCCTTCGGCATCGATCTCACCGCGATCAAACTGACCGCGTTTGTCTTTGTCGCCGATAATTTCATAGGCCTGATTAATTTCGGCAAATTTCTCCTGCGCCTTCGGATCATCCTGATTCTGGTCCGGATGATATTTCTTGGCCAGTTTACGAAAAGCAGATTTTACTTCTTCAGGCTTCGCCGTTTTAGCGACGCCCAATACGCTATAGGGATCGCGCATAATATTCCTTCATGGCTGCGGTGATTGCCAAACAGAATCACCTGTCATCTGATAAGAGCTTAGCGCATACGGCACCATTTTACCGCGCGGATTAAACACCCGATCAGCTTGTAAAGACAGCGACAGTGTTTCACGGCATGGTTCCGGCATGCTTTTATACAGCAATATGCGTATCAATACGGCTGTTTTCCAGATGTTAAACGGCAAATATAGCCGTTCATCTGCAAAACCTGCGTTTCAATTTGCATGCAGTTGTTAAATCGGAGCAAAAGAGGTCAGAGCCCAGGCACCACCCTGCGCCATGCAAGCTTGTCCGCGATAAAGTGCAGCACCGTCAAAGGCTTCGCGCGAGGTTTCAAATTCGCGGCACAGTCCGGCATCCGTCTTTTTCTCGGCGACTGTGGTGATTGTTCCCTGACTGCCGGTATCCGGATTAGCCCATGGGATCGGTGTTTTGCCCCATTGCGTGAAATTCAGAGCCGAAACCACATTCCGGATAGTGTTCTGATCCGATACTTTACTGCTGTCATTAACCTCTGCTGTTACAGCAGGCTGTTTTGCGACAGAACCGGTGATACTGTTTTTATCCGGCATCGCTTTTTCGAAATCAAAACCGGACATTGCACAACCGGACAGGGCAGAAACAGTGCAAGCGATCATAAGAAAACGGCAGGATGCCCCCCGCATCAACTGCAAAAAACCGCTTTTCCGTAATTCTGAAGTCATTGTAGTGACTGGCAAATGATCGTCCTGACAGGCTGAAGAACAGAATATCCGCAAGGACATTCCGGTGTTAATTGAAAACAGGCCTTTATTATGTGCCGGTCTGCGTTAACAAGCGGTATGCGCAGAAGGTAAACAAATCGATAGCAGCCGTCAAAGGCTTCTGAAACATGTTTTCACAGCATTTCGCATATGCGCCGGTTTATTATCGATTTGCGATTATTTCTTGTTGTTTTCACGGCTATTTCCCATCTGCAGGCCGAAGAAAAATATGACACCCATCCGGTATCCAGCCGGTTTTTTGTACAATAATAAACTTGCGGGTCTTCACAAGCTCAGCCGCTCATGCAAGTTATGCTGGTCATGATGATGGAAGCGCGGATTTAAGTACCGCTGAAGCCTTCCGATTACCAAGCAAGTGAACATACCGATATGACAACATCAGCGAATGATTTTACAACTGCAACCGAGCCTTTTCGTCTGTTTGCAGAATGGCTTGAGGATGCAACAAAATCCGAGCCGAATGATCCGAATGCTGTTGCAGTGGCAACAGTAGACGAAAGCGGCATGCCGAATGTGCGCATGGTGCTGCTGAAGGATTTCGATGAGCATGGCTTTGTATTCTATACAAATTATGAGAGCCAGAAGGGTTGCGAAATCCTGTCAGCCGGGAAAGCGGCCATGTGCTTCCATTGGAAATCTCTGCGTCGTCAGATCCGTGTGCGCGGCCCTGTCGAACAGGTAACGGCTGAGGAAGCTGATACTTATTACCAGTCGCGTCCGCGCGGCAGCCGCATCGGGGCATGGGCTTCCAAACAATCCCGCCCGCTGGAAAGCCGCTTTGCACTGGAAAAAGCGGTTGCCGAATATACTGCGCGCTATGCCATCGGTGAAATTCCGCGCCCTGAATACTGGTCGGGTTTCCGTATCAAACCAACCTATATTGAATTCTGGCATGACCGTCCGTTCCGCCTGCATGATCGCTTGATCTTCAAACGCGATGCACCGGAAGGCGATTGGACAACCCAGAAATTCTATCCGTAAACAAAAAAAGCCGCTCTTGTTCAGAGCGGCTTTTTTTATTGTCTGATCCGGATCAGATCACCGGCTTGATCACAACCCATAAAGAGCCGAGCACCAGACCGGCAAAGATCAGCCAGCCGACAATATTATTGGAGCGGAACAGGCGCAGGCATTGCTCCGGATTATCAATATCCAGCACAACAATCTGGCGGTAGAGATGCACACCGGCGGCAAGCAGACCGGCCAGTGCAGGCATCGGCACTTCTGCCACGGCAAACGCTCCGGCAAAGCACATCAGCGCACCGCCATAAAGCAGCATCAGCGCCAGTTTGGTTTTCTCGCCGAACAAACGGGCAGTCGAGCGCACACCCACCAGTGCATCATCCTCCTTATCCTGATGGGCATAAATCGTATCATAACCGATCGTCCACAGGATCGCGCCGATATAAAGCAGCACAGGCGAAAGTGACAGAGAACCAGTTTGTGCCGACCACGCCACCAATGCACCCCACGAAAAAGCCATACCCAGCACCAGCTGCGGCCAGTCGGTAATGCGCTTCATAAACGGATAGGCCGCGACAATTACCAGCGAAGCAAAGCTTAACGCGACTGTAAACCAGTTGAATTGCAGCACCACAGCAAGACCAACCAGACATTGCAGGCCTAAGAAAACCCAAGCCTGTTTGCGGCTGACCTGACCGGATGGCAGCGGGCGGGAACGGGTACGTGCAACCTTATCGTCGATATCCTGATCCGCCAGATCATTGAGTGTGCAACCGGCTCCGCGCATGGCAATAGCGCCGATCAGAAACAGTACCATATGCCAAAGCGAAGGCAGCACGCTCCAGATATCATCACCGGCTTTAGCACCGGCACTCGCTACCAGAGCCGCCGACCACAGGCATGGCCAAAGCAGCAGCTGCCAGCCAATCGGACGATCCCAGCGGGCAAGCTGCGCATAAGGCCACAGGCTTGGCGGCAATAACCGGTAGACCCAATGGCCGGACGGCGCGTCCATAACCTTACCCGTTTGCCCGCGTGCCTGAATCTGAACCATTTTATGCAAACCTTTCGCAGTCGCATTCTCATAAATGCTTTTAAATTCTCTACCGATTTCGTAAAGGAGGAGCAAGCCTCAAGCACATATGGAGAAATGCCTGTGACCACCTCCCCCTCAGACGCTCTTAAAGTTCTGCTGATCGGCTCCGGTGGCCGTGAACACGCGCTCAGCTGGAAACTGGCAGCATCTCCGCTGCTCGGCACCCTCTATTGCACACCGGGCAATCCGGGCATTGCCGAATGTGCCACACTGATTGATCTGGATATTGATGATCATGACGCTGTGATTGCCTTCTGTCATAGCTTTGAAATTGATTTGGTCGTAGTCGGCCCTGAAGCGCCGCTGGTAGCCGGTATTACCGATCCGCTGATCGCTGCAGGCATTAAAGTTTTTGGCCCTTCACAGGCCGCGGCTCAGCTTGAAGGCTCCAAAGGTTTCACCAAAGATCTTTGTGCCCGTTTTGATATTCCGACCGGCAGCTATGGCCGTTTCAACAATGCGCCAAAAGCCAAAGCTTATATCCGCGAACAAGGTGCGCCGATTGTTGTTAAAGCCGATGGTCTTGCCGCCGGTAAAGGCGTGGTCGTTGCCATGACTTTGGAAGAAGCGCTGGATGCCGTAGATGCCTGTTTTGAAGGCCACTTTGGTGATGCCGGTGCAGAAGTTGTGATTGAAGAATTTCTCGATGGTGAAGAAGCCAGCTTCTTCTGCATTTGTGACGGCACCACAGCCTTGCCTTTTGGCAGCGCACAGGACCACAAGCGTGTTGGTGACGGTGATACCGGTGCCAATACCGGCGGCATGGGTGCCTATTCCCCTGCGCCGATCATGGATGAAGCCATGACGGAACGGGTGATGAAGGAGCTGATTGAGCCGACAATGCGCGGCATGGCCGAAATCGGCGCACCTTTCAGTGGCGTGCTGTTTGCCGGTCTGATGATCGGCAAAGACGGCCCTAAGCTGATTGAATATAATACCCGCTTCGGCGACCCTGAATGTCAGGTGCTGATGACCTGCCTCAAAGACGACCTGCTGGTGATCATGCTGGCGGCGGTCAACAAAATGCTGGATCAGGTTTCAATCCGCTGGAGCGACGATGCCGCCCTCACCGTGGTGATGGCAGCGGAAGGCTATCCGGCTTCCCCGCGCAAAGGTACTGTCATCAAAGGCATTGAAGAGGCTGATGCTCTGCCGGATGTAAAAGTGTTCCATGCAGGCACTGTGCATAAAGATGGCGAGTTGCTGGCTAATGGCGGTCGCGTTCTCAATGTTACAGCCACCGGAAAGACAGTCTCCGAGGCTCAGGCGAAAGCCTATCAGGCTGTGTCTAAAATCGACTGGGCTGGTGGCTTTTGCCGGTCAGATATTGGTTGGCGCGCCGTTGAGCGAGAAAAATCAGTCCGGTAATCGCTTTTAATCCCGCCTTTTGAAACCCGCCTCTTCGGCGGGTTTTTTCTTGTTTTGCTACCCTGAGAATTTATTGACGTTTACGTAATAAGCCGATACCAATATTTGCAGGAGAATTACGGCTGCATTCTTTCACCGGAATGCGCCAAACGGAGGAAGCAGATGTATCGCGCGCCACTTGCTGAAATCAGCCAGACACTCAATCAGGTTGCAGACCTGCCGGAGCTTTTGAAAACCGATCTGTTTTCAGAATTATCACCGGATATTGTCGAAGCCATTTTGCAGGAAGCAGCAAAGTTCAGCGAGACGCGCATCACTCCGCTACGCACCAAAGGCGATCATCAGGGCGCAACCCTGAAAGATGCGCAGGTCACCATGGCAGATGGCTGGAAAGAACTTTACAAAGACTGGACGGATGGCGGCTGGAATGCCCTGACCGGCGATCCTGTCTATGGTGGTCAAGGCCTGCCGACTTTGCTCTCTGTCGCTGTTGCTGAAATGTGGAACTCCGGTTCGCTCGGCTTTGCTATTGCCTCAACCCTGACGATGGGTGCAGTTGAAGCGCTGGAACATCATGCCAGCGATGAACTGAAAAACACCTATCTCGAAAAGCTGATTTCCGGTGAATGGTCAGGCACCATGAACCTCACCGAGCCGCAGGCTGGTTCCGATCTCGGTGCTTTGCGTTGCCGTGCTGAACGGGCGGATGACGGGACATACCGGATTTTCGGGCAAAAAATCTTTATCACCTATGGTGAGCATGATCTGACCGATAATATCGTGCATCTGGTTCTGGCGCGCCTGCCCGATTCACCGGCAGGAACGAAGGGAATTTCGCTGTTTCTGGTGCCGAAATATCTGGTCAGTGAAGACGGCTCGCTTGGCGCACGCAATGATGTGTTTTGCGCAGGACTCGAAGAAAAGCTCGGCCTTCATGCATCCCCGACCTGCACCATGATTTATGGTGACGGTTTTGGTGATACGGGTGAAAAAGGTGCTGTCGGCTATCTGATCGGTGAGGAGCATAAAGGCCTCGTCTATATGTTCACCATGATGAACAATGCCCGCCTGCTGGTCGGCATTCAGGGCGTTGCGATTGCCGAAGCTGCCTATCAGAAAGCCCGCGCCTATGCGGCAGAGCGGCGTCAGGGACGCGCCCTGAATGCACGGAAGGGCGCAGAAATGAGCCCGATCATCGAACATCCCGATGTCCAGCGCATGTTGCTGACCATGAAAGGGCTGACACAGGCTTCCCGCGCGATTTGCTATGCTACCGCACAGGCGCTGGATATGGCCAAAGCCGACAGCGCCAAAGCGGACTTCTGGGCAAACCGTGCCAGCCTGCTGACCCCGCTTGCCAAGGCTTTCTCCACCGATAGCGGTGTGGATGTGGCATCCCTCGGCATTCAGGTGCATGGCGGCATGGGTTATATTGAAGAAACCGGCGCCGCTCAGTTGCTGCGCGATGCCCGCATCCTGCCGATTTATGAAGGTACCAATGGCATTCAGGCCATGGATCTGGTGATGCGCAAATTACCACTGGAAAATGGCAGTCATATTCATGGCTTTCTGCAGGAATTACGCGACATTACCGGACAAGCCAAAACCTCTGGCAAGCTCTCCGCAATCGTTCCGCAGCTTGAATTCGCGCTGGATGCTACAGAAGAAGTCACGCGCTTCCTGCAGGATTGCATAGTTAAAGGCGACAACCAGACAGCGCTTTGTGGTGCCACACCCTATCAGCGCCTGCTCTCGCTGACTGTCGGCGCGCTTTATCTCACCAAAGCCGGATTGCATGACGACCGCACTGCCGCCCTTGCCGGTTTCTTTGCCGAAAACACGCTTCAAGAAACTGCCGCACTTAAAGAGGTCGTGCTCAATGGTGCAGCCAGCCTGACCAATGCCGCAACAATTTTGCAGGATATTTGATGATGAGCGACTTTCTTCAGATTGAACGTCAGGATGCAGTGCAGATTATCCGCCTCAACCGCCCGGAAAAGAAAAATGCCATCACCCGCGATATGTATCACGGTATTGCCGAGGCACTGAAACAGGCTGATACCGACGACACTATCCGTGTTAGTGTTATTTTAGGCCAGCCCGGTGCATTCTCCGCCGGAAATGACATGCAGGACTTTATGCATGCAGCACTGTCACAAGGCAGCCTCGGTGCGGAGATTATCGACTTTCTGCATACGCTGGCACTGACACGTAAACCGCTTATCTCCGGTGTGGACGGACTGGCAATCGGGGTTGGCACCACACTGAACCTGCATTGCGACCTGACCTTTGCCTCGCCGCGTTCCGTGTTCCACACACCTTTTGTCGATCTCGGGCTGGTGCCGGAAGCCGGTTCAAGCCTGCTCGGCCCTAAAATCATGGGCTATCAACGTGCTTTTGCCCTGCTGGCGATGGGGGAAGCCATGACTGCGGAACAGGCACTGCAAGCCGGCATTGTCTGGCGCATTGTGCCGGAAGCAGAGCTGGAAGCGGAAGTGCTCAAAACCGCACAAAAGCTTGCAGCCCGCCCGCCTGCTGCCCTGCAACTGACCCGTGATTTGTTACGCAGCGCCGCAGAACCGCTCACAGACCGGATTGATCGCGAGGCACAGATTTTTTCTGATCGCCTGAAATCTGCAGAGACTGCACAGGCTGTCGGCGCGTTTCTTTCCCGCAAGAAATAACTCCACCGCAAAGCAAAACACCACATGCCCCTTCAAGCATGTGGTGTTTTGCTTGTTCTGTGACTGGAGATCACATATTTAATTCTTTAAACGCGCGAGATAATCTCAGTTTTTTTAAACTCGCGAAATAATTTCCTGTCTTTTAAACTCGCGAAATAATTTCAGCTTTTTTACACTCGCGAGATGATCTCGCGGCCAGAAATCTTCAAACTTACGCCCAGCGAACCGGTTTTGCGGCGTGCCAGAAAACGCGGGCGACGACGGCGCGGTTCCTGCCCCTGACGACGCTCTGTGCTGGCTGAAGCTGTAACACCGCCAATGCTGTCATAAAGCGGACGGGCAACACCATCGGCCTCAACCAAAAGCATCGGCAGCTTGTAAGCATTTGCCCATGCATGCCAGTCGGCGGCAACATCATCCAGATCATGCGCCACCAGCAACGGCACAGACATTTGCGGATCTTCGTGCATCAGTTCCAGTGTCACGGTAATCAGACCCTGTTCATCTTCAACCGCACGGGCAGTCACACCGAGAAACACATGGGCAGGTAATGCCACAGACATTGGCAAACCGCTGGAAGGCAATACGCGTCGCAGCACTGCGCCACGCTCATTAATCGTAAAAGTCACATCTTCCTGCTCCCCCGTGGAAGCGTAAGATACGCTCTGAGGGAACTGGAAAGGATCGAGACGGATCTCCCTGCTCGCCCAAACTGGTTTGTCCTGTTTTTCCAGCATCTGGTTCATTGTTTTCGCGCCCTGTACCTTCTGAGAACCGCTGTTATTTTTATTTTCGGTCCTGTTATATTTGCGAGCCTTTTTGGCTTCGTTAGACACAAGAATAGCGCGGCAAAGTCACCAATCTGCTTAAATGACACGGTTAATGCTTCTGTCTTTGCGGGAATGGTTTACAGATTCCAACTATCGGCCAAGCAGAAGTAAGATTTCGGAAAGGCCGGTAAACAGCATTTAAACCATGAAAATCAGCGAATATTTATGATTTTTAACAAGAGTTAAACAATAGGCGCCTGTTCTGCTTCGCCAACAGCATTTTACCGCTTCCGGAGCTTCCAAATCTGAAGATTGTCTGAAAACCACCATCCGTCAGCAACCAGTTATTAAGGCTGAGGCTGTGGACATTAAATCCGCGTTAAACACGCCGGACAGCACATCAATCTTTTGCTAACCGCGTTTTTGCTGCTCAGAATGTGGATATTTACCGCTCGTTTATGATGAGCGGTGGGCAAAGCGTCCTGTTTTTAATAATTGAGCCGCCGCTTCTTAACGAAACGGCGGCTCAATGTTTAAATTTTAACAAGGCTCAATTCAAAGGAGCTTGTCCGGATTCATAATATTCTTCGGATCAAAAGCCTGCTTGATCCGGCGCATCAGTTCCAGCGCCAGCGGCTGTTTGAACGCCCGCAATTCTTCACGCTTCAGCGCGCCAATGCCGTGCTCCGCCGAGATGGAACCATTATAGTGCATCACAATCGTATGGATGCGATGGTTGAGCTCATGCCAGCGCGCCAGAAAAGCCTGTTTATCCGCCCCCACCGGTTGCGAAACATTATAATGCAGATTGCCGTCGCCAATATGACCGAAGCAGACCACACGCGCAGACGGGATCATTTCCTCAACTGCAATCGCCGCTTCGGCAAGGAATGCAGGGATTGAAGCAACAGGCACAGAAATATCATGTTTGATAGAGCCGCCTTCCGGCTTTTGCGCCGGAGACATTTCCTCACGCATTTTCCAGAACAGATCAGCCTGCGCACCATTTTGCGCAATGGCTGCATCCTGCACCAGTCCGGTCTCAAAACCTTGCGTCAGAACAGCTTCCATCATTTCCTGCGCATCCGCCTCTGAACGCGCAGAGGAAATCTCAATCAGCACATACCACGGATAGGCATTTTCCAGCGGATCGCGCGCTTCTGCGATATGGCGGAGGATAAATTCCATGCCAATGCGCGGCATCAGCTCAAAGCCGGTCAGCGCCTGCCCTGCCTGATCGGTAGCCAAGCGGAACAGCTGCACCACATCTTGCCCCGACTGCAATCCTGCATAGGCCACCGCTTTGCCTTTCGGCTGCGGGTGCATTTTTAGCACGGCCGCGGTGATAACGCCAAGCGTGCCTTCCGCACCGATAAACAAATCACGCAGATCATAGCCGGTATTGTCTTTTTTCACGCGACGCAGATCATTCAGCACCTGTCCGTCCGGCAAGACGACTTCAAGACCAAGGCATAATTCACGCATATTGCCATAGGCCAGCACAGCCGTACCACCGGCATTGGACGAGAGATTGCCACCGATCTGGCAGGAACCCTCCGCGCCCAAAGATAACGGAAACAACCGCCCCGCATCCTGCACGGCTTCCTGCAAGTTTTGCAGCACAACACCGGCCTCAACCGTGACAAGATTGCCGATCGTATCAATGTTGCGGATTTCATTGAGGCGCGACAGCGAGAGAATGATCGCCCGTCCGCTGGTATCCGGCTGTTGCGCACCGACAAGGCCGGTATTTCCGCCCTGCGGCACCACAGGTGTAGCGGTCTCATAGGCCAGTTTCATAATGGCAGAGACTTCTTCCACCGATGCAGGACGCAGTACCAAGGCGGCGCGGCCATGAAACAGATCACGTGGTTCGCTTAAATAGGAAATCTGATCGACCGGATCGCGGAGTGCATTTTTCTCACCGACAATTGCAGTGAAGCGCGCAATCAACTCTTCTGAAATCGTCATCATCTGTTTCCGCCCAAATTCAACTAATCGCGCGGCGCAGCCGCCCAGTTCCAGTTATTCGCGCGGCGCAGCCGCGCGCGATAAGCGATCATTAATTGCTTCGCCCAGACCATGATGCGGCACCGGCTCAACGGCAATCGTCTTCGCCCCTGCTGCATCCAGTTTTTTCATATAATCAAACAAATGCACGGCAGCTTCATGCAAGTCACCGGAAGGGCTTAGATTCAGCACCGCAGCCGCATTTTCTGCCCCCGCTGCACGTTGCGCTCCAAAACCCAGCAGCGCCTCGCCTTCACGCACTTCAGAGATATTCAACCGCATCGCTGCATCCGGCGCATAGTGAGACGCCATCATGCCCGGCGCCTGAATGGCCGCACGCTGATCCAGACGATGCAAAGGCTGACCGAGAAAGGCTTCGATCTCTTCTGCTGCCAAACCACCCGGCCGCAGCAAAAATGCCTGACCATTTTCAATTTTAACAATGGTGGATTCCAGCCCCACGACACAGGCACCACCATCAACGATCAGATCGAGTTTGGCACCCAGATCATCCTGCACAGCCTGTGCCGAGGTGGCGCTGATACGACCAGAACTATTGGCGCTCGGTGCAGCTAACGGGCGGTCAAGCATGGCAATAATCTCACGCACCGGCCCGCGCGGCATACGAATGGCCAGCGTTGTGAGACCGGCGGTCACCAGCGGATGAATCTCTGCACCGTCACGCACCGGCAGCACCAGTGTCAGCGGCCCCGGCCAGAATTTTGTCGCAAGTTTACGAGACAGATCATCAAACACCACATAGCGCTCGGCCATTGCAAGCGTCGCCATATGCGCAATCAGCGGATTGAAATGCGGACGGCCTTTGGCAGAGAAAATACCCGCAACCGCATTGCCATTGGTAGCATCGGCGGCCAGTCCGTAAACAGTCTCGGTTGGCAGAGCCACAAGTTTGCCTATGCCCAGCGCATTTGCAGCCAGTTCAAGAGATGAAATGTCAGTAGAAATAATTTGTGCCATGCCGCGCTCCTGCAATTTTTTGCAAGCTGGCAGCACTGTCAGGACCTGCATGTTCTCTGACTACAGAACCATGAAACGCGATGCAAGACTGTAATCCCTGTCAGGCGTGATCATTGATGTTTCGCCAATGATGCAGCATCTGTTTTACATCATAATCATAGTGCCAATAATGCCCCTGCGAGGGTTGATCATAGCGGCAGGAAACCGGCAATCCGGCTAACGCACAATAAAGCAATGTGCCAGTTGCCCCATGACCGCAGATGATAATGTTCTTATGGTGAGCCTTGGCAGCAGCATCCATAATGTCACGAACTGCCGTGCAAATTCTCGCCTGTGCATCCACAGCTCTCTCCCACCCGCGCACGGAATGATGCGGTTGAGCAAAGAACTGGTCAGCAACCTGTTCAAACTCTGCCGGAGGGAGAAACCCTGTTGCGGAGCGGTCATTTTCTCCCAAAGCACTATGGCTTTGCACAGTCTTATTAAAATACGCTCCCAATAAAGCAGCACTCTCCTGCGCCTTGGTTTCCGTACTGCCCCAGATCATATCCGGCACCGGCAAAATATTGCTCTCGAGAAACTGTTGTAATACAGCCCTGCCCGCTTGTGACAAATGCCAGCACTCAACCGGCACTGCCGGATCGACTACAACTTGCGGATGGCTCACAAAAATCAGCTGCATTGCATTCCTGCTCATCTGTTACCGGCAATAAAAAATCCTGCCGAAGTATTTCCGGCAGGATTTTAAAATACATCACCAAGATGACATCAGCGCTTCTTCTTTGCGCGTCCGGCAAAAGGATTGTCCGATGTACGCAAGGACAAACGAATAGGCACACCCGGCATCTCGAATGTTTCACGCAGACCATTGATGAGATAACGCACATAGGATTGCGGCATCACATCAGGACGCGAGCAGGACACCATAAAGCCCGGCGGGCGTGTCTTGACCTGCGTCATATACTTCACTTTAAGGCGACGGCCAGCCACTGCCGGTGGCGGGTGATGGGTAATTACACCTTCGAGCCAGCGGTTGAGGCGGCCTGTAGAGATGCGCGTATTCCAGATACGATGCGTCATCTCAACGCTTTCCATCAGCTTATCAATACCATGACCGGTTTCACCGGAAATCGGCACAGCGCGGATACCACGTACCTGCGGCAGCAAACGTTCGGTCTTTTCGCGCAGATCAGCCAGCAAAGCCTGACGGTCTTCGATCAGATCCCATTTATTGAAAGCAATAATCGGCGCACGGCCTTCACGGATAATCAGATCAATGATCTGCAAATCCTGCTTTTCAAAAGGAATGGTCGCATCGAGAACGATAATCACCACTTCCGCAAAACGGATAGCGCGCAAGCCATCGGCAACGGAAAGTTTTTCCAGCTTTTCCTGCACGCGCGCCTTACGGCGCAGACCTGCGGTGTCAAACAATTTAACACTGCGGCCACGCCATTCCCATTCAACGGAAATCGAGTCACGGGTAATACCGGCTTCAGGCCCTGTCAGCAGACGATCCTGACCGAGCATCGTATTAATCATTGTGGACTTACCGGCATTCGGGCGTCCGACAATGGCAATCTGCAGCGGCTTGGTCGCGTCATATTCTGGGATGATTTCCTCATCCTCATCGCTGACATCTTCACCAACCAGTGCGCCGATTTTTTCCTGCGTAAATTCTTCTTCGGCTTTTTCTTCCGCGAAGGCTTTTTCTTTGCCGATCGCTTCCACAATCGCATCGCGCAGATCAGGCAGCCCCTGACCATGCTCGGCAGAAATCGGGCAAGGCTCACCCAGACCCAAACGATAGGCATCATAAAGACCGGCATCAGCGCCACGGGCTTCAGACTTATTGGCTACCAGAATAATCGGCTTGCTGAATTTGCGTACCAGCTGCGCGAACTCAATGTCCGTCGGAGTCAAACCGGCTTTAGCATCAATCACGAACAGTACCGCATCAGCCTCGTCGATTGCGGCTTCGGTCTGCGCGCGCATACGGCCTTCCAACGTACCGGCTTCGGCAATTTCCAGACCGGCAGTGTCAATAACTTTGAAATGCAGATCATAGAGCTTGCCGTCGTGAATACGACGGTCACGGGTAACACCCGGCGTATCATCGACCAGCGCCAGTTTGCGCCCGACAATGCGGTTAAACAGTGTGGACTTGCCGACATTCGGACGTCCGATAATTGCGAGTGTAAAGCTCATTCAGCTTATTTTTCCGTATTATAAAGCGGCACTTAAACCGTCCCGCTCTAATGAGTGTTTCAGCCTTTTGCTGCAGTCTCTGTGCTGCGCATCAGGTCAAGCATTGTATTGGCACGCTGACGGAGATTGGCAGGGATTGCCGCATCATCCGCATTTTGCTGGAACAGTTTGCGGGCATCGTCTGCACGACCTGCCTTGTAAGCCGCCAGACCCAGCACTTCACGGGCAGAACCGCGCATCGGATTACCATCCGCGCTCAGTGTTTCCGCACGTTTGGCAACATCTTCATAAGAGCCGGTATCCACCAGAATATAGGCAGCCCGAAGCTTGGCAACATCACGCAGGGCAACCGGTGCCTTGCTGTCCGCTGCAACCGCATCAAAAGCACTGACAGCACCGGCCATGTCTTTTTTCTGCTCAAGCAATGTTGCTGTGCGCAACTGTGCCAGAACCGGATAAGACCCTGCGCCTTCGGTTTCCAGCTTCTTCAGAGCGCTCAGGGCTTCATCTGTTTTCTTTTCACCGGCCAGATCAAGCGCTGTCAGGAACTGGTCGCCCGACACTGCTGCTTTGCTTTCGCGCCAATATTCATAACCGACATAACCGGCTGTACCGATAACAACGGCTACCGCGCCACCGATCAAAACCGGACCAAAACGCCGCCATACAGCGCGCACCTGTTCTGAGCGGAGCTCTTCGTTGACTTCGCGGATAAAGCTGTCGTCTGTCATGAATACCCTGTGAAACTTGTCAAGATTATCGAATATGCATCAAGAGCACGGACTATGTACATAGCCCGCAACTTAACACACCTATCCGGCTTTTAGTCGGAATCGCCGACAGATGGTAGTCCTGATTGCGAATTCCTGCATAATTCCTTAATTTGCGCCGCTGAACGCTCAAATCAATGGCACAGCATCAAGAGATCCAGAGCATCTTTGTGCATCCATTCAGATGCAGAGCGCTCTCTGCCTGTGCTTTGCCACATTTCACACCTAATCAATCCGCTTCCGATTTAGCAATGAGCTTTCATTTTCATGTATCAGTCTTTTCTTTCCGGTTTTGCGGTTTCTCTATGTCTGGCCACGGCTGCGCAGGCGATGCCCGATATGCCTGCAGCGCCTCAGCAACAGGAAAAACCGGCTGATACCCGCCCGAAACAGGTGGTGATTATCTCCTTTGACGGCGCGCATGATAACAAGCTCTGGCAGCGCAGCCGCGCATTGGGACAGGAAACCGGTGCACATTTCACCTATTTTCTCTCCTGCGTCTTTTATCTGGAACGGGCAGACCGTGCGCAATATCAGCCACCGCGTATGAAAGCAGGCCGCTCCAATGTAGGCTTTGCACAGGATAAAGCAGAAATTGCCACTCGTCTCGATCAGGTATGGAAAGCCAATCTGGAAGGCCATGAAATTGCCAGTCATGGTTGCGGCCACTTTGACGGCAAGAGCTGGACAGCAAAAGAATGGGCGCAGGAAATTCAGGCATTCCGCAATATTGTCGGCAATGCATGGAGCGCCAATAAAATAGACGGCGAACCGGAAGGCTGGAAAGATCTGGTCTATAACAAAATCACCGGCTTTCGTGCGCCTTACCTCTCCGATGACAAGCCGGTGCAGACAGCTTTGCGTGAAAGTGGTTTTGCCTATCAGGCCAGCGGCGTAACCTCAGGGCCTGAATTGCCAAAGAATTTTGCAGGTCTCAAAAGTTTCGACCTGCCGCTGATACCGGAAGGCCCTGCCCGCAAACCGGTTATTGCCATGGACTATAATCTCTATGTGCGCCATTCGGGCGGCAAAGAGAAACCGGAACAGGCAGCGCAATTTGAGCAGCGCAGCTATGATGCCTTTATGAATGCGTTCAACAAACAATATGACGGCCAGCGTATTCCGCTGCAAATGGGCTTCCACTTTGTGCTGATGAATAACGGCGCTTACTGGAATGCGCTGGAGCGTTTTGCCCGTGATGTGTGCAAACGTCAGGATGTACGCTGCGTCAGCTATCAGGATTATCTGGCGGAACCGGAACTACATAAAAGACAAACCGTTCTCTGACAGAACAGAGAACGGCAGCCTCAAGGTTTAAGCAAAAAATTCCGCATAAATTTCCGGCTTGAAACCGGCCAGCAATTTGCCGTCCCTCTCCAGAACCGGACGCTTGATCATCGACAGATTGCCGAGCATCAGCTCAATAGCCTTGGCTTCAGTCAAATCCTGTTTCTGGGCATCATCGAGTTTACGGAATGTCTGACCTGCACGGTTGATTACGGTTTCCCAACCCAGTGTCTGGCACCAGTTTTCCAGCCTGGCACGATCCAGACCAACCTTCTTATAATCATGAAAATCAAAGGTGATATTCTGCTCTGTAAGCCAGTCCTGCGCCTTACGCATCGTGTCACAATTCTTAATGCCGTAAATGGTTACAGTCACGTCCATTCCTCTCTGCTTTATAGAGCGGTTTACGTTCATGTTGAATCGCAGTGCTCGCTCTATATTCTTTAGTTTGTCGTATTATCCCGACGTCAAGTTGATCCAACTTGACTGTGAAATGCTCTAGTCTTTATTTCAATGTTTGCGCCGGATGATCGTGATCATGGCCGCACTGGCTGTGATCTTCAAGAATCTGAATCACCCTGCATTCACAAACCCGTCCGTGATCGCACTCACTGACCATGCGGCGTAATTCATCGCGCAAGGCTGACAGGCGCCCGATACGATCTTCAATCTCATCAAGATGACGCCGCGCAATCGAATCTGCCTCATGACAGGAGGCATTCGGCGTCTCGGTCATGGCCAGTAATTCACGAATGTCATTGATTTCAAAGCCGAGATCACGCGCATGGCGGATAAAAGTCAGGCGCTTAATATCTTCCGCGCCATATTCCCGCCGCTGACTCTCAGTGCGTTCCGGCTCACGGATCAGCCCGATTTGCTCGTAAAAACGGATAGTTGGCACTTTAACACCGCTACGTGCCGCAACTTTGCCAATCGTATAACCTTTTTTGTCCATTTTTCCGCTTGCTCCTATAGCCACTAGAGCATTTAGGGTCTTTCTCAAAAGATGCAAGAGAAAAGGAAATTGGAGATGTCCGGTCCCGTCCGTCAGGATAGATTCCGTGTTGAAGGCATGGATTGCGCCTCCTGCGCCATGAAAATTGACACGGCTGTGCGCCGCCTTGGCAAGCAGATCAGCGATGTCAATGTCTCGGTCACCAAAGGCATAATGACTGTAACCCATAATGGTGTCGAAGCCGACGCTATTACCGGCCAGCTGAAAAAACTCGGCTATAAATCCAGCTATATGGGTGCCAATCAAGGCGCTGTTGTTGCAGAGCCGGAAACCGACGCTCATGTCTGCTCCGGTGATCATGACCACGATCATAGTCATCACAATCATGATCATGCCTCGCATGATCATAAAGACCATAGTCACAGTCATGCGTACGAGCAGAAGCAGGAAAAGGTCAAAGAGTCCTCACCGCTGCATATGCATGATCATGGCACTGTTGAAGACAGCAAGCCGTGGTGGCAGCAGGGTAAAGCGAGGCTGACAATTGCTGCGGGTACTGCACTGGTTGCAGCCTATCTTCTCGGCCATTTTGTTCCGCAATATGAAATCTATATTTTCTCTGCCGCGATGCTGGTGGGGCTGGTGCCGATTGCCCGCCGCGCTTTGGCCGGCGCCCGTTTCGGAACGCCATTCTCTATTGAAACACTGATGACCGTTGCCGCTGTCGGCGCGCTGTTTATCGGTGCCGTGGAAGAAGCCGCGATGGTTGTCTTCCTGTTCCTGATCGGTGAGCTTCTGGAAGGTGTGGCTGCACGACGTGCCCGCAACTCCATCCGCGGCCTTGCCGATCTGGTACCGAAAACTGCGCGTGTGGAAAAAGACGGGCAGATTATCGAGCAGGACGCTGCAAGTCTTGGTGTAGGCACAATCATTCTGGTACGTCCGGGTGACCGTATTGCTGCCGATGGTGAAGTTATCAGCGGAAACAGCGCGGTCAATGAAGCCCCTGTGACCGGCGAAAGCACGCCTAAGAATAAAGAAATTGGCGATAAGGTTTTTGCAGGAACTATCAATTCTGATGCTGTCCTGCGGGTTAAAGTCACTGCCACTGCGCAGAACAACACCATTGCCCGTATTATTGCACAGGTTGAGGAAGCACAGGAATCCAAAGCACCGACCGAACGTTTTATCGACCGCTTCTCGGTCTGGTACACACCTGCGGTGATGATCCTTGCTGCTCTGGTGGCGATTATACCGCCGCTTGTTGCCGGTGGTGACTGGAATGAATGGATCTATAAAGGTCTCGCCATTCTGCTGATCGGCTGTCCTTGTGCTCTGGTTATTTCCACGCCTGCCGCGATTGCTGCCGGTCTTTCTTCCGGTGCGCGCCGTGGCCTGCTGATGAAAGGTGGTGCAGTTCTGGAAAGCGCCGGTCATGTGACAGCTGCCGCCTTTGACAAGACCGGCACGCTGACAGAAGGCAAACCGGTTGTCACAGACATCATCGCCTTTGGCAGCTCGGAAGAAGAAGTTCTGCGCTATGCGGCAGCCGTTGAACAGGGCTCGAGCCATCCGCTTGCTGTTGCTATTCTCAAGGCTGCGGAAGATCGCAAACTGGCTCTGCCGCAAGTACATGACGGCGCAGCGCTTGGTGGTAAAGGCGTATCCGGTACAGTTGACGGCAAAGCCATTCTGCTGGCCTCTCCTAAAGCTATCGCCGCCAAGACCAGCATTTCCGATGCGGATCAGAGGCGCATCGCTGATATGAATGATCAGGGCAAGACCGTCTCGCTGCTGATGATCGGCGACCAGCTTGCCGGTGGTATCGCCATGCGGGATGAGCCGCGTGAAGATGCGCGTCAGGGTATCAAAGCACTGCAGGCGCAGGGTATCCGCACCATCATGCTGACCGGTGACAACCGCCGTACGGCAGAAGCGATCGGCCGCGATCTCGGCATGGAAGTCCATGCGGAAATGATGCCCGCAGACAAGCGTCGCGTGGTCGGTGAACTGAAAGCCGATAAGCAGATCGTTGCGAAAATCGGTGACGGTATCAATGACGCTCCGGCACTGGCCGCTGCCGATCTCGGTATCGCCATGGGCGGCGGTACTGATGTGGCGCTCGAAACTGCTGATGCCGCGATCATGCATGGCCGGGTAACTGACGTTGCCAATATGATCGACCTGTCAAAAACAACCATGGCGAATATCAAGCAGAATATTACGCTCGCCATTGGATTGAAGGTCGTGTTCCTCATCACCACGATCCTCGGCATTACCGGACTTTGGCCAGCTATTCTGGCCGATACCGGTGCCACCGTTCTGGTGACAGCCAATGCCATGCGGTTGCTGCGCTGGAAACCTTAATCCATTTACAAAATCAAAAAGGGCACCATCCGGTGCCCTTTTTATTTAGTGCGTATCCCGAAAAGTGGGAACCGCCTTCGCGGGAAAATCAGTCCACTGGACTGATTTTTTAATCCCGCTTCGATCGGATAAGATACGCCAAAAACAAATAGATAGAGCATTTTCTATGATCCATGATAAGCTGGAAATGCTCTATGTCAGACTGTAATCTGTTTCTTCACGGGCAATTTTTGCATATTCATTGCCGAGGAAATCCAGCAGTGACCGAACAGAAGGCAGCAAGCCGCGCCGCGACGGGAAAGCTGCATGGAGAATACCGGTGCGCGGTGCCCATTCCGGCAGCACATCCACCAGACGCCCCTCACGCAGATCATCGCGGATAACCATCGTCGGCAACTGACATACACCGACACCATGCAGAGCCGCCATACGCAGAGCCACCATATCTTCCGTTATCAGGCGCGGCTTGTGATGTACACGCGCTGTCGCACCATCTGCCTTTTCCAGACACCATTCATGATCCACCCGCAGCGGGTCCCATGCCATGCTTGGCAATGCAGCCAGATCAGCCGGTACCAAAGGCCGGTTAATTTCGGCAATTACGGACGGACTGGCGACAAGACGCTGCGGACTTTCCGCCAGTTTACGGATGACAAGATCACTGTCATCCAACGGCGGAAAGCGCACGCGGATTGCCAGATCAAAGCCTTCCCGCAGCACATCAACACGGCGGTTTGTACTTTCCAACAACACATCGACCTTGGGATTTTCCTGCATGAAGCGGGCAATCATGTCGCCGATCTGGAAGTAAATCATTGAAGACGGACAACTGACCCGCACTATGCCCTGCGGTTCCGAACGCATCCGGTCAATTACCTCCTGCGCGGCTTCGGCCTCAACCAGCATAGCCACACAATGACGATAATATTCATGCCCGACTTCCGTCACCGCAAAATGGCGGGTTGTGCGCTGGATCAGCCGCACACCAAGACTGTCCTCCAGAAGACCAATGCGGCGACTGAGACGGGAGCGCGGCATATTCAGCTTGCGTGCCGCAGCAGCAAATCCGCCCTGCTCTACCACAACCACGAAAAATCTCAGATCATTCAGATCCTGCATGGAAACTCCCTGTCATGTCATCTGTTTCGTTGAATATAACCTTATTATTTTAAATCGCTACGATATTGTCTCATATTTCAGACATTGTAGTGCATTTTTGCTGACTACCGCTATTTTTGTCCTGCTCATATCTTCCTGTCATCAAAGCAATACAGGAGACAGGCAATGAGAAAGGTATTAGGTGTTTACAGCAGCCCCCGCCCGCATTGGGTCGGCGACGGCTTTCCTGCACGCTCAATCTTCTCCTATGCCAGCCATGGCGATCATGTCAGCCCGTTTCTTCTGCTTGACTATGCAGGCCCTGCAGAATTCAAACCCGCCACGAAAGGTTCCGACCACCGGCGTGGTGTCGGCATCCATCCCCATCGCGGCTTTGAAACAGTCACGCTTGTTTATCAGGG
Organism: Hyphomicrobiales bacterium; assembly: GCA_900470285.1. Lineage (GTDB taxonomy): Bacteria > Pseudomonadota > Alphaproteobacteria > Rhizobiales > Rhizobiaceae > Pseudochrobactrum. The sequence goes on from UCAG01000002.1 coordinate 195,427, forward strand.
CGAGCTTGAGCATCGAGATTCAACCGGTAATGGCGGCACGATCGGCGCGGGTGATGTGCAGTGGATGACTGCGGCCAAAGGCATTCTGCATGAGGAATTGCATTCGCGAGCCTTTACCGAACAGGGTGGTACGCTGCAAATGGTACAGCTCTGGGTGAATTTGCCTGCAAAAGATAAAAATGCAGAACCCGGTTATCAGAACTTACTGAACGCAGAGATTCCGGCAGTTGATCTGGCGGATGGCGCAGGGAGCCTGCGCGTTATTGCCGGTACTTATAACAAGATTGAAGGCCCTGCCCGTACTTTTACTCCCGTCAATCTATGGGATGTCAGTCTGCGCCAGAACATGACCGTCACTCTGCCTATTCCTGACGGTCACACCGCAATGCTGGTGGTACTCAGCGGTGCTGTCACTATCAATGATGACAAGCAGGCAACCGAGGCTCAGCTGGTTCTGCTGGATCGCAAGGGCACGGATGTCCGGATAGAGGCGCAAAACAATACCTCTTTTCTGGTTCTCAGCGGGGAACCAATTGACGAACCTGTCGTTATTCATGGGCCATTTGTTATGAACAGCACGGAAGAAATCAGCTCCGCTCTTCGTGATTTTCAAAATGGCCATTTCGGAAAAATATCAGTTTCATGACCGGATTATCCGGCCATGCTCTGCCGGTTTCACACTGCCCCCCAGCCGCGTGAGACCGGCAGATGATAAGTGCACAACCAGACTTCAAAACCAAAGGAGAAACCGAAATGAACCTTCCTTCAACCATAGCCAATTTCAACGGTCAGCGTCCGGTTATTGATCCGGAAGATGCAGTTATGCTGCTGATCGATCATCAGAGCGGCCTGTTTCAGACTGTCGGAGATATGCCGATGACTGAACTGCGTGCCCGGGCCACAGCACTTGCCAAAATCGCAACGCTGGCAAAAATTCCGGTCATCACCACCGCATCCGTGCCTCAGGGACCAAACGGCCCGCTGATTCCGGAAATTCATGAAAATGCCCCTCATGCCCAGTATGTTGCACGCAAAGGTGAGATCAATGCGTGGGATAATCCGGACTTTGTGGCAGCAGTCAAAGCAACAGGCCGCAAGACTCTGATTATTGCCGGTACAATTACCAGTGTCTGCATGGCCTTTCCGTCAATTTCAGCAGTCTATGACGGATATAAAGTTTTTGCTGTTGTTGATGCTTCCGGCACCTATTCCAAAATGGCACAGGAAATCACGCTGGCACGCATCACACAGGCAGGTGTTATTCCGATGGATACCGCAGCAGTAGCCTCTGAAATTCAGCGCAGCTGGAACCGTGATGATGCGGCGGAATGGGCCAAAGTCTACACTCTTATTTTCCCGCCTTACCAGCTTCTGATTGAAAGCTACATGAAAGCACAGGAAGTCGAGAAAAATCACGAGACTCTCGATTCAATGCGAAAATAATTTTCGGACGCAGAAATGAAAATGGCTGCGGAACTTATCTGTTCCGCAGCCATTTTTTATCAGACATAGACCACATTGCTGAGACTGTCGCGGCGCATCCAGCGCTGTGTCATCAGCACAGCGACGATTGCAAGCCCTGTCGCCAGACCAATCCACACGCCGATCCCTTCAAAATTGAAGGTAAAGGCCAGTAATGCCCCAAGCGGCAGGCCAACGCCCCAATAACCAAGCAGCGCCAGAAACATCGGAATGCGCGTATCGCGCAATCCGCGCAACATACCCGCAGCTACAGCCTGCGCACCGTCAACAATCTGGAACAAAGCCGCAAAAGCCAGAAATGATACGCAAAGCCGGATCACTTCCGCATTAGCCGGATCACGAATATCCAGAAACGCGCTGATAAAGACCTTCGGCATCAGGATCATCAAGAGCCCCATCAGCCCCATGAAACCTACCCCTAAAGCATAGGCACTCCAGCCCGCATAGGCCACGGCCTCGCGATTGCCCGCACCATAAGCGCGCCCCACGCGAACAGTCGCCACCTGCCCGAAGCCGAGCGGCACCATGAAACTCAAGGAAGCAATCTGCATCGCTACCGCATGAGCGGCCAGTGATGTCGGGCTGATTTTACCCATCATCAGCACAGCCGCATAGAAAATCGTGGTTTCAAAGGCAAAGGTCAGTGCCATTGGCAAACCAATGCGCCACAATTCAATGAAACGTGGCCAGTCAGGGCGCCAGAAGCGGCCAAACAAACGATAGCGACGGAATTTCTTATGGGTACAGACAACAACAACCAGACCAAAGAACATCATCCAGCTGGAGGCTGTGGTCGCAATACCGGCACCACGCAACCCCATTTCCGGCATGCCGAATTTACCGAAAATCAGGCTATAGGCAGCAATCGCGTTGAACACGATAGCAAAAGCCGCAATCAGCAATGTCCAGAGCGGGCGTTCCATCGCCGCCAGAAATGAGCGCAGACCGATATAACCGAGATAAGGCAGCATCGCCCATTGCAGCGTATGCATCATCTGCACGGAATGGGCGGCAATATCCGGCCTCTGTCCCATGAACAGAAACACGGATTCTGCATTCCAGAGCAAAATCCAGAACGGAATACAGATAATGATCGCAGTCCAGAAACCCTGACGCACAGTACGGCGCACGTCACGCACCGAATGACGGTTGCGGCCAAGCGCCATCGCCATCATCGGCAGTGTGGCAGAAACCAGCCCCATGCAGAAGATCATCATCGAATGATAAAAGCTGGTGGTCAGCACGGCAGCAGCCAGCGTATCGGCGCCCAGACGCCCGATCAGAATGACATCCGTTGCGGTAAGCGCTGCCTGCGAAAGATTCGTGAAAATCAGCGGCCAGCCAAGTTTAAAGGACGAAACAACCTCCCGCCCCCAGCGATTCCCTGTATTTGTCTGCGTAATTGCAGTCATGTTCAGCCGCCTCCCGACAGCTTTTTCCGGCACAGGCCGGGTTTTCAAAGCATTTTCCGGCCTGACTGCCTCAGGAAAATACGCTCATTTTGTTATGGTATATTCGCAAGCAGTTTCCGGACAGAAGAGCCGGCGCTTAACATTGAGAACCATGCTGTATCATGCCGGTTCATGAAGATCGAGAGCGATCTGAAAGAACAATCAAATGTGTTGAGCCGCAGTGCTTTCCGGCACTGCGGCTCAACATAGTAACAAGCAAGGTTACGATGCTTTAATGCACATAGGCAAAGCGGATCACAAACAAGGCCGCAACAATCCATGTTGCCGGATGAATAACCCGCCACTTACCCGAACCGGCCTTGAGCACAACATAGCTGATGAAGCCGAAGGCCAGACCGTTGGCAATCGAATAGGTGAACGGAATACCCAGAGCTGTCAGAGCAGCAGGTGCGGCTTCCGTTACATCGTCCCATTCGATTTCAGACATTTCACGCATCATCAGACAGGCGACATAGATCAGCGCCGGCGCTGTTGCATAGGCAGGAACGGAACCGGCCAGAGGTGAAATGAACAAGGCGGCAAGGAACAGAAGAGCGATAACCAGTGCAGTCAGACCTGTGCGGCCACCGGCCTGAACACCGGAAGCGCTTTCAACATAAGCGGTTGTCGAGCTGGTACCGATAATGGAACCGCCGATAATTGCAGTACTGTCAGCGAACAAAGCGCGGTTCAGGCGGTTCGGCTTACCTTCAGGAATGAGACCTGCACGCTTACTCACGCCGATCAGCGTACCGGTTGCATCAAAAACTTCAACCAGAACGAAAACCAGAATAACCTGCAGGAAGCCCACATGCAGAGCGCCCATAATATCGAGCTGCAGGAATGTCGGCATCAGGCTTGGCGGTGCGGAGAACACGCCCTGAAACTGGCTTACACCGAGCATGATCGACAGAACAGTTACTACAAGAATACCGATCAGAATCGAACCGCGCACTTTGAGCGCATCCAGTACGGCCATCACGAAAAAGCCGAAGATCGCCAGCAGCGGGCCGGTTTTGGTCAGATCGCCAAGAGTGATGAAGGTTGCTTCGCTGCCGACAATAATGCCAGAGCTTTTCATACCAACCAGCGCAAGGAACATACCGATACCGACAGCGATCGCACTGCGCAAGGATTTCGGAATACCGTCGACCAGCCAGCTGCGGATGCCGGAAACGGTGAGAATGAAGAAAATCACACCGGAAATAAAGACAGCGCCCAGAGCCTGCTGCCATGAGAAACCCATGATACCGACAACGGTAAAGGCAAAAAACGCGTTCAGTCCCATGCCCGGGGCCATACCGATTGGCCAGTTAGCAACGAAGGCCATCACGAGTGAGCCAAGCGCTGCGGCAAGACAGGTCGCGACAAAGATCGCATTGCGATCCATACCGGTGGAGGACAGAATGTCCGGATTAACAAAAATGATATAGGACATCGTCAGGAACGTTGTCAGGCCGGCGAGCACTTCCGTGCGCACATTGGTCTTATGTTCCTGTAATTTGAAAAGCTTTTCCAGCATGGTAGCTCCCTGTCAGTCTTTGGTAAGAAAGCATTCTGACGTCTTGCAGATGAATGGCCTCCTCGCAAAATCCTGATAGCAAAACCTGCTGCAGTCCACGGGAGGCGACCTGTTTTAGGCCGCCTGATCCGGCGGGATAAAACAATGCCACATTTTCGCCATTATCATGAATAGCCGGTCGCGTAAATGCACAGCACGATCCGGCACTCCGCTGTGCAGGCTTTATGCACCGGAATCTCGCAGGCAAAAATGACTGATAATAATGATTATATGCTGGTTAGAAGCGAAGCGTGTCGCATTTAAACACGGCTGCACACGCTCCGCTTTAATGCACCGCAGCTTTGCGATGATTACGTAAGGTTAATCTTGCAACGGCTTTAGCCGAGCGCTTTTGCAGCCTCATCAATCAGATTTGCAACTTCTGCCGCGCGGGAAGCAAGCGAAGCATGGCTCGCATCCAGCTCAATAATTTTACGCGGATTCATCCGTCCGGCCATATTTTTCTGATTGTCAGGATGGATCATGTGATCCTGCGTTGAAAGCTGATACCAGACCGGCTTATGCTTCCATGCAGGGTCAGTTACATTATCACCAAATGTGGTTGCAACCGGTGCTTTCTGCGCCACAGCCATTACCAGAGCTTCATCTGCGCTCATGTCCTGACAGAAGCTTTCGTGGTATTTATCAAACTTAATCCAGAGATAACCGTCACTGTCCGGCTCCAGATTGGCGATGGCTGCAGGCGGCTTTGCCTGACTGATACCACCAGGACTTTCCCCTGCATCCGGGGCGAAAGCGGCAATATAGACCAGTCCGGCAACATTAGGCAGGTTACCCATTTCTGTTATAACGGCACCGCCATAGGAATGCCCCACCAACAAAACTTTGCCTTCCTGCTGCCTGACCATTTTTCGGGTTCGCTCCGCATCTTCAGCCAGAGATGTCAGCGGCATTTCCACTGCGCGGATTTTATCATATCCCTTACGGGACAATTCGAGAATAACTTTGCTCCAATGGGCGGCTCCGCCCCAAAACCCGTGCACTAATACAATTGTCAGCTGACCACCCATAGCTATCTCCTTTTGCAATGGTAATCCTGAATTATGCGATGTCTTTTGATGAACGACAGAATAGGGAATATTATTATTTTAGAATTATAAGATATTTATGTAAGAGCAGTGCATCGTAATTAGAGCGCCTGTTTTGTCCGGCAACCGGATGTCGATTATTTTTTGGTAGCAGCACGCCGCATATTTCTGTACGGCGTGCCGCCCTTCTCAATAGCAATCAGAACAGGTTGTAACGCTGCGCAAGCGGCACGACAGAAACCGGCTCCGCCCCCACCTCTGCACCATCAACGCTGACTTTATAAGTCTTCGGATCAACCGTAATTGCCGGCAATGCATCATTGAGCTTCATGTCAGCCTTGGTCAGGCCGCGGCATTTAACGACCGGCTCAATGCGCTTTTTCAAGCCCAGATTCAGCACATTACCATCATTGACCGATGCCTGACTGACGAACAGGATTGAGGTCTTGCCGATACCGGAAGACAAAGCACCAAACATCGGACGCATAATCACCGGCTGCGGTGTCGGGATCGACGCATTGGCATCGCCGATCTGCGCATAGGCGATGAAACCGCTCTTCATTACCAGTTCCGGACGCTGGCCGAAGAATGCCGGTTTCCACAGCACCAGATCCGCGACTTTGCCGGTTTCAACTGACCCAATGAGATGGCTGATACCGTGAGCAATGGCAGGATTGATGGTATATTTGGCGATATAGCGTTTGATACGGAAATTATCATTGCCTGCACCATCCTGCGGCAGGCTACCGCGCTGCGCTTTCATCTGATCGGCGACCTGCCATGTCCGCATAATCACCTCACCGCCGCGTCCCATCGCCTGACTGTCAGAGGTCATCATGGAAATCGCACCTATATCATGCAGCACGCCTTCAGCAGCAATCGTGTTGGCACGGATACGGCTGGCCGCGAAAGCCACATCTTCCGGAATATTCTTATCCAGATGATGACAGACCATCAGCATATCGAGATGCTCTTCCACCGTATTCACAGTGTAAGGCAGTGTCGGCGTGGTGGAACTGGTCAGCACATTGGCTTCCGCACAGATGCGCATCAGATCAGGCGCATGACCACCGCCTGCACCTTCCGCATGATAGGCATGGATCGAACGACCGCCAAAGGCCTTGATGGAATCCTCCACCGTGCAGCTTTCATTGACGGAATCCATATGAATGGTGACCTGAATGTCATATTCGTCGGCCATATCCATACAGGTTGCAATTGCCGCCGGTGTTGTGCCCCAGTCCTCATGCAGCTTCAGACCAGCAGCACCGGCCAGTACCTGCTCGCGCATACCTTCAGGACGGGATGAACTGCCGCGACCGGTAAAAATCACATTGAGCGGCAGATCATCGGTCGCCTGCATCATATTATGCAGATAATTCGGATTTGGCGTGCAAGTGGTCGCCATTGAGCCTGTTGCAGGACCGGTACCGCCGCCAAGCACAGTGGTCAGCCCGCTGGCAATCGAGGTGATTGGCTGAGACGGCGTGATATAATGGAAGTGTGTATCAATACCACCGGCGGTAACGATACAGCCCTCACCCGAGATCACTTCTGTATTGACCCCGATCACCAGATCAGGATGTACACCGGCCATGATATCCGGATTACCGGCTTTGCCGATACCGGCGATTTTACCGTCTTTGATACCGATATCGGCTTTAACAATGCCGGTATAATCAATGATCAGCGCATTGGTGATGATGCAATCCAGCGCCTTGTCACTGCTGACACCGGTGGCCTGCCCCATTCCATCGCGAATGACCTTACCGGAACCGAAGATGCACTCATCACCATAGACAGTGTAATCGTGTTCGACCTCCGCATAGAGATTAGTATCGCCCAGACGAACTTTGTCGCCCTTGGTCGGGCCGAAAAACTTGGCGTAATCTGCACGGGTTATTTCATAAACCATGTTTTATCCTTATCGGCAGAGCACGGTGCAACAGCATCTCCGGCGCCCTGCAAGCTTAAATTATTGTTTGAAATTGTGATGAAAGCGCTCATTCAGCATGGCGGCTGTCGGCAAAAGCCCGCTCATTCACGCGGGAAAGTGTGCGCGCTTTATTGTCCGCATCCACCGCGCCATCGACCAGATTATTACCGCCGCGAATGATCTGATTGCCGGAAATCGCGACCAGTGTAACGTCCTTGGTTTCACCCGGCTCGAAGCGCACAGCCAGCCCCGCTGGAATATCCAGACGCTTGCCATAGGCTGCTTCACGGTCGAATTTCAGACGCGGATTAGTTTCAACAAAATTGAAATGGCTGCCAATCTGTACCGGACGGCTATCGGTATTGGTGACGCTGATCGTGACAGTTTCACGTCCTTCATTCAGCGCAATGTCACCCTCAGCGCAGACAACCTGACCGGCAATACCAATCTCTTCATCATCCTGCATTTTCTCCGGAACCGGCAGGAAACTGCCATAGAGTGCCAGTTTCATATCGCCTTTGTCCGCGCTGATTGGCGTGCGCACGGCCACCAGCTTGGTGCCGTCTTTAAATGTGCCTTCAATTTGCACATCTTCAATCATCTCCGCAACACCAGACATGACTTCACGTCTGCCGAGAATAGTGCTGCCGAGGTGCATCAGTTGCGCGACTGAATGCTGACCATCACGGATCAACTCCAGCATGACCAGTGAGATCAGAGCCACGGCTTCCGGATAATTCAAACGCAGGCCGCGTGCGAGACGACGCTGTGCCAGCTGACCGGTGGTTACAAGCATCAGCTTGTCAGTTTCATGAGGTGTAAGATGCAATGGTGTCTCCTTTGTTTTCGGGAAACACAGGCACAGCAAATCGTAAGGCGTGCCAAAGCCTCGGCAAGCCACTATGAATTAGCAAAAACCTGTGTGAAGAATGGACGGCTGCGAAAACGAAGCTGACGCGGCGGTTTGTACTGACCGATATCAATGACATCACAGCTCGTTCTGCGGAGCAGACAGAGTTACAGATTACACAGCATCACCACCGCATATATTCATGACAGTGAGCATTCATAGCACTGATTGCCGGACGCAATACGCCCGCAAGCAGAGCCGGTTATGCCGGTAATTTTCGGATGATACGGATTAGCAATACAGAAAGGGCATCAGCACTTCGCAGCGGCTGAAACTAGCCGACGTTAAGTCCTGAAAAATGTTCCATCATGTGATTAACGACAAAAAAAGTCAGCAATCTCGGCCCTGTCATTTCAACTCTGTATGAAGAAAAAACTGCGATGCAGACTGGTCAATCTGAGTCATCGCATGGCCCGATAAAGACAGCAGTATAAACCGAAGTCAAGGGGACATTGCTGCGCTCTTCACGACTAAAAATTACAGCTGAACACAACGACAAATGTTGTTTTGTTAAATCAAAAAATGAAATTTTACACTGAATCCTAAGTCTTTCCCTGTATGGGAGGGAAGGCAAATTAATACGAAAGCCTTTGCAGTGATTTGGCACCGCCAGTTTAAGTTCAGAAAAAGCAGTTATACAGCACGACATATTATTGTTGTTTTGCTGGCTTTTTTCACACCTATACTTCTGGGACTGCCGATTTTATACTGGCAATCAGGCAATGCTTTACACGAAAGAGCCCGGTCAGCCAGTCGCGCCATTATTGAACATGTCAATAACATTCTCGATAATGCAAGGAAGGTGACAGAAGAAACCTCATCACTGATTGAGAAACCCTGTTCCGAGATTGTCGAGACGCTGCGCCTCAAAGCGACCACAACATCTTTTGTAAGATCTCTGTCCGTTATAAAAAATGATATCATAACCTGCAGCACTATTTACGGGGACACACGCCTGCCCTTAACAAATGCCCGTTTTTATGATGACCGGCTGGCTTTAATCGCAGGAAACAGAGTTTCTCCCGACCGAGCAATTCTGCTTTACAGGTGGAAAAGCGGCAACTCTTATATTCTGGCAGGGATTGACGGGCTACATATCATTCAGCTGCTCAACAGCCATGAGATGACACCGGCAACAACGCTGATTATCGGATCTTACCGGCTAGAACAGGACGGCAAAGTCCGCAACATATCCGCAGGAACCAATAGCAGTATTCTGATCCGTGCCCGTTCTGATAAATATCCGTTTTCGGTTGAGACCGGTTTCCACCATGATGCATTACGGGATTATATTTTATCCCGTCACCTTCCGCTTATCATCCTTCTCATCATTCTTGGCGGATTGAGCGCGGTGGCAACAAACCGGATGACTGTCAATGCCCGCAATATGACGGCTGAAGCCAAACGCGCCATCCGCAATAATGAATTTATCCCTTATTATCAGGCGATTGTCCGGAGCGACACACATGGCTGGGTTGGAGCAGAAGTTCTGACCCGCTGGGATCATCCGCTTGAAGGCCTGATCCTGCCAAACAGTTTCATTCCTTTTATGGAGCGTTCCGGACTGATTATTCCGATGACTGCCGCCCTGATCCGGCGCGTTGCGGAAGAGTTTACGCCACTGGAGAAGCAACTTCCGGACGGTTTCCATATCAGCATCAATATTTCAGCAGTCTATCTGGCCGACCCGGAACTGATCAAAAGCTGTCATTATTTCCTGAACCAGTTTTCGCAGAACAAAATACGGCTGATGCTGGAACTGACCGAACGCGAAGCAATTGATCCAACACCGGAACTCTTACAGCAAATCCATACACTGCGTCAGGCCGGAATTCTGATCGCACTGGACGATTTTGGCGTCGGCCATTCCAATCTGAATTATCTGAAGGAATTTCAGGCCGACTTGCTCAAAATTGACCGTAGTTTTATTACCGGCATTGGCAGTAATGACTTCTCCCGCCATGTTCTGCAAAGCATCATTGATCTGTCACAGCAACTGGAACTCCGGATCATTGCAGAAGGTATAGAAACCCGCCAGCAAGCTGATTATCTTCAGAAAAGAGGCGTCCAGTATCTTCAAGGCTATTATTTCTCCACGCCGCAACCCATTGCTGTTTTCCAGTCCCATATGCATAAACATTTATCAGGTCAGAAGCCGAAACGCGGCAAGTGACCGGCCGCACTGTTCCGGTTTCATTACACCTGAAACATTATTTCGTCAGTTGTCATTCTGTTTGACTGAACTCTGCCAAAACAGGCAACTTCACTCAGTTCTCTGCCCTGAGCAGTCCCCATGCGTTGCCAAAAAGATACCATCCTTCTGACATTTACCCGATCTTTGTAAAAATAATTGATCGCTTGGTAAACTCTTTGTAGACGCTTAAGAAAACCTTAAGTATCGCAAGGGAGCAAGTTGTCTTCCTTGCTAAAAACTGGAGCCGGTTTGTCCGTGTCATTATCCCCGCTAAAATTATCCCTGTTATTCGCCTGCGCTGCTGCTCTTTCTGCCTGTACCACCGTTCAGAATCCGCCACCTGTCGTTAATGCCACGATCATTGAGCCGCAGCCGGTAAAGCCGGAACCGGTCTCCGAACCGGAGGCACCTGCAGCAACACCGGAAACCGACAGCGCCGCGCATATGTATCGGGCAATGACGGATCAGAATTACCAGATCCCTGCTATTGATCTGACCAAACTGAAGCCGGAGCACCGCCGGACTGTTGTTGATTACCAAACCTCAGAAAAGCCGGGCACAATTATTGTCGACCAGCCTGCCCGCTATCTCTATCTGGTACAACCAGAAGGTAAAGCTATCCGCTATGCCGTAGGTGTCGGCCCTGCAGCACGCGGCTTTAACGGCGGCGATGCAATTATCGCGCATAAAGCAGCATGGCCGCGCTGGACGCCAACCCAGAACATGATCAAGCGCAATCCGACCCAGTATCTGCGCTACAAAGACGGTGTTAATGGCGGCCCGAGCAATCCGATGGGAGCTCGTGCGCTTTATATGCATAAAGACGGTATCGATACTTATTACCGTGTTCACGGCACCAACAATCCGTCTTCAATCGGTAAAGGTGTTTCTGCCGGCTGTATCCGCCTTATCAATCAGGATATTATTGACCTGCATTCCCGCGTTAAAAACGGCGCACGCATTGTTGTGAAATAAGCATAAATAATACCCTGCCCCGTGATCAGTGTATTTCGGGGCAACTTCAAACCTCGGACATAAAAATACCGCCGCAGTTTTCACAACTGCGGCGGTATTTTTTATTCCAGTCATTAAGCGGGATTATTCCCACTCAATGGTGCCCGGAGGCTTCGAAGTAATATCATAGACCACGCGGTTGATGCCGCGTACTTCATTGATAATACGGGTCGCGGCCTTGGCAAGGAAGTCCATATCATAGTGGTAGAAGTCAGCGGTCATACCGTCAACCGATGTTACTGCACGCAGCGCACAAACGAATTCGTATGTGCGGCCGTCGCCCATAACACCAACGGTCTGCACCGGCAGCAACACTGCAAAAGCCTGCCAGATCTTGTCATAAAGACCGGCTTTGCGGATTTCATCCAGATAAACTGCATCAGCTTCGCGCAGGATTTCCAGTTTCTCACGGGTGATACCACCCGGGCAACGAATTGCCAGACCAGGCCCCGGGAACGGATGGCGGCCGATGAAAGAATCCGGTAGACCGAGTTCCTTACCGAGAACACGCACTTCATCCTTGAAGAGTTCACGCAGTGGTTCCACGAGCTGCATATTCATGCGCTCAGGCAGACCACCGACATTGTGATGCGACTTGATTGTAACCGAAGGACCGCCGGTGAAAGACACACTTTCGATCACATCAGGATAGAGGGTACCCTGTGCGAGGAAGTCTGCGCCGCCGAGCTTAGCCGCTTCTTCTTCGAACACTTCGATGAACAGACGGCCAATGGTCTTGCGCTTCACTTCCGGATCAGTTTCACCTTCCAGAGCGGAGATGAAACGATCCTGTGCATTCACCAGAACCAGCGGCATGTTGTAATGTTCTTTGAACATTGCAACAACCTGCGCCGCTTCATCCTTACGCATCAGGCCATGATCGACCAGAATACAGGTCAGCTGATCGCCGACCGCTTCATGGATGAGCAGCGCTGCAACGGAAGAGTCCACGCCGCCTGAAAGCGCGCAGATAACCTTGCCTTTGCCAACCTGTTTGCGGATGGCTTCAACAGCCTGTTCGCGATAAGCGGACATTGTCCAGTCCGGCTTGATACCGGCAATATTATGGACGAAATTCTGCAGGAGTTTCGCACCGTCCGGTGTGTGCACCACTTCCGGATGGAACTGCACCGCAAAATATTTGCGTTTTTCATCGGCAATGGCTGCAAATGGTGCATTCGGCGATGTGCCGACAACTTTGAAGCCTTCCGGCAGCGCTGTTACACGATCACCGTGGCTCATCCACACCTGATGGCGGGTGCCTTTGGCCCAGATGCCGGAAAACAGTGCGCTGTCCTCGTTCACTTCGAGGAACGCACGGCCGAATTCACGGTCATGGCCGCTTTCGACCTTGCCACCCAGCTGCTCGCACATGGTCTGCTGACCATAGCAAATGCCCATAACCGGAATACCGGCTTCAAACACTGCCTGTGGTGCGCGAGGACTACCGATATCGGTGGTCGAATGCGGGCTGCCGGACAAGATCACAGCTTTCGGATTGATGCGCTTGAACGCTTCATCTGCCAGCTGGAACGGCACGATTTCGGAATAGACTCCAGCCTCGCGCACACGCCGCGCTATCAGCTGCGTGACCTGACTGCCAAAGTCAATGATAAGGATAGTATCGGGATGGGTGCTCATGGGCAGCATCTAGAGAATTATGTTGATTGTTGCAAGCCGGAATCGAAACCCGCGACAATATATTAGGGTACAAACAGTGGAGATAAGATCAGTCGCCGGATTTTACCGTCAGCGGCACTGTACGCTCAAGATCAGCCTTGTAAAGACCCGGATCCGGATGACCGGTTGTTTTAACCAATGTGCTCTGTAACATTGCCGCTTCCAGCAAACGCACAGCCTGTGCCAGTTTCTCATCAATAATATGCAGATAACGTGTCCAGTCAGACACCTGCTTCACGGCTTCATCACCATCAGAAATACCACGCAGACCGATCAGCGGCACGGCAAAACGCTGACAGGTGCGCAGGATCGCAAAGCTCTCCATATCCACCATATCCGCATCAATGTCATTATAGGCAGAACCGGTGACGATATTTGCACCTGTGGACAAGGACGCGCTGGCAACACCCGGAATATGATATGGCAGAGGAATGATGATCGGGAAATCGGCAGATGGTGTCTGGCCTTTGGCATAGCCGAGAGCCGAAGCATCCATATCGCGGTAACCGACATTCACCGCCTGATAAATCTCAGTCTGCACCAGCTTTGCCGAACCGGCAGACCCAAGCGACACCACCAGATCAGGCAAAGCGCCGCGCATGGAAAGATCGGCCAGAACAGCAGAAACCACAACAGCCGCCTCAACAGGACCAATACCGGTAATCAGCGGCTTGAACATAGCCTGCAAATGCGGACCGTATTCTGAAGGGGACGCCATAACAAACAGAACTTTTTTGCCACCGAAATCATGCACATATTGCAGCATCGACATAGCATTTTCTGAAGCACCCTGTACCGGCGCGGACATAATCTTGGTCATTCTAACACCTGAGGCCATCAATACAGACGATTGCGGCACACCCTTTTATTCGGACTTGCGCGGAGCTTTGGGATAAATCCGCACGAGGTTCAAATCAAAAAGCTGTTTACGGAAATTCTTCTGTAAACAGCACACTCAGGACAGGTGTTCAGAGGATAACCTAGTCCTGCAAATCTTCACGATCTTTCACCACCATCAGCGTCGCTGTCATCGTGGCTACCAATTTCACTTCAGTCTCACCAACGGCAAATGCCTGACCGTCGCTGACCATAATCGTACGTCCCTGCTTGGTTACATTACCGCGGAACAGAAAATGGTCGCCTTTACCGGGTGCCAGCAGATTGACCTTGAACTCGATGGTCAGCACTGCGGCATCCGCCGGCATCATTGTCAGCGCCGAATAAGCGCAGACAGCATCAAGAGCCGTAGACACAATTCCCGCATGTAAAAAACCATGCTGCTGGGTCAGATCGGCACGAAACGGCAATTCTACTTCAACCACACCCGGTTCGCAGCGTGTGAGTTGCGCGCCAATCAGCTTCATCGCCGCCTGACGTGCAAAACTTTTCTCTACCCGTTCTTTGAAATCCGGTTCTGCTATTCTCGGTACTGCCATAATATCCCTCAGCCTTGCACACTGAATGTCAGTTTTATGGCATCTGCATAACAGTCTTCAGAACCTATTCCAACCACCGGCTCGCACAAAGCATGCCCATACACGACCGGAAACAGGATATATCCTCATAGACATATATTTATATCGGATATTGCTATTCAAGCCCAGTTAATAGCGCAAACAGAAAAAAATACCAGCTTTAATGGCTAAAAAGCCCGTATTTTTTCAATATTGTGATCAGAATCAGAAAAACACCTGACACTCAGACAGGCTGATTTTGCAAAACAGCGATATAGAAGCCGTCTGTATCCGTGGAAAGCGGCGAGAAGACGGCACCGAAATCCGGATAATGTGGTTGTGCCAGATCAGTTATGCCGTTCCACAAATCAGCCATCGGCAGCGCTGTATAATCAGAGTTCTCGCTTAAGAAACGGGCAACCTGCCGGTTATTCTCGGAGGCAAACAGCGAACAGGTCACATAAACCAGTCGACCGCCCGGTTTGACATAATGTTTCGCTGCTTCCAGCACTTGCATCTGGTCAGCAACGCGGCGCTCAAGCTGCACATCCGTCAAACGCCATTTGGCATCAGGACGACGGCGCCATGTGCCGGAACCGGTGCAAGGCGCATCGGTCAGTACAATATCCATCAGACCTTTATAAGGCTCCAGATTTTCCGGTCGGTTATGCACCTGTGTATTGCGCACGCCCGCGCGGCTCAGGCGATCATGAATCGGATTAAGGCGCGAGCGCTCGGCATCATAAGCATGGATCTGCCCTTTATTCTGCATCGCAGCGGCTAATGCCAGCGTCTTGCCACCGGCACCGGCACAGTAATCCATAACCTGCTGACCGGGCTGCGCACCGACCAGTTTCGCGGCAAGCTGCGAGCCTAAATCCTGCACCTCATACCAGCCATCGAGAAAAGCCTGCTCGGTCTGCACATTCGGATGGCGGCCCAGCGCACGTAAAGGCGGAATACGCACTGCTTCCGGCAGAAAAGGTGCGGCTTCTGCACCGGCGTTTTTCAGACCCTCCAGTGCGGCCAGCACCTTATCGCGATTGGTTTTCAGCGTATTGACCCGCAGATCAACCGGCGGGCGTGTGGCAAGTTCAGCGGCCTGTTCAACCCAGTTTTCACCAAACAAGGCTGAAAATTCCGGCACCCAGCTCTCAGCAATATCCGCACGGATATAATCCGGAGCATCTGCCAGATCACGGCCTTCCCAAGCCTGCAAGCGCTCCGCTTCAAGCGGTGCCGGTGCAAATTTATCACCAGCCAGATTAGCTTCCAGCCATTCGCCGCCCATATCCTGATCGCTCAGGACAGAGGCATAAACCAGTGCGCGGGCATCCTGCGCATCCATCCGCCAGCCGAGAGAAAGTTTACGACGCAGAACATCATAGACAAGATTACCGATCACAGCACGGTCGCCGGCACCAGCAAAACGGTGCGCTGCGCCCCAGTCTTTCAGCGCATCGGAAGCAGCACGGCTCTGGCGTTCAATATCTTCCAGCACTTCTATCGCTGCCTGCAACCGTCCGCCCAAACGCATCTTTACCGCTTTCCTGTCTGTATCTTGTTCATCTGTTCTCACCGCATAGCTTAAAATACGCCAAAGTGAAACGACCTGAACAAAAGAAAAAGCCGGAGCAGTGATACTCCGGCTTCTTTGTATTGCGCTTTCAGCACTTATTCAGCAGCAGTCTGCTTTTCCTCATTGGAAATCGTATTGGCTTCATAGCCATGCGCTTCTTTGAGGGCTGCACGGACACCGGCTTCATAATCCGGATGGATCAGTTTGAAATGACCAAGCTGACGCTCAATGATAAAGCCCGGCACACCGCCCATTGCCGCAGCAATATTCGAGAACAGACGGCTCTTCTGACCTGCATCAAACAGGTTGAACAGCGCGCGCGGCTGCGAATAATCATCATTACCGATACGATGATTGTAACGATCAACGTCACCGGAAATTTTCAGCGGCGGCTCTTTCGCCGATGGCAGCTCAACCGGACCATTGAATGAATTCGGCTCATAATAAGCATCGGAATTTCCCGTTGCGATGCCGCCATAAGTATTCATCTGGCCATCGCGGTGATAGTGATGCACCGGACAAGCAGGCTTATTCACCGGAATCTGCTCATAATGAGTGCCGAGACGATGACGATGGGCATCCGCATAGGAGAACACACGCGCCTGCAGCATCTTATCCGGCGAATAGCCGATACCCGGCACGATATTCGACGGCGAGAAGGCAGCCTGCTCGATTTCCGCAAAATAATTATCAGCGTTACGGTTCAGCTCCATAATACCGATATCCATCACCGGATAATCCGTATGCGGCCAGACTTTGGTCAGATCGAACGGGTTATAAGGTGTTTTATCGGCATCGAGTTCAGGCATGATCTGAACCTGCACCTTCCAGCGCGGGAACTCACCCTTTTCAATCGCACCAAACAGGTCGGCCTGTGTGGATTCGCGGGTCTGGCCGACAATTTTTTCTGCTTCTCCATTGGTCCAATGTTTATGGCCCTGCATGGTTTTGAAGTGGAATTTCACCCAATAGCGCTCACCGGCATCATTCCAGAACGAATAAGTATGCGAGCCGTAACCATTGATGTGACGTACATCAGTCGGCAAACCACGGTCAGACATCAGGATGGTCACCTGATGTAGGCTTTCCGGCGATAATGACCAGAAATCCCACATGGCTGTGGCAGAACGCATATTGGTTTTCGGATGACGCTTCTGGGTATGAATGAAATCAGGGAACTTCACCGGATCACGCACGAAGAAGACCGGCGTATTATTGCCAACCAGATCCCAATTGCCTTCTTCAGTATAGAACTTCAACGCAAAACCACGCACATCGCGCTCAGCATCTGCTGCACCGGCCTCACCGGCCACAGTAGAGAAACGCGCGATCATCGGGGTCTTCGCACCCGGTTGCAAAGCTTTGGCTTTGGTATATTTGGAAATGTCACCGGTAATGGTCAGTGTACCATGAGCACCCCAGCCCTTGGCATGCACCGCACGCTCAGGAATACGCTCACGGTTCTGATGTGCCAGTTTTTCGATCAGCTGGTAATCGGTCATCAGGACAGGACCGCGCTCGCCTGCAGTCAGGGAATTCTGGTTATCCGGTATTGGTGAACCGGCACTGGTGGTCATAATCGGACGATCGGCCATTTTTAACTCTCCCTTGTATGATTGGCTCTGTTTTGAAACATTATAAAAAAACCTGCATGACAAGATTATGACGGGCGCAGAACCACCATCAGGGATCCCGCACCAGTCAAAACATGTATTAAATATTCAATTTCAATCGCTTAATCATATGCATTGATCAGAACTGAAATTGCATTCTCATGCTCCTTCTAAAGAATAGAGCTATTCTAACCATAATTTCCAATTGAATTTCCTGCAATTATTGATAGGATTTTCTTATCATGTTTACAGTCAAACAAATGCGTTATTTCGATGCGCTCGCCACTCATCTGCATTTCCGCAAAGCAGCGGAAACGGTATTCGTTTCACAACCCGCTCTGTCCGCACAAATTGCGGAAATGGAAAATCTCGCGGGCAGCCCGCTCTTTGAACGCGCCAATAAAACGGTTCTGCTCACAGAACTCGGCCACACACTCTGGCCGCGCATTAAAGTGATTTTGCAGGAAATCCGTGCGCTGGAAGAACTAACCGAACAGAAAAGCGGTATTTTACAGTCACGGCTGCGGCTTGGCATCATCCCAACCATTGCCCCCTATTTGCTGCCGGATCTTATTCAGGCGCTAAAACAGCAATATCCGGCACTGACGCTGGAACTGCGCGAGGCACTGACCGACAAGCTGCTGGAAGAATTGCGCAATGGTGAACTCGATGCGGTGATTGCCGCTATGCCGGTGCATGATCCCTATCTGACGGGTAAACACTTGTTTGATGACCGGTTTCTGATTGCCACTTCCAGCAATAATAATGATGTCCTGCCCTCACCACTCACGCAGGGCAATGCAGCATTGGAAAAACTGCTGCTACTTGAGGAAGGCCATTGCCTGCGCGATCAGGCACTTGAGGTCTGCGCTCTTCCGCGCGAGCGTACACTGGTGAATTTCGGTGCAACGAGCATGGCCACGCTGCTGCAAATGGTCAGCAATGATATGGGACTGACACTGATACCGGAAATCGCCATCCGCTCTGAGGTTCCGCATAAACGCATCCGCATTGTACCGTTCTCGGATGATTGTCCGAAACGTCAAGTTGGTCTGTTCTGGCGTAAACAGAGCCTGCGCTTAGCTGATTTTAACGCTCTGGCTGAACTGGCCAGACAAGCAGCACAGCCTTTACTGCTTTCAGATAATGAAATCACCCAGCTTCCCAAGCAATAAAAAAGGCCGGTTAAACCGGCCTTTTCGTATTCGTCTTATACGCTACCCGGATAGTTCGGGCTTTCACGGGTGATAGTCACACCGTGCGAATGGCTTTCACGCAAGCCCGCATTGGTAATGCGGACAAATGTTGCCTTTTCACGGAATTCCGGCAGTGTCTTGGCACCGACATAACCCATCGAAGCACGCAGACCACCGGCCAGCTGATGCAGGATATTGGCAACAGGGCCTTTATAGGCAACCTGACCTTCAATACCTTCCGGCACCAGTTTCAGCTCATCGCGCACCTCCGCCTGGAAGTAACGGTCAGCGGAACCGCGTGCCATCGCACCAACGGAACCCATGCCGCGATAGGACTTATAAGAACGACCCTGATGCAGATAAACTTCGCCCGGGCTTTCTTCTGTACCCGCCAGCAGCGAACCGGCCATCGCAGCAGATGCACCGGCAGCCAGTGCCTTGGCGAAGTCACCGGAGAATTTAATACCGCCGTCAGCGATAACCGGAATACCGGCTTTCTGAGCCACTTCAACAGCGCCCATAATGGCGGAAAGCTGCGGTACGCCAACACCGGCAACGATACGGGTGGTGCAGATCGAACCAGGTCCGATACCGACTTTAACCGCATCGGCACCGGCATCAATCAGAGCCTGTGTTGCCGCACCGGTTGCCACGTTACCGGCAAGAATACGTACATCTGAAGACAGTTTCTTCATGCGGGTAACCGCATCCAGAACACGCTGCGAGTGACCGTGGGCAGTATCAACCACCAGCAGATCAACACCGGCTTCGATCAGACGTTCCGCCCGTTCAAAACCATCATCGCCAACGGAAGTTGCAGCAGCAGCACGCAGACGACCCTGCGCATCTTTAGCAGCATTCGGGTTGAGCTGCGACTTTTCCATATCCTTGACAGTAATCAGACCGGTGCAACGACCCTGCGCATCAACAACCAGCAGCTTTTCAATGCGATGTTGGTGGAGAAGACGCTTGGCTTCTTCCTGATTAACGTTTTCACGCACAGTGACCAGATTTTCACGGGTCATCAGTTCGTAGATTTTCTGTGCAGGGTCAGAGGCAAAACGCACATCGCGGTTGGTCAGAATACCGACCAGACGACCCGGGCCTTTACCGGCATTTTCAACAACAGGAATACCGGAAATACCATGCATACGCATCAGGGCTTGTGCATCAGCCAAGGTTGCGTCAGGGCCGATGGTGACAGGGTTTACAACCATGCCGGATTCGAATTTCTTAACGCGCAGAACAGCTTCTGCCTGTAATTCCGGTGTCAGATTGCGGTGAATAACGCCGATACCACCAGCCTGCGCCATAGCAATCGCCAAGCGGGACTCAGTCACTGTATCCATCGCTGCGGAGAGCAGCGGCAGGTTCAGTTCAATGCCTTCAGCAATGGTAGTGCGCAGATCGACCTGACCAGGCATAACCTCGGAATGACCGGGTTGCAGCAGGACATCATCAAAAGTCAGCGCGTATGCGCCGGTGGATGATTCAACAATTTTCGCCATGGCCAATTCCTTTAAACAGGTAAAACACCCTGTGGGAGCAGAGGGTGCAACGACTCTTATCGTTTCAATTGAATTGGCAGCGGCTGGTAACACGGATATGACTTTTTGAAAAGACTATTCGTGAAAATCGCGTAAATTTTACCAGATCTTGTGTAATTAGAGCGGCTTCCGTTATGACTGAATCGTTGGAGCCGCTCTAATTATTTATTTCTACGCATTTGCCTCACGCAAAACCGGTTCCCACTTTTGCTGGAAATGCTTTAAGCCTTAATTACAGCTAAAGTGGCGGCTGAATTCCTTCCGTCCTGCCGATGTAAAATGCAAGGCACGCCCCTGTTCGCGGCGCAACCAGTTGCGCTCCAGCATCATATTCAGCATTGCCGCACCCAGCGCACCACCAAGATGATGGCGGCGCTCACTCCAGTCCAGACAATGCAGACAAAGCGGACGGCGTTTACTTTCCAGCGACTTCAACTCAAGCCCTAATCCACTGAAAAACTCTCGTCCCTCAGAAGTCAGTTGCAAATCTTCCTGCTCTGAAACCTCAAGATAATTACGCGCCGTCAGGCCGTTGAACAGCGTGACACCCGCCTCACCCGCCAGATGATCGTAGCAAATCCGCGCCTCACGCAAGGCTGCATCTTTAGGCCCTGTACGCACCCGCACAGCGCCCGTGCGTTGCGCCAACCCCATCAAGGCTTCCAACACCTGCGCCACATCCGTGCCGGACAGGCGAAAATAGCGATGACGTCCTTGTTTTTCAGCCGTGAGCAAACCGGCGTCACTCAATTTAGTGAGATGTCCGCTGGCTGTCTGCACGGTGACGCCAGCCACGCCTGCCAGTTCACTGACCGTCAAAGCACGGCCATCCATCAGCGCAGTGAGGATGTTTGCGCGAGCGGGGTCGCCGATCAATGCAGCGACAGAAGCTATAACAGGACCATCTTTCATAGTTCGATGATAACCGAAGCATTGATGCAACTCAATGGGGTATTTGCCTGCTCAGAAACGAACTAGGAGACTCCCCATGATCGCCGTTATCTTTGAAGTTTTCCCCGCCCGCGGACAGAAAAACACCTATCTGGACATTGCCGCCAGCCTGAAAGAGAAGTTGCAACAGATTGACGGGTTTATCTCCGTTGAGCGTTTTCAGAGCCTGAGTGATCCGGACAAAATTCTCTCCCTCTCCTTCTTCCGTGATGAAGAAGCCGTGAAAAACTGGCGTTCAAGCTTCATGCACCGCTCGGCGCAAGCTGCGGGGCGCAGCGGTGTTTTTGCCGATTACCGGCTGCGGGTGGCAGATGTTACCCGCGATTACGGCTTAAACAGCCGCACACAGGCACCGCAGGACAGCCGCAGCTTTCATCATGAGCGGGAACTGGCCTGACCGCAAAACATCAGCCTGCCCATTCACCACATTAGATGTCGCGTCCAGAACGATATCTCATCAAACTTGGCATACACTTTGGCCAGCATTGCAAAGACCTTCATCCACTATTCGCACATTTATTCATCTGGTGATTTATCTGGGAGGAAAATCCATGAGCAGTAACCGTGGTGTCGTTTATACGGGTCCGGGACAGGTTGAAGTACAGAATATCGCAGATCCGGTTTTTGCCGACCCGACAGGACGCAAGATCGAACATGCGGTGATCCTCAAAGTCATTACAACGAATATTTGCGGCTCTGATCAGCACATGGTGCGCGGCCGCACCACAGCGGAAGCGGGTCTTGTTCTCGGCCATGAAATCACCGGTGAAGTGATTGAAAAAGGCGCGGATGTTGAAATGCTGGAGATCGGCGATATCGTCTCCGTACCATTCAACGTGGCCTGCGGCCGTTGCCGCACCTGCCGCGCGCAGGATACCGGCGTATGTCTCACCGTTAATCCATCCCGTGCCGGTGGTGCTTATGGCTATGTCGATATGGGCGGCTGGATCGGCGGTCAGGCCAAATATGTCACCATTCCTTATGCCGATTTTAACCTGCTGAAAATTCCGGATCGCGACCGTGCGCTGGCCAAAATTCGCGATCTGACCATGCTGTCCGATATTCTTCCAACCGGCTTCCACGGCGCAGTTAAAGCCGGTGTCGGCGTTGGTTCGATTGTTTATGTGGCCGGTGCAGGCCCTGTCGGTCTGGCAGCTGCAGCCTCTGCCCGTATTCTCGGTGCAGCCGTGGTGATGATCGGCGACTTCAACAAAGAACGCCTTGCCCATGCCAAGAGAGTCGGCTTTGAGCCGGTTGATCTCTCAGCTTCCGACCGTCTTGGCGATCTGATTGCCGATATTACCGGCAGCAATGAAGTCGACAGTGCCATTGATGCTGTGGGCTTTGAAGCACGCGGCCATGCAGGCGGCGAGCAACCGGCAATTGTTCTCAATCAGATGATGGAGATCACCCGCGCGGCTGGCAATATCGGTATTCCGGGGCTCTATGTGACCGAAGATCCGGGTGCAGTGGACAAAGCCGCCAAAGTTGGCAGCCTTTCCTTACGCTTCGGCCTCGGCTGGGCAAAAGCACAGAGCTTCCACACCGGCCAGACACCAGTGCTGAAATATAATCGCCAGCTGATGCAGGCCATTCTCCACGACCGGCTGAATATTGCGGAAATCGTCAATGCGCAGCTGATCTCGCTGGATGACGCACCGAAAGGCTATGAAAGCTTTGATCAGGGTGCCGCGAAGAAATTCGTCATCGACCCGCATGGCGATCTACTGAAATCAGCCTGAGAATGATTTGATACGAAACAGCCCCGCATGATAGCTCATGCGGGGCTGTTTTTTGTTTCCGTCTCTTCGAGGTACCTTTAAATTTACGCCTCTTCGAGGCCTTTTCTTAGTTCACGCCTCTTCGAGGCTTCTTTTATTTCACGCCTCTTCGAGGCTGGCACCAAGAAACAGCTGCCCGACACGCGGATCAGCCAGCAACGCATCTGCCTTGTTATGCATCCGTGTCTGCCCCTGCTCCAGCACCAAACCATAGTCAGACATCGCCAGTGCCGCCTTGGCATTCTGCTCAACCATCAGCACCGTCACGCCTTCATCGCGCAGACGGATCAGCGTACGGAATGTCTCGCTCACCATTTGCGGTGACAGGCCAATGGACGGTTCATCAATCAGGATCAGTTTCGGATCAAGCAGCAGTGCGCGGGCAATTTCCAGCTGCTTCTGCTGACCACCGGAGAGTGTAATCGCTTGCTGATTGGCTTTCTCTTTGAGGATCGGAAATTGCTCCATCACCTCATCAATGCGGCGTGCAACCCTGCTCTGATCCGGTGCGGAAATACCGCCGATCTCCAGATTATGCTTCACCGATAGCATAGGAAACAGGTTACGCCCCTGCGGCACATAACTCACGCCATGAGCCAGCATTTTTGCAGGCGCCTGCCCTGTCACATCCTTGCCGTTGAGCAGAACCTGACCTGAGCGGATATTCAGAAGGCCGAAAATCGCTTTAAAAACCGTAGACTTGCCCGCACCATTAGGGCCGATCACTGTGGTGATCGTGCCTTTTTCAATGCGAAAAGACGTACCGTTGAGAATGGTCATTTTGCCGTAGCCGCCAAAGACCTGTTTCAGTTCCAGCATGGCTCAGCCTCCCAGATAGGCTTCAATGACGTCCGGATTGTTACGCACAGTTTCCGGATCGCCTTCGGCAATGATACGCCCGTTTGCCAGCACAATAATGCGCGTGCAGAGCGACATGACAAATTCCATATTATGCTCGATCACAACAAAGGTTGCTCCGCGCTCACGGTTGAACGCCTTGAGCCGCTCTTTGAGGTCGGCCAGCATGGTGAGATTAACCCCGCCTGCGGGTTCATCCAGCATCACCAGCTTCGGCCCCGCCATAAAGGCCATAGCCGCGTCGAGCAATTTCTGCTGCCCGTAAGACAGAGAACCTGCTTTTTCATGGGTCTGATGTGTGAGACGGAAGAACTC
Organism: Hyphomicrobiales bacterium; assembly: GCA_900470285.1. Lineage (GTDB taxonomy): Bacteria > Pseudomonadota > Alphaproteobacteria > Rhizobiales > Rhizobiaceae > Pseudochrobactrum. The sequence continues at coordinate 219,998 of UCAG01000002.1, forward strand.
GATCATCGTCTTCGCTTCTTCAGTCAAACCGGCATCCGGACGACCGAACAAACGCGACAGCATCGAGCCTTTATGCTCCTGACCGGCCAGAATGATATTATCCAGCACGCTCATATCCGGAAACACCTGCAGCATCTGGAAGGTGCGGCCGACGCCGAGCTTATTGAGATCGCTTGGGCGTTTGCCCGCAACATTCTGCCCGTCCACCAGCACCGTGCCATTTGTGGCAGGCAATTGCCCGAGAATACAGTTGAACAAAGTGGATTTGCCACTGCCGTTCGGCCCGATCAGGCCGAGGATTTCCCCTTCATACACCTCAAAGGATACATCATCCACAGCGGTGACCCCGCCGAAATTCTTGCTCAGATTACGCACGGAAAGAACGGGATTCATTGGTTTTTCTCCCCGTTGCTGTCGAGCGCAGCTTTTGTCGTCCATGCGGTTGCCTGCGGATTACGGCGCTGCTTCAATGCATTCTTGGCACGCTCAGCCAATCCCAAAAGTCCTGTCGGGCAGAATACCATCAGCACAATCACCAGTACCGCATAGAGCATCAGATAATAGCCCTCGGTAAAGCGCAGGAATTCCGGCGCCAGCACGATCAGGAAAGCCCCCAAGACCGGCCCGAAGAAGAAGCCAGCACCGCCGACAATCACCATCAGCAGGATTTTAAGCGAGATCGGCAAACCGAAAGAATGCGGCTCGATATATTGGGTGAGCTGCGCAATCAGACCACCCGCAAAACCGCCATAGGCAGCACCGATAGCAAAGGCCAGCAAGGTCATTTTACGAACATCAACGCCAAGACTATTGGCGCGGATCGGGTTCTCACGCAGGCCTTTAAATGCCCGCCCCCAAGGAGAGCGGATAATGCCGTAAAGCGCCAGTGCCGTCAGCACAAACAGGCCAAGCACGAAATAATAAAACGGCGTGGCCATCATGGTTTTCATACCGAAAATTTCCGGACGCGGAATACCCGTCAGGCCATAAGTCCCGCCTGTGAGCCATTCTTCATTGCGCAGCACGAGGATAACCAGCGCATTGAAAGCCAGCGTGACGAAAGCCAGAAAATGATGCTGCACCCGCAAGGCCGGATAGCCGAGCAGCAGTCCCAGCACAAAACACAGCAGCATGGCTGCAAGCAGTGCAAACGGCCATGCAATGCCGGCCATCGTCATCAGCGCCACAGTATAGGCACCCAGCGCCATAAAACCGGCCTGCGCCAGCGAAATCTGCCCCGCATAGCCGAGCGTCAGATTAAGCCCCATGGCAGCAATGGAATAGATCAGCCACGACGACAGTACCAGCAGTCCATAATTGGATTGCGAGAATGGCAGAGCGATCAGAATTGCCAGACCGGCCAGCAGAAGGAGTATTTTGCGAAGGCTCATATTGTACGTCCTTCCGCCTTGCCGAGCAGCCCCTGCGGGCGCACGAGAATAATCACAATCAGCAGGATCAACGGCACTGCCGAGCGATAGGATGCGGAAATATAAGCAGCCGAGAGATTATCAATCACGCCGATCAGCAGACCACCGGCCAGCGCCCCGCGGATCTGATTAAAGCCACCGACAATCGCCGCGATAAAGGCGATCAGCCCCAGCGTCTCACCATTGGAGAATTTCGCCAGATAGATCGGTGAGATCAGAACAGAAGCCAGCAGAGCCAGCGCACCATTGATCAAAAATGTATAAAGAATCATGCGCTTAACCGGCACGCCGAGAATTTCCGCCACCTGCGGGTTTTGCGCTGTTGCCTGCATACAGCGCCCCGTCTTGGTGCCATTGAGGAAGAATTGCAGCAGTGCCACAGTGCCAAGCGAGATCGCCAGAACCGCAATATCCTGAACCGAGATCGCCGCTCCTAAAATATTCAAAGTGCGGTCGGTAAACAGCGCCGGAAACGGCATGGCTTCCGCCGTATAGAATTGTTTGACGCCTTCTTTCAGCAAAATGCCCAGCGCAATTGTCGCAATAACAATCGGCAGCACGCCATGCGGCAGCAACGGATCAATGATGATACGCTTGAAACCATAGCCCAGAAACAGCAGTGTAAGCACCAGTGCCAGCAAAATAGCGACCGGAAAACTGAGACCTAAAATCTGTGTGCCTGCCAGAACAAAAAATGCGGGCAGCATGACAAATTCGCCCTGCGCGAAATTGATCGTCTGTGAAGCCTGCCAGAGCAACGTAAAGCCGATTGCCACAAGGGCATAGATCGAGCCTGTTGCCAGACCCGATACCAGCAACTGAAAGAAAGTAGCCATCAGGAAAAGTCCGTTTTGCGGGCATAATCCGGCGGGACATACCCGCCGAATTATACGATCAGCTTAAAGCTTAGGCAGGGTGGAAACGACAGACTGCTTGCCGTCTTTGACTTCCACAAGGAAACTCTCACGGTTCACTTCGCCTTTGTCGTCCCATGTGGTTTCCATCAGAATGCCCGGCTCATTAGCAGGGGTGATGGTCAGCCCGTGAAGCGCATCAGCAAAGGCCTGACGGTCAACTTTGCCGTTCTTCACAGTCACATATTTCACGATATAAGCACCCATATAGGCTTTAATCGCATTGTGATCCGGCTTGTAGCCATATTTGCCTTCGAATTTCTTGGCAAAATCCTGCACACCCTGCACCGGTGCATCGGCTGTCAGCCCGACATGGCCGCGCACGCCGTTCACTGCATCACCGGCCAGATCAATCACCTTCTGGTTCATCAGCGTGGTTTCACCAAAGATCGGCTGCTTCACGCCCTGCTTCTGCATTTCTTTCAGCAAACGTGCGCTTTCTTCTTCATGCAGATAGGCAAAGATCACATCGGCATTGCTGTCTTTAAGCTTCACCACGTCAGCCGCGAAATCCGCCTGACCGACTTCACTGGACACATCTCCGACAAGTTTGATGCCGCGTTTGTCGAGTTCAGTAACAAACGCATCGCGTCCGCCTTTGCCGAAATCATTATTGACCCATGCAACGGCAACGGTTTTAGCGCTCAGTTCATCGGTGAGATATTTCACCAGTTTCGGCATCGACTGCTGCGCACCGAAGGATGTGCGGAAAATATAAGGATTACCGAGATCGGTGATGAATGGTGCTTCCGCACCGGTCAGTTGCGGCACACCATTCTGCATGGCAACCATCATATTAACCTTGACCGAGCCGGAATAAATCGGCCCCATAATCACATAAGCGCCGTCGTCAATCGCCTTCTGCACCATAGCGCGCGAAGTCGTTGCATCGGTCTGCGTGTCATAGTCTGTGACTTCGAGCTGCTGTCCGAGCACGCCGCCTGCGGCATTAATCTCTTCAACAGCCAGCTTCAGACCGTCACGCCAATTCGTGCCAACGGTCGCGCCTGCGCCGGACAGTTCGATCACGTCTGCGATTTTGATGGTTTCCGCCGCAAAACTCATTTGCGGCAATGCTGCCGACAATGCAGCTGCTGCAGTTAAAGCCAGTAAATGTCTTCTGTTCATAAACCCCTCCCAAGGCTCCCCGACCGGATGGGATTTCATTCTGTCTGCACAATCATTCACATCATTATTGTCAGCACAAAAACAACATATGTTTTTCACCATACAGAAATGTATATTCAATGACCGGAGTTTCAGCCCATCATAATCTGATTTAACGGCTTGTTTGCACAGTTGCAAGCACAGGCTTAACCAATAAAGCCCGATATTTCCGCATTGCCGGAATGCTCAGATTTTATCCCCGTAAAACATATATAATTGTCAGTATTTCACCGGCCAAAACTGTCTATGGTGCGGATTGTTTTTATTTAACAGACCCAAAGAGAAATACAGCTGCCGGATTTTGGAATATCCGTCAGCCATTCAATGAAACGGGGGAGAGCAAACTGATGAACAATAAAAATATCCGCAAAATAATATCCGGAACTGCCATGATACTGATGCTGCACACCGTTTCAGTATCTGCTGCCACCGGATTACCAGGCGGTGCATCATCGCTTTCTGAAACTTACGGCAACTGGACAGTCTCCTGCCTTGTTCAAAAACAGGATGAAGCGCCAAAAGTCCTCTGCTCCATGTCCCAGCAGCAGGTTGATGATAAAAGGCAGCGGGCACTTGCCGTTGAACTCAGCCCCGATAAAAGCGGTGCATCCGGCGCTTTTGTTCTGCCATTCGGCCTCAATCTCAGCGCCGGAGCGGTTTTGCAGATTGATGAAACAGCTACTGACAAACCTGTCGCATTCTCAACCTGCCTGCCTGCCGGTTGCATTGTACCCGCCAGTTTTGATGCTGCGAAAACAGATGCCTTAAGTAAGGGGCAGAACCTGTCTGTCCTCATACAATCTGCGGACGGAAAAGATCTTAAACTCACAGTCCCGCTGGATGGCTTTGCCTCCGCCATAAAACGCACCAGAGAATTGCTGAAATAGTGCCCGCTTATAGCACAAAACAAAAAAGCTCCGGCAAACCGGAGCTTTTCTTTTCAGGTACAACCCGATCAATATGGTGAATCAGGGAAGTAGAATTCCTGCGCATTGTCCTTAGTGACAAGGGTTGCATCCAGAATATAACGTCCGCGCACCGGCACCTGATCGTAGAAATTGGCAACGGTCAGTTCCATTGCAGTTGCGATCATTGCAGGCGGATAGAGCACATCAACCGGCACCAACGCATCGCCGTCGGCAACCTTTTTGATCATTTCTTTCATACCGGCACCGCCGACAACCATTTTAATATCTGTGCGTTTGGCCTGCTGAATGGCTTCAAGAGCGCCAACGCTCATATCGTCATCCTGCGTCCAGACCGCATCGATTTTCGGATATTTAACCAGATAGTCCTGCATCACTTTAAAGGCATCATCGCGCGACCAGTTACCAAACTGCTTGTCCAGCACCTTGATATCGCTGCCGGCAACCGCACCGTCAAAACCCTTCTGTCGCTCTTCATCAATCACGATCGGCAGGCCACGAATAACCACGACATCGCCTTTGCCGAGCGTGTCTTTGAGATACTGACCGGCAACGCGGCCGAGTTCTTCATTATTACCGGCAACATAAAGATCCTGAATGGACTGGTCAGACAATGCGCGGTCAACAACGGTAATGAAAATGCCCTTATCCTTCACCTGACGGATCGGATCGGTCAGCTCATCGGAATTATGCGGCAGCGTTACCAGCGCATCCATGCCTTGCGTGGTCAGATCTTCCAGAGCGTTGGCCTGCGAAGCGCCGTCCGGCGAGGTTTTGATAACAATTTTCAGACCCGGATGGTTCTTCTCCAGAACCGCTTTTGCACGTTCTGCGTGATAGACAACGCCGCCGGTCCAGCCGTGGTCAGCCGCCGGTATCGACACGGCAATCGTGACTTTCTTTTCTTCCTGTGCCTGAGCCGCTGTCCCGAACAGGGCAGCAGCACAAACAGCACCTAACAGAATATTTTTCATGATCTCACTCCCTGATATTTGGCCTGACAACACGGCGGTCCGGCCTCCCCTCCGCCGCTTTTGCGGCAGCGGAGCCACAGCCCCGCCACCAAGTACACCTGCAACTACTGTCGCCGCGACAATGAACGCTGCACCAGCATCGCAATGATAATGATTGCCCCTTGCACTGCGCCGATCAGATATTCACTGACCAGATCAGACAGAACCATAATATTACCGACAACTTCCAGAATGAGCGCACCGCAAACAGTGCCCCAAATGCGCCCGACACCGCCACGCAAGGCTGTGCCACCGATTACCACCGCTGTAATTGCCTGCAATTCCCACATCAGTCCCGTGGTTGGTGTGGCCGCCCCCAAACGCGGAATGTAAATCAGAATAGCGATAGCAACACAGATACCCTGAATGACAAAAGCCATCGTGCGCACGCGGTTAACCGGAATGCCGGAATAACGCGCCACATCCTGATTGGAACCAACCGCGATAATATGGCGGCCAAAAGCTGTGCGGTAGAGAATGAAGGACGCAATCAGCGCTACTACAATGATCGCAACAATCGGCACCGGAACGCCCAGAATATTGCCGAAATAAACCGGACGATAGGCTGCCCGCAGCTCCTGCGATTTCATAGCAATGGAACCGCCTTCAGCCAGATAGATGGTGAGTGCGCGGAATATCCCCATTGTACCAAGAGTTACGATAAACGGCTCGATGCGTCCGAGTGTCGTCGTGACACCATTGGCCAGTCCGCAAAGCGCACCGACAACAATGGCGATACAGGCAGCCACCAGCAGCATCGGCAGAATGCCGGTGATAATGCCGGAATTCATAAACATGATCGTGACAGCTGCAACAAAGGCAGACATAGAGCCGACAGACAGATCAAGACCGCCGGATGAAATGACAAAGGTCGCGCCGATAGCGATAATCGCGATGAAGGCGCTGCGGGTTGCAATATTCAGCAGATTGTCCACACCGATGAAATTGGAATTCACCAGCGTTCCGAAGACCAGCAGAGCAGCCAATGCCACGAAAGGGGCAACAGCGCGCAAATCCATATCCTGCCAGAAGCGGCGTTCTGTTGTATTTTGCGGAGTGGTTTTAGCCTGTTCTGTCATAGCGCCTCTGCAAAAATTGCAGCCTCTGAAGATGTAACACCGGTAGCGTGCACAACAATTTCATTCTCGGTCATTTTGTCTCCGCTGATTTCCGCAACGATACGGCCATTGCGCATCACCAGTGCACGGTGACACAGGCCGATCAGTTCCGGCATTTCCGAAGAAATCACGATAACGGCTTTGCCCTGTGCGGCCAGCTCGGCAATAAAGCGGTAAATCTGCTCTTTGGTGCCAATGTCGATACCGCGTGTCGGCTCATCAATGATCACAATATCCGGCTCGAGCAGCATCATCTTTGCCAGCAGCAATTTCTGCTGATTACCGCCTGAAAGCTGTCCTGCGAGAAGATCAGGATTACGGGTACGGATATCAAAGTCCCCGATTGCCTTTTCCAATGCTGCGGCCTCGGCAGCGCGGTTGATCTGCAAGCCTGAAAACTGACTTAAAGCGGCCAATGTCAGATTGGTGCGCAAATTTTGTGCCAGCAACAGTCCTTTGCCTTTGCGATCTTCACTCAGGTAAACAAGTCCGGCATCCATACTTTCACGGGCATTGTGAAAGCGCTTCACTGTTCCGTTCACACGCACAGTACCATGCGCGTGACGCAAGCCCACAACGCCCTCGCACAGCTCGGTGCGACCCGCGCCAATCAGGCCTGCAAAACCGAGTATCTCGCCTTTATGCAGCGTGAAAGCACAACCGGATGCATAGCCCGGAACGTTAAAATCCGAGACTTCCAGCACGGGCGTTTTGACCTGCGGGATGACACGTTCCGGATAAAGCTGGGACATATCACGCCCGACCATCAGCTGTGCCATATCCAACGGCTCCAGCCCTTCTGCCTCACGCGTTGTAATCATCTGCCCGTCGCGCAACACTGTCACACGATCGGCAATGGCTTTCACTTCCGGCAAGCGGTGTGAAATATACAAAATCGCTGCACCGCGATTACGGATAGCCATGATGACTTTGAGAAAAGCTTCAGTTTCAACCGGCGTCAGTGAAGCAGTAGGCTCATCAAAAATCACCAGTCTGTGCGGCACCAGCAAAGCACGGGCAATCTGTACCAGCTGACGTTGCGCAATCGACAATTGTTCAACACGCATAGTCGGCTCGATATCCGCACCGAGATCTGCAACTGCCGCTCTGGCCTGTGCATTCATGGCACGGTCATTCAGCATCAGGCCTTTGCGCTGCTCGCGGCCGAGGAAAATATTCTGCGCAACCGTCATATCCGGTGCCAGCAAAACTTCCTGATGCACCAGCACAATACCACGTTGCTCCGCATCAACCGGCCCTGACAGCACAACCGGCTGCCCATCAATAAAGATTGTGCCTTTGCTCGGACTTAGGTGTCCGGCCAGCAATTTCATCAATGTCGATTTACCAGCGCCATTCTCCCCGATAACCGTGTGAATTTCACCCTCACGGATATCCAGCGTAATATCGCGCAGCACTTCCACCGGCCCAAAACTTTTGGCCAGTCCCTCAACACGCATAAAAGGTGGTTTGCTGCTCGTGTCAGTTTCTGTCATCGCAAATTTGTCCAGACATTGCCCGCTTTGGATGAAGCCACAGAAGCTTCAATAAAGCGCATTCCTTCAAGCCCATCCTCAACAGTCGGATATAACACTGCCGCATCCGGTTTTTCACCGTTGCGCGCTGCGCGGATAGCGCGTGCTGCTTCCGTGTAAATCGTGGCAAATCCTTCGAGATAACCTTCCGGATGTCCGCCCGGAATACGGGTAACACGAGCGGCTGAGGCTCCGGCTCCGGCACCACCACGAGTGATGAGTTGCTTCGGTTCGCCAAAACGAGTGAACCACAGATAATTCGGATCAGACTGCGACCATTCCAGCCCGCCTTTGCTGCCATAGACGCGCAGTTTCAGCCCGTTTTCATTGCCGACTGCAACCTGACTTGCCCATAACATGCCGCGCGCGCCGCCTTTGTAGCGCAGCATAATCTGCACATCATCGTCCAGCGCCCGCCCTTCAACAAAACTGGTCAGCTGCGCAAGCACTGCCTCGGCTTCAAGACCGCTGACAAATCCGGCCAGATGATAGGCATGGGTGCCGATATCACCGATTGCGCCACCGGCGCCGGAGCGTTTCGGATCAGTGCGCCATTCAGCCTGTTTATTACCGCTCAGCTCACTGCGCTCTGTCAGCCAGTCCTGCGCATATTCGGCCTGCACAACACGGATATCTCCCAGATCACCATTGGCGACCATTTCCCGCGCTTGCCGGATCATCGGATAGCCACTGTAATTATGGGTCAGCACAAAGATTTTTCCGGATTGCTGAACAGTTTCAACCAGTTGCTCGGCTTCAGAAACTGTTGTTGTCAGCGGCTTATCGCAAATCACGTGAATGCCTGCGGCCAGAAAAGCACGGGCAGCTGCGCCATGCAGATGGTTTGGCGTGACTATAGCCACAGCCTCAATCCCATCCGGCCTTTTGCTTTCCGCCAGTGCCATTTCTTCAAAAGACGCATAGGAACGCTCAGACGAAATGCCCAGCTCTTGCGCAGAAGCACCGGCGCGTGCCGGATCGGATGAAAGCGCACCGGCGACCAGTTCATACTGATCGTCAATCCGCGCTGCAATGCGATGCACGGCGCCGATAAAAGCGCCCTGCCCGCCGCCGACCATGCCAAGTCTGATACGATGTGCTGCGTTTCCCATAGCCGCCTCCCTTAGCTCAGACCGAGCATTTTACGGTTTGCCGCATCATCAGTGCCCGCATCGGCAAAATCATCAAAAGCACGCTCTGTAACGCGGATAATATGATGGCGGATAAATTCCGCACCTTCTCGCGCACCGTCTTCAGGATGCTTCAATGCGCATTCCCATTCAAGCACCGCCCAACTGTCGAAGTCATGCGTTGTCAGTTTTGAGAAAATTCCGCCGAAATCGACCTGTCCATCCCCCAATGAGCGGAAACGGCCTGCGCGGTTCACCCAGCTCTGGAAACCACCATAAACGCCCTGCCGTCCGGTCGGATTAAATTCCGCATCCTTGACATGGAACGCTTTGATACGTTCGTGATAAATGTCAATGAAATCAAGGTAATCAAGCTGCTGCAGCACGAAATGCGACGGATCATACAGGATATTAGCGCGGGTATGATTTTTCACCCGATCCAGAAACATCTCATAGGAAATACCGTCATGCAGGTCTTCCCCCGGATGTAATTCGTAGCAAACATCCACACCGTTTTCGTCAGCATAATTGAGCAGCGGTGTCCAGCGTTGCGCCAGTTCATCAAAAGCTGTCTCGACGAGACCGGCAGGCCGCTGCGGCCACGGATAGACATAGGGCCATGCCAGCGCACCGGAGAAGGATGCCATCGCATTCAGACCAAGATGTTTTGAGGCTCGCAACGCACGGCGCACCTGATCTTCCGCCCATGCCCGACGTGCCTGCGGATTGCCACGCACATCCTCATCGGCAAAGCCGTCAAAGGCTGCATCATAGGCCGGATGCGCCGCAACAAGCTGCCCTTGCAAATGCGTTGAAAGCTCGGTGATCTCCAGGCCGTTATCAGCGGCGATGCCTTTGATTTCATCGCAATAGGTTTGCGAATCTGATGCTTTTTTAAGATCGAACAGACGCTTATCCCATGTCGGAATCTGCACGCCCTTATAGCCCAGCGAGGCTGCCCATTTGCAGATATTTTCAAAGGAGTTAAACGGTGCCGTATCCCCCGCAAACTGCGCCAGAAATATCGCCGGCCCTTTAATCGTTTTCATCATCCCACTCCCGAATTTTCTGTATCGTTTCAGATGTTCACCGTTGCCAGAAGTGCAACTAAACGTAACGCCGTTGCACGAAGGGCAACTAAACGTAACAATTCACGATATTTTCCAGATGTTCCTGACGACCGGAAACCGGCTGCGGCTCAATCCCGCTGTCACGCACATAGGCAGCAATGTCCTCCAGTGATTGATTGCCCTGCAACATGGCCTGCGCCTGCGGCTGCTGCCATCCGGCATAACGTGCATCAAGCGGAGCGGACAAAGCTTTATCCTCAATCATTTTCGCTGCGGCTTTAAGCCCGCGTGCACAGCAATCCATCGCGCCGATATGCGCAATCAGCAGATCCTGCGGGTCGAGCGACTGACGCCGCAGCTTGGCATCAAAATTTGTGCCGCCGGTGGTAAAGCCGCCGCCTTGCAGAACCTGATAATAAGCCAGTGCCATTTCCGGCACATTGTTCGGAAACTGATCTGTATCCCAGCCGGACTGGTAATCATTGCGGTTCATATCGATGGAGCCGAAAATACCCAGCGCATTGGCCATTGCCAGTTCATGCTCAAATGAATGACCGGCAAGAATGGCATGCCCCTGCTCGATATTGACCTTCACTTCGCCTTCCAGACCATAGCGCTTGAGAAAGCCGTAAACAGTAGCAACATCAAAATCATATTGATGTTTGGTCGGCTCCTGCGGCTTAGGCTCGACAAGGATTGTGCCTTTGAAACCGATTTTATGCTTGTAATCGACCACCAGCGAGAGAAAGCGTCCCATCTGGTCAAGCTCACGCCCTGCATCGGTATTCAGCAGGGTTTCGTAGCCTTCACGTCCGCCCCAGAGCACATAATTCTCACCATTCAGACGATGCGTCACATCCATGCAATGCTTAACCGTGGCGGCAGCATAGGCAAAAATTTCAGGATCAGGATTGGTGGCAGCACCAGCCATATAGCGGCGATGCGAGAAAAGATTGGCTGTTCCCCAGAGCAGTTTGATGCCCGTCTGGTTCATCTTCTCCTGAAGATAATCAGCCATGTGGTCGAGATTGGCCGATGTTTCCGCAAAATTTTTGCCTTCAGGGCGGATATCCGCATCGTGGAAACAATAATAAGGCGTACCGAGCAGCGTAAACAGTTCAAAAGCCACATCAGCTTTGTGTTTCGCATGATCTAATGTATCACCGAACCACGGGCGTTCAAATGTCTGTCCGCCGAACGGATCGCCGCCAGCCCATGCAAAACTGTGCCAATAGGCAATGGCAAAGCGCAGGTGATCTTCCAGTCTTTTGCCCAGTACAATCTCGTCCGGATTGTAGAAACGATAGGCAAGCGGATTGGTGCTTTTCTCACTCTCATAGCGGATGGGCTTGTCCAATCCGAAAAAACCTGTGCTCATGCCGTTACCCTCTGTGCGTTATTATTATTTGTCACCAGCAATTTTGATTTCTGAACTTCCGTTTCCGCATCAACGCGGAGCAAAGATGTGATTGCACAGCCTTGCAGGATCAGCGGCTGTTCCGACGGATAGCAACGGATAGTCAGATTTTTTGGCGACTGCAGACCATTACGCGGCCCGACCTGCCGTCCATCAGCAAGATCGCCACTGATCGTCTGGCGCAATTCATCCTCAATGAGATCAAAAGCGTGCACACCGGGACCGACAAAAGCCAGCGGCACCGGATCAATCAGCGAGAAAATGCTGCGCAAGGCAAAACCAAGCGCCTTGCCTGCCTGCTGGAAAGCCTGCCGCGCAACGCCGTCTGCCGTTCTGGCCTCATGCGCGAGCGCATAAAAATCGCTTTCCGGAATCATCGCCACAGGCGCACTGTTTTCATCAACACCATGCGCCTTACGCCAGATGCCATAGTCACTGGCATAGGCCTCAAGACAACCGTGGCGACCGCAGCGGCACAAAGCGCCGTCCGGCATATAGACCACATGACCGAATTCCGCAGCGGACGAGCGCGCACCGGAAAATGGTTCGCCTTTCAGATACAGCCCCATGCCGATTCCAGAAGAAAACAGGATAGCAGCAAAATCACCATGGAAGATGTCTGGCTGCGACCAGCGCAAAGCTTCGGCGATCATCAGACAGTCGTTGAAAACCATCACCGGAACATCAAAAGCCTGTTTCAGAAAATCCGCGATAGTTACATTTTCCGCACCGATGGTCGGCGACCAGACCAGCATCTGATGGGCTGCATCGGTCATGCCCTGCACACTCACGGAGATATGGCGCAGATTTTCAGCCTGTTCAGAATAACGGCTGAGCAATCCGCTGATCTGCAGTTGCAAGGCAGCGAGAAGAGTATCCGGCGCTATAGTCAGCGTATCGATCTGCAATTGCTCAAAGGCAACTCTCTGTCCCGTATAATCGAACAGGTCTACGTCAATCACATTCAGCGCGATATTGACCGCAACGACAGATGCGCATTGAGGATTGAGCCCGAGCAAAACCTGCGGACGGCCGCGCTTACCCTCGGCATTATTCGCGGTTTCTGTTTCAGGCACTTCAACGAGCACCTGCTCTGTCAGCAACATGGCACTGATAGCGGAAATTGTGGAGTGGCTCATACCAGTCATGCCGGCGATATCCGTGCGCGACAGACTGCCGGACTGCCGCAGCAATCGCAGAATCCGCCGCCGGTTTTGCCAGCGCAACTCTTCAGATCGTGAAACGCCTCCCGTCACACGACACCTCCCTTATAACGGAACGGTTCTTGCCGACCTGCTTCCGTCTGTCTCCTCTGCAGATAAGACTGGCACGGATTTTTCTGCTTGTCATCTATTTTTCGAGCATCGAAAAAAATAAGATTTCTATGTATCAGCAATAAAATCATGCCGGATAATTAAAAATGAAGGCTGATGTCCGAGAAATGAAAGAATCACATGCCGCATCCGCTGGTGCGATTCGTATGGATTACAGTTTTCGGAAAATTCGGTTCTTCTTCAGAAAACACCGCCGACACGGAAATATACCATATCAAAACAATGGATTACCGCATCAAACCGGTAAATCACTATATTCTATGAATTGAGAAGAAAATTGGCTGGGGAACCTGGATTCGAACCAAGACTAACGGAGTCAGAGTCCGTCGTTCTACCATTAAACTATTCCCCAGCATCGCTGCTCTGTGAGAGCGAAGCGGTGACGCTCGCGGCGCCGTGGGTGGTCATATAATTGATATTTTCACAAATGCAAACCCTCTTTGCACTGATTTCAATATATTTTTCCACAGATCACAAAATTCTCCTTTCTCTTAGCAATTTGCGCCCCTTGGTAAATCGACAAAGGACTGTTACATTAAGGGCAACGTGAAATAGTCTGCACCATGCCTGCGTCCCTGAAGGGTTCGCGCGGTGCCAAAAGGACAAAAACTTTGAAGAACCCCGATCTGCACACCCCAAAGGTGTCTATCAACGGGGCGTCTGGCGGCAAAGAAGGAAGAACATCTTCCTCTGAACCACCGAATACAGGGCAACGGTCAGGCCGTTCTCCTGTCGGCTCATCGTCACCAAAGCCCGTGGCAGATGAATCGGGACGCTTCGATAAAAAACAGCGCAAACGTGCGCGCCGGCGAAAAGCCGGGAAGCATAATGGCTCGGAAACGATGTCAGCCGGTGCACAAGGTTCTTCTCTTGCCACCGAACGGGTTTCTGCGAACAGCGATAAGTCATTTGCAGCCAAATCAGCGCGTGCAGAAAACAGTTCCGGCAACCATGCACCGAAGAGCGAGCAGAAAAACGGCCAAAGAAACGGGAAGAAACTCTCGAACCGCCGCAGACGTTCGCGTCGTAAAAAGCAGCAGGACAATCCGGCCGCAGCCAATAATATAGCTGCGGCACCGTCGGCACAATCTGCATCACAAGTTCAAACCGCCAAGCACGGGCATGCGCCGAACCGCCAGAGCCCGAAAACAAGTGCGGCCAGAGCAGAGCATAATTCCGGTCATGCAGGTGAAAACCGTGCGCCGCAGGCCGCGCAGCCGCGTGCCTATGAGCCGCCGCTTTATGCTGCCCTTGATCTCGGCACCAATAATTGCCGTTTGCTGATTGCCACACCAAGCAGACCCGGACAATTCCGCGTTGTCGACTCTTTCTCGCGTATTGTGCGTCTTGGTGAAGGCTTCGGCACCAGCGGCCGCCTGAGCGATCAGGCCATGAACCGTGCGATTGAAGCGCTGAAAATCTGCCGTGATAAGCTTGAGAGCAAGAATATCCGCCGCAGACGCCTGATTGCGACAGAAGCCTGCCGTTCGGCCAGCAATGGTGCGGATTTTCTGGAGCGGGTACGTGAAGAAGCCGGTCTTGAGCTGGAAATTGTAGACCGTCAGACTGAAGCAAGCCTTGCGGTTTCCGGCTGCGGTACACTGGTCAATCGCGAGACCGATGCGCTTGTGCTGTTTGACATCGGTGGCGGCTCTTCGGAAATCGCTCTGATTGATGTGACCTGCCGCCGCTCTTCGCGCCTTGCAGAACATATCACCGCATGGACCTCCCTGCCCGTAGGTGTTGTTACCTTGGCGGAGAAATTCGGCGGACGTGATGTTACGCCGGAAAATTATGCGGAAATGGTTGCCTATGTTGCCGGTATGCTGAATGATTTCAGCGAACGCCATAAGCTGGGTGAGCTTGCTCAAAGTACGCATTTCCATTTGCTTGGCACATCCGGTACGGTAACCACTCTTGCGGGCATTCATCTGGGGCTCGAACGCTATGACCGCCGCCGCGTGGATGGCATGTGGATGGGGTCACAGGATGTGACAGACATGACCGCCAAGCTTCTGTCATGGGATTTCAAAACCCGTGTGGCCAATCCATGCATCGGTGCAGACCGTGCCGATCTGGTGCTGGCCGGTTGCGCTATTCTGGATGCCATCCGTCAGATCTGGCCGAGCGAAAGATTGCTGGTTGCCGATCGCGGTTTGCGCGAAGGTATCCTCACTGAATTGATGTCCCGCGATGGTGCTTGGCGCCATCGCCGCCCTCATCAGGCAAAAGAAACTTATATGAAAAACGGTTCCGGCAGGGACACGCAGCTAAAGGGCAGACAGTCGATATGAGCGGTTCTGGAAGCAAATCCGGCAAATCAAAATTCGGCAATACCACCGGTGGTCGTGGCGGCGCAGGCACGCGCGGTATGCATGTGCGCGTCAAGAAAAAGGCCGGTACGATCAAAGAAACATCGCGCCGGTGGCTGGAACGCCATCTCAACGACCCTTATGTGCAGCAGTCCAAGGCAGACGGCTACCGCTCCCGCGCGGCCTATAAGCTGATCGAGATTAATGAGCGCTATAATATTCTGAAAAAAGGCCAGAAGATTATCGATCTCGGCGCCGCCCCCGGTGGCTGGAGCCAGATTGCAGCGAAGATCGTCGGCTCCAATGATGAGCAGCCTCATGTTGTCGGCATTGACTATCTCGACGTTGATCCGTTACCAGGTGTTGCGCTCCTGAAAATGGACTTTCTGGATGATGAAGCACCGAATGCAATTATGAATGCATTGGGCGACTCACCTGATCTGGTAATTTCTGATATGGCAGCACCAACGACTGGTCATCGCCGCACCGACCATTTGCGCACCGCGCATTTGTGCGAAGTTGCAGCGCATTTTGCCGTTTCGGTGCTGAAACCGGGCGGTCACTTCCTGACCAAAACCTTTCAGGGCGGCACCGAGAACGACCTGCTGACCATGCTGAAGCAGAATTTCCGCTCTGTGCATCACGTTAAACCGCCGGCATCGCGTGCTGAATCCGTTGAGCTTTATCTGCTCGCCCGTGATTTCAAAGGCCGTAAGGAAGATGACAGCGAAGAGTAATTTCGCTTAGCAGACCAATAAATAGCGCGGTATAACCGCGCTTTTTTTTGTTTCACCCTGTAGCAAATACTTAGAGCGTGTCGCGTTTAATTGTATCCACTGCGCTTGCTCTATTTCCTTGTTTTTACCCATATCGTCATCGGAGAACCGTTACCCACTTTTCCGCGACATGCTCTAGTGTATCTTTTTCACTCTGGGCGCGAATTTCTTTTCATAAAGCTCCTGCCCTGCTTCCGGCTTCAGTTTGATAAAAGAGAAAAAAGCCAAAGCTGAAATAGCGCCGACAATATAAAATGCGATATGGAAATCCTGCAATTGCAGCACAGACCCGCGAATGATTGTACTCAGCTCCAGTATCACACCGGCCAGCGCCACCCCCATCGCAATGGAAACCTGCTGTGCAACCGCAGAGATCGGTGTTGCCTGACTGGTTTTGTCGTCGGGAATTTCTGCAAAACCAAGAGCATTGACACCGGTAAAGAACATAGAACGCAGGAAGCCGCCAAACAGCAAGGCAATCAGGATCAGCGTCATCGGTGTTTGCGGCGTGAAAAAACCGTTCAGGATAATGAAACATGCTGATGCGAGAGAGCCGAACATCAGCAACCGGCGAAAGCCGAAACGGGAGAACACCCGTGTCGCTCCGAACTTCATCAGCAATGCTCCGATTGCCGAAACAAAAGTGATCATGCCGGATTGAAACGGATCAAGCCCGAAGCCCAGCTGCAACATCAGCGGCAGCAAAAACGGAATGGCACCGATACCCAAACGAAACAGGCTGCCGCCGACAACGGAAATACGGAACACATCATTCTGAAACAATGACAAATCCAGCAGCGGATTTTCCACGCGCTTTGCGTGGCGGATATACAAAACTGTCGACAGCAGACCAACACCAAGTGTGATGATACCCACCGCAGGCGGCAGTGCCGGAAGACTGACCACAGAAAGCCCGAATACCACACCGGACATTGCCAGCCCCGACAGGATAAAACCGGTTACGTCCAGCTTGCGCGGCATCGGCACATCCAGCACCGGAAGATATTTGGTTGCAAACCAGATCCCCGCCAGACCAATCGGTACATTAATCAGAAAAATCCAGTGCCAGCTGAAATAGGTTGTGATGAAACCGCCGACCGGTGGCCCGACCAGAGGTCCGACCATGCTCGGTATCGCCAGCCATGCCATGGCATTCACCAGCTGATTACGTGGTGTGGAGCGCAACAAAACCAGACGACCGACCGGCGTCATCATCGCCCCGCCCATACCCTGCAGGAAACGCGCGACCACAAAGCTCATCAGAGAGTTGGATGCAGCACAGGCCACAGAGCCGATCACAAAAACTGCAATCGCTGCACGAAATACATTGCGGGCACCATAACGGTCGGCCATCCAGCCGCTGACCGGAATAAACACCGCCAAAGATACAAGATAGGATGTGAGCGCCAGTTTCAGTGCAATCGGACTGGTGCCGATATCTGCCGCAATTGCCGCCAGAGAGGTCGAAATCACATTCGAATCCATCTGCTCCATAAAGAGCGCGACGGCCAGAACCAGCGGAATAATGCGATTCACAATACGAATCCTGAATGTCAGATATGTTTCATTATGGCCATTATATAAACCAGCCGCACCGGATTACACGCAGAATTGACCATAGCCGCAAAGTTTTTTGACGGGCACAAATATAGTGTCACAAAATTTAACACCGGCAACAAACCGTGTGCGAACATCCTTAATTTCAACTTAAAAAACAATGGATTGTGATGAGCACATCACAATTGGCAGGCCAGCTTATCCTTACCTGCAAAGGCTGGAAAACAAGGCTCAAACCATAATTGTCATTGCCGGAACGGCAGAAAAAAGCGCTTTCGGGTTGCGCGACCGGTTACACACTGTTACATTTGGTGAGTAAACAGAACTGAGCAAAGCATCGATAAGGGGCCGATGCGTAGAGGTGTGAGATGACTGAGATCACCAAAAGCGCAATTATTTATACCATGATGATTATCACGCTAAATACGGCCATTGCCATTAGTGTGATAGGTCTGGACTTCCTGCCATAACCATCATGACGGATGAGCATAGCGGCGCTGTATTGATAAGCGAATGAATGCTCTTACAGCGGTTTCAGTTAGGATTGAATCGGTTACTTCGCTGTAACTTTTTTTGTTTTTACGCATTATCCTACGCATCGTAGCGGGACAATCAATCCTGTGAATTGATTGTCCCGCGAAGGCGGTTCACATTTTTGCTGGAAATGCTTTAACCTGTTAATGCGGGAGAACTTCCTGCGCTGCAGATTTCACAAGAGGTCTGCCGGAAGTGCTCCGGCAGACTTTTTTAATGCCTGTCAGGGTTACAGGTCGCGGCACATATGGATGACTTCAAAAGGCAGGCCTTCCGCATCCTGCGGATCACGTGCGGTTTCCATAAAACCGTTACGCAGATAGAAATTATGTGCCTGCGTGTTCAGTGCGTAAACTTCCAGCGACAGCGTTTTCTTTAATTGCAATGCATGGTCGAGCAATTGACGGCCAAGACCCTTGCCATGAATTTTAGTGTCGATGAAAAGACCGCCGATAAACTGATCCATCAGGCCGATAAATCCGGCCGGCTGTCCGTTTTCGAGGATCACCCAGTTTTCAGCTTGTTTCAGATAAATATCCCGCACCTGTTCAGACTGTAATTGCAGGCGCTCCTGCCCCAGAAAACTATGGGCGAATTGTGAGGCCTCCAGCCAGATAGCGACCAGAGTTTCCGTATCCTCATTGCGGATCGGGCGGATTTCATTTCGTATTTGTATCATGATATTTTTTGTCCGTTGAAAGATATTATACGCGCCCTGCTATGGGCTGCAAAAGGCGCAACTCAACCTTCAGCCGTGTATGAAAGGCTGTCGGGGAAACTCTTGTTATGAGTTGCTGCGCATAAGTCTCCTGATTGGACTGTGCCTCCATATCACCGGCACAAAAGTGAAACAAGATTGTAAAGTAAAACAGCAACACATTGTCTACTCGACTTCCCCCTCAGCTGTCTGTATGAGACATGCGTCGCGCAATAGTGCGCGATGTTGTTCTCGGGGCGGGGTGCGATTCCCCACCGGCGGTATGAAGAGGAAACTCTTTGAGCCCGCGAGCGTCTGAATAAAGCGATTTGTTCAGAGTCAGCAGATCCGGTGCGATGCCGGAGCCGACGGTATAGTCCGGATGAAAGAGAGCAAAGACACGGTTAAACAGCACACTTGTTATGGGTGTGATCTGTCTATTTGTGAATTTGCGCCCTGATTCTAGTATCAAGAGATGAAACTATGAACCAGAGCTTGACCAACCCATCTTCCCTCAAAGTTGCATTCATTCAGGCGCGCTGGCACGCCGATATCGTAGATGAAGCACGCAAATCCTATATTGAAGAACTGGCTAAACTGACTGACAACGGCATTGAGGTCGAAGTCTTTGACGTGCCGGGCGTATTCGAAGCACCGCTTCTTGCCCGCACACTGGCCGGCACCGGCAAATATGCTGCTGTTGTTGCGGCGGGCTTTGTGGTTGACGGCGGCATTTACCGCCATGATTTCGTATCCGACGCAGTTATCAAAGGCCTGATGCAGGCACAGATGGATACAGATGTGCCGGTTCTCAGCGTTGTACTAACTCCGCACCATTATCATGACAGCAAAGAGCATCATGATTTCTTCCATGCGCATTTCAAAGTCAAAGGCCGTGAAGCGGCTCATGCAACCGTGCAGATTTTGAATACTTACAGCAAAATCGAAGCGTAACTTAAAGAAAGCGGCTTGTATCGGCAGGCCGCTTTTTATTCCGTAATGCGCTGCGGATGGGTATAGACGTCAAATTCCGAGCCGCGCACCAATGCCACCAGCGTAATATTCAATGCGTCAGCTGTACGGATTGCCAGAGCCGTCGGTGCGGAAATCGCCATGATCACCGGCGAGCGGATCGCCGCTGTTTTCTGTACCATTTCCAGTGAGACACGACTGGTCACAACCACTGCACCACGCGACGGATCGGCATTTTCAGCCTTGCCATTCCCGCTTAACAAGAAGCCTGCCAGTTTGTCCAATGCGTTATGCCGCCCGACATCCTCGCGCACGGCCAGTATCTCGCCACTGTCCCGATACGCCTGATAGAAACCGGCCGCATGCACGGCTCCGGTTGCCCGATGCAAGACCTGCGAATGCCACATCTGCTCTGCAGCTTGCACAATCTGCTCAGAACGCAGCTTGAAATCGCTATCCCCAACCGGCGGAAACTCCCGCACAGCCTCAGTGATCGATTCAATACCGCACAAGCCACAGCCGACCGGCCCTGCCATATGGCGGCGACGGGCGGTCAGTGCATCACGCTGCTGATCAGATAACTGCATCTGCACATCAATACCGGCGGGAAAGCTCTGAATATCCATCGTTTCGATTTCAGAAGACTGTGCAATAATGCCTTCGCAGAGGCTGAAACCAACGGCAAAATCCTCAATATCCTGCGGGCTGGCCATCATCACCGCATGGGTGGTACCGCCATAGGAAAATGCCACAGGCAGCTCTTCTGCCACCTGCCGATGCGAAGCTTGCAGTACGCCCTGACGACGGATAATATTACTGACCTCAGATGTAGCGGGCGGAATATCATCCTTCCCCTCTCTCTCAAGTCCGCAGGTTTTATCCATAGCTCTCCCTTTCAACCCTCTGACTGCATGACTATATGCTTTTATTGAAAGCATATACCAGCATCTTTAGTGTCGCTTCTTCGGTGAAATTTCCGCCGTTACGTGGCAGTTTCAACAGGCAATAAGCGCTTTCGGGGTGGTAAGCACATCACGATGGTATATTCTGAAAACAAACCCACCAGAGCGTGTTGTATTTGATCTCAGCCACCGCACTCGCTCTGGATTCTTTTAATTGTCGCATGTTCGCGGTAGCTCAAATGACTCTATTTGAGCCGACATGCTTTAATGAGGTTCCGACTTATGGACATTCGTCTGATTGATGAAAATTTTGCTGTCACCGGCCAGCTGTCACCGGAAGATATTGCCGGGGTTGCGGCACAGGGTTTCAAGACCCTGATTTGCAACCGCCCGGATCACGAATCCGACGGTCAGCCACTCTATGATGCCGTTGCACAGGCTGCAGCTGCAGCCGGTCTGCAAACCTATTTCATTCCTGTAGCTGGTGGCCAGATCACGCAGGAAAATCTGGACGAGATGACTGCAGCCGTAGAAAATGCACCAACGCCAATTCTGGCCTATTGCCGCTCTGGCACCCGCTGCACCAATCTTTATGGCATTGTGCAGCAGCAGAAACAGCGCTGATTAAACTCCGTGATGATGTGCGAATACACTCCGCACATCATCTGACTTCTACAAAACGCAGCGGATCATTCTATGTCTATCAGGCTCCTGAGCGAAACCATTATCAACCAGATTGCTGCCGGTGAGGTTATTGAACGCCCTGCCAGCGTGGTGAAAGAGCTGGTCGAAAATGCAATTGACGCCGGTGCCACACGCATTGAAATTGTCACCGCAGGCGGCGGCAAGAACCTGATCCGCGTAACTGATAATGGCGGCGGCATTCCCGCTGATGAACTGACACTCGCTGTCTCACGCCATTGCACCTCAAAACTCACGGATGATGTACATGACATCCGCGCCCTTGGTTTTCGTGGCGAAGCCCTGCCATCCATTGGTTCTGTTGCACGATTGAGCATTAAATCACGCACTGCTGAGGCAGATTCCGGCTATGAGGTCGTGGTACGCGGCGGTCATCTGGAAGGCCCGCGCCCGACAGCCATCAATCGCGGAACCATTGTTGAAGTCAGCGATCTGTTTTATGCCACCCCTGCCCGCCTTAAATTTATGAAAACCGACCGCGCTGAATCCACCGCCATAACTGAAGTGGTGAAGCGCATCGCGATTTCTTTCCCACAAATCCGTTTTTCCATCGCCGGTACGGATCGCAGCCCGCTGGAATTGCCTGCCACATGCAGCGCCGGCGAAACTGTTACTGAAGCCGCCATGCTGGAGCGCATTTCGCAGGTACTTGGCGCAGATTTTTCCGAGAATGCGCTGGCACTCGACAGCGAGCGCGAAGGTGTGCGCCTCACCGGTTTTACCGCTATTCCGTCTTTCAACCGTGCCAATTCTTTGCACCAGTTTGCCTATATTAACGGCCGTCCGGTACGCGACAAACAGGTTTTTGGCGCATTGCGCGGCGCCTATTCCGATGTGATCGCCCGCGACCGTCATCCGGTCGGCGTATTGTTTCTCCAGCTTGATCCGGCTCATGTTGATGTCAATGTGCATCCGGCCAAGGCCGATGTGCGCTTCCGCGATCCGGGACTGGTGCGTGGTCTGATTGTCGGCACCATCCGTCATGCCTTGGCGCAGTCAGGCATCCGCCCTGCGACCAGCGGTGCCGAAGCCATGCTGAAAGCTTTTCAGGCACAGGGATTCGGAACCAAGGGTTTTGAAACGCCGGAACCTTCATCAAGCTCATTCACCTCACCCCCTGCCCGCAACTGGCAATCAGCCTCGAACTACCGGCCTGAACCGCCGCGTCAGGAATGGTCACCGCAGACCGCACATCCTGCACAGCGCCCGCTGCATCTTGATACACAACCGGTACCACGCTTTGAACAGGTCGGTTTCGGCGAAGCGATGCAAGCAACGATTTCACAATTCACGGCGCCCAGTGCTGACAGCCGTGCAGCCGAAATTGAAGCGCCCGCAGAATTGCTGCGTGCGCCGCTCGGTGCAGCACGGGCACAAATTCATGCCAATTATATTGTTGCCCAGACGGAAGACAGTCTGGTGATTGTGGATCAGCATGCCGCCCATGAGCGACTGGTTTATGAAGCGTTGAAAACCGCTCTTGACGCCAAGCCCATGGCTGCGCAGATGCTGCTGATCCCCGAGATCGTCGACCTGCCGGAAGAAGATGCGGAACGTGTTGTCGCCCATGCGCAAACACTGGAGCGTTTTGGTCTGAGTGTTGAACAGTTCGGCCCCGGTGCTGTAGCTGTGCGTGAGACGCCAGCCATGCTCGGCGAAATGGATGTGCAGCAGCTGATCCGCGATCTGGCGGATGAAATTGCCGAACATGACACCGCCAACGGGTTGAAAGATATGCTCAATCATGTGGCTGCGACGATGGCCTGTCATGGTTCCGTGCGTTCCGGTCGCCGTATGAAAGGCGAGGAAATGAACGCGCTTCTGCGCCAGATGGAAGCGACACCCGGTTCCGGTACCTGCAATCACGGGCGGCCGACCTATATAGAATTAAAACTCAGCGATATTGAACGTCTGTTCGGACGCAGGTAAAGAGACCTTCAAGAAGGTTTACAGGAAAGAATGATGAATATGTTTTCCAGCAATCGCAGTGGTGAAGCCAAATTGCGCTATCTCGATGGTGATTATCAGGTTCTTGAGCCAGGCTCCTATGTGATTTGTGCAGTGACGGCCGAAAAAATCGAGCTGGATGATCTGCGTTACTGGAGCGTTGCCCGTCAGGAAGCCTATGTAAACGGCCTCGTCTCCTATCAGCGCGAACTGGAAGCCAATCCTGAACTGCGCCAGCGCAGCAAAAATTAATAAGAGTTAGAATGTCGAAGACATATACAATATCCGACCTTAAAGCCCGACCAGAGTTTCTTGGCGATGCAGCCGACCGCGTGTGGAATGCATGGTGGCGGCAGGATGGTCATGAACTGGACTTTATCAAAGGCCTGTTCGAAGAAAACCTCACCGCAGAGAGCACACCAGTTGCTCTTATCGCTCATGACGGTGCTGAATTTCTCGGGACTGCATCACTGATTGACAGTGATATGGAAGCCCGCCCGCAATATACGCCATGGGTTGCAGCTCTCTGGGTTGATGAACAACAGCGCTCGCATGGCATCGGCAGCGCGCTGATTAAAGCGGCGATTGAAAAAGCCCGTGCACAAGGTTTTCCGGAAATTTATCTCTGCGCGGAAGCCGATAAACATGAGTATTATGCGGCACGCGACTGGGTGCTGATTGAAGAGAATATTGATGATCTCAATATTTACCGCATCGCGCTTTAATTAAAGCTCAAGACTGCGTTCGAGAAAATTTTGCCGTGTTGTTTTTATAATGCGCTGCAAAATTTTCTCGCGGCCAAAATCAAGCCGCACATCAAAAACTGCGATCTCGCGCAACCAGTTTCCCTCAACCGACGACTGCATTTCTCGCAGGCGCACATAATCTTTCGCCGTTGTGGCCAAAATCAGATCAGCTTCCCGCGCATCGGACAAAAGCTGACGAATATCTTCCGGCTTATAATTATAATGATCGCCAAATGAGCGGTTGATGACCACTTCCCCGCCCAGTTCGGTCACACTGTCATAGAATTTCTGCGGATTGCCTATGCCTGCAAAAGCGAGAAACTTTTTGCCCTCAACCGGTTGCTCCGCCACCGAAACCAGACGTGCATCAAAAAACGGCTTATTACTGCGTGCCGCCATGCGGATCACATTTTCCGAGGCATCCTCACCTTTCAGATGGTTCGGCGTTATGCGCAGCAGTGCCGATGCCTGCTGCATCTGCGCCATCAAAGGCGCACGCAAAGGTCCTGCCGGAATGATTTTTCCGTTGCCGATCCCGCGTGAAGCATCCACCACCAGCAGCGCGTAATCATAAAACAGACGCGCACTCTGAAAACCATCATCCATAATGATGAAGTTGCAGCCATGCTTTTCCAGCAATTGCGCGGCATGCAAACGATTGGCCGAAACCGCGACCATGGCATGTCTTGCCAGCAGCAGCGGCTCATCGCCAGTCAGTCTGGCTGCATCCTGATCCGGATCCACCAGATGCACATCTTTAAAAGTACCGCCATAACCACGCGAGACTATACCGGGCTTAAAGCCTTCGGCTTTTGCAGCCTCAGCAAAGGCGATACATGTCGGCGTTTTACCCGCTCCGCCAACGGTGAAATTGCCGATACACAAAACAGGCATGGCAATTTCCGGCGGCTCCGCATTCACCATCCGCTTTTTAGCAACCGAGCCATAAATCGCAGCCACCGGCGACAGTAATGCAGACTGCCAGCCAGCCTTACGCCACCAGAAGCCTGAAATATCTGCCGGTGTCTTATTTGCAGCCATCACGGCTGCTCCGCTGAATCTGTCTCAGTCAGAGGTTCAACAACTGTCGTATCCAGACGGGATTTGACAGCCAGTGGCCGGATAAAAGGTTCAAGCGCCGTAAGAGTGCGTTCCAGCGCACCGCGCATATCACCGACCGTGCGTTTTCCGGCCTCGGTCATGGCTTTCAGCTTTTCCGGATTATTGAACAAAAAATTCACCGCGCCAGCCAGCATATTATGATCGCTGACAAGTTTTGCGCCGCCATTTTTAATCAGGCGCTGATAGGATTCACGGAAATTCTGTACATTACGACCGGACAAAACTGCTGTGCCGAGCATTGCCGGTTCCAGCGGATTTTGTCCGCCCTCACCGGTCAGGGATTTGCCAACAAAGGCAATCTGTGACAGGCGCAGATACAAGCCCATTTCGCCGATTGTATCACCAAGATAGACAGCCGTTTGCGGAGTGACCTCCTCATTACGACTGCGCTGTGCAACAGTAAGCCCCTTGGCTTCGATCATCGTACGGATTGCCTCGGCGCGATCCGGATGACGTGGCACAATCATAGTCAGCAAATCCGGATGGCGGGTACTGAGCATTGTATGCACTGTCGCAGCAATATCTTCCTCACCCTCATGGGTGGAAATCACAGCCCAGACTTTGCGCTTGCCAATTTGCTGTTTCAGGCGTTCCAGCTCCTTCGGATCAACCGGCGGGGCATCCGTATCCACTTTGAGATTACCGGAAATCGTGACCGGACGCGCACCAAGCTGGCGAAAGCGTTCACCATCCGCATCAGACTGCGCCACCACATGGGCAAAATTTTCAAACAAAGCCTCAGCAACGGAACTGCGCTTTTTCCATTTTGCATAGGAACGGTCAGACATGCGTCCGTTGATCAGGATTTGCGGAATATGGCGTTTGCCAAGTTCCAGAATGGTCATCGGCCAGATTTCGGATTCACATTTAATCGCCACATCCGGTTGCCAGTGATCCAGGAAACGGCGCACGGCAGGTAGTAAATCCAGCGGTACATATTGGTGAATAACCCGGTCACCAAGACGTTCCCCCACCAGCGCAGCAGAAGTGCGCGTGCCGGTCGTCAGCAGAATGCGGATATCCTGCGCCAGAAAGTGCTCGATCAGTGGCAGAATAGCGGTAAACTCGCCCACACTCGCGGCATGCATCCAGACCAGCGGCCCGTCAGGACGGGCGATCTGGCTGCGGCCGTAACGCTCGGCACGGCGGGTACGGTCTTCTTTGCCTTTCGAAACACGATAGCTGATATAGGGCCCGATCAGCGGATAGGCCGCACAACCGGCAGCCTTGTAGATTTTAAGAACAGTACGGGCCCATTTTTCACTCATTCTTGTCTCCATACCGGTCAGTTCAAATCAAATAAGAGCTTGTTTTGCCCCGCAAAACTTAAAATGCCGGAAAACACGGAATACGGAAATGGCTGCCACAGAATGCAACCCGTTGAAATCTTGCACGAAGATGCACAGTACACCAAGCCAAGAGCATTTCCAGTTTATCTTGTATCATAGGAAACGTTCTATCTTTTTGTTTTTGCGCGTATCTTATCCGAAAACCGCTTTGCACTTTTCGGAATACGCTCTAATTTCAGCTTATGCACCAATAACTGAGACTCCAGCCATTATACAAAAAACGCCGGAGACTATCATAATTTATTATCAGCGTGCGGGAGGTGGCAGCATTCCCAATTGTTGATAGGCTGCAAAGGTGGCAGCATCGAGTTTGCGGGTCAACTCCAGTCGTTTTTCCTCAAGTAAATTTTCATCCGCATCTGCAGGCACCCAAACCGGATCGGTTGTGGTTGCAGCAGAACGCCCGAAAGGCAGCGGAATTGAGGTTTTGTCCCAGCTTTTTTCCAGAATTTTGCTTCGTGAAAAAGCATAGGCAACCGGCAGGATCGGGCGTCCCGATAATTTGGCCAACAAGATGATCCCCTGTCCCGCCTCACGCAGCGGACTATGTGCCACATCAGCAATCATGCCGGTACTGGTGCCCTGATCCAGCGCCCGTTTCAGGGTGAGCAAAGCACGCGCACCGCCCTTACCACTATTATCGCTGTCGGCGCGTCCACCGGAACCGCGAACCGTTTGCAAACCGAGCTTTTCCGCCACACGGGCATTGAGCTCCGCATCGGCACTGCGTGAAAACATAGCCACAACCGGCACGGATTTATCACGCACAAACGGTCCCATCAAATGCTGGCCATGCCAGAAAGTGACGA
This sequence comes from Hyphomicrobiales bacterium, assembly GCA_900470285.1. Classification (GTDB taxonomy): domain Bacteria; phylum Pseudomonadota; class Alphaproteobacteria; order Rhizobiales; family Rhizobiaceae; genus Pseudochrobactrum. The sequence goes on from UCAG01000002.1 coordinate 247,477, forward strand.
TATAGGGCGTTTGCTTTTTTTGGGATGCAATCGTTTCGTAAAATCCCGGCAGGCGTTTATTGGTTGCATAAACCAGCCGGAGATAGCCCGAAATCAAATTGACCAGCACCGTCTTCAGAACTTCTGAACGCGCCAAGGGCCCGCGAATACGCTGCCAGGCGCGTTTCAAAAACTTGGTCAGAAATCCGGTGCGGTGCGGTTTGTCACCTGCCACAGTCAGAACGCACGTCAGGCTTTGTCAGCAGAGCGCACAGCTTCAGCAACTGCACTTGCAGGATCGAGCAGACGATGCATATGCACGATGAAATAACGCATATGGGCGTTATCAACGGTCTGTTGGGCCTTGGACTTCCAAGCCATTTTAGCGGCTTCATAATTCGGATAGATGCCGACGATATCCAGCTTGTCCAGATCGCGGAATTCCATGGAATTCAGCGTCTTCAATTCACCGCCGAATACCAGATGCAGCAGTTGTTTGTTTTCACCAGATGCGGTCATGTTTCTAATCCTGTCACTGAGATTATGTTTTGCCGGAGGCAGAGCATTTATAACCTGCCTTTGTTGCCGCCCTCTTTAGAGCGGTTTACGTTCAAGTTCAACCGGAGTGCTTATTGCACACTCTTTAATTTATCGTATTTTCTAAAGCACCCGCGACAAGCCGGCTCAGGAATAATTCTGATCCGACAATAACTGCCGTACAACGCTCAGCATTTCTTCTTCAAAACCCGCAACCGCAGCCACCAGCACATCATGGCTGAACGGTTTTTGACCCGCAACTGCACCACCTGCCGCGCCATAGCTAAGCGCCTGCCCCTCAAGGGTCAAAAGCCTGCCTCCGGCCTCGGAAAGCAGCAGATCCGCCGCAGCCAGATCCCAGTCATGAGCACCGCCGCGCACGAAAGTTCCGGCCAGTTCACCGCGTCCGACCATGGCAATACGATAAGCCAGCGACGGCACATAGGGAGAGAATGCTGCCTTACTGCGAAAACCTTCCGGCAGATCATTAAAATGTGAGCGCGACATCGCCACAGGATAGCTGCGGCCATCCGCAGGCAGCAGCGCTGCAACCGGCTTGCCATTCTGGAAAGCACCCTGACCGCTGACGGCGCTCAGCACCTCTTTACGCACAGGAACATCCAGTACACCGCAACGCGGCTTGCCCTGATCGATCACTGCAATGCTCACGCACCAGCGGTCATCACCGGCAAGAAATGCGCGGGTGCCGTCAATCGGATCGACCACAAATGCCCGTTCTCTGCCAGTGCGCTGCTGATCTGTTGCCGTTTCCTCTGAAATCCAGCCATAATCCGGCCGAGCCTGCAACAAAAATTCCTGAAGGAAACGATCAACGGCTAAATCCGCCTCACTCACCGGAGACTGACCGCCTTTCAGCCAGACTTCCGGATTATTACCGTAATAGCGCAAGGCAATTTTACCCGCTTCCGCTGCCGCTTCACGGATGAGTTGCAGGTCATCGCTGTCTGCTATTTGATTGGTTGCTTCTTTAGTTTCCGGCAAGCGTCATTCCTTCAATGACCAGCGTTGGTGCTGCGGTCCCGTAAGACCGGTCGAGATCGCTGGCAGCGGTCATATTCATAAACATATCTTTGAGATTGGAGGCGATAGTCACTTCACTCACCGGAAAGGTCAGCTCCCCGTTTTCAATCCAGAAACCGGAAGCACCACGGCTATATTGTCCGGTAATCATATCCACGCCCTGACCGAAAACCTCGGTGACATAGAAACCGGTGCCGAGCTCTTTCATCAGTTCTTCCGGTGTGCGTGCACCGGCTTCAATCGCCAGATTGGTAGAGGACGGCACAACAGTTGAACCGGAACGCACGCCACGGCCGTTAGTTTCCAGCCCCAGCTCCCGGGCGGTCGAGCCGGAGAGGAACCAGTGCTTCAGCACACCGTCCTCAATCATGGTCAGTTTTTCACCGGCAATCCCTTCACCGTCAAACGGACGGGAAGATGAACCGCGCAGGCGCATCGGATCATCAGTGATGCTGATCCCCTTGCGCAGAACCTGCTGCCCCATTTTATCTTTCAGAAAACTGCTTTTACGGGCGACCGATGCACCATTGATCGCACCGGCAATATGACCGGCCATGCCGCGCGCCACACGCGGGTCAAACATCACATTAACCGCGCCGGTTTTCACCTTGCGCGCGTTGAGGCGGCGCACAGCCCGTTCACCGGCGGTGCGGCCAAGATCTTCCAGCTCCGGCAAATCGGCAAAATGCAAACGCACGCGCATATCATAATCACGCTCCATTGCGGTGCCTTCACCGGCAATCGCGCTGACAGAGCGGCCAAAACGGCTCAGTGTATAAAATCCTTCAAAACCGCCGGAGGTCACCAGCACCATACCGCCCAAACCGGCAGAAGCTGTTGCACCGCCGGAATTGGTGACACCGGCAACTCCCCGCGCAGCTTCTTCCATTGCCAGCGCATCTTCAGTCATGCGTTTGCTGTCAATCTGCGTCGGATCGAACAGATCAAGATCGGCAATTTGTTTAGCCAGTTTCGACGGATCAGCCAGCCCCTCATAGGCATCTTCCGGCGAGACTTTTGCCATCGCAACGGCACGTTCTGCCAGCGCGACAGGATCAGCCCCTTTATTGGCACTGGCCGAAATACTTGCAATGCGCTTATCAACAAAAACCCGCAGCGAAAAATCATCACTTTCCGAGGCTTCAGTCGCTTCCACTTTGCCCAGACGTACACTGACATTGCTGGAACGGCTGCGTACAACCACCGCATCGGCATGATCCGCACCGGCTTTTTTAGCCGCGGCGACGAGAAACCGTGCCTGATCGGCGAGTTTTTGAGCAGAGCTTTGTGCGTCCATCATTCTTCCTGTCATTAATCTGGCCCGGTGGTTTCGTGATAATTCACCGCTCGCATTTTGTAATCTGCGTGCAGTCAATTATCAGATTTTGTCGCCTGTATAGGTTCTATATACGGATAAGCCATGTATTTTTTAAGTCTCATTTTATGTTTGTGTGTGACAACTCAGTCCTGAAGAAACATCTACGGGAAAACAGACACTTTCTTCAAAATAATAGCCTTAGTGTTTTAACCATATTTATGACTTCATATTTGAAAACGATGAACCCATAAACGTGATTTTTTTCTTTAAAAAACCGTTATCTGCACGCGTTATTTCATATTATGTTCGGCATGATTTGCCTGCAGCATTGTATTTGATAATTTTCTGCCGGTAGTTTATTCCGCACCCGCCCCGACAAACGTAATATGTGATGTTTTAATTATGGAAAACAATATTTCCATCGGCAGTCTTTATCTGCAGACCCTGATGATCCTCGGCGGAGCAATCATTGCCGCACCGTTGTTCAAGCGTATGGGGCTGGGAACCGTTCTGGGTTATCTGGCCGCCGGTGTGATTATCGGCCCGATTGCCCGTTTTATTACCGATGGTGAAGAACTGCTGCATTTCTCCGAACTGGGCGTGGTGTTTCTGCTGTTCATCATCGGTCTTGATCTCAAGCCCTCCCGCCTCTGGTCTCTGCGTCATGCGATCTTCGGCCTTGGTCTGGCACAGGTAGCACTGTGTGCTGTCACTCTTGCCTTTCTGGGCGTTTATGTTGCCGGTCTTCCCGTACCGGCGGCGATTATCGTCGGCTGCGGTTTTGCACTTTCCTCAACCGCCTTTGCTATGCAAATTCTGGAAGACAAAGGCGAAACCAGCCAGAAATACGGGCAAAAAGCCTTTGCAATTTTGCTGTTTCAGGATCTGGCGATCGTCCCTATTCTGGCGCTTATTCCTGCATTGTCACCGGGCGAAAGCTCGCAAAGTGCTGCGAATTTCCATGTGGCAGCCGCACTTGGTGCCATTATTATTTTGATTATTGCCGGACGCTATTTGCTAAATCCGATGTTCCGTATCATCGGTAATACCGGTGCACGAGAAGTGATGATCGCCGCCGCTTTGTTCGTCGTTCTCGGTTCGGCAGCGCTGATGGAAGCTGCAGGCCTGTCCATGGCGATGGGCGCATTTATCGCCGGTGTGCTGCTGGCAGATTCCTCCTACCGTCATGAACTGGCAGCCGACGTAGAACCGTTCCGCGGTATTTTCCTCGGCCTGTTCTTCGTCGCGGTTGGTCTGTCGCTTAATCTGGTGGTTATTCTCGATAACTGGCTGATGATCCTGCTGTCAGTTCCTGTGATTATTGTTACAAAAATCGCGATCATTTATCTGCTGTGCCGTATTTTCCGCACCAGCCATAATGATGCTGTCAAAGTCGCCTTTCTGCTGCCGCAGGGCGGTGAATTTGCCTTCGTACTGTTCTCCACGGCCAGTGCCGCAGCGGTCATCACCGATGCGCTGGCCTCTGAACTGATTGCTGCTATCACCATTTCCATGGCACTGACTCCACTCTCTGTGACGCTCGGCAACCGCCTGCTGACGAATACGAAGCAGGAAGACGGCATGGAAGAAAATTTCGAAGGTGCCGGTTCCGATGTGCTGATGATCGGCTTTTCCCGTTACGGACAGATTGCCTCGCAGATTTTGCTGGCCGGCGGTTCGGACGTGACGGTGATCGACAATTCCGCCAATAAAATCCGCGCAGCAGGTCGCTTCGGTTTCCGTATTTATTTCGGCGACGGGCAGCGTAAAGACGTGCTGGAAATGGCAGGTATCCGCAATGCCAAACTGGTTGCCATCTGTACCGAAAAGAAAGAAATCACTGACCGGATTGTTGATCTCATTCAGGCAGAATTTCCGGATGTGAAACTCTATGTCCGCTCCTTTGACCGTGAGCATACGCTGCAATTACGGGCAAAAGGCGTGGATTACGAGCTGCGTGAAACTTTTGAATCCGGTCTGTTGTTTGGTCGCAAAACACTGGAAGCGCTCGGCATGCCGGAAGACGAGGCTCAGACCATTGCTGATGATGTGCGTCAGCGCGATGAAGACCGCCTGCATGTACAGGCTTCGGAAGGTATTCTCGCCGGTCGTCACCTGTTGTTCAACAAGCCTGTTACGCCGGAACCTCTGGTCAAACCGACCCGTTCGGCAGTCCCGCTCGACAAAGCAACGGAAGAGACAATTGCACCTGCCAAACCCTATCCCGAAGCAGGTATCGTCCTCACTCCGGCAAGCGAATAAATACAGCGCTGGTCAAATACAAAAACGGCGCGGTGGTTATCCACCGCGCCGTTTTCTATGTGATTATAAAACCAATCAATTCAGGCTTGGACCAACCACGAGAATGGCAGGATCTGCTTTGAGCAGTTTTGCAGCAACAGCCTTCACATCATCTGCGGTCACAGCATTGATGAGATCAGCACGGCGGTCGATATAATCACGTCCCAGATTTTGCTCCTGCAAGCCAACCAATGTGCGGGCAACAGCCACGGAAGAGTCCAGATTATTGATCGCATAGGCACCGATTGCAAAGCTCTTGGCTGCAGCCAGTTCTTCCTCTGTCACGCCGGACTTCGCCATGCGGGCCACTTCCGCGCGGATCACATCAAGGCTCTGCTGTGCACGGTCAGGGCGTGTACCGGTGGCGATATTGAGACTATTGGAATAGTCCCGGCCACTGAGACCTGAGCTGACCGTATAGGCGAGACCGCGCTTCTCACGCACTTCATTATAAAGACGTGAAGTAAAGCCGACACCCAGCACCTGATTCATCAGATAGGCTGCGAAGAAATCCTTATCGCTGCGCTTTACGCCCGGATAAACCAGACTAACCGTTGTCTGTGGCAGATCATAGGTCACAGATGTTGTAGCGCCCAAAGCGAGTTTCGCCATTTCTACCGGCTTAAGCTCTGCTTTATCCTGCAAATTGCCAAAAAGCTTATCCAGCAGAGGTGCAAGTTCCTCAGCGCTGATCGCACCGACCACACCGATTTTCAACTGATCTTTGCCAAACAGTTTCTTATGGGCACCCAGCAAATCTTCGCGGGTAATCGCCTCCAGCGACTGTACCGTACCCTCATCACGGCGTGCATAAGGATGCTTGCCATAGAGTACTTCTGCAAACTTCTGCGATGCAATAGTTGACGGATCATTTTGGGATGCTTTAATTCCGGTCACAATCTGCGCACGGATGCGGTCAATTGCGGCCTGATCAAAACGTGGCTTCTGAATAGCCAGTGCCAGCATGTCAAAAGCAGCAGGACTGTTTTCTTTCAGCATCCGCATGCCGCCGGAAATATTATCCTGTGTGGCACTGAAACTCATTTCCGCACCGATATTATCCAGCCGCTCCTGATAGGCATCGGACGGCATATCACCCGCACCTTCATCAAACAGGCCGGTCATCAGATTGGCCAGACCTTCTTTGCCTTCAGGGTCTTGTGCACTGCCGCCCTTAAACGAAAAACGCACGGAGATCAGCGGTACACTACCGTCTTCCACCAGCCAGGCTTTGATACCCTTCGGTGAAGTGACCTCCTGAATATCCAAAGCAAAGGCTGGCAGGGTCGCCAGAAGTGCGAAAGCACCGGCCAGAGCTGCTTTTAGACCAAAAAAAGCCTTGTTGCGCGCAGGAACAATCTTATTGCCCCCTGTTTCAGAGTGAAGAGAATATACCATTATTTTTTCACCTCTGATTTTGCATCTTTCGGCTTATTCTGATCAATTTCTGCCGGTTTACTCTCAGCAGCACCTGTTTCCGCATTACCCCCAGCGGCTGGTTTTGCTGCTTGCTGTGCTTCTTTCGCTGCCCCATCTGCCAGTGGCAGCAAGTAGCCGGTCACTGAAATGGATGGCTTCAGATAGCGTTCAGCCACATCCCGGATTTGCTCCGGCTTCACTGCGCGGATTTTATCCGGCCAGCCCAGCACATCGTCAACCGTTTGGCCGGTTGCCAGTGAAGAGCCATAAATCCGTGCCATACCCGTCTGGCTGTCACGGGCAAAAATCATTGCTTTGAGGAAGCGATTACGAGCCTGATTGAGTTCGGTTTCAGTCACGCCCTCTGCAATCAGACGATCAACTTCCACATTCGCGGCGACCTGAACATCTTCCAGCGTGGCATCACCGCGCGGTGAACCATAGATCATAAAAGTGCCGTCATCTAACGCATCACCGGCATAATAGGCACCGGCGCTGGCTGCAAGCCCCTGCTCGACCACCAGCTCCTGATAAAGACGGCTGCGGATACCGCCACCAAGAATTTCACCCAGAAGATCAAGAGCTTCAGCATCGCCTTCACGGCCTTTGGCCTTGGCGTTGATATAAGACGGAACCACCCATGTGGAACTATAAGACGGCTGGTTCACACGGGCATCACGCAAAATGACCGTACGTTCAGTATGCTTTTCAGGCTCCTGCGGGCGGATACGCGGCGCAACTTCAAAGCGCTTCGGCAATTTACCATAGGTGCTGAGTGCCAGATCACGGACGCGCTCCGGTGTCACATCACCGGTCACCACGAGAATGGCATTATTCGGCGTGTAATAGCGCTCATAAAAACCAATCGCATCGCTAAGGCTGAGTTTTTCCATTTCCTGCTGCCAGCCAATGATCGGGCGGCGATACGGATGATTGTAGAAAGTCGCAGCGTTAATTTCTTCGCTCAGCATGGCTGAAGGATTACTGTCCACACGCATGCGGCGTTCTTCGAGAATAACATCGCGCTCCGGTACAATCACATCTTCGGTCAGAACCAGATTGGCCATACGGTCTGACTCATATTTCATCACCATTTCCAGCGCATCGGGAGCAATCTGCTGGTAATAGCCGGTATAATCCGAGGAAGTGAAAGCATTTTCCTGACCACCGATCGCTGCAACCTTGGCAGAGAATTCACCGGCCGGAACATTCTTGGTTCCTTTAAACATCAGATGCTCAAGAAAATGGGCAATACCGGATACACCTTCCTGCTCATCAGCGGCACCCACGCGATACCAGACCATCTGTGTGACAACCGGTGCACGATGATCGGGAATCACCACAACATCCATGCCATTGGTCAGCTTGAAACTGCTGACGCCTTTCTGGGTCCTGATTTCAGGCAGCGCGGCCGGCTGATTATCATTGGCCGGATTGGTCTGGGTGGTCGCAGCAGGGGCAACCTGCGCCTCGGCGGGCTTGGCAGCCTGCGCAAAAGATGCGCCCACAGTCGCAGAACTGACAATCAGCGCCAGCATGGATGTGCTGACCAGTTGCCGGCAAAAGGATAGATATGGCACGAAAAGTGTCCCTTCCTGTTTTGCAAAACACCTTTAATTAAACGAGATTGCGGCAAATTCGCAACCAGCCATCAAGAATTATGTCATGATGACAATAATTTAATTAATATGCCCCCAAAAAAGGCAGCACTATGCTGAAATGCAAATTGCCCGCACAGAGCGGGCAATTTGTTATTTTATGATAAAATTATCAGGCCAGTTCATAAAGCCTTATCGTGGTGATCCCGTAATTGCGTTCATCACGCAATATGAAGCGGTCATCCAGCGTGATAACGGCTTCCGACACTTCTTCCAGAATCAAAAGTGTATCCGGTTTGAGCCAGCCGCCCTCAAGTGCAGAAACAAAGGCCTGTTCACCCAAACCTTTACCATAGGGCGGATCGGCAAAAACCAGATCAAATTCGCCCATTGTGCCGGTCGGACCCAATGCTGTTGCATTGCGGCGGAACACTTTTGTATGTCCCTGAAGGCCAAAAGCCTCCACATTCTGGCGCAGAAGACCACGCCCTTCTACGGATTCCTCGACGAAAACCGTATAGCGGCAACCGCGTGACAAGGCCTCAAGACCAAGCGCACCGGTGCCGGCAAACAGATCCAGCACCCGTGTATTGTCCAGCTTCTCACGAAAACCATGCGTGATAATATTGAACAGACTTTCACGTGTCCGGTCGCTGGTCGGCCGGATTGCAGAGCTTTCCGGCGTCACCAGTGCACGTCCGCGGAATTTACCGCCGACTATGCGCATTAACGTTTATCTCCGCGCGGGCCGGAACGCGGTCCTGCGCCGCGAGGACCTGCACCACGAGGGCCGGACGGACGGTTACCGGATGGTTTGCCACCCTGCGGGCCTTTGCCGAAAGGCTTGCCGCCGCGACCGCCTTCAGGTTTGCCACGGAATGGTTTGTCGCCCGACGGACGATCACCAAACGGCTTCTTGTCGCCAAATGGCTTCTTGTCAAAATTGCGCTCACCGGAGAAACGACGCTCTTCGCGTGCCGGACGATCGCCTTCATCAAAAGAACGACGGTTTTCCGAGCGGAAGCCTTCGCGCTTGAAACCGTCACGATTGTCTTCATCGCGGCGGAAACCCTGACGCTTATAGCCATCTCTGTCCTCTGTACGGCCCTGATAACCACGACCACCTTCTTCACGCTGCGGACGGTCATCACCGTCACGGCGTGAACGGCGGCGATCATCACCAGGGGTCGGCTTGGACGACGAATTATAGGCCTTGGCACCCGGTGCCATCCATACATTCACGCCGCGCGGACGCTGCGGCTGTGAACCAAACTTGTCATCATCCTTGTCACCACGGCCGCCTTTCGCAAAGCGCGGCTTGTCGAAGCCGCCGGAACGCGGTGCAGATGTGCTGAGGCGTGACAAACCATCTTCACGCCAGCTCTTACCATCACGATCACGCTGGAAAGGCTTACGCTCACCATCACGCGGCGCACGGCCTTCTTCACGACGCTCACCTTCTTCACGGTCACGGCGGAACGGTTTACGTTCACCGTCCATACGCCCTTCGCCGCGCTTGGCACCAAAGCCGCCTTTGCCACCACGGCCACCGCCCGCATCCCGGCTGCTGGAAATCCAGTCGGATTTGTAACGGGAACGGCCTTCGCCTTCCTCGTCGCTGCCGCGCTCTTCATAAGCATCAAAACGCGGGCTGCGGGACGGCAATTCGCCCTTAACAGCTTCATTGGAGAATTCATTGAGGATCGGCGCATCAAAATCCGCACCGGAATCTTCAACCAGTTTTTCACCGAGCTGTTCACGCAGGGTACGGCCACGGATTTCGCGTACCGCTCCCTCTTCCAGATCGCCCAGCTGGAACGGCCCGAAAGAAACACGGATCAGACGGGAAACAGCCAGACCAAGCGCACCAAGAATGTTCTTAACTTCGCGGTTTTTGCCTTCGCGCAGACCAATGGACAGCCAGACATTTGCGCCCTGCTCGCGCTCAAGAGTTGCTTCAACCGCGCCGTAGAATATGCCGTCAACAGCGATACCGTTTTTCAGCTCATCAAGCTGTGCCTGTGTTACTGTACCATGAGCGCGCACACGATAACGGCGCAGCCAGCCGGTTGCAGGCAGTTCCAGAACGCGGGACAGACCGCCATCATTGGTCAGCAGCAACAGGCCTTCAGTGTTGATATCAAGACGACCAACCGACAAAACGCGCGGCAATTCAGCAGGCAGTGCATCAAACACTGTCGGACGACCTTCCGGATCACGGTTGGTTGTCACCAGACCGGCAGGCTTGTGATAGAGCCACAGGCGGGTACGCTCAGCCTGCTGCAGAACTTTATTATCAACGGTAATACGATCTGTGCGCAGAACATTCACAGCAGGGCTGGTCAGCACTTTGCCGTTCACAGCAACACGACCGGCAGCAATCATGCTTTCCGCTTCACGGCGCGAGGCAATACCCACACGCGCCAGACGCTTGGCGATACGTTCGCCTTCATCAGCGGCGCTCATATCAAAGCCGCGGGGCTTATCGCCGCGAGGTTCAAAACCACGAGGTTTGTCGCCGCGCTCACCAAAGCCACGCGGCTTGTCACCACGGGATTCACCTTCAAAACGACGCGGACGGTCAGAACCTCTGTCATCGCGCGTACGCTCACGCTTTACAAAAGGACGCTTGCCGCGTTCATTATCATGATCGTCACGGGTCATTAGAATATCAGCCTTTCACCGGTATTTCTGCCCGGCGTCAAAAATCGAAAATCAGGATGCGGAAAGCCCTGCTGCAAAACCGCTGCGCGTTTTCGCCGGACATGCTTTATGCTAAATCATTCCGATCCGGCAAAATTTAGGATAAAGCTGGCACGATTGCAGCGCAGTTCTTATGCTACACACCTTATTAAAGCTACGCTCTAACAAATCATCACCGCGCTTGCGAGTAAAATATCTGAAAGGCTGCCGCACATTATGCAAAAAAACGCAACCGGCGGCAATTCCGGCAAGATGAACAATGAAAATTCACAATCCCCTGCGGCAAGTTTGTCTCCTGCAGAAAATTTGGTTTCCGTGACACATCCGGCAAGCAGCACCGCAAAGAACAGACAAATATCTCCTATGCAGGTCGCGATGGAAGAAGCCCGCGCCGCAGCTGCACGGGGCGAAGTGCCAATCGGCGCGGTCATCACACATAAAAACCGGATTATCGCCCGTGCGGGTAACCGCACCCGCGAGATTAATGATCCGACCGCTCATGCCGAAATTCTGGCAATCCGCATCGCTTGTGAGGCTCTGGAAAATGAGCGGCTCGGTGATTGCGATCTCTATGTGACGCTGGAACCTTGCGCCATGTGCGCGGCCGCAATTTCTTTCGCCCGCATCCGCCGTCTTTATTATGCTTCAAGCGACCCGAAGGGCGGCGGCGTGGAATATGGCCCCCGCTTCTACAGCCAGTCGACCTGCCATCACACACCGGAGGTTTATTCCGGCATTGGCGAAGCCGAGGCAACCGACATGCTGAAACGCTTCTTTCAGGAAAAGCGCAAATAAAAAAAGCCGCGTCTTTTGTCTGGACGCGGCTTTTTCAAACTTCATTCAAATCCAAATTAAAGACCGAGCTTATCGCGCCAGCTTTTTGAACCGGTGGCTTCAGCCTTACGACGGCGTTCTTTCTTCGCCTCGTCTTCACCCAGATCACCGACTGTAGCTGTGGCGGCTGGCTGGCGATAGCTGACCGGCGGCTCACTCAGATATTTACGCTGTGTGGCAGAACCGCCTGCGCGATCAAGCTGCGCCTGTTTGGCGGCAGCGGCAACTGCCGGATCCGCAACAGAATCACGTGATGCATAATCTTCACGACGGCTGGCACCGCTTGGCAAAATCTGACGGCGCGGCGTGAAATCGCTCGGGCTGTCCGGTGCAATCGGTGAAACGAAATTCGGATTGTCGCGGTTTGCTTCAATCTCTGCACGCAGACGCTTGCGGCGTTCTTCCGGCGATTCCGGCCATGAAGGATCACCGGCGCGGGCAACACTTTCCTGCGGCTGCGGCAGGCTTTCTTTCTGCCCTGCAACAGGCTTCACCAGCTCCGGACGCGGCTTATATTCAATACCGGTTCTCTTTTTCGGACCGATTGTAGCAATGGATGACATATCATCCAGCAATTGCGTGCTGGCTGACTTGCCTGTTCCATAGGTCGGATCGGACACGCAACCGGCAAGACCCAAACTGGCCAGCACTGTTGCGAAAGCGAAAATGCGTCCTTCAATCTTCATGAGCACCACTTTTATCCGTATTCGGCCAGATTACCCAACCACCGCTACATTAAATTTCATGCATTATGGCGTTATCCGTACTTTCCGGCAACTCCAAGGCATGAAAGCAGATTTTCACTGCCGACAAAATATTTCAATGCAGTGCCTTAGCACGGCAGAAAATATGCGGCAATCACTGATAATTACTTGTTAACCGTGATCGCCGCAGATTCATACCTATCCCAAACGACCAAGCGCTTTCAGCTCATGCAATGCCGCAGCATCGCGTGCTGATACATCCGGGAACTCAGAATCACTGCCGACATCGTTGGTATAGCGCCATGAACGGGCGCATTTTGTACCTTCTGCCTTGGCAGGCACAACAGTTACACCCTTCACATCACTCAACGCGAATGCCTCACCGGCAACCGGCTGATCGCTGATGGTCAATCCGCTGGTGATGCAGATCTCAGCCATATCCAGACCCTGTACCGCAGAGAGCAGCGACGCATCAGTGATGTGAACCAGAGGTGCAGCTTCCAGCGACGAGCCGATACGCTTGTCCGCTCGTTCCAGTTCCAGAGCGCCGGTAACAACGCGGCGTACATCGCGCACCTTGTCCCATTTTGCAGCCAGAACCGGATTATTCCATTCGGCAGGAATGCTGCGGAACTGCTCCAGATGCACGGAAACCGCATCTTTATAACGGTCAAGCCATGCTTCTTCCGTTGTGAAAGGCAGCATCGGTGCGAGCCATGTCACGATATTATCGAACAGGTGACGCACGGTCTGCAAAGCAGCTTTGCGGCGCAGGCTCGAAGGTGCATCGCAATAAAGCGCATCTTTGCGGATATCGAAATAGAAAGCCGACAGCTCGATATTGGTGAAGTCGATCAGTGCGCGGGTGATGCGTTTGAATTCAAATGCATCATAACCATTGCGAACAACTTCATCCAGCTCGCTCAGGCGATGCAGCATCAGCTTTTCAAGTTCCGGCAGATCGGCATAGGCAACTTCTTCGCCTTCATCATGCGCCAATGTACCCAGCATCCAGCGGATGGTGTTACGCAGCTTGCGATAAGCGTCGATATTGGTCTGGATGATGCTCTTGCCGAGACGCTGATCATCCCAGTAATCCGAGGTCATCACCCAGAGACGCAGAATATCTGCACCGGAATCCTTGATGATTTCCTGCGGGGTCACTGTATTGCCGAGCGATTTCGACATTTTCTTGCCGTGCTCGTCCATGGTGAAACCATGGGTCAGCACTGCATTATAAGGTGCACGGCCACGGGTTCCGCAGCTTTCAAGCAGCGAGGAATGGAACCAGCCGCGATGCTGGTCCGAACCTTCCATATAAAGATCGGCAGGCCATTTCAGATCAGGGCGGTCTTCCAGCGTAAATGTATGCGTGGAACCGGAGTCAAACCAGACATCGAGAATGTCAGTAACCTGCTCCCAAGCCTCGCCGGCGCGGTTGCTGAGGAAACGCTCACGCGCACCTTCTGCAAACCATGCATCAGCACCTTCCACTTCAAAAGCCGCGAGAATACGTTCATTCACAGCTTCATCAATCAGCACTGTGCCGTCTTCAGCTGCAAAAACACAGATCGGCACACCCCATGCGCGCTGGCGTGACAGCACCCAGTCAGGACGGTTTTCGATCATGGCACGCAGGCGGTTCTGACCGGCAGCCGGCACAAAACGTGTATCATCAATGGCTTTCAGAGCGCGGGAACGCAGCGTTGTGCCGTCACCCAGTTCTTTGTCCATATAGACGAACCATTGCGGTGTATTGCGGAAGATGATCGGCTTTTTCGAGCGCCATGAATGCGGATAGGAATGCTTCATGCGGCCACGGGCGAACAGCAGACCACGCGCGATCAGTTCTTTGATAACCGCTTCATTGGCATCACCCTTCTTACCGTTATCATCGATAACACGGGCAGCACCGCCTTCACGGTCAGGGCCGAAACCCGGTGCGTCAGCAGTATAGAAACCGGCATCATCCACAGGGAAAGGAATTGCAGGATTGATACCGCGTGCTTCGAGTTCACGCACAGCATCCATCCATGCTTCAAAGTCTTCACGACCATGGCTTGGTGCAGTGTGAACGAAGCCTGTACCGGCATCATCAGTCACATGCTCACCGGCAACCAGCGGCACAGTAAATTCATAACCGCCGCCAAAGCCTTTGAGCGGATGGGCTGCGGTCATGCCATGCAGCTGTGCAGTGGAAACATCGCGCAAACGATTAAAAGTCAGCTTGGCTTTTTTGAAGCATTCCTCAGCCAGATTATCAGCGAAGATCAGCTTTTCACCGGCCTGCGGGCCAAAGTCATTTTCCGCACCGGTCACTTCATAAAGACCGTAGGAAACCTTTGGCGAATAGGCGATGGCGCGGTTGCCCGGAATTGTCCATGGTGTCGTTGTCCAGATGACCACATGCGCATCAGCCAGTTCCGGCACGGATGTGACAGGGAATTTCACCCAGATCATATCCGACTCAATATCGTGATATTCAACTTCCGCCTCGGCCAGAGCAGTACGCTCAACAACCGACCACATCACCGGTTTGGAACCCCGATAGAGCTGGCCGGAGCGGGCGAATTTCAGCAATTCACCGGCAATACGGGCTTCCGCATGAAAATTCATTGTGGTGTATGGCTGTTCAAAATCACCGGTGATTGCCAGACGTTTGAACTCATCGGTCTGAACCTTGATCCAGCCTTCAGCAAATTCACGGCATTCCTTGCGGAATTCATTGACCGGCACTTCGTCTTTATTCTTGCCCTGCGCACGGTATTTTTCTTCGATCTTCCATTCGATCGGAAGACCATGGCAGTCCCAGCCCGGAACATAGTTCGAGTTATAGCCGCGCATCTGGAACGAGCGGGTGATCACATCTTTCAGTGTCTTATTCAGCGCATGGCCGATATGGATGTTACCATTGGCGTATGGAGGGCCGTCATGCAGCACCCAAAGCGGGCGATCTTTGGCATCTTCACGCAGCTTCTTATAAAGATTCATCTCTTCCCAGCGGGCGACCAGCAGCGGCTCACGCTGCGGAAGGCTGGCGCGCATCGGAAAATCGGTCTGCGGCAGGTTAAGCGTTTTGGAATAATCGATTTTTTCAGCAGTCATTATTTTGAGCATTCAGTTGGACTGCCGGAGCATAATGCAGGCACTATGCTGCTCTCAGGCAGGCAGTCTTAAGAAAATATATATCCTGAAATTGCGGCAGAGTTCATCATACCTCAGGATGTCAGCTATTCTTCCCGGACCTTTCCCCCTGAACCATCCGGTCAGGCTTAAGAAAAGGCCGGGCCAATAATTCGGCCGGCATAGCGCAGCATTATAAATATCGAGTATTGTCTCATCATGGTGATGCTTTTACCAATGCAGGCGCGCAGAATAAAGAGGCAAGACAGATAAACTTTGCCCTTCCGGCAGATTTTCAAAGCAAATAAGCCGATACTTTTCTAAAACCTGACGGTTTTCGCTTAAAACATCAGTCCAGTGTAAAATCAAAACGGTAGGTTGCCGAAACACCAACCGTCAGCTGATGGCGCGATCCGCGCTCGGATACAAGGCTGGAGCGTGCCGCTTTACCCTGCAATTTAGTATATTCGGCATAAAGGCTGGTTGTGATCTTATCGGTTGTCATCCATGTTACTGCGCCGCCCAGTCCGGCAGACGTAATTCCCCCGCTATCCGGATCATAAACGGAAAGACCACTGGCAACGGATTCCTCAGCATTAATACCATAATAAGTATCCAGATATTTCTCTGAAGCAAAAGACATGCGCGGCCCGCCGGAAACACGAATAGCCGGCGTCACATCATAAAATGCATCCCCTGCCAGCTCGCCGACAATACCATTATGCGCACGAACCCCGTGACGTAGTTCTGAGCGCAAACGAAACCAGTCTGTCGGGTAGAATTCCATGAAACCTCCGACCTCACCGCCCCATGGCACATCTTTCAAGCCATCGGCCTGACTGCCGCCACGCGCCATCAAAAACTCGCCGGTCAATCCCACGCGAAAATCTTCCATATCCATCAGAGCGAAGGAAATATTGTCATTGCGGGATGAAAAGCGCTCTGCAACGCCTGTGCGGCCGAAGGAAATCAGAGGCTGCGCACTCATTATATATTTGCTGGAGCCTGTAAAACGGGGCTGGCGGTAAAAGTCACCGCCGACGGTCAGCGACCAGTCTCCGGACCAGAAATGTTTTCCTGAGGATTGTCCGCTCTCTTCAGCCAAAGCCGGATGAATGAAGCATGCAGCAGACAAAACAGCTAATCCGGCAATACGGAACCGGTTAAACACATTACGCAAAACGCACACTCCAGACACCACTTGCAGGCCGAAAACAGATATGCGCCTATTTTTCAAGTAAAGCGGTAAATATATTCTGAAGTATTGAGATCAATTTAATTGCGGGAAAATGTCAGATAGGAATCCAGCAAAGAAAGCGGCTGCACAGCAGATAAGATTGCCCGTGCTTCAGCTTCGTCCTGCCGCATCTGCACCATCAATGCATCAAGCGAATCGAATTTTTCTTCTCCGCGTAAATAAGCAAAGAACGAGACAGAACAGAATTCACCGTAGAGATCGCCTGAGAAATCAAACAAGAATGTCTCAAGCAGTGCGCAGCCGTCACTGTCCACGGTCGGACGGCGGCCAAAACTGGCAACACCATCATAAAGTGTGCCGTCAGCACGGCGGAAACGCACAGCATAAATACCGTGTTTCAGATTGGTCTGCTCCGGCAGCGCCATATTGGCTGTAGGAAAACCAAGCGTGCGCCCCAGCTGCTTGCCTTTAATAACAGTGCTGGCCAGCGTGTAGCGATAGCCCAACAGTCCCGCTGCACCCGCCACATCACCTTCCGCCAGATGGGAGCGAATGCGCGAGGAGGAAACCACCTCGCCGCCCTCATCTGTAAAAGGCTCAATCAGGGTGACGCCGAAACCGTGTTTCTCACCCGCCTGTTTCAAAAATTCCGGATTGCCCTGCCGCTTTTTACCGAAGTGAAAATCAACACCGGTAATGACTTCCGATGCGCCCAGCCGCCCGATCAATGCCTGATCGATAAATTCCTGCGCGCTCAGGCATGAAAAACCGGCATCAAAGCCCTGCTCCACCACAACATCAAAGCCAAGCAAGCCCAGAATAGCCGCTTTTTCCTGCGCATCAGTCAGGCGGTCAACCGGTTGATCCGGATTAAAAAAACTGCGCGGATGCGGCTCAAATGTCAGCACAACAGCCGGACAATTGCGCTCTTTGGCCAGTTGCAGCGTTTTTTCAAGCACAGCCTGATGACCGCGATGCACACCGTCAAAATTGCCGATCGCCACAACGCCGCCGCGCATATGCGCAGGCAACGGCTCACTGCCGCTCACACCGCAGGTGAGACGAAGAATTGCGGATTTTGCAGCAAATTCTGAAGGCATCACAGTCATCGGGTTGTTTCAGATCAGTTGTTCAGGGATTAAAAATTTCCGGCGGTCACACCAGATGACGCATCACCGCTGCCGGTGCCTCACCGTGACGGCCGAGAAATGCCAGCAGCTTGTCGTGATCGACTTCGCCCTTGGCCACATAGTCAGCCGCGTGAATACCGCCGGAAATATACAGCACATCCACACCGTAATTCTGCGCGCCTTTCACATCGGTCAGCATACCGTCGCCGATTGCAAGGATGCGGGATTTATCAACAGGCTTACCGGTCAGCTTTTCTGCCCCCTGCATTGCCGCCGCATAAATCGGATGATGCGGTTTACCGGCGATGAGCGTACGACCACCAAGCTGCGTATAATCGCGCGCCAGCGCACCGGCACACCAGATCAGACGGGTGCCGCGTTCTACGACGATATCAGGATTAGCGCAGATGAACGGCAGATTGCGCGAACGGAAACGCTGCAGCAATTCGGCATAATCTTCAGGCTTTTCCACTTCGTCATCGACCAGACCAGTACAGACAACACCGGATGCCTCATATTCTTCAACCAGCTCCACATCCAGACCGTCATAGATCGCCAGTTCGCGCTCAGGTCCCAGATGATAGATTTTACGCGGGCCTGCAGCAATCAGATCGCGGGTAACATCACCGGATGTCACGATCTGGTCATAGCTTTCATTGGTGATAGCCATCATTTCCATCTGGGCTGCAACACCGGGATTTGGGCGCGGCGAATTGGTAATCAGCACCACTTTAACACCGGCTTCGCGAGCGCGTTTCAAAGCATCCGCAGCCGGACGATAAGCTTCCACCCCATTATGCAACACGCCCCAGACATCACTGAAGATCACATCATAACGGTCAAAAAGATCATCGAGTTTCGCCGGATGCAGCATAAAACTATCCTTAAATCAATTATCTCCGCAGCTTCACGGAGCATATGGCGCGCCATTCGCGCGCACGGATCGGCATGAAAGACGCAAGTGAGGCCGAAACTTCAAGCGCCGGATTTTATAAATGCTCTAAACCAACAGGCAGCATATGTCACCCGTTTTGCGTGAGCGAAAACATCACAACACTGTTTATATTTTGACGAAACGCGGAACCATCCCGCTCATGTTTCATTAACTCTACCCTGTACCCAGTTTTTTTACTGTGTTTCGTGACGCCTTGTTAGAACCAATCCATTACCATCAGAGAAAATGAAAATATTGAATCGCGTTTCCTGTCTTGCTTGCCGTTTTCTTAAACGTCACACGACCTGAAACAGACGGACAATAAGAAGACTATGTTCCGGCTTGTGCCGGCAGGAGAGACTATGCGTTGCGTAAAAAGCCCGAAACAGCGATCCGGCAGTTTTTCTGCATTGATAATGCGGTTTCGCAGAAACCAGACCGGTGCCATTGTTCCGCTTTTTGCTCTGATGCTCCCGCCTATTCTTTTTGCAATGATGCTGGCGATTGACACTGCCAATCTGATGCGCGTGCGCGGAAATGTTCAACATTCACTTGATGCCGCTGCACTGGCTGTGGGTAAACGCTTCACGGTCGTTTCGGAGGAAAATCAAATCCGGGCATTCGGCAAAAAAATATTCGATGCCAATCTGCGCGCTATTACGCCGGACAAAACTACGTTTACTCTGGATTTTCCAAAAGGTCGGAATTCGGATCAGCAAATTGTTGCCGGCGCATCCTTCCGGTATATTTCATTTTACGGAAGAGCTGTGAAAGCTATGACGAAAGATGAAGTTGACTGGGATAAATATACTTACTCAATGTCTGCGACTGTGCGCCTTAAAAACACACTGGAAGTCGCACTGGTCCTTGATAATTCCGGCTCGATGTCTGAACGCGGCTCGGGCTCGGGTCTCAAGCGCATAGATTTACTTAAGCAGGCATCCGCCCAGCTTGTAGACAAGCTGGCGGATCAAGCCAAACTCATTACGCATCTTGAAAATCCGGTACAGTTTTCACTGGTTCCTTTTGCAGCCTCCGTCAATATCGGCCCCGAAAACCAGACCCAGCCATGGATGGATCAGACCGGCATCTCACCGGTTCATTATGAAAACTTCACCATGCCCACGGCAAACAACCCGATCAATGTCGGGTACAATAAAAATATCATTCTTCGTGATAGTGCTTATTTTAAACAGGGGTCTGGCTGGGGAAGCGAAAATGGCCATTATTTCACGCGGTTCAGCCTGTATAATGACATGCAAACTACACGTGGCAGAACATATACAAGCTGGAAAGGTTGTGTAGAAGCACGCCCCGGAGAATACGGCATTAATGCTGACCGCCCGTCACTCGTAACCCCCGACACAATGTATGTGCCGATGTTCGCCCCTGATGAATATGACTCCAGCCGCTCCCTGAACAATTGGTGGACGGATAATGGGGGGCGTTACGACAGCTATCAAACGATGCAGCGGGATTTAAAAAAATATTACGTCGCGCAAAACACATCTGGCGAAGGAACGACCGGACCGAATTACAGCTGCACAACAACGCCGATCACAACGCTGACAGATGTTACAACTGAGAATGGTCTGAAAAAGGTAAAAAATGCTATTGCAAGAATGCAGCCGGATGGCGGTACAAATGTGCCGGAAGGCATGGTCTGGGGTTGGCGGACACTTATCCAGAACTCACCTTTTGCAGGCGGAAGAGCTGCGTCAGAGCGGGGCAATGACAAGGTCGTTATTGTTCTGACCGATGGTGCTAACACTTATTACCGTTACAACTCACTCGGCGGCACAGACAGTGCGGGCAACATATCCAACTATTCTTCGCTGGGATATACCGCAGTTACAACCAAATTCTATGACAGAACACGTATCTTTCAGGAAGCACGCGGCGTCGGCAACGTTCATGACAATGCCTATTATACTGAAGCGCTTAATGCCCGTTTCAAAAGACTGTGCGAGCTTGCAAAACAAGACAATATTATGGTGATGACTGTCGCGCTTGATCTTCGGCAAAACAATGCGACAGATCGCAAGCAGATGGAAACTATGAAAGAATGCGCTTCGGATTCACGCGTTCGCTTTGACCCGGATTTTCCGACCAGACGCGCCAAACTTTTCTGGAATACAACCGGCGGCAATCTTGAACAGACATTCCGCGAAATTGCTGATGAGTTATCCAATCTGCGCGTTGTCCGCTGATTGATGAGAAAGCCACGGTGCTGCCGCATAGTGCGCATCGTGGCCTATTCCCCACAACAGACTTCATACGGCTTTCATATTCGGACAATAATATCTGCTTCATCGGCGATATGATTTTGTGACACACAAATTTGTTGCTGTCAGACACTTATAAATCCGCCGGACAAGCATCATATGCTTGCCTAAGCATCTGATTTTTGGTGCCCCCTGTCAGTTTTTACAGGGTTTATTATCGGTAATATTATCTTTTACGCCAACCGGAAACCTTGACTCTGAAACGGCTCTTTCCTATATCAAAAGCACGTTAGCACTCACACAAAGAGAGTGCTAATAATCCACGGGCCGAAAGGCCTTCAACTCATTTTGCTGCCTTATTTCAAGGCGTATTTTCAAGGGTTATATCCATGGCAGAGATCAATTTCCGCCCTCTTCATGACCGCGTTGTCGTTCGTCGTGTAGAATCGGAAGCAAAGACAGCCGGTGGCATCATTATTCCTGATTCAGCCAAAGAAAAGCCGTCTGAAGGCGAAGTTGTCGCCGTTGGTTCCGGCAACCGCGACGAAAGCGGCAAGCTGGTTGCTCTGGACGTTAAAGCAGGCGACCGCGTTCTGTTCGGCAAATGGTCCGGCACAGAAGTGAAGATCGGCGGCGAAGACCTGCTGATCATGAAAGAATCCGACATTCTCGGAATCATTGCCTGATTTTCGATTTAGCCTGAGCGCTTCACAGCCCGGGCTTATTCATCATTCCTTTTCAACAGTTCAAATCGGGAAGCCTTGAAGGCCAGACCTCAGGCTCCAGGAGAGAAAAATGGCTGCTAAAGACGTAAAATTCGGTCGTTCAGCGCGCGAAAAAATGCTGCGCGGCGTCGATATCCTTGCTGATGCTGTTAAAGTAACGCTCGGCCCTAAAGGCCGTAACGTTGTTATCGACAAATCTTTCGGTGCACCGCGCATCACCAAAGACGGTGTATCGGTTGCCAAAGAAGTAGAACTTGAAGACAAGTTCGAAAACATGGGCGCACAGATGCTGCGCGAAGTCGCTTCCAAGACCAATGACACTGCAGGTGACGGTACAACAACCGCTACTGTGCTGGGTCAGGCTATCGTTCAGGAAGGCGCAAAAGCTGTTGCTGCCGGCATGAACCCGATGGATCTGAAGCGCGGTATTGATCTGGCTGTTACTGAAGTTGTTGCAAACCTCCTCGGTAAAGCTCAGAAAATCAACACTTCTGAAGAAGTTGCTCAGGTTGGCACAATCTCCGCTAACGGCGAAACTGAAATCGGCCGCATGATTGCGGAAGCGATGCAGAAAGTCGGCAACGAAGGCGTTATCACTGTTGAAGAAGCCAAGACAGCTGAAACAGAGCTCGAAGTTGTTGAAGGTATGCAGTTTGACCGCGGCTACCTGTCTCCGTATTTCGTAACCAATCCTGAAAAGATGGTTGCAGAACTGGAAGACGCTTATATCCTTCTGCACGAAAAGAAGCTTTCCAACCTGCAGGCTCTTCTGCCGGTTCTCGAAGCTGTTGTTCAGACCTCCAAGCCACTCGTCATCATTGCTGAAGACGTAGAAGGCGAAGCACTGGCAACTCTGGTTGTTAACAAGCTGCGCGGCGGTCTGAAAATTGCTGCTGTTAAGGCTCCTGGCTTCGGCGATCGCCGTAAGGCAATGCTTGAAGATATCGCTATCCTCACCGGTGGTCAGGTTATCTCCGAAGATCTCGGCATCAAGCTGGAATCCGTGACTCTCGACATGCTCGGTCGTGCGAAGAAAGTTGCGATCACCAAAGAAAACACAACTGTTGTTGATGGTGCGGGTTCAAAAGCTGAAATCGAAGCCCGCGTTGGCCAGATCAAACAGCAGATCGAAGAAACCTCTTCCGACTACGACCGCGAAAAACTGCAGGAACGTCTTGCTAAGCTCGCCGGCGGTGTAGCAGTTATCCGCGTTGGCGGTGCAACTGAAGTTGAAGTTAAAGAACGCAAAGACCGCGTTGACGATGCTCTGAACGCAACCCGCGCTGCGGTTGAAGAAGGTATTGTTGCTGGTGGTGGTACTGCACTTCTGCGCGCTTCTGCAAACATCACTGCAAAAGGTATCAATGCTGATCAGGAAGCCGGTATCAACATCATCCGTCGCGCTCTGCAGGCTCCTGCCCGTCAGATCACCACAAACGCCGGTGAAGAAGCTTCTGTTATCGTTGGTAAAATCCTCGAAAACGCTTCAGAAACCTTTGGTTACAACACTGCAACCAACGAATATGGCGATCTGATCAAAGCTGGTGTTGTTGATCCGGTTAAGGTTGTTCGTACTGCTCTGCAGAACGCAGCTTCGATCGCTGGTCTGATGATCACCACTGAAGCCATGATTGCTGAACTGCCGAAGAAAGACGGCGGTATGCCAGCAATGCCAGGCGGCGGCATGGGCGGCATGGGCGGCATGGACTTCTAAGAAGTCTATAAAGCTCGCCCATGAAGAAATAAGCCTGCACCGTAAAGCGGTGCGGGTGACGGTATGGACTTCTAATAAGTCCATCCAAACATTTCGTAGTACAGGCGCCTACGCCTGTGCGGTCACGATAATGCGGCTAAGAAATGAAAAAGCCTCTGAGAAATCAGAGGCTTTTTTTATATCTAAACGTTAAAATCTGTACTGCCTAGTGACCCGGCACAGGTTACAGCTTGCCTTACCCATATATGCCGATTATGGAGTCCCTCCCATTTTCAGGAGAAATATTTCTAAATAAATTGTAACCAATATGATTAGCGACCATCACAATTGCGATGCATTATTTTTTTAAAGTTACTGTACTTAATGATAACCCAAAATTATTTTAGTATCTCCTTAAGGATCAGGCTTTAAAGATTGAAAATCTACAGCTTGCGCTGGTCGGTAATCCTATTTGCCCCCGCTTGAAGGAACTGCTGACCGCGCAAAGGGAAGACGGGGAGACCCGTCTTCCCACGCCCTCCTCAGCACAATTTCCACTTTTTTCCATGGACTTTCAATAAGGATTCCGGCACCACCGGTACCGGCTGTGAACCTTATAGTTCAATCTGTAGAGTGGCCGCACCACCTCAACACTCTGTTTTACATATAATGCTTCACACTTTTCGGATTGCGCTATAGGCTTGGCTATACAAGTTTCGCTGTTCTGATCTGGACAGTGCTTTCATTGCACCGCAACGGAGGGAAGACTCATGCGTAAAGAACACCCGATTACAACGGCACCGCAGGACGGGCGCACAGTCACAGTAATCTGGACAGACTTTGATGGTCAGATCAATGAATCCCCTGCCCGTTACCGCCAGCTTGAACAGCTTCAAAAAGCAGGTGGCGACTGGACCGAAAGCGATACCGGCTGGTGGACTTTTATTGACAGCACGACACAGAAAAAAATCAACCCGACGGCCTGGATAGAAAATCCGGATGATGAGGCTGAAGACGACTAAGACATCTTTGCAAATGTTTATACAACACAGTCAGAACACTGGCATGGCACTGAAAATATTCAACTTATGCTCTCGCACCACCGTGATTATCCCTACACAAAACTGTGTTTTGCACAGTCTCGCAATGCCTGCAACTGATACCATATGACAAACTGACATCTTCCCAGAATACAGAACTTCAGGAGCTGTAAATGTCTGACCAACGTACCGAAACCGACAGTTTCGGCCCTATCGCTGTTGATAATGATCGTTACTGGGGTGCGCAGACCCAGCGCTCTCTGCAAAATTTTAAAATCGGAACAGATCGCCAGCCTCTGCCGCTCATTCATGCACTCGGCATTGTCAAACAGGCTGCCGCAGAGACGAATATTGCTTTGGGCAAACTCGATCCTGTTCTGGGGCGTGCGATTACTGTCGCCGCCGCAGAAGTGGTTGAAGGCAAGCTGGATGACCATTTCCCGCTGGTCATTTATCAGACCGGTTCCGGCACCCAGTCTAACATGAATGTGAATGAAGTAATCTCCAACCGTGCTATTGAAATGCTCGGCGGTACAATCGGCAGTAAAAAGCCGGTTCACCCGAATGATCATGTGAATATGGGACAGTCATCCAATGACAGCTTCCCGACCGCCATGCATATTGCCACGGCGATTGAAGTCACATCGCGCTTGCTCCCTGCCCTCGACCATCTGATTGATGCGCTCAAAGCCAAAGAAGAGAAATTCGCACATCTGATCAAGATCGGCCGCACACATACGCAGGATGCCACGCCTGTCACCCTGGGGCAGGAATTCTCCGGTTACCGTGCCGCAATTGAATATGGCAAGCACCGTATTGTGCAAAGCCTGACAGATGTTTATCTGCTGGCACAAGGCGGTACAGCGGTCGGCACCGGCCTGAACTCCGCTAAAGGTTTTGATACCGGTTTCGCGGAAGCCGTTGCCAATATTACCGGTCTCCCGTTCAAAACAGCGCCCAACAAGTTTGAAGCACTCGCCTCCCATGGCGCTCTGCTCAACCTGCATGGTAGCCTGAATGCTTTAGCGGCAGACCTGTTTAAAGTTGCCAACGATATTCGCTTTCTCGGCTCTGGCCCACGCTCCGGTCTCGGGGAATTGCAATTGCCGGAGAATGAACCGGGTTCATCGATCATGCCGGGCAAAGTCAATCCGACTCAGGCAGAAGCTTTGACCATGGTGGCTACGCAGGTTTTCGGCAATCATACAACCGTCACCGTTGCTTCCAGTCAGGGGCATTTTGAGCTTAATGTTTTCAAACCGGTAATAGCGGCCAATGTGCTGCAATCTATCCGTTTGCTGGCCGATGGCATGAATTCTTTTGTGGATCATTGTATTGACGGCATTGAAGCCAATGAAGCCCGCATTCATGAACTGATGGAAAATTCGCTGATGCTGGTAACAGCTCTTGCCCCGCAAATTGGTTATGATGCGGCCGCGAAGATTGCCAAAACCGCTCATCACAATGGCACGACTTTACGCGAAGAAGCCCTGAAAAGCGGTCTTGTCAGTGAAGCAGAATATGAAGCTTTAGTGCGTCCGGAACTGATGTTGCAGCCCTCATAAGTTGCTTCGTATGATGCATTTATTGCAGCCCGCAACAGCTCACTGTTGCGGGCTGTTTTCTTTTATAACGTCTCGTAACTTTAGCCCGTTATCAATGCAGAGTGAACAATTTTAAATTTCGACATGCTATTTTAGGGTTCACTATTGATGAACGATATGTCAATATCTGTCTATATTTACAATACAGTCACTTGTTAGTTATCCATTGCGCAACAGCACTTCATGCTGCGCACAATGAGCCTGCAGCATAAATCACTTTTCTATTGTTAACTTTTATTGCCTGGAAGCCTCTTACCCCTCCAGCAATATCTCATCCGGAGCCTCATAATGAGCACTGTTTCCGCCTCCCAGAATTCCATTGTTATCCTGATCTCCCGCATCTTTCTTGCTATTCTTTTCATTCTTGCAGGTTGGGGCAAGCTGACCGGCCTTGAAGGTACTGCACAGTATTTCGGTGCAATCGGCCTGCCAATGCCAAGCGTGACTGCAGTTCTCGTTGGCCTGATTGAATTTGTCGGCGGCCTCGCCATTCTGATCGGTTTTCAGACCCGTATCGCAGCGATCGTTGTTGCCCTGTTCACCATCGGCGCCACACTGGTTGCTCACATGGATTTTGCCGAAGGCATGAACGCACTGATGGCACAGAAGAACCTCGCAATTGCAGGTGGCCTGCTGCTGCTCGCCGTAACCGGTGCCGGTGCATATTCGGTTGACCGTCGCGGCCGCTAATAGCCAAACGCTTTTGACCTATCAAAAAGGCCGCAATTCTTACGAATTGCGGCCTTTAATTTTTAAACTTTAAGTATTTAAGCTTATTTCAAACTACAACAAATACGGCTGATGATTTCCGCCACACGCGGATTATCCAGACTGCGGCGTGCAGAGACCAGACAAGCCTGCGATTTCAGCATAATGCCGTCATCCAGAATCTTCAGTCTATTAGCGCGCAATGTTGAACCGGTGGAAGTAATATCTACGATAATATCTGCGGAACCGGCTGCCGGTGCACCTTCGGTAGCACCCAAGCTCTCAACAATACGGTAAACCTGAATACCGTGCTTCTGAGAGAAAAACTGCTGTGTCAGCCGCCAATATTTGGTGGCAATCCGCAAACGGCGTCCATGACGCTGACGGAAATCTGCCGCTACATCATCCAGATCGGCCATTGTCGCAACATCGTGCCAGACTTCCGGCACAGCTACGATCACATCCGCATGGCCAAAGCCAAGCTGCGTTTCAATCTGCACTTTTTCATCGGCACGTGCCAGCGTCTCACGAATAAGATCTTCACCGGTTACACCGAGATCAACCGTGCCATAACCCAGTTCACGGGCAATTTCTGACGCGGAGAGAAACAAAATATCCACATCATCCACGCCTTCAATACGGGCGCGGTAATTGCGGTCATCTTCCGGCAGAACCACATGCAATCCGGCTTTCGCCATGACTGCAATTGTCTGCTCTTTCAGACGGCCTTTAGAAGGCAAAGCCAGTGTTACAGTCATGAGCGTGCTCCTGCCTGTGTTGCTTCTGCACATTTTTGCAAACGATCGAGCCAGATGGAAAAACCAACGCCGGAAATACGCTCTTTCGCGCCCAGCATCGTCAGCAAGCGATCATAGCGTCCGCCACCGACAATCACGCCACAATCAGCATCACGACTGGTAATTTCGTAAACCAGACCGGTATAATAATCGAGCGGGCGGCCAAAACCTGCATCATAAGCGATAATGCCAAGATCAATACCAGTCTTACGCATTTCATCAACACGTTTGCCGAAGCTCTGCAATGCAGCGCCGAGATCAAGACCGTTTTGCTCGGCAAATTCTGTCAGCTGTGCAGTCGCCTGTTCCAGCGGCACGCGAATGGACAGAAATGTCTTAAGCGCCGTCAGTACCCGATCTGCCAACTGAACCGCAGCCAGCTGCTGCTTTTCCATCAGACGCCGTGCAATTTCAGAAGGACTGCGGCCCGCGGCTGGCGAAATACCTGCAACCTGCATTTCCTGCGCAAGTGCCGTGACCAAAGCATCTTCGCCCTGCTCATCAACAATCTGACGCAAACGCTCAGGAATAACATTACCAAGACGCGGCGATGCCAAATCCTGCAAGGCCAGCTCCAGCAGTTCAGCACTGCCAAAAGCACGTGCCAATTTTTTCTGCCAGCCGCGCGGCAGGCCGAGAGATGCCAGAACAGCTTCAAACACAGACTGATCGCCGAGCAGAACCTGCAATGATGCATGGGGGGCAGCCTGACGCACAGCATTCAGAGCATCGCTCAGAGAGCGCGCATCTGAGGCAGGTTCGTTATCGCCGCCAAGATCTTCAATACCGGCCTGATGAAAGCTTGTACCACCTTCACGACGCTGACGGAAAACCTCACCAATATAGGAATAGCGTTTTGGTGTGGCTGCATTCAGCGCAATATGATTGCGGCAGACCGGAATGGTAAATTCCGGACGCAGGCACAGACTGTCGCCATTCTCATTCTCGGTCAGGAAAATCCGGCTGCGCAGATCCTCACCGGCCATATCCAGAAACGGATCAGCCGGTTGCAGGATCGGAATATCAACGGCTTCACTCGACGTGGTTGCAAAATAAGACGCCAGATCAGCGGCAATATCTGCTGTTTGACGATTGCTCATTTTAGTTCGCCTGCCTGCTTCGTTCCTGCAAACGATCCTCAGCCTGCTCAGCCAGAATACGCTTCACTTCCGCAACCAGATCAGCTTCTTTGACAGTGATCTGCGCCGGACGGCTTGCACGCCATTCCTCATTGCTTTCGATCTCGCCGGAAAGACGCTTACCCTCGATCAGATCCTTGATCTGGATTTCGCCGTTGGCACGCTCATCACCGCCCTGAATAATCGCAAGCGGCGCATTGCGGCGATCTGCATATTTCAGCTGATTACCGAATTTCTTCCAGTTGCCCTGATACATCTCGGCGCGGATGCCGGCATCACGCAGATCCTGCGTGAATTTCTGATAGCGTCCAAGACTTTCGGCATCACCATCCATTACAGTAATGACAACCGGCGCCATTGCATCTTCTGTGCCGAGCTTGCCGAGGTTTTTCAACGCAGTCATTAGGCGGGAAACACCGATCGAGAAACCTGTTGCCGGAACCGGCTGGCCGCGGAAACGCGATACCAGTCCATCGTAACGACCACCGCCGCCAACAGAACCGAACACGACTTTTTCACCCTTTTCATTGGTGACATCGAACTGCAGCTCAGCTTCATAGACAGGGCCGGTGTAATATTCGAGACCACGCACAACGGACGGATCAATTTTGACACGACCGGCATAGCCGCCTGCATCAAACAAAATCTGCATCTGTGCGAGTTCTTCAACGCCTTCTGTGCCACGGGCATTGCCTTCAACAACAGCACGTAAATTCGCGATGGTCTGCTGACCATCTTCCGTACCGGCAGCGGTAAAGTCGAGCACTTTGGCAATCGCCGCAGCATCCAGACCTGCACCTTTCGTGAAATCGCCAGATTCATCGCGACGGCCTTCGCCGAGCAGCAGCTTCACGCCTTCTTCGCCAAATTTGTCGAGCTTGTCGATGGCGCGCAATACATTCAAACGACGTCCGGCATTATCATCACCAGCCAGACCAATCGCTTCCAGCACGCCGTCGAGAACCTTACGATTATTGACGCGGATCATATAATCACCGCGCTGAATGCCAAGACGCTCCAGCGTATCCGCTGCCATCATGCACATTTCCGCATCGGCAGACACGCCCGGCGCGCCAACCGTATCGGCGTCAAACTGCATAAACTGACGGAAACGACCAGGGCCCGGTTTTTCATTGCGGAATACCCAGCCATTGCGATAGGTGCGGAACGGCAGCTGAATTTCATTGAAATTCTCAGCCACATGACGCGCCAGCGGTGCAGTCAGATCATAGCGCAGCGACAGCCATTGTTCGTCATCATCCTGCAGCGAAAAAACGCCTTCATTCGGACGATCCTGATCCGGCAGGAATTTGCCCAAAGCATCAGTATATTCAACAAGCGGCGTTTCAATCGGATCAAAACCGTAACGCTCATAAACCTCACGGATTGTCGCCAGCATCTTCTCGGCAGCACGCAGATCATGAGGCTCACGGTCCACAAAGCCGCGCGGCAACCGCGCTTTCATCTTCTCCGCTTTATTTGCCATGATACTGATCCGCTAAACTTGAGTTATCTTGAAGATTAAATGCCTTAATATCCTTGAAAGGCGCGTATGTTTCCTAACCGATCAGTTTGCATGCGGCAAGAGTAAGATCCGTGCAGAAACACATTATGCAGGCCGCACAAAATCCTGCCGCAAGCGTTCAATCACAGGGCGGCAATAACAGCCTTCCAGATGATCATTCACCAGCCCCATTGCCTGCATAAAAGCATAAACCGTCGTCGGGCCGACAAATGACCAGCCACGCTTCTTCAAATCCTTGCTGATACGGGTAGAAATCTCGGTTAAAGGATTAGCTTTATAGGCCGCCAGATCAAACCGCACCGGCCGGTCTTTCGGCTGCGGCTCAAAGCTCCAGAAATAAGCAGCCAGCGAACCTTTCTCAGCAATCAGGTCAATCGCACGTCCTGCATTATTAATCGCTGATTTGATTTTGCCGCGATGGCGTACAATGCCCTTATCCTGCATCAGACGTTCAACATCTTCCTCAGTAAACTGCGTCATTTTATGAAAATCAAACTCTGCAAAAGCACGACGGAAATTTTCACGTTTACGCAGGATCGTCAGCCATGACAGGCCCGACTGAAAGCCCTCCAGACATATTTTCTCGAAAAGACGGCGATCATTATCAACCGGAAATCCCCATTCCGTATCATGGTAAAGCAGATAATCCGGCAAACCGCCATGCCATCCGCAGCGTACCCGCCCATCTTCCCCCAAATGCAACCCCGTCTCCAGAACCGGTATATCCTGCCCCATTACTCACCTGCACAATCCCTGCTTAAACCAATGAGTCTCTCTATAACATATTTCATTTGACATGGAACAAAAAAAGAACATATCTTCCGTTTCAAGATGGAATGCAGTTGCGAAACCCAACCAAGAATATTTACCTGCTGATAACCAAAAGAGAAAGTTTTCACCGCATTCGTGCATCCGCAAGGCAGTGATTCACCTTTTCAAAAGGGTCAGGCATCACAGTCGGGGCAAAGGAATCTGCATGCCTCGCCTGCTGAACAGTGCATCACAGTTTCAGGCATGACTTCAACACAGGACGATCTGATGAAACCACGTCATCTGCTGCTGATCGCATCCATTGCTGCTTTTGCCCTGTCCGCCATTTCAGCTGGCGGCGCATTTGCCAATGACCGTTATGCCACACCGCCGCCTCTGGTTCTCAGCCCTGATCTGAGTGCGCCCTGGGTCACTCAATTGCAGCCTCAACGTTATACCACACAGCTTGCGCCATCAAAGCCGCGTATCTACCGCAACAGCGGACCACAAGATATTCAGGCACCGGTGCAGCGCTCATACACAAACCAGCAAGCACGCACAAAACAGGATAAGACCCTGCGCCGGAATGCAGCCTATCAACAGGGTTCATTCATCCATACCAGCGCGACAGCAGCGCAAAACCCTGCAAAGGCCGCAGGTGGTATGAACCCGATTTATCTGCCGCAGGAAGTTGATTACACAGCCTCCCACAAATCCGGAACAATCGTTATCGATACAAAGAACAAGTTTCTGTATCTTGTCGGGAGCAATGGCAAAGCCCGCCGCTATGGCGTAGGCGTTGGTAAAGAAGGTTTCGGCTGGAAAGGCACAGAAACTGTGAGCCGCAAAGCCGAATGGCCGACTTGGCACCCGCCGAAAGAAATGATTGCCCGTGAACGCAAGAAAGGCCGCATTCTTCCTGTCCGCATGGAAGGCGGCATTGCCAATCCGCTCGGCGCACGCGCGCTGTATTTAGGCAATACGCTTTATCGTATTCACGGCACCAATGCGCCATCGACCATCGGGCGGGCGGTATCTTCCGGCTGCATCCGTATGCGTAATCAGGATGTGGAAGACCTCTATGAACGGGTGCCGGTGGGCACGAAAGTCGTCGTTCTCTGAAGCTGCCCTGCAGAACTGAGTAAAATTTCTGCTTAAACGCCTCAAAATCAGAAGCCCTGCATCAAACGATGATGCAGGGCTTTTCTATTCATCGCATGGCAAATTGCGGCTATATTCGCATCTCGCCTCCGACCCTCTGTCCGGCATTACATGGCGAAAGAAGAAATCTGTCCGGTGACAGACAGGCTTGCGAAAAACCACCCCCAAGAATTTATCGCTTTTGACATAAGCCGGACTTGCAAAAACTGTAAGAACTGATTCAAGATTAGGTTCTGCAAAGTGCTTCGCCGGCCCATCCCAAATAATGCGATGAAATTACCGGCGCAAAAAACAGAAAAGGAATAAGGACATGACCGTAGCTGCGATCAAACTGAACGACGGCAACTCCATTCCGCAACTGGGTTTCGGTGTATGGCAGATCAGCGATGAAGAAGCCGTCGCCAGTGTGACAACCGCGCTTGAAACCGGCTACCGTCACATTGATACTGCCGCAATTTACAAGAATGAAAAGGGTGTCGGTCAGGCAATCCGTAATTCCGGCATCGCACGTCAGGATATTTTTCTGACAACGAAAGTCTGGAATGACGATCAGGGTTATGATTCCACTCTGAAGGCTTTCGATGCTTCGGCTGAGCGCCTCGGCACAGATTATTTTGATCTTTATCTCATTCACTGGCCAATGCCGAATAAAGATAAATTCCTTGATACATGGCGCGCACTCATCAAATTGCGTGAAGAAGGCCGTGTGAAATCAATCGGCGTTTCCAATTTCCGCACCGCTGATCTGCAGCGTATTTTACGTGAAACAGATGTTGTACCAGCCATAAATCAGATAGAACTGCATCCATACTTCCAGCAGGATAATCTGCGCCAGTTCCATCAGCAGCATAATATCGCCACAGAAGCATGGAGCCCGCTCGGACAGGGTAAAATTCTGGATAATCCGGTTTTAAAAGCCATTGCGGCCAACCATGGCAAATCTGTCGCTCAGGTCATTCTGCGCTGGCATCTGGATATCGGCAATGTTGTCATTCCAAAATCGGTCACCCCTGCCCGCATTAAAGAAAATTTTGAAGTCACAGATTTCAAACTTCTGGGCATTGAACATGATGAAATCGACAAGCTGGATGCCTCTGACGGACGCATCGGACCAGATCCGACAACCTTCGGCTAATCCGCATTAAGCTGGAGCCCGGCATATATTTTTCAGAATTCTGACTGACCAGTGAAGCACTCGTATAGTTTTATACGGGTGCTTTTATCTTTAACGCCGAAAAAATCGAGAAAACCTCAAATCAAAAAAACAATATACAAATCAAATAAAATATTTAATATAATTTTACTTAAATAATAAATTAATAAACAAATATTTATTAAATAATCTAATTTTATAAATACAAAATAATATAAAATTAATTAAC
>UCAG01000007.1 GCA_900470285.1 Hyphomicrobiales bacterium
GAAACCTTTACTGACGGTTCTGCGCACGGTTTCGGTGATAATTCACCATCCAGCTATAACGGCTAATTTAGCCGGTACTTCCTCCGCATTACATCAACACTATGAATGACAGCCGGATTTCAACGTCTGATGAACAGACCTCCCAACTGATCCGTTGAGAATGACCGGCCTATAAAAGGAATATGAAAATGAAAAAGATTGCTTTGACTGTTGCTGCTCTTGCCCTGACTGCCGGTGCCGCTTTTGCTGAAAATCCAAATGTTGGTATTCCTGACAATCTGTACGGAGCTGACCAGACATTTGTGACTGCTAATGCGACTGTAACCAGCACGCAGGCTGAAACTTATACTGACGGTTCCGCTAACGGCTTTGACGATCATTCGCCTGCAAGCACCCGTCGTTAATTAACGGCAGTGCAAACAAAAAGCGGCGGGCTTCAAGCCCGCCGCTTTTGTTGTTTTTGAAAGGCTGCTTTAATCACGCAGCAGATCATTGATTGATGTTTTCGAGCGGGTCTTTTCATCAACGCGCTTGACGATAACCGCGCAATAAAGGCTCGGGCCCCAGTTTTCGCCCGGTACATTTTTACCTGGCATGGTACCGGCAACTACAACGGAATAAGGCGGTACTTCACCGTAGAAGACTTCACCGGTTGCACGATCTACAATCTTGGTAGATTTGCCGATATAGACACCCATACCGAGAACCGAGCCTTCGCGGATAATGCAGCCTTCCACCACTTCCGAACGGGCGCCGATAAAGCAGTTATCTTCAATGATGGTTGGTTCTGCCTGCAGCGGCTCAAGCACGCCACCAATGCCGACACCACCGGACAAATGCACATTCTTGCCGATCTGAGCGCAGGAGCCGACAGTTGCCCATGTATCAACCATGGTGCCTTCACCGACATAAGCACCGAGATTGACAAAAGACGGCATCAGAATGGCATTTGGCGCGATATAAGCGGAGTGACGCACAACGCAGTTTGGCACGGCGCGGAAACCGGCCTGTGTAAACTCATTGGCAGACCAGCCGTCAAATTTGGAAGCCACTTTATCCCACCAAACGGATTCACCCGGACCGCCTTTGATGATTTCCATCGGGTTAAGACGGAAGGAGAGCAAGACTGCTTTTTTCAGCCACTGATTGACTGTCCAGTTCCCGTCCGCCTGTTTTTCGGCAACACGTACTTTACCCTGATCAAGGAGCAAGAGAGATTGTGCGACGGCATCACGGATTTCTCCGGTGGTTGATACCGAGACTGTGTCGCGCTCATCAAAAGCTTTTGTGATAATTTTTTCGAGAGCTGACAGATCAGGCTGGGACATATTACTGCTCCTGAGGTGTTGAAACGGAATTAAATCGCATTTATTTCGTCATTCAGACGAAATGCCTGACGAAATATACAGATTACGGAATATTTTCGGCAAATGATTAGGCTATGCTCAAAGCATGGTCAATCTTGGCATTGCCGCTTTTGCACTATATGCCTCAGTATCTGATCTAAAAGTCGCCATGCCGGCCTGCAAAGGGCAATTTCTGGGCTTCCGGTACTCACGTACAATAGGTACGCTCCGTTCCGGTTCTCGAAATCACCCTTTTCGTCTCGGCCTGACGATTTTTGATTCAGACACTCAATATGGAAACACGAACAGTGGCTTGCTTTTTTATAATTGATGTCGCTGCCACAACAGGATGATATTGCATGAATCCGCTTGAGAAAGATGGCTGGACACCTTTCAGCAATTCCGGTGAAACTGTTAAGCGCGTCGCTGCGGTGCCGGATACACCGCAAACCCGTGCGCCTGCCTACAAGCTGGCATTCAGTGATGCGGAGTTTATGACCAAGCGGGAACTGCGCCCGATCCGCCTGCAGCTTGAACTGCTGAAGCCGGAAATGATTATGGAAGAGCGCGGCATCAAGTCGACTGTCGTGCTGTTCGGCGGCGCGCGTATTCCTGAGCCGGGCGGTGAGGCGTGGGCTGCGAAAAACGAAGTTCAGAAAAAGAACCTCGAAGCCAATTCTGTTTATTATGAAGAAGCGCGTGAATTTGCCCGCCGCTGCTCGGAATATTCGGCTTCAACCTATTATCGCGAATTTGTGGTTGTGACCGGTGGCGGACCAGGTGTGATGGAAGCAGGGAACCGTGGTGCGGCAGATATTGGTGCGCCGTCTATTGGCCTGAACATTGTGCTCCCGCATGAGCAGGCGCCGAATGCCTATGTCACGCCGGAACTGTGCTTCAACTTCCACTATTTCGCATTGCGCAAGATGCACTTCCTGTTCCGTGCTAAGGCTTTTGCAGTCTTTCCAGGTGGTTTCGGCACCATGGATGAGCTGTTTGAGACACTCACATTGATGCAGACCGGCCGGATGGAACGTGTGCCATTGGTACTGTTTGGCAAAGAGTTCTGGACGAAGGCGATCAATATTCCGTATCTCTCCGAACAGGGCACAATTTCGCCGGAAGATCTGGAGCTGTTCCATTATGTGGATACGGCTGATGAAGCATGGAATGTCGTGAAAGATCACTACGATCTGTAAGTGCTGATAATGAGAAATTGAAACGCCGGTGTGCAAAAGCACCGGCGTTTTTTATTATCTGTCGTCGGGCTTTTTCGGCGGATGAATAATGGTCACCAGCACCACGGAAATTATCATCAGCAGATACCATGCGCCGAGCTTCGACAGCGAGACCGGCACCCATTGGTCATGCTGCCCCGGATAGAGCCAGACGCGTGACCATGTGCCGATATTTTCGGCAATCCAGATGAACAGTGAGGTCAGGAAGAACGCCAGCAACAATGGCATACGGTGGCGAAAGCGGAACACGCGGTAATGCATGCTGGTGCGCCAGAACATCAGTACGGTGATTGCGAAGAGCAGCCAGCGCATATCGGGGAGATAATGATGGCTGAAGAAATTGATATAAATGCCGGTGGCGAGTGCAAAAGTCAGCGGTAATGGCGGATAGTTTGCCAGTCTGATATCAAAAATACGGTTGATCCGCGCCATATAGGAACCGACTGCCGCATACATAAAGCCGGAAAACAGCGGCACGCCGCCGATACGAAACAGATTTTCCTCCGGATAAATCCAGGATCCCATATGGGTTTTGAAGATTTCCATTGCTGTGCCAACAATATGGAAAATTAGAATGACTTTGGCTTCTCGCAGGGTTTCCAAGCGGCATAGCAGCATCAGCAGTTGAATGGTAACTGCTGACAGAAACAGGAAGTCATAGCGTGTGATCAGTTGCGGCAAGGCAGAGCCGTCTGCCCATAGATATTTGCTGAGAATGATCAGCCCGAGCATGACGCCGCCGAACAGGCATGCCCATGCCTGTTTCAGTCCGAAAACCAGAAACTCAACCAGTGCGCCGGAGAGACCATGCTGCGGCAACCGGTCAAGCAGCCGGTGTGCGGCTCCATCGATCAAAGCTTCCAGTGAAGTAAAACGGCGTTTGCTGTGCACGGGTTGATGCATTTACGGGTGCAGCGCAGTCAGAAACTCTGTCAGATTATCCGTGACAAAATCCACGCTGTCGGTAAAGGCAGGGTCGCTTTCCCAAATCTCGCTGAAATCCGGTTCAAAATTATTCGGCACAATGAGTACTGTTCGCATGCCGGTGGATTTTGGCACTGTGAGATTTCGCGCCAGATCTTCAAACATGGCTGCTTTTTGCGGATTGATTCCGCATTGTTTGTAAAACAGCTCATAAGGTGCACGCTCCGGCTTGGGCACCAGTTGTGCAGCAACAATGTCGAAAATATCGTCGAAACGGTCGAGAATACCAAGCTGTGCAGCAGCATTTTCCGCATGTTTGCGGTCGCCATTGGTATAGATGAATTTACGGCCGGGCAGGCGGGCAATGGCTTCACCCAGAAGCGGGTCGGGTTTCAGCCATGTATAGTCAATGTCATGCACTTTGGCGAGAAAGTCGTCGGGGTCAATATTGTGACATTCCATCAGACCCTTCAGGGTCGTGCCGTATTCCTGATAAAACTGTTTCTGAACTTTTCGTGCTTCATCGCGTGGCAGCTGCAGCAGTTCCGAGACATAAGATGTCATCCGCACATCAATCTGCGAGAACAGATTGGTATCATGCGGGTAGAGCGTATTATCCATATCAAACACCCAGTCAGTGACATGGGCGAAGTGGCGCGGTTCAGGTAAATTGGTCATGCAGGTGTTATGCCACGAAGTTTTGTAAAGATCAGCCTTTATTTATCGTGACACTTAAGCGATCATACCAAAACCCTATGAGTATTACTCATGGGGTTTTGGTTAAGCCCGAGTGGCGATTGAACTTTTTCAAGGCGTGATGCGTCAGCATCTTATCGCCCTGGTATAAAGCGGGTGGCTTGTAATTAGCGGCAGAGCAGGGCAAACAGAGCCTGATATATTTACCAAGAAAGCAAAGCTCAGCAATATCATGGAACTCTGGATACCGATTACGATTGGCGCTGCTTTTATGCAGAACGTGCGCACGACGCTGCAAAAGAAGCTGCAAGGCAAGCTCGGCACGAGAGGTGCCAGTTTTGTGCGTTTTGGTTATGGTTTTCCGGTTGCTATTCTCTATGTGCTGGGGCTGCATATCTTTGCAGGCTATGCATTGCCGCAACTTAACGGCGCGTTCCTGTTCTGGAGTGTTGTCGGCGGTCTTGCGCAGATTTTCGCCACCATCATGCTGGTCTATTTGTTCACGCTGCGAAACTTCGCCGTGGGGACGGCTTATTCCAAAACCGAGCCTGTACAGGCCGCAATCTTTGGTCTGATCCTGCTGGGAGAACGCCTGACAACCGGTGCGGTGATGGCGATTATTGTCGGTGTGCTGGGCGTGATGCTGATTTCAGTCGCGCGTATGCCGCTGAGCTGGGGCAATTTGTTTAAAGCGCTTGTCAGCCGTACGGCGCTGATTGGCATTGCATCAGGCGGTGTGTTCGGTATTTCGGCGGTTGCTTATCGCTCTGCTGCCTTGTCATTGGATGGGCCGAACCCGATCATGCAAGCCGCTGTAACGCTTGCTTGTGTGACGACATTCCAGACTGTTTTTATGCTGGTATGGATGCTGATTAAGGACAAAAGCGAGATTGTTCTGGTGCTGAAATCATGGCGCTCATCATCGCTCGTCGGCCTGTCCAGCGTGCTGGGATCAATGGGTTGGTTTACGGCTATGGCTATGCAGCAGGTAGCCTATGTCCGTGCGCTAGGACAGATCGAGCTGATTTTTACTTTCATCTCGGCAGTGTTCATTTTCAAAGAACGGATCAACCGTATGGAAGTGGCCGGATGTGTATTGATCGTCACCGGCATTCTGTTCTTATTATTATGGCAGTAAACATTTATATTTCGCATTATCCATCGCAAAACCGTTTCCCACTTTTGCTGGAAATGCTTATAAAAAATCCCGCAACTTGCGGGATTTTTTGATTAAAGCGCAACTAGCGTGCGTTGTTAGTTATGGCACGATTAACGTGCCGGCACCGTGCTCCGTAAACAATTCCAGCAATACGGAATGCGGGGTTTTGCCGTTGAGAATAACCACGCCTTCAACGCCACGACGGATAGCGTCAATGCAGGTTTCTACTTTCGGGATCATGCCGCCGGAAATTGTGCCGTCTTCAATCAGCGCCAGTGCATCTGCGACAGACAATTCCTTGATCAGATTTTTGTTCTTATCCAGAACGCCCGGTACATCTGTGAGAAACAGCAGACGTGTTGCGCTCAGCGCACCGGCAATTGCACCGGCAAAGGTATCTGCATTGATATTGTAAGTATTGCCGTCACGGCCAGGTGCAACCGGCGCAATTACCGGAATAACGGCGGAGCGTGCCAGAAGATCGAGCAGGGTGCGGTCAACTTCAACCGGTTCACCGACAAAACCCAGATCAAGCACGCGCTCAATATTGGAATCCGGATCGCGATAGGTCTTATGTGCTTTTTCAGCGAAAACCATATTGCCGTCTTTACCGCACAGGCCGATTGCCCATTCGCCTTCGGCATTGATCATCGCTACGATTTCTTTATTGATTGAGCCGGCAAGAACCATCTCAACCACTTCAACCGTTTTTTCATCGGTGACGCGCAGGCCGCCTTCAAAGCGGGATTCAATACCGAGCTTGCCAAGCATTGCAGCAATCTGCGGGCCGCCGCCATGCACAACAATCGGGTTGATGCCGGATTGTTTGAGCAGTGCGATATCGCGTGCAAAGGCCTTGCCGAGTGCCGCATCACCCATGGCATGACCGCCATATTTAACGACGACAGTTTTATTCTCATAGCGCTGCATGAAGGGCAGGGCGGCTGAGAGGAGTTGTGCTTGGATTTCAGGGCTTGTCGCGGTCATGGAGCACTCCACGGCATGAAGGGTTATGTGAGTGATAAAGAAACCACCTGGCGTGGTTCTTATTCCTTGGTCAGCAGGGCAATGGCAGCGCGCACTGCATCAAAGCCGATTGCTTTTTCGGAAGAGGTGGCCAGAATCTGCGGGAAGGCAGCCGGACGGCGTGCAATCGCTTTCTGTGTTTCTGCCATCAGGCGCGGGACGCCTGCTTCCTTGATCTTATCGATCTTGGTGAGAATGATCTGGTAAGAGACAGCGGCTTTATCCAAAAGATCCAGCACATCCGCATCATTCTTTTTAATGCCGTGACGAGCGTCAATCAGCACATAAACACGCTTCAGCGTGGTGCGACCGCGTAAATAATCAAAAACCAGTCGTGTCCATGCATCGACCATGGATTTAGGTGCTTCGGCAAAACCATAGCCCGGCATGTCAACGAGTGCCAAAGGTGGCAGGTCACCATTTTCACCGGTGTAACCATCCGGTACGAAATAGTTGAGTTCCTGCGTACGACCCGGCGTGTTGGATGTACGTGCCAGACCGTTCTGGCCGACAATCGCATTGATCAGCGAGGATTTGCCGACATTGGAGCGACCGGCGAAAGCAATTTCCACAGGGCCTTCCGGCGGCAGAAATTTCATCGACGGCACGCCGCGGATAAAAATCCATCGCTTGTTGAAGAGAGCCTTACCCTCGGCAACAAGTGCTGCATATTTCTCTGCTTCTTTTGCGACGGCCAGTTCTGCTTCGGTCACTCAATTCTTCCTGTGGCTTATATCCGTGTCATTGCAACATAACACTGTTCTTTATGGCATTGAGCTTTCGGTGGCTTTTGTCAACCGCCAAAGCTCTGTCAGGTATAAAAAAGCCCCCGTGAAGGGGGCTTTTCTGTTCGTTTTATTTCTTGGCAGGCTTATCGGTTTTCACCGGTGCCACAGGTTCTTTCTTTTTGAACATGCCTTTCAGGTTGTCAAAAAGTTCGATCTTGGCACCCTGACGTTTCATGATCATACCCTGCTGGAGAATGGACAATGTGTTGTTCCATGCCCAGTAGATAACCAGACCTGCAGGGAATGCAGCCAGCATGAATGTGAAGATAATCGGCATCCATGTGAAGATTGCAGCCTGTGTCGGATCCGGCGGGGTCGGGTTCATGCGCATCTGCAGGAACATGGTGATACCCATAATCAACGGCCATACACCGATCATCAGGAATGCAGGAACATCCCAAGGCAGCAGACCAAACAGGTTGAACAGCGATGTCGGATCCGGTGCAGCAAGGTCATGAATCCAGCCAAAGAACGGCGCATGACGCATTTCGATGGTGACATAAAGAACCTTATAGAGCGCAAAGAAGACCGGAATCTGTACCAGCACCGGCCAGCAACCGGCCAGCGGGTTGATCTTCTCACGCTTGTAAAGCTGCATCATTTCCTGCTGCTGCTTAACTTTGTCATCCGCATATTTTTCACGGATTTCCAGCATAGCAGGCTGCATCATCTTCATACGGGCCATCGATTTGTAGGACTTGTTGGCCAGCGGGAAGAACAGGGCTTTCAGCAGAACGGTAACCACCAGAATAGCGACACCGAAATTGCCGGAGAATTTATAGATCCAGTCGATGAGATAGAACATCGGCTTGGTGATGAAGTAGAACCAGCCCCAGTCGATCAGCAGTTCGAACTGTTTGATGCCCAGTTTTTCTTCATATTCTTTGATCTTGGCAACTTCTTTGGCGCCGGCAAAAACATGGTTTTTGATGACAGCGTTCTGACCGGCAGCAATGGTAACAGGGCTGCTCAGGAAATCTGCCTGATAGCGCGGAGTGCCGTCAGTGAAATAGGAGAAGCGTGCTTCGAAGCTTTCGTTCTGCGGCGGGATCAGTGTCGCAGCCCAATATTTGTCGGTAATACCAAGCCAGCCGCCTGTTGCTTTGGTAAGCGGTTTGTTTTTTTCGTCTTCGATCTTGGAATAGGAAATTTCCTGCAGGCCCTGATCACCGACAACGCCGATCAGGCCTTCATGCAGCACATAGGTGCCGCTGGCATGTTCAGGCTTTTCAAAACGGGTTACGCGGCCGTAGGAGCTGAGCGAAACAGCGGCATCAGTCGGGTTGGTGATCGTATCCTCAACGGCGAACATATAGTTCTCGTCAACGGAGATCACGCGCTTGAACTGGATGCCTTTTTCATTGGCATAGGTCAGAGTTACCGGTGTTGAAGGGGTAAGCTTGTCATTGCCTTCAATATTCCACTCGGTTGCAGGACCCGGAACAGTGCCGATTGCATCATTACCGGAGAAGCCGAGTTCAGCGAAATAACCCTTTTTGACGCCTGAAGGCGCAAGCAGTTCAATCTCGGGGGATTTCGGATCAACGGTTTCGCGATAATCCTTCAGGAAAAGATCATCGAGACGGGCGCCGACAGTATTGATCGAGCCGCTGACGCGCGGTGTATCAATGCTGATACGCTTGCTCTGAGTCAGCGCGGCTTCACGGGTAACAGGTTTTGCTCCCTGAGTCTCTGTTGTCTGTCCCGGAATGCCAGCCTGAGGCGCATTGCCCTGCGGAATATTGGCAGATGTTGCACCATTGGCGGATGTTGCCTGCGCATTCTGAGTATTCTGCGCTTCAATCCGTGCCTGTTCTCTCTGAGCCTCAGTCTTAGGCCCCAGATAGAATACCTGCCAGAGCGTGAGAATCAGAATCGACAGGCCAATGGTGAGAAAGAAGTTACGGTTTTTTTCCATTGACGGGTCCTGGTTCCTGTCAGTTCATTACAGCTAAGTGCGCAAAATCGCTGCGCTGTCCTAGCGTATAATATGCTGGCTGACAGAGCGCTGTGCAGAATATGCCCCATACCTGTCAGAGTTAAGTGCCTGCCTTATAATACGAGCCATTCAGAAAAGCGAACGCTGAGACGATATAATTCAGGCCTATTTTGAGAAACGGTCATTTAAACCGCTTTGAGAGCTCTCTGGTCAGTGCGCTGAAGGGGGCGTTTAACGCTTCCCTGCGTGCAACAATAACATAATCAGTTTGCGGAGCCATTGCGGCCTCATTGAGTGCAGCGGCGGCTTTCAGACGACGGCGGATTCTGTTGCGGATAACCGCATTGCCGTTTTTCTTGGTAACCGTGAAGCCGACACGCGGATTTTCACCGGTTTTTGCCTGTTTGCTGGTTGCTTCATCGCGCTGTTTTACTTCCAGAAGGAAATATTTGCCGCGACGCTTTTCCCCGCTGCGAACAGCCAAAAACTCCGCTCTCTTGCGAAGGCGGAGTGTTTTGGTCTGCTTATTTGCTTGTTGTGTCACCGCTCTACGCGGAGCAACAATTATGCAGAAAGCTTGCCGCGACCGCGTGCGCGGCGGGCTGCAATAACTTTACGACCGCCCGGAGTAGCCATGCGTGAACGGAAACCGTGACGACGCTTGCGGACGAGTTTAGATGGCTGATATGTGCGCTTCATTTGTTTAATACCGCGGTGTGCGGCCCTTCTTAAATCTGTTTTTTAACAGGAGCTGGTTCAGACGCGGTCGGTGAACGACCTTGCAAATAATGTCTGAACGTGGGGCGGCTTATAGATGCAGGCAGGTTTTGAGTCAAGAATGGAGCGGAATATTCGGTCAGCATAAGGATTGCTCACATTATTCCGAAAAAATATGTGCTGTTTTCCGTTTTCTTGGCCCTGACA
This sequence comes from Hyphomicrobiales bacterium, assembly GCA_900470285.1. Lineage (GTDB taxonomy): Bacteria > Pseudomonadota > Alphaproteobacteria > Rhizobiales > Rhizobiaceae > Pseudochrobactrum. The sequence goes on from UCAG01000007.1 coordinate 10,041, forward strand.
AATAGTCTTGGCACGGTTTGATGCTTATAAGACTGTATCAAATTCACAATGAGAGGAAGAACTATGTCTGTTAAGCGTTTCGAATCCGGTAAGCGTATGAGCGGTGCTGTTGTCCATGGCAACACTGTTTATCTGGCCGGTCAGGTTGGTACAGAAAATGCAAGCGTGACTGAACAGTGCAAAACCGCACTGGCTGAAGTTGATCGTCTGCTGGCTGTTGCCGGTACTGACAAATCCAAAATCCTTCAGACCATTATCTGGCTGGATGATATGAAAGATTTCGCAGAAATGAACGCGGTTTGGGAATCATGGGTTGATCCTGCGAACACACCGGCACGCGCAACCGGTTCTGCCCATCTGGCAACTCCGGGCTATAAAGTAGAGTTTATCGTAACTGCTGCTCTCGACTAAAGCATGTTTCCCAAAAACGGATACCGGTTTTGGGATAAGGACATGCGTTAAAATAAAGAAACAGAGCGAGAGCCGTGGGTTCAGTTAAACGCAACACGCTCTAGTCTTTTCGGTGCCGCGTTATAATGATGCGGCACCGGATATTCTATTGTGCAGCTGCCGGCTGAGGCATGGCAGGGTTACGGATACGCTGTGAATAGCCTTCGCGGCTTCCTTTTGCCTGCTGGCTGATATCCGCATTGAGACGCATTGACTGCGTATTGGTTTCAGCCGTTACAATCAGTTGTTTTTCAAACATATATTCAGGCAGGTAACCGGAGAGCAGCACACGATAATCAAGTGCTATCGACGGGTCGAGTATTCTTGCCATATCAAAGACAACCGTCGTGCAATTGGCGGTCAGCGTATTATAGAAACCGGCTTTTTTGCTCAGACGGTTGGCTGTATCGGTATATAGTCTGAAAAGCTGCCGTGCCTGTTCCGGTTCAATATCCACATGATAGCGATAGACATGCTCACCGCGCACATTGGTGCGCAGATAGATAATGTCGCTTTCTTCTGCCGCGATCATTGCCAGTTCAAAATCTTTGAAGAACCCGCCGATTTCAGAGAAGGCCTGTCCGCGTTTTTTGCGGATTTCTGCGGAGAAAACGATCTGTCTCCCGTCCTCAAATCCGAAACTGACCAATGTGTGCGCAATCGCAGGCCCCGCCCAATAGGACAAAAACAGGTCAACGCTTTTAATCTGGCTCAGATCATAATCGGCACTTTTCCAGTTAACAGTAAAATCCTTTTCCGTGCGCCAGTCAAAATCACGGATATGATCGAGACGTACTAAATCACCATTATACTCGGCGGTGACTGTTTGTGCGACTTCCGGTGCCCAGTCGCGGTTCAGCGATGGTTTGATGCCTTGCCACCAGATCAGCAAAATTGCGAACAGGATTGCAAAGCTGATAAATGCGGCTTTGCGATACTGTTGCAGGTCGGTGAACCAGAGTGTGCTGAGTGCAGCCAATGCAACGAGCACCCATATGCCGATCGCGGCATAAGTGAGCATGCGCGATTCTGTCAGCTGATAATGGAGTGCAAGACTGCCCCAGACGGTGATAATGATCAGAACCAGACTGAAAAAAGCCTGAGCCAGAAGTGCTAAGAAGACCAGAGCTGGTTTATACGTCATTTGGTTCCGGTATTGGCTGATGGCGCGGAATATCTGTTGAAGATATTTATTATGCGGCATTAAGTTAAAATAATTATTTATGGCATGTTTTCGCCGCGATTGAGATTTAGATAGTGGCCTGTTTTGAGCTTGCCAGAATTGCAACTCTCCGTAAAATGCGCCTTTACAGGCACGCAATGCATCAATTTACCGACTTGTTAGATTATTTTAATATTTGTCCGGCAAAACTTCTCCTATGGTAAACAAATTATTCTCTTTTTCCGCTTCTGCCACTGTGGCAGCTATGCTGATCTCGTTTCTGCCGCAGGCTGTGCTTGCGCAGGAGGCGCCGTCCCGTGCTGAAACAGCTTCCGGTAATGCGGCATTTATGAAGAAATCAGATATAATGACACCGGCCACAGGCGCGGGGCTGACGATGCGTAATCCTAAAGCGGATGCTGCTGAAGCAGCGAAAGATGTGAGCAAGGTGGTAAAAGAGGCAATTTCCCGCAGTCAGAAATTTGTTTATCACTTTACCAAGCCGGAAAACGGCAGCGGTGAAACTATTGTCCTGCTGCATGGCTCCGGCGGTAATGAAACCAGCCTCGTGCCGTTTGCGCAGGAAGTGTGGCCGCGTGCCACGTTGCTCGGTATCCGCGGACGGGTTTTGCAGGAAGGCCGCACACGCTGGTATGCCCGCATCACGCCGGTAAAATTCGATCAGAAAGACGTGCGCAATGAAGCGGATGCTTTTGTCAGTTTCCTGACCAAACTCTCTGAAGACGATCAGATTGATCTGAGCCGCACCACTTTTGTCGGCTATTCCAATGGCGCCAATTTGCTGGCCGCTACGATGATATTGCATCCTGATCTGGTGAAAAAAGCTGTTCTGATGCGCTCTATGCCGGTGCTGGATCAGACACCTGCGGCCAATCTGAGTAAAGCTAAGGTGCTGGTTGTGACCGGCGCAGATGACAAGATGTATGCGCCTTTTGCGCCTGCACTCTCGGATTTGTTGCGTACCAGCGGTGCCAAAGTGGATGCGCGCGTAGTGAAGGCCGGTCATATGATCGGTGCGAAAGATGTGTCGCTGGTGACTGCCTGGCTCTCGGGGCAGGGGCCTGATGGCGCACCAGCAATGTCGCAGGCTGTAACGGCAAAGGCCAAAGACAAAGCGGATAAATTGAAAGCCCTGCCGCAAGCACAGGAACCGGCCACTCAGAGCGAGCAGGCACTGGAACAATCGAAGAAGTAATTTCGACCTTAGATGTTTAAAAAAGCGGCTTAGAGCCATTCCAGTTTAAATGAGTTGCTGGAACGGCTCTCTCTTTTTATTTTCCGCATTATCCAGCGCATCGTAGCAGGCAAAGAAATCAGTCCGGTGAACTGATTTCCCTGCGGAGGCGCTTCGCACTTTTACTGGAAATGCTCTGAATCCGCTTTTTCTTTGTTACCACTGAATATTAATCAGGCCGCAATCGCCGGTTTCCGCACCATAGGCGAGGCGCGTACCGTTTTTATCCCAGCCCATTGAGCTGATGGCGCCTTTGCCCGGACGACGCAGCAGCACTTCTTTCTGATCGGCAAAACGGCATAGCAGTACCATTCCGTCCTGATAGCCGACAGCCACGATATCTTCGACCGGATGACAGGCAACGGCTGTAACCATTGTATCACTGCGCAGGCCAAGTTCCAGCGGAGCTTTGCCCATCGGGCCGTCTTTGCCGCTAAACGGCCAGATGATCGCCGCAGGAGCACCGGAGGTGGCCAGCCATTTGCCCTTAGGGCTCCATGACCAGTCTTTGACCTTGGCCGGATAACCGGTCATGCGCATATTGCGGTTATCTTCCAGACGCCAGCCATGCAGCGCATTTTCCTGCATGGTGGTGATCAGAAAACGACCGTCCGGTGAAAAGATCACGCCGGTATGTGCGCCTTTCCACTCCAGATCAACAGGTTTGCCGGCAGTGCCTGCCCAATGCAATGTCGCACCATTATAGCGGGCAATGGCGAGGCGAAGGCCTTTGGGTGCGAAAGCAACACCTTCAACACTGCGCTCATGGGCAAATTCGGTGGTTTTGCCATTGGCTTCACGCACCCATGCGGTACGGCCTGAAGCATAGGCCACTGAACCATGAGGGCCACTGGCAACCGCAGTGATCCATTTGCGCGGCAGAACCGCCAGTTCCTGCACATTACCTTTTTCGTCAGTCTGACAGATGCGCCCGTCTTCACCGCCGGTGATCAGTGCTTTATTGTCAGCCGTCGGTGCAACGCAGAGCAAACCGTCATGTATGGTTACAGTTTTATGCGCTTCATCCAGCCAATGGAGCGTACCGTCGGCCAGTGCATAATAGGCGTTATCATTGAGGAAGCCGGCTTTCAGGCAGTGGCTTCCCAGATCAATAGGGGCAATCGTCGGCATGGTTATTTACATTTCTCGAAGCCGGAACGCAGTGCCTGCTCATTCAAGTTACGACCGATAAACACCAGACGGCTTTCGCGTTTTTCATCCGGTTTCCACGGGCGCTGGTGATCACCTTCGATGATCATATGCACACCTTGCACGACGTAGCGGTCATCGTCTTCGGCAAAGGCAATAATGCCTTTAAGGCGGAGAATGTCGGGACCTTGTACCTGCGTTACATTCTGAATCCACGGGAAGAATTTTGCGGCATCCAGTTCACCGGTACGCAAAGAGACAGACATAACCGTGACATCGTGAATGGCCGAAGCATGACCATGGTCATGCCCGTGCTCATGATTGCAATCAGGGCCACAGGTATGATCGTGATCATGATGGTGGTGATGGCCATGATGGTCATGCCCATGATGATGATGTCCGTGGTCGTGCCCGTGATCGTGATCGCAGTCAGGACCGCAAACATGATCCGGATGTTCGTGGTCGAGGAAATGCGGATCATTTTCCAGCGCACGCTGGAGATCAAAAGCACCGCGATCCAGAACTTTCGTCAGGTCAATTTCTGCGCGCTGGGTACGATGAATAATCGCATGCGGATTGATGGCACGGATAGTAGCCTCGACATGGCTAAGTTCCTGCGTATTAACCAGATCAGTCTTGTTGAGCAGAACCACATCGGCAAAAGCGATCTGGTCTTCAGCTTCCTGACTGTCTTTCAGGCGCAGCGGCAGATGTTTGGCATCGACAAGGGCGACCACAGCATCAAGCTGAGTTTTGGCGCGCACATCATCATCCATGAAAAATGTCTGGGCAACCGGCACGGGATCAGCAAGGCCGGTGGTTTCCACAATGATCGCATCGAAACGACCCGGACGGCGCATCAGGCCTTCAACCACGCGGATCAGATCGCCGCGCACGGTGCAGCAGATGCAGCCATTGTTCATTTCATAGATTTCTTCGTCGGACTCGACGATGAGATCATTATCAATGCCGATTTCACCGAACTCATTAACGATGACAGCATAGCGTTTGCCGTGGTTCTCGCTGAGAATACGGTTGAGCAGGGTGGTCTTGCCGGAGCCGAGATAGCCGGTCAGCACAGTAACCGGAATTTTAGGGAGTGTGGTTGCGCCAGTCGCAACCTGATCTGCTACAGGGCTATCGCTCATGGGTAGAGTGCCTCTTCATTGTCAGAATTTTTACCGGATCGGGTAACTGGTGTTGAGCCAGAGCCGGTTTATATGTTGAAATCTCTGTGCATATAAGAATTGCGAAACCGTAATTCTATAGAACAGACTAGCTATATAGAGCAATCTCTTCTGAAGCTTTGCTGACAGTTTTCAAAGTGAGGGTGTTTGCCCGAAGACCGAGATATCAAACCGGTGGACATCATCCATCAGGCCGGTCAGGCCGCTCACTGCATGGGCGATGATTTTTTCGCCATCTTGCGCATTGGCACGTAAAGCATTGCCGGCTGCACCCTGCTTGTTCAGATCGCTCATCATCCAGCCAAAAGCGTGCGGGCCATAGGCACGCAAATACTGAAACTCTTCAATGAATTTTGCCTGTTCATTGATGTAATTCTGCGCCTTATCCATCTGCACAAGCTCCGGTGCCAAGGCCAGCATGACAGAAGTTTCGATATAGCCTGCGTGGATATCAAGGTGTTTTTGTTCCGCACTGATGAGATCTTCCGGTATACCGAACCGTGTCCAATGGGTTGCCACAGCCAGCATACCCAGACGTGCGCGCAATTCTGTGGCGACAATGGTCGCCAAAGGGGAGTTGCCGCCATGGGCATTGAGGATAACCAGCTTGCGAATATTCGCAGCACAAAGATTCTCCCCGATACCGATCCAACGGTTAACAGCTTCAGAAAAAGCCAGTGTGCGGCTGCCTTCCACATCCATATGTTCAACAGAATAGCCAACCGGTTCTGTGGCCAGAAAACGCGCTGTAATATGATCCGGCAAATTTTCTGCCAATCGTGCGGCTATGCCCTCGGCGATAATCGTGTCTGTCTCAAAAGGCAGATGAAGTCCGTGTTGCTCATGGGCACCCAGCGGTAAGACAGCAATGAGATTTTCAGGAATAGTGTCCTGCAGCGGCTCAGTTACGAGAGCCTCGCTGGTTTGCGGCACTCTGTCAGAAAGGGCGGAACTGGCGTGCTGGGTGATCTCCGGCAAAATATTTCTCCTCTGATATGTGCAAGTGAGAGGTATCATAACGGGTGAGTGTGGCTGCGGCTATTCTAAATACGCCTTTATGCCCGTTGTCCTGACTTTGCAGCTGAGACCAGACTGCTGCTTGTCAGTCATAACGCCTTCAATTAGGTTGTTTATGTAATAGAGCATTTCCAGTTTTGATTGAATCAGAAAAAATGCTCTATCTTTTTGTTTTTACGCATTTCCTGACGCAAAACCGGTTCCCACTTTTGCTGGAAATGCTATGATATACGGACAGGTAGGGTGCATATGAGCAAGTCAGGCAAAACTGCTATTCTTCAGCCGTTACAGCACAATGCGCGGATGATGCGCACGATATTAGCCACGCGGCTGCTGGAACACGGATTATATGCGGGGCAGGATGCGGTCTTGCTGAAACTTGCCGAAGAGGACGGCCTGCCTCCCGGTATTCTGGCGCAGCGTCTGGGCGTGCGTCCGCCGACAGTGACAAAAACGATCAGCCGTTTGCAGGCACAGGGTTTTGTCACCAAGCAGGCATCGGAAAGCGATCAGCGTCAGACACATGTGTTTCTGACCGATCAGGGACATGATGTTATTCGTGTGATTGAAAAGCTGGTACGCAAAACTGAAAAAGACTGCCTGCGTGGTTTTGAAAAGAAAGAGCGGAAGGTTCTTCTGAAGTTGCTGACGCGGATGGAGAATAATCTGAATGCTGTTGCTGCGGGGCGTCCGCTGCGCACTGCTGTCAGTGATGAGACTGATACGACAGATGATCTGGCTGATGATAATGATGCTGATTAAAAAATGAAACAGGGCGGGTGAGAACAGGTATGATGTTCCGTAATGAATAATTTGCCGGATAAGTTGCTAAAAACTGTCTCGCTATTTGTTAAACTATATTCTAGATATTGATTAACTAAGGTTGCGGCAGAGCACTATACCGCAGAACTGCCGGTTCCGGTGAATATGATTGTTGAATAAGGGGCGGACGGCTTTTGGCCCAGAAGATCAAACTTTCAACCATTGCTGATGCGCTTGGCGTGTCAACGGCCACGGTTTCTCTGGCTTTGCGTGACAGTCCTCTGGTGGCGGATCAGACCCGTGACCGCATCAAGGAACATGCCCGCGCCATCGGCTATATTTATAACCGTCGTGCCGCCTCACTGCGCACATCGCGCTCCGGCATTATCGGTGTTGTGGTTCATGATATTATGAACCCGTTTTTTGCGGAAATCTTGCGCTCCATTGAAACGGAACTGGATCGCTCCCGTCAGACCTTTATTCTCAGCAATCATTATGATCAGCTGGAGAAGCAGCGTACATTTGTTGATACGCTTTTGCAGCTCGGTGCGGATGGGGTGATTATGTCTCCCGCCATCGGTACGCCTGCGGAGGATATTGAACTGGCAGAAAACAATGGTCTGCCGGTGGTGCTGATCGCCCGTAATGTGGAAGGTGCAGATGTACCGGTGTTTCGCGGCGATGATGCCTATGGCATCAGTCTTGCGACCAATCATCTGATTTCACTCGGGCATACCCGCATTGCGATGATCGGCGGTACGGATCAGACCTCCACAGGTCGTGACCGCTATCAGGGCTATGTCAATGCTATGGAAAAAGCCGGCCTGACCGTAAAACCGGAATGGCGCATTCCGGGACCGCGCACCAAACAAGGTGGTTTTGAAGTTGCACCGCAATTTTTATCACTGAAAGACAAGCCGACTGCAGCAGTGTGCTGGAACGATCTGGTGGCAATCGGACTGATGAATGGTATTGCCCGTGCCGGTCTGGTGCCGGGTGAAGATATTTCTGTAACCGGTTATGACGATCTGGAAGAAGCGGCAATTGCCACTCCGGCCCTGACAACAGTCTGGAACGGCCAGCGTGAAGTTGGTCGTCAGGCGGCGCGTGCACTGCTGGATCAGCTCAACGGTGTTGAAATGCATAGCGATCAGCCGCTGATTAAACCGGAATTACATATCCGTCAGTCGACAAGTAAACCTGCCTGATACGCACAAACAGGCAGGTTTCAGTATTTTAGTATTTGAAATTTTGTAAAATTATATTCTAAATGCCCTCTGTATTCATAAGCGGGGGCGTGTTGTGAAATCTGTATCAGCCGTTATTTTTAGTCAGTTTTTGTTATTTACAGCTTTGCCGTCCGGTGCCGCAGATTTAAATCTTGCACAAACCACAGATATACGGATCAGTAATCCTGATTTTTCTTTTCTGGGCGGAATTGGTTACATCCATCTGCAAGGGGATGAGCTGGTTTATAATAATACCGGTAAGAAGATCAGCCATCTGATCTGGAAAACGGATGCACCGGTTCTGACCGCAGCAGCAAAAGCCGTATTTGATAATGACTGGACGCTGGCAGGCAATGTGATGGTTGGTTTCAGCGGCAATAACCGGATGAAAGATTATGACTGGCTGATGGATCCGCCAGCCGGTTATGGCTCCGATGCGTGGTCGCACCGCTCAATTCATCCTGATACACAGCTTAACCGCTATATTACGGCTGATCTGGCACTGGGGCATAATTTCTACGTCAATGAAACAGCGCTGCTTAATCTGCATGGCGGCTTTAAATATACCAATGTGAAATGGGATGCCTATGGCGGCAGCTATATTTATAGCCGGAATGAATTTCGTGATGATGCCGGTGATCTTTCTGATGGTGAGCGTACTATCAGTTATGAACAGAGCTATCCGACAACATTTCTGGGGCTGGAAGCAAGCAAGAGCTTTAACCAGTGGACTTTCTCCGTGCAGGCAAGGGGCGGTTTGGCCTTTAAATCCAGAGATGAAGATCATCACTGGCGGCGGAACCTGCGTTTTACTGAGAAATATGATAGCCTGGCATTCATGTCGGTCGGTGCGCGTACAGAATATGCCTATACCGCGCAGACATCATTTTTCCTCGCCGGTAATTATGAGCGCTATTTCAACAAAACTGCTGATACAACAATGTATAATCTGAGCAGCGGAGAAGTCGTGGAATATTTTCCGGATGGAGCCGGAATGAAATTCCAGTCTTTTTCTTTAAGCGGCGGATTGAAATACCGGTTCTGAAATACAGATCGCGGCTTTCACAACCGCGATCTGTGACACTGTATATTTTTACTCTGCTTTGCCGGCATGTTTGCGCACGGCATCACCGAATGCCTGAAAGATTTTGGCTGAAGGTGCATCGGATCGTACCCAATATTCAGGATGCCATTGCACTGCGAGTGCAAAATCCTGTGCATCTTTCACAGTAACAGCTTCGATCGTACCATCTTCGGCAACGGCTTGTGGTTCAAGCTTGTCAGACAGACGGTCAATCGCCTGACGGTGCACAGAATTGGTGTTAACTGCAGTGCTTTCCAGAATTGCAGCAAGGCATGAGTTTTCAACAATCTCCAGCGGATGCGAAATGGCATAACGCTCATCGCGGATTGCGGAAACCGGAGCGCGGTGATCGTTCTTGCCGTCGAGTTCCTGAATATCATTGGCCAGCGAGCCGCCAAGCGCGACATTCATTTCCTGCAAGCCGCGACAGATGCCAAGCACGGGAATGCCACGTTCCAGTGCGGCGCGGATCAAAGGCAGGGTAGTTGCATCGCGATCCGGATCAAAAGGGCCGTGCTGTTCTGTGGCTTCCTGTCCGTAATGTTCCGGATGTACGTTGGAACGCGAGCCGGTAATAAGCAAACCGTGAACCGCAGCGAACAGAGCGTCGTGGTCAACCTTGTCACGGATATTCGGCACCAATAGCGGTGTTACCTGAGCGACTTCCGCAAGCGCTGTAATATATTCCGAAGGTGTTGCGTGCCAGTTATTGCCGTCAATATCACGAATGTCAGAAGTGACAGCAATCAGAGGGCGGGATTTTTGCATGATAAACAGGCCTTGTCGTGGTTGCGCAGTCGCAGGCAGTTGGTTAGTTTTACAATTATGCAGTGAAACAGCGTTTCTGTAAGAGCCGGAAAAATGAAAAAAGGTACGGGAATATTGTCCGGATTGTCAGTTTTCAGCGACCTGAATTTGTCTACTGTAAAGTAGCGTGATTGGGAATAATTATTGTAAAATTTTGCGTTGTATCCGGCGACAGTAAAATTGATTGAGAGGGCGATGTCCGCAAATCATCCGAATATATTTTCTGTAAAAGATAAAGTTATTGCGGTGACAGGCGGTTCGTCCGGACTGGGGCATCATATGGTGCATACACTTGCTGCGCATGGTGCAAAAGTTGTGTCCATCGCGCGCAGCCATCCTGAGATCTCCTGCGCTGATTGCGAGACTATAAAGCCGGACATCCTTCATATTTGTGCCGATGTTGCGGACAGTGCGGATATCGCTGCCGCCTTTGACGAGGCGGAGAAGCATTTCGGTACGGTCAGTGTGGTTTTTAATAATGCCGGTATTGCCTGCAAAGCCAGTGCTTTGAAAACAACCACTGAGATGATGGAGCAGGTTTTTGCTGTCAATGTTGTCGGTGCTTTCAACGTTGCACAGGAAGCCGCACGACGGATGATTGAAGCCGAAATTGCCGGCGCTATTATCAATACAACCAGCATTCTGAAAAATGTGCCGCAGAAAGGCGCTGTTGCTTATTCTATGTCTAAGGCTGCTTTGGCGCAGATGACGCGGGCTCTGGCGCTTGAATGGGCAGCCCATAATATTCGCGTGAATGCCATTGCGCCGGGCTGGTTTCCGACAGGCATTAATCAGGAGCTTATGACGGGGCCGGCGCGCAATTATCTTAAGGCAAAAAACCCGATGCGCCGGCTTGGAGAAAATTGTGATCTGGAAGGCGCACTTTTATTGCTTGCTTCAAATGCAGGTGGATACATGACAGGTACAACCATCACGGTTGATGGCGGACACAGCCTGCAGGGGTGACGTCTGCGACTGTTGGAGGATTGCTTTTCAGGCGGGATCAGCGGACAGTCTGGATGTGCGGGCTGTGTGCTCTGTGTTTGCAGGGTATATCTTTATTGTAGAACTTACGAATATCATAATTTTTAAATATATTTTTATAGTTCCCAACGATAATAATCCTATCGAAGGGAATAGCAACCTATGGCATTGATTTTAATATAAAAACACTCAAAAGTAGAAAAAGTTGAAACTTATTTTTAAAGTATTTTTGCCATTCTTCCCCGGCGAGGGGGAGCAGTGACAAATGACATGGTTATTTAAGACCAACATTCCGGTGGACGTTCGCCTGTCATTTGTCAGAGCGCTTTATGGCAATCGGGAAACGCTTTGGTTCGGACTGGCCGCACATATGCTGGCCTGCATGGTTATTTATTTTAAAACCGGCGATGTTGTATTCGTTATTTTCTCGGGCCTGTTCGCATTAATTACCAGTATCCGCATGTATGATATGCATGTGTTTGACAGAGCTGATTTCAGCAGACTAACTCACGACAAAATTAATCGCTGGGAAATGCACTATCTTTTGGGTGCCTGTGCAATCTGTCTGATCCTCGGGCTGCTTTGTTTTTACAGCACCTATGTGATCAATGATCCGTTTGCTGAGCTGGCCAGTCTTTCTATTCTTCTTGCTTCCGTTGTTTCTATTGTCGGCCGTAATTATGCGTCGCGTAATGCTGTTGTCATGATGTCGGTATGCGCTTTGGTGCCTGTTCTGTTCGGGTTTATTCTGGTCGACAGCATCTATCATGTGATTATCGGCGCATTGCTGGTTCCGTATTTTCTCAGCAATATCCAGATGGCCAACGGGTTGCGACAGTCACTGTTTGCGGCCGTGATGAATGAGCGCCGTCTCAGCACCGTTGTCAGCCGTTTTGATACAGCATTGAATAATATGCCTCAGGGACTGGTGATGCTGGATGGCCGCGCGGCTATTGCTGTGGTCAACAAGCAGGTGCGGGATATGCTGAATATCTCGCAAAATATCAGCCTTCTTAACCGTCCATTTGAAGTTGTTTTGCGCTATTGCAGCAAGCATGGATTGTTTCCGCGTGACGAGCTGGGCAATGTACGCATGCGGATTGACGAATTGCTGGAAGGCCGCCGCCAGCGTGATGTGTTTCATTTCGGGAATAACCGCTATATCGAGGTGATGTGTAATCAGCGTCGCGAAGAAGGTGCGGTGCTGATTTTTGATGACGTCACGGGGCGGATTGAGGCTGAGGCGCAAATCCAGCATATGGCGCGTTATGACGGGCTGACCGGATTGCCTAACCGGTTCTATTTTGAAACACTGGTTCGTGCGCTGACTGCAGGCAACAAACCTGACGATCTTGTTGCACTTGCGGTCATTGACCTTAATCATTTCAAACATGTGAATGATTCATACGGCCATCATACGGGCGATGAATTATTGCGGCAGTTTGCTGAGCGTCTCGGACAGCTTGATGCCGAGCGTTTTGTGGCATCACGCTTTGGCGGTGACGAATTTGTTCTGTTCATTCAGGGGATTAAAGACCGTTCGCATATCAATACGGTTATGGATGAGGTCACGGCCTATCTGAGCGGTGTTTATGAATTCGCTTCACAACAGATTTATCTGGATATCAGCGCCGGTGTGGCAGTTGATGTTATGAAGAATGTGGATCTGCGCGGTTTGCATGTGAATGCCGATCTGGCGCTCTATGAGGCCAAAAGCAGCGAGCATGACCGCTGGGTTGCTTTCGTGGAGGCAATGGATACGAAATATCGCTCACGGCAGAAGTTGAAAAATGATCTGCGTGAGGCAATCAATGCAGGCAGTCTGACGGTTGTCTATCAGCCGATTGTCAGTCTTAATTCGCTTCGTATTGTTGCAGTTGAAGCACTGTCCCGCTGGCATCATCCGAAATTCGGACCTATCGGACCGGCAGATTATATTCCGCTTGCTGAAGAAATGGGAATTATTACAGAGCTGACGCAGTTTATGCTGCATCGTGCCTGTCAGGATTGTGCCGGTTGGGGGCATAAGATCGGCGTATCGGTCAATCTTTCTGCCATTGATCTGAAAAATTCCGGTATTGTTGATATGGTTGTCGATGCTTTGCAAAAAGCGCAATTGCCGTCTTACCTGCTTGAAGTTGAAGTGACGGAAAGCGCCATTATCAGTGATCGCGTCAAAACCTGCGAAATGCTGCAGCGTTTAAAAAATTCAGGCATTAATATTGCCCTTGATGATTTCGGCACCGGTTATTCCAGTCTCAGCTATCTGAACACCTTGCCACTGACAAAGGTCAAAATTGATCGTTCTTTTGTCCGTGACATTGTAACGGACAGACGGGCCTTTATGCTTTTGCGTGGTGTGACACAGCTTTCTCATGAGCTGGGTTTCGGGGTAACCATTGAAGGTGTGGAGACTGAAGAACAGCTGAAACTGATTCGCGGAACTGGTGGTGCAGATCTGGTGCAGGGCTTTTTGCTGGGAGCACCCCTAAGTGCCGATGAGATCAGTGCGCAACTCGGACGCTCTCTTTCGGTTATGTCTAATGACCATGCAGGTGCCGCACAGGCGGACGAGCTTCCTTCCTGATACCGGATCAGTTTGAAAATATGCCGGTGGGCGATGTGTTCATTCTGCGGCAGATATAAAAAAGATTGATTGTGCCGGTCTGGACCCTTGCTTTTTGTCACACATAAAGAGAAATGGTTACCAGCATATTTGTTTCCTCAAATCAGCGGGCAGATATGCAAGGTGATGCCCGCGAGGGATATTGCTGTTTCCTGAATATATTATGTTCCGGGTATAAGACTATGTACCGGAATAGTTAGTGCTTTGAAATTACGCTTTATTTTAGATTTTGCTGATAGGGGGCGGGTTTAAAATAGGATGAATATTCTCGTATATTTTACGAAATATGAAGCGTGGCATATTCAAGAAATGGCTGCACCAGAGCTTTAGTTTATTGGTGGCGGACAATATAGATGACGGTCTCTCAACCGGTTGCGAAAGCACCAGTCCTTTCGAACTTTGCCCGGCATATGCTGGAGTTTTTGGATCGAGTGGAATACCGGCGGGTTATACATGCGGAAGATCTGGAAGAGGTCGGCCGGCTGCGTTATCGTTCCTATATGACGCGCAATGTCATGGACGACAATTTTCTGGGCACGATTATTGATGAAGTGGACCGTGATCATCAGGCCTATGTTTATGGCGTCTATATAGACGGTATTCTGGTCAGTACGCTCCGGGTTCATCATATTACAGCAGAGCATCGCATCGGAACCAGCGCCAAATTATTTCCGGATATTCTTGGACCAATGCTGGATAATAATATGAGTTTTGTCGATCCGACACGTTTTGCTGCGGATCCTGTTTATCTGGCTGAATTCCCCGCTATCCCCTATCTGACACTGCGTATCGCAGCGATGGCATCAGAATATTTCAATGCAAGTTTTTGCCTTGCCGCAGTTAAGCCGGAGCATATGGCTTTCTATAAGCGTATTTTTGGTTCGCAAATGCTGGCAGACCCGCGCGATCATGATGGTTATGGTATTCAGGTGGGGTTAGGGGCTGCGGCGGTCAGTTCAATCCGTGATGCGGTTGCTGTGCGGTTTCCGTTTTTTAAATCTCAGGCCCATGAGCGGCGTAATATGTTTGCTGATATCCGCGCAGGCAATGTTCCGCTGACTATTCTGCCAACGGCTAAATATACCGGACTAGGGGTCTGATTCGGCACAGCAACAGGCATTGCAGCAGATTGTCGCAACATTGGCTGTGAACTGAAGCTTGCCTATTGCTTATGAACTGTGTCAACTGTGATCAGATAAGATTTCTGAACCGGAAGACGGCCGCAAAGGAAGATATCTTTGGGGAGGGAGAAAGATATGGCAGAAATTCAGCACGGTCCTGCAGAGCTTGGCGCAGAGATGGATTATCCTGAGCACGAGCGCACCTATCATGGTTTTACCTTTTTGGTGAAATGGGGAACGATTGTGCTTTCCGCTTTGATGATCGCGATGGCATTTGCATTTTTTGCTGCCGGCTGGTTCTCGGGCGTTATTCTGTTCGCGCTGATTATGGCAGCGGCAGTTTTCCTCATGTGAGATTTGGTTGCTTTGTTACTGACAGAGTGCCGATAAATTCAAAGTATAATTATGCCGCCTTCAGGGCGGTATAATTGTGTAGATTTTGCATAATTTAGTGGATTCCGGTCAGTACAACTGACTTAAATGCGTATTTTCGATCACATCAGAGATTTTTTACATAAATAGTATTGCAGCCTGCTTTTTCCGTGATTTACTGCGCCCGTCCAAAATTTTGTTCCGAGGAGACCGGAGCGGGTTTTGTGAGTTTTGGGGATAGGGAAAGTGAGGGCAGTTTTGTCTCAGGTAATATTCATTCCCGTTGAAACTGATCCGAGTGAAGCACGGGTGGCGGCGACGCCGGAAACTGTGAAAAAGCTGATCGGCTACGGATTTAAGGTAATCGTGGAAAGTGGTGCAGGTATTGCGTCGCGTATTACGGATCAGGCTTTTGCTGATGCCGGTGCGCAGATCGGTAAGACCTCTGATATTAAAACCGCGGATATTGTTCTTAAACTGCGTCGTCCCTCACAGACCGAATTGAAAAACTACAAGACCGGTGCGGTACTGATCGCAATGCTTGATCCTTATGGTCATGAGGACAGTGTTGCAGCGATTGCACAGGCTGGCCTGACGGCTTTTACGATGGAGTTTATGCCGCGTATTACCCGTGCGCAGGTAATGGATGTGCTGTCGTCGCAGGCTAACCTTGCCGGTTATCAGGCAGTGATTGATGCGGCCTCAGAATATGACCGTGCCATGCCGATGATGATGACGGCTGCGGGTACAGTGCCTGCTGCCAAAGTCTTTGTCATGGGGGCGGGCGTTGCCGGTTTGCAGGCCATTGCGACCGCACGTCGCCTCGGAGCTGTGGTTACGGCGACGGACGTGCGTCCGGCAGCCAAAGAACAGGTGGCATCGCTCGGGGCTAAGTTTGTCGCTGTAGAGGACGAAGAGTTCAAAGCGGCTGAAACTGCCGGAGGCTATGCCAAGGAAATGTCGAAAGACTATCAGGCAAAGCAGGCCGCTCTCGTGGCCGATCATATTGCCAAGCAGGATATTGTGATTACGACGGCGCTTATTCCGGGACGTGCTGCACCAAAGCTGGTCAGTGCGGCGATGGTTGCCAGTATGAAGCCGGGCTCTGTGCTGGTTGATCTTGCGGTTGAACGCGGGGGCAATGTGGAAGGTGCTGTTGCCGGACAGGTGACGACAAAAGATGGTGTGAAAATCATCGGTCATATGAATACAGCCGGTCGCATCGCCGCTTCTGCTTCACAGCTTTATGCGCGTAACCTGTTCGCTTTCCTTGAAACGCTGATCGACAAAGACACCAAGCAAGTTGCTATCAATCTTGATGATGAGCTGGTGAAAGCAACCGTGCTGACCCATCAGGGTGCTATTGTGCATCCGGCATTTGCCAATGTGGCTGTGGTGGCGGAAAAAGCTGAACCAGTCATGAAGGCTGAAGCCGCGCCAAAACCTGCCGTGAAAAAAACTCCGGTTAAAAAAGCTGCCCCCAAAAAACCGGCTGCTGCAAAACCGGCAACCAAAACGGGTGCAGGCAAGAAAACCGTAAATGAAGCCGGAAATAAGGGGGATGAGGCATGAGTGCTGATTCTTTGAAAGAGGCACTGAGCGGTCTCGATAAAGCCGTTGAAAACTTGCGGGCTGCTGCGGAAGGTCTGGGTAGTTCAGATTCAATCAGCAATGCTGTGCATGTTGCCAGCGGCGGGGTGATTGATCCTTTTGTGTTTCAGCTGGCGATCTTCGTATTGTCGATTTTTGTTGGCTATTACGTTGTCTGGTCGGTAACGCCTGCCTTACACACACCTTTGATGGCGGTGACCAATGCGATCTCCTCAGTGATTGTTGTCGGTGCACTTCTGGCCGTCGGACTCTCCCTTTCCGGTTGGGCAACGGGCTTTGGCTTTATCGCGCTGGTCCTGGCAAGTGTGAATATTTTCGGGGGCTTTCTGGTCACCCAGCGCATGCTTGCCATGTATAAGAAAAAAGATAAGTGAGGGGCTTGGATATGAGTGTTAATCTGGCAGCCTTTCTTTATCTCGTTTCCGGCGTGCTGTTTATTCTGGCGCTGCGCGGTCTTTCTCATCCGACAACCAGCCGTCAGGGCAATTTTTACGGTATGCTCGGCATGGGCATTGCCATTGTCACCACGCTGGTATTGGCACAGCCGTCTTTTGGCGGGCTGGCACTGATTGTATTAGGCTTGGTGATCGGTGGCGGTATCGGTGCCGTTGTAGCCAAGCGTATTGCTATGACAGCCATGCCGCAGCTGGTGGCATTCTTCCACTCGCTGGTTGGTCTTGCAGCTGTCATGGTCGCTGCTGCGGCTCTCTACTCGCCGCATTCCTTTGGTATCGGGGAAGTGGGTACAATCCACGCGCAGGCGCTGGTGGAAATGTCGCTTGGTGTGGCTATCGGTGCCATTACATTCACCGGTTCGATTATTGCCTATCTCAAGCTGGACGGACGTATGTCGGGCAAGCCGATCATGCTGCCGTCACGTCATATCATCAATGCGGCACTGTTTATCGGCATTGTGGTGCTGGTGATCGTGCTGGCGATGACTGAAAGCCATCTGGTGTTCTGGGCGATTGTGCTGCTGTCACTGCTGTTCGGCGTGCTGATCATTATTCCGATCGGCGGCGCGGATATGCCGGTGGTTGTGTCTATGCTTAATTCCTATTCCGGCTGGGCCGCAGCGGGTATCGGCTTTACGCTGGGCAATCTGGCGCTGATTATCACCGGTGCGTTGGTCGGTTCTTCCGGTGCGATCCTGTCCTACATCATGTGTAAGGGCATGAACCGCTCGTTCATTTCCGTAATCCTTGGTGGTTTCGGCGGCGATACATCTGCTGCTGGTGCAGCGGGTGAAGTGGAACAGCGTCCGGTCAAGCAAGGTTCGGCGGATGATGCGGCTTTCATCATGAAGAATGCTGCCAAGGTTATCATCGTACCGGGTTATGGTATGGCGGTGGCACAGGCACAGCATGCGCTGCGTGAAATGGCTGACAAGCTGAAGGAAGAGGGCGTTGAGGTCAAATATGCCATTCATCCGGTGGCTGGTCGTATGCCGGGGCATATGAACGTGCTGCTGGCTGAAGCCAATGTGCCTTATGATGAGGTCTTCGAGCTGGAAGATATCAACTCCGAATTTGCACAGGCCGATGTGGCTTTCGTGATCGGTGCGAATGACGTGACCAATCCGGCGGCAAAAACCGATCCGCAGTCTCCGATCTTCGGTATGCCTATTCTCGATGTGGACAAGGCCGGAACGGTGTTGTTTATCAAACGCGGCATGGGCTCCGGCTATGCCGGCGTGGAGAATGAATTGTTCTTCCGCGACAACACCATGATGCTGTTTGCTGATGCAAAGAAGATGGTTGAAAATATCGTCAAAGCGCTGGATTAAACCGGTGCGCTTCGGCAGATAAAAGAAAAGGCGGCTTTTGAGTCGCCTTTTTTATTGTTGTTTTATAAGTGTTTAATGCTGTTTTCAGATCGGATTGTGTCCGTTGTATTGTGAAATACCTGTGGCATTAAAGACTTGGAGCGACTTGTTTACGAATAGATTCCGGTTTCAAAAAAGCCAGCTCATCAATCCCAATTAATTGGGATTTTGATGATTGCTGATCTGCGCTTCAATGCCGGATATTTTCAGTTGTTATATGAGGTGGATGTGAAAAAATATCAGCGGATTTTGCAGATAACAGCGTTGTTTTTTATGGCATCGACCGGAGCGCAGGCTGAGTTGAAAAAGGTCATACCTCAGGACGAGAAGGTGCTTGAAAATGCCGTTGCGGCAAAAATCTATTTTACGGCCGGTGTGAATACAAAAAGTGTCAGTGAACTGATACAGGCCATCGATAGTCTGAATACGAATTATAAAAAGCTGGAAAATATCTATCTCTATATCAGCAGCTATGGCGGGGATATGGATAGTGGTTATGCGGGATATTGGGCTGTCAAAAGCTCGCATATACCGATCACGACGGTGAACCTGTCGACAGTGATGTCTTCTGCAACGATGATTTTTTGTGGAGCCAAAGACCGCCAGTCGCGTAAAGGCGGGCGTTTCATTATGCATCCGCCTTCTATAACACATCAACAGCGGGCTTTTCAGCCTGACCAGTTCATAACAGCAGGCCGTGATCTTAAGGGTTATGTCGAGCAATTTACAGAAGTTTATAAAGAATGCAGCCGGTATTCAGATACTGAGATCAGCACTTTACTTTCGAGTGAAAATGACCGGAAATTTCTGCTGCCTGATGAAGCGAAAGAGAAGGGCATCATCTCAGATGTGGCCGCTCAAATTATAACAGCGCCAATTGCTTATTATATTACTGATGATGATAAAAAGTACTGAGTATCTGCCCCTGAAAACAATTTCAGGGGCAAAAATTATTATACTTTAAACGCCGTAAACCAGCTTGTCCTGACGGGCGCGTAGTTCTGCAAGGCGGGAGCCGGCAGGCAAAGCCGCGTTGTCATAGGTGATGAGTTCGCCTTTTTTGATCGGTTTGAGCACTTTGGCACCGGTTAGCATACCGCATGGAATGGCTTTGGCGCTGCGTGCTTCACCGGCCGTCATGATCCATGCACGGTAGCAATATTCACCGATTGCATCGAGGGTTTCGCCAACCGCCATATCTTTTTTGGCCACAGCTGCCACTTCCGCTGTGGGTTTGCTCAGCGGCACCATATCCGCTTTGCCGTAAAGCACTGCACGGGCGCAGGTGAGGGGCACTTCCAGCGAGGTCAGGTGATACGGACGATGGAAGGTGAAATATGGGCCTTTACCCATTTTCAGGTCTTCCATACGCTCACTAATACGCGGATGGGACATGTCCGCAACCACGAATACACCCGGAGCTACGCCCTTGCCGATTGTGTAATCAACCACACCCACACGGGAGAGCACGCCGCCGTCTTTTTCAGGGATGAGTGTTGAGGAGAGCTGATCCAGTGTAGCCGCAGGGCCATGCATACCGGCTTTATCCGGTACCAGACCGGTGGCATTAGCGATAGCCGCCATTTCCACCATGGTTTTGGAGCCGTCCACAAACTCCACCAACAGGCGTACATTCATATTACGGCGGGTGGCTTCCTCGATATAATTATCAGGGATCGCATCAATATTGAGCGGATTGTTCTTACCCTTACCGGCAGCAACAATCGGATGTCCCATGGCGGTGACAAATTCGATCAGCTCCATGCAGGATGACGGTTCGTCACCGGCGCCGAGCGAATAGACAACACCAAGACGATCGGCTTCACTTTTCAGATAAGCGCCGATTGTCACATCAGCTTCAACATTCATCATTACGAGATGTTTGCCGTGCTCCATGGCACGCAAACCGATTTCTGCACCAACGGCAGGAATACCGGTTGCATCAATCACCACGTCAATCAGGTCATTATTGAGAATGAGGTCTGCATTATCGGTAACAGCAATTTTATGAGCTTCGAGCGCAAGGCTCAGATCAGAACCGGTGCCGGTCTCACGGGCATGGCCTTGTTCACCATAGGCGATCTCGGCGGCTTTGAGAGCGCGCTGCGGATTGGTTTCCGAAATCGCGCCGATTTCAATGCCGGGCATATGGGCGACACGGGTCACAATATCGGTTCCCATTTCGCCGCAGCCGATCAGGCCAATGCGGATGGGTTTACCGGTATCGGCGCGGGCTTTCATATCACGAGCTAAGCCGGTGAGTGCGACATTGGTGGCCATGTTTGTTCTCCGGAGATAGTGTTTTGCGGGAGAATAACCCGCCTGATAATGACAGTTATAAAAGACCTGAGCATTTCACAGTCAAGTTGGAACAACTTGATGGCCGTGATAATGCGATTATTAAAAAAGCTAGAGCGATCACTATAGTTTAACATGTGCGTAAACCGCTCTAGATTAAAGATCAATAAGGCAAAGGCTGCATCCGTGCGGCATGACAGAGCAGGAGTTCAAAGTGCTGGACAGCGTAACCAATAATAACTGGGATCTCGTGATTTTTGACTGTGACGGTGTGCTGGTCGACAGCGAACCACTGGCTGCGCTGGCTTTCCATAATGTTTATGCCCGTCATAATATGCCGATTCCTGACGGTACGGTAGCCAAGGGTGTAGGAATGAAACAGGCGGATATTATCCGTCTGATCGGCGATCTGACCGGCCATTATCTGCCGGATGCAGCGCAGGATGATATCTGGCCGGAAACACATCGGGTGTTTTCTGAAGCCTTGCAACCTTGTGACGGCATTGCCGGTGTGCTGGAGCGCCTGAAGACCCGCAGCTGCGTGGCCTCTTCCTCTTCGCCGCAGCGTATTGCTTTCAGTCTGGAAAAAACCGGTCTGATCGGGGCGTTTAATGGGGCATTATACTCATCAACAATGGTCAAACGCGGTAAGCCTGCGCCGGACCTGTTCCTGTTTGCCGCAGAGAAATTCGGTGCTGATCCGGCACGTTGTGTGGTGTTTGAGGATTCACCATTTGGTGTGGAAGGGGCTGTTGCCGCAGGCATGACAGCAATCGGTTATACCGGTGGCGGACATACTTATGCCGGACACACGGAAAAGCTTTTGGAAAAAGGTGCAAAAGCGGTTTATAGCAGCTGGAAAGAGATAGAGAATAACATTCTCTAAAAGTGCGAATCCATCATAAAGGTCTATAGCAATGAAAGATGCGATCACTCTGGATCAGCTGCGTGA
This sequence comes from Hyphomicrobiales bacterium, assembly GCA_900470285.1. Classification (GTDB taxonomy): domain Bacteria; phylum Pseudomonadota; class Alphaproteobacteria; order Rhizobiales; family Rhizobiaceae; genus Pseudochrobactrum. The sequence continues at coordinate 31,932 of UCAG01000007.1, forward strand.
AGCGATCGGCACGGAAATCGGCTGCTCTGAGTGGCGGGTGGTGACACAGGAAATGATCAACCAGTTTGCGGATGCAACGGATGATCATCAATATATCCATGTTGATCCGGTACGTGCGGCAGAAACACCTTTCGGCGGCACAATCGCCCATGGTTTCCTGACGCTTTCATTGCTCTCGACTTTGGCTTTTGAAGCCCTGCCGATGCTGCAGGGCGCAACCATGGGCATCAATTACGGTTTTGACAGTGTGCGTTTCATGTCGCCGGTCAAAACCGGTACCCGTGTCCGTGCCCGTTTCAAACTGGCTGATGCGGATATCCGTCCTTCCGGTCGTGTGGTCAATCATTATGATGTGACACTGGAAGTGGAAGGCATGGTCAAACCGGCTTTGACTGCACGGTGGTTGACGATTGCGGTTGTGCCTCCTGCTGAATAATAAAAAGCCCGCTTTTAGCGGGCTTTTTTGTTGCTGATATCTTCAAGCGGTGCAGGCCGATCGGGATATTCGCTCAGCAGGGTTTTGAGCGCAAATGGCCCGTGCAGAAACATGCCGATATCATAGGCATTTTTCTTCTGGCTGCCGGAAATAAACAGCAAATGCATTTTGAAGAAATTGCCCTTGGCCTGTTTGTAACGGACAGGAGAGTGAATATGTTTGAACCGGATATGGCTGATCAGCGGGGGATTATTCGTTTGAATTTTCAGAGCCTTGGCAGGTTCTGAATTATAAAAATGAATGATATCCGTCAGTGCCTGAAACTCTGCCCAGAAAACCGGACTGTCATTGAGCAGCACGCGTACATCTTCCCGCAGGGTTTTGGCGCGCGGGTGCAGAGCAATCATCAACAGGCAGGAACCGGCAGCAAGCAAAGAGACCGGCTGTTTTCGCAGGAGTTCCGGCTCGGTGCGCCAGACTTCTGCCAGCGCTTCAATCGCCGGTACAGTGCCGAGACTATGCCCCATAATGATGACTTCATCCGCATCACTGCTGCGCAATTTCTCTGCAAGCATTTGTGCAAAAATTTGTTTGCGTTCCAGCAGTTTAGGGCTGTTGTCATAAATCCGGTCATAGGCCGCAGACCAGTCGTCGAGCAGATAGGAAATGAAAAGTTTTTCATCCAGTGCCCGTATCAGTCCGTAGCAAATGCCAAGCGCCAGCGGCAGCGACCAAAGCATGTGCAATGCGGAAAAGCCTGCCAGTACCGGCGCTGCTGTGATGCCGAGTGTTAAGGCCAGCATAGCCAGCACCATCAGAAACGGCCACAGGAAGAACATCACAAAACGCCAGCTGGTGCGGCCGTAACGCCATAATGTGCCGGTGAAGAGAATATTCAGAAAAGCACGGCTGCCGGCAAACAAACGGTGCGGCAGGGAACGTGCAGCATAATCGTCAAAAATATCTGCGGTGCCGAACTGGCAGAATTCGCTTTGCGTTTCCCAGTTCACACCTTTGGCTGTCACCTGCATGGTGCCACTGCCGTGATCTGCGTCGACCATAGGGGTCAGGCTGGTTTTTGTGCCCCACAGCTTGTCAAAATCGCTCATAATCTTGCGATGGCGCACACGGACAGCTTTGGGGTGCAGCCCTTCATAACCTGTAAAATTAATGATGAGACGGTTTTTAATGGTCATGAACAGGGTGCTTGTTAAAACAGAAGAGGGCAATGCGGCGCAAAAGATGCTTTAGTGCGGTCTGCTGTAAATGAACAATCACATTAAAGCTATTATGTTTACTCAAAATAAAAACACCGCGCCTTTTGGAAGACGCGGTGCTTAAAGTGCAATTATGACAGTTTCAGGACGTTGAAAGTATCGTCAGACGGCTGCGTCCAGTGCGCCTTCACTCAGCAGTCCGAAAACATAGGTGCCAAAAGAGCGCCAGCATTCCAGCCGGAATTCTGTTTCAGACAGACGCCACAGCACAATCTCAGCTTTGCCAAAAATCGTACGGGTGGCAGCGCCAACCGGAAAAACGGCCAAAGACAAATCCTGCGGGCAACCGGCATTGATAGTTGCTTCTGCGCCTTCGCCGGAAATGAGGATGCCGATATTGCGGTGAGATACATCCGTTGCGGCATGCAGTGTTTCAACACCTTGCAAATCCGCAAAGGGGGACTGCCCGCCGGTGTCAATCACCAGCCATTCATCAGGCCCGAGCCACAATGCCGAGCGTTTGCCCTTGGTGGCGCTGTGCTTTGGCTTTTGCGGCAGAGTAACGCCAAGGGCTTTGGACAGGTCGGCGAGATCATTGGTACGGGCGCGGAGCGAAATACGCTCCGCCGGTTCTGCCGGTGTGATCTGTACTGAACCGTTTCCGGCACGGTTGTTGCCCAGAACTGTGATGCGCTGTGCGCTTGCTTCGGAATTAGACATGCAGGCGCTCTCCCTTTTCGTCAATAAAGACGGGGCCGGTTACTTCAACTTCAATCACACGATCCGGCATCGGCACGAACAGGGTTTTGCCGTGCAGGTTAAATCCGTCATGTACCACAGCCATGGCAATGGAACGGCCAAGATTGGACGACCAGTAGGAAGAGGTGACGTGACCGAGCATTTTCATCGGTTTCGGCTGGTTCGGATCGGCAACGATCTGCGCACCTTCTTCCAGCACTGTATTCGGATTTTTGGTCAGCAGGCCGACCAGCTGTTTGCGGCCTTCCGCCACCAGATCGGGACGGCGCATACCGCGAATGCCGACGAAGTCGGTTTTCTTCTTGGAAACTGCCCAGCCGACCGCTGCATCATAGGGGGTCAGAGTGCCGTCTGTATCCTGACCGACAATGATGTAGCCTTTTTCCGCGCGCAGAACATGCATGGTTTCCGTGCCGTAGAGGCAGGCGCCCATAGCCTTCGCACGTTCCCAGACAGCTTCCAGCACCGACTGACCATAATCGGCAGGGACATTGATTTCAAAGCCCAGCTCACCGGTAAAGGACATGCGGAACAGGCGGGTTGGCACACCGCAGAATTTACCTTCCGCCACACTCATATGCGGGAAGGCTTCATTGGAAATGTCAATGCCCTCAACAAATGGCGCAATAATCTCACGGGCTTTCGGCCCCTGAACGGCAATCACTGCCCATTGTTCGGTTATGGAGGTCAGCCAGACATTGAGATGCGGGAACTCGGTCTGGAGATAATCTTCCATATGGTTGAGGACACGCGGCGCACCGCCGGTTGTGGTGGTGACGTGAAAGCGGTCATGTGCCATGCGACCGACCACACCATCATCCATCACGAAACCATCTTCACCGGTCATGATACCGTAGCGGCAGCGACCCGGTTTCAGCGTATCCCATGCATTGGTGTACATCAGATTGAGGAACTCAGCCGCATCAGGCCCGACAACCTCGATCTTGCCCAAGGTAGAGGCATCAAAAATACCGGCCACTTCGCGCACGGTTTTGCACTCGCGGGAAACCGCATCATGCATGGTTTCACCGGCCTGCGGATAATACCATGCGCGTTTCCAGTTGCCGACATCCTCATAAACCGCGCCGTTTTGCTCTTCAAACTGATGCAGAGCAGTCTGGCGTGCCGGATCAAACAAATGATCGCGGGACGAGTTGATGAGCGTGCCGAAAGTCACCGGCGTATACGGCTGGCGGAAGGTGGTAAGACCGACCTGCGGGATTGGTTTGTTGAGCGCTTCCGAGGCAATCGCCAGCCCGTGCATATTGGACATTTTACCCTGATCGGATGCCATGCCGTTGGTGGTGAAGCGTTTGATATGCTCGATAGAGTGCATACCTTCACGCACGGCATTGCGTATATCCTTGGCGCAAACATCATGCTGGAAGTCGATAAACGCCTTCACATTGCTGTCAGGGCCTGCACCGGCTGTGGTGCCGACCATGCCGCCGCTCCAGCTATAGGCTGTTGTTGCACTGACAGCGGTGGTTGCTGATGCCTTGCCACCAGTTTCAAGACCGGCAGATGTGCCTGCTGCAACGGCTTCATCAATTGCAGCCTGCAAATCGTCGGTGCCGTTACAGGTGCCGACGCAGATGCAGTCCTGTGCGTAGACATCGGGCAGGAAGCGCTGTTTGGCATCATCAAAACGCAGCTTACCGCGTGATTGCGAGAACAGATGTACCGATGGTGTCCAGCCGGAGGAGGTGATCAGCGCATCAATTGTATATTTGCGGCCTGATTTCGCACCATTGGTGGCAACAGTCATGGATTTGACCCGCAGCTTGCCGCCGACAGTCAGCACACAATGATTGGTCAAAACCGGAATATTCAAACGGCGGGCTTCCGCCAGTACGGCTTCACCCGGATGGGCGCGGGCATCGACAATCACCGGAATATCAACGCCTGCATTTTTCAGATCAAAGGCAGCTTCATAGGCACTGTCATGAGCGGTGAAGACACCGACATGTGAGCCGACAGCCACACCAAAATGATTGAGATAAGTGCGGGCAGCCGAAGCCAGCATAACCCCCGGACGGTCATTATTGGCAAATACCATATGCCGTTCAATCGAACCGTTCGCGAGGATCACGCGTTTGGCACGCACCTGCCACAGGCGCTCACGCGCGGTGTTCTTCTCAGGCAAGGCAACATGGTCTGTAACCCGTTCTGCCAGAGCCACAAAATTATGGTTATAGTAACCGAAAGCAGTGGTGCGGGTGAGAACACGCACATTCGGCATGGCATTCAGCTCAGCCGCAGTGATTTGCGCCCACGCAAAGCCATCCTGACCGTCGATCTTGGTGCCGTTCTCATGGTGCAGGGCACCACCAACCTCCGGCTGTTCGTCGCACAGAATGACTTTGGCACCGGTATGCGCTGCAGCAAGTGCCGCACTTAAACCTGCTACGCCTGCACCGACAACCAGCACGTCACAATGCTCATAGCGGCCTGCATAACGGTCAGGATCAGGTTCTGTCGGCGTGACGCCCAGACCAGCAGCGCGACGGATGATCGGCTCGTAGACCTTCTCCCATGCCTTTCTCGGCCACATGAAAGTCTTGTAGTAGAAGCCTGCACCAAAGAAAGGTGAGAACAGATCATTTACTGCACCGATGTCGAAAGACAAAGACGGCCAGCGGTTCTGCGATTCTGAGTGCATGCCGTCGAAGACTTCCTGCACGGTTGCCCGCACATTCGGTTGACGATGCGCTTTGTCGCGGGAAATATCCAGCAATGCATTCGGCTCTTCCGGCCCTGCGGACAGAAAGCCGCGCGGGCGGTGATATTTGAACGAACGTCCGATCAGGTGAATATCATGGGCAAGCAGTGCCGAGGCGACGGTATCGCCTGCCAATGCTGTATAGGTCTTGCCGTCAAAGGTGAAGCGGGCGGTTTTCGCCGGTGTCAGACGGCCTTTGCCAGCAATGCGTTTTGAGCCGCTCATTTACCACTCTCCTTGGCCGCAACACTGTTTGTCTGTACGATTTGGCTCAAATCCGGTTTTGGCTCTCCGGCTTTATAGGTGAGAAGGAAACGGTCGCTCACCGTATCGCGCGCTGCATTAAAGAAGCGACCGCAGCCGTGAATATGCCGCCAGCGCTCAAAGATCACACCTTTGGGATTGTCGCGCCAATAGAGAAACTCAACGAATTCCTCGTCCGAAAGCTCGGTAATATTGGTCGGGCGGGCAATATGGGCATCGTGCGCGCTGCGGAACTCCAGTTCCGAACGGTCTTCGCCGCAATAAGGACAATGGATCAGTAGCATAACAAATATCCTTATTCAGTGCGCAACAGCGGCGGCAGCGGCTTCGTCGATCAGACGGCCGGTGCGAAAACGATCCAGTGTAAAGCCTGCGGCCAGCGGATGCGGTTCACCACGGGCGATCAAATGGGCGAACAGATGGGCGGAACCCGGTGTTGCCTTGAAGCCGCCGGTGCCCCAGCCTGCATTGACGAACAGGTTCGGCACAGGGGTTTTGCTCTGGATCGGTGCGCGGTCGACAGTGTTGTCGGTGACACCACCCCATTGGCGCATCATTTTTACGCGGCGAAACATCGGGAACAATTCACAGATCGCATCCAGTGTATGGGTAATGATCTGCAAGCCGCCGGTCTGCGAATAGGAATTATACTGGTCTGTGCCCGCGCCGATGACAAACTCGCCCTTGTCCGACTGGGAAATATAGGCATGAACCGCATTGGACATGACCACACATGGCACAATCGGCTTCATCGGTTCGGAAACCAGTGCCTGCAGCGGGGAGCTTTGCAGCGGTACGCGGACATCAGCCATATTCATGATGACAGACGAGTGGCCTGAAGCGGAAACACCGATTTTCTTGGCGCCGATAAAGCCGCGATTGGTCTCAACACCGCTGACACTGCCGTCTGCATTACGGCGAATGCCGAGCACTTCACAATTCTGGATGATGTGGACGCCACGGTCAGAAGCTGCGCGGGCATAGCCCCATGCAACCGCATCATGGCGGGCGACGCCGCCGCGGCGCTGCAAAGCGGCGCCATTAATCGGATAGCGGGAATTTTGTGAAATATTCAGCGGCGGGCAATAGGCTTTGGCCTGTTCCGGTGTCAGCCATTCATTGTCGATGCCATAGAGGCGGTTGGCGTTGACGTGACGGCTGAAGGATTGCTTGTCATGGATGTTATGCGACAGCATCAGCACGCCGCGCGGTGAGAACATGACATTGTAGTTGAGATCCTGTGACAGACCTTCCCACATCTTGAGCGAATGCTCATAGATATTCATACTCTCTTCATAGAGATAGTTGGAGCGGATGATGGTGGTGTTACGACCGGTGTTGCCACCACCGATCCAGCCTTTTTCCAGTACTGCGATATTGGTAATGCCGTGTTCTTTGGCAAGATAATAGGCAGCACCCAGACCGTGGCCGCCGCCGCCGACAATAATCACATCATAGCTGGCACGCGGTTCCGGTGAAGCCCATTGCGGCTCCCAGCCTTTGTTGCCGCGCAGTGCTTCTCGGGCAACTGCAAATACTGAAAACTTACGCATAATGTCCCCTTATCTGGGCGCAGAAGATTTTTTCCGCCTGTTGGTTTAAAGTTAAACCATATGCCGACACTGACTTTGCCATTTTGCGACGGGTTTTGGCGTATCATGCGGTTTTTGTTTGCTGAAACGCTTCCGTATTGTGGCGGGGTGCCGGAGTGAAGGACTCACTTCATTCCGCTTAAAAAACAGCGGAAAAGGGACAGAGAATCTCTGTGAAATACAGGATGAATTTTGCATTTACAGATCAAAACCAAAGCAATGTCCGCAAAGAAAAATGCAAATAAAACGTGATTTTTACGGCTAAAACTGTAATAATGAGGTTGATAAGGCCTGATCGGGCGCTGTGTTACGGATTCTGTGTGGACAATCGCGCCGGATACTGTTAAACGGCACTCGAATTTGCATCGGAAGGCCGTTGCGAAGTCTTAAGATTTCTCAGCCATAAGACGGCTCCTTTACCGGAACTGCCAGACTGTTTTTTCTTCGGGGCTCACCGGTGCCTTCAGGCTAAACTGAAAAATCTAACCGAAACGGAACGGGATTACACGTGCAGGTACTCGTACGCGATAATAATGTTGATCAGGCTCTCCGCGCTCTTAAGAAAAAGATGCAGCGTGAAGGTATTTTCCGCGAAATGAAAATGCGCGGTCATTATGAAAAGCCATCTGAAAAGCGCGCCCGCGAAAAGGCTGAAGCCGTTCGCCGTGCACGCAAGCTGGCTCGTAAGCGCGCACAGCGTGAAGGTCTGGTAGGCGGCGGTCGCGTAGCGGCCCGCTAAGTAACAAGTTGCGTAGCGGCCAGCTAATTAGCCGGTCGCCAGGCGATAAGTTAATCAGACTGAACACGCGGTTATATGCTGCGTGATTTCTGATCAGATATACTGATTAAGCAGCGCATGGTCTCCGGATCATGCGTTTTGCTTTGCGTGAAGCAATTTTTCAGGCGCTTATTATATCGGTTTTTTTGAGAGCTGATGTAATATGAAGCTTTATTGTAAAAGTTGACTATACAGATATGTTTGCATCGCTGGAAAACAGCTTTAAGGTGGGGTGAATGTTCACTTCCGCCTTTTTCTGTATGGGGCAGAGTGTTGGCATATCATAAAATATATGCAGTCTAACTATTTTCCGTCAGATACTGTGTAGCGCACAGGCCGGAATCTCAGGCTTAAGATTGCTTTTGAGGAGTGCGCGAATGGGATCTTTGGCAAGTGTGAAATTGACTTTGCGTGAACAGCGCCTTTCTTTGAAGAAGGGTCTGCTGGTTGCAGCATCCTGTACAGTTCTGGCTTTGGCGGGCTGTCAGAGCACTTCCAATTCCATACTTACGCCGGTTGATCTCGCGCAGGGTTCCAGTGAAAATATCGGTTCGCTGACAACTGTTATTCAAAGCAATCCGCGTAATCCTGAAAGCTACAATGTGCGTGGTTCTGCCTATGGTAAGGCTGGGCGCTATCGCGAGGCGATGAAGGATTTTGACACGGCGATCCAGCTTGATCCGAATTATTATCAGGCCTATGCCAACCGTGCGCTCATTCAGCGCTATCTGAAGAATGAAGCGGCGGCTGTACAGGATTATGGCCGCGCCATTCAGATTAATCCGCAATATGATGCAGCCTATATCGGGCGCGGTAATGTCTATCGTCAGGCAGGACGTCTGGATGAAGCGATGACAGATTTCAATCGCGCAATCCAGCTGGATACAACTGATGGCCGCGCCTATCACAATCGTGGTCTGATCTATCAGGCGCGCGGCCAGCATAAACAGGCGATTGAAGATTTTTCGGCTGCTGCTTCCCTGCAGTCGAATGCACCGGAGCCTTATAATGGCCGCGGTATTTCCTATGCCGCACTTGGCGATTACGATAACGCCTTTGATGATTTTAATACGGCTATCGGGCTGGATGATAAGGTTGCTGAGAGCTGGGCCAATCAGGCGCTGGTCTATGAGCATCGCGGCGATAAAAAGCGCGCAGCAGCTTCTTATGCCCGTGCAGTGCAGCTTGATCCGCAATACAAGCCTGCCAAAGATGGTCTGAGCCGTACGCGGTAATGGTTCAGTTCTCAATAAACTGAGCATAGCAAGTTAAAGAGCCGCAGGATTCAGTATCCGGCGGCTCTTTTCTTATGGCAGAAGCTGTCTATATTATTGGCTATGTCTTTATTTGACCATATCGGCTTTGAGAGCCGGAATATTCCGGCATCCTATCAGTTTTACTCCGGCAGCATGGCTGCTCTGGAGCTTAGGGTGTTGCAAACGGCGGATAATTTATTCTTTGTCAGCGGTAATGCCCGCAGTCCTCTGCCGTTCTTGCGGATTATTGCGGCAAAAACTGCAAATGGTGCAGAGTCTGCATTACAGCCGGGTCAGCATTTACACCTTAAATTCAGCGCTAAAAGTCATGAGCAGGTTGAGGCTTTTCATCAGGCAGCGCTGAGATCGGGGGGGCGGGAAAGCAGTGCCCCGTCCTATCAGGGGCCGAAGGAAATGGGCTATTTCGCAGTTCTGGTCTTTGATCCCGACGGTAATACGGTTGAAGTCGGTGTTCATGAGAAACATGGCTGAATTTACAAAAAGATAAATAAAAAAGGCCTGTGAAAACCGGCCTTTTTTATTTAGAGCGGTTCCGCTCTAAACTTTTATTTTATTGCATTATCCTACGCATCGAAGCAGAAAAGGAAATCAGTCCAGGGAACTGATTTCCCTGCGAAGACGCTGCGCACTTTTGCTGGAAATGCTTTAGCGTTTAACGACGCGTTTATCGACTTTTTGCACTAACCGGTCCCCGATCCACTGGATCAGGCAAACAAACACGATCAGAACAGCAACAACAGCGGCCATGATCGGATAGTTGAAGCGCTGATAGCCATAGCGGATCGCCAGATCACCCAGACCGCCTGCACCAATTGCACCGGCCATTGCCGAAGCACCGATCAGCGTGACGATGGTGACTGTGAAGCCCGCAATCAGACCCGGCATGGATTCCGGTATCAGCACTTCTTTAATGATCGTCCAGCGACTTGCACCCATGGAGCGCGCAGCTTCAATCAGGCCGTGATCAACTTCGCGTAAGGATACTTCCGCCATACGGGCATAATAGGGAATGGCTGCAATCGACAGCGGTACGATGGATGCCCAGGTGCCGAGTGCTGTACCCATAATCAGGCGCGTGAACGGGATCAGCGCAACCAGCAGGATGATAAATGGTACAGATCGGAAGGCATTAACCACCGCGCCGACAACGCGATTGACGGGCAGATTTTGCAACAAGCCGTTACGATCTGTCAGGATCAGTAACAGGCCGAGCGGCAGACCGAAAATCAGTGTGAACAGGCTGGAGAAGCCGGTCATGATCAGGGTTTCGCCAAGGGAGCGCCAGAGCAGATCAAGCATTGCGGGTGTCAGGAACTGAAACATATCCGGCAACCTCCGTTTCATCACAAATTGTCTTCAGAAAACCGACAGCCTTTTGCAGAGCTGACTGGTCATGTGCGGGGAGGCTGAGGAATAATGTGCCGACCGGCTCTCCCTGAATTGTATCAATGCCGCCATGAACAAGGCGGGCATTGAGGCCGGAGGCGGCGGCAATATCATTGATAAGCGGTCTGCGTGCGGCTTCACCGGAGATACGCAGGCGGACAATCGCTTCCGAGGCTGATTGCGGGTTTTGCGTCAGCTGTGCGGCGATGCTGTCCGGCAGAGCAGGGGTCAGCATTTTCAGTAGGCTTTTAGTTGTATCGGCTTTCGGACGTGCAAAGACTTCCCAGACAGGGCCTTCTTCAGCAATATGCCCGTGATCCAGCACAATCACACGGTCTGCAATTTTGCGGATCACATCCATTTCATGGGTAATCAGCAGAATTGTCAGGCCGAGTTTCTGGTTGATATCTTTCAGCAGTGCCAGAATGGATTGTGTGGTTTCCGGATCAAGCGCTGAGGTTGCCTCATCCGACAAAAGCAGACTTGGTTTGGCTGCCAGCGCACGGGCAATGCCGACACGCTGCTTCTGACCGCCGGAAAGCTGCGCCGGATAATGCTGCGCACGTTCTGACAGGCCGACCAGTTCCAGCAGCTCCGCAACGATTTTCTGACGTTCCGGTTTGGCAATACCGGCAATTTTGAGCGGCAGGGCAATATTCTGCGCTACGGTTTTGGCTGACATCAGATTGAAATGCTGGAAAATCATGCCGATACGGCGGCGCACCGGCTGCAATTGGCTCTCGGTGAGGCCGGTGATTTCCTGACCTTCAATAATGACCGAACCGCTATCCGGTTGTTCCAGACCATTGAGGCAACGGATCAGTGTTGATTTACCTGCGCCGCTGCGGCCGATAATGCCGAGAATTTCACCGCGTTTGACCGAGAGAGAAATATCATCCACGGCAGGTGTAGTGCCGAACATACGTTTAATATTGGAGAGTTTAACTACTTCGTCACCGGTCACGGGAGGCTGACCGGATGCGGAAGGCAGCTTTTGCTGCATATTCTTTATTGGAGCTGAAGTATTCACTTTATCCTCGAGCTCTTTCTTTAAATTGAGGCAATAATAACGGAGCCAAAAGGCAATGCTCAGAGTGCAAAACGGTCCGGATAAATCCGGACCGTTACTATGCGCGGTTTAAGCTTGGTTGGGTAGCTCTTATTCCCAGGCAGGAATACCTGTGCCTTTATAAGCGCGGTCAAGTTCTGCTTTGACAGGTTCGTTCTGGAAAGCTGCAATCAATGGTTTGACCCATGCTGCTTCTTTGTCTTCAGTGCGGATCGCAATAAAGTTACGGTAAGGATTGTTTTCCTTAGCTTCCCAGCCGATTGCATCTTTCACAGGGTCAAGACCGGATTTGGCTGCCCAGTTATTGTTAACGACAGCTGCATCAAGATCGTCGATGGAAAGGCCGACAACACCGGCATCCAGTTCTTTGATTTCAAGCTTTTTAGGGTTTTCAACAATATCAATCGGGGTTGCAAGAATGCCTGCATCCGGATTGAGTTTGATCAGACCTTTGCTTTCCAGAACGCGCAGCGCACGGCCTTCATTGGTCGGGTCATTTGGTACGCCGACAATAGCGCCTTCTTTCAGATCTTCCAGCTTTTCAACCTTGCGGGAATAAATGCCGATTGGCCAGAGGGCAGTGTAACCGGCAACGGAGATTTTGTAACCGTGCTGTTTGATCTGCTCATTCAGATATGGCTCATGCTGAAATGCATTGGCGTTGATTTCTTTACGCTCCAGCGCTTCATTCGGCTGGGTGTAATCATTGAAAATAACGGTTTCGATTTTGAGGCCTTCTTTTGCAGCCTGTTCAGCAACAATTTTCCAGACATCTTCGTCTTCACCACCCATGATGCCGACTTTGATGGTTGTGTCCTGTGCCTGAACCGACAGAGGTGCAGCAAATGCAACGCTCATGGCGACGGCGGAAAGCAGCATCATTTTCATGCCGGTGCGGCGCGAAATTAAGGTTTTGACGCGGGCGATATCTGACAACGACATTGCTGTTTTCCTTATAGTTTTGGTCATTAAGCGGTCTTCCGCTTAACTGTTTTGCCTCACAAATCTCATACCTGTTTTCTCTCAAACGGAGGCAGGCGGATTGTGTGAGTATATTCTTCACAGAATGCTGTTCGATAACAAGGAAGTTTCGTCTACGAATTTAGAATTATTAGAATATTTTTGCGTAATTTTGCCAAATTACGAATAAAACTATTGCAGATAAATATATGTTTATATTTAGCATTGTGCGTTTGGTAATAAGCTGCAGTCATTCGGAATCGGTTTTCATCATACAAAAACGCCCGCAATGCGAAGTGCATTACGGGCGTGATGATATGCGGATATGAGCTTAGTTTTAATCGATGAACACACGTACGCTGGCGGCACGGCCAATGGCATCAATCACAGTTAATGTGGAATAGCCGGCACCATCCGGCTGCCACAGACCGGAACGTTTACGTGAGGCTTTGTCCAGCGGTTTACCATTGGCAAGCCAGACGAACGGAGCGCGACCGCCCTGCATTTTCAAAGCCAGCGGTGCGGTGGTGCCGTCAGGCTGGTTGGTTAGTTCAACCCGCGCACCTTCAGGCGGAAACAGGATTTGCGGCGGAGATTCACGCACGGATGCACTGACAAGCGGTGCGAGGTAAGGCGTGAAACGGCGCAAAGAGACGGGCAATTCGGATTGGCTCAAACGCATAGTGCCGACGGGTGCGGCTGCAAGCGGTGTGAAGCCGACACCGGATTTGGAAAACGCTTCAAACAGAATGGGTGCAGCGGAGCCATAACCACTTAAGCCCGGAACAGCACCATTATCGGCACGGCCGACCCAGACGCCCAGTACATAACGCCCGTCAAAACCGACCGACCATGCATCACGATAGCCATAGCTGGTGCCGGTTTTATAAGCGAGGCCGCGCTGGAGTGATCCCAGTGGCGGTTTAACGCCTGCCAGCACATCGGCCACCTGCCATGCGGCTGCGGGCTGCAGCAGCGGTTCGCCGGTGATGATATTAGTTCCGCCCTTGGCGCGATCATCTACGCCATTGGAAATGATAGAGGTTTTGCCGCGATTGGAAAGGCCGGTATAAAGCTGCACCAGATCTTTGAGACTGATGCCAAGCCCGCCTAGGCCAATGGCCAGCCCCGGAGTTTCACCCGGTGGTAGTGTGGTTTTAATGTCTGCGCGGCGCATCCGCACCATCAGACGCGTTGCACCGACACTGTCAAGCAGGCGGACGGACGGCACATTGAGCGAGAGCTGCAACGCCTCACGCACCGTTACATCGCCCTGATAGCTCATATCAAAATTGCGCGGGCGATAGCCGGAGAAATTGGTCGGGCGGTCTTCAATAATGGTTTCCTGCATCACCAGACCATCTTCAAAAGCCAGTCCGAAGATGAAAGGTTTGAGTGCTGAACCCGGTGAGCGCTGAACATTGGTCATATCAATCCAGCCGGAGCGGCTGGAGTCGAAATAATCTGAAGAGCCGACTTCACCGATAATATCCCCGGTGATCGCATCTGCCATGACCATCGCGACGGAGATTTTAGGGCCGAGGCGCTTGGCGGAATCCATTGCCACGGTTTCCAGCGCCTGCTGCACGGAACGCTTGAGCGTCACATGATGCACATTGGCTTGCGGGTTTTTGCGCAGAGCGGCTTCGCTGACATGCGGGGCAAGTGTCGGCATGGCCAAGCGGCGCTTTGGAATGGCCAGATGTGCGGCGCGGTCGGCCTCATCATTGCCGATCAGAGAGGCAACGGCTAAGCGGTTCAGCACCCGATCACGGGCGGCGCGGGCATTATCAGGGTAACGGTCGGGACGGCGGCGCTCCGGCAATTGCGGCAGGGCAATCAGCAGGGCTGCTTCTGAGGTTGTGAGCCTGCGCGGTTCCTTGCCAAAATAGGCGAGGCTCGCAGCACGAATGCCTTCAAGATTGCCGCCAAAAGGCGCAAGCGTCAGATAGGCATCGAGAATTTCTTCTTTCGACAGACGACGCTCAATTTGTACAGCGCGCAGCATCTGCCGGAACTTGGCGAAAAAAGAGCGCTCCGTGCGCGGTTCAATCAGACGGGCGACCTGCATCGACAGAGTGGAGCCGCCGGAAATAATGCGTCCGTGACTGGCAAGTTGTACTGCCGCACGCCCCATGGCACGCGGATCAATGCCGCCATGATCACGGAACCGCTGATCCTCATAGGCAATCAGCATGTCTATAAATTGCGGGTCGACATCTTTATGCGTGGTAGCGAGCCGCCAATGACCGGACGGAATAGCAAAGGCACGCAGCAGATTACCGTCGCGATCCATCACTTCTTTGGATGTCTGGCTGACAACCTCCAGCGGCGGCGGAAAGGCCTTGTCGAGAATTTCCAGACTGGCCCATGTTACAGCCAAAGCAATCGCGGTGCCGCTCAGGATCATGAGCTTTTTGTGCGCTCGCGTTTTTTTACGGGGCTGGGTATCGGCCAAAATCTGTCTCCGCCTGTTGTAACAGGCTTAATTTAAGGCGGCAGATTGTACCGTCCTTATAATCTTGCATATAACAGTGCAGAAAATAACGGGGAACACTATGATCGACAAGCTGGAATATTTCATTGCGCTTGCGCGGGAAAAGCACTTCGGCAAAGCGGCAGAAGATTGCGGTATCACCCAGCCGACATTATCCGCCGGTATTCGTCAGCTTGAAGATATGCTGGGGGTTATGCTGGTACAGCGCGGTTCGCGCTTTCAGGGGCTGACACCGGAAGGGCAGCGCGTTCTGGAATGGGCAAGGCGCATTGTCGGTGATGCACGCACGATGAAAGAGGAAATGCGGGCAGCGCGTTTCGGCCTTGGCGGACATATCCGTATTGCGGCAATTCCCACCGCACTGGCCATGGTTTCACAATTGACGACGCCTTTTCGCGAAAAACATCCGGATGTGACTTTTACAGTCATTTCCCGCACCTCTGTTGAAGTGCTGGCGGCTCTGGATAATTTCGATATTGATGCCGGAATCAGCTATCTGGACAATGAGCCGCTTGGAAAAGTTACCGCTGTGCCGATCTATCGTGAGAGCTATCAGCTGATTACATCGGTTGGCAGTCAGCTTTCGGAGCGTGAAAGTGTCACATGGGCAGAAGTGGGTGGCCTGCCGCTTTGTTTGCTGACAAGCGATATGCAGAACCGTCGTATTATCAATCAGCATCTGGCGCAGGCGGGTGTAACCGTGCAGCCGACACTGGAATCCAATTCGATGATTGTGTTGTTTTCCCATATCCGTACAGGCAAATGGGCAAGTATCATGCCGCTCAATTTGTCCCAAATTCTGGGCTTTAGCGAGCCGATCCGCTCCATTCCGATTGTTGAACCGCAGGCCAGCCATAGTGTCGGGTTGATTGCTGCACAGCGCGAACCGCATACGCCACTGATCGCTGCGCTTTTGCATGAAGCCCGCGCTTTATCGCGGGTAATGATGTCGCTCGCTTAATAGATTTTTTCTATCAATTAACGGTTTTACCCTATTGAATTTAAACCGCAGCTTTGATCTGTTCTAAGGTGGGGAACAGAAAACATGACAATTGCGGGAGACTTTGACGGTATGTCAGGCTCAAATTCAATTTATACAAGAAAGACTGACAATGCTCAGAAACGTGCAACTCATAATGATATTGCTGCGCGTACGATAGAGATTATCAATGGATATAAGGCTGTTGAAGGCCCGCTGCTGCCTGTTCTGCACGCCATACAGGAAGAGTTTGGTTATGTACCGGCGGAAACGCTGACACTGATTGCTGAGACGCTGAACCTTTCGCGTGCGGAAGTGCATGGCGTTATGACTTTTTATCACGATTTTCGTGCATCGCCTGCCGGTCGCCATGTGATCCGGTTGTGCCGCGCCGAGGCTTGCCAGTCTATGGACGGCGACCGCGTGGCAGAAGCGGTGCAAAAGCTGCTCGGTATCGGCTGGGGTGAAACAACCGGGGACGGTAAAATCACACTTGAGCCGGTTTATTGTCTTGGTCTGTGTGCCTGCGCGCCTGCGGCGCAAGTGGATGACCGGCTGATCGGTCGCCTGAATGAAGGCAAAGCAGAACAAATGATCGCGGAGGCACGGGCATGAGTGTGAAAATTTATGTGCCTTGTGATGCCGCCGCTCTGGCACTCGGTGCCGATCAGGTTGCCAATGCGATTGCCGGTGAAGCTGTCAAGCGCGGTCTGGATATCAAGCTGGTGCGCAATGGCTCCCGCGGTATGGTCTGGCTGGAGCCGTTGGTTGAAGTGGCAACGGATAAAGGTCGTGTGGCCTATGGTCCTGTGGATGTGTCTGATGTGGCCTCGCTGTTTGACAGCGGCCTGCTTGAGGGCAAAGAGCACCCGCTATCGCTGGGGCTGACAGAAGAAATTCCGTTTCTCAAAAAACAAACCCGCCTGACTTTTGCCCGTTGCGGTGTGACCGATCCTTTGTCGCTGGATGATTACCGCGCTCATGATGGGTTGAAAGGTCTGCAAAATGCAGTCGCGATGCAGCCTGCGGATATTGTGGCTCAGGTCACGGATTCCGGTCTGCGCGGTCGTGGTGGTGCAGGTTTCCCGACCGGTATCAAATGGAAAACGGTTCACGATACCCAGAGCCCGCGCAAATATATTGTCTGTAATGCCGATGAGGGCGACAGCGGTACTTTTGCCGACCGTATGATTATGGAAGGTGATCCTTTCGTTCTCATCGAAGGAATGGCGATTGCCGGTATCGCAGTGGGTGCCACCAAAGGCTATCTCTATACGCGCTCGGAATATCCGCATGCGATTGCGATGATGGAACAGGCTGTCGAGATTGCCCGCAAAGCTGGCGTTCTCGGTGCCTCGGTGCTTGGCTCACGTTTTGCCTTTGATATGGAAGTGCGCACCGGTGCCGGTGCCTATGTCTGCGGTGAAGAAACTGCGTTGCTGGAAAGCCTTGAAGGTAAGCGCGGACTGGTGCGTGCCAAACCGCCATTGCCTGCCCATAAAGGCCTGTTCGGCAAACCGACCGTGATCAATAACGTGATCTCGCTGGCCTCCGTTCCGGTGATTATGGACAAGGGCGCTGCCTATTACCGTGATTTTGGTATGGGGCGCTCCCGTGGTACAATTCCGTTGCAGATTGCCGGTAATGTAAAATATGGCGGGCTGTTTGAAACCGCTTTCGGTCTGACACTGGGCGAGATTGTTGATGATATCGGCGGTGGTACCGCAACCGGCCGTCCGGTTAAGGCGGTTCAGGTCGGCGGGCCACTGGGTGCTTATTTTCCGCGCGCGCTGTTTGATACGCCGTTTGATTATGAAGCCTTTGCTGCCAAAGACGGTCTGATCGGTCATGCCGGTCTGGTGGTCTTTGATGATCGGGCAGATATGCTGAAACAGGCGCGGTTCGCGATGGAATTCTGTGCCATTGAATCCTGCGGAAAATGCACCCCATGCCGTATCGGCTCCACACGCGGTGTTGAAGTGATCGACAGAATTGCAGCCGGTGTTGAGACCGATACACAGATCGAAGTTCTGACAGATCTTTGCCAGACGATGAAGTTCGGCTCCCTGTGTGCGCTGGGCGGCTTTGCCCCTTATCCGGTGATGAGTGCGCTGACGCATTTTGAAGAGGATTTTCGTCCGCGCCCTGAAAGCCAGACTTTCGTGCAGGCAGCGGAATAGGAGTGACAGAAGATGAGCTTAATTAAAGAAATCGATTACGGCACACCTGTTTCACGTTCTGAGAAAATGGTGACCCTGACCATCGACGGCAATCAGGTGACCGTGCCGGAAGGCACTTCAATCATGCGCGCTTCGATGGAAGCCGGCATTGCCATTCCGAAGCTTTGCGCCACCGATATGGTGGATGCGTTCGGTTCCTGCCGTCTGTGTCTCGTAGAAATTGAAGGTCGTAACGGCACGCCGTCTTCTTGTACCACACCGGTGATGGAAGGTCAGGTGGTTCATACTCAGACCGGTCGTCTGAAATCTTTGCGTAAAGGCGTGATGGAGCTTTATATCTCCGATCACCCGCTGGACTGTCTGACCTGCGCCGCCAATGGCGACTGCGAATTGCAGGATATGGCCGGTGCTGTGGGCTTGCGTGATGTGCGTTATGGTCAGGATGGTTCCAATCACGTATTTAAACAAGGCCGCAATGACGGTGCTCTGAATGCGAAATGGATGCCGAAAGACGAGAGCAATCCGTATTTCACCTATGATCCTTCCAAATGTATTGTCTGCTCACGCTGCGTGCGTGCCTGTGAGGAAGTGCAGGGTACTTTCGCGCTGACCATTGAGGGGCGTGGTTTCAACTCCCGCGTCTCACCGGGGATGCATGAGAGCTTCTTAGGCTCGGAATGTGTGTCCTGTGGTGCCTGTGTACAGGCTTGCCCGACAGCAACGCTGACAGAAAAGTCGGTGATCGAAATCGGTCAGCCGGAACATTCCAAAGTCACGACCTGTGCTTATTGCGGTGTCGGTTGCTCTTTCAAAGCGGAAATGCGCGGTGAAGAACTGGTGCGCATGGTGCCATATAAAGACGGTAAGGCCAACCGCGGCCACTCCTGCGTTAAAGGCCGCTTTGCTTACGGTTACGCCCATCACAAAGACCGTATTCTCAAACCGATGATCCGTGAAAAGATCACCGACCCGTGGCGCGAAGTGTCATGGGAAGAAGCCTATGGCCGTGTAGCCAGCGAGTTTAAACGCTTGCAGACCCAGTACGGGCGCAACTCCATCGGCGGTATTACCTCATCGCGTTGTACCAATGAAGAAACCTTCCTTGTCCAGAAACTGATCCGTGCCGGTTTCGGCAATAACAATGTCGATACCTGTGCGCGTGTCTGCCATTCGCCGACCGGTTATGGTCTGAACCAGACTTTCGGTACTTCTGCGGGGACGCAGGATTTTGACAGTGTTGAACATAGCGATGTGGTGATGGTGATCGGTGCCAACCCGACCGACGGCCATCCGGTATTCGGTTCGCGCCTGCGTAAGCGTCTGCGCCAAGGTGCCAAGCTGATTGTGATTGATCCGCGTCGTATTGATCTGGTGCGCTCACCGCATATTGAGGCAGCACATCATCTGGCACTGCGTCCGGGTACGAATGTGGCGATCATGACAGCGTTGGCGCATGTGATTGTGACAGAAGGTCTGCAGGATGATGCCTTCATTCGCGAGCGTTGCGAGAATGAAGAGTTCCGCGATTGGGTGGAATTCGTCTCCCAGCCGCAATACAGCCCTGAGGCTGTGGAACTGCTGACCGGTGTTCCGGCGGAAGAAGTGCGCGGCGCAGCCCGTCTGTTTGCAACCGGCGGCAATGGTGCAATTTATTACGGTCTTGGTGTAACCGAGCATAGTCAGGGGTCCACCACCGTGATGGCGATTGCCAATCTTGCTATGGTCACCGGTAATATCGGCCGTAAAGGCGTGGGTGTGAACCCGCTGCGCGGCCAGAACAACGTGCAGGGCTCCTGTGATATGGGCTCATTCCCGCATGAACTGCCGGGCTATCGTCATATCTCCGATCCTGCAACCCGCGAGATTTATGAAAACATCTGGGGCGTGATCCTGCAGGATGAGCCGGGTCTGCGTATTCCGAATATGCTGGATGCGGCGGTGGAAGGCACCTTCAAGGGCATCTATATTCAGGGTGAGGATATTCTGCAGTCAGATCCGGATACCCGCCATGTGGCCGCCGGACTGGAAGCCATGGAATGTGTGGTGGTGCAGGACCTGTTCCTCAATGAGACCGCCAATTTCGCCCATGTTTTCCTGCCGGGTTCGACCTTCCTCGAAAAGGACGGCACTTTCACCAATGCGGAACGCCGTATCAACCGCGTGCGTAAGGTGATGACACCAACCAACGGCTATGCTGACTGGGAAGTGACGCAGAACCTGGCCCGTGCGATGGGACTGAACTGGAACTATACGCATCCGTCGCAGATCATGGACGAAATTGCTATGACCACACCGACATTTGCGGGCGTGTCCTATGAATTGCTGGAACGTGAAGGTTCCGTGCAGTGGCCATGTAATGCTAAAGCACCGCTCGGCACGCCGGTGATGCATATTGACCATTTTGTGCGCGGGAAAGGCAAATTCATGCGTACGGAATATGTGGCGACTGACGAGCGTTCGGGTCCGCGCTTCCCGTTGCTGCTCACTACCGGACGTATTCTTTCGCAATATAATGTGGGCGCACAGACCCGCCGTACCGAGAATGTGGCATGGCATGCGGAAGACCGTCTGGAAATCCATCCGCATGATGCGGAAGTGCGTGGTTTGCGGGATGGTGACTGGGTGAAAATCGCCAGCCGTGCCGGCGAAACAACCTTGCGGGCGCTGGTTACAGACCGTGTGACACCGGGTGTGGTCTATACGACCTTCCACCACCCGACCACACAGGCCAATGTGGTGACTACTGATTTTTCGGACTGGGCGACCAACTGTCCGGAATATAAGGTGACTGCGGTGCAGATCAGCGCGTCTAACGGCCCGACACAATGGCAGCAGGAATATCGTGAACATTCTGATGCCAGCCGCCTTATTGAAGCAGCTTTGGATACGGTGAGCTAAGCTATGAGTGAACATACTTATCGCAGCCGTATTCCGATGATGGCATCGCAGATTGCCACATTTTTCAGTTCGCAGACGCAGATTGATCAGGCGGCAGGTGTTGCCAAACATATCAATATGTTCTGGGAACCGCGTATGCGTACGCAATTGTTCAATTTGATTGATGCAGGCGGAGAGGGGTTACATCCTCTGGTTATTGAAGCGGCACCGCTGATTAAACGTCCAAATGCATAAGAAAATGCAGCCGGATACAGTCCTGTGTCCGGCTGTTTGTTTCAGGGATAAATAAACTTCATTACGACATTGAGGGATGCTCACAGGAGATGGGCAGGCTGCGGCGCGTCCGCAGAAGGGAGGACTATGTTATGAGTGTAACAGATCAGACACTGGGTGGTTTGAGCGGGCCGGGGATACTCGACCGCGAGCGGATTATCGCCAAACCCGGATTTAACCGCTGGCTGGTGCCACCGGCGGCGCTGGCGATCCATTTATGTATCGGTATGGCTTATGGTTTCAGCGTATTCTGGTTGCCGCTCAGCCGTGCGCTGACCGGTGATGCGGCGGGTGCCTGTACCGATATGAGCCTGCTGACTGCCCTGTTTACCACCAGTTGTAACTGGCGTGTGGCTGATCTTGGCTGGATTTATACGCTGTTCTTTGTGTTGCTTGGCTGTTCTGCCGCGATCTGGGGTGGTTGGCTGGAGCGCGTGGGGCCGCGTAAAGCCGGTTTTGTGTCAGCACTTTGCTGGTGCGGCGGTATGGTGATTGCCGCGATCGGCGTGATGACCCATCAATTATGGCTGATGTGGGTTGGTGCTGGTTTCATCGGCGGTATCGGTCTTGGTCTTGGCTATATTTCACCGGTTTCAACATTGATCAAATGGTTCCCCGATCGTCGCGGTATGGCGACGGGTATGGCGATTATGGGCTTTGGCGGCGGTGCGATGATCGGTGCGCCACTGGCTGATTTGTTGATGGAACATTTCAAAACACCGGAAACAGTCGGCGTCTGGCAGACTTTTCTGGTGATGGCTGCCGGTTATTTCGTATTCATGATGGGCGGTGCCTTTGGTTATCGTATTCCGCCTGCCGGCTGGAAACCGGAAGGCTGGGTAGCACCGCAGGCTAAAAAAGCGATGATTACCAGCCGTCATGTGCATTTGCGCGATGCGCATAAGACCCCGCAATTCTGGCTGATCTGGGCAGTGCTGTGCCTGAACGTTTCTGCCGGTATCGGTGTGATCGGTATGGCATCACCAATGTTGCAGGAGATTTTCGGCGGTCGTCTGATCGGTGAGGCAGGGCTGACTTTCACAGAGCTGAGTACAGAGCAGAAGGCTGCGATTGCAGCAATTGCTGCCGGTTTTACCGGACTGATCTCGCTGTTTAATATTGGCGGTCGTTTCTTCTGGGCTTCTCTGTCTGATCGTCTTGGCCGTAAAGCGACTTACTTTACTTTCTTCGCTCTTGGCATTGTACTCTACACCTTACTGCCAACTGCTGCGCATATGGGCTCGGTCACACTGTTTGTGGTGATGGTCTGTATCATCCTGTCAATGTATGGCGGTGGCTTTGCGACGGTGCCTGCCTATCTGGCGGATATTTTCGGTACGCAATTTGTGGGTGCAATCCACGGACGCTTGCTGACCGCCTGGGCAACGGCGGGGATCGTCGGGCCGGTTGTGGTGAATTATATCCGCGAGTTCCAGATTGCTGCCGGCGTGCCGCGCGCGCAGGTCTATGATTATACAATGTATATTCTGGCCGGTATGCTGGCACTGGGTCTGATTGCGAATTTCTTCATCAAACCGCTGGGCGATAAGTGGTTTATGTCGGATGCAGAAGTTGCCAAACTTCAGGCCGCAGTCAAAGCTGAGGCGACAGGACCGAGCGGTTCCTTCGGCATCGGCACAGGCGGGCTGGATGCCAAAGCTGCTCTTGCATGGGCTGCTGTGGGGATCCCGATTATCTGGGGTGTGTGGACAACTTTTGAGAAATCTCTGATCCTGTTTCGTTAAAGAAGAAGGTTCAGTCTGATTGAAAACTCCGGCAGCAATGCCGGAGTTTTTTATTTCCCCATAAATTTCAATAGCTTTCTTCGAATGAATAGCTGTCGAAAAGAGTAGTTTTGAGGATTTTTATGCAATGATGAATAAAACTATTCCATTTTGGTATAGGTAGTCGAAAATTGCATTAGCCTTGAAAGCTGTTCGCTGCCTATAAATTTCACGTCTGAAATTAAAAAATAAATGCCGCAAAGAGGCAAATCAATTCAGACGCAAGAGTGGTGAACGGAGTGCTGTTTGTAACAAACAGCAGCAGGAGGATGGGCCGTGGCAGAACTGCGTCAGGCACGAGATAGCTTTCGTCTGAAAGTCAGCGATATTCATGAAATTGCGGTTTATGATTACGGCAATCCGGATGGCATTCCGGCTGTGTTTTTGCATGGCGGACCAGGCGCTGGTGTATCGGCCAAGCAGGTTGCCAGTTTTGATCTTGATGCCTATCGCGTCATTACGTTCGATCAGCGCGGTGCCGGACAATCGACCCCTGTTGCAGAATTGCGCGAAAATACCACGCAGCATTTGATTGCAGATATTGAACGCATCCGTGAGCATTTCGGCATTGAACGCTGGTTGGTGACCGGCGGTTCGTGGGGCTCCTGCCTGTCACTGGCCTATGGTCAGGCACATCCGGAGCGCTGCCTTGGTTTCCGCATTCACGGGATTTTTCTTGGTGACCGCGAAGACAGTGACTGGTGGTTCCACGGTTCCAGAACGATTTTTCCTGATTATTGGCAGGAATTTGCAGAATTTGTGCCGGAGGATGAACGCGGCGATCTGTTGAAAGCCTATTATAAGCGTCTGACCTGCGGTGATCCGGCGGTAGAACATGCAGCGGCGCAGAGCCTGCGCGGTTTCTCTGCCCGCACACAGACATTGGAGCCGAGCGCCGAGCATGTCTCGACCTTGTTGCAGAGTGATGCGGCTTTGGCAGTCTCGCGCATTTTCACGCATTATTGCATGAATGGTGCCTTCATGCCTGCCAATGCACTGCTGGATAATCTCGACCGTATCCGCCATTTACCGGCAGAAATTGTGCAGGGACGTTATGATACCGTGACCCCGATGGTGACAGCATGGAAGCTGAAAACCGCATGGCCGGAAGCCAGTTTCACCATTGTTACTTTGTCTAATCATCAGTCGACAACCGGCCCTATGGCTGGCGCTCTTGCCGATGCTTCCGAGCGTTTGGCTAAGGCCGTCAAAGCACCGGTTCACGCATAGTTTTCTTTTAAAATAACGGGCAGCTTCATGTTTGATACACTGAAATCCGATCCTTCCGCCGTTGCGATGTCCTCCTATACGGATATCCGCAAAGCCGTAAAACCGGCCATCTCACCGGATGGCGAGTTGCTGGCATTTTTGAGCGATGCAAGCGGCACCGCACAGGTCTGGATCAAGCCCTTGGCCGGTGGCGAAGCGAAGCAGCTGACCAATCTGCCGGAACCTGTCGGCACGCTGTCTTTCAACCCGAAAAACCGTGACCTGCTGATCAGCACCGATTGGGGTGGCGATGAGCGTCATCAGTTCTGGCTGATTGAAAATGCGGAAGGCGAACCGCGTAAGCTGACTACTGACGCAACCGTGGTGCATGGCTGGGGCTGCTGGTCACCGGATGGCACGCAGATTGCCTATTCCGCCAATTACCGTGACCGCACGCACATGGATCTCTATGTGATGACGGTCGCGACAGGTGAAGCCAAATGTGTTTATCAGGGTACCAGCTGGCGCACACCGGCAGCTTTCACACCGGATGGTGTGGCGCTGGTGGTCAATGACTGTACCCGCGCTATGACGGATCAGAATTTCTGCCGTCTCGATCTGGCAAGCGGCGCTTATGAAGATATGCTGCCGCATCAGGGACGCGCTTCCTATCAGGCTGCGAAATTCCTTAAGGATGATTCCGGTATTCTGCTGATTTCCGATCAGGGACGTGATTATTCTAGTGTGATGTTCAAAGCCCATGACAGCAATGAACTTGTTGAAATTGCTGGTTTTGAAAAACAGGATGTGGAAGCTCTGGCCATTGCACCGGATCAGCAGAGCGTGGCGCTGGTGCTGAACCGTCAGGGCTGGAATGAGATTGTCATCATTGACCGACAGGGCAAAGTGCAAAAATCTCTGCCAACGCCGATGCCATGCGTCATTGCATCTGTGGCATGGACACAGGATGGTTCCGCACTGGTGATGCCTGCGGAAGGTGCAGCGACATCCGGTGATATCTGGCGTTGTGATGTGGCAAGCGGCACCTATAGCCGTCTGACCGATGCACCGAAGGCAAAATCCGCCCTGCCGGACTTTATTGAACCAACTGTTACCAGTGTTGCGAGCTTTGACGGATTGGATGTTCCTTATTTCGTCTATCAGCCGACTGTTGCTGCGCCTGCGAGCGGCTATCCGGTGATGATAATTGTCCATGGTGGCCCTGAAGCCCAGTGGAAGCCTGATTTCCGAGCCGATATTCAATATATGCTGGCACGCGGTATCATGGTGGTTGCACCGAATATTCGCGGCAGCACCGGTTATGGCCGTCCGTATCAGCATCTGGATGACCGAGAATTGCGCATGGACAGCGTGGCTGATCTTAAAGCCGTGCGTCTGGCTGTGGGTAATCGTGCGGATGTTGATGACAGTCGTATCGGCGTGTTTGGCCGCTCCTATGGCGGTTTCATGGTGCTGGCTGCTCTCACCGAATATCCGGATTTGTGGAAACTCGGTGTGGAATATTACGGCATTGCCAATTTCCTGACGCTGATGGAGACCACCGGCCCGTGGCGCAAAGTCCTGCGTGAGGTGGAATATGGTGATGTGGCGACGATGAAAGATGCGCTGGAGCGTTTCTCCCCAATTCACAAAATGGCCGAAGTACAAGCGCCATTGATGGTGGTGCACGGGCTGGAAGATCCGCGCGTAACGCCATGCGAGAGCGAGATGGTTTATTCCTGCCTGCGCGGCTTGGGCAAGCCGGTGGAAATTCTGCGTATTGCGCATGAAGGCCATGGTTTTGCACGCATTGAAAACCGCCACACAGTGTTTGATGCGCTGGGACGTTTCATCGACGAAAACCTGTAAAGACAACACGGTTTCAGGAGCGGGTGGAGGCTCGCTCCTGAAACTGTATTCAAATGACATGATAATCGGGAGGAACACCATGAAGAATGGTGAGGTGATCTGGGATCTGGTTGATGCGAAAAAGCGTGAGTTCGAGGAACTCAGCGACCGCGTTTGGGGTATGCCGGAAATTGCCTATACGGAATATAAATCCTGCGCCGAGCATACTCAGATGCTGCGCGATCAGGGCTTTAAGATTACGGAAAATGTGGCCGGTATTCCGACTGCCGTGATCGGTGAGGCCGGTGAAGGCGGGCCTGTTATCGCGATCCTCGGTGAATATGATGCATTGCCGGGTCTGTCTCAGGAAGCCGGTATTGCTGAACCGCGTCCGATTCCGGGCACAGGACACGGTCATGGCTGCGGTCATAATATGCTGGGTTCCGCAGCACTTCTCGCAGCAACGGCTGTGAAAGACTGGCTGGAACAGAACGGTAAAAAAGGCCGTGTGCGTTATTACGGTTGCCCTGCGGAAGAGGGCGGTGCTGCCAAAGCGTTCATGGTGCGCGCCGGTGCTTTTGACGATGTGGATATTGCCATTTCATGGCATCCGGCTTCGTTCACGCAAGTGGATGATGCGCAGTCGCTCGCCAATACCCGTATGGATTTTGAATTTACCGGCCGTGCATCGCACGCTGCTGCTGCACCGCATCTCGGCCGTTCTGCTCTCGATGCGGTTGAGCTGATGAGCGTTGGCTGCAATTATCTGCGCGAGCATATTCCGGCGGATTGCCGACTGCATTACGCCTATCTTAATGCCGGTGGTATTGCGCCGAATGTGGTGCAGGCAAAAGCCAAAGTGCGTTATGCAATTCGCGCAACCGATCTGCCGGGCATGTTCTCGCTTAATGAGCGCGTGAAAAAAGTAGCGCAGGGCGCTGCAATGATGACCGAAACCACAGTTGATATTTCGATCATGAGTGCGGTGTCTAACCTGCTCGGTAATACACCGCTGGAAATCGCGATGCACTCCAATATGGAGCGTCTCGGTGGTGTGCCGTTTGATGATGCTGACCGTGCTTTTGCTGCGAAAATTCAAACAACGCTGTCTGCAGAAGATATCGAAACCGATTACCTGCGCGTTGGTCAGCCTTTTGCTGAAAATGCACCGCTTTGCGATTATGTGCTGCCACGTGAACAGACCGGTGCGCCGATGATCGGTTCTACCGATCTGGGTGATGTCAGTTGGGCGGTGCCAACCGTGCAGGCACGCGTTGCCACCCATGCGATCGGTTCACCTGGTCACTCATGGCAGATCACTGCGCAGGGCAAAATGCCTGCCGCGCATAAAGGCATGGTTTATGCGGCTAAAGTTATGGCCGGAACCGCGCTGGATGTGATGCAGGATGAGAGCATTCTCAATGCTGCCAAAGCTGATCATCAGGCACGTATGGCGAAAACGCCTTATACCTGCCCGATCCCGCCGGAGGTTAACCCGCCATTGCAGCCGCGACCTGCTGAGTGAAATGGCGGAATAAATAAACCGGCATGGCGGTGCATTACCGCCATGCCCTTTATCAAGACTGAATAATTATAAACAGGGGATAAAGATGAAGACCAATAAATTTTTGAACCGCAGCTCCGCATTGGCAATGATTGCCGGTACTGCTGCTCTTGCTGGTGCAACATTTGCATCGGAAGCTGCATCACCGCCAAATGCGCTGGTGATGGCATGGAATATTGATGCGATCAGCACTTTCGATCCGGCACAGATCGGCGAAGTGGTGAGCAACGAAATTATTCAAAATACCTGCGATCCGCTGGTTGATTTTGACCCGAAAGATGAAACCAAAATTCTGCCGCGTATGGCGAAAAGCTGGGACGTATCGGAAGACGGTTTGCAGATCACATTCCATCTGCGCGATGATCTGAAGTTTGACAATGGCGACAAAGCAACTGCCGGTGATCTGGCATGGTCGATGCAACGCGTTGTTAAACTCGGTTTTGGTAATGCTGCAACACTGACGGAATATGGTTTCGTCAAAGAGAATGTTGATACTGCGATTACAGCGCCGGATGATCAGACGCTCGTCTTCAAGCTTGATAAGCCATATCCGGTTAATCTCATCTTGTCAGCTATTGCAGCAAACCGTGTTTCAATTCTGCTCAATCAAAAAGTGCTGACGGCCAATCAGGTCGAAGGCGATATGGGCAATAAATATCTGGCCACCCGTACCGAATGCGTAGGCCCTTACAAGCTGATGCGCTGGAACCCTGCAGAAGTTGTACTGCTGCAAGCGAGTGATAATTACTGGGGTGAAGCACCAAAGCTGAAACAGGTTCTGATCCGTCACGTGTCGGAAGCCGGTACGCAGCGCCTGCTGCTGGAAAAAGGCGATATTGATATCGCCCGTGATCTGACACCGGAAGATCTGAAAGATCTGGAAGCACAGGATAAAGTGGCGGTTTCGCGCGCTTTGAAGCCGACCTTGTTCTACTGGAACTTCAACAATGCCGACCCGATTTTCAACAATGAAAAAGTGCGTCTCGCTATGCGCTATCTCATTGATTATGACGGTCTGGCAAAGACTGTGATGCACAATGTCGGTGTGCCGCGTGCAAGCTTTGTGCAGCTCGGTGCTTTCGGTGCGCTGGATGAAAAAGAAGGCCAGCCATTCACATTGGATGTTGATAAAGCCAAAGCACTTCTGGCTGAAGCCGGTCATCCGGATGGTTTTGAAACCACCATGTTTATCGGTACTGCGCCTTATGCTGCGCCGATTGCCCAGAGTATTCAGGATGCCGCGGCCAAAGCCGGTGTGAAAATCAAGATCGAACGTATGGCTAATGCCCAGCTGTTCAGCCGTATCCGTGGCCGTGAATTCCAGACCTCGCTGATGGGTTGGGCGACCGGCGTGCCGGATGCGCATGGCAATGCTTCACGCCAGATTTTCAATCCGGATAACCGCATGGAAGCCAAGCAGACCATGTATCCGAGCTGGCGCGCGAGCTATTTTGATGAGGCCGTGAACAAGGAAGTGGATGCTGCCTTGTTTGAAAAAGATGAAGCCAAACGTGCCGAGCTTTATCATGCCCTGCAGAAAGAGATGATGGAAAAAGGCCCGCAGGCCTATATGTTCCAGATCTATAATGTTGCCGGTATTAACAAGGGTATCACGAATTGGGAGTGGAACGGTTTCCGCACCTATTATGATACAGCCGCTAAATAACTGACCGCGAAAGACCTGCCGCTTGCATTACGGCGGCAGGTAACTTCCGGAATTGATATTCCGGCATTCAGTCAGGTTTGCAGCACATTTTCTTTACTTTACCGGCACCTTTGCGGTGCTGAAAGCCGTGTGCTGTAAATTCTCCTTTTCCCGATATTGACGGAAACATTGCCATGACGACGCCCGAAACTTTGCAAGATACGGAGTTTGACAATGAGGTCTATCATGAACCTCATCCCGTTCTTCTCTTTCTCGCCGCCGCCGCACGCCTGATCATTTCCGTGGCGATTACGCTGCTTGGTCTGGTCACGCTGACTTTTTTCATTAGCCGTCTTTTGCCGCTTGATCCGGTGATCGCGATGCTGGGGGATAATATCTCTCAGGAAGCCTATGATACGATGTATCGTAAGCTTGGTCTCGATCAGCCGTTGATCGTGCAATATGGTCTTTATATTAAAAATGCCGTGATGTTTGATTTCGGCAATGCGCTGACCTCCGGTCGTCCTGTGCTGGAAGATATCGGCCGCGTATTCCCTGCCACCATCGAATTGGCAACCGTTGCGATTATCATCGGTACCGGTTTTGGTATTCCGCTCGGCGTGTTCTCGGCAATGTATCGCAATTCGCCGCTGGATCATCTGGTGCGTATGCTCAGCCTGCTTGGTTATTCCACGCCGAACTTCTGGCTCGGTTTAATGGCTCTGCTGGTATTCTATGCCGGTCTCGGCTGGATCGGTGGTCCGGGTCGTATTGATTTCATTTATGAATTCTCTGTTGAACCGACAACCGGCTTCCTGTTGCTCGATAGCGCGATGCAGGGGCAATGGGATGCATTTGGCAATGCCTTTAGCCATATCATCATGCCTGCGCTCATTCTGGCTTTCGGTTCCATGGCCTATATCAGCCGTATGACCCGCGGTTTCATGATCGAGCAGCTCAATCAGGAATATATCATCACCGCCCGCGTGAAAGGCCTGTCATGGTCACGCACCGTCTGGGGACATGCATTCCGCAATGTCGCCGTGCAGGTGGTGACGGTTGTGGCGCTGTCCTATGCGTTCCTGCTCGAAGGTGCCGTGTTGACGGAAACCGTGTTCGCATGGCCGGGTTTTGGCCGCTATCTCACCAATGCTCTGATGGCAGGTGATATGAATGCTGTGGTCGGCTGTACGCTGATCGTGGGTATTCTCTTCGTTGTCATCAATCTGATCAGCGATCTGCTTTACCGCGTCTTTGATCCGCGTACACGATAGGTGCTCTCATGACTGATACTTCTAACTCCGCACCTAACACTTCGTCATTCCGTGAATGGCTGCTTGCGCCGGTGCCTTCTTCCGCCCTTCAGGCCAATGTGCAGCAATTGCGCCGCTCTTGGCTCAAGCTTCTGACCAACACATCCGCAGTTTTCGGCCTGTTCGTTATTCTGTTGCTGGTGGCTGTGGCGATCTTTGCGCCTTATATCGCGCCTTATGATATCGGCGCCAATAACCTGGCCAATCGTCTGCAACCGCCATCATGGGCGCATTATTTCGGCACCGATGAGCTGGGACGCGATATTTTCAGCCGTCTGGTCTATGGTTCGCGCATCACGCTGTATATCGTGACGCTGACGGCAATTATCGCTGCACCAATCGGCCTGATTGTCGGCACCACTGCCGGTTATATGGGCGGCTGGGTTGATACAGCGCTGATGCGTATTGTTGATATTTTCCTCGCATTTCCAAGCCTTGTTCTGGCGCTGTCATTTGCTGCGGCGCTCGGACCCGGCATTGAGAATGCCGTGATTGCGATCTCGCTGGCTGCATGGCCGCCGATTGCCCGTTTGGCACGTGCGGAAACACTAACTATCCGCTCGTCCGACTATGTGGCAGCAATCCGCTTGCAGGGTGCTTCCACCATGCGTGTGATCTGGCATCACGTTGTGCCGATGTGTATCCCGTCGGTGGTGATCCGCATTACCCTCAACATGTCGTCGATTATTCTCACAGCCGCCGGCCTTGGCTTCCTCGGTCTCGGTGCGCAGCCGCCAAGCCCTGAATGGGGTGCGATGCTCTCCAGCGGCCGTGAATTCATGATGACCTCGTGGTGGCTTGCAGCCATGCCCGGTTGTGCCATTCTGCTCGCCAGCCTTGCCTTCAACCTGTTTGGTGACGGTCTGCGCGACGTGCTTGACCCGCGTAACGGATAAGAGGAACGGATAAATCAAATGACCAAACCTCTGTTAGAAGTTGAAGATCTGTGGGTGTCTTTTCCCGGTGTTGACCGCTCAATCGATGTGGTGCGTGGCATCAGCTTTTCCATCGGGCGCGAGAAAGTCGGTATCGTAGGCGAGAGCGGTTCCGGTAAATCTATGACCGGCCGTTCGATCCTCAAACTGACCCCGAAAGCGGCGCAGATCAAAGCCAAAAAACTGCAATTCGGTGATGTGGATTTGCTGGGTGCCAGTGAGCGTCAGATGCGCTCGGTGCGCGGCAACAAAATCTCGATGATTTTGCAGGATCCGAAATATTCGCTCAATCCGCTGATCCGTATCGGCGACCAGATTATGGAAGCCTACCGGCTGCATCATCGGGTGAATAAGCAGGAAGCCCGCCAGCGCACACTGACTATGCTGGAGGCCGTGCATATCCGTGATGCGGAGCGGGTGATGAACCTGTTCCCGCATGAGATTTCCGGCGGTATGGGGCAGCGAGTGATGATCGCGATGATGCTGATCCCTGAACCGGATATGATTATCGCAGATGAGCCGACCTCGGCGCTGGACGTGACTGTGCGCCGTCAGGTGCTGACTGTTCTGGACGAGCTGGTAAGTCGTTCCGGCACCGGACTGATGTTCATCAGCCACGATCTCAATCTGGTGGCGGATTTCTGCGACCGCGTGCTGGTGATGTATGCCGGTCGCATCATGGAAGATCTGCCTGCCAAAGAATTGCACAAAGCGCAGCATCCTTATACGCAGGCTCTGCTTGCCAGCCTGCCGCGTCTCGACCATCCGGTGGATATGCTGCAAGTGCCGGAGCGCGATCCGAGCTGGCTGTCAGGCGCGACCCTTAGCGGAGGTCAGAAATAATGGCGGATATTATGAATGAAAAGACTAAGCCGCTGGTTGATGTGTCCGACCTGTCTGTCAGCTTCGGCAAGGGGCGCAAGCGCTCGACAGTGGTCAAGAAAGCCCGTTTTCATATTGCCCGTGGTGAGGCCTATGGTCTGATCGGGGAATCCGGTTGCGGTAAGTCGACGATCCTGCGTGCATTGGCTGGCCTGATCCCGCATTACACCGGCAATTTCAATTTCGACGGTACATTGCTGTCCGGCGAGCGGGACAAGTCGTTCTTCCGCCGCGTGCAGATGGTGTTTCAGGATCCTTATGCCTCGCTGCATCCGCGCAAGATGGTGCATAAAGTGCTGGCGGAATCTCTGACCATTCACGGCATGGATCGCAAGGAAGAGCGTATCCGCGATGTGCTGACAGCTGTCGGTCTGGGACCAAGCTTCATGTATCGCTATCCGCATGAATTGTCGGGTGGTCAGCGTCAGCGTGTGGCGATTGCCCGTGCGCTTATTATCGAGCCGGAAGTGCTGTTGCTGGACGAGCCGACCTCGGCACTGGACGTTTCTGTTCAGGCTGAAATTCTCAATCTGCTCAAAACCCTGCGCCGTGAACGCGGTCTGACCTATCTGATGGTTAGCCATGATCTGGCGGTGGTTGCGCATATTTGTGAGCGGGTCGGTGTGATGCACAAAGGCATTATTCTGGAAGAACTGACGGCAGATGATCTGCGTCAGTCCCGAGCCAGTGCGCCTTATACGCAGGAGTTTTTGCAGGCCAGTGTTGAGGCCGTGGCGCATAATGAAGTTAAAGGAGCTCAGCTATGAGTCATCAGCATGCAGTCAATCCGGCGGCAGAATGGGAGCGGGTGCAAAATCCTGCTCAGTCCGGTTGGTCTGAAGCAGGGCTGCAGGCGGTCGAAGCCTGTGCTGAGGGACAGGAAACGGATGCGCTGATGATCGTGCAGAGCGGCAAGATCATCTACACCTATGGCGATATTACCCATAAATATCTCTGCCATTCGATCCGCAAAAGCATTCTCGCTGCCTTGATGGGGCAGGATGTGGCGGATGGTACGATTGATCTGAGCCTGACGCTTGAACAACTCGGCATCGACGACAATGACGGTTTGAGCGAAGTTGAAAAACAGGCAACTGTCTATGACCTGCTGACAGCACGTTCCGGTATTTATCATGCAGCGGGTTATGAAACACCGTGGATGCGCATGATCAAGGAGAAGCGTCACTCCCATGCACCGGGCACCTTCTGGTGCTATAATAACTGGGATTTCAATGCGCTGGGTACGATTTTTGAACAGCTGACCGGTAAGACCGTGCATCAGGCTTTTGAAGAGCGTATTGCCAAACCGCTGCAGTTTGAAGATTTTTCGCTCAAGGGCGATAAGCCGGATGGCTGGCACGACCGTTTCACCGAGAGCCGCCACGCAGCCTATCCGTTCCGCCTGTCGACACGCGATCTGGCACGTTTCAGCCAGTTATACTTACGTCATGGCCGCTGGAACGGTGAAGACGTGCTGCCTAAAGGCTGGGCGCAGGAATGCGTGATGCCTTATTCTGATGCCGGTGCGCGGGGCGGTTATGGCTATATGTGGTGGCTGGAGCGTGATGGTGTGTTTTTCCCCGGGGTTGTAACACCGAAGGGCACTTATGCAGGCTTTGGTGCGGGCGGACATTTTTGCATTACTATTCCGGCACTGGATATGGTGATTGTGCATCGGGTGGATACGGATATTGCCGGTCGCCAGCTCAACCGGCACAAATTCGGCCGCCTGCTGAAACTGATCTTCGACGCATTTCAGGGATGAGGGAAATGCGGGAGGAGGAAATGACGGTTGCCGCAGCTATTGCGCAGATTTGCACAAGGCCGGTAACCACTGCAAAAGCGCGTCTGCTGGCGCGCGATGCGATTATCGACACGCTGGCCTGTATGGTCGCCGGACGTGAGGATATCAGCACTAAAACAGTGTTTGAGGCTTTTGCTCAGACCGGCAGCACGGGAGAGGCGCTGCTGGTAACCGGCGAAAAATCAAGTCCGATTGTGGCGGCGCTGGTGAACGGCACGGCCGCTCATGCGCTGGATTATGACGATAATTTTCTGCCCGGTATGAGCCATGCTTCAGCGGTGATTGTACCGGCTCTGCTGGCTGTCGCGGATTTTGAAAAAGTGTCCGGTACACAACTGATTGATGCCTATCTGGCAGGTCTTCAGGCGCAGGCGCTGATTGGCAATGGTGTCGGGCAGGCGCATTATACTGCCGGATGGCATGGCACTTCGACTATTGGCAGTATCGGTACTGCCGCAGCAGTGGCACATCTGCTTGGTCTGAATGAAGAGGCAACAGCGCGGACAATCACCATTGCTGTCAGCTATGCATCCGGCACCAAAGGCCAGTTTGGTACGCTGATCAAACCATTCCATGCGGGTATGGCTGCACGAAATGCTGTGGAGGCTGCATTGCTGGCCAAGGCGGGCATGCAGGCACGACCTGACATTCTGGAGGGCGCACAGGGTTTTCATAGTCTGTTTGCCGGAGATCAGCGCCGCGGCTGGAAAACTGATATTATGGCCGACACTACAGATCATATTATTGAGACTGCAGGGGTGATGCCGAAGAAACATCCGTGTTGCGGTTCAACCCATCTGATTGTGGACGGCATACTGGATCTGATGCGCGAAAACGGTTTCATTGCAGAGGATGTGGAGAGTGTCGAGGCGCTGGTCGGTATCGCCAATTACCGCAATCTGACTTATCCGCAGCCGGTTGATGAAATGCAGGCGCGTTTTTCCATGCAATATTGTGTGGCGAGAGCTTTGCGGGCAGGGCATTTGAGCCTTGCTGATTTCACACCGCAAGCTGTGCAACATTATGCGGGAGATACGCTTCTGTCCTGTGTGACAATGCTGAGCTACAGCGCGGATGAAGAGCGGATTGCGCAGGATAAGCTTCCGCATGTTGTGACAATAAAATTACGTGACGGACGTGTGCTGAGGGCGTCGCGCAATTATGCTGCAGGCGGTTTGCAGGAGCCGTTTACCGATGCCGACCGTTTCGGGAAGTTCACGGATTGTTGCGGTGCATTGGATAATGCTGCCGGTATTTATGAAAATCTTCTGGCACTGGACAGCGCAAAAGACCTGAAAACACTGAAAATATTGTTTAATTCTGCCACCAGTTAATATCTTTGGCGGCGAGTGCCGATGCGCGCCGCCAGAAACGCTCGGCATAATCCGTACGGAAGCGCTGGGAGCGGTAGACGCGGATTTCCACATCCAGATCATAGTCTTTAGCGCCTGCGCGTACCAGAATACCGCGTTTCCACTCATCCGGCATCAGGCTTTGCGGAATCCATGCTACGCCCTGACCGGACACCGCCATGGCTTTCAATCCGACGGCCATGCCGTTTTCATAAACCATATTGAGATTGAGGCCGCGACGCTCGACAAGCGGATCGAGAACCTGCGCAAAAAATGTAGTGTCCCGATAACGCAGATATTCTGTCGGGAGTGTGTGGCTTTCCAGCCGGTGCAAAGCTTCGCCCGAGGCATCTGCCGCTGAAACCGGTATCACCTGTTCATGCCCAAGTGACAGATAAGGGAAGTTTTTCAGATCATCCATCTGACTGACTAACGGATGGGAATAGGTTAGCAGAAAATCACAATTGCCATTGAGCAATGTTGAAACATTGCCAAGAAAAGACGGGTGCGGATCAGAAAAACGGGTTCGGAAATTATCGCCGTTTTTTTCAATCTGCGCCATCAATGCCGGAAAGAAAGTCAGCGAAAGGGTATTGAGTGTTGCGAAAGACAGCACTTCCATCATCGGCGTGTAGCGTGCGCTCAGTTCGTCACGGGCATGGGTGAGAAGGCCGACCGCATCATGCGCACGCAACAGAAAACTCTGTCCGGCAAGGGTCAGACGAATGGGATAAGTGGAACGGTCAATCAGCGGTACACCGACCCAGGCTTCAAGCTGCCTGATCCGGCGTGAAAGCGCGGATTGTGTAACATGCCGCTCATTCGCCGCGCGGGAAAAATTTAAGTGTTGTGACAGGCAGAGAAAATCTTCGAGCCACTTCAATTCCATAGATGCATTCCGCACTAAGTATGCCGCAGTTAAATGGTATCACTCAACGTCTGCGAACATGTGACAAACTAAAAAATCCAGAGCGAGCGCGGTGGGTGCAATTAAATACAACTCGCTCTGGCACTTCATGTGTCTTAACGACTTGTTTCCTCTTTAGAATAAAAACCGGGCATGGTCATCCAAAATTTATGATACTGAATTAGTGATGCAGCATGTATTGTCACATCTGATCTGTAAAATGCTTTCTCTTCTGTTGTTCTGACAGCTTGCCTGACTTGACAAGCGTGCTCTGACAAGTTTCATGCTGAGTTCAAATTTAATTGACCGGAGAATCCCGATGTCGATGCGTACTGTCTTTGCAGGCCTGATATTGTCTGCTGCGCTTTCACTGTCTGCCCAAAGCTCCATAGCACAGACTGCTCAAAACGGAACAAGGGCGATTGAAACAACGCAAAACGGTGATTATCCCGGTTTTGATTTGCGTACTGTTAAGGATGTCGGCCTTGATCAGTGTGAGGATATTTGTCTGAAAGATCAGGAATGCCGCGCTTTTACCTATAATGTGAAGGCGAAATGGTGCTTCCTGAAGTCTGATTATAATCAGCTCAACGCTTTTGAAGGTGCTGTGGCCGGTAAAGTGCTTGATGCTGCCGCTGCAGAAGCGGAACTCGCCGCACCTGCACCGATTACCTTTGTTCCGGCCAGTGTTCTGGATGAAGCACGTACCTATCGTAATCAGTTGAACAGCGGTGAGAAACTTTCCGGTGATGTCAGCAAATTATTGCGCGCTGCCCAAAGAAATTATGAATCCGGCAGTGTTTCTTCATCCGTAATCGATTTTGCCAGCATCGTGCCTGTTGCAAAAGAAAACAGTGCTGTCTGGATGGGCTTGAGCCGCGCGACACTTGGTTCGGCACAAAGCAACGATGCCAATTGGCAGATCAAGCGCGCAGCCACATCCTCAGCTATTATTGCCTATCAGCTCAGCCGTACGGTTTCCGATCGTGCTGAAGCTTTGAGCAATCTGGCGAAGGCGCTGGAATTGCGGGATAATTTCCGCCCTGCTATCGACAGTTATAAAGCCAGTCTTGCGCTGCAAAATTCTGCTGCGGTCAGTGCTGCCTATGAAGACCTGCGTACGCGTAAAGGCTTCCGCGTCGTCGATCATACGGTGGACAGCGACAGTGCCAATCCGCGTATTTGTATTCAGCTTTCAGAAACTCTGATGAAAAGCGGCATTGATTACGCTTCGTTCGTAACGGTTGATGATGCAAGCCCGAAAGGCCTGGAAGCGAAAGAGAAGCAAATCTGTATTGAGGGTTTGCAGCATGGTAAAAATTACCGCATCGGTGTCCGTTCGGGTCTGCCTGCCGCGATAGGCGAAATGATTGAAACGCCGGTTGCGCTGAATGTTTATATCCGTGACCGTGCGCCGACTGTGCGTTTCAACGGCGATGCATTTGTGCTGCCAAGCACCATGCGCCGCGGTATTCCTGTTGTCAGCATCAATGTGAAAACCATTGATCTGGAAGTTTATCGCGTTGGCGAACGGGCTCTTACCCAGTCGATGGATGGTATCAGTTTCTTCGGCCAGCTTGACGGTTATGCCACATCGCAGATCGTAAGCACGCTGGGTGAAAAAGTTTACACCGGCAAGCTGGATGTTGAGAGCGAGCTGAACAAGGAAATCGTCTCATCCTTCCCCGTGGATGAAGCACTGCCGAAGCGTAAGCCCGGCATCTATATTATGACAGCTAAAGCTGAAGGCGATCGTTCGGAATATTGGTCATCGCAGGCGACACAGTGGTTTCTGGTGTCAGATACCGGTCTTGCAACTTTTGCCGGTGAAGACGGGCTTAATGTTTTTGCCCGTTCTCTTGCAACAGCCAAACCGCTGAGCGGGGTGGAACTGCAATTGCTGGCGGCGAATAATGAGGTTCTGGGTACGGCAACAACGGACAGTGATGGTCGTGCAACCTTTACCGCCGGTCTGATGCGCGGCACCGCAGCGATGGCGCCTGCTATTCTGACTGCGCGCTCCAAGGGCAATGGCGATGAGGAAGATTATGTTTTCCTTGATATGAAACGTGCAGGTTTTGACCTCTCGGATCGTGGTGTAACCGGTCGTCCTGCTCCGGGTGCGCTGGATGTTTATGGCTGGACCGAGCGTGGTATTTACCGCCCGGGTGAAACCGTTCATGCTGCCGCGCTGGTACGTGACGGTGCTGCAAAAGCTGTTGAAAATCTGCCGCTGACTTTCTCCTTCCTGCGTCCGGATGGTGTGGAAGACCGTGCGATTGTCAGTACTTCACAGGCTGCCGGCGGTCATGCCGTGGACTTGCCGTTGGCAGACAATGCCATGCGCGGTACATGGACATTGCGTATCCTGAGCGATCCGAAAGCCACGCCGCTGTCTGAGAAACAGTTTCTGGTTGAGGATTTTGTGCCAGACCGCACGGAATTTGATCTGACATCGGATGTGAAGGAAATCCGTGCCGGTGACGAGGCAGTGGTCAAAGTAGACGGCCGTTATCTTTACGGCGCGCCTGCTGCCGGTCTGACACTGGAGGGTGAAGTTAATATTCGCCCGACACGCACATGGGATCTGTTTCCGAAATATGTTTTTGGTCTGGCCGATGAGGATCAGCCTGAAGATACACGCATCACGCTGGATGATCTGCCGGAACTGGATGAGCAGGGCAAAGCCGAGATTCCTGTGCTGCTGAATGATCTGCCGGCAACAACACAGCGTCTGAATGCGGATATTGTTGTGCGCATGCGTGAAGGCGGCGGTCGTGCGGTTGAGCGCAAGCTGACTTTGCCGGTTGCATCTGACAGCGCCATGATTGGTATCAAACCGGAATTCGACAGTGACAACCTGCCTGAAAACAGCAATGCACAGTTCTCGGTGATTGTCAGCGATGCTGATGGCAAGCGTGTGACGGAAGAAGGGATGGAATGGTCGCTGGTTAAGGTCGAGCGCCATTATCAGTGGTATCGCAGCGGCAGCTCATGGAACTATGAGCCGGTGAGCTATACGAAGAAGGTCGCCGACGGCACTGTTTCTGTTGATGAACAGACTGCAGGCAGCATTCAGGTGCCTGTGGAATGGGGACGCTATCGTCTTGAGATCGCGACCTCTGACCCTGACGGTCCGCAGAGCAGCATTGAATTTGATGCCGGCTGGTATGTTGAAGCACGTTCGACTGAAACACCGGATGGTCTGGAAGTTGCGCTTGATAAAGATATCTATAAAGACGGTGAAACCGCAAAACTGAAAGTCTCTCCGCGTTTTGCCGGTGAGTTGCTGGTCACTGTCGGTGCAGACAGCCTGCTGATGACCAAAACGGTTTCTGTTCCTGCTGAGGGTGCGGAAGTTGAAATTCCGGTCAGCGGCGAATGGGGTGCCGGTGCTTATATTACCGCAAGTCTCTATCGCCCCGGTGAAGCACAGGAAAGCCGTATGCCTGCCCGTGCCATCGGTATCCGCTGGCTGGCTGTTGATCCGGCAGAGCGCAAGCTTTCAGTGCGGATTGAAGCGCCGGAAAAAACCGAACCGCGTCAGGCTCTGACGATTCCGGTTTCAATCGGTGGTTTGAAATCCGGCGATCAGGCCTATGTCATGATCTCGGCTGTGGATGTGGGCATTCTTAACCTGACCAATCACAAACCGGCCGATCCGGCTGGCTGGTATTTTGGTCAGCGTCAGCTCGGCCTTGAAATCCGTGATCT
Source organism: Hyphomicrobiales bacterium (assembly GCA_900470285.1). GTDB lineage: Bacteria > Pseudomonadota > Alphaproteobacteria > Rhizobiales > Rhizobiaceae > Pseudochrobactrum. The sequence goes on from UCAG01000007.1 coordinate 72,176, forward strand.
TTACGGGCGTCTGATTGACGGTTCACTCGGCACGATGGGGCGTCTGCGTACCGGTGGTGACGGTGCACAAATGGCTGCGGAGGGCTCGCCGCCAACCGAAAAACTGGTGGCATTCTTTGCCGGTCCTGTTGAAGTCGGTGCTGATGGCAAAGCCAATGTCAGCTTTGATATTCCGCAGTTTAACGGTACTGCGCGGATCAGCACTGTAGCCTGGACAAAAACTGCGGTCGGCAATGCACAGTCGGATGTTATCATCCGTGATCCGGTCGTTATTACAGCCGCATTGCCTAAATTCATGGCACCGGATGATCAGGCGCAGTTGCGTCTTGATATTGCCAATACGGATGGTCCTGCCGGAAATTACACTGTGAGCGTGGCAAGTTCCGGTCTGGTCTCTGTTCCTCAGGAGCAGGCACCGGCATCAGTGACATTGGCACAGGGCGAAAAGAAATATCTGACACTGCCGCTGCAAGCGGAGCGTGCAGGGACTGAAGCACTGACAGTACAGCTGACTCATGAAAGCGGCTTGAGCATTTCGCAGGATCTGATCCTGCCGGTGCGTGCATCGTCTTTGCCGGAAACGACGCGTAAAGAAGTAACACTTGCTGCTGTTAACGGTTCTCTTATTATCAATAAGGAGCTGCTTGCCGGTCAGCGGATGGATGGCGCTTCAGTCAGTATCAATATTTCTAATGCATCCGGCTTTGATATTCCGGGCTTGCTGACATCGCTTGACCGCTATCCTTATGGCTGTACTGAACAGACAACCAGCCGTGCCTTGCCATTGCTCTATATGAGCGAATTGGCCAAACAGGCCGGTATGGCAATGCAGGACAGTGAAGCAGAATTGCGCGAGCGTATTCAGGAAGCTATTTATAAGGTTCTGAATAATCAGTCCTCTTCCGGCAGCTTCGGTCTCTGGTCACCGGATAGCGGTGATCTGTGGCTCGATGCCTATGTGGCAGACTTCCTGACCCGTGCGCGCGAGCAGAAATTTGATGTGCCTCAGCAACCGATGATTTCGGCACTGGATAATCTGCAAAATGCGCTGTCTTATGATGTTTCGATCAAGGATAACGGCAATTCGATAGCCTATGCTTTCTATGTCTTGTCGCGTAACCGCCGTGCATCCATTGCAGATCTGCGTTACTACGCGGATACCCGTTTGGATGAGTTCGAAACGCCGCTGGCGCGCGCCCAACTCGGTGCAAGCCTTGCACTTTATGGTGATGGTGCACGCTCGGAGAGAGCTTTTGCTTCGGCCTTCCGTCTTGCCAATAAGGGAAGCATCTCCTGGGCGCGTTCGGACTACGGTTCGAACCTGCGTGACGGCGCGGCCATTCTGGCTCTTGCTGCAGAAAGCCGTCCGGTACCGAGCATTGTACCGGAACTGGTAAAAATGGTAGGCGGTCTGAGTAATGAGACACGCTATACGAGTACGCAGGAACAGGCATGGCTGTTGCTGGCTGCCCGCGGTCTGAAGGACGAAGATGCCAATCTGACCTTGCTGCTTAATGGTGAGGCCCGTCAGGGGGCTTTGTCAGAGCGTCTGACAGGTGAACAGCTCGAAGCCGCACCGGTGACGGTGGGCAATACCGGTGACAGGCCGGTGACGGCTGTGATTACAACTGTTGCTTCGCCGGAGGAAGCGCCGTCGGCAGGTGGTGACGGCTTCAGCATCGGGCGCAGCTATTACACTCTGGATGGTGAAGAGGTCAGTGTTTCTGAAGCAAAACAGAATGAACGCTATGTGGTTGTTCTGAAGGTGGCGGAATCGAATAACTGGGCTTCCCGTGTGCTGGTGACGGATTTGCTTCCGGCCGGATTTGAAATTGATAATCCACGCGTTGTGAATAGTGCGGATCTGAGCAATTTCGGCTGGCTGGGTGATACGACCGTTGCCCATAGCGAATTCCGCAGTGACCGTTTTGTTGCGGCATTCAACAGCAGCGGCGGCAACGCCCGTGAATATACAGTTGCTTATATTGTGCGGGCAGTGACACCGGGAACCTATGCGCATCCGGCACCATTTGTGGAAGATATGTATCGTCCGCAATATTTTGCCCGTGGTGCAGCCTCTATGATGCAGGTACAGCCTGCTAATTAAGCAGCTTTGACAGAGCAATGAAAAAGCCCCGCCTGATTGTTTCAGGCGGGGCTTTTTATTTTTATCGTGTCAGAAAACGGATGATGAAATCGGCAAAGCGACTATAGGGCGGATGCAGATAATCAGTCGCCGCCGGATTGTATTTTCGCAGTACCGGCATGGCTTTGGAGAAAGTTCTGAAGCCTTCTTCGCCGTGATAATGCCCCATGCCGCTCATGCCTACGCCGCCGAATGGCAGATCTGCGCAGGCGAACTGATAGAGCGTGTCATTAATGCACACACTGCCTGCCACGACATGTGAGAGCGCATTTTCAATTGTGTCATTGCTGTTGCTGAAGCAGTAAAATGCCAGTGGCCGATCCCTGCTGGTGATGAAACTGATGGCCTCATCATAGGTGCGGTAAGTTTTAACCGGCAGTAAGGGGCCGAAAATTTCCTCCTGCATGATGGCACAGTTATCATCAGGATTGATAATCAGCATCGGCGGCAGGATATGGTATTCTCCGGCTCTCTGTGTGTCGCTCAATGTCAGGAGCGGGATGGTCTTATGGCCACGGATACTGGCATCATCCAGCAAATGAGTGAGGCGTTTATACTGGCCTTCATTGATAATGGCGGTGTAATCCGGTTGCCGGTCAAGCCCTGTATAGCGACGGGCGGTCTGGCTTTTGCATTCTGCAATAAAAGCTTCCAGCATGTTTTCCGGCAGCAGCACATAATCCGGCGCGATGCAGGTTTGTCCGGCATTGAAGAGTTTGCCTGTCAGGATACGACTGACACTTTTAGCAAGATCAGCATCGGGCGCGATAAGGGCAGGGGATTTACCGCCGAGTTCCAGAGTAACAGGTGTGAGATTTCGGGCAGCTGCCGCCATAACTTTTTTGCCGACCGCGCCGGAGCCGGTGAAAAACAGATGGTCAAAAGGCAGGGCTGAAAATGCGGCTGCAATATCGGCACCGCCCTGTGCGATGCTGACACGATCAGACGGGAAAATTTCCTGCAAAAGACGGCTGAGATAGGCATTGGTATGCGGCGTATGTTCTGAAGGTTTAAGATAGACATGATTGCCGGCCGCAAGTGCAGAAACCAGTGGTGTCAGGGAGAGATTCACCGGATAGTTCCACGGGGACATGATGCCCACTACACCTAACGGCACAAAGCGGATTTCTGCCTTCGCCGGCCAGAACTGCCATCCGGCTTTGCGTCTTTGCGGTTTCATCCATTTTCTGAGATGGCGCAGACAGAAGTCAATTTCTTTCAGCACAATCACGGCTTCTGCCATCATACTCTCATGGGTGGAGCGATGCCCGAAATCGCGCGATATCGCTTCGGCCATCTGCGGCAGGCTGGTTTTGAAGGCTGTACGTAACCGCAGCAAATCTTCACGGCGCTGCCGTTCATCAGGGCGATTCTGTAACCATGATTTACGAAGAACCGCGAAATCTGCGTTCAGTTGTTCAGTCATTTGTGACCCTTAAAACAGAACGGGCAAAACACCATTGTGCTGCGTAATAAGTGCCAAGTACCCAGAGCGGATTCAGCGGAATATCAAAACGAAAACGCCCGTAAGCCAGAATACTATCACTGATAACAAAGAAGATGCCGCCAAAAGCCGCAATCTTGGCTGCCTGTTTTGTACTCCGGTCGGCGATTGTCATGTTGATGGCGCGGTTGAGCGCCAGTGCGGCCATCAGCGCCAGTGCTACAGCATAAATAACGACCGGAATATGCATGCCATCGGGCAGGCTGTTCCACAGGCCGGAAATAATCAGCAGTGCAACGGCTGCAAAGCCGATAAAGACAGCGGGTTTGAAAGCAGCATGATCGGACAGTAATGCATAAATATAGGCGCAATGGGTGAGCAGAAAGCAGATAAGCCCCGCCATAAAGTAATCCTGCGGCAGCATGAGGAAGAAATCACCGCCAATGGCAAAGGCCAGCCCGAGCGCAATAGCATTGCGATAATGGCGGGATGCAGGATGCTTAATCTGCAGGGTCAGAAACAGCAGGAAAGCCGTAGCCGTCGGCTTGGTCAGATAATGCAGCCAGCGCCATTCCGGACTGAGTGAACTGCCAAGCAATGCGCCCGCAATGGCTCCTGACGCGAGCAGAATATAGATCACTGTCGCAGCATGATGATTATTGATTGTCTGTGATGTGTTCCCGACAGCCATGCGTTTGCTTCCCCCTCCAGTCAGCATATTTAGAGCATAATTCCTTAACCCTGAATCAGTTGAAGGTAGAATTATGCTCTAATTTTAAAGTGTCAGGGCGACCTTTGTGTGCCAGGTCTGGCACACGGCGCTCTAATTGACCTGAACGTAAACTGCTTACCTGGCAGAGTAGCGCAAATCTGCGTTGCTGCAATCACAATTACAGTCATGGCATCGTGATGTTTAGAGGAGGTGGAGCGGAATTATCAGGCCTCGGGCGTGTCCGATTGTGTACCATAGGCTGCGAAGAACATATTCACAGCGGATTCCACATTATAGCGGATTTGCTCTGCTGTCGGTGCCTCTTCCATATAAGCGAAAAGCCGCTGGCGATATATACCTGCAAGAAACAGTTCTGCCAGCTGATAGGCGGCATGCTGCACATCCGGTACGCGGATAATCTTTTGTTCAGCAAGCTTCTCAATATAGGTTTTGAGCACCATCAACCCGCGCCGCGGGCCGCGCTCATAGAAGCGCACACCCATTTCCGGTTTTCGCTCTGTAACGCCGAGAATAGTGCGCTGGGCGCTGATAACCATATCCGATGTAACAAGTGTAACGAGCGCTACGCCATAGGCAATCAGGCTCTCTTTGCTGGACAGAGTATCGCCGTTAATTGCACCGATCTGTGAAAATAAAACGCTGCGATGTTGCTCACAAAGCGTTTCAAACAATTCGTCTTTGCTCTCGAAATAAACATAGATTGTGCTTTTGGATACACCGGCTTCGCGGGTGATGTCATTCATACTCGCAGCATCAAACCCCATGCGCAGAAATACATTTTGCGCACCGTCCAGAATTTTCTGACGCTTTGCCGGATCTTGTCCGGCGCCGTGACGGCCATTCTGTCCCTGTTTGGTGTCTGTCATATCAGTGTGTTTCCGCTTATGTGCCGACGATAAAAATCATCAATTCGAACCGATCAGTGCGATTTCAATTGATATGCCGTCTCTCTTGCTTTATGTCAACATCGAACCGATCGGTTTGAAGGGTTGTGTGACTCCTGCAAGGAAGACAAAAGCAGACATCACTCTTAGTCCGGTTTCGGTTCTTTTTAGAAATTCTCCTTACCGGAATAATCAATTCAGTAAAGTTTATTGGCAGTACGGCCTGTTTTACTCAGAAAGTTGCCCCCGCTATGTCCGCTCTCAAGCCCGTTGCGAAACCAGTTCAGTCGAATCATTCCTCGTCCGATCAGGACAATACCCAGAGTGTTGCTCCGGTTGATTTCAAGCGAGCGGCGCAGAATGATGACAACAGAATGCCGGATGATCCGCTGCGCGCCGAGCATTCCCAGCCTTTCAGCGAACAGACGACAGCATCGGAAACGCCAAAGCCTGCATCGGGCAAGCCGTCACGCAAGCGTAAAATCCTGGGTGTTTTGCTGATTGCAGCTTTGGCCGGAGGTGCATGGTACGGCTATGACTGGTGGACGACAGGACGCTTTATGGTCTCGACCGATGATGCCTATATTCACGGGGATATCATGGCGATGTCGCCGAAAGTGACCGGCTATATTGATGATGTGCTGGTCAGTGCTAATAGCCATGTTAAAGTCGGTGATGCTATTTTCCAGCTCGATCAGGGTGATTACCAGATTGCGTTGAATGAGAAAATCGCGGCATTGGCCAGCCAGCAGAAAACGTTGGCACGGATTGAGGCGCAGACCGTTGCGGCAGAAGCCAGCCTCACACAGGCACGCGCCTCTCAGCAATCTTCCGCTGCCGGTCTGACCAATGCACAGGCAACCATGGAGCGGATCACCAAGCTGCATGATACGCGTTTTGTCTCGCAGTCGGAGCTTGATCGTGCAACCACGGCTCTGGCGCAGGCACAGGCGGCGGATGCCAATGCACAGGCGCAGATTGCAGCGGCTCAGGCTAATATCGGTGTTTTGAAAGCACAATATCAGGAAGCCGAAAGCCAGACCCGCAGTCTTGAGCTGGCGCGGGACAAGGCTCAGCGCGACTTGTCATTTACAACATTGCGCGCGCCTTTTGATGGTGTTGTTGGCAATCTGACCGGTAAAAAAGGTGATCTGGTCAGTGCAGGGCAGCGTATTGCCGCGCTGGTGCCGGTCAATGCGCTCTATATTGACGCGAATTTTAAAGAAACCCAGCTGAAAAATCTGCATGGCGGCGAGACGGTGCATTTCACCGTTGATGCACTGGGCGGAGAGACATTTGAAGGCAAAGTCGCATCGCTGTCACCGGCTTCCGGCTCTGTGTTCTCCCTGCTGCCGCCGGAAAATGCCACAGGCAATTTCACCAAGGTTGTGCAGCGTGTTCCGGTACGTATTGCCATCCCTGAAGCGGCTCTGGCGACAGGTAAGTTACGCGCAGGTCTGAGTGTTGTTGTGGATGTGGATACCCGCACAGCACCGCAAAACACTCCGGCTGCACAATAAAAGTATTCAGCCATGGCTGTATCAACCACCATGCAGGCAGTGCCTGCCGCTGAAGAAAAGATTGATCCGAGAAAAGCTCTGGCCTTCCTGGCCATGGTCTTCGGTATGTTTATGGCCATTCTGGATATCCAGATTGTGTCGGCCTCGCTGGCTGAAATTCAGGCTGGCTTAGGTGCCAGTTCTGATGAGATCTCATGGGTGCAGACTTCCTATCTGATTGCCGAAGTGGTGATGATCCCGCTATCCGGCTTCCTTGGCCGTCTGCTGTCTACCCGTGTGCTGTTCACTGTTTCGGCGGCGGGTTTTACCGCTGCCAGCGTACTCTGTGCGACCGCGACTAATATCGAACAGATGATCGTTTACCGCGCCATTCAGGGTTTTATCGGCGGCGGTATGATCCCGAGTGTGTTCGCGGCGGCTTTTACAATTTTCCCGCCGTCCAAGCGTTCCATCGTCTCTCCGATTGTCGGGCTGGTGGCAACACTGGCGCCGACTGTGGGGCCGACAATCGGCGGTTATCTTTCGCACGCCTTTTCATGGCACTGGCTGTTTCTGGTCAATGTCGGCCCCGGCATTCTGGTGGCGATTGCCGCATGGAATCTGATCGATTTTGATAAGGGCGATAAATCCCTGCTGGCCAAATTCGACTGGTGGGGTCTGGCCGGTATGGCGGCTTTTCTCGGCTCGCTGGAATATGTGCTGGAAGAAGGGCCGCGTAATGACTGGTTTCAGGACAGCCATATTGTGATTATGACTGTTGTGCTTGTGGCCGGTGCGCTGATGTTCTTTTACAGGGCATTTACTGCGGAAGAGCCTATTGTTGATCTCTCGGCCTTCAGGAATATGAATTTTGCTCTTGGTTCGAGTTTCTCTTTCATCATGGGGGTAGGGCTTTACGGGCTGACCTATCTTTATCCGCTCTATCTCGGCAGTATCCGCGGTTATGATGCGCTGATGATCGGTGAGGCTCTGTTTGTCAGTGGTCTGGCGATGTTTATGACAGCGCCACTGGCAGGTTTTCTCTCAACGCGAATGGATCCGCGTCTGATGATGATGATCGGCTTTATCGGCTTTGCCGCCGGTACCTATCTGATGACAGGGCTGACAGCGGACTGGGACTTCTATGAACTGTTGCTACCGCAAATTCTGCGTGGCTGTTCAATGATGCTGTGTATGGTGCCGATCAACAATCTGGCGCTTGGTACATTGCATCCATCCCATATTAAAAACGCCTCCGGCCTGTTTAATCTGATGCGTAATCTGGGTGGTGCGATTGGTCTGGCGGTGATTAATACGATGCTGATGCGGCGCGGTGATCTGCATTATGCGCAATTGTCGGAACATCTGAACTGGGGCAACCGCGAAGCGCAGGAAATGCTGGCCAATCTGACTGCTAAATTTAATGCGGCGGGTATGGATGGTGCCAATATTGCATTGATGAAACTCTCCGGCATGGTGCGTCAGCAGGCAACGCTGATGTCTTTCATCGACGTCTTTATGATCCTGACCGTGTTGTTTGTCTCACTGGCATTTTTTGCGACTATGATGAAAAAGCCCGGTGACGTGCCGAAAGACGCGGCAGGCCATTAAGGTGTATCAGTTCAAATAAAAACGGCGGGATTTCCCGCCGTTTTTTGATTATTCTGCCGCTTGTATTTTCGGGGATGAACGCCCGCTGTCCTGACGCATCAGATAGAGCGACGCGCTGACAATCAGCAGGGCACCCGGCCAGAAATTGATGCTTGGAGTAGCCGCAAAAACGATCCAGCCGAGAATAACATTCAGCGGCAGTTTCAGATCGTCAAAAGGCTGCAAATAAACAGCATCTGCCACGGAATAGGCGGCGATCTGGAAATATTGCGCCATGGCTGTCAGAACACCGATGGTGAGCAGGATTGACCAGATTTCCATAGATGACGATGCAATATCCGGAAAGCCGACGCCTGATGCAGCCCAGAGTGCCGCGTTAATCGGTGTGAGCAGGATCAGCATATACATGGAAATACTGGCGGTTGTTTCAAAGCGGGTCAGATATTTGGTCATCACCGAATAGCCTGCCCAAAGCGCCGCAGCAAGAATTGGCAGCAGGGAATAGACTGTATAGGTGTCCGACCACGGAGCAATGATAATCAATGCGCCGATGAAGCCTGCCAGAGTCGTGAGCAGGCGTGTCTGTGTTACAGCCTCGCGCAGGAACAATCTTGCACAGAGAATAACAAAAAACGGCGAGGTCATGGACAGCGCAATCACCTGCCAGATCGGCACATGGGTGAGGGCGAAAATCCACACCTGCACACCGGCGGCAGCCAGCGCCACGCGAATAATATGCAGCCCGAGATGATTGGTGCGCAGTGCCTGTGCGCCTTCGCGGATCAGCAGCGGCAAGGTCAGTACAAGGGCGATGACATATTGCCAGAAGGCAATAATAACAGAAGGGATACCGGTGCGTGTGCCTGCCCATTGGGTGGCGACATTGACGCCCGCATAAGCTGCTCCGGCTGCCAGCATGAGCGCTGCACCGCGGACGGTTGGTTTTAATGCTTGAACAGAGGCAATTGGGCTCAACGTTTTTCTTCCTGTCTCGTAAGCCGTTACCCCAGGGATTGGGAAATGGTACGGGAAGAAAATTACATAATGGCGGCAAAAGTGACCGCGCATGATGCCATTTCAGCCCCGCTCTCTCTCATCCGGACTATGACCGTCGGCTTCGGAGTTGCACCGAATCTGCTGTCCTTAATCAGAAGAAAAGCAGGCATGTGAACATACGATGATCACACCCGGCCTTGTATCCCAATTAAGCGCTCGCGGGCTTCAGGCTTCCGCCTGTTACCGCCGGTGGGGAGTTACACCCCGCCCTGAGAACGATTAAAATTATTATGAACAAAGCGCCGGACAGTTCCGGCCCCTTGCTGCATAAGCCGAATTTATGGTGCGGGCAGGGATAAATCAAGCCGCATAACCGGCAACGCTGTGTCCTGAAAACGGTGTTTAATATTTTGCGATATATCCGGAGATAAATAATGTGAAAATGACGGTCTCTGACCCGTGTTTCAGTCTTTTATGACCTGCGAAATTACTTTTAAAAGACTTTATCATGCGCTTATGCAGTTAAACTTGCTGCTTTGAATCGCATTATGACTGTTATTTCAGTGATTTTGCCTGCCTTTTGTGCCATTTCCGGCAAATGATCGGGTGGAAGGCTGCGCTTTTTTGGCGGAGACATAGAGGCAGGGAGCAGAGCAGCATGTATTACGATAAAGTACAAAAAAATAAAATTACGCAGAAGCCGTGGTTTTTGGGTGTATTCGCCCTTGTTACCTTCATTTTTATGGTCTGGAAGAACTGGCATCTGACAGGCGCAGCAGATGCTGCCGTCACAGGTTTGGCCGGAATATTGCAGACAACAGGCGGCATATTTGCGGTTGCAGCCGTCACTTCGCTGGTTCTGACGCTGATTATCAACCTTGTCGGTAAGTTGCCGATGCAGATACAGACGATTGTTGTTTGGCTGGCATTGCTCTCTGCTGCTCTGTATTTCTTCTACAGCTTTGATCTGTCTTACACTTTCATTCTGTCGAAGCTGCCGTTCCTGATTACGCAGGGCGTATTCACGACCGTTTATATCTCGGCGATTTCCATTGCGATTGCTTTTGTACTGGCGATTATCGGTGCCGTTGCCAAACTTTCGCAGAACGGTTTTGCCGTTGCTATCGCCTCATTTTACACTTCATTTTTCCGTGGCGTGCCGTTGCTGATCCAGATCTATCTGATTTATCTGGGTATTCCGCAGCTTGGTTATGTGATTGATGCGGTACCCGCCGGTGTGCTTGCTCTGTCGCTGTGCTACGGCGCCTATACGACCGAGATTTTCCGCGGCGGGATTATGTCCATTCCGCGTGGCCAGTGGGAAGCTGCCCGCGCCCTTGGTCTGCGTCCGTTCACCACTATGCGCAAAGTGATCATGCCGCAGGCAATGAAACTGATTATTCCTCCGACAGGAAACCAGTTCATTGCGATGCTGAAAGACTCATCACTTGTCTCGGTGATTGGTGTCTGGGAGCTGATGTTCCTTGCCCGTACGCAGGGGCGTGAAGAATTCCGCCATCTGGAAATGCTGATCACTGCTGCTCTGCTGTACTGGATTTTGTCGATTATTCTCGAACGCTGTCAGGCTGTGCTGGAAAACCGCATGAAGCGTCAGGAACGCTGATGAATACGGACGGTCAGCCGTTCTGACCACAACTGTTTTATTGTTGTTCGCATAGTGATTATTCCGGTGATGACACTTGAATAGCGCCATGCTCAGGGGAGGAAGCCATATGAAGAATGTAATTTTATCCGCTGCCGTTGCAGCACTGGCACTGACTGTCAGCCTGCCTGCTTTTGCCGGTGAAACGCTGGATCGCGTGACCAGCAAAAAAGAACTGGTTGTGGCAACTGCCGCGAACTGGCCGCCGCAGTCTTTCATGAAAGACGACAAGCTGGTGGGTTTTGACATTGATGTTGCGACCGAAGTTGCCAAGCGTCTGGGTGCAACTGCCCGTTTTGTGACGCCGGAATGGGGCATTATCACTGCAGGTCACTGGAATGGGCGCTGGGATATTTCTGTAGGTTCCATGACCCCGACATCAGGCCGCGCCCGCGTGCTCGATTTCCCGATTGTTTATTATTACACGCCTTATGTTTTCACCGTGCATAAAGATTCCAAGGCTGAAAAGCGCGCGGATCTGAACGGCAAGACCATTGGTGTTGAAGGCGGCACAACCACTGAAGATTACATCAATGGTACGTTGAAAATCGATGCCGTTGGTGTGCCTGAATTCAAATATGATGTGAAGCCTGGCGATATTAAAACCTATGGTGACAGTGTAGGCCCGCTGGATGATCTGCGCCTCGGTGACGGTACCCGTCTTGATGCGACAGTCTCCGCTATGCCAACCGTGGAAAATGCGGTGAAGCGCGGTTATCCGATCCGTGCGCTGGCAGATGAGCCGGCATTCTACGAGCCGCTGGCTGTTGCCGTTGACAAGGGTGATCCGGAATTTTCAGCTAAGGTTAAAGAGATCTTTGAACAGCTGAAAACAGACGGCACAATGTCTGACTTGTCCGTAAAGTGGTACGGCGTGGATTATACCAAGCTTAAATAATCAGTCTGTTTATGCATGCCGGTTTCTGGACTTCCCCCGTAGTCAGAAACCGGTATTGTCTTTTACAAACTGAAACGCATTTTCTGTAAAAAGCAGTATCATTATGAGTTCATATCCGGCTACCTATTACAGCGCCACTCGCGTTGCTTCATCTTCTGCCTATGAAAGCTTGCAGCAAAATTTGCAGGCTGATGTTTGTATTGTCGGCGGCGGGCTTGCCGGTCTGACAACCGCATGGGAATTGCTGAAGCGCAATAAATCCGTGATCGTGATTGAAGCGAATAAAGTGAGCTGGGGGGCGTCGGGGCGTAATGGCGGCTTCTGTCTGAACGGCTGGGCTGAAGGCTTAGGTGCGATTGAAAAACGCAGCGGCTTTGAGGATGCAAAAAAGCTGTTTGCCATGTCGGTTGAAGGCGTGGAAATTGTCCGTGAAAATATTGAGCAGAATAATCTGCCCGATTGCAATATTGTCAAAGGCAAGCTCAGCGTTGTGCGCTATGAGGCCGCCGACCAGATGCAGCGCTATCGTGATCGTATGGCGCAGCATTTCAATTATGAATATGAATATCTCGACACTGCAGCTGTTCGTCAGAAGCTGAATACGCCGATCTATAAACAGGCATTGCGTGACAGTACCGGCTTCCATTTTCATCCGCTGAATTATGCACTGGGTCTGGCGGATCTGATCCGTGCCAAAGGCGGCCGGATTTTTGAAGGCAGTGCGATGCAGTCCTTCACCCGTAACCCACAGGCCGGTGCCACAGGACGTTATACGGTGAAAACCGCACAAGGTTCTGTGCAATGCGATGATGTGGTGTTGTGCTGTGGTGGTTATGGCGGTTCCCAGTTCGGCAAGTTGCGCCGTTCATTCCTGCCGATTGCCACTTATGTTGTGCTGACAGAAAAACTGGGCAATCGCTTGCAGGATTTCATCCGCACCACAGATGCGGTCGGTGATGACCGTCGCTCATCCGATTATTATCGTGTGGTCGAAGGTGACCGCATTCTCTGGGGCGGGCGCATTACCACTAAGAATGAGCAGGATGAGACACGACTCGCTGCAATTCTGCGCAGGGATATGTGCGATGTGTTTGCCGGTCTGAAAGATGTGAAAATCGAAAAGGCATGGTCGGGTCTGATGGGCTATTCGCGCCATAAAATGCCTCACATTGCCAAAGTTGAAGATGGTGTGTGGGCATGCAGTTCTTTCGGCGGTCACGGTATGAATACGACTGCTATCGGCGGACGTGTTGTGGCTGAAGCTGTGAGTGGCGAGAGCGACCGTATCCGTCTGTTCAAACCTTATGGTCTGACATGGAATGGCGGTATTTTCGGCCCGCTGGCCGCTGAAAGCGTCTACTATTATCTGCGCCTGATGGATTACTTTCAGGAAGGGCGCTATAAGGGCGCGCATCGTTAAGACACGGAATGACGACTATGCAAATGACCGATAAGGATAAGCAGTTACTGGCGTTGATGCAGAAAAACGCCCGTGAATCTGTGGCGTCTCTGGCGCGCCAGCTTGGCGTATCCCGCACGGCTTTGCAGGAGCGTATCCAGCGGCTGGAAACCAACGGGATTATTGACGGTTATTCGGTGCGTCTCGGTTCGAATGTGAACCGCTCACCGATCCAGTGCTTTACTTTTGCGGCACTGAACAACAAGAATTTTCCTGATGTTATCAAACAGCTGAAAACACTGACAGCGGTACAGGCTGTACATTCGATCTCCGGTGACTGGGATCTGATTATTCACATCTGCACGGATACGCTGGAAAAGCTCAATGCCGAGATCAACAAGATCAACGAGATGATGGGTATTGTCCGCACAACATCGAATATTGTGATGGAAACCAAATTCAATCGTGGCGTAAATTTATAAAAAAAGGCGGGTTTTCCCGCCTTTTTTATTTGCAGATTTAATGACTGATCATCCACGGGCGGGCGGAAGGAAAGCTCTTCGCGCCGCTTGCCGAGACTTTTGCCTTGGATTTTTTAGACTTTGATCCGCAGCAGCCGCAATTCGGCCCGTGTCCTAATGATTTTGAACTGATCGGTTCATGGGAACTGCGTTCATTCACCGCCATTGCAGTGCGCTTATTTGCATTCATCGATGCAAGATTGGGCGCTGTCAGCATGACACGCTTAGCGGACGTTTCACAGTCCGGACAGGCACAGGGCTGATCATATTCCGACATCGGACGCAGAGCTGTGAATGGCCCGCATTCTTCGCAGGCATATTCATAAACCGGCATGTTTCACCTCAAAGATCATAGGCAATCGGCATATCAATGGAGCCGTCGAGGAACTTCTTCGGTCCTGCCGCCGACGGGCTGATATCGAAATCGAAGATCTCGGTTGGCAACCACAAAGTCGCACAGGAGTTCGGAATATCCACCACGCCGGAGAAATGTCCCTGCACCGGAGCTGAACCCAGAATCGAATAGGCCTGCGCACCGGAATAGCCGAATTTCTTCATATATTCGATGGCATTGAGACAGGCCTGACGATAGGCAACATTAGCATCGAGATAATGCTGGTTGCCCTGTTCATCGACAGAAATACCCTGGAAGATCAGATAGTCTTTATAATTCGGCACCATCGGAGATGGTTTGAAGACCGGATTACGGATACCGTATTTTGCCATGCCGTCTTTGATCAGATCGACTTTGATATGCAGCCAGCCGCCGGCCATTTCGATGGCGCCGCAGAAGGTGATTTCGCCGTCGCCCTGACTGAAGTGGAGATCACCCATGGAGAGGCCAGCACCGTCAACATAGACAGGGAAATAGATTTTCGAACCGCGCGACAGGTCTTTAATATCGCAGTTGCCGCCATGTTCGCGTGGCGGAACAGTACGTGCGCCTTCCGCTGCAATCTTGTCGAAGGTTTCACCCTTCTTGATCGAACCGAGATGCGCGGTGCGGGCATGTGGTGGATTGGCCAGTGGCGGAACGCGGTTTGGCTCAGTGGCAATCAGACCGAGTTCGCGGGTGTTCCACATTTCCAGCATTTTACGGTCAGGCAGCGTACCGATCAGACCCGGATGGATCATACCGGCAAAGCTGACGCCCGGAATATGGCGGGAGCGGGTAAACATGCCCTCATAATGCCAGATGGATTTCTGTGCGCTCGGGAAATGGTCGGTCAGGAAACCACCGCCATTGGTCTTGGAGAAGAAGCCGTTAAAGCCCCATTCATGCCCCTTGAGTGTGCCTGCGTCGAGAATATCGACCACGAGAAGATCACCGGGCTTGGCGCCTTTGATGCCGATCGGGCCGGAGAGAAAGTGCACTGTTGTCAGATCAACATCGCGGATATCTTCCGCGGAATCATTGTTCTTGATAGCGCCGCCGGTCCAGTCGACAGTCTCGACGAGAAAGTCATCGCCGGGGTCGACCCAGACATTGATCGGAATATCCGGATGCCAGCGGTTATGCAGGTTCTCATTGTCATAAGCGGACTGTGAAAGATCAACGGAAATCAGAGTCTCAGGCATGGTCTCTCCTCTTTACACACACCATTTCCGGACTGCTTTGAGCCGGAACTGCGATTGTCACGTGCATCTGATAAGGAACGCAAAAGGCCGGATTATTATTTATATGTCTCTGGTTTTATTCAGATATTGGTTTGATGGCCGATGCTGAAATATCAGAAGCAAGGAAAGCCTATTTTGTCAGCATGGCGAAGTAAAGCGGGGTGCCATGAGGCATTTTTACCTGTTGGTATAATAAATTAAAAAAATCCCGCCGCTTTTGTTGAAGCGGCGGGATTTTTATTCAGGCAATGTACCATTTGGCGGATAATTTTTGCAGTGCCTCATAGGCTGAGAGCACTGTTTCCATTTGCGCCGTATGGCCGCGAATGAAATCTTCGCCGTAAATGGTTTCGTCCGGATATTCGGTGATCAGCGTCAGCGGTACCGTATGACGGTCATCAACACCGATCAGGCAAGGGAAGCCGTTGATGATGCGGAAGCCGGTTTCGCCTGCATGTTTTTCAAACAAGGCGATCTGCGCATTATTGTATTCCACCAGACCGTCAATGGCCGAGAGATGACGGGTGACATGATCAACCAGCTCTTCGGATTGCTGCGCCCAGTCGGAGTGATGGCGGAGGATGAGGAAAAAGCCTTTCGGCAGTGTCCACATGCCAAAACCGCGCGGAATATAGCCGGAGAGCGGGCGCGTCCATTCATGAGACGGATAACCATGCAGATTCACGTGAAGCTTGGCACCGGTTAGTGCTTCGGCCTGCATGCGGATGGCTTTTTCCCAGAGCTTTTCGCCATTCTTGTCCTTGGTGCGATATTCCAGATCATCGCCCATTGCGGTGTAACGTGCCGCATGGTGCATATGTTTCGGATTATCAGCGCAGAGACGACGATGCAGCTCGTAGCCGTCAGGATTTTCCTGCGGAGAAATGGTGAAATGCGCCCCTTTACGGGACTTCAGCTCATGGGCCGCACGCAGCGCACCGACCACACCGGTGGTTTCATTAGCATGCTGACCGCCGCTGATAATCATCGGCTCATCAGTGCCTTTGATATAGCGGCCAAGAACGCTGCGGCCGGAACGGGATTTGGCCTCAAAAGCCTCCCCACCGATATGCTCCAGCTCCTGTGTGATCTGCGCTGCAAACAACGGTGTCTGTGCTGTGGCAAGCATCTGGCTTTCACCGGCGCTGTCTTGTGTGGATAAAGCGCGGGCGGTGATGCGGATGGAAGGCGCCGCATCGGCATAGATGATTTCCGGCACGATTTGTCCCGGCTGCAAACCACGGTCACCGAGCGGGCGACCGGATTTCTTCTGAAACACTTCCAGCAGTGAGAAATAGAAATCTTCGTGCAGCGCTTCTGTCAGGCTGAGCACTTCTTCCGCATAAGCCAGCTTCTGGTCTTTGACGGGCAGGGATACAGCAATGTTCAGCTCTTCAAAATAAGGCTCTGTATCACCCCATGCATGATTAGCTACTGCTGCAATACCGGCATGGAACAGCTGTTCAAAATCTGTCTCAAAGCGCTCGGATGTGGTCGTGTCCTGATGGGTGATTATCAGCCAGCCGGTCGGTGACAACAGTGTTTCACCAATCGCATCCTGATGGGTGCGGTTTGGTGCGAAAACCGTGTGCTGCGTAACGGTGCCGTTTTTATCTGTCAGGCTCACCTGATAGATAAAGTCCTGTTTGCCCGATGGCTTGAACTCAACTACCGCATCACCGGTCAGCTTGGTCAGCGGATAGGTTTCCAGCAGAAAACGGTTTGGTGTGCAGGCTTCATGGGCAGGATAGGCGATGCTGATCTGCTTGAGGTTGCCGCACTCCACATCTTCAAGAAAGAAATGCACCAGCGGCTTATAGGCACTATGTAATTTGGCTGTAACGCCAAGTGCCTGCAATTTTGCTTCCGCAGCCTTGCGACTTTGCAAATCATCGAACAGCCACGCCTCAACCGTTGCGCCTTTCATCGACGCATCGGAGAAGCGGGCAACCAGTGCATCGAGGCTGCGCTCAAAGCTCTTTTCAAAGATCATGCTCATCGTGATGTTCTCCCTGTCGGATCAAGGCTGTCACGCAGCCAGTCACCCAGAAGGTTGAGGCCAAGAACTGTCAGCAAGATTGCTAACCCCGGGAAAACACTGACCCACCATGCGGTTTGCAGGTAAGTACGGCCATCGGCCAGCATACCACCCCAGCTTGGAATGGTCGGATCAACACCAAGCCCCAAGAACGTTAGGCTGGATTCCAGCAGAATATTATTGGCAACATTCAGCGTCATCAGCACGATCACCGGACCAAGCAGGTTCGGCAGCAGGTGCTGGAAAATAATGCGCCAGTCTTTCACGCCGATTGCACGGGCGGAGAGGATAAATTCACGCTCACGCAGTGCCAGTACCGAACCGCGTACCAGACGGGCATATTGTACCCATTGGGAAACGATCAGCAGAATGATGGTGTTCATCAGACCACCGCCGACAATGGCGATAAAGGTAATGGCCAGCAGGATGAATGGCAGTGCGAGCTGCACATCGGCAAAACGCATCACCACCATGTCCCAGAAGCCGCGATAGTAACCGGCAATCAGACCCATGATAACGCCGACAACCACGGCACCGGCAACTGAGACAAAGCCGACCAGCAGCGAGATTTTACCGCCGGTGACTACGCGTGCCAGCACATCGCGGCCAAGCGGGTCGGTGCCGAATATATGGGACATATTGGTGAATGGCGGCGTAAGACGCGCCATCAAGTCGATCTTGTCCGCACCGCCGGGAAACAACAGGCCGGAGAACAGCACGGCAAGACAGATAATAGCTGTCAGGCCGACGCCGAGAATGAATTCAAGGCTGAACAGGCGGGAGAACAGCAGGGAAGAGGAAGTTTTCGCGGCCATTTTCTACTCCGTCCGGATACGCGGATCGACAAGACCATAGGCAATATCGACCAGAAGATTGACACCGATAATCATGAGCGACAGCACGGTGATACTTGCCTGCAGAACCGGATAGTCACGACCGGAAACCGCATCGAAAGCCAGTGTGCCCATGCCGGGCCAGTTGAACACGCGTTCAACGACCACAATACCGCCGAGCAACCCGCCGAATTGCAGACCGAAATAGGTGATCAGCGGAATAGCGCAATTGCGCAGTGCATGTTTGTACAGCACTTTGTTTTCGCTCAGGCCCTTGGCGCGTGCCACCATAATATACTGTGACTGCAGAGTCTCTAACATGGAGGTGCGCACCAGACGCACATTGGTGGCGGTGAGGATAATCCCCATAGTCACCGCAGGCATGATGAAACTGGAAAAACCGCTCATACCGCTTGGCGGCAGCCATTGCAGACCGACAGCAAACAGCAGCACCAGCATGGTTGCGAGCCAGAAGTTCGGGAAAGAGAGACCGACAAGCGACAGGATACGGATCAGCTGATCTGCCCATTTGCCACGCGATACCGCTGCTTTAATACCGAGCGGGATCGAGATAATGATCGATACGGCCATGGATGCAAAAGCTAGCAGCAAGGTTGCAGGCAGGGCATCCTTGATCAGCAGGGAAACCGGAGTGCCGCCAAGGAAGCTGCGTCCGAAATCCAGCGTGAACAGGCCTTTGATGAAATTCATATATTGCACGATGAAAGGCTGGTTCAGACCCAGACCTTCACGGATACGCTCCAGATCGGCCTCGGTTACGCTGCCCGCACCCTGTGTGAGCATCAGCGCCGGATCACCGGTCATACGGATTGCGAAAGCGACGGTCAAAGTCACGACAATGACGACAAAGATCGCCTGTAAAATTCGTTTGATCAGAAACCCGGCCAAAATTCTTATCCTTTATAAGATCAAGGAAATACCGCGCCGGCTTAAATGACCGGCGCGGTTTATTGTTATATTAGTCAACACTGACTTCGGTGAGGCGCAGACGGCTGTCCGGTGCCGGTACGAAATCTTTCACGCGCTTGTTGATGCCGTAAATCGCTTTGAGATTGTAAAGCGGCATTTCCAATGCACGGTCGGCTGCGTATTTTGCGATTTCCTTGAGGATTTCTTCACGCTTGGCACGATCGGTAATGGCGCGCTGGGATTCCAGCAGCTCATTCAACTTCGGATCATTGTCATACGGGTTCCACTTTTCACCGGCGTGATACATGGAATAAGCGGTATTATCATAGTCGAATGTCCAGCCGCCCCATGACTGCTGGAACATCGCGCCGGTTTTACCCTGCGGGATGATGTCGTTCAGAAGCACGTTGGTTTCATATGGCTTGATGGTCGCATTGATACCGATGATCTGCAGATAGCTGGAAACAGCCTGCACAACTTCGTTGAACGTTGCGTCATTACCGCGAATGTCGATCTGCACAGCTGCACCCGGTTTAACACCGGCTTCTGCCAGAAGCTTCTTCGCGCCTTCCGGATCGTATGGCAGCGGCTTCATTTCGGCATCATAACCGAAGGAGAGGGCGCCCTGAAGGCTGGCAATCGGTTCAGCCTGACCACCGAGAATGGACTTGATGATGGTGTCGCGATCAACACCGAGGATCAGCGCCTTACGCACACGTTCATCAGCGGTAATACCGTCGCGGGTATTATAGCGCAGTGAATAAACTGTCGGACCGGCAGTGGTGACAATCGCCAGATTAGGATCAGCTTCGATTGTCGGGATCATACCGATCGGAATTGTTGGCGGGATTACCAGATCAACGCGGCCTGCCTGCAATTCGGCAACGGCTGTTGATGGTTCGGTGATGAAGCGGTATTCAAGTTCCGAGAGCTTTGGTGCGCCGCCCCAATGGTCAGCAAAAGCTTCCATCTGAATGCCGACTTTTGGCTTGTAGCTGATGACTTTGAACGGGCCGGTGCCGACAGGATTGGCGTTGAAGAAATCATCGCCTTTTTCCTGAATATATTTTGGCGGCACGATCATCGCGCCGTAACCGGCGAGCTTGGTCATCAGAACCGGATCGGTTGCTTTCAGGTGGAAGTCGACAGTCTTGTCGTCGATGACTTCGATTTTTTCAATTGCAACATAGTTAGAGCGCTGCGGGCCTTTGGCACCTTCATCACCGAGCAGACGCTCAAAGGTGAATTTAACAGCTTCCGCATTGAAAGGCTCGCCATTGTGGAATTTTACATTCTCACGCAGGTTGAAGCGGATACGCTTGCCTTCGTCCAGCTCTTCCCAAGATGTGGCGAGCGCCGGTACGATTTTCAGGTCAGGGCCGCGATAGACCAGACCGTCATAAATATTGGTGGCAACAGATGCCCAGTTGACCAGAAATGTGTCAATCGGATCCCAGCTGCCCGGATCCTGCGGTGAGGATACGGTCATTTTACCGGCTGCGAATGCCGGTGCGGATGACAGGGCAACAGCAGATAATGCTGTGCCGACAGTCAGTGCTGTGAATAATGCTTTAAGCTTCATAATCTCGACTCCCCTTTTGTAAACAATGAAACAGATGTTAGATTTTATGCACTGCGGGCGATGAAATGCCCTTTGGCGATTTCTTCGTGCTGCCAGATCTGCGGCTTGTCCTCGATCCGGCGTGTCGTGCTCGGAATTTCGCCTTCCAGCATTGCGCGGTTGGTACGCGCCAGCGGATCGGCGACAGGAACTGCAGAAAGCAGGCGGCGGGTATAATCATGGGACGGTGTTTCAAACACCTGACGGCGTGAGCCGAGTTCCATGATCTGACCGAGATAAAGCACGGCGACGCGATGGCTCATTTTTTCCACCACAGCCATATCGTGGCTGATGAAGAGATAAGCGAGACCGTGTTCTTTCTGCAGATCCATAAACAGATTGATGATCTGTGCCTGAATGGAGACGTCGAGCGCGGACAGGGCTTCATCGGCGATGATCAGCTTCGGGTTGGAAGCGAGAGCACGGGCGATACAAACACGCTGGCGCTGACCACCGGAAAACTCATGCGGATATCGTCCGGCAACGGCTGAACTCAGGCCTACACGTTCCAGCAATTCATCAACGCGCTTGGTGATCGCTGCCTCGTCAAGAATGAGGCCGTGGGTGCGGATCGGCTCGGCAATCGAGAAGCGGATGGTCTTGCGCGGGTCAAGCGAGGCAAACGGATCCTGAAAAATATACTGCACTTCCTGACGCATGCGGAAGCGCTCAGCAGAACTCATTTCTGAGAAGGCTTTGCCGTTAAAACGCATGTCGCCGGAAAGCGGGTTCTGCAATTGCTGGATTGTGCGGCCGATGGTGGATTTGCCGGAGCCGGATTCGCCAACCAGTGCCAAAGTTTCACCCGGATGAATGTCAAAACTGACCTGCGATACCGCATTGCACACATGGGTGGTGCGGCCGAACAGATTCTTCTTGATATTAAAGCGGACAGACAGATCGCGCACCGACAATAGCGGCGCTTCATCGAGACGGGCAGTGTCCTGAATGCGGGTTTCACCGACCAGAACCGGTTTGTTATCTTCCAGAATTGTGACCGGCATGCGTTTCGGGAAATCTTCACCGGTCATGCTGCCGAGTTTCGGCACGGCTGAGAGCAGAACCTTGGTATAAGGATGCTGCGGATTGGCGAAAATATCGCTGACCGCGCCTTCCTCAACCTTTTTACCCTTCCACATCACCACCACATCATCGGCCATTTCCGCGACAACGCCCATATCATGGGTGATGAAGATCACAGCCATTTCCAGTTCTTTCTGGAGATCGCGGATAATATGCAGAATCTGCGCCTGAATGGTTACATCGAGGGCGGTGGTCGGCTCATCGGCAATCAGCAGTTTCGGGCGGCAGGCAAGTGCCATTGCAATCATCACGCGCTGGCGCATACCGCCGGAAAGCTGGTGCGGGAAACGGCTGAGCATGCCCTGCGCATCCGGCAGGCGTACCATTTCAAGCAGGCGCTGGCCTTCTTTCAAGGCTGCTTTTTTGCTCATTTTTTCATGAAGCATCAGCACTTCGGCAATCTGGTCACCAATGGTGAAAACCGGATTGAGTGAGGTCATCGGCTCCTGAAAGATCATGGCAATTTCTTTGCCGCGAATGCCGCGCATAGTCTTCTGTTCGGCTTCGAGCAGGTTCATCTGTCCCTGCGCGCCGGTAAACAGGATTTTGCCTTCAGGGAATTTTGCACCGAGCATATCTGCCAGACGCATCACTGACAGAGAGGTGATGGATTTGCCGGAACCGGACTCGCCGACAATCGCTGTTGTGCGGCCGGAACGAACGGAAAAGCTCAATCCGTCCACCACGCGGGCGGTGCCGAACTCTACCGAGAGATCTTTGACTTCCAGCAGTGGCTGGGTTTCAGCTGTTTGGCGAAGCTGTGCGTCGTTCACTCCGGTCATCCTTATAGTGTAATGGCAGAACGGGCTGCCTGATTAAATGCACCCGACATAAAGCGCAGCAGAGCCGCCACTTCCGACAGGGTTTCTTCCGAAGGGCGGGCATTGGCTGTGGAATCCACGAGCAGACGCTCGCGGATCTGCGCATAACGCGCACAGGCTTCAGCGCCTTTATCGGTAATACGGACGGTCTTTTCTTTTGCAGCCTTGCCGGTGGTCAGCAAACCGGCATTTTCCAGCTTGCGCAGGGCATAGGTCGCAATATGTGTGTCTTCAATATCCAGAACCAGACAGATATCTGCAAGCTTCTTTTCACGTCCGCGATGGCGGATTGAATGCAGGATCAGAATTTCGATCGGGGAGAGACCAGGCAGCCCTGCGGCGGCCATGCAGCGTACCATCCAGCGGGAGAATGCATGGGACGCGAGAATCAAACCATATTCAACTTCAGATAAAGCGGTGGAGCCGCCTTCTGCCAGATGTGCGGAAGAGACAATAGGACCGATGGAAGGGATAGGGCGCAAATGCTTGGGCAGGCTGACCTCGGCCACAAATGACTCGTCATTATGATCTGCCGGTGGCGGCGATTTTTTCCTGCTCATATTGCCAGTCTCCCAATCCTGTGTATTTTATGTCACCATCTTATCGACATTTTGTCAATAAAATGAAACTATGTTTTCCAATAAACATTCAGCGTAACGGCATAATTTTGTGAGGGAGCCGATAATGAGCGCAGCGACACAAGAGATTTCAGGGGCTTGGGACTTCTGGATTGATCGTGGCGGCACATTTACGGATGTTATCGGTCGTGACCCGCAGGGCGTGCTCCACGCCCGCAAAGTGCTGTCAGAGAATCCTTCTGCCTATAAGGATGCGGCTGTTCAGGGTATCCGCCTGCATCTGGGGCTTGAAACCGGTGAGCCGGTACCGACCGGTGCAATCGGTGAAGTGCGTATGGGTACAACCGTTGCCACCAATGCGCTGCTGGAGCGCAAGGGTGAAAAGCTGGCGCTGGTGACCACCAAGGGTTTCCGCGATGCGCTGCGTATCGGCTATCAGGAACGCAAGAATATTTTTGCGACTGAAATCATCAAGCCGGAAGCGCTTTATGACCGCGTTGTCGAGATTGATGAGCGCGTTTTGGCCGATGGCAGCACTGAATTGCCGCTTGATCTGGCTCAGGCAGAAGCTGCCCTGCGTGCGCTGAAAGCTGAGGGCTATAATGCCGTCGCTATCGTGTTCATGCATGCCTATAAATTTCCAACGCATGAAGCCGCTGTGGCTAAAATCGCCCGTGAAATCGGCATTGAGCAGGTCTCCGTCAGCCATGAAGTGTCGCCGCTGATTAAGCTGGTCGGCCGTGGCGATACAACCGTTGTTGATGCTTATTTGTCACCGGTTCTGCGCCGTTATGTGGCGCAGGTTTCCCGTGAGCTGGATGTTGAGCGCACCGGTGCGCGCGTTATGTTCATGATGTCCTCGGGCGGCCTGACGGCAGCGGATATGTTTCAGGGTAAAGACGCTATTCTCTCCGGCCCTGCCGGTGGTGTGGTCGGTTTGGCGCGTACCGGTGCAACTGCCGGTTTTGGTCAGGTTATCGGCTTTGATATGGGTGGTACATCGACAGATGTGGCACATTTTGACGGCGAATATGAACGCGCTTTTGAAACCGAAGTGGCTGGTGTGCGCGTTCGCGCGCCGATGATGCTGATCCACACGGTTGCGGCGGGCGGCGGTTCTATTTTGCATTTTGATGCGGGTCGTTTCCGCGTTGGTCCTGATTCTGCCGGTGCCAATCCGGGGCCTGCCTGCTACCGCAATGGTGGCCCGCTGGCTGTTACCGATGCCAATGTGATGCTCGGTAAATTGATTCCGGATTATTTCCCGTCGATCTTTGGTCCCGATCAGGACAAGCCGCTGGATGTTGAGCGTGTTCGTGCGTTGTTTACGCAGATGGCTGTTGAGATCGGCGATGATCGCACACCGGAAAGCGTGGCAGACGGTTTTATCCGTATTGCTGTTGCCAATATGGTTGAAGCGATCAAGAAGATTTCTGTACAGCGCGGTTATGATGTGACCCGTTATGCACTCAGTTGCTTTGGCGGTGCCGGTGGTCAGCATGCCTGTCTGGTAGCTGATGCGCTGGGTATGAAGAATATTCTGCTGCATCCGATGTCCGGTCTGTTGTCTGCCTATGGCATGGGTTTGGCGGATATCCGCGCGACGCGCCAGAAGGCGCTGGGTGTTGATCTTGATGCGGATGCGCCTGCTGAATTGCAGCGACTTGGTGCAGAACTGGCCGCTGAATGTGTGGCTGAACTTACTGCACAGGGCGTGGAAGAGCAGGTTATTACCAAGCATCTGCGTGCGCATATCCGTTATGCGGGCACAGATACTGTACTTTCCGTTGAGGCAACTTATCCGGCGGTTGATGCGGCCTCGCGCCTGCGTGCTGAATTTGAAGCTGCGCATAAGCGTCGTTTTGGTTTCATCGCGGAAAATAAAGCGCTGGTCATTGATGCTGTTGAACTCGAAACCGTCGGCGGTGGTGCCGGTGAGGGTGAAGCAGCAGGCAGCATCGGTGAAGCAACTGAAGCGCAGGCTGATCGTCAGACGCGCTTCTATTCGCAAGGTGCATTCCACGATGCTTCCGTAGTTGTGCGTGAAACGATGCAGCGCGGCCAGACCGTAACCGGCCCTGCAATTATCATTGAGAAAAACCAGACCATTATTATTGAAGATGGCTGGCAGGCACGCCTGACCGAGCATGATCATGTGGTGCTGACCCGCATCAAGGCGCTGCCGAAACGCGTGGCAATCGGCACAGAAGCTGATCCGGTCATGCTGGAGATTTTCAACAATCTGTTCATGTCGATTGCGGAACAGATGGGCGTGACTTTGCAGAACACCGCCTATTCGGTGAATATTAAAGAGCGCCTCGATTTCTCCTGCGCGGTCTTTGATGCGACAGGCAATCTGGTTGCCAATGCGCCGCATATGCCGGTGCATCTCGGCTCGATGGATGCCTCTGTTGCCACAGCTATCCGTGAAAATCCGGTGATCAAACCGGGCGATGTTTTCCTGATTAATGCGCCTTATAATGGCGGTACGCATTTGCCGGATCTGACTGTGTGTACGCCGGTCTTCGATGATGAGCAGACAGAAATCCGTTTCTGGGTTGCCAGCCGTGGTCACCATGCTGATATCGGCGGTATTGCACCGGGTTCGATGTCGCCGCTGGCGGTGAATATTGAGCAGGAAGGTGTCTATATCGATAATTTCAAACTGGTCGATCAGGGGCAGTTCCGCGAAGAAGCACTGGGTGATCTGCTCAATGGTGCCAAATATCCGGTGCGTAACCTCACGCAGAACGTCAACGATCTGAAAGCTCAGATTGCCGCCAATGAAAAAGGCGTGGCTGAGTTGCGCAAGATGATTGTGCACTTCGGCGAAGACGTGGTGAAAGCCTATATGGGGCATGTGCAGGATAATGCTGCCGAAAGCGTGCGCCGTGTGCTGGATCAATTGCCGGATGGTCAGTTCACCTATGAGCTTGATCAGGGCAGCAAGATTGAAGTCAAAGTGACGATTGACCGTGTGAAGCGTGAAGCGACGGTTGATTTCACTGGTACATCTGAACAGCGTCCGGACAATTTCAACGCCCCGCAGCCGGTAACCCGTGCCGCCGTGCTTTATGTTTTCCGCGTGTTGGTGGACGGCGATATTCCGATGAATGCCGGTTGTCTGCGTCCGATTAAAATTATCGTGCCGGAAGGCTCGATGCTGTCACCGCATTATCCGGCTGCTGTTGTGGCGGGCAATGTGGAAGTCAGTCAGGCTGTGACCAACTGTCTGTTTGGCGCGACCAAGGCCATGGCTGCAGCACAGGGTACGATGAACAATCTGACCTTCGGTAATAATGAATATCAGTATTATGAAACTATCTGTTCCGGTGCGCCGGCAGGGCCTGGTTTCAATGGTGCCGATGCTGTGCATACCCATATGACGAACTCGCGTCTGACCGATCCGGAAATTCTGGAAACCCGTTTCCCTGTAATGCTGGAAGATTTCCATATCCGTGAAAATTCCGGCGGCCGCGGTAAGTGGACAGCGGGTAATGGTACGCATCGTACAATCCGTGCTCTGGAAGAGCTGGAATTTGCGATTCTCTCCGGTCATCGCCGCGTACGGCCGTTTGGCCTTGAAGGCGGTGAGGACGGCCAGCTGGGACGCAATGAAGTCCGCCGTCAGGACGGTTCTGTTGAAGTACTGAAAGGCTGCGATCAGGTGGTTCTGAAAGCCGGTGAGGCTTTCACCATCATCACACCGACCGGTGGCGGATACGGTAAAAACTAAGTTTTACAGTATGAGATACACAAAGCCCTTTGCCTGAAACGCAAAGGGCTTTGTTATAAATGCCACAGGTCAGTCAGAAACTTATTATTTCACGCGTTAATTCTGTTTTTACCATGTTGTTGTCATAGATGTGGGTTCTCAGGTTTCAGACTTGCTGAATGAAAAACGCAGCCCCTGCGTTCAGTAAATCAGAAAAGATAAATGAATGAAGTGATAGATCCCGTGACTGCTCTTAAGCCTGACTTAAGGACAGACATGATAGTTCGGGATCAATTCCAATGAAGATTGAGCTATAAATGTCTGAATTTGCATTCTCCCGTCGTAATTTCTTGCTTGGAGTCAGCGCTCTTGCTTTGACGGGTTGCGTTTCCACCGGTGAAACCAAACGCCCTTCGGCTGATCTTGCAGCCAATAAAATCAAGCCTGTCACTCCGCCAATGTATTATGCAGTGTGGGATGAAGGCTATCAGATTCCTGAAGTCGATGTGTCGAAGATACCGGAAAAATTCTGGCGTGCTGAAGTTGATTACATGACCGATGAGAAGCCGGGCACTGTGATTGTCGACACGCCGAATAAATATCTTTATCACATTAAGCCCGGTGGCCGTGCAACCCGTTATGGTATCGGTGTCGGTAAAGACGGTTATGCCTGGTCCGGCCGTGCAAAAATTGCCTATAAGCGTAAATGGCCGCGCTGGACACCGCCGGATGAAATGGTGGCACGTAATCCTGCTTTGCAGCCATACAGCATTGCCAATGGCGGTATGGGACCTGGTTTGCAAAATCCGCTCGGTGCCCGCGCGCATTACATTCATAAAGACGGACGTGACACGATTTACCGTATTCACGGCTCACCGGAATATTGGACAATCGGTAAATCCGTTTCTTCCGGTTGTATCCGTATGGTCAATCAGGATGTGATGCATCTGTATGATAATGTGCGCGATGGCAGCGATATTGTCGTCATTCCGGACTTAAGCAAAACCGGACAGGCACATTCGGTTATGGCGGCTGGTTAATCAGCTTTGTGGTTTGCCCTCACAGGGAGGGTAAACCACATGCTTTCCGGCAAGCAGCCGATATGCCCGCGCTTACCCCAAAGCGTATCTTAGCGTAATTTTGAAAAGCTAATTCTTATTTTGAGCAATTTGCGACAGAACAAAATCCTGTCCTGAAACCATGACTATAATTCATGCATGGTTTGTTTATTCTCTGAAGACTTCCGGTTTAAACTGTACTCCTGAAACGCACCGGAACAGAGATTCTGTCTATGACGGGGGATTTATATGCAAATAGTTGATCTGGATGTGAGGCCGGTACTGCGTGAGGGCGGTGAGCCGTTCCCGCTGATTATGCAGACTGTTTCCGGTTTACAGGAAGGGCAATCCCTCAGACTGCTTGCAACTTTCCGTCCGGTGCCGTTGTTTCAGGTCATGGAGCGAAAAGGTTTTTCCTGCGCTGCCCGTGAAATTACCGGCGGTGACTGGGAGGTCATTTTTACTCCGGTAATTTCAGAACAAGCCGCTGAAGAAATAAAGCCGGTCAGTCTGTCCGCCCGAACCGTGGTGCCGGAAATCTGGCCGGATCCGATGCATTATCTGGATTATTCATTGCCGGATCAGGGCACGGTTACGGAAGAAATCCTGCGCCTGCTTGGCAAAATTGAAGAAGGCGCTGTGATCTTCGCGCTGTTCTCAGCCGAGCCGCACTTCTTAGTACCGGAACTTGAAAAAGCCGGTCATCAATGGGTCGGCAATTTTGACGCCAGCGGTGAAGCCTACCGGATGATGATCCGCGCTGGCGCTCATTGATTTGTTTTTATTCTGCCCGCTGGCGACGATCCTGTAGCAGCATTGGTGCATATTCGATGAGAAATAAAGCAAATGCCGCGATCCATAACAGCGCTGATAGTGCCAGAATTGTATGGAAGTAATTCAGGATAATTTCCGCAAATGGCCTGAGAAGTGCAGAGGCGATCAGGCAGACATAAGACAGAATAGTGAGCGGAGATGCGGTTAGTGCATTACCGGTATGTCCACGGGTTGCACGTCCCATCACCGCTAACATCATCATAGCGACAGCACCGACAGTCAGAATATGCAATGTTGAATAGGCATTGAGCATATCAGCCGCAGACAAAGTGATAGCGATAAAACCTGTCGGTATGAAAGCATAGGCAATATGCAGGATGAGCAGGAGTTTCTCGGGTGTTGTCTCCCAGCCGCGCCAGCGTATCAGCCGCGCAATATGTAAGATCGCAGCCAGACAGGCGAGCAGCAGTGTGGCCATTGTTTCCGGTACAAATATCCAGCTCAACAGCGCAAACGCACCGATAATTATGCAGATGGCATCATAACGGTTAAACGGCACCGGAAAGCGTGTTTTCTGATTGCGGTTGAGCCAGTTACGGGTGAAACTCGGCACAATCCGGCCGCCGATAATCATAATCAGCAGCACATAGGCGCTGACAGCGATACGGCTGGCGAAAGCAATATCACCATCGGTTATCACTGTGTAATGGAAGATCAGATTGGCGATAGTGAGAATGGTCACGCCGATCAGCACTTTCAAGTTTTTCCATTGTTTGCCTGCAATAATTTCTCTTGCACAAATGACCAGCAACAGTGGCAAAAACAGACTTTCCAATGCGATTGCCGCATAGAAATGGATGAGGTCGGGATAGAGAAAAGCCAGACGACCTGCTAACCAGAAACCGGCAAGAATGATCAGCGGTGTGCCGGAGACCGGCAGGCTGCCTGTCCAGTTCGGCACAGCGGTTAGCAGAAAACCTGCCAGAACCGCAGAGCCGAAACCGAACAGCATTTCATGGGCGTGCCAGTTGAGTGCATCATAGGAGCCGCCCAGCGGCATGCCGAGTGTGAGGGATAAAATCCACAACAGCATGGCAAGCACAGCCCATATACCAGCACCAAGGAAAAACGGCCTGAAACCATAGCTGAAAAGCACAGGGCCGGTCAGTTTGAGACCACGCGGCACCGGTTTTCTGGTTTTCGTATTTTCGTTCTTCAGATGATCAGCGGTATCGGGGGCGTTCACAGCGGTGTCCTCATCTCAACATGCGGGCCGGTATGCAAACCTGCGTCAGGCAGGGCTGTTATTTTTGTGCGCTGGCAATTGCACTTTCGAGACGCTTCTGCACCGGCTTTGGTTTTTTGGCAGCGACGATAGCATCGAGATTAGCCGGATTGTCACCGACAACGATCAGCGCGACCATACCCATGGAATAATGCGGTGTGCATTTGACCAGATAAGCGCCGTCCTGCTGAACTGTCAGCGTGTAGTTCTCGTTGATTTTGCTTTTGAATTTCTCAACGCCTTCAGGGAGCATATCTTTGACGGATTCAACATTATGGCCTTTATCCGACGGGATGAAGATGATGTTGTCGCCGGGATTGGCTTTGATATAGGCCGGTTCAAAGACCATTGCACCTTCTGCGCCTTTATTGAGCATATGGACTTCAATGTCGGCAGCCAGAGCAGGCAGGGTAAAGAGGGCGAAAGCGCCTGCTGTCAGAGCCAGTTTTGTTGCGGTAAGTTTCATGTCACTCTCCGGAATAATATAACCGCTTCAGCGGCTTCCGGATATTTAGGACAATTTACAAACTTGCTCTTTGTCGGGGCGCAAACAAAGTTGAAAATTACATACAGCTTTTGTGCTCAGTCGTTATCGTGTTCTGCAAGTCGTTTCAGGCCGGACAGGTTGGAAACCAGCAGCAACTGCCGGCCGCCTTTGACCAGTCCTTTGCTTTCCCAGTTGCTGAGTATCCGTGAGACCGTATGCAATGTGGTGCCGGTCATTTCGGCAATGTCCTGCCGCGAAATCGGGAAATCAATCCGGATATCAGCGCCTTCATGAATTCCGGCGTCTTGTGCCAGACGAATAACCGTATGGGCAATGCGCCGCTCTACTTCCTGCGTGGACATTTCACGGATACGGTTATGTGCCTGATCCAGCCGCTGGCCGATCATCTGCATCGCATTGATTGCTAAAGTCGGGTTGCGTGCCAGAAAACCGTTCATCATATGCATTGGCCATGCGAGTACAATACTATCGGCAACCGCAACTGGTGTGCCCGGATATTCTGTGCGTCCGATTGCCAGTGCGAAACCGAATAAATCGCCGGGATGCACCACGCGTACAATCAGTTGCTGGCCGTCTGCCGTTACCTGCATGACTTTCAACCGGCCTTGCAGAAGCAGATAGAACAACTGAGCCTTCTCGCCCTGTTCAAAGACCTTTGCTCCTTTCGGGACATTGCGCTGCACGGCATCGGAAAGCAGCTTGTCCAGGGCGCTTTTTTCCATGCCTGCAAAGATTGGCAATGTACTGACAAGAGTCCGGTCGATCATACTCATCCCTTAGTGACCTGCCTGTTGCTGAACAGGCCGAATTTTCAGAATGAGTAGTAATGCTTCATGCGTCGCGGTGCAATTCACCGTGCCATGATAATTTTCAGATACCGAGCCTGCGCAGTGTACCGCCAGCCGTTTTAAGATGAACTGCGGTTGCAGGCAGCTTTTTTAAAACTGCTGAAATGCGGTTTTCGTCCATCAATGAAAAAGCTGTTGCCCATGCATCGGCCGACGCAGCATCGGGAGCGATCACGGTGACGCGCTGATAAAGTGATGCGGAGAGATTATTTTCACTCGCGGCTTTTGGGTTAAGCAGATGATTGAAACGACCGGCGGCGTCAAAACGGAAACCGGCACTGCCCGATGTTGCTAAAGCATTGCCGGAGAGTTCCAGCATTTCATCGGGTAGCGGATCAGTTTCCAGATCGGCAATGCCGATTTGCCAAGGGTGTCCGTCCGGATGGTTCGCCAATGTGCGATATTCACCAAGATTGATGAGTGTATTGGTAATGTCGTGAGCCACCAGTAATTGCGTAATCAGATCAGTAATATAACCCTGCGCAACACCGTTGAGGGTCATAGCCATCTGCGGGCGGTCAAAGACAATCCGGTCTTTACTGAAACGCACGGCATCAAAGCCGATTAAAGACTGCGCTTGCTGCAATTCCTGTGCGGAGGGGCCGGAAGCAGTGGCATGTTCTGCGGAGAAATGCCGCGCAAGACATGCCCAAAGTGGTTGAATGGTCGGGTCAAACAGACCGCCGCTCTTTTCCCAAAACCCACGACATTTTTCCAGCAACTCAACCAGCTCCGGCGATGGCATTGCCAGAGCACCGGAGCGGTTGAGCGAGGCAAGTTCAGAGTCTGGCCGGTAAAGGCTGAAAATACCTTCCAGACGTGCGATTTCCGCGCGAACTTGCCGGAGGAGGGCTTCTGCGGCCTTCTTATCGGGATGATGCAGAATGATTTTTGCCGGAGCACCAAGGGCAAAGCCCTGCCAGATCAGGGTATCTCTCTGCGCTGCTGCACCAGCATGAAAAGGCAGGAGGCTGAGACCCGCAGCAGCACAGCTGATACCGATAAAACGTCTGCGATTGATACGGCTTGTCATGGCAGCCTCCGTGCAAATATTCATGAGATTAGTGATGTGCACTCATTGGTGCTTCAGCAGGCGCGTCTGAGGTGCCGAGAACATAGTCTTGGGGGATGTCGGCAAAGGTAACGATGTCGCCGCCTTTATCCTTGGCAAATTTCTCTGCCGCATCGCGGACTGAGAACGGTACAGCTTCCTTGGCGCCCATGCCGCCGGTGGCATTGCTGTTGATGACAAAGAAAGCCTTTTTCGCATCAACCCAGTTTTGTGCGCCCGGCTGTTCCCAGCTTGGCGCTTTGGCCATATCGGAGACATAGATTGCCGCAATATTTTTCGGTTCTTCCGGCAACATGGTAAAAGCCAGCGTATCACGGGCAGAGGAGAACCAGATGGCTTCGCTTGCCGGATGCAGAATGATCTGACCTTTCGGACCACTATGTTCCAGAACATTCATGCCGCAATAGCGCCCCATTGCGGCGTCTGTCAGCGCGAAAGGTGCCGGTGCCTTGGCCTGTTTTTCAGGCGAACAGGCTGACAGAGTAAGAGCGGCAATGACGGGGATGAAAAGGGAGATCAGTCTCATAGTTCTTTCCTTGAAAAGATGAGTACGGAAAGGCCGAGCGGGATGGCAGTCCATAGTCCCAGCGTCACAGTGAGGGCACCTGCGCTCAAAGTTGTGGTGCCAGCAACGCCGCCCATGCCGGTGAGGGCACCTGCGCCGCCTGTACCGAAATTGAGCAGGCGATAGGCATCTGTCGGGTTGATAAGCAGCAAAATATTGAGCAGGGCTGTGCCGATCATTTGCCCCTGATCGAAGACCAGCAGACCAAGCAGCGCCATGTCATAGATCAGCACAAAGAGCAGCCAGATGCCGATGGCAATACCCGCAGCAGTGCTGCGCTCACGCACGATTGTGCTGGCGAAAAAACCGATGGCGATGAATACCGCGCCGAGCAGGACAGAACTACCGATCAGTGACAGCAAGGCCAGCCAGCTTGCCGCATCAATACCGCCGCCGGTCAGCGCAAGCACCACAGCGGTGCTGCCATAGCCGAACAGGGTCGCAAAAGCGAGAATAGTGAGCTGCCCGAGAAACTTGCCAAGAATGACCTGTTTGCGCCCGATCGGATAACTCAGCAGCAATAGCATGGTGCCGCGCTCCATCTCGCCGACAACGGCATCATGAGAGATCAGCAGTGCAATCAGCGGGATGAGAAAAATGGTGAGACTGGAGAGGCTGACAATCACCACATCCAGCCGGTTAGAGCCGATAGTGCTGCCGGTCGGTGCATTGCCGAGAAAGCTCATGCTGAGTGCCAGCGCAGCCAGCAACAGAGTAGTTGCCAGCACCCAGCGGTTGCGCAAGCCTTCCTGAATTTCCTTACCGGCAATATGAATGAGATTTTTCATTCTGCGGCCTCTTTAACTGTGAGGAAATGCGCGTAAAGCTCATCCAGTGTCGGTGCCATGACATCAATATCCGTGATATTATGGTTCTGAGCGATAACGGAGTTCAAAACCTGCATTTTATCTTTTGCGGAAACATCCGCTTCAAAACTTGCAAAGCCGGTTTTTCGCCAGCCTATCCGCAGGGATTGTCCGGCGGTGTGCGGTGCGGTTTCACCTTCGGCTAAGCTGACACGGATACGCACCGGCAGACGCGCAATATGGCGCAGATCATCCAGTGAACCGTCAGCGATGACCTTGCCACTATTGGCGATAATTACCCGTCCGACACGATTTTCCAGTTCGGTGAGCGCATGGGAGGACATCAGAATGGTGGTGCCTTCCGCACGCATAACCTCCAGCAGATCGTAGAAATTTTTACGCAAGGCAGGATCAAGGCCGGTTGTCGGCTCATCCAGCAGCAGCACGGCGGGTTTACCGAGTAGCGCCTGAGCCAGACCCAGTCGCTGACGCATACCTTTGGAATAGGTGCCGACACGGCGGTCTGCCGCATGGGACAGGCCGACATGATCGAGCAGTGCAGCGGTTTCCTTCACAGGAACGGATTTGAGCTTGGCGTAAAAGGACAGGGTTTCCCGTCCGGTCAGCGCCATATTGAAGGAGACATGCTCGGGCAGATAACCAAGTTTGCGCCGTGCTGCGAATTGTCCGGCTGCAGGGTCTTCACCCAGCACCAGCACTTTGCCATGTGTCGGGCGGATCAATCCCAGCATCAGCTTGATCATCGTGGTTTTGCCTGCACCATTATGGCCGACTAAGGCGATATTTTCACCGGCATTCAGCACATAGGACGCATCGCTGATGGCATTGAATGTGCCATAGGTTTTGGTGACACCGGCAAGCTTTACGGTTTCAGTCATGATTTATTTTCGCCTCCGGATTTGACCGGCATCGCAGGCGGTTTCATCAGCGGATAGCTGTCGATGACACCACCTGGCATTAATGCGGGAAATTGCGTCTGCGCCCAACGGATTGTCTGGATCGCCGGACTGTTAATGAGGATTTTGGCCTGCGGTGCTGTCCACAGCACTTTGTCGATCAGATCATTCGGCCGGTAGGGGCTGTCGGCAATGCCGTCGCCATTGAGATCAAACGCCGGATTGTCACTCCAGTAATTACCGCGGCCTTTCGCAGACCAGTCGAGATTGCGGGTGCCGACATATTTGACCTGATTGCGGTTGTTGATGAAGGCATTGCCGCTCATCACATTGCCTTCGGAACCGGCAGTGAAATGGATGCCTATACTGCAATTTTCAAACTGGTTGCCGGTGAATTTGTTCTTATTGGCGTTGTAGATGAAAACGCATTTTTCTGGTCCCAGCCGCATACTGCCAGCATCGGCAGACGGGTCTATTTCCGGTGCTGGCATACCGTGCTCGGCACTTTGCACACCGGCATCCATCCAACGGTCAGCGGATTGCATTCTGCCGATCACCTGATTGCCGGTGATGACGGAACTATTGGCATAATTCAGCAGTAAGCCGTGATCGCGGTCGCCATCGGAAAGATTGCCGGTAATTTTAAGCCGGCTGGTATACATAATGGCAAAGCCGACAGAATTATTGCGCGAGATATTATCGCTGACTTCGCTGTCATTGGTGTACATGTAATGGACGGCAAAGCGCACATTTTCCATGAGATTACCGCGGAAAATATTCTTGCGGCTGGCATTGGTATAAATGCCGTCGCGGCCATAGCGGATGATATTATTCAGTACTTTTGCACCCGGTGCATTCCAGATGGAAACACCGCTGCCGGTTTGCGCCATGCGCACACCGCGTTTGCCGATAATTTCATTGCGTTCGGCCACGGAATCCTTGGCGCCATGCAGATAGATGCCGTAAAGATTATCAATCAGCCGGTTATTTTCAGCCCGTGCGCCGGTAGCGGTTTTGGCGATGAAAATACCGGAATTGAGATCATAGAGATTGTCGCCGGAGTCACGGATTTCCAACCCGCGAATGATGGTCTCCGGTGCATTGACGGTAATTGTATTGCCGGTGCCGGAGCCGTAAAGCACGGCTCCGGCTTCCCCCTCCAGTATGACTGTCTTGTCAATGACGACTGACCCGTCATGCCGTCCTTTGAGCAGGCGGATCGTTTCCCCCGCCGGTGCCTGATCAAGGACGTTTTGCAGATTTTGCCCGGCAGATACGGTGATTTCTCCGGCCAGTGCCGGAGAAATCATAGCGGGCAACAGGCCGGAAAAACACAAAGCCGTGGCAAAAGCATAGTGCTTCAGTGCGGGCGTTCTGTGCTCCGGCAAAGCTGCGGGATTGTGTTTTTCCTTATGGCGCTGATGCTTCATGATGTTTAAGCGCCTTTCGGCTCAACAAGCATACGGCCTTTCATTTCCATATGCATGGCATGGCAGAACCATGAGCAATAATACCACCACACACCCGGCTTATTAGCGATGAAGGTAACCGAGGCGGTGGCCTGCGGTGCCACTTCCATGTTGATGCCGTAATTGATGATCGCGAAACCATGTGTCAGGTCTTCAATCTCATCAATATTGGTCACATAGACAGTGACTTCATCGCCCTGTTTGACGGTGAATTCCTCAAGGCTGAAAGCCGGTGCAGCGGAGGTCATATAGACACGGACTTTATTGCCGTCACGGATGACCTCCGCAGCCTCCATCAGATCGACGCCATCGGCCTTTGCCTGTGCAACGGCATCGGCGAAGAACGGATCTTCACGGCTCCAGAAATTGACCGGATTGATCTTGGAGCGATGTACGATTGTTGCGTCATGCGGTTCGGCGAAACTTGGTCCGTCATGGACAACCACCATTTTATCTCCGGAAATATCTATGAGCTGATCATTTTCCGGTTTGAGAGGTCCCACATTGAGATAGCGGTCTTTGGAGAATTTATTGAGAGAAATCAGCCATTTGCCATCCGCCTCTTTGGTTTGTCCCATTGAGGTGTGGTTGTGTCCCGGCTGATATTGCACATCCAGCTTCTGGCGGATCGGATCAACCTTTTCGCCCTTGAAGGCACGTTTGGCATCCTCAATGTTCCATTTACAGATCTGACTGTCGATAAACAGGGTCGTATAGGCGTTACCCTTACCGTCATAGGCCGTGTGCAAAGGCCCGAGCCCCAGTTCCGGCTCTGCCACAACGGCATCACGCGGGCTGATTTTGTCGTCAAACAAATCATCGAATTTGCGGACGTCGAAAACGGTGACGGTTGGCGACAATTTACCATTGGCTACAATGTGAATGCCGTCCGGTGCGGTATTCATCCCATGCGGGCTGTTTGGCACCGGAATATAGCGGGTGAATTTAGAGCCTTTACGGCCATCGATCACCGGCACGCCGCCCATTTCCTTGAACTCGCCTTTGGCAACGGCTTCTTCAATGCGTTTCAGGTTGAAGACAACAATCCAGTCCTGCTCACTGCCCATCATTTCGGCAAGTGTTGTACCTTCTTCGGAATTGTAGCAGGTGGCAAAAGCATATTTGCCCTGATAATCGCAGTCGACATTGTCGAGATTGCCGCTGACCATCACCTGCCATGCAACTTTCATGCTTTCACCATCAACGGCAGTGAAAATCGCATGATAGTTTTTGGTGTCTGTCAGATTAGTGCCGTCATTCGGGATCGGCACGCGGTCTTCACCATTGCAGAAGACATAGCCGGTTTTCGGATATTTCTGTACGCGCAGGCCATGAACCGTGTGTTGGTTCGGAAGCTGAATGATCTTGTCGCATTTCATCACATCAAGACGAATACGGCAGACACGGGTATTGGCCTTGTCATTGGCGTAAAGATAGCGGCCGTCATAGGTTCCGTCAGTAAAAGAGAGATGCGGGTGATGCAGGTCGCCATTGTCGAAAATGCCGCCGCGGTCTTTCATGAATTCACGGTCTTCAGGCAGCATACCTTCGGTCAGGATTTTGCGGCTTTCATTGGTTTGTCCCCAGCCGGTGGCGCTGTCACGGTTGAAAACCGGAATACGCATCAGCTCGCGCATGGAAGGCAGGCCGACAATACGGACTTCACCGGTCTGGCCGCTGGAGAAGAATGTGTAATATTCATCCAGCTCACCCGGTTTGACTTCCGCACTTGAACCGGATGCAGCATTTGCAGCCATGGCCTGTTTCGGAGCACCGGCCATGACAAGTGCGCCGCCCATGCCGCTGGCACCAGCCGCCGCCACAAAGGCCGAAGTGCCGAGTAATTGCCGTCTGCTCATGCGGATTTTATTTTCTTGCTCAGACATTGCTGTGCCTCCAGTTGAAAATTTCAGGATGCTGCGTCCGGTGCAGGCGCACTGGTAACAGGCTTTCCGTTATGGGTGATGATGGTCTTGGTCTGACTGCTGCCTTCTGCCGGTGGAATGTAAGGCGCGTTACGGGCAGCGAATTTCTCACGTTTAACACGCACCTGAACCATATGCGGGCAGCGTTGGTCATCGTGGTAGAGTTCCTGACAATGCATGCAGTAGATACATTCATTGACATTGATCTGACCTTCCGGATGGATGGACTGCACGGGACATTCGACTGCACAGCGCTGGCATGGCGAGCCGCATTCCGGCCAGCGTTTGAGCCATTCAAACATACGGATACGGCCAGGTATGGCGAGCGCTGCACCGAGCGGGCACAGATAGCGGCAGAAGAAGCGTTCAATGAACAGACCGGCAGTCAGCAATGTCAGGGCATAGATGACGAACGGCCATTCGCGGGCGAATTTCAGGATGATTGCGGTTTTGAACGGTTCGACTTCAGCGAAAACTTCGGCCAGTGCCACGGAATAGAGCGACAGACCAAACAGGCCGAGGAAGATAATATATTTGATCGGCCACAGGCGTTCATGCAGACCCCATGGTAGTTTGACTTGTGGTACTTTCAGCCATTGTGCCAGATTGTTGCTCAGTTCCTGCAGCGCACCGAAAGGGCAGAGCCAGCCGCAGAACGGGCCTCGTCCCCAGAACAACAGACCAGCTGCAACCGAGCCCCACAACAAGAAGGTCAGTGGCGAGGTCAGGAAGAATTCCCAATTAAAGCCCGTAATCAGCGAATTGGTGAAAGTCAGGACATTGACGACTGATAATTGGGTGTTGGTGTAGAAACCAAGCCAGACAAGGATGAACAGGAGATAGCCGCGTCTGACCCATGCGAAGAAGCGCGGGCGTCTGACGAGATGGTTCTGGAAGAAGAAGATTGCGACCAGCACCAGAATAGCGAAGGCAGTAATCACAATATTGATTTTGTTCATCTGCCACATCTGAATCCACAGCGGATTATCTTCACCGAAGAAATCAGGCATGGATGCTTCACCAACCGGTGCGCTGACATGCGGGTTATTTGCTGTGGCAGCATCTTGTGCAGGCTGCACGAGAGTCGAGACAGGTTTGGCAGGTGCGGTGATGGTCACATATTGGTCATGAAGATTATAACCGAGGTTATAGAAAATACTGGCTTTGTCGCGGGCGCCGAAGCCACGCTGTACCAGCAATTGCAGTTCCCACGGCTTCGTTATGTCAAAAGTAAAGCCTTCCGGTACTGTGAACAGAGCGATTTCGCGTAATTTAGGTGCGCCTTCGGCAGCAATGTCACCGATACGCGTATGATTTTTATCCCGAAAACGGATA
This sequence comes from Hyphomicrobiales bacterium, assembly GCA_900470285.1. GTDB lineage: Bacteria > Pseudomonadota > Alphaproteobacteria > Rhizobiales > Rhizobiaceae > Pseudochrobactrum. Next base: position 111,768 of record UCAG01000007.1, read on the forward strand.
CCCTGACCGTCCTGCAGCAGTTCGATACGGTCAAAAATACCGCCGCGCACATAGCCTGATCCTTTGAAGGAATAGGCGCCGTCACCGGCAACTAATATGGCTTGCTGGCGGGGCTTGAGATGTTTTTGCATCTGATCATAACCGGCCTTACCAAGCAGGCTGAGGCCGATGGATGGCACCGAGACCGGCGCGACATAAAGCTCGATGAACTGATCTTCAGGATCGGATGTTTCAGGATTGCCTGCGGCTTGCGGCTGTTTAGCGTCAAGAAAAGCTTGCGTCACTTCGCCGACACTGAGCTTCAGACTGCGAACAGAGCCGTCACCGGTCAGCTCCTGCCAGTCACGGATATCCTGTTTCGACAGATCAACAGTGCGGATTTCCTGCGGTGTCGCGACTTGTCCGGCAGGAAGCTGATTGCCCAGACGGCCGCTACGGATCAGCCCGACAGCTGAGCGCACGACACTGTCGCCCATCACCAGAACAGTAACCGTGGCACCGCTGACAATCTCGACCTGAGGCGGTTTGGCAGTGCCTGAAGCAACGGCGTTGAAATCGCTGTTGATGAGAGAGTTGAGCGCGGCAACGACTTTGGCTTCAGGAATCCCGATCAGAACAATCGGCTCTTTATGATCTACCAGTTTGATACCGCGAATAATGCCTTTTGGATCAATGCCGACAAGAATATGGATCGGTTTGCCGGAATAACCGACCGCACTGGTAAAGTCCGAGTTCAGATAAATATAACCAAGCAGATCTTGATTTTTATAGACCGGCGCAATCGGCGGCTCACCTTGCGGCGTGCCGATACGATCGGCATCTTGAAAGATTTCCTGCACTTTCAGCGCAGGCCGATACTTGTCCAACTGAGCGGCAAAGACTGTTGATTGCAGACTGAAAAAAACGCTAACCACAACACAGAACAGCTGAAACAGTTTTCTGAAGGAGGGTGCCGAACGGTCATGAAAGCGGTTCATATCAAGGGCTCGCTGCAAATCATTACGCGCAGCGGCAAGGCCACTGGGCGATCTATGCAACGGACTTTAATGAAGCGGCGGAAAGCGTCTTTGCGTCAGAACAAACTGACGATAATTGCAGGCCTTAATTATCTGAATATATGCTGTTTGCTGTCTTTAGCGGAAATACACACGGTATAAAAATTCCGGCAATGTATGATTACGGCGGATATATATTCTCGGAATGCCAAACGGGTCATCATTGGGACGGGCGCGTGCGGCAATTGTCGTGACCGCGCTCTGGAAACCCGCCTCGCGTACCATTAACCGGTGTGTCTGGTTATTGGCGCCGTAAGGATAGCAAAAATGAGGAACCTCTGCACCCAGCATATCCTCCAGCCGTGATTTTGATTCACTGATCTGGCGGCGGGCTTCATTATCCGGTGTTTCGTTCAGATTGACATGGTCAAGCGTATGCGCACCAACTTCATGCCCCAATGCTGCCCATTCACGCATTTGCGTAACGGACATGCATGCCATTTCCGGAATGCCGATTGCCTTGTCCCAGATATTGCTGCCACCGATCTGGTTGGCAACAAAATAATTCGTGGCGGTGAAGCCGCATTCTGCCAAAACAGGAACGGCATTTTCCAATACATTCAGGAAGCCGTCATCAAAAGTCAGAACCGCAACCTTTCCGGTTTTCTCTCCCTTAATGTAAGGCATGGCATCCCGAACGGAGAGCCCCTGATAGCCGAGTTTTTTCAGCCAGCGCATCTGGCTGGCAAAGCGTTTCGGATGCACAAAAAGGCTGCGAAAAGGGACATTGCTTTCGACAGCTGCAATGTGGTGGTAGACGAGGATCGGAACTGTCATAGGTAAATGCTTTTACTTTTCGGATCAGTGCGACGGGGTATCAGTAGCCGTCAATGTCAACATAATGCATGGATTTTTTGCCACGTGCTCCGTCGATAAAACCGACCAGACTGCCTAAATTCGCAGCAATCGTTAACAGGCCCCTTTCACGATAGATGGGCAATAATAAGCTGCCGACAAGCACTTTATAAACACGCGAAAGAACCGATTTGAATGTGCGCCATAAGGTGCCGTTTTTCTGGTTTTTTGCGCGTTCCAGATGGACTGTTCTGGCATGGTCGCGATTGCGGCGATAATAATAGCTCAGTTTAAGCCGTGAAGCGGGAACGGTTTCATAGGCAATAGCGTGCGGTGTCCAACCGGTTTGGGCTCCAAGGGCTTTTGCCTCGGCCCATAACTGCCAGTCCTCGCCGCCGGCCTGACCTAAAGCCGCGTCAAAGCGCAACCCAGATGAGCGGAAAAAGTCGAGATTGCCCATCCAGCTGCCGGTAGCAAGTTTCAGTTGTCCAGCTTTGCCTTCTTCGCGCTTTTTGATTGAGCGGTTTTCCGCATTGCGATTTACTTTATCAACACCCTGCCAGACAATTCTTTGCCAGAAGGACAATTTACCTTCCGGTGGTGCAAAGCGTACCGGCGCGCCGACAATATCAAGATTGTGGTGATCGCGCTCTTTCAGCAGCTCTTGCAGCCATTGTGGCTCTACCTGCTCGTCATCATCGGCGAATGTCAGCAGATCATAGCCATGATCGGCAGCATAATTGAGTACATGGTTTCTGGCGGATGCGATGCCTAAAACCGGTTCAATAGCATAGACGACTTCTGCAGGTGAAACTCTTGCCCGAAAGTCATTGATAATCGAGCAGGCTGTTTTCTCGTGATTGTTTTCTACAATTAAAAAACAGATCTGTATCCCTTCCGGAATATTCAGACGGGCATAAGACATCAGCAATTTTTGCAGCATAACGGGACGATCTCTTGTGATCGTGCCGATGCAAATTTTCCGGTGCGTTTTTGAAATCAAAAACAATTCCCCCTGTGACCCCGACTTTCATTCCCATCTATCTGTTCGCGAGATAATTTCCCCGTAATCTCCCGGGCAGATAGTCGCGATGAGAATTCTTATAATATCATAAGATATCAATTTAATGTTATGTAAAAAATTCGGTTTCACTCATAAAAACGCGTATTCTTTTTAAATTTATTGCAAAAGTGAGGTCTATTCTGGCGCATTCAGGGGGTGTTGAAGATAAAATGATTTTTTTATTAGGCGCTACATAATATACAGTAACTTATATAATGCTGTTTTTTTAAGTGTAATTTGGGGAGAACGGGCGGAGCGCAGCCATGCACGAGTATAGAATATCGTCAGGCTTTTGAGGGGACAGGCGGCGTGTATATTTGCGACGACAATATGATATGGCGCATGATGGAATGATGCAGCCTGTGCCGATTGGAATATTGTATTTTATGGGATCAGATGGTGGGCGTAACAGGGATTGAACCTGTGACCCCTACAATGTCAATGTAGTGCTCTCCCGCTGAGCTATACGCCCATCCGATGACGCGCATACACCATATTGGTTCGCGCGCGTCAATGCCCTTTTGAAGAATAAAGAGAAAAAACTTTGTTTTACCTGTTGTTTTTCAACAGGCTTAGTCCGAGACCTGCAGTCAGGCTGCCAGCAACATTTTCTCGATCTCATTCACGAGATCGCGCAGATGAAACGGCTTGGAAAGGACTTTGGCTTCACGCGGTGCATTCGAGTCGGGATTGAGGGCAACGGCAGCAAAACCGGTGATGAACATGACTTTGAGGTCAGGATCAATCTCGGTCGCACGGCGCGCCAGTTCAATTCCGTCCATTTCAGGCATAACAATATCCGTCAGCAGCAAAGAGAATGGCTCTTCGCGCAGACGCTCATAGGCGCTGGCTCCATTGTCGAAATGGGTGACATGATAACCGGCTTTTTCCAGTGCTTTCACCAGAAAACGGCGCATATCATTATCATCTTCAGCAAGCAGAATTCTTTTCATTGGTCCGTCCGAATGTCTGTACGCTTTTTATCTGCGTGTCCCCAGCATGATATTGCGGTGACAAAATGGCAAGAAAAGCGATTCAATCTGATCCTATAAGACGCTGCTTTGGTAAATATCGGATGAATCATTCCTATTAATCTGCCGCGTCTCCGTGACTGGCAGTAAAGTTGTTTTATCGCATATGCGTTTTGACAGGCAAAATTTTCTTTGAAAATGACATATAGGGTAGCTCAAGAAAATGTCATGTGTTGTGGTATGAAATTGTTCTTAAATAATAAATTGAACGCCTGCTGCCGGTATTTTCTGGAAAATATAACAATTCCGGCTTTGCTTTTCCTGATTATCAGTTAGGCTTGAGGGATAAACGGCTATCGGGCCAAAATAATCCGGGCAAATGCCCTTGCAGTATATGAAAGCGAAGAATGAGCCTGCAACGGGATTTTCAGACAATTACTCCCTTTGAAGTCTGTGCTCCGGCACAACAGCGTATCCCGTTCGTTTTTAATTCACCGCATAGCGGAAGTCATTATCCTCTGGCATTTCTGCAGCAATCCCGTCTTAGTCCTCATGATATCCGCCAGTCAGAAGACTGCTATGTTGATGAATTATTCGCCATGGCTGTACCGTTGGGGGCGCCTTTGCTGCGCGCGCATTTCCCGCGTGCCTATCTGGATGTGAATCGTGAGCCCTACGAACTCGACCCGAAAATGTTTAACGAGCCTGTGCCGTCTTATGCGAATATCAGGTCGACACGGGTTGCAGGCGGATTAGGTACAATCGCTAAAATCGTTGGGGAAGGTCAGGATATTTATAAATCCAGACTGCCATTATGTGAGGCACTCGACCGGATAGAAACAATCTACAAGCCGTATCACCATCAGCTCGGACAGTTGCTGAGCGATACACGGGCACAATTTGGCTATGCTGTTCTGGTGGATTGCCATTCTATGCCGAGCGGAATGGATATGGCTGATCATGCCGGTCAGAACGGGGCTGCAGGGCGACCGGATTTCATAATCGGTGACCGTTTCGGGCGTTCCTGTTCGGATGCTTTGTCTTGGGCAGCAATCGAGCTGCTGCAAAATATGGGTTATAATGTTGCGCATAATAAGCCTTATGCCGGTGGCTATATTACCGAGCATTACGGGCGTCCGCATCGTGATTTTCATGCTTTGCAAATTGAAGTGAACCGCGCACTCTATGTCGACGAAAACAGTCTTCAGTACCTGCCGTCATTTGCGGGGCTTTGCCGTGATCTGACGCAATTTATGGCAGATCTGACGGCCTTGCCGGATTATGTGTTTTTGCAGAAACCGCAGGCTGCAGAATGAAACACGCATAAAAAAAGACCGCACAAAAGTGCGGTCCAAAATCTAGGGAGGAAACGCCCTTGCGGGCGAAAACAGACATATTGTCCGTTAACTATTTTATTTTGCCGGTGAGTTACGGTCAATTCGGAATTCGGAAAAATCAGACATTTTTATGAAAATTCTGAATTTTCTGAAGTTACAATCAAATTAACTTATTGATATATTTCATCAAAATGTTTTGGCTAAAAGCTATAGCTCAAGCATTTTGATGAAATATATCGCCGAAATTTCGTCGAAATGCTAAAATCTTGCTATGAAATGGAGTGAATTTTCGTGGTGAATTCGTCGTTTTTGAAAGAGGTTGCGCTTGCAGCGTCCGAACAAACCCTGCCGCGATTCCGGCAAAAAATCGCAATCGATAATAAATATACTGTCGGTTTTGATCCGGTAACCGAAGCGGATCGCGAGGCTGAAAAAGCCATTCGCAAAGTGATTAATCAGCATTTCCCCGATCATGGAATTCTGGGAGAGGAATTTGGCGGCGAAAATCTCGACAGCAGCCATATCTGGGTAATTGATCCGATTGACGGCACCCGTGCTTTTATCTCCGGATTGCCGGTCTGGGGAACGCTGGTTGGCCTGATGGTTGATGGCGATGCCCGTATCGGCATGATGTCTCAGCCGTTCACCAACGAAATGTTTTATGCGCTGGGCGATGGTGCGTTCTGGAGCGGGCCGGAATATGCAGGCAATGGCGGGCATGTGCAGCTGAAAACCCGCCAGACCACAGATTTGTCGGAAGCAACGGTTTTCACAACGTCACCCGCTTTGTTCAAAGACGGACAGCGTGAAGCGTTCGATCGTCTGGAAGCACAGGTGCGTTTGTCCCGTTATGGTGTGGATTGCTATGCCTATGCAATGCTGGCTTCCGGTTTTGCCGATCTGGTGATTGAGAGCGGTTTGCAGCCTTATGATGTTATGGGGCTAATTCCGGTGATTGAACAGGCGGGCGGTGTCATCACGCAGGCCGATGGCGGACCTGCGGAGAAGGGGGGCTATATTGTAGCAGCTTCTTCGGCAGCTTTGCATGAACAGGCTCTGAAACTGCTCAATGCCTGATCATTGTGTGGTCTATGCTTCTGTCAGCGCCGGTTCAGTATTCTGTTCCGGCGCGTTTGATCCCGGTATGAATGCATCAAACGCTGCCCAGACCTGCTCCCGATAAAAATCGCTTTCCTGCAATAGTTCATGCCGCGCACCGTCAATGGTAATCAGAGACGCGCTGCGTAATTTTTCAGCAAGGCGCATTGCTGCTTTACCATCGACAACACGGTCGGCACCGGGAACGATAAACAGCGTCGGGATCGCAAAATTCTCATAAAATTGCTGATTGTTGATACTGTGAATGGCATTGAGTGTTTGTGCCAGCCAACGGATTGTCGGCCCAGCAATACCCAGTTGCGGATGATCGCGTGTGATCGCGGCATTGCGCAGATAACGGGTCTGATCGTGCGTAAGCGGGTTGCCGTCAAAACTCTCCGGCGGCAGTTGCAAAGGGACTTTGCCTGCATAGCGGCTGCCAAAACCGGATGATGCCAGCAATGAGGCAAGGGGCCGTAGCTGGCGGTCTGAGAATATACTGCGCGCCAGCCCGAGAAAAGGGGAAACCAGAACCATGCGGCGGATGCGCGACTGCAGCATTTCATGCGATTGCAAGGCAATTAACGCGCCGGTAGAATGAGCTAAAATATAGAATGGCGGCGGGCAATCGGGCATGATGATGGTCTTGAGAAAAATCTCGAAATCACTGCGATAATCGGAGAATTTGCGGACATAGCCACGCGCTGCATCTTTGAGCATGCGGAACGATCCGCCCTGACCACGCCAGTCCATTGTCGCAACACAAAAACCGCGCCGGTTCAGATCGCTGATTGTTTCATAATATTTTTCAAAGGCTTCATTGCGTCCGTGGAGTAAAATGACAGTGCCGTTGCGCGGTGTATCTTCCGCATAGGGGCAAATGGCATAGCGCAGCTGAAATCCGTCGGCAGACTGAAAATAGCCTGCCTGCAATCCTGCGGGCGTCTTGTTATTTTCTGTCTCAAAATACGGATTTGTCATTACTGCTACTCTTGTCATTGCGTGCCGGTGAAGCTTCAGTGCTTCTTATATGGTCTGCATATAGCGGGATCATGGCGGGCGGAAGACAAATTGTAAATGCCGGAATTGCCCCCTTGAAATATGTTTTTGGCAATACCAGATCATTGGTGTAGCCGCCTGATAAGGGGCTGCGCAAACGAGAAAGGCTCGCCGATAACGGGAGTTTTTCAGACAGTCTTTTAACGCAACGTCGCTCTGAAGGAGGGCATTTTATGCGTCATTTTGATTTTTCTCCGCTTTACCGTTCAACCGTTGGTTTCGACCGTTTGTTCACGATGCTGGACAGTCTCGGCCAGCCGGAAAGTGCGCAGGCTTATCCGCCTTATAATATTGAGCGCACCGGTGAAAGCTCCTATCGTATTACTATGGCCGTGGCCGGTTTCGATCAGAATGAGATTGAAATTGAAGCTCACCGCAATCAGCTGACCATCAAAGGCACCAAGATTGCCGATGAAGAGGACAGTGAAAAAGAATTCCTCTATCGCGGAATTGCATCGCGTGCGTTTGAACGCCGCTTCCATCTGGCCGACCATGTTGAGGTCGCCGGTGCGAGCCTGAAAAACGGCCTCCTGCATATTGATCTGAAGCGTGAGATTCCGGAAGAACTGAAGCCACGCAAGATTAATGTGACGAGTGTTTCAGGCGATACTGCGCAAAGCATTGATGCCAAAACAGTTGATGCAAAAGCAATCAGCAAAAACTGATTTGCACATATTGTGAGTAATGAAAAGGGCAGGAAATTTCCTGCCCTTTTTGTTTGTTATAATGCTTTGATAAGGCTGACGAATTTATCTGTCTCGGCTTGCGTAGTGGCGAAGCTGGTAACAAGACGAATGAAAGTTTCGTCCTCAGCAATCGGATCGGCGCTGTGCGGCGGGTTCCAGTCATAGAATACTGCGCCCTGCGCCAGTAGTTTTTCACTGTCTGATTTTTTAAGAATGGCGAAAATCTCATTGGCCTGCGGTTGCCATGCCAGCTTCACTTTACCGGAAGTTTCGATAGCATTTGCCATTCTGGTGGTCATGGCATTGGCATGACGGGCAAGATTGAGCCACAGGTCATCTTTGAGATAAGCATCAAACTGTGCGGCAATGAAACGGGTTTTCGAGAACAGCTGCGCCGCACGTTTGCGGATAAATGGCAGGTCTTTTGCCTGATCAGGATTCATGAACACCAGTGCCTCTGCACACCAGCAGCCGTTTTTGGTGCCGCCGAAAGAGACAATATCCACGCCCTGTTTCCATGTCATTTCTGCCGGTGTAACACCCAGCGTCACCAGAGCATTAGCAAAGCGTGCGCCATCGAGATGCAACGGCAGATTATGCTCACGGCAGATAGCTGAAATCGTGGCGATTTCGTCAAGTGAATATAGTGTGCCGATTTCTGTGGCCTGCGTGATAGTCACAGCCATTGGCTGACCGGCATGAATGAAGGCAGGGTTGAAGCGCTTCAGTTCCTTGCGCAGATTTGCCGGATCCATTTTACCCAGAGCGCCGTCTACCGGATGCAGACGGGCGCCGCCGGTGAAATATTCCGGTGCGCCGCATTCATCTTCGATCACATGGGCTTCACGATGGCAAAGCGATACACCGCCCGGACGGTTGACGCTGGCCAGTGCCAGAGAATTGGCGGCTGTGCCTGTGCCGACAAAATAAACCGCAACTTCGCGTTCAAATAATTCATTGAAGCGCTGCTCGACTTTTTTGTCGATTTCACTGGCACCATAGGAAGCAGCAAAGCCACCGGCATGAGCAGTAATATTGGCATTGATATCAGGATGGGCACCGGCCCAGTTATCGGAAGCGAAGAACATCAAGAGCTCCGTATGCGTCAGGACTAAGAACTAAACTGCAAATCGCTTACAGGGTGCAGTTTAATGTGATGCGTGTTTATAGCTGGTTTTTTCTGACACACGAATGAAACCTGATATCAAGTTTCAGTGTGGTCACATTGACGCAGTTTGCCTGTATTGCAGCTTACGCAACCTTCTAAATCCTTGTTTTTTCATAAAGCAAAATTGATCGCGCAATAAAATTTCAAAAAATCGATTTAAAATTGAATATTTCGTGCTTGTAGAGCGGAAAATATTCTGCAATAAAATGATATGGCAGCAATACTGACCTATTGAGCAAAATTTGACCTAAGGAGAATCCGGCGAATTTTGCTGCAATTCATGCTATGATTTTACTTGTTTTCCGCAATGGCAATCAAAGCGGCCGTTGCGATAACTGGTGGGAGCATTCCGTTCATGCGCACGCCATTGCGTGCTTAGTAACAAGGGAGGCCGGTCAATGATTAATCTGATGTATTATGCTGTCTGCTTCCTTTGGTGCGCTGCACGGACAGGCATTTTCACAAGCTTATTTAACAATTCTGTCGTTTCAGTTCCGGCTTTTATCCCGTCCGGAGGACGGGTTGGTGCCGCACGCCTGAGCCGGCACATGGCCCTGTACCGGGTCTAAGGAGGTTTCGATGTTGATCAAGTCGCATTCTGTTGGGGCATTTCAGGCTCATACGCATACAGAAAAAGGCGGCAAAACCACAACATCGACTAAAACCACTCAAACATCCCGAACTATGCCCAAGAAACAAGGGCTCTATGATCCGCGACATGAGCATGATGCCTGTGGCGTCGGCTTTATTGCGCAGATGAAAAATGTGCCGTCGCACCAGATTGTGCTGGATGGCTTGCAGATGCTTGAAAATCTGACGCATCGCGGTGCCGTCGGCGCAGATCCTTTAATGGGGGATGGCGCTGGTATTCTGGTGCAGATTCCTGACCGTTTTTTCCGTGAAGAAATGGCAAAAACCGGTATTCATCTGCCGGATGCCGGACATTATGCTGTCGGCCAGATTTTCATGCCGCAGGATGTGAAGCTGCGTGCGCATCTGGAGCGGGTGATTACGGAAGTGATTGCCGCAGAAGGTCAGACATTGCTCGGTTTCCGCACAGTGCCGGTGGATAATAGTTCACTGTCCAAAGCGCCGGAGATCGCTGCAACCGAGCCGGTGCATCGTCAGGTCTTTATCGGCCGCAATCCGAATATTGCCAGTGATGATGATTTCGAGCGCCGCCTGTTCGTGCTGCGCAAGGTGATTTCCAACCGGATTTTCCACGAGACAGAAGGCCGTGACAACGGTTTCTATATTGTCTCCATGTCTGCCCGCACCGTTGTTTATAAAGGCATGTTTCTGGCCTATCAGGTCGGTGCCTATTACAAAGACTTGGCCGATCCGCGTTTTGAAAGTGCGATTGCACTGGTGCATCAGCGCTTTTCAACCAATACTTTCCCGTCGTGGAAACTGGCGCATCCGTATCGCATGGTTGCCCATAATGGCGAGATCAACACGCTGCGCGGCAATGTGAACTGGATGGCTGCGCGTCAGGCTTCGGTTGATAGCGAGCTGTTCGGCAATGATATTTCCAAGCTTTGGCCGATCTCCTATGAAGGCCAGTCGGACACGGCTTGTTTTGATAATGCACTCGAATTTCTGGTGCAGGGCGGTTATCGCCTGAGCCATGCCATGATGATGCTGATCCCTGAAGCCTGGGGCAACAACAAGCTGATGGCGGATGAGCGCAAGGCATTTTACGAATATCATGCTGCTTTGATGGAGCCTTGGGATGGCCCTGCCGCCGTTGCTTTCACCGACGGCCGCCAGATTGGCGCGACACTGGATCGTAACGGTCTGCGTCCGGCACGTTATCTCGTGACCGATGATGACCGGATCATTCTGGCATCGGAGGCGGGTGTACTGCCGGTGGACGAGAGCCGCATTGTCAAAAAGTGGCGGTTGCAGCCGGGGCGTATGCTGCTGATTGATCTGGAAGAAGGACGCATTGTCAGTGATGACGAGCTGAAATCCCAGATCGCCAGCGCGCATCCATATCGCCAATGGCTGAAAAACACACAGCTGGTGCTGGAAGATCTGGCACCGGTGGAACCACGCGCACTACGCCGTGATGTCAGCCTGATCGAGCGTCAGCGCAGCTTTGGTTACACACAGGAAGACACCAAACTGCTGATGGCGCCGATGGCGACAACGGGGCAGGAAGCGGTTGGTTCGATGGGTACGGATACACCGATTTCCGCGCTCTCGGACAAGGCCAAACTGCTTTATACCTATTTCAAGCAGAATTTTGCGCAGGTCACCAATCCGCCGATTGATCCGATCCGGGAAGAACTGGTGATGAGCCTCGTATCTTTTATCGGGCCGCGTCCGAACCTGTTTGATCTGGTCGGCACCTCACGGCGCAAGCGTATGGAAGTGCGCCAGCCGATCCTGACCAATGCTGATCTGGAAAAAATCCGCTCGATCGGCCATTCGGAAGACCGTTTTGACACCAAGACACTGGATATTACCTATCCGGTGAATGAAGGCGCGGCAGGTATGGATGGCACATTGGCACGTCTGTGCGACCGTGCGGAAGCTGCCGTGCATGGTGGCTATAACATTATCATCCTGTCTGACCGGCAGGTCGGGCCTGACCGTATCGCCATTCCGGCTTTGCTGGCAACGGCTGCCGTACACCATCATCTGATCCGCAAGGGTCTGCGTACATCTGTGGGGCTGGTGGTCGAGAGCGGTGAGCCGCGCGAAGTCCATCATTTCTGCTGCCTTGCCGGTTATGGTGCCGAGGCGATCAATCCGTATCTCGCTTTTGATACGCTGACCGATATGCATCAGCGCGGCGATTTCCCGCCGGAAGTTGATAGCAGTGAGATTGTCAGCCGTTACATCAAGTCGATCGGCAAAGGCATGCTGAAGGTGATGTCGAAAATGGGCATCTCCACCTATCAGTCCTATTGTGGTGCGCAGATTTTTGATGCCATCGGGCTTCGTCAGGATTTTGTTGACCGGTATTTCTTCGGCACAGCTTCGATGATTGAAGGTGTGGGCTTAAATGAAGTGGCACAGGAAACTGTACTGCGGCACAACACGGCCTTTGTGAAAGAAATCGGCGGTACCGGCGCCCTGCCTGCGGGCGGTGAATATGCGTATCGTATTCGCGGTGAGGCGCATATGTGGTCGCCGGATGCGGTGGCCAAGCTGCAACATGCCGTGCGCAATGACAATCCGAAGAGCTTTGCGGAATATTCCGAAATGCTCAACAGCCGTTCTGCGGCAGCCAAAACCATCCGCAGCCTGTTCCACTTAAAGCGCGCGGGTGAACGCGGAAAGAGGCCGGTTGATCTGGCAGAAGTTGAGCCTGCGGCTGAAATCGTCAAGCGCTTTTCAACCGGTGCCATGTCCTTCGGCTCGATCTCGCGCGAGGCACATACAACACTGGCGGTTGCTATGAACCGGATAGGTGCCAAGTCCAATACCGGTGAGGGTGGTGAAGAGCCGGATCGTCTCTATCCGCTGCGTGACGGTTCACCAAACCCGCAGCGCTCGGCGATCAAGCAGGTGGCATCAGGACGTTTTGGTGTGACCACAGAATATCTGGTCAATGCCGATATGATCCAGATCAAGGTGGCACAGGGTGCCAAACCCGGAGAAGGCGGTCAGTTGCCGGGTCATAAAGTGGATGCGACAATTGCCAAGACACGTCATTCCACCCCGCGTGTCGGCTTGATTTCGCCGCCGCCGCATCATGATATTTATTCCATTGAAGATCTGGCGCAGCTGATTTTCGACCTGAAAAACGTTAATCCTCAAGCCGATATTTCGGTCAAGCTGGTGTCGGAAGTCGGTGTCGGTACGGTTGCTGCCGGTGTTGCCAAGGCACGTGCCGATCATATCACCGTTTCCGGTTATGACGGCGGTACCGGTGCATCACCGCTGACTTCGCTGAAACATGCCGGTTCCCCTTGGGAAACAGGTCTGGCCGAAACCCATCAGACATTGGTTCTCAATGGTTTGCGCTCGCGCATTGCATTGCAGGTCGATGGTGGTCTGCGCACGGGGCGCGATGTGATTATCGGTGCTTTGCTGGGTGCGGATGAATTCGGCTTCTCCACCGCACCATTGATTGCTGCCGGTTGTATCATGATGCGCAAATGTCATTTGAATACTTGTCCGGTTGGCGTGGCGACCCAAGATCCTGTGCTGCGTCAGCGTTTCAAAGGCACGCCGGAGCATGTGATCAACTTCTTCTTCTATCTGGCGGAAGAAGTGCGTGTGCTGCTGGCCGAGCTTGGCTTTACCAAGCTTGAGCAGATTATCGGCCGTTCAGACCTGTTGGAAAAACAGGCGGCGATTAATCACTGGAAGGCACAGGGTCTGGATTTTAGCCGTATTTTCTACCGCCCTTATGCGGCAATTGCTGGCGATGAGGCACAGCTGCGCCATACGCAATTGCAGCAGCATCCGATTGATGATGTGCTGGATCATGATCTGATTGCAGCTGCCGCACCGGCACTGGAAAATCGTGAGAAGGTTACACTTATCCGCAGCATTAAAAATACAGATCGCTCGGCAGGGGCGATGCTGTCCGGTGCGCTGGTCAGCCGTTACCGCCACAAAGGTCTGCCGGAAGATACGATTCAGGTGCGCTTCAACGGTACTGCAGGGCAGTCTTTCGCAGCCTTTCTGGCGCATGGCATCAGTTTCGAACTGCATGGCGAAGGCAATGACTATATCGGCAAGGGCTTAAGCGGCGGACGGATTATTATCCGTCCGAGTGAAGACAGCCGGCTCAAGGCTGATGAGGCGATTATTGCGGGCAATACTGTGCTCTACGGCGCGATTGAAGGCGAATGTTATATTCGCGGACAGGCGGGCGAGCGTTTTGCTGTGCGCAATTCCGGTGCTGTTGCGGTTGTTGAAGGCGTGGGTGATCACGGTTGCGAATATATGACCGGTGGTGTGGTGGTTGTGATCGGCGAGACAGGGCGCAATTTCGCGGCCGGTATGTCCGGTGGCGTGGCCTATGTGCTGGATGAAGCCGGTGATTTTGCCCAGCGTTGCAATATGGCGATGGTCGAACTGGAGCCGGTGCCTGAAGAGGATGACATTCTCGAAAAGCTGCATCATCACGGCGGTGATCTGATGCATAAAGGCCGCGTGGATGTTTCCGGCAATATGACCCGTCACGATGAGGAACGTCTGGCACAGTTGCTGGCCAATCATCATCATTATACGGGGTCGCAACAGGCACGGATGATCCTTGATAACTGGGAACAGTATCGTCCGAAATTCGTCAAAGTCATGCCGGTCGAATATCGCCGAGCCTTGGAAGAGATGGAACTTCTGCGCAATCCGGTTGCCGCAGAATAATCCGCACTTCAGAAAAGAACAGGTTTTTAAAATGGGTAAAGTTACAGGTTTTCTGGAGATCGACCGGCAGGTTGCGCAATATCAGCCGGCATCGGATCGTATCAGGCATTTTCGTGAATTCACTCTGCCGATGAGTGAACCGGAAGTGCAGAAACAGGCTGCACGCTGTATGGATTGCGGTGTGCCGTTTTGCCATGGCGATAAAAGCGGTGACAGCGGTTGTCCGGTGAATAACCAGATTCCGGACTGGAATGATCTGGTTTATGCGGGGCAGTGGGAAGAGGCGATTGCCAATCTCCATTCCACCAATAATTTTCCGGAATTTACGGGGCGGATTTGCCCTGCACCGTGCGAGGAATCCTGCACGCTCAATCTGGAAGATATGCCGGTGGCCATCAAAACAGTTGAGCAGGCACTGGCCGATAAGGCTTTCGAACTGGGGCTGATACAACCGCAAATCGCGGCTGTTAAGACCGGAAAACGTGTTGCGATTATCGGCTCGGGCCCTGCAGGTCTGGCCGCTGCACAACAGCTTGCACGGGCTGGTCACGGTGTTGATGTCTATGAACGGGAAAGCCGTGCCGGTGGTTTGCTGCGCTATGGTATTCCTGATTTTAAAATGGAAAAGCACCTGATTGACCGTCGTATCGCCCAGATGGAAGGCGAGGGCGTGACGTTCCATTGCAGTGTGGAAATCGGCAAGGACATTGCGGTCAAACAATTGCTCAAAGATTATGATGCTGTGCTCTATTGCGGCGGCGCGGAAACACCGCGTGATCCGGCTTTGCCGGGATCTGATTTAAACGGTGTTTATGATGCTATGCCTTATCTGGTGCAGCAGAACCGCCGTGTTGCGGGTGAAGACGAACAGTCGCGTGCTTGGGCTTTGGAAGACAGTATTTCGGCTGCCGGCAAGCGCGTAGTGGTTGTTGGCGGTGGTGATACTGCCTCTGACTGTGTGGGAACAGCGTTCCGGCAGGGCGCAGTACAGGTAACGCAGCTGGATATTCGTCCTGAACCACCGGCACGGGAAGATAAGCTCGGCGTGTGGCCTTATTGGGCGACAAAGATCCGTATTTCGTCCAGTCAGGCGGAAGGCGCTGTGCGTGAGTTTCAGGTAGCAACACTTGGCTTTGGCGGCGAAGACGGCCAACTGACCCATGTGCTTTGCAGTGCAGTGGATGAACGGCGCAGGCCAATTGCCGGTTCTGAATTCATTTTGCAGGCGGATTTGGCATTCATTGCCTTGGGTTTCAGCGGCCCTACCAAGCAAGGCGTGTTGCCGGAGCTCGGTGACAGGCTGAAACTCAGGAAAGATACACGCGGCGGGGAGAGCGTGATGGCCAATGAGACGGATTATCACACATCCGTACCCAAATTCTTTGCAGCGGGTGATGTGCGTCGTGGCCAGTCACTTGTTGTCTGGGCAATCCGTGAAGGCAGACAGGCTGCACGGGCTATTGATCTGCAATTGATGGGTGCAAGTCTGTTGCCTGTGTGAATGAAAAAGCCCTGCTGAAAGCAGGGCTTCTTTTTAAGGGCGTGGCCAGCTGAAATCATCTGCGCGGCCATGCGGAGCCGTCTTTGTTGCAGGCTTATTTCCTGCAGGCACAGCAGCTGTTTTACTGATCGCGGTTGTGTCACCCAGTAAAATGTCATCATCTGACTGATCGAGGTCGTTGAGTTTCACTGGCCCGATACGGGTAATTTCTTTATGCACCGGCAAAGCCATAGGCTCATTGCTTTTACTGTCAGATGAAACAGGAGCATCCGGCGATGAGAGTTTCAGCAGCTGGCGTAATGGTTTTTCTGCATAGAAAGCCAGTTTTCGCTTGCCGGCTGCGGTCATATTAATCCCGTCATTGCCGCGCAGGCGTACCGTCTGGCCGTTCACATCAACACCGGTCTGTGTGAAGCTGCCTTTATCATCGACAAAACCGTCCCAAACATCAGCGAAAACAACCTGAGGTGTTACGTCTTCTGCCGTGCGGGTTTGTTCTGTGGTGACTTTGTAGGTGGCTTGCTCGGTTGCAGTCTTGTAAATCTTATTCAGCGACAGCATGGTCTGAGATAATGCAGATGACTGATAGGGAGGCTGGCCGATCCAGACAACAGGGACGCCGGATTTCGCTGTGACTTGCAGAAATTCATCAACCCGCGACTGATACAGTTTTTTCCATTCATCTGTATCGGCGGCAACACTGATACTTTTCTGTGTGAGCGGCTGACGGTCATTGGCTCCGATCATCATAACGACGACAACTGGTTTTTGTTCAGCCAAAATGGCCGGAAGTTCTTTGCTCCAGTTATAATAATCCTGACGAACAAAGCCTGATGAACCATTTGTCCGGTTGATAATCTGCAAATCCGCGGTTTGGGAAAATGTCTCTGTAAGCCCTTCGGCAAGACCACCGGCGATAAAATCCCCGATAACCATGATTTTCCGCGCATCGGGGTTCTTTGCGACGGCTTCCGGTTGCGGTGGTGTTATGATGGCTGGTTTAGGTTTGGCCACAACGGGTTTTTTCTTCACCGGTGCCGAGCGTCTCTGCGGTTGCTGAACCTGAGGGCGGGTGACTTCCTGCTGTCTTGGCTGTGCGGGATTACCGAATAAAATATCCAATAATGTGCGGCGTTTCTGTTGTTGCGGATATTGCTGGGCAATGAGAACAGAGGCACCGTCCGGCTCTGCTATTTGTGCCTGTGCAGTGACAGCGGGCGTCAGCAATGCGGTCAGAGCGAAAACCACAGTTAAGGATTGCAGACGGAGGAAGCCTGATCTGATCTTGTTCTGTGTGATTGTCTGATCCGTCATAACGGGTTTCAACCCTTAAATCTTCTGCCGTATTCGCTGTTTTCAAAACGCAGATGAGCGGCAGTATAAAGGATCAGGCCGGATAAACCGGCCTGAAAATAAGTTGTATTTAACGGCGGCGCAGGACGCTGAGTACTTCTTTGCTCGGATGGCCGTCAGGTGAAAGCCCGTTGCGCTGCTGGAAGGCCTCAATCGCTTTGCGTGAACTGGAGCCGATTTTGCCGTCAATATTGCCGTCATAATAGCCGAGTGCACGAAGATGTGTTTGCAATTCCTCACGCTCTTTCATGGATATTGGCGTGAAAGGACGGTTCCAGTCCTGCACAAGGCCGTTGTAACCTGCGACACGGTCGGCCAGAAGACCCACGCCGAGAGCGTATTTATCCGCATTATTATAGCGCTTGATAACGAAGAAATTCTTGGTCATCAGGAAGGCAGGGCCACTGCGGCCATCCATGACTTTCAGCGTTGCTTTCTCACTGTCGCTCGGGAACGGCCGGCCATTGGCACGTACCAACCCCAGACGACGCCATTCGGCAATGCTCAGGCTACCGGACGGGAACTTGCCCGAAGCGGGCAGAACCACTTCATAACCCCATGTGCGGCCTGGTTCCCAGCCGTTTTTACGCAGAAGATTGGCAGCCGTTGCCAGAGCATCCGGCACGGAATTCCAGATATCGCGTTTGCCGTTACCATCGAAATCAACAGCATAGGCCTGATAGCTGGTAGGGATAAACTGGGTATGTCCCATCGCACCGGCCCATGAGCCGCTCAGATGCCCGCGGTCAATATCACCGGTCTGAAGAATTTTCATAGCTGCAATCAACTGTGTGCGCGCATATTTGGCACGGCGCTGATCGGCATAGGCCAGAGTCGCCAGAGACCGGATCGCATCGCGCATCACATCAGGGCGCTGCATCATTTCGCCATAGCCGGTTTCCATCGACCAGATGGCCAGAAGCACATTTTTGTCTACACCATATTGCTTTTCAATAGCATTGAGGGCTTTGCCCCATTTGCGTGCCATTGCCTGACCGGTGCCGATAGAATGCTCATTGACACGGTTGTCGATATATTCCCAGACAGGAGATGTAAATTCGGGCTGGTAGCGCGCCTTTTGCAGCACTTCCGGATCAATGGCATTCACACCGGCAAAAGCACGGTCAAAAGTGGCCGGAGCAATACCGTTCTGCATAGCTACAGGGCGAAAACTGGAGACCCATTTGCGAAATTGTGCATCAGCAGATGCATAGCCGGTCGTCAGAATAAGCGACAGCGCAGCCGCAGAGGCTGTTGTTGCTGCGGTCTTCCAAAAGCGGCTTTTGAAAATATGGGTTCGAAGCATGCTTTTCTCCCTGAATATAAACTTTAGCATTTTGCAATCAAACAATGCACATCGGCATTGCTGCTGACACGAAAATGCAATCAATAATGAGCGTAATGCAGTTTGCCGGTGCTCACTACGCTCGGGTAATGGTGTTAGCCACATTATCCGGATACAAAATCGCTTCACAATTTTGCGGGAAATGGTCTAGGTTTATTCTTTATGCCACACGGAAGTTAGCATTTAGTTTACCATGCAGTACCGGAATTAAGAACCGGCAAAAAACTGTTAGAACCGTACAGATAATAATCAGACAGCGAATGATCAGTATATGCGTAATTTCAGCTTAACTGAATTACTGCTGCCTTCATGAACCGGACCTGAAGAAATTCCGCTTTATGCATGAAATTTGCTCAACTGCGGTAATAATTGCACATGAAATGTGACTGTAACTTTTAGATAATGCAGGCTTTTTTCATATTTTGGCTGTAATGGCTTTTATAGATCAGGTTTAGCAAGAGACTATAGTACAGGTTCATAAAGAAAAATTATAACCGGCGACTTAGGTTTTTAAATGTAGGTTGAAACCGGATAAAACGGGAAGTGACATGAGTTCAGTTAAAAAAATCCGCAAAGCAGTTTTTCCTGTCGCCGGACTGGGGACACGTTTCTTACCAGCGACTAAATCAATTCCAAAAGAAATGCTGACGGTTGTTGATAAACCCGTCATTCAATATGTGGTTGATGAAGCGCGCGAAGCGGGTATTGAGCATCTGATTTTTGTAACCGGTCGTAATAAGGCGGTGATCGAAGATTATTTTGATGCGCAGGTTGAACTTTATGCCACTCTGCAGGAGCGTGGTAAGCTCAATGAGCTGAACCATATGCAGGAATTGCAGCCGCAGCCCGGTACGACCAGTTTCACCCGCCAGCAGGTGCCGCTGGGTCTTGGCCATGCAGTATGGTGCGCCCGCGAAATCGTCGGTGACGAACCTTTTGCGTTGTTGTTGCCGGATATGGTGATGCAGTCGAAAAAAGGCTGCCTCAAAGAAATGGTTGAGCTTTATGAGCAGACCGGCGGCAATGTGATTGCTGTACAGGAATGTGACCCGGAAGAAGCGCATAAATATGGTATTGTCGGTAAAGGCAATGCAATCGGCAATGGTTTTGAAATCAACCAAATGGTTGAAAAGCCTGCCAAAGGCACTGCGCCGTCAAATCTCTATATTAATGGCCGTTATATTCTCCAGCCTGAAATCTTCGACCTGCTGAGCAAACAGGAAAAAGGTGCCGGTAATGAAATTCAGCTGACTGATGCGATGCTGAAACTGGCGAAAGAGCAGGAGTTTTACGGCTTTAATTATCAGGGGCGTACCTTTGACTGCGGTTCTAAAGAGGGGTTCATTCAGGCTAATGTGGCCTTTGCCCTGTGGCGCCATGATATCCGCCCGCTGGTTGAAGTCAGCATTGATGAGTTGCTCAAGACGATTAAACTCTCTTAGTTGAAACAAAAAAGCCGGTCAGTGACCGGCTTTTTTATTGCGGGTGTAACTATGTCAGCGGCGCAGCTTTACGCCGAGATAGACGCTGTTGCTGCTATATTTACGGCTGGCCACATCGCTGTTGATGAATTCATGGCGCAATTTTCCATCCACACCGAAGAAACGATTGAACCAATAGGTTGCCCCGATTTCCGCGCCCATACCATAATCGGTACCGCTGCCGTCACGATTATCACGAATGGAAGCATCAAAACGGGCATTCACACTGAGGTCAGCACGGATCATGCGGGTGACATCGATATTGGCGAGATACAGAATTGATGAATTGCCGCCAATATCCGGACTGCTGTCGAGATAAGTACGCAGACCAAAGCGGACATCTGTGCCGCGCTGTGGTGACCAGTTCATCGCTGCATCCACGGACAGGCCGCCGGTATCGCGCAGACGGTCATCTTCGCTGCGGGCACCGATATAGCCGACTGAAAATTCACCGTTCAGTTTTTCACCGGTATTGATCTGCAATCCGGTACGAAGCCCGAGCTGGGTTGCATTGCGATCCAGGCCATTATCATTCTGGTAAAGACGGCGCCCCACTTCAACTTCCGCAAACGGGCGGATAGCGGCGCTCAACTCAAAACCACCACGCAATGTCATGCTGACATAAGTATTGTTGCGGTCGCTCTGATCCAGCTGGTCGCCATTATATAATTTGGCTTTACCGTAACGGGTATTGTTCACCCGTGCTATCGCACTGGCAAAAATTTTGCCGATATCACGCTCAATACCGGCCTGTGCATTCAGACTCTGTACCAGAGGGCGGCTTCGTGCTGCGCTGATACCGTTCGGATCGGACGCATCTTCACGATTAACTGAGTAACCAAGCCCGAAATTCAGGCGGGTTTCATCACTCATATCCAGCCGTAATACGGCATCAATCTGCCCGCGCGGATTGGAAACATACTGGCCGGAGAGATTCTTCTCGAAGATACCGGATGCATCAAGTGTGGCCAGATGGCTTGCCCAGTCTGAGCGTGCATTCAGCCTTAATGCGGTTTCGGACAAGATACCGCTGGTTCCGGTTGAGCTGTTATCGGCATTGTTGGTGGCGCGAATGCCTTGATCCAGCGATGGCCGCAAGATGAAACTTCCGGCACGAATACCCTGCGGTTCAAACGGATCAGCTTCGAAAGGTGCCCGCGGGCGACCTTCAACGGCACCTTCCGGCAGATTCTCCCGCCCTTCGCGAACGGCTCTGCCTGCATCTGCGGGGCCGGTGCGCAAGCCGCTGATATCTTCGCTCAAAGGAACAGTGCCGTCGGCAGCAGGGCGTGCAGCCGGAATTGCAGGATTGATCACAGGCTGTGCAACGATACGGCCATTAGCATCATAAGTTACATTTTCAGAGCCTTCGCTCTGCGCAATAACATCGGCAATTGCATCATTCTGAGTGCCGGAGGGTACAGTTTGTGCCTGAGATATGGCCACGGATGAAAACAGCACAACGCCCGCCAGCAGAGCTGCCTGACGCAGCCCATACAGGGAGAGCGGAGCGTAATGAGCCGGTTTGGCTGTTTTTTCCATTGTCCTGCCAAGAATTGTGCACGCAACTGAGAATGCCTGCAGAGAGCAGGCTTGTTACAGGACGGTAAATGATCATGGTTAATACAAGGTTTCTTTTGCTGTAATGGGCTGGCTTTATTCAGCTTTTTAGCTTGTGCTTTATTAATTGCAGGGAAATATGCTCTGTGTTTCTGCAAACGGAGAGGCTGGACAGGGAATGTGTAAAGTTTTACCTCACATAATTCGTTTTGCAGAATGCAGCTCCGGTTTCTATATAGAAGAAGCACTATTGACCGGATGAATGAAGTGAGAGAAATCCATTGAGCAGCCACAGCCCAGCTATCCGCTCCGCCCTGAATACAATCGCAGTTGAAAAAGCCGGTATGAGCGCTCTTGAAGATGCGCTGCAAAACGGACTTGCAGAGCCGTTTGAACAGGCGGTTCAGGCTATCTCCGCTATGAAGGGACGGGTTGTTGTGACCGGTATCGGCAAAAGCGGCCATATCGGTTCCAAGCTGGCGGCAACTTTTGCGTCCACCGGAACGCCTGCGTTTTTTGTTCATGCGGCAGAAGCCAATCATGGCGATCTCGGCATGATTAACAGCAATGACGTTATTCTTGCCCTGTCCTGGTCAGGTGAGACTGCGGAGCTGAAAGGTATTGTCAGCTATTCCCGCCGTTTCAAAGTGCCGCTGATTGCACTGACCTCCGGTGAACATTCCACGCTCGGCCGTGAATCTGATGTGCTGTTGCTGTTGCCGAAAGCAATTGAAGCTTGTCCGCATGGGGTTGCGCCGACCACTTCGACTTTGATGCAGCTGGCAGTCGGTGATGCTTTGGCACTTGCTCTGCTGGAAAGACGCGGCTTTACTGCCAGCGATTTCCGCGTATTTCATCCGGGGGGCTCGCTGGGGGCGAGCCTGTCCCATGTGAAGGATATTATGCATCGCGGTGATGAACTGCCGCTGGTTAAAATCGGCACGCCAATGCCGGAAGCGATGCGTATTCATTCGCATAAGCATTTTGGCTGTGTGATTGTTGAGAATGAAGACGGCACTCTGGCCGGTATCATCACTGATGGCGATCTGACGCGCAATGTCGACCGGCCGATGGCGACGCTGAAAGTCGATGATATTATGACCCGTACACCAAAAACTGTCAGCCCTGACCAGCTGCTTGGTTCAACGCTGGCTCTTTTGAATGAAGCACGTATTGGCG
The DNA here is from genome assembly GCA_900470285.1 of Hyphomicrobiales bacterium. Taxonomy (GTDB): domain Bacteria; phylum Pseudomonadota; class Alphaproteobacteria; order Rhizobiales; family Rhizobiaceae; genus Pseudochrobactrum. Next base: position 134,750 of record UCAG01000007.1, read on the forward strand.
CGGTGATTGTGGCTGAGAATAACCGCCCTGTCGGACTGGTGCATTTCCATGATCTGCTGCGTGCCGGCGTGGCGTAAAATACTCATTGTATGATAATAAAAAGGCGGCTTATCAGCCGCCTTTTTTGTTATTTCACTTCTTCGATTTGCAATAATCCGTCGTGATATTCCCGTACGATAATTGTCGTACCGGCGGGAAGATCAGGGCCGGTCACACGCCAGAGTGTATCATCAAAACGTGCACGGCCATGGCCGTTGATAATCGGCTCTTCCAGCGTGGTGCGCATACCGATCAGCTGATCGGCTCTGCGGTTGAGCAGTGGTTCATCACTATTTTGTACCCGCGGATTAAAATATTTGCGCCCGATCAGCACAAAGATCACGGATAGAACCATGAAGAGCAATAGTTGCGCTTGCCAGCTGTCGATGAAACCGAGACCGGTAAACGCAATCAGGCTGGTAACCAGAGCAGCAAAACCGATCCAGATCAGGAAGACACCGGGTGTCACCAGTTCCAGAAACAGCAAAACAAGGCCAAGGACGACCCAGTTCCATACCCCCAATGCTGCGAGCATATCCGGCATCAGCGTGATCCTGTTGGCGGTACACGATTGCCGATAATGTGGTTCGGCACCGTGACATAATCAGCGGAGCCGCTGCGGGTTGTGCCTTCGCTGCGTGTAGCCGGCTTGGCAGGCGCTTTGCGCGCTGCCTGAGCACTCTGACCGGTAGTATCGGCACCGGAGTCTGAATTATTGCCGAAGACTTCTTTGGCAATCGCACCGATACCGCCCAATGTGCCGATCAGTGATGAGGCTTCCAGCGGCATCATAATGATCTTGTGATTTTTGGCAGAGGCCATTTCAGACAAGGCATCGGTATATTTTTGTGCAACGAAGTAATTCAGTGCCTGCACATCACCCTGCGCAATAGCTTCTGACACCATGGTGGTGGCTTTGGCTTCCGCTTCTGCCAGACGCTCGCGGGCTTCAGCTTCACGATAGGCGGCTTCGCGCTTACCTTCCGCTTCCAGAATTTGTGACTGTTTCAGACCTTCAGCACGCAGGATCTGCGCATTACGGTCACCTTCAGCTTCCAGAACCTGTGCACGCTTGTCACGTTCGGCTTTCATCTGACGCGCCATAGAATCAATCAGATCCTTCGGCGGGTTGATATCTTTGATCTCAACGCGGGTGATCTTGATACCCCATGGATGCGCCGCCTGATCCAGCACGCGCAACAGGCGGTCATTGATGGTGTCACGGTTGGAGAGCAATTCGTCCAGATCCATCGAGCCCATAACTGTACGGATATTGGTCATGGTCAGGTTGAGGATTGCATATTGCAGATCGGAGACCTGATAGGCAGCCTGCGCCGCATTCAGCACCTGAAAGAAGGCCACAGCATCAACGGATGTGGTGGCATTATCACGGGTAATGACTTCCTGTGTCGGTACGTCCAGCACCTGTTCCATCATATTAAGCCGCGCGCCGATACGATCGAAGAACGGAACGATCATGTTCAGACCCGGCGTCAATGTGCGGGTGTAACGGCCGAAGCGCTCGACAGTAAAATTGGAGCCCTGCGGCACAATTTTAATACCGGCATAAAGCGTAAAAATAACCACTGCAGCTAAAATCAGCAGGGCAATATTGGCACCGAATTCCATTCTGTTTCCTTTTTAAAATGCCGGAAATGATGATGGTTTGTTTTATAAAAGTTTCAGACCCAGCCCTGCAATTCACGACGTACGAGATCTTCGATTACGCGCATACCGAGTTCTGTGTCATTGAGGCACGGAATATGGCTGAAATTTTCGCCGCCGTTTTCATGGAAGGCCTCTGCCGCCTCATTGCCGATTTCATCAACGGTTTCAAGGCAGTCGGCCACGAAACCCGGATTGAAAACGGCAACGGATTTGATGCCCTGTTTCGGCATTTCCTCGATGGTTTTATCCGTATAAGGCTGGAGCCATTCCTCAGGGCCAAAGCGCGACTGGAATGTGCTGATAAGTTTGGTTTCATCCCAGCCAAGGCGTTCACGCAGCAGGCGTGTGGTTTCAAGGCATTGCTGCGGATACGGATCGCCGCGGCGTGCATAGCTCTGCGGAATACCGTGATAGGAGGCAATCACGACCTGCGGATCAAAATCCAGCTTGGCGATATGTTCCTCAATCGAACGCGCCAGTGCATCAATATAGACCGGCGCATTCTGATAGGACGGCACGGTACGAACAGCAGGCATAAAACGCAATTTGTTCAGCGCATCATTGAGTTTTTCATTCACGCTGCCGGTCGTGGAGGAGGAATATTGCGGATAGAGCGGGAAGGCGACAATACGGGTGCAGCCCTGTTCGCGCAGGCGGGTTAACACATCTTCAATTGATGGCTGACCATAACGCATGGCCCAGTCTACGACGACATTGCCGAGATCGGACAGGCGGGCGCTGAGTTGATCGCTCTGGGAGCGCGTGAAGGTGCGCAAAGGTGATTCATTGCGCTCACGATTCCAGATGCGATCATAAAGAGCACCGGATTTTTTAGGGCGTGTATTGAGTACAATACCGAACAGGATCGGATACCAGATTGCTTTTGGCCATTCGATAACACGCGAATCCATCAAAAATTCACGCAAATAGCGACGCATAGATGTGCGGTCAGTGCCATCAGGTGTTCCCAGATTAATCAGCATTACACCTGTTTTTTCAAGAACGGGTTTTGCTGAAACCGGCCGGGAAGTCGCAGATTGGCTCATCACATTATCATGCATGTCTGTGTCTCTATCCTGATGGAGCGGTGCTTTTGCTCAAGCAATCACAATCTGTGTCTGCGTGGGCGTAAGCTGCCGAACAAAATTTGCCTATTATAACAGTATTATGTCCGGCATGACCAGAACATAACCATAACATGATGTAAAAACTCAAATTTAAAGTGGTTTTTATTCGGAAGGTGCTCCGGTTTTTAAAACAGCACCAACCGGTAGTTTGCGCGGCTTGTAATTCGGGTTCTGACGGAACAGGTGTTTCCATTTTGAGCCATTGCCATAGAACCTTTCTGCAATCGACCAGTAGCTGTCGCCCTGTTTGATTTCGTAAGTCTCAGAGACAGGCATTTTTACCGTTGGCTGTACATTGCCTGAATAGGGCGAATGCTCCTGTAAATATCCGGCAACAACCTGATCAAGCGATGGGCCGTAATCATAGGCTTTCTCAGCTTTCTGAGCGATCATGTCGTAGCCGTCACCGCCTGTGCGCAGATAGTCCGTGGCGGCAATAGCATAGAGTTTATTGTCATCAAGCGGCTGCCAGATGTTTGCCGCCCCCTGCATTTCGACAGAGGTAATGCGCTGTCCGGCAGGTTTGGCCATATCCATCGTGAATTTTATACCGGCTACCTGTGGATAGCGGCCGCTGCCTTTTTCAATCTGGCTGACACCGTTTTCCAGTGCTGACCGCAGATCACGGCCTTTCATCTGGAATGTTGCAATCGTATTTTGAAACGGCAGCACAACCAGCACGTCACCCATAGTAACTTCACCGGCCTTGATCGAAGCGCGCAATGCACCGCCATTAATCAGCGCGGCAGTGATACCCTGATCGCGCACACGATCGAGCATGGCAGTGGTGACCAGATCGCCCATCGGGCATTGCTGCGTGCGGCAACTGACAGCAGAGCCATCAATCAGCCTGGTTGTTTCAGCAACGCGGCGGTTTTTCAGTTCCTCAATCGGCTTGGCCATTTCCGTGATGCGGCTGGCCAGTTGTGCATCAGGCTTGATGGAAGCATCCAGCCGGAGCGGTGCACCGGAGGCCGATGTGAGATTGCCTGCATCATCAAAATTCAGAACCAGCCTGCCCAAATATTGCGTATAGGCATAGGCTGTGACAACCGGCACCATCTTGCCGGACGGATTTTTGACGAGAGTAGGATAGGGGCCGGAAGCGCGTAAGGCATTATCGCCAAGGAATGTATGACTGTGCCCGCCGACAATTGCATCTACATCATCCAATTCTGCTGCCAGTTGCTGATCCGCATCATAACCCAGATGGGTGAGGGCGATGATCTTGTTAACGCCTTCTGCCTTCAGGTCTGCGATCATACGCTGCAATGTTTCCTTGGCATCAAGAAAACGGATGTCCTTGCCCGGACGTGCAATTTCCACTGTGTCCGGTGTAGTCAGGCCGACAATGCCGATCTTTTCATTGCCAATGGTTTTGACAAGATAACGTGCGAATTTGCCGTGGATCGGTGAACCGGCAGCGGTTTCAATATTAGCCGATAAAACCGGCAATTTGATTTTATTCAGAAAGGGCGCCAGCCCTTCCTGTCCCAGATCAAATTCATGATTGCCGAGCGCCATGGCATCATAGCCGATGGCATTCATGAATTCGGCATTATCAATGCCTTTATAGGTGGTAAAAAACAAAGAGCCCTGAAACTGATCTCCCGCATCCAGCAAGAGCATATTGCCGCCCTTGGTGCGTTCGACATCAATAGCAGCTTTCAGCCGTGCCATGCCGCCGAAACATTGTTGCTCCGCGCTTTCCTTAGCCGAGCAGGTCGCGTCATATTTATTGACTTCTTCAATGCGGGAATGCGTGTCATTAGTGTGCAGAATGGTCAATGTGTAATCGGCATATGCAGGCAGGGACAGGCTCACGAGGCTGGCGCTGCAAAACAGAATCTTAAACAGTCCGGACATGGCTCTCTCCGTGGGCATTTATCGGTCAGAATAGCATAGTAATATGACGAATGCTGTTTGCATCTCCCAAGTTCGGAGAGGGCTGATAATAGCAAAAAGCCCGCAGCAGAGCTGCGGGCGTTTATATATCTTAGAGCATAATTTCTTTAACTTGAATCAGTTCAGGATAAAATTATGCTTTCATTTTAAAGCATTAGAGCACCGTGCGCCCAACCGGGCGCACGGTGCTCTAATGCTGAATTATTCAGGCTTTGCGTGTCAGCGAGAATTGCGAACCGGTTGATGTGGTGCAATTGAGCTGTGACGAAGTAACCTGTGCGCAATTCACTTTGGATGTGGTGCCGCGTACGATCGAACGCATGTCAATTTCCACCAAACGCGGTGACAGGTAACGGTAATTACCTTCCGCCAGCTTTTCATTGGTGTCTGTTGTGCGGGTTTCAAAAACGCCGCCATTGAAATTCGATGTAATGCCATTGGCATCAACCCAGCCACCGTCAATACCGGCATTAGCCGGACGGGTTGGCATGGTGTTGCCGCCGCCGCCATTGACTGGTCCGTATGTGGTACAGGCAGCGAGTGTGGCAGCCAGACAAAGGGATGCGGCCGTGCGGAATGTTTTCATAAGCGAGCTCTCCCGGGATTCTGCAAAATTTTATAATAATTTGATGTATGTAAATGCGGGTAAATACAAGAGCTTTATAGGTTGCTTAACCATGAAGAGCCTTGTATCTGTTGCTTTTTTACCTCACATCTTTGTGTGTGAAGCGGTTTTGTTGGTCTCAGACAGCAAAAATATTATATTTTATAGCCGTGTAATTTAAAGAGCTGCTGATATCAGAATGTAGTTGTTAGAGCGGTTCCGGTTAATATTGAACCGGTAGAACAGCTCTAACTCTTTGTTTGAACGCGTATCTTATCCGAAAACCGCTTCGCCCTTTTCGGGATACGCTCTAATTGTGCTGCTATCATGCCACGCAGAGAATTGCCGACAAAAATCCGGTGCGCTTTTTGTAAATCCTGAAGCGTGAGAACGGCGGCTCTGGCTTTTCCCTGTTGCAGTAATTCCTGCCGCAAGACGCCATTCAGCAACCCGCATTCCAGCGGCGGGGTCAGCAATATACCATCCCCCATATCTGCGAAGAGCGAAGTGATTGTGCCTTCGCATAGCTCACCTTTTTCATTGAGCAGCAGAACTTCATCAGCCTGTTCCGGTCTAAATTCCGCCCGTGCGGCTTCATAGACTGTACGGCGTGTTGTTTTGTGACGCAGCAACTCATCTGCACTGTTCAGGCGGGTTTCGGCAATTGCCAATGTCCAGATCATTTGCGGCGGCAAAGGCTGAAAAACCGCTGTGATGATATCTGCTGTGCCGTCTGCCGTCAGGCAAAGACGCACACGTAAGGCATGAGGGCTGTCTGCATGATCCTGCAATTGTGTACGGATAGCATTTTCATCAAAAACAAAACCGAGTTGCGTCGCGGATTGCTGCAGACGCTGTAAATGCTGTTCGAGGCGCAAAAAACCATTGGCAGGCTCAAAGCGCAATGTTTCGATCAGGCCAAAATTCAGGTTTTGCATGTTTCAACCATAAGTACCGGAGACTGCATTGTCGCCGGTTGCGTAGCGGGCTTTCAGCAGGCATTCAGCATATTCCGCTTCTGCCGTTGAATCATAGACCACACCGCCACCGACATTGAGAACTGCTTCTCCGTCAGGGTATAGAGACAGGGTGCGGATTGCGACGTTGAAACGCATTTCACCGGATGGTGCGATCCAACCGATGGAACCGCAATAAATATCACGCGCCTGTTGTTCAAGCTTATGCAAAATCGTCATGGCGCTGATTTTTGGCGCGCCGGTCACTGAACCGCACGGAAACAAAGCTGCAAAGATCTGCCGCAAAGTGAGGTCGGGCAACAGCTTCGCCTGCACATGGCTGACCATCTGGTGCACCGTCGGATAGCGCTCGACATGAAAGAGTTTTGGCACAGAAAGGCTGCCGACTTCGCTGATCAGCGAAATATCATTGCGCAGCAAATCCACAATCATGCGGTTTTCTGCCTGACTTTTTTCGTCATGGATGAGAAAGTCGCGCAAGGCATCATCCTCTTGTGGTGTTGTCCCGCGCGGTGTGGTGCCTTTCATCGGATGGGTTTCAATCCAGCCGTCTTTATTGATCTGAAAAAACAGTTCCGGTGAGCGCGACAGAATAAGTGGTGCCTTGCCCTGCGTTGTCAGATTGACATATGCACTGTAACGCACCGGCTGGCGGTTGCTGAGACCGGCAAACAGTGCTTCAGGCTCACCGTGATAGCGTGCCGAAATCGGAAATGTCAGATTGCCCTGATAGCAATCGCCTTCACGCAAATGACGATGCAGGCGCTCAAATCGCTGCTGATAATCCGCTTCCGACCAATGCGCATGAAAGTCAGAAAGATGGGCATTGGTGTGTGTGTTTCTGTTTCCGGCAGGGATATCCGCCGGAGGTTCACTAAAGACACCAAAGCAAATCAGCGGAACACGGCGCTTCTCCGGCAGCAGGGGAGCCAATTTGGGCTCCAGCAGAAAACCTGCCTCATAGCTGAAATAACCTGCAAGCCATTTGCCCTGACGATGCGCTGCTTCAAGCGTGGCAAAGCCTGCCTCAAAATCGGAAGCCTGCTCAATAATAATCAGTTGTTCCGGCCTGTTGAACAGCATGGATTGCTGTTCAACATCATCCCGAAACAGAATGAAAGGTTCAGAAGATGCAGGCATTGCTCGCTCAATCATAATGCGATCAGTCTTCCATCGCTTCCAGCTCGTCGATCATGCCTTCAATAACTGACAGGCCCTGCTGCCAGAAGGCCGGATCAGAAGCATCCAGACCAAATGGTGCCAGCAGTTCTTTATGATGGCGGGTACCGCCAGCCTTCAGCATATCGAAATATTTGCCCTGAAAACCTTCAGGGGTGTTCTGGTAAACCGCATAGAGCGAATTCACGAGACAGTCGCCGAAAGCATAGGCATAGACATAGAATGGCGAGTGGATGAAATGCGGAATATATGTCCAGAAGCTCTCATAACCCGGATTGAGGCGGATTGCCGGTCCGAGACTTGCGCGCTGCACTTCCATCCAGATTTCACCGATCTGTTCGGCAGTCAGCTCACCGTTCTTGCGCTCGGTGTGCACCTTGCGTTCAAACTGGTAGAAGGCGATCTGGCGAACGACCGTATTAATCATGTCCTCAGTCTTCTGCGCCAGCATTGCTTTACGCTCACGTTTGTCCTTAGCTTTTGCAAGCAGTGACCGGAAGGTCAGCATTTCACCGAAGACGGAGGCGGTTTCCGCCAGTGTCAGCGGCGTTGAAGCCATCAGGGCGCCTTGTTTCGCAGCCAGAACCTGATGCACGCCATGGCCAAGCTCATGGGCAAGGGTCATGACATCGCGCGGTTTGCCCAGATAATTGAGCAAGACGTAAGGATGTGCGGAAGGCACGGTCGGATGAGCAAAAGCGCCCGGTGCCTTGCCGGCGCGGCTCGGGGCATCAATCCAGTTCTTATCGAAGAAATCGCGGGCAATATCGGCCATTTCTGGTGCAAAGCCTGCATAGGCATCCAGCACAGTTGCTTTTGCCTCGTCCCAGCCAATTGTTGTCTGAGGTGTTTCCGGCAGCGGTGCATTGCGATCCCAGTTGTCAAGCTGTTCAAGACCGAGCCATTTGGCTTTCAGCGCATAATAACGATGGGATATACGCGGATAAGCGGCTTCAACTGCACTGGCTAAAGCATCGACAACTTCACGCTCGACACGGTTGGCAAGATGCCGGCTGTCGGCAATATCTGCAAAACCGCGCCAGCGGTCGGAGATTTCCTTATCCTTGGCCAATGTATTGGTAATCAGGGTAAAGAGGCGCAGATTTTCACCAAAGGTTTTCGACAGGGCGTCCGAAGCTTTTTTACGATTGGCACCATCGGCATCCTGCAACATGGTCAGTACCGGCTCGATCGGCAGAGCCTCGCCGTCGATAGTAAAGCGCAACCCGCTCATGGTTTCGTCAAACAGGCGGTTCCACGCACCAAAACCGGTGACGGATTTTTCGTGGAACAGCGCTTCGGTCTTGTCATCCAGCTGATAAGGCTTGTCTTTACGCAGGTCGACCAGCCATGGTTTGTAATGACCAATAGCCGGATTATTCGCGATGGCCTTGTCGAGCAGGGTATCATCGATGCGGTTGAGTTCCAGTGAAAAGAAAATCAGATGACTGCTCGCATCGGTCAGTTTTTGCTGTACGTCACCATAGAGTTTGGCATTGGCTGCACTGGATGTGTCATCTGCATAAAGCAAACCGGCATAGGAATAGATGCGCCCCATCAGCTCTTCAAGCTGTTCGAATTCTTTAATCGCGCCGGCGAAATCACCGCCGTCAGGCTTGGAAACTTCTGCTTCCAGCTTGCCTTTCCATCTATTCTCAAAAGCAACGGAACATTCGGCCGAGAGCTTGAGATCGCGGGTCAGTTCCGCACTGTCCGGTGCAGGGTAAAGATCGGTGAGGTTCCAGCGCGGCAGATTGCTCAACTCGGATGATACGGAAACCCGTGCCTGCGGCGCATCGGCAGGCATACGGAGAAATTCTGCGTGGTTGCGTAAATTCATTGCAGTTCAACCTCATACGATTCTTTTTAATGCTGCAGACTATATAGGATGTTCTTGTGCAGATTTCATGCGTTTCAGCAGCATTGAAATTGGGGGAACAAAGTCGGGTGCAGGCAGGTGCTGTTAAGATATGAAACGGTACAATCAGGCGTCTGACAGGTGTCCGGATCAGAGGGGAGAGATGTGATTTTGTGTTTTTCCGACTCAAAAGCAGAGCCAAAACCGATTTGGTTCCCGAAATGAGGCTCTTTATCCCATCACATTGCGTTACACTAACGAAACAATGTGAGTAAAATCCGGTAAATTTTATGTTCTTAAGGCATATTATATTGCTGAAATGTTAAATGAATTTTCTGATTATCGTTCTTTGTTTTTCAAGCTTCGGAAGCCACGAAATATTACAGTATTTGCGCTGAAAATTAAATATTTTCAATCAGATGGTGCATATATGCCACAGAGTGCTGTTTGTGCCGCTGCGCGCGTGTATAGATAAAATCATGCTTCCTCAGGTTGTAAAATCTGTTCATAAACTCTTTACCATGATGGAAAGTCCTTCCCGAATGCGTTTTTTTTGTCATGCTGAAAACTCATTGTCTGTTCAATAAGTGTCTATTAACCATTAAATCCGATATTCATCTGAATAGCGTGACTGTAAACGGTAAGGCATTCGAAATTGGAAAACAGCAAAACATCTAAACTGGCGGGCTGGGCAGGCAGAGTTTTTAAACTCAGCGCGCAGCTGGCACTTGTTTTCACGGCTGTTACAGCTTTCGCGCCGTCTCAGGCTGCAGCCGAAACCCGTACACTGAAGCTGCATTTTGTGCATACCGGTGAACGTGCAGAAATCACGTTCAAGAAAAACGGCCGCTATCTGCCGGATGGTTTGAAGAAGCTGAATGTCTTCCTGCGCGACTGGCGCCGCAATGAACCGACCAAGATGGATCCGCGTTTGTTCGATCTCGTCTGGCAGGTCTATCAGACTGCCGGCGGCCGCGATTATATTACTGTTGTTTCCGCCTATCGTTCGCCGGCGACGAACTCCATGCTGCGCTCGCGTACCCGCGGCGTTGCCAAAAGCAGTCAGCATACGCTCGGCAAGGCGATGGATTTTTTCATTCCGGGTGTTCCGCTGAAAAAACTGCGTGACACTGCGCTACGCTATCAGATCGGCGGTGTTGGCTACTACCCGACTTCCGGTTCGCCATTTGTGCATCTTGATGTGGGCAGTGTTCGTCACTGGCCGCGCCTGAGCCGCCGCGAATTGCTGGCAGTGTTCCCGGACGGTAAAACAATTCACGTTCCGACGGATGGCAAGCCGTTGCCAGGCTATGAGCAGGCTCTTGCTGCCTATGAAGCCCGTAAGGCAAATGGCGGCACAATCCAGATGGCTTCTGCCAAGCCGAAGAGCAAATCTCTGTTCGGTATGCTGTTTGGCGGCGGTGCTGATGAAGAAGAAGATAATGGCGAAAGCTCCGGCCGTGCCGTAGCAAATTCCCGTCCGGCGCGCACAACACCTTCTGCCGGAGTTCCTGCCCGTCAGGCTCCTGTACCAAACCGTGTTGTACCTGCACAGCCTGAGCCGCAGGCACCGCAGGAAGCGTTGATCGCTGCTTTGCCGGCTCGCGATGCACCGGTACCGCTGAATGCACCGCGCCCTTCTGCCGGTGTGGAAATGACACCGGATGCACAGGCGGCAATGGCTTTTGCTGTGCCGGTTCCGGTGAAGCGTCCGCAGTCGGAAGCCGAAGTGCTGCTGGCTATGGCACCGCCACCGCCGAATACACTTGAAGCGCAGGCTTTTGCGGGTGCCACAGGTGCGCCTTCTGCACCGGCTCAGCCTGCCAATGACCAGATTGCCGCGCTGGTTGCAGCAGATACAACTGCGAATACCGGTGCGACTGCCGGTGCTATGCTGAGCGGATATGTACCGGTTCCGGTACAGCGTCCGCAGGGCGCAGGGCAGGCAATTAATACAGTTCTGGCTGCCGCTGTTCCGGCAACGCGTCCAACACAGGCTCAGGAAGCCTCCGTTGCCCGTGCTGAAGCCGGTCAGGATGCAATTGCTGATCTGCTGAGCAATAGTGACCACACTGCATCTATTCCGGCCCCGCGTCCGCAGGTTCAGGAACAGCAAGTCGCTATGGTTATGCCACAGGATGCACGTAACAGCCGTACGTCTTCCCGCTCAAGCGTTGTAAGCAATGAGAATACTGCTGCAGCAACTGGTGCTGACGCTGTACGCACAACTGCTAAAGCCGGTCGCTCAGATCGCCCGGCATCTAAAGCGGCTGCCAATGCAGTGCTGCAGCCTGCCGATGCCGCGACAGAAGTTGCGATTTCAAATGAGCCTGTAGCCAAGGTTGTACCAGTGTCCAATCCGGTTCTGCGTAATGATGCTATGCGTCAGGCACCAACCGTTGTTTATACGGCTGGCTTCCAGAAAGACCTGCCTGCCGGTAATTCAAACCGCTTTACAGGCAATGCTGTGACTTTCATCCCGATTGCCAAATTCTCAAAGATCAACTGATCGGTACAAGAATGAAAAAAGGGAGCTTTAAGCTCCCTTTTTTGTTGCCAAAATTTTGTAATCGTTCAGGATTTGAGCGCGGCGGCTGCGGCTGCCAGTGCTGTAATTTCATCCCATTTGCCATCATTGACCAGCTCTTTGGGAGCAATCCATGAACCGCCGATGCACAGCACATTTGGCAGGGTGAGATAATTCATCGCATTGCTGAGGCTGATCCCGCCTGTCGGGCAGAAAAAAGTGCCTGCGAGCGGGGAGGACAGGGCTTTAAGATAGGCCGCGCCGCCTGCCTGTTCCGCAGGGAAAAATTTCACATGAGTATAACCGTGCTCACGCAGGCTCATCACTTCGCTTGCTGTCGCGCAACCCGGCAGCAGAGGAACAGGGCTGTTATCTGCGGCTTTCAGAACGGCATCTGTTACGCCGGGGCTGACGATGAATTTTGAACCGGCGGCGACAGCCTGCTCATAATGGGTGGCATTGAGGATGGTTCCAGCGCCGACAATGGCTTCCGGCACATCTTCTGCCACGGCACGGATGGCATCCAGTGCTGCACTGGTACGCAGGGTAATCTCGATGGCAGGCAGACCGCCTTTTGCCAGAGCGCGTGCAAGCGGCACGGCATCTGCTGCTTTATCAATCAGCAGAACAGGGATGACGGTTTGTCCCGTCATAACGGGAATCAGGCTTTCGGTTTTCTGCGACATCTCACCCTCGGAATTATTGTTATAATCGATTTAACGTTCCGAAGATATTTTGTCTATGCTGTTCGTTCATCAGGAGTGATGAAGGCTGGCATCAAGGGGAGTGAAGGGTGGAAACAAGGGCTGATACAGCGCATAATTCTGAGCCAGTTTCCGGTCGTAGCGGTTTTTGGCATAAAGCGGGCCGTTATAGCTGTATGCGAATTTCTGCCAGTCGTGCTTGTTCAGAATATCCCGCAGATTGCTGTAGACGATAAAGCGGCTCATCAGCTCAATCTGCTCCGGCACGGCGCTGCGCACAGTTTCAACCATTTTAGCAACGGACACATAGCCCAGCCAGTGCCAATGGGCACCCATAACTTGTCCTATACCCCATGATGTAGATTCATAAGCGGCATCGCGGTTGATGCGGCAGGCTTTGTCCAGCATTTGCCAGCGTTCCGCCTGACCCGCCGGATTGGGAATGGCACCGGCACGGGGAGAGGAGAGTTTCAGCGCTCTGGCCTTTGCCTGATCGGCAGAGCTGAGGCGTTTATCAAAATAATGCCCCTCAAAACGGATCAGGGGTTCATCATGGCCATTGATGCGTGTGGTGACGATGCCGCTGCTCTCTGTCTGCGCTACAGCGGCAAGAGCTGCGGGATCAAGATGATGCGTTTGTCCCGCTTCTGAAAACAGGGTTCTGATTTCTGCGCGAAACATGGCACCTTCTCCTAAATGATATAATCCGTTGCAGTGTGTCATTCGTAGTGAGAGCGGGGATAGATTGTCGCTACACGGCAGCAAAACTTGGCATTGATCTTGAAATTGACCCGCAGCGGCGTTAGAGCACTGGCAAGCAGATTAATCTGTTTTCGGCTGTTTGACTGATCCTCAGGGTGGTCAGGCGGAATATCACGGCAGCGCCTTTGCGAGGCGACCAGCTATTGAGGTTTATTTATGTGTGAAGCACATTTCACTGTTGCTGCGCTTTATTGTTTTGCGCGTTTTCCGGATTTTGAAGCCTATCAGACATCGCTGACTGAGCTTTGTGATGAGCAGGGTATTAAAGGTACGTTGCTGCTGGCTGCTGAAGGTCTGAACGGCACTGTTGCCGGTACAAAGTCCGGCATTGCCGCGCTGATTGCTTTTATTGAAGCTATTCCTGCCTTGCGTGAGCAGAATATTGAACTGAAATATTCAACAGCTAGCCAGATGCCGTTTAACCGTATGAAAGTACGTCTCAAAAAAGAGATCGTGACCATGGGTGTGGACGGAATTGATCCGTTGCAGAGCGTCGGCACTTATGTGCAACCGCAGGAGTGGAATGCGTTGATCGACGATGAGAACACGATCCTCATCGACACGCGTAATGATTATGAATATGCCATCGGCACTTTCAAAGGCGCGATTGATCCGAAGACCAAGACGTTTCGCGAATTTCCGCAATGGGTTGAAGATCACCGCGATGAGCTGGAAGGCAAGAAGATTGCCATGTTCTGCACCGGTGGTATCCGCTGTGAGAAGGCAACGGCTTTTGTAAAAGGTCTGGGCTTTGATGATGTTTTCCACCTCAAAGGCGGCATTCTGAAATATCTCGAAGATATGCCTGCTGAAGATACACGCTGGGAAGGCGAATGCTTCGTTTTCGATGAGCGCGTTTCCGTTGGCCATGGTCTGGTGGAAGGCGATGTGGAACTGTGCCGCGCCTGTCGCAATCCGGTGACGCCGGAAGGCAAATTGTCTCAGTTTTACGAAGAAGGTATTTCCTGCGACAGTTGCTATCATGAGCGCAGCGATGCTGATCGCGCCCGCTATGCCGAGCGCCAGCGTCAGGTTTTGCTGGCGAAAGAGCGTGGTGTAAAACAACATATCGGTGACTGAGATTTTCTCAGCTGACTATTTTGCAAAAGGCTCTCCCTTCGGAGAGCCTTTTTTATTGCTTGATGCACAGGTCAGGAATCGTTATGCATGATGGAATATAATGATTGAAAATATTGAGGGATATCATGATCAGATTTGTTGTTGCACTTGGCCTGCTTGCCGGAACTGTCCTGCCAACTTTTGCGGCAGAGAAGATTGTTGTGTTCGCAGCGGCCAGCATGAAAGATGTGATTGATACAGCCGCTGAGAAATTTAAGGCCGAAAACGGTGCGGAAGTAACTGCATCTTATGCATCGTCTTCTGTGTTGGCGAAGCAGATCGAAGCCGGTGCACCAGCTAGCATTTTCATCTCAGCCGATCTCGACTGGATGGATTATGTGCAGGAGCGCAAGCTGATCGACAATGACAGCCGCGCTGTGATTGCCGGTAATGCGCTGGTGATCGCCGGTGCCAAAGATACAAAACCGGCAGATGCTGCGGAAATCCTCAAAGCCGGACGTTTCTCCATGGGCGATCCGTCAAATGTGCCGGCCGGTAAATATGCCAAGGCAGCACTTGAAAAACTCGGCATCTGGGGTGATATTTCTGCCAATGCAGTCTTTGCGGAAAATGTGCGTGTAGCGCTGCAATATGTTTCCCGCGGTGAAGTCAAAGCCGGTATTGTCTATGCATCGGATCGTGCACAGGTGCCTGAACTGACAGAAGTTTACCGCTTCCCTGCATCAAGCCACGCGCCAATTCTTTATCCTGCGGCACTGGTCGGCAAGTCTGATGAAAACTCCAAGGCATTTCTTGC
Organism: Hyphomicrobiales bacterium; assembly: GCA_900470285.1. GTDB lineage: Bacteria > Pseudomonadota > Alphaproteobacteria > Rhizobiales > Rhizobiaceae > Pseudochrobactrum. The sequence continues at coordinate 149,976 of UCAG01000007.1, forward strand.
ATTTCTGCGCAGCGATGCCGGACAGGCAATCATTGCCGATAAGGGCTTTGTGCCTGCGGCAGAAGCAAAATAAGGCTTTGATCTGACTGATGGCAATGTCGGAAATGGAAATTATCGCTTTGTCTTTGAGGATAGCAGGGCTTGCTATCCTCGGAGCCTTGCCGGTTGCATTTGGTTTTGCGTGGATACTGGCACGCTATAATTTCCCCGGTAAAAGCCTGTTGCAGGCTGTGCTGACAATGCCGCTGGTACTGCCGCCTGTGGTAACCGGTTATTTTCTGCTGGTGCTGTTTGGCACACGCGGCGCTATCGGCAGTCTGCTGCTGCACTGGTTTGATTTTACCTTCGCTTTCCGCTGGACGGGGGCAGCCTTGGCTGCCGGTGTGATGGCGCTGCCATTGCTGATCCGCCCGATGCGGCTGGCGATTGAAAATATCGACAAGGGCTTGGAAGAAGCTGCCCGCACGCTGGGGGCAGGGCGCATCAAAGCCTTTATGACTGTGACGCTGCCCTTACTGATACCGGGTATTATCGCCGGCAGCGTGCTGGGGTTTGCCAAGGCGCTCGGCGAATTCGGTGCAACAATTACCTTTGTCTCGAATATTCCGGGCGAAACGCAAACTCTGTCGCTGGCGATTTATGCGCTGATGCAAACGCCGAGCGGTGATGCCGCTGCGCTGAAGCTTATTTTGGTTTCCGTTGTGCTGTCTGTGCTGGCAGTGGTGCTGTCTGAATGGTTGCAGCGCCGGTTGAGCGGAGCTGGCAAATGACACATAAAATCAGCTTTAATACCCTCGATTTCAATGTAAAAGGCGGCAATGGCGGTTTTCGCGTGGAGGCTGCCTTTCGTGCTGAGACTGGCGTTACAGCATTATTCGGTGCATCCGGTGCCGGTAAAACCACTTTGCTGCGCATGATTGCCGGAACACTGCGCCCTGAGGAAGGGCGCATTGCTGTTGGCAATCTGGTGCTGTTCGACAGTACTAAAAATATCAATCTCCGGCCTGAAGAGCGTCATATCGGCTATGTCTATCAGGATGCCCGTCTGTTCCCGCATCTCAGTGTTTTGCGCAATCTGACTTATGCGCAATGGGCGGGTAAACGTGAGCCGGAGCGTAAGGTTGAAGAAATAACCGAGCTGCTCGGCATCGGCGCTTTATTACAGCGCAAGCCGCATCAGTTGTCGGGTGGTGAGAAACAGCGTGTGGCTATCGGGCGGGCATTGCTGTCCGCACCGCGCCTGCTGTTGCTCGATGAGCCTCTGTCATCGCTGGATCATGCGCGGCGTCAGGAGATCTTACCTTATCTGGAGCGTTTGCGTGACGAGAGCGGGCTGCCGATCGTCTTTGTCAGTCATGAAGTGGACGAAGTCGCGCGGCTGGCGGATACGCTTGTGTTGTTGGAGCAGGGACGGGTACGAGAAAGTGGTTCAGTGTTTGATATTTTCAGCCAGATTGACGGCACGGGCGATACGACCAGTGTGCTTTTGCAAGGCGAAGTCACCCGCAGTGATGATGCCTATGCCATGGCTGATATTGCCATTGGCGGACATAATTTCCAGCTGACAGACCATGCACTGCAATCGGGGATGAAAGTGCGTCTGCGTATCCGCTCGCGCGATGTTTCTCTGTCGCGCTTTGCACCGGTGGATATCAGTATCCGCAATATTTTTCCGGTGACAATCACTGCAATCTCAACCGATGACGGGCCGTTTGCAGAATTGCGCCTGCAACTGGGCGATGTGCAATTATTGTCCCGTATTTCGCGCAAATCTGTGCAGGATCTCAATCTGAAAACCGGCGAGCAGGTTTTTGCACTTATCAAAGCAGTGTCGATAGATCGCAGTGCCGTAAGACTGCAGCAAAGTGAAATAAGTTTGCAATCTGCATAAAATATGGTCATTTCCTTTTGAGGAAGAGGAGAATGATTATGCAGGACTTGTCAGAGTGGACAGTGCGGCCTGTTCCTGAGCGCAAAGTTCTTGAGGGGCAGTTTGTGCGGCTGGAGCCGCTGAGTGTTGAAAAGCACGGGCAGGGGCTGTTTGAGGCATCCAGCGTTGCAGATGCGGACAGCCGTTTTACATGGCTGTTTGATACGGTGCCTGCAACTCTCGAAGAGATGCTGCCATGGCTGGAGAAATCCGCTGCAAGCCGGACGACCATGTTTTTCGTTACGATAGATAAGGCGACAGGTAAAATTGCCGGTCGTCAGGCACTGATGCGCATTGATGCCGAGAATGGCAGTATTGAAATCGGTAATGTCTATTGGGGGCCGCTGATTTCGCGCAAACCGGCTGCGACTGAAGCCCAGTATCTGTTTATGCAATATATTTTTGATGAGCTCGGTTATCGCCGCTATGAGTGGAAATGCAATAATGACAACCTGCCGTCAAAGCGCGCGGCGGAGCGTTTCGGTTTTCAGTTTGAAGGTATTTTCCGGCAACATCTGATTGTTAAAGGTAAGAACCGTGACACTGCATGGTATTCGGTGATCGACAGCGAATGGCCTGCATTGAAACAGGCTTATCAAAACTGGCTCGCGCCTGAAAATTTTGACGCGACCGGACAGCAGATAAGAAAGCTGGAAAGTTTCTACACCGATACAGGCCGGAGATAAGCGCATGGCATCCCCACAGCAAAATAAGAAGGATACGCGCAATTCCGCTATAGCCGCCGCTTTGATTATGGTGGTTTTTGGTGCGCTGTTTTATTCCATGCCGATCATCATGCTGGCGGTCGGGCCTTACAGCCATGTGCTGGCGGCACTGATTGCAGTCGTTTTCGTAATGGGCTTTTTTGTGGTGTTCTGGCTGCGGGCGAAATCACAGCGAAAACACCACAAAGAGAATTAACTCAAAGCGGCAATCAGCAGAAGCACACCGGTCAGAATGATGAATAATGCAGCGGCGATTTCAATTGCCGTTTGCAATCGTGATGACATCAGCGGATTTTTAACAAGGCGCAGCGCCGTATTCTTAGCCGTGACAGCCAGAGTTGCCAGCAAGGCTACGGTGATGAAAGTACCGAATGCCATGGCAAAGGCAGAGAGAATACCGCCCAGCATCAGACCGTTGAGCATTGAGAATGTCAGCACAATGATCGCGCCGGAGCAGGGGCGTATGCCGACGGCGATAATCGCTGCCCATGCGGTTTTCCAGTTGAAATCACCGCTCAGAGTGGACGGATCGGCCAGATGACTGTGGCCGCAGGCTGTGCAATTGGCACCATTCCCTGAAAATTCATGGTCAAAAACGGCTGCCTTAGCATTGGCAGGCTGATATTTGAGCCGCATGGACGTATTCAATGATGATGGTTTTTGTGTAGCCGAGGCTGAGAGTGAGCCTTGCCAGACGGGTGCCGGTGCAATTGTTTCAACCGCCAGTGCAGGGGCAGGCTGCGGCTTTGAGCGAAGCTTGCGGAAGATGATATAAATACCGCAGAGAATGACCAGAATATAGCTGGCTATTTCCATGCCGCGCCCTGCTTTTCCCATTGAAATGCCGATACCGCGCAGGACAAACCATGCCATCCCGACCAGAAAAATAGCGGATAGTGCCTGCAAAACGGATGAGATGAAGGAAAGAAATATCCCGCGTCGCAAAGCTGTTTCATTGGCAATCATATAGGACGAGATCACTGCTTTACCGTGGCCGGGGCCGGCGGCATGTAAAATACCATAGAGAAAAGACAGGCTGACCAATGTCCAGGCGGCCCACGGATCATCCTTCATCGCTTTCAGCGCGGTGGTCATCATCAGATAGAAGCGTTTTTGCTCGGCATTAATCCACAGTATCAGATGGGCAAAAGGGCCGGTTGGTTGCAATGTGACTTCACTCGCACCGATGCCTAATGAAGACTGCGCCCATGCCTGATTGTGGAGTACAAACAACAGACAGGTGCATATGGTCAGCAGCAAAGCACAGGCTCTTAACGGGGACAGAGTAAGAGTGTGTTGCTTTGCGTGGTTCATACCGGAATGCCTCTGATGATATAACGTAACAAATTTGAATTTTGACCAATCCTAATGCGCTGGCCGCGGGCTTGTTATTTACAAGTGATTTCTATTCGGGTTGCGAAGAATTTTGACACGTCATTGGTCATCGCCGCTGCTTCGTCGAAAAATGCCTGTGTCAGGCTTTGCTGGTTCTGGGCAAGTGCCTCATCGGGATCAGGGCGGACAACGGCAGAACTGCAGCCGGACGGCATACCCTTCACCACCAGATCTTCGTCTTTCAGATAATCAATCGCCGTATAAAAAGTCGGATCATAGACGCCGAAACTGACTTTATGGCCGGGTTCCAGTTTCAGCGGTTTTTCCGGCTTGCTTTCAAACAGGACAATCAACTGATTATCCGGCAGATCGGCAATCAGATGCTCAGGCTTGTTCATGACAATATCTTTGCCATCCTGCGTAACTGTCTGAAAATATTTATATTCGGCTATGGATGTGTCGATCGTGGTGCTGAGTTCATTCAACTCGGCGCTGTCGAGTTTTAGCGTGCCTTTTTTGTCAAATTCCATCAGGACGGTCGATGAAAACAGATCATCAAAGCGCCAGACATGCGCCAGTTTCTCAACGGAACGATCCGGCGTGATGGTGATTTCCAGACGAGCTTCGGCAAAAACATGCGGATGCGCTGATGCCGCGACAACACCCAGCCCTGTCATGAGACAGGTCAGACCGAGGACATTCAGTAAAGGCTTGTTTTTGCTACTGGTCATGGAAACGAAAATCACTCTTTTGAGCGGTCAATGCTGGTTCGGAATTTGGAGAATGAGTGAGGCAAAACTACGACGACAGTCTACGGGGTTTACGCCTCGTCATTGGTCAGTTCTTTGCACGGATTATCTTTGAACCATTTGGCGAGATAGTCCACCAGCAGGCGTACTTTGGCGGGCAGATAGGTACGGTGCGGGTAAACGGCATAAATACCACCGTCATTGAGCATGAAATCCCGCAGCACCGGTACAAGTGTGCCTTTATTCAATTCGCCATCGGCGACAAAACGCGGCAGAACGCTGAAGCCCAGACCTTTGACAGTCGCTGCCATCGTGGTGAGCGGGCTGTTCACCTCCAGCGGGCCACGAATAGCAACGGTCATCATCGAGCCGTCCTGATTGCGGAACTGCCAGTTATTGCGGGAACGGCTGTTGGTATCAATGATACAGGGCATTTCACGCAATTGCTCCGGTGTTTCCGGCATGCCCAGCTGTGCGATCAGATCAGGAGAGGCACAGACAACGGTGTGAAACGCGCTCAGCCTTTTGGCGATCAGCGATGAATCCTGCAGGCGGGTGATGCGGATAGCAAGATCGAAACCCTCTTCAACCAGATCAACAAAACGGTCATCAAGGTGGATATCGAGCGCAATCTCCGGATGATCTGCGCAGAAATCAATCAGTGACATACCCAGTGAGGCATCGGCAAAACTGCGCGGGGCTGTCAGTTTGATCTTACCGCGTACATCACCGCTGCTTTCGGAGATGGAATCCTGAAGATCATCCAGCTCGCGCAAAATCTCCGTTGCACGGTGATAATAAGTGTGGCCGCTTTCGGTAAGCGAAAATTGCCGTGTTGTACGGTTCAGCAGCCGCACGCCCAGATCGTCTTCCAGCTCGCGGACATATTTGGACAGAAGGGCTTTGGAGCGGCCGATTTTGCGTGCTGCTGCGGAAAAGCCTTCGGCCTCCACAACATCAATAAAAGCACGCATCCGTGTGAGTGTGTCCATAAGCTCTGCCCTCCAGATCAGCGACCAAACCGCACCATATATCGCGATCCTGAATATTCAAAATGTCTCAGAAATATCAAAGTGATTCGCTGTGCTGCTATCAATAAGACATTTGTTTTTATCCTCTACATAAAGCACTGCGCCGTATTTTGAATAAAGAAGTGATTTATTAACCAAAAAAAATCAAACCGGCGCAAATTTGTCATTGTGTGGACACATAAATCATCTTATATCGCCCTTGCCCAAAGTCGCACGTGCCTGTGGGTGTCCGCCGGTATTCTTAATGGAGAATGACCCGGTACGGTAACCTGGACCTAACCGCTCCAGTTGATCTGATGGCCAACCATGGATCAAGGACACCTTGAAGCAACGACGGTGCGGGCCTTTCTGGTGTCTTCCGGCTCTCCACAGGTCGGGAACTCAAAGAGGCACACCCTCATTGCCCTAAGTGCGGAACCGGGTTTTCCCATTCCAAGCCAAGGCAGACAAAGCGGAAAAACGCTAAATTCAGGGCGTTGATCCATCTGCATATGTATTTGTTCCGTGTTTCCTGCATCTCCAAAGGCCGGTTGCGCGAAGAACTGATTCATATTTGCCGCAAGGCAGTTTGTCCCTCTGATGGCTTTTGATGCGTGTATGCGCAGGTATTTGCTCATCAGTCCTTTGAAACCATGCTCAACCTTGTGCGTCATTGCACGGGGGCAGGCTTTCGCATCGCAAATGATATGAAGATGCGGCTTTTTACTGCTTATTGCAGTTCAGGAGATCAGGATGGCTACACAGCGCATTATCGACTTTCTCGCCACCCGACGTCCGGAAGGCCCTTGCCTTGTCGTTGACCTCGACGTTGTGCGTGAAAATTATGAACATTTTGAAAAGGCTCTGCCAGCCTCGCGCATTTTCTATGCGGTAAAGGCAAATCCTGCACCGCAGATTCTGTCGCTGCTCGCCTCCATGGGCTCGAACTTCGACACAGCTTCGGTTGCGGAAATTGAAATGGCACTCAATGCCGGTGCAACACCTGACCGCATTTCTTATGGCAACACCATCAAGAAAGAGCGCGATATTGCACGCGCCTATGAATATGGCATTCGCCTCTATGCTGTTGATTGCGTTGCAGAAGTGGAAAAGGTTGCCCGTGCTGCTCCGGGTTCCCGCGTATTCTGCCGTATTCTCGCCGATGGTGAAGGTGCTGAATGGCCACTGTCGCGCAAATTCGGCTGTGTTCCGGAAATGGCTGTTGATGTGCTGCGCGCAGCGCATCAGCTGGGTCTGGATGCCTATGGCGTATCGTTCCATGTCGGTTCACAGCAGACTGATCTGACTGCTTGGGATCGTGCTCTGGCCGATACCAAAGGTGTGTTCGACTTGCTGGCCAAAGAAGGCATCAACCTGCGTATGGTCAATATGGGCGGTGGCTTCCCGACACGTTATCTCAAAGATATCCCGACTGCACAGGCCTATGGCGAAGCTATTTTCGACGCACTGAGCCGTCATTTCGGCAATCGTCTGCCGGAAACCATTATCGAGCCAGGCCGTGGCATGGTTGGTAATGCCGGTGTGATCAAAACCGAAGTGGTTCTGGTTTCCCGCAAAGCCGACAATGACAATCGCTGGGTCTATCTCGATATCGGTAAATTCGGCGGTCTGGCTGAAACCATGGATGAAGCGATCCGTTATCAGATCGTGACTCCGCGTGACGGTGATACTCTGGAACCTTGCGTTCTGGCAGGTCCGACCTGCGACAGCGCCGATGTGATGTATGAAAAGGCACCTTATCCGTTGCCGGTCTCGCTGACCATTGGCGATGAAGTGCTTATCGAAGGCACCGGCGCTTACACAACGACCTATTCGGCTGTTGCGTTTAACGGTTTTGAACCGCTGCGCTCTTATGTGATCTGATACTGATATGCGTCTCGACAGGGACGCATATTCAGCTCCACATTGCGAATGATACCGGTGGAAGAATTCCACCGGTCTTGTCACATAACATTTTTGCTTTGTGTTTATCCTCATACATATGTGTGAGGAAACAATGTCCCTTACCGCTTTGTTCTAGCGCATTTGCCTCACGCAAATGCTTTAAGGTTCACGCTGATGTCTGCTTCTTCTGTTGCGGTCGGAACCACGGCTGAATTGTCAGCCGCGCAAGTCACTGCTCCGGCACCGGTCTCGTTTAGTATTGCGCATGAAACGTCTGCGGACAGCAGTGCGCGTGAAGCTTTGCTCGATCATGTTATGGGCGAGGGACGCAAGCGCAAATCATCGGAAAAGCTGCGCCGTAAACGCGTTCCTGCCTATGGGCTGGCATTGATTGCCCGCGATCCGCATGGAGTGATGATCGGCAGTGTCCGGCTCTGGCATATTTCTGCCGGTAAAAAAGCCGGCGGAGAAGCTGTGCCTGCTTTGCTGCTGGGGCCTTTGGCGGTTGAGACAATCTATGCGGGGCGGGGTGTCGGCGCTGCATTGATGCGTCAGGCTATTCACAATGCGCAGGCGCTTGGCCATAAGGCGATTTTGCTGGTGGGAGACCCTGAATATTATGGCCGTTTCGGCTTTACCGGCAGTAAAATGGCTGGTCTGGCTATGCCGGGGCCTGTGGAACGTCATCGTTTTCTGGCACTGGAGCTGGAAGAAAACTATCTGGATGGTGCATCCGGTGTGCTGACCGCTACCGGCAAGCCGATTGCTGACCGGCAGACCACCGCCGTTTGAATATTACGCATTTTAAAGAAAATAACCGGTTTCAGCTGTCAGTCTCTGCTTTCAGTTGAAACCGGTTTTGAATAGCATACCTATATAGAACGAAGAATTATGCTCCGGCTATTTTACCGGAAAGTTCACATATAGGGAAAACAGAATGCAACTGGCTGATATCGGACTGATCGGGCTTGGCGTCATGGGTTCTAATCTGGCGCTCAATATTGCTGAAAAAGGATATCGGGTTGCAGTTTATGACCGTGAAGCGCCGGTATTAGAAAAATTTTACGCTTCCAGCGGTGAGTTGCAGGAACGCATTATTCCCTGTGCGACTATGGAACAGCTCAGCCAGAATATTGCCAGGCCGCGTCCGATTATCATGCTGATTAAAGCAGGTAGTCCGGTTGATACGGAAATGGCCAAGCTCAAGATCTTTCTGGAAAAAGGCGACATTATTATTGATTCCGGCAATTCCGATTACCGCGATACGGTGCGTCGTCTGAATTCACTCGGCGAAAATGATCCAACTTTTGTTGGCATGGGCATTTCCGGTGGTGCGGAAGGTGCGCGTAACGGCCCGTCAATGATGGTGGGTGGTACGCCTGAAGCCTATGCGCGGATTGAGCCGATTTTGGATGCGGTTGCCGCGCGTTATAAAGGCAAACCATGCAGTGCGCGTATGGGGCCGGATGGTGCGGGGCATTTCGTCAAAACCATTCATAACGGTATTGAATATGCCGATATGCAGATGATTGCGGAAATTTATGGCATTTTGCGTGATGTTTGCGGTTTGAAGGCTGAAGAAATCGCGCCGATTTTTGCAAAATGGAATACAGGTGCGCTGAATTCCTATCTCATTGAAATTACGGCAGAAGTGTTGAAAGCGCTTGATCCTGAAACCGGAAAGCCGGTGCCTGATATTATTCTGGATGCTGCAGGACAAAAGGGTACCGGACGCTGGGCAGCTATTGAAAGTCAGATTCTCGGTGTTCCGGCGACAGGTATTGAAGCCGCTGTTGCTGCACGCTCGATATCCTCCCTGATTGCACAACGACAAAAACTGGCAGATGTCTATGGCGAGCCGGTACAGACAGGATCGATCAAGGCGGATCAGGCTTTTATTGATGCACTGGAGCAGGCATTGCTGGCCGCAAAGATTGCGGCCTATGCGCAGGGCTTTGCGGTGATGGCCGCGGCCTCACAGGAGCATCAGTGGAATTTGCCACTGGCAACGATTGCACGTATCTGGCGCGCCGGTTGTATTATCCGCTCACAGTTTCTCGATGAAATCGGTGAGGCTTTTGCTGCGGGTGAGGTGGATAATCTGCTTCTGGCGCCTGCATTTGTTGAGCAAATGAGCGTGGCTGCCCAAAGTCTTCGTCAGGTTGTGGCTGCCGCGGTGACTGCCGGTGTGCCGGTACCGGCACTGAGCTCTGCGATCAGCTATTTTGACGGGTTCCGCCAGAAACGCGGTTCAGCCAATTTGATTCAGGCGCAGCGTGATTTCTTCGGGGCGCATGGTTTCAAAAGAATCGACAAAGACGGTGACTTCCACGGCCCTTGGGGCGACGGACTGTAATTGCACCTTGTTACAGGACAAGAAAAAGGCCGGAACATTAGTTCAGGCCTTTATTTTTATTTTCCCAGAACCAATAAATCCTGTGCAGCAAAATGGACAGTGATTTTGTCACCATGCTGCGGCGGGCGCATCGCCGGATTGTTGAAACTGTCGAAAGATAGTTGATTTGCATCCAGTGTGACACGGGTACGAATGACCGAGCCTAAGAAATGTACATCCTGCACAATGACTTCAACACTGCTGTCGCGGGCAGGGGAGGCATCAAGGCTGATGGTTTCCGGCCTCAGAGCCAGAGTGACCGCATCACCTTTGCTGTAAGATGTCAATGATTGCGGGACGGTGATAGTGGTGCCGCCAAGATCAGCTTTATTCTGCTGCGGGTCAGTGACACGGGCTTCCAGCATATTGAGCGTGCCGACAAAAGATGCCACAAAACGGGTTGTAGGACGGTTGTAAATATCAAACGGTGTGCCGATCTGATCCGCTTTGCCTTCATGCATCACCACGATCCGGTCGGAAATAGACAGTGCTTCTTCCTGATCGTGGGTAACAAATACGGTTGTGATGCCAAGCTGACGCTGAATGGCGCGGATTTCTTCACGCAATGAAATACGAATTTTCGCATCCAGTGCTGAGAGCGGTTCATCGAGCAGCAGAACCTGCGGTTTGGTTGCCAAGGCACGGGCGAGAGCAACACGCTGCTGCTGTCCGCCTGACATCTGATAAGGGAAGCGGTCTGCCAGATGTTCAAGGCGGATCAGTTCAAGCATTTCCTTAACTGTTGCATCAATCTCGGCTTTAGGTTTGCCTGAAACCCGCAAACCAAAAGCAACATTTTGTGCGACAGTCATATTAGGAAACAGCGCATAGGCCTGAAACACCATGCCGATATTGCGCTTGTTCGGTTTGAGATCGACCACATCCTGACCGTTGATCTCGATCACACCCTGATCGGGAGATTCAAAGCCGGCAATCATGCGCAGAACCGTGGTTTTACCGCAGCCTGATGGACCGAGAAACGAGATGAACTCGCCTTTTTCAACTGCCAGACTGAAATCATGGACAACAGTATTAGCGCCGAAGCTTTTTTTGAGATTATTAATATTGAGAAAAGCCATGACTTAATTGCCTGCTGTCTTAAATTTGGAGAAGCGGGTGACAAGCTGGAGCATAATCATGCTCAGCCATGTGATGCCGAAGGCAATGATTGCCAGTGCTGACGGTTCATAAGCGCGGTTTGCACCGACAAGCTGCAAATAAGGACCAAAAGCCGGACGATTGAGCAGCGAAGCCAGTGTAAATTCGCCGATGACGATCGCAAAGGTAATGAATGCACCGCTCATAACGCCGGAAAGCACATTCGGGAAAATCACCTTGAACAGAATAGTCGGCCAGCCTGCGCCCAGACTTTCCGCGGCTTCTGTCAGCGTGCGAACATCAATTGTGCGCATAGCCGTATCAATCGAGCGATACATATAAGGCAGCGCCAGAGTCACATAGCCGAACATCAGCAGAATATCGGTTGCGCGCGTTGATCCTGTAAATGGCAGCCATGAGGACGAGTTATAAATTCGCAAATAGCCGAACACGATAACAATCGCCGGAATAACCAGCGGCATCAGCGTGATAAATTCAATGACCGGACGCAGATACGGCATGCGCAGACGCACCCAATAGGCTGTCGGTACGACCAGCAACACGCCGAAAATAATCGTCATGATGGCCAGCATGATGGAATAGCCGAAGGTCGCCTGAAAATTCGGGTCAGTCAGCACAACGCGGTAAGCGTCAAAAGAATATTCACCACGACGCATACGCAGGGAAAATTCAAATGTACCGATCAGTGGCACAACGAAATAGATCGCGCCGATCAGAAAGGCGATCCATGCGCCAAGGGTTTTAGGAATGAAATATTTCAGCTTCATTTCTGCCACCGTTCTGCACGCATACGCAGCCAGATATAGAGCAGATTGGAAATGCCGGTAATCAGGATCATGCCGAGTGCCAGTGCATAGCCGAGATTCTGATTGTGCAGAACATCGCCGCGAATCTGCGCATAAAGCAAGATCGGTACAATATTCAGCGAAGAACCGGTCAGCGCATAGGCCGTTGCAATGGCACCAAAGGCATTGGCAAACAGCAACAGGCTGGTACCGAGCAGGCTAGGCCAGAGAATCGGAAAGGCCACCATGCGCCAATATTGGAATGTTGTTGCGCCGAGAATAGATGAAGCCTCGCGCCATTCTTTTTTCAGACCGTCCAGAGCAGGGGTGAGGATCAGCACCATCAGCGGAATCTGGAAGAACAGATAGGTCAGTGTCAGGCCGAAAAAGCTTAGCAGGTTAAAGCCGGTGGCATAGAGATTGAAGCCGAACCATTCGCGCAGCAAAATCGTAACAAAACCGGTGCGGCCTAGCGTGGCAAGAAAGGCGAAAGCCAGCGGCACGCCGGCAAAATTGGATGCCACCCCCGAGAATGTGAGCACAGTCGGGCGCAGAAAACGGGGCAGTTTACCCAGTACAATCGCCCATGCCATGAATGACCCGATCACAGCGCCACCCAAAGCGGAGGCAAAGCTGATTTTGATCGAGACCCAATAGGCGCTCATAATGCCGGGTTCAAACAGATCTATAATATTTTGCAGAGTGAAATTACCCTGACTATCCTGAAATGCACCGACAACCAGATACATGGTCGGCCAGAGCAGAAACAGAATTGCGAAGGCGAAAAACGGGGCAACACCGAGCCACTCTAAGGGCAGACGGCGCTTGGCGCGTCGCACAGGGGGCGTGTCAGATGTTATGCCATTGCTGGACAGGCTCATATGATTTTTGCTTTTTATCGTCTGCGTCGGTGATGGCTTCCGCAGATTGAGGTGCTGAAATCTGCAGGCATACAGCAATGTTCAGATTGCGGTGCCGGCTGAGTTATTTTTTATGATGATATGTGTCGTATAAAAATGCAAATTGCAAAACCTGTTACGGGCGGACGATGCCGCCCGTAACAGCAGCATTTAGCTGTTCAGCTTACTGAACATTCGCGCCGACTACGCTATCCCAGTTCTTGGTGATAACAGCCTGAGACTTGTCGAGTTCTTCTAGAGTCGGGAAGACAGCTTTCTCATAAGCTGCGGCCGGTGGCAGTTTGTCGAGCAATTCCTGAGGAATCTTGCCTTCTTTAGCCATGGCGTTGAAGCGGATCGGATGGCAATAGCCCTTCAGATAGCCGATCTGGCCTTCATCGGAATAGAGATGTTCCATCCAGAGTTTGGCGGCGTTCGGATGCGGTGCATAGGCGCTGATGCCCTGTACATACACACCGGCAACAACACCGGTTTTCGGAATGATAACTTCGACTTCCGGATTACCGTTCAGTGTATCGCGGTCTGCCAGAGCATTATAGTCCCAACGGATAACGATAGGGGTAGAGCCCTGTGCCAATGAAGCGGCTTTACCGATGACAGGTACAAAATTACCGGCCTTGTTCACGTCACGGAAGAACTCCAGACCTTTCTGAGCCGCTTCTTCACCCGGCTTGCCGCCAAGGGAAAGACCGGCAGCATACACGCTCAGGATTGCCTGTGTGGATGCGCGCGGGTCACCGGAATGTGCGACCGCATTGGCAAATTCAGGCTTGAGCAGATCAGCCCAGTCCTGCGGGGCATCTTTGATAATGTCTTTGTTCACTTCAAAGGCCAGAACGCCGTAATAGTCGCCGTACCAGTAACCCTCGGCATCTTTGGCATCATCAGGAATCGAATCCCAGGTTGATACTTTATAAGGCTGAAGCAGGCCGTCTTTTTTCGCAGTGGTACCGAATGTGAAGCCGACATCAATCACGTCCGGTGCCTGAGGGCCCTTATTGTCTTTGTTCGCTTTAATTGCTTCGATTTCATCGCCGGAGCCTGCATCCGGATTCAGCTCATTAACCTGAATGCCGTATTTGTCTTTGAAGCTCTTGATGATCTCACCATAGCCGCACCAGTCATGCGGAAGGGCGATTGTGGTCAGCTGACCCTCTGCTTTCGCGGCGGCGATCAGTTCTTCTGACGGAGCTGCCACGGACAATGTGGTGCCGGCAAAAGCGATCGCTGTTGTCAGGGACAACAGCCGTGTTGTTCTGTTAAGCATTGACATACTCCCCTTAAAGCTACGGGATGTCTGCTTTCAGGCATCCTCGTATTTTTTCGATAGGCGCGTCATATGAAAGTACCATGACAGCTATCGTTTTTTCTTTATCCGAACAGAAGTGAACCATGTTTTTTTATCGCAATCAATTGAATGTTGCAGTTTAGAGAGAGGGAAATGAATAAAAAACAGCAATATACTTAATCTCTTGAATATATTGATTTTTATCTAATGATAATTTGATTGTGCAGTGCGGATCTGAATTTCAGAAAAGATTCATAGGTTTAATGGCTGTATGTCGTTAACAGAATGAAATAAGCGGGCAATTAATTGGTAATTGTGCATTGTGACAAAAACATTTTAATAAAATAATTGCGCCTGATCATGAGATTCTTTTAAACGAGAAAATAATTTTAATCTTAAGGTGCTGATATTTAAATATTAAATTGTGTGGGAATATTTTCCCGCCGGACTTAAGGGAGAGGATATGTCCGGAGATTTTCATTTCAGATCAATGCGATTATATCTTATTTGCGCCATCGCATTGAAATAGTATTCTTGATGCATTCATGCCGGAGTTGAAAAATAGAGCGCATATTATATGCGCTTTCTTTCGAATCATTTTCATGTTTGCGCGTTTTTTGATGTTTTTGATTTTTATGTTTTCATTTCGCTGATTTTACAGTTGTTTAAAACGGAATTTTTTCATGGAATTTGAACTTATCCATTTCCCGGAATTTCAAAACAGTTTCTTTGGTAAAGAATATTGTTCATCTATTCTGGAAACATATATTGCAGTTCGTAAAAAACTTTCCTGCATGCATATTACGCATATTACGCCTAAGAATATTGATGCGGATATCGCGGACAATCTAAAGACTGTGGTGACGACATTCCCGTCGGACTGGGTCGTGAATTACGCGGCTAAAAGCTATTTTGATATTGATCCGTTGTTTCATCAGAAGTGGTCTGATCCCGAGCAGCCTCATAGTGTCAGTATTGCGGAAATTTACGGCCATAAACAAAAAACACCGGCATTGCAGAATTATGTCGATGATTTGAGAGCGCATAATTTTGGCGATACATTTATTATGGTGACACAGCGGCTGAATGGCAGTGGTGATGCCCATACTATTTATGCGTTTGATACAAAAAAGGGACAGAACAGTTCAAATAATCTGAGTGCTGAAGATCTGATCCGTTTGCTTGAGAAGGATTTTTTACAGGTAACCGGGCAATTGCATGAAACTGTGTTGTCGGCTGTGAGTGATTATTCATCACAAAAGAAAGAAGTACAGTCGCTGGTTTCGCTGACACCGCGCGAGATTGATTGCCTCAAATGGGCTGCGCGTGGAAAAACGGACGGTGAAATTGCTGAAATCCTCAGTATCGCCCGCTGGACAGTGGTGACCTATCTGCAAAATGCCAAAATTAAACTGGGCTGTGCCAACCGCACTTCTGCTGTTGCAGTGGCGATGTCGCTTGGCATTATACCTTTACCGGACACATCGCATTTACAGGGATGATTTGCAGAACACCCCGCACATTTCTGTGCGGGGTGTTCTGTTATTCCTGATCAGTTGTGTGCACAACTTGCACAGAGGCCACGTATTTCCAGAGTGGTTTTGCTTGGATGGAAATGGTTCTTCTGTGTCCAGTGCTGCACGCAATCTTCAATTTCCGGCTCTGAAAATTCCGAAGCCTGACCGCATTGATCGCAAATGGCAAAAGCCGCAATGCCATGAATATGGCCGTGCTCATGATGGTGCGGATGGGCGCAGGCAATAAAAGCGTTCAGGCTTTCAAGACGATGAATCAAGCCATATTCCAGCAGTTTGTCCAATGCGCGATAGACTTGCAGCGGCGCACGGAAGCCTTCTTCGCGCAGCTGGTCAAGAATTGTATAGGCGCTGAGCGGAAATTCGGCTTTTGCAAGAGCTTCCAATACAAGATTCTGATTGCGTGTGAGCTTCGGAGCGCGTGCTGCTGCAGATGCAGTTCCTGTATGCGTATGAGCGGTCATTATGAAGTCTCCTTATCGCGCGCAACAGGCAAAGATGTCTTGAGTTTTTGCCGTGGTAACAAGCTTATAACAAAAAACACCACAGATGCCACGACTATGGATGGTCCTGAAGGGGTGTCATAATTCAAAGAACCGAAAAGGCCGGCAATAACCGAGCACGCTCCGATAAAAGCTGCATAGATAGCCATTTGCTCCGGCGATAATGCAAAGCGACGTGCCGTTGCTGCCGGAATAATCAGCAGGGCGGTAATAAGCAGAATGCCGACGATTTTCATGGCAATGGCAATCAGCAGAGCCAGCAAAATCATAAATAAAGTGCGATGCAGTTCCGGTTGCAGGCCTTCAGCCTGCGCAATATCTTCACTGATGGTTGCTGCCAGTAGCGGCCGCCAGAGTTTAATCAGAGCTGCGAGAATTAACGCACCGCCAGCATAAATGGCGATAAGATCGGAGACTGAGACCGCGAGAATATCACCGAACAACAGTGACATCAGATCGAAGCGGATCCATGTCATGAAGGCGACAAGCACCAGCCCGAAAGCCAGTGTGGCGTGGGAGAGTATGCCCAGCAGTGAATCGGCTGAAAGTGAATGGCGTTTTTGCAGGATCACCAGCAGCATGGCGATACTAAAAGCGATCAGAAAGACGGAAACCATAATATTCAGGTCAAACAGCATGGCTAGGCCAACACCAAGCAGAGCTGAATGAGCCATCGTGTCGCCGAAATAGGCCATGCGTCGCCATACAATAAAGCAACCGATCGGACCGGTGATTAAAGCGAGGCCGATACCGGCAAGCATGGCGCGGATAAAGAAGTCATCAAGCATGATTGTGCCCGCCGGTTTGGGAATGGTTGTGGTCTTCGCAGTGTTCATGATGATGGCCGTCATCATGGTGACAATGATCCGTTATCGTGCCGTCTGCATGTTGTACCCGCCCGTCGGCAAGATGAGTGTGGTCATGATGATGCGTATAGACCGCAAGCGAGGGTGGAATTTCCATGCCGCGCGGAGTGCGCAATCCGAAAAGTTTTGCATATTCAGGGCTGGCGGCCACATCAACCGGTGTGCCGCTGCAACATATATGTCCGTTCAGGCAGACAACGCGGTCTGTCGCGGCCATAACAATATGTAAATCATGGGAGATCATCAGAACACCGCAACCGGTCTGATCACGGAATTTCGCAATTTTCTCATAAAGTTCGGCTTCTCCGGCAAAATCAACACCCTGCAGCGGCTCATCCAGCACCAGTAAATCCGGTTTGCAGGCAAATGCACGGGCAAGCAGCACACGCTGAAACTCGCCGCCTGAAAGATGGACAACCTGCGCATTCAGCAGGTGCGGGATGCCGGCGAGAATGAGTGCTTCTTCAATTGTCTGTTTGCTCAGCGATGCAGTCATGCGGATCATACGCTCAACTGTTAGCGGCAGGCTCGGATCAATGGAAATTTTTTGCGGTACATAGCCGATGGTCAGGGACTTATCGCGTTTCACTGCACCTTCATCAGGCTTATGAATGCCCAATGCCATTTTGGCGGTCGTGCTTTTGCCTGAGCCGTTAGGGCCGATGAGCGTAACAATTTCACCTTTATGCAGGGTGAGATCAATGTTGCGGACAAGCCAGCGGCCGTTCCGCTCAATTCCTGCATTTTCAAGGCGCAGAAGAATGTCAGGTATCTGTCCGCTGGCGGCAGCTGATAATGGATGATGCATTGTACGCTTTCGAAATTATAGAAAAGCAGATCTGCTCTTGCCACGGGTTATCTCATACGTTATAGCATTACGCAATAATGTAACTTTATAACATATTATTTCGATGCACTGCCATTTCAATCGCTGGCAGTGATTAATGGCAATTTCTGTGAGGTTTTATGTCTGTTATCCGAGTTTTGCTGGCATCCGCTTTGTTGTCTATTTCTTCGCATGCTGTTCTTGCGGCGGAAAAAGGCGATGTCGTGGTTTCGATTAAGCCAATTCATTCGCTGGTTTCTGCCGTTATGCAGGGGGCAGGGGAGCCGGAACTTATTGTTAAGGGCGCTGCATCAGAGCATGGCTATAATCTTAAGCCGTCAGATGCCGGTGCACTGGAAAAGGCAAAAGTCATTTTCTGGATCGGGCCGGAAATGGAAACTTATCTGACAAAGCCGTTAGAGACTCTTGGTACTAAGGCCGAAGTTGTGCGACTGGATCAGGTAAAGGGACTTGAAATCCTGTCTGCGCGTGAAAGCGGTAATTTTGAACCGCATGATCATGGCGGGCATAATCATGGTGAGAGTGGTGAGGCGCATGACCATCATCATGATGATTTGCATCTCTGGCTTGATCCGCAAAATGCCAAGCTGATGTTGGAACCGATTGCGGAAGCTTTAAGTAAAGCTGATCCGGCACATGCTGCGCAATATCAGAAGAATGCTGCAGCCTATGCTGATAAGATTGATGCGTTGCAAAAAGAAGTGGCGGCGGAGTTGGAGCCGGTGCGCACCAAGCCTTATATTGTGTTCCATGATGCCTACCAGTATTTCGAACGCCGTTTCGAACTTTCAGCGGCAGGCTCAATTACAGTGAATCCGGAAAAAGCGCCGGGAGCAGCGCGCATTCGTGAAATTCAGACTAAAGTGAAATCCTTGGGAGCAACCTGCGTTTTCTCCGAGCCGCAATTTGAATCCGGTTTGGTAAAGACCGTGCTTGAAGGAACAGAAGCTAAAACAGGTGTGCTTGATCCGCTTGGTGCTGATCTTCATGACGGGCCGGAACTTTATCCGCAGCTGATCCGCAATCTGGCGACATCGCTGAAGATCTGCTTGCAGTAACTCCCGTTTAAATATCGCTATAGCCATCTGCCAGTGTACGCTTATCCAGTACGCTGGCGATGGCTTCACGCACTTCCAGCATCATGCGGCGGATTTTACAGTCTTCTTCTATGCAATCCTCGCAGGCTTTATAGCCGGTCTTACTGGCGCAGGGGAGGGGAGCCAGCGGGCCGTCAAGGCTGCGGATAATATTGCCGATAGATATCTGATTTGCTGGTTTGGCCAGACAAAAGCCTCCGCCTTTGCCTTTACGGCTTTGTACGAAGCCAGCTACGCGCAAATCCGTCAGGATATTATCCAGAAATTTACGCGGTATATTGCGGGCTTTGGCAATCTCGCCCACAGAAATAAGATTGTCCTGCGGGGCTTCGGCCAGATGCACCATGGCTTTGAGGCCGTACTTCCCTTTTTTAGTCAGCATGTAAGCGGTGTTCCCTGCTTTATATCGTTATTGCACTCTATGTGTAGCGCAGAGTAGGGCAGGTATCAAACGCAAGTCATAATGTATGTATCGATCATTGGTCTTTGGGTTTGCCGAATCCGGTTTTTCGGAGGTCAAAAAGAGGGTAAATTTTCGCTTAATTTTTAAAGTTTTCCCTGTGGAAAGAAAGTTTGAGAATTCTGCATTATTTTCGTTTGTGTGTGTTGACAGT
>UCAG01000001.1 GCA_900470285.1 Hyphomicrobiales bacterium
CAAATTTGCTCTTTGCCATCGCTGTCGCTCTCTTTCACCACAACGCTTAACTTATGCGCTGCAACAATTTTAATTGCCATATAACTTACCCTACGACCATACAGTCAAGGATATTATATAGTAGAACTAAAGCCCCGCCCCGCTACCGGATCGGAACTTTATCAACTCGCTTCCGGCTTAAGCTTTATTCAAAGCCCGCCAAGTTACTCACGCCATACCGCCCTGAAATAAATCTGGAGCGGGTAGCGGGAATCGAACCCGCGTATTCAGCTTGGAAGGCTGCTGCTCTACCATTGAGCTATACCCGCGCACTCTAAACTCCTGCTCTGGCAGTGGTGGAGGAGGTTGGTTTCGAACCAACGTAGGCTAAGCCAGCGGATTTACAGTCCGCCCCCTTTAACCACTCGGGCACTCCTCCAGAAACTCACTGCAAGCAGAGTTGAGCGACTAGGCATTCCGTTCACTGTGACCCCGTAGCGCTTGGCTCGTTTGTCGCTGTGAACGAGGCGGGTTATGCCGATAACACCCTGATAAGTCAACAGCTCTTTTTGAAAAAAATGCACAAAATTTTCACAGGCTTATCAATCTTCCACAATACGGGGCTTTTCAGGGGTAGTTTTCTCGCATCACGAAACTTTCCTGCCTGTGAATAAGGAAAGATGCTACCTTCAGGGCAGGAAAATCGGTATAGAGCGCTTATGAAAGATAAAAAATCGTCACCGGACTCATCCGGCTCCTCCTCCGGCACACCAAAAGATTCGCATTACGCGCGTCTGCGGCGCCAGTTTCGCGATCAAAAATCCGGCGGAAGCGAACAAAATTCGCAAAATAACCGGTTCCCCAAGCGGAAACCTGTAAAAGGCACGCCTGCGGGCGACGGAATCACCCGTCTTTATGGCCTGCATACGGTAAAAGCCGCGCTGGAAAATCCACGCCGCAAAATTTCCCGCATGATGGTCACTAAAAATGCCCTCGCCCGTCTGGAACTGGATGAAGCCACAATTGCCCGTCTCGCCCCTGAAATGGTTGAGCCGCGCGATATTGATGCGCTGACCGGCTCCGAAGCGGTTCATCAGGGTGTTCTTATTGAAACTGCCGCGCTCAAACCGCGTAAATTGCAGGATCTGAAAGAAGGCAATCTGCTTTTGATTCTGGATCAGGTTACGGATCCGCACAATGTAGGCGCAATTTTGCGCTCCGCAGTGGCTTTCGGCGCAGATGCTTTGATTACCACGTCCCGTCACAGCCCGCAGGAATCAGGTGTTCTGGCCAAATCAGCATCAGGCGCGCTGGAAATGATCGACCAGATCGAAGTGCGTAATCTTGCTGAAGCGATTCAGAAGCTGCATGAACTGGGTTACATGACTATCGGCCTTGATTCTGAAGGCCCTCAGGAAATGGAACACACGCTCAAGGGCGACAAGATTGCTCTCGTGCTTGGTGCGGAAGGTAAAGGTCTTCGCCAGAAAACCCGCGAAACAGTTACCGCATTGGCGCGGCTTGATATGCCGGGCGCAATTAAATCGCTCAATGTCTCCAACGCCGCTGCAATTTCACTTTATGCTGCCCAGCGTTTCCTGAGCAAATAACAAGTTTGAACAACAAAGCCCTGTATCGGGGATTCGTTGAGTGCCACTTTTAACCGTGACATTCTCCTGAATCACTCAATGCAGGGCTTTTCTAGAGCGTGTCGCGATTAATAGCATTCATGGCACTCGCTCTGGATTCTTTTAATTGTCACATGTTCGCGAACGCTAAATGAGGCCATTTAGCTGCGACATGCTTTAGTAAAAATCAGCACTCAAGCCGTGGCGATATATTGAATCATCTCGGCCGTTTCCTGTTCAGCCTGTTCAATACGACGCTTCACAACGTCACCAATCGAAATAATACCGACGAGATCACCGGCTTCATTTACCACCGGCACATGGCGGAAACGATGCCGTGTCATCATTTCCATGACATAATGAACATTGTCCTGCGGGCTGCAATGCAGCACTTTTGTCGTCATTGCTTTTGAAACTGGAAGCTCCAGAGCCTGCATTCCGTGATTGGCGCAAGCGCGCACAATATCCCGCTCGGAAAGAATCCCTGTATATCTGCCTTTGCCGTCATCAACCAGCAAAGCACCGATCCGGTGTTCTGAGAGTTGTTTTGCTGCTGCTTCCAGATTCGCATCTGACCTGACAGTGAAAACATCACTGCCCTTCTGCTCCAGAATTGCGCGTACAGTCATTATTTCCTCCCGATAATGAAACACATCACATTTTCCTCCTGAAAACAGAGAGGATTATGGCATCAGGACGGCTGACCGGCACACAAAATGCTGCATAATGTTACAAGAACGGAAGAGCAGCATGCGTACTGGTGACCGTTGATTCAGTCTAACACAGAATCACGGAAGGCGATAAAACAAAGCAGTATCAGGAGCGCCCACGTAGCAACAAAGCTATGCCGAAAAATCCGGCAACAAAACCACCGATATGCGCCTCCCATGCAATACCTGACAATTCACCGGCCGGTGTCGCATAAAGCCCCGTAATCACATTGATGAGCAACCAGAACCCGACAAATGTCAGAACGGTGCGGTTTTGCAAAGTTTCGGCCACCGACAATAGCGGCCCGCCGAAAGCAGGCACCTGCCGCCCCGTCCCTGTATAATAAGTAACACGACGGAAACCAAAGCGCGCAGCTGCCCCCATCATGCCGGAGATTGCACCGGAAGCACCGACAAGCGGGATATTGCTGTCAGGATAAAGCGCGTAATGGGTGAATGCCGCCAGAATGGATGTGAATATCCAGAACAACAAAAATTTACGTGTGCCTATACGCCCCGCCAATGGTGAACCAAAAGCGGCAAACCACACACTGTTCACTGCCAGATGAGCAAACCCGCCATGCATGAATGAATAGGAGATCGCAGTGAACCATGCTGTAATATCGGTAAAGCCACCCCACACACTGAAACGCTGCGGGATAAATGCAAAATTCAGCAGGAACCAGATATATTGCGGATCACTTAGCAGATAGAATTGTACAATATATACGACAGCACAAAGTCCGATTAAGGCCACAACAACCGGCGGCATATTAAAGACCGGCTGAGAGCCGCCTTGTCCGCGGTCATCCTCTGTCCGGGTTTCATTGGCCGGCTGCTGCATATTATCCTCATCATGATTTACAAATTTATCGGCAGAGTGCTGTCGGAGCACAATGCGAAAAGGTCTGTCTGCGCAATTTATCGCTCAAACAGGAACATAAAGCACTTCCGGTAAAAGTGGAAAGTGGTTTTGTCGCGGCATTTTACATCGGACATTTATATACAGGCCTGAAATATTCCGGTGAAATTCTTGAAAGCCTTGTCCGGATAAGAAAAAACCGCCTGTTAAACAGGCGGCGAACGGACAATATCGTCCGGACATAAATTCTGGAGTTCAAGCATAAGATGCAATCGGCAGCTCTCAATAAAATGCCTGCAACTTTTGCGTAAAAGTATCTAAACATACTTAATTGATTAATGCAATCGAAGCAAAGCGTTAACCATAAATTTTATTGTTCGTGGATGTTTGGCGCTCAATCATGGCTTGTTTACGTTCCTGTGCGCATATTATCGCCATCAAACATATTCAAAAAACCGCCAATCTCAGCTTCGGTTGGGAGTTTTTAACGGGTTTTGAAAATTAAAATATGTTTCGCGCAAGCAGTGTTTCAATCTGAAAGACAAGCGCGCTCAACATGTTGCACACAGCCGGTACCCCTCTGCAAAAACAGAAGATATCCGGTCGCAGGAAAATACAAGGACAGCGCCATATCATGAAACATGATTGGACGGCAGATCTGCTCACATATTGGGACAGGTTGCGCGGAACCCGCGCGGCGCCGGATCGTCGTGACATCAGCCCGCGTGCGCTGGGCGGCAAATTGCCTAATATCTTCATCCTGCGCAGTGACGCTGAGACCAGCGGTGCATCAGAGCTGTCTGAGGCAGCAGATATTCCGCAAGCAAAACAATGGCAGTTCCGGCTGGCTGGCACGCGGCTCTGCACAATTTATGGCAGAGAGCTGCGTAATACTCGCTTTTTATCTCTCTGGCACAATGATGTCCGTTCATGGCTTGCGGAACAGCTGCACCTTTCCGGTCTGGATTACCGCCCGCTGCGGCTGGAACATACCGGCCTGACGCTGGGCGAAAAGACCTGCCACTTTGAAACCTTGCTACTGCCATTGCATGAAGCAGACGGTTCCCTTGCATGGATCGGCAGTATGGTTGCTCTGGATCAGCCGCTCTGGCTCGGTAGTGAAGCACTCATCAGCAACCACATGGGTATCTCAGACAATAATTCTGCCTTGCCGCTTCAGGACGATAATCTGAATGCGGCGAAAGGTATGAAATCTGTTCTTCAGGTTTTGCTGGATCGTCATCACGAGCTTCAGCCGAATGCGGAAAATACTCCAATTGAGAAAACTGTATTCGTAAGCACAGCCCCTCTTCTTGATGAAAGCATCAGAATTGACGGAAGCGGCGTGGCGGATACGGCTTTTGCCAGAGCCTTACTCCCACAGATCGAGGCCTTGATGCCGTCGGCACGGACACCGGAGCAAACCGCGCCTCACTCTGCCCGCCCCTCACCGGCAACAACCGGCGCGCCGGCACCTTTGACTGTCGCGGATCTCATTAAAAGTATTCATACAGCAGCACCGGAAACCGAATCTGCCTATCAGGCTCCCAAGGCAGCACATCTCAAGCTGATAACCGGCGGCAAAGACAAATCCTGATCTGTGACACCAGTATAACTGGCAGTACTAATATAAAATTTGTTATCCCCATAGAATTCTGAAGTAAAAATGCTACAAAATTAAGCTTTTAGTAGCGTATCGATAAATTTTATCGTATCGTATTATGGCCGGTGACAGGGGAAGCACCGGCTTTCGTATTTTTAGAATCGCTCAAAGGCACCTTTCAATCATATGTCGGCAGAAACACCTCCATCTTCGCACGCCTCATTCACATCGCCTGCAAAGACAGCGGAGCAATCAGATTCTGCCGTAAGACTGACCCTGAAAATGCCGCTGGACGGCCGCTTTATGCGCGCTGACGGTAGTGAAGATGCCTGCAAATTATGGCGTATTTCTACCAATAATGCCGACCTCACTCTGACCGGTGATGATATCTCTGTCCGCACTGACGATCATATTATTGCTTATGTAGACAATGTGGGACGGCTTGAAGGCAATGTCATCAGTGTTCAGCGGGACGATTTTACCCTGCAGCTGATACAGACTGTGCATCAGAAAAATAAACTGGCCGCCAAAATCAATTGGCTCAGTAAAAATATCAGTCAGCAGTCAGAACAAAGACGTCATGCCCGCCATACACCTGCGCGTACCGAAGCGATCCTGATCCTTGATGACGGTTCGGAACATGCCTGCAAAATTCTTGACCTGTCCCTGTCCGGCGCAGCAGTCGCCACCAATCTGCGACCACCATTGCGCAGCATTGTAACGCTTGGCAACAGTCAGGCTAAAGTCATGCGCCATTTTGAAGATGGTATCGGCATTGAGTTTCTGGTTCTGCAAACCGATCTGCCCAAAGACTAAAGCATCCCGCATTTAATCCTGCCCTATTATATTCATCCGGACATCGGGCGAACGCATTATCACGGGCAGATTACATCAACCGGCTCGCATAACGGTCCGGCACCAAAACCTGCCCTTCTCGGCCTGTATCGATGATTCTGAATGATCTTTGCTACCGTATATGAAGGTCGCTGCATCATTATTCTCAGGGCAAGCCTGTGTAAAAAGTCACGCGTTCATATTTTATAGTTATCAAACGCTGAAATTCATTTTTACAAATTCGTAAAAGCGCAAAACGGCTAGGTAAATATAAGCTTATCGCACACAGCAAGTCTTACACCGCATATTAACCAGCACCTGTGGACATCCGGCGGATTTCAACCCGCTGTTAACTGCACAACGCTCTGTTAACCTCAAGCTTTCACACAACCGAAACCTGCGTGAATTTTGCGTATAATAAGTCCTAACTTTCTTTAAAATACTGATTTTACAGGTAGTTAAGGTTTACGAATTTTCACTTCTGTGTTTACTTTGTCTTATTCATATCCCTTTGGATAGTGTCAATGTCTCGCTGCCATGGTGCCCTCAACAAGGAGCGTCACAATGTATAAAAAGACAGCACATAAAAAGAGTGCCCGCAGCACAACAGCAAAGAATAAGCTGGCTGCCGCAACTCTGCTGCTTACAATGACAGTTTTAGGAGCAGTGTTCAGCGGTACGACAACAAGTCAGGCTGCTCAGCCATGGATGCAGACGGAAGGCCGCACAACGCAGCCGGTCGGTCATTATGACTTCTGCAAACAGTATAAAAAAGAATGCAGCCAAACCAGCCGCTCAGAAGCTCCGCTGCAGCTCACACAGGCTCTGTGGAACAAGATCGTTCAGGTCAATGCACAGGTAAACACTGCAATTCTGCCACGCACCGATATGGAAATCTGGGGTAAGGAAGAAGTCTGGTCTTATCCGACCCAGTACGGCGACTGTGAAGACTACGTGCTGCTCAAGCGCCGTATGCTGATTAATGCCGGTTTTCCGGTAAATACATTGCTGATTACTGTTGTCCGCCAAAGCAATGGCGAAGGCCATGCCGTGCTGACAGTGCGCACAGACCGCGGTGATTTCATTCTGGATAATCTTGAAGACAGCGTCAAAAACTGGAGCCAGACGGACTATACCTATCTCAAGCGTCAGTCCGCCCGTCACAGCGGCCAGTGGGTCGATATCCGCCACGCACCGGAAATGCTGATGAGCGGTATTGCAACATCAGCTCTGGGAAATTAGAGCGCCGTGCGCCCTCTTGAGCGCACAAAGGTCGCTCTAACACTTTATATTTACAGCATAATTTTACCTTAAACTGATTCAAGCTTAAGAAATTATGCTGTAGAGTAATTAAGGCGCGATCTCCAGACCGCGCTGGTAACGTTTACCATTGGCAACATAATTTTGCGCGGAATCGCGCAATTTTTCGATCTGCTCTGCTGTCAGTTCCCGCAATACCCGCGCCGGTGAACCGACAATCAGCGAATTATCCGGAAACTCTTTTCCCTCGGTGACCAGAGCACCGGCGCCGACCAGTGAGTTTTTGCCGATTTTTGCGCCATTAAGAATAATTGCACCGATTCCGACCAGACTATTCTCGCCAATCGTGCAGCCATGCAGCATTGCCCGATGGCCGATTGTGCAGCCCTCACCAATAGTCAGCGGAAAACCGATATCGGTGTGCAAAACACAATGTTCCTGCACATTCGTATCCTTACCGATATGAATCAGCTCATTATCACCACGGGCGACAACGCCGAACCAGATCCCCGCATTTTCACCGACACGCACTTTGCCGATCAGCGTCGCATCCGGTGCCAGCCAGTTACTGGCACGATGGTCGAATTGTGGATTATGGCCGTCCAACACATAAACCGGCATGATGGTGTCTCCGTTTTCTCAAGCCCAAATCACCACAACGCATCCGGCTCCGCATGGGTTGTGATCTCTTTCAGACGGCGCATCGTGGCCTCTGTTACGCCGTCAGGCAAGTCATCGAGCGGAAAAAATCCGGCTTCGGCAATTTCCCAATCGGGGGAGCGCGTTCCGGTCTGTTTAAAAGACCGGCATATATACAGTGCCACATGATCGCGGTTGGAAGCCTTAGTATTTTTATACAAGGCGAAAAGTTCCGGTGTAGCGGTCAGTTCAATACAGGCCTCTTCACGCAGCTCTTTAATCAAAGCCTGCCCGAATGTTTCGCCGCGCTCCACACCGCCGCCCGGTAAATGCCACCCTTTGACATAGGTATGGCGCACCAGAAAGACACTCTTTCCCTCATCCCCGAGCACGACAGCCCTTACTCCCAGCGTCATAGGGCGGCGGAACAAAAAATACGTATGAAAGAACCAGCTTTTAAAATTCATAAATCGGCTTTTCTGCAATGGTCGGAGATACTAAATATAAAAGGTGCGGCTTACGATCTTGTCAATTAAGAGCACCAGAGCATGTCGCGTTTGTTCGGATTCATAGCACTCGCTCTGGATTCTTTTAATTGCCGTATGTTCGCAGCTCAAATGAAACTATTTAGCTGCGTCATGCTCTAACAGTCCGCACAGTGTTTTTACACGCCAAACTCTTATATGCGTGTTTTTCATTGACTATGCGCAGTTGAAAGCTAAATCTTCGCCAATGTTCAGACTTGCCCATATTTCAGACATTCATCTGTCGCCGCTGCCGCAGGTTCGCTTGCGCGAACTGGCCTCAAAACGCATAACC
This sequence comes from Hyphomicrobiales bacterium, assembly GCA_900470285.1. Classification (GTDB taxonomy): domain Bacteria; phylum Pseudomonadota; class Alphaproteobacteria; order Rhizobiales; family Rhizobiaceae; genus Pseudochrobactrum. The sequence goes on from UCAG01000001.1 coordinate 8,335, forward strand.
GGCTATATTAACTGGAAGCGTCACCGTAAAGGCGCCATGCATGACTGGGTGCTGGAAGGCCTGATTAAAGATCTGCAAACCCGCAAGCCGGATCATATTGCCGTCACGGGTGATCTGGTAAATCTCGCGCTTAATCTTGAAATTGATAATGGCTTTGAATGGCTTAAGCAGCTCGGCTCACAGGAAGACGTCTCTTTCGTGCCGGGCAATCATGATGCCTATGTTCCGGGTGCGCTGGATAAATCCTGCTGCAAATGGGAGCCGTGGATGCGCGGCGACGGTATCGACAATCGTGAGAAACGTCCGAAATTTCCGTATTTGCGTGTGCGTGACGGCGTGGCAATTATTGGTGTCAGCTCTGCACGTGCCACCGGTCCGTTCATGGCCAGCGGTGATTTTTTGCCTGCACAGGCCGCGCGGCTGAAAAAAATGCTGATTGAAACCGGCGAGCAAGGTCTGTGCCGCGTTATCCTGATTCATCACCCGCCGATCCGCAATGCAACACCGGCCTATAAGCGGTTGTTCGGCATTGGCCGTTTTCAGAAAGTCATCCGTGAAGCCGGTGCCGAACTGGTGCTGCACGGCCATACCCATCTGGCAACCTATAATGAAATTGCGTCTCCGCATGGCGCGGTGCCGGTAATCTGCGTGCCATCGGCCAGCCAGGCACCTTACCCGATCGGTCATGAAGGACGAAAACCACCGGCGCGCTATAATCTGTTTTCTATTGAAGCACTTGATCAGCCGCAAAGCTGGCAATGTCACTGGCAGCAATATGGTTTTACTGGTGAAAATACTGAAGTGCAGCTGATCGGTGAACGCACTTTAATGCTTGGCAAAGCTGCACCGCAAATCAGCGCGGCAACCATTCCGGCAGCATCGGCAAAGTGATACCATAATAATGCAGCACCAAAATCAGCACTAAACAGCCAAGCAAGGCACCGCCTGCAAACCATAATAGTTTAATCAGCGCCGGATTTTCCGAAATTTCTGCGCTGTTGGTTTGCTCAGCGGTATTTTCAGCGATAGCGGGCTGCTGCTCTGCGACAGGGACTTCAGAAGTCCAGTCATCCATCAGCCGCTCGCGCTCAAGAATCCGCGAAGCAATATAGCGGGTGACCGCTTCTGAAATGACCTTGATATCTTTATTATCAGCCAGAATAATCCGCCCCAGACGGGTATCGCGGACAAAACGATAGCTGCGCCGGTCGCGGGCAATCATTACAAAGGCGCTGGCATCCAGCCACAAACGCGGTTGCATACCTTTATTCAGGCAGAAATCCCACTGCTCATCCGTTGCCGGCACTGCATCAAAAACCGGCTGCAAATCCTGCAGCAGTAATTCCAGACGGGCAATATCCGTCTCTCTGATATCGGTAATACTGTCGAGACGGTCGGCCTGAGCAGTTTTCGCCTGCCGGATCGCAGCTTTCAGCCGTTCTTCGCCGGATAAATGTGCCTCCGGCACAGATGCAGGCGGATATATCGTGAAATCATCTTCGCTTTTATTCATACCACGCCTTTGAACAGTTTCCATTTTTACAGGCAATCTCATGCATGGCGATTTTATGGCTTTAGACTGGCATTATAACAAAAAGGCCTGAAACCGCATAGTTTCAGGCCTTTTATCAATCACACGAACAGAGTTTTATTTAATCAGACGGTTTGCGGCGGAAACAATCGCAGCAAGCGATGACGTCACAATATTATGGTTGACCCCGACACCAAACACAGAACCCTGCGGATGCGAAAGTTCCACATAGCTGATCGCAGAAGCATCAGAACCGCGCTGAAGCGAATGTTCCGAATAATCGGCCACGGAAATATCAATGCCGATATGTTTTGACAGAGCGTCAATAAAACCGTCCACAGGGCCGGTGCCGCGCCCTTCAATGGTCTTTGTCACACCATTATCAATGATCTCAGCCTGCATAATACGGACAGCTTTATTATCCGGATCCGCAAAAGTATGATGATCAACAAATTCCAGACGCGAACCTGGCTGGCTCACATAGGCTTTCTTGAACTCTTCATAAATGCGCGGTGCCTGTAGCTCTTTTCCTTCATCATCCGTAATCTGCTGAATGATTTCGCGGAATTCCACCTGCATCTTGCGCGGAATATTCAGACCGTAATCCTGCTGCAGGATATAAGCGATACCGCCTTTACCTGACTGGGAATTGATACGGATAATCGCTTCATAGGAACGGCCGACATCCTGCGGATCAATCGGCAGATAAGGCACTTCCCAAACCGGCGTATTCGCACCTTTCTTGGCTTTCATACCCTTGTTGATCGCATCCTGATGCGAGCCGGAAAATGCCGTATAAACCAGCTCACCGACATATGGATGACGCTCTGGAATAACCAGCTGATTGGAATATTCGTACACTTCCTTCATGCGGTTGATGTCCGAGCAATCCAGTTCAGGATCAATACCCTGCGTGAACATGTTCAGTGCCAGTGTCACCACATCGACATTACCGGTGCGCTCGCCATTGCCGAACAATGTGCCTTCCACGCGGTCAGCGCCGGCCATCAGACCCAGTTCGGTTGCGGCAATACCTGTACCGCGGTCATTATGCGGATGCAGAGAGATAATCAGGTTTTCACGATTATCCAGATTACGGCACATCCATTCGATCTGATCGGCATAGACATTCGGCGTATTCATTTCCACCGTGGACGGCAGATTGAGGATCAGCTTGTTTTCAGCAGTCGGTTTAACGATTTCCGTCACCGCATTACAGATTTCCAAAGCCACTTCCAGCTCGGTACCGGTAAAGCTTTCCGGCGAATATTGGAAACGATAGCCGCCGCCCGCTTTCGCAGCCATATCCATAATCATCTTGGCGGCATCAGTAGCAATCTGCTTGATACCAGCAACATCTTTGCCGAATACAACGCGTCGCTGCAGTTCACTGGTGGAATTGTAAAAATGGATAATCGGGGTCTTAGCGCCTTCCAGCGCTTCAAATGTACGGGTAATCAATTCCGGACGGCACTGCACCAACACCTGCAAATCCACATCATCCGGCACATTGCCTTCTTCAATCGCCCAGCGACAGAAGTCAAAATCAGTCTGGGAAGCGGACGGAAAGCCGATTTCAATTTCCGGAAAGCCCATATCCATCAGCAACTGAAACATACGAGCTTTACGATCATGCCCCATCGGGTCAATCAATGCCTGATTGCCGTCACGCAGATCAACCGAACACCAGATCGGTGCCTTTTCGATTATTTTCGAAGGCCACTGGCGATCCTGCAAAACAGTGGTTCTGAACGGCGTGTATTTTTCAGCCGCAATCGGCATGCCTTTGCGAGGAGATTTGGAAGCGGAAATAATATTGGTCATTTTAAAGTCTCATCAGCCACAGCAACTGCAATATACAGCCGCCTTAAATACGCCCTGTCTGCTCAATTATAAAATGAAGATGCAGAAAAATCGGGCACAATCGAAACGGATTCTTTGACCGGAGCATGAGTCTGACGGCTCTGTACGACCGCCGGACGCTCCAATCAACGAGCCCGGCGATCGCCGCTAAGGCCGAGTAGAAGTAGAAGCGAGAGTGGACGCGCGCAAGACTCAGCGGCTGCAAAGCCCTGATCTGCTCCGAAGCTCACAAAAGAGCTGGTATGATGATGCGCGTTGTTCATGGGACAAATGCTATACGCCTTGATAACAAGTTGCAAGAGACTTACCGATAAACGAAATAAAATTACAGGCATATTCAGAGAAAAATAAAAACGCTGCCCCGCACAATGACAGAACAGCGTTTTTATTATAAAAAATCAATGCATTAAACTTCCATTATGCAAAAGGGACGGCTGCAGTTCCCGGCGGAAGCTTTGCCTCATCTTCAGGCTCGACATGAATCACAACCCGTGAATTATCAATTTTCTCATGCAGCGCATCTTCGATCCGGTCACAGATAATATGCGATTCACCGACTGTCATATCGGCTGCGACAACCAGATGAAATTCGATAAAAGTCACGCGTCCGGCAATGCGGGTTTTAAGGTCATGCACCTCAAGTGCCCCTTCCGCATTGGTGGAGATAATATCGCGGATCTGCATTTCCTCGGCAGGCTCAACGCCGACATCCATCAGTCCCTGCACGGAGGCATTGATAACATGCCAGCCCTGCCAGAGAATATTCAGCGCCACAACAATCGCCAAAATCGGGTCAAGAATTGACCAGCCCGTGATAATTGCAGCAACCAGACCAACCAGCACGCCTGCGGAAGTCACCACATCCGTCATAATATGTTTGCCGTCAGCCAGCAAAGCAGGTGATTTGGCGGCGCGTCCCACACGGATCAGCAGCCCTGCCCAGAACATATTAATCACGCCTGCAATCAGATTGATGCCCAGCCCCAGCCACGGCTCGTCCAGCGTGCGCGGCGTTTCCAGAGCGCCCCATGCCTCACGCACAATCAGCAGTGCCGCAACGACAATCAGTACACCTTCAACCACAGCAGAAAGATATTCCGCTTTATGGTGCCCGTAAGGATGATTACCGTCTGCCGGCATAATGCTCACTGTAATTGCCCACCATGCACCGACAGAGGCAATCACATTCACAATCGATTCCAGCGCATCGGAATAAAGCGCAACAGAACCGGTAAGCAGATAGGCCAGATATTTAAGCGCCATCACGCCGATGGATACCGGAATTGTCCATGTAGCCAGCCGCCGAATTCTCAGATTAGCATCCATATCCAAACCTTTTATCTCTCCGAACATGATATTGCGCCGTTCTGTTAAAAACGACGGGACAGCCGGAGATTTACAATTTTGCAGTTTATAAAATTCGGCAGCTTATGCAGAGACTGCTTAACAGTCATCCAAAGCCGCCTTCATCGAAATAAATTCAATTCAGCACTCGCTGAGATGTCATCACCCTTAGCGCAAAATGTGCCAATTCCAAATCTCTAAAGTACCGGACCTGACATTTTTCGCTAATTTTTGCTGTCCAGTTGCAACTGGTTTTCACTCAGCGTCGTATTTTTAATAAATAAGCAATTTCATAGGCTTATGGACAGTTTAACTGCAAATCATTTGCAAATACGAACTGGCAAAAGTCAGAAATTCGAATCAGGCAATCATCCGAAACTGACATGCCAAACGCCTCCAAAACGGCATCTCTTTTAATTTTCATAATAATAATATATAGAGTGTCTATGCATAAATGCGCAGCTTAACATCCCGATCCGAAATTACGCACAGCAGTAATAAGACAATATCTGTCCGGATCAGCGCAGAAAAAGTGCTAAAAACAAAAAAGCAACCAGCTAAACCGTTTTTACGGCAAAAATACTTGTGCCTTTCGGTTTCTCAGATGGTTGTTCTTTCTACAAAGGCAGACCCTTTAAAATGCAACGTCTCGCACGTTTTGAACAACTGATTTTACGAAGATCAATATTTGTCACAATCTTTATCGGCCTCTTCGGAATAGTCTTCGGTATACTCTCCGGTTCCAGCGCAGTCATTTTTGACGGCATGTTCTCCTCAACCGATGCTGTCATGTCGATACTTGCCCTTTTTGTCGCTCGGCTCCTGACCAGCGAAGGAACGCGCCGCTTCCAGCATGGTTTCTGGCATATTGAACCGCTGGTTCTCGCGTTTAACGGCATCGTGCTGATATTGTTCTGTCTCTATGCTTTCATCAATGCCATCAGCACATTGCTGCAAGGCGGCACAGAACTGAATTTTGACTGGGCAATTCTCTACGCCGTCATTGTCTGTATCATCTGTTTTGTCATGATGGCTTATCAGCACAAGATCAACAAAAGACTCAAATCAAACTTTATCACGCTTGATACGCAAAGCTGGCTGATGACTGCATTGATTACGCTGGCTCTTTTGATCGCCTTCAGTCTGGCATGGCTGTTACAGGGCACAGCCTATGAGCCATGGACAGTTTATACAGATCCCGCCATTCTGCTGTTTCTGTCTGCAGGCCTCATCTTTGTGCCGCTCAAAACTGTTTTGAGCGCATTTCGGGAGATTTTGCTGGTCACACCGGAGCGCATGGATCTGCGGGTGCGCAAGATCATGGATAGAATGAAAGCCAAACATGGCTTCAAGAAATATGCCAGCTATGCAGCCAAGATCGGCCGCGCACGTTTCATTGAAATTCACATCGTTCTGCCTGCTAACTTCCCGATAACTTCAATCGCAACGCTGGATGCAATCCGCGAAGAGATCGGTGAGGAAATCGGAGGCGCCGGTCCGCAACGCTGGATTACCGTGAGTTTCACCGGCGACGAAGCGTGGATTTAAAAATAAAAAAAGCCGCAGATTTTCATCTGCGGCTTTTCTTTTAAACATCACTTGCAGTTACTTCTTGACGAGCTTTGACACTACATTTTCAATCATCTGCATACCCGCATTACCGCCGAGTGTCATGATTGATTCCGGATGAAACTGTACCGCAGCCACCGGCTCTTTTGCATGTTCAAAACCCATGATAACACCATCATCTGTCTCAGCCGTGACGATGAAATCCGCTGGTAATGTCGCCTTATCCGCGTAAAGCGAATGATAGCGACCAACGGTGACTTCCTGTCCCAGACCATCAAAAACCACGCCGTTTTTCAGGATTTTAATCCGTGACGGCTTGCCATGCATCGGAATTTCCAGCTGCTTGAGCGAGCCGCCATAGGCTTCGGTCAAGGCCTGAAGGCCCAGACACACGCCAAAGACCGGCAGATCACGCTCACGCGCTTTACGGATTGTATTCGTACAGTCGAAATCTTTCGGCGTACCAGGCCCTGGCGACAGCACCACCAGATCAGGCTTGAAACGGTCAAAGATTTCATCACTCACCGGCGAACGCACAGTCGCTACATTGGCGCCGGTCTGGCGGAAATAATTGGCAAGCGTATGCACGAAGGAATCTTCGTGATCGACCAGCAAAACAGAAATTCCGGTTCCTGCTTTCATAGACTGCGCCTTCTCCTGCAATTCCGGCTTGATATGCGCCTCACGGATCGCGGTCAGCATTGCCGATGCCTTCAATTCGGTTTCGGCTTCTTCTTCCTGCGGATTTGAATCATAGAGCAAGGTTGCCCCTGCCCGCACCTGCGCCACACCATCTTTAATGCGAATAGTGCGCAGTGTCAGGCCGGTATTCATATCGCCATTGAAATGCATCATGCCAACCGCACCGCCATACCAAGCGCGCGGGCTGCGTTCATTTTCTTCAATAAAGCGCATTGCCCAGAGCTTTGGTGCCCCGGTCACGGTTACCGCCCATGCATGGCTGAGGAAACCGTCAAATGCATCCATACCATCACGCAGGCGACCTTCAATATGATCAACCGTATGGATCAGGCGGGAATACATCTCAATCTGACGACGACCAATCACACGCACTGATTCCGGCTCGCAAACGCGGCTTTTATCATTGCGATCCACATCGGAACACATAGTCAGTTCGGATTCATCTTTTTTGGAATTCAGCAGTTTCAGAATCTGCTCGGAATCTGAAATCGCATCTTCACCGCGCTTGATAGTGCCGGAGATCGGGCAGGTTTCGATACGACGACCATTCACTCGGACGAACATTTCCGGTGAGGCACCGATCAGATATTCCTGATCACCCAGATTGATGAAGAAAGAATAAGGCGACGGATTAATGCTTTTCAGCTTGCGGGAAATGGCTGATGGTTGATTTTCGCATTTTTCATAGAAAATCTGCCCCGGCACCACTTCAAAAAGATCACCGCATTTGAAGCTGTCTTTAGCGCGTTCAACCAAGGCAGCATATTCGCCCTTTTGGTGATCACCTTTTGCCGCCAGTGTTTTGGCCGCTTTAAACTCATCTGCCGGTGTTTCGCGCGGCAAACCATCAGTCTTTTTATTACCAACGGTGAAATCATAAGAGTCGACCCATGCCTTAGCGGAATAATGGTCAACGACAAGAATTTCATCCGGAATAAACAGAACCAGATCACGCTGATCTTCAGGACGCTTCAGCTTGTAGGTGATCGGTTCAAACTGGAAGGCCAGATCATAGCCGAAAGCACCGTAAAGACCGAGATTGCTGTCTTCCTCGGAATAGAACAGAGAAACGATCTCACGCAGCACGGTGAAGACCGATGGCATACGCGAGCGTTCTTCTTCCATATATTGGCGTGTCGGCTCAGCAATCGTCAGCTGAATTTTCTGCTCTGTTTCATCATTAATCGTCACTTCCTGCAAGGCAACAATAACAGGGCGAATACCGCCAAGCAGAATTTCACCACGGGTATTCAGCGCCTCAATGCGCATTGAGCGACCTTTGGAAGTAATCACCAGCGGCGGATCAATAATTGCCGTATCCCAGCGTGTATAACGACCCGGATATTCATAATTGGATGAGAAGACAGCGCCGCGTCTTGTATCCAGCGCATCAATACGCTTGTCGATAGCCGTTTTGTAATCCACCAAATGGCGGCGGCGTGCGACAGTAATGCCGCCCTGCGTGATATGATCGTGCTGATCCTGATCGGCAGTTTTTGCCATAATCGCTCTGCTCCTGTTGCTGCGATCCCTATACTGCCAAATGGCCGGTTTCGCACCTGTTTTTCAACAAAGCATTTCTGCTTCGATTTTGCGTAGAGCATGTCGCAGCTAAATGGACTCATTTAGCGCCCGCGAACATGCGGTAATTAAATGAATCTAGAGCGAGTGCTATGAATGCGATTAAACGCGGCACGCTCTAGATACTCAGGTGTTTCAGGATTTCAGGGCAGAAAATAAAAACGGCCGCCCGGTAAAACCTTGAGCGACCTGAATGACACTTATGCAAATGCCTGCGTGGCCGCTAAAAGCGAGCCCACCACCAAACAAGAGATGCAAAAGTAAAATTAGTCATGCACTATTTTTAGCTCTGTTTTTCAGGCCTTGCAAGCTCTTCTGTTTCGCCATTTTACAGAAAAAATATTCTTCATCAAAACAAAAATTACATCTTAAAATTACATCTTAAAATTGCATTTTAAATTTCATTAGAATAAATGCCGCTAAGTCGCTTTAATTCACAATATCAACTCCATGCAATAAAGCGGTTTTGCGCAAGCTGCACAGCGCTCTCTCGCCTTTCACTGCATCAAACGCCGAAGATGTGCTCAATCAAACGAAGAGGCTTTTGCCATATAATGACGTTATAACAAAGCATTATATCAATGAATAAGTTCAGACCCCATAAAAGAAAACCCGGATCAACAAAAAGATCCGGGTTAAAATGTCCGATATGCGAACTGTCAGGCAGGCGATCATATGGGGGAAATTTGCCCGTCCCGCGTTTCAAAAGCAATTAATTTCAAAAAAATATTATGCTCAGATCTAAAATAACTAAGTGAAGTATGCTTTTCAGTACAAGATTGAAACTACCTCAGGTTGTATTTTTCGTCAACGAATTTCTGTGCAAAATAGCAAATAAAAAATCGCCTGCCACATTTTATGTGGCAGGCGATTCTTTTTAGATAAAACGCAACATATAAACCCGACTGAGGGTAATCACGCTGCTTACATTACTCACCCATCGCGATCAGCGATGCATTACCACCGGCTGCTGCGGTGTTAACCGATACCACCTGCTCCAATGCGAAACGCAGCAGATAGTTCGGGCCACCGGCCTTAGGACCGGTACCGGACAGGCCGGAACCGCCGAATGGCTGCGTACCGACAACCGCACCAATCGTATTACGGTTGATATAGATATTACCAACATCAAGACGCTCAACCGCACGGGCAACAACGGTCTCGATACGGCTGTGCAGTCCGAAAGTCAGACCGAAACCGGAATTGGCAACCTGATCAAGAACATTATCCAGATCCGCAGCTTTCCAGCGTACAACGTGCAGAACCGGACCAAACACTTCACGGGTCAGATCAGCAGCATCTTTCAGCTCAATGATATGCGGTGCGAAGAAATGACCGGCCTGCAATTCACCTTCCGGTGTCACGCCAACCTTGGTAACTTTAGCCTTACCCTTCATCTGCTCAACATAATCGCTGAGCATGGTCTGCTGCTCACGATCAATGATCGGGCCGATATCTGTGGTTTCCAGAGCCGGATTGCCGAGATGCATTTCACGGGCTGCACCTTCGATCATCTTCAGCATGCCGTCAGCGACATCTTCCTGAAGATACAGAATACGCAGAGCCGAACAACGCTGACCGGCAGAGCGGAATGCCGACATAACAACATCATCAGCAACCTGCTCAGGCAGAGCTGTCGCATCAACGATCATAGCGTTCAGACCGCCGGTTTCAGCGATCAGCGGTACAATCGGGCCCTTTTTAGCCGCCAATGTGCGGTTGATTGCCCATGCAGTATCGGTCGAACCGGTGAAGCACACGCCGTCGATACGTGCATGTGAGGTCAGAGCAGCACCAACAGAACCGTCACCTGGCAGATAAATTACGGCATCCTGCGGCACACCGGCTTCGTGCAGCAGCTTGATTGCTTCATAAGCGATCAGCGGGGTCTGTTCTGCAGGTTTGGCAACAACCGCATTACCGGCAGCCAGTGCAGCGGTTACCTGACCAAGGAAAATCGCCAGCGGGAAGTTCCACGGGCTGATACAAACGAATACACCGCGACCGCGATAACGCAGACGGTTATCTTCACCTGTAGGGCCAGGCATAATGGTTTCATTAGCAAAATGACGACGAGCTTCCGCAGCGTAATAACGGCAGAAATCAACCGCTTCACGGATTTCGGCAATGCCGTCATCCATTGTTTTACCGGCTTCGCGGGACAAAAGATCGATGAAACGGTCGCGGTTCTTCTCCAGAAGATCACCGGCGCGTTCCAGAGCTGTTGCACGATCTTCAACACTGATGCGTGACCAGCCGGCAAAACCCTTGCGTGCAACTTCAACAGCTTTTGCGGCATCTTCAGCAGTTGCTTCAGCAACTGTACCAACCTGAGAACCATCTACCGGCGACAATACAGGCTGACCGGAGCCTTTTTTAGCAAAACCGGCAAATAATGGCACTGCATCAACATTCGCCCGCGCCTTAACGATCCCGTCCATAAAAGTCCCCAATACTAGTCTGTCACCAAATTCAAGTCCGGCAGAGTTGCGACGCTGCCCGTACATATCTTTAGGATACGGAATATTTGCATTCCGCATGCCTCTGCCGTCATTCAGAATTTCAACCGGCCGCTTCAGCAGGCTTGCAACCGGCACATTTTCATCGCCCACAACGGAAACGAATGATGAGTTCGCACCGTTCTCAAGCAGACGGCGCACCAGATAAGCCAGCAGGTCGCGATAGCCGCCAACTGGCGCATAAACGCGGCAGGCAATCTTTTCACCGGCCTCAGTAACCTGTTTGAACAGGCTTTCGCCCATGCCGTGCAGACGCTGGAATTCAAAGCCGCTCTTATCGTTTCCGGCCATCTCCAGAATCATCGCCACGGTCAGGGCGTTGTGTCCGGCAAATTGCGGGAAAATATGTTTACGCTGATCCAACATATAGCGGGCGCAGGCAATGTAAGACGCGTCAGTTGCAGCTTTACGGGTAAAGACCGGATAGTCCTCCAGACCACGTTCCTGCGTGCGTTTTACTTCTGTATCCCAGTAAGCGCCCTTCACCAGACGCACCATCATGCGCTGACCGGTTTTATCGCAGAGGGAAACGATATGCTGGATCACCGGCAGAGCGCGCTTCTGATAGGCCTGGATCGCCAGACCAAAACCATCCCAGCCAGCCAATGACGGATCAGCGAAAACACGGTCGATCAGGTCAAGTGACAGTTCCAGACGGTCTGCTTCTTCCGCATCAATGGTGAAGTTCAGATCATAGGATTTGGCTTTCTGTGCCAGCGCCAGAACATCCGGTACCAGCTCACGCATCACCTGTTCATGATGGGTTGCCAGATAACGCGGATGCAGCGCCGACAATTTGACCGAAATACCCATGCGATCCGGCAGCTTGCCATTACCGGCAGCTTTACCGATTTCATCAATCGCATCGGAATAGGATTTATAATAGCGCTTGGCATCTTCTGCGGTACGGGCACCTTCGCCCAGCATATCGAAAGAATGGCGATAGCCTTTTTTCTCAGCCACTTTCGCACGCTTCAATGCATCGTGAATATTTTCACCCAGCACGAAGTGCGAACCGAGAAAGCGCATCGCCTGCTTGGTGGCGGTACGTACAGTCGGCAAGCCCATACGCTTAACCAGCGAAGACAGAACGCCTTCCGGTGTCTCACCCGGACGGATAACTTTCGCAGCAAGACCAAGCCCCCATGCGGAAGCGGATACAAACCATGTATCGCCCTGCGCACGGTGTTCAGACCAGTTACCCTGTTTCAGCTTATCTTCAATCAGCTTGTCCTGTGTCGCACTATCCGGCACGCGCAGAAGTGCTTCAGCCAGCACCATCAGTGCCAGACCTTCACGGGTCGACAGGCCATATTCACGCAGGAAATCTTCAACGCCGCCAATCCCTTTGGACTGTTTGCGGATATTATTGATGAACTCAGTTGTCCGGGCATCAATACGACGGTTGGCAGCGTCATCGAAGGTTACGCTGGCCAGCAATGCACTGACCAGTTCATGGTCATCCGGCGCATATGGCGCGGTAAAAGGCGGCAGTGGCAGGGTTGTCTTCTGAGCCTTTTCAGAAACAACCTGAGGGGCGTTTGAAAGGGCTGTATTGGGCAGTGTCATAAAAAGGCTCCTGTAGAGTCTTGCGACGGGTTTTTAACTGTATATTTTATCTCATATAGTTTATCTCACTAATTAAAGTGCCTTATTCGGTGGATATCACTACAAAAATCGGAATTTTAGCTAAAATGAAGCAAATTGACACTATGGACAAAAAGATCCTCCGTGCATTGCAGGAGGACGGCAAGCTGACCAATGCCGAACTGGCCGATAAAATCAGCCTGTCACAGACGGCAACAGCTGAGCGGGTCAAGCGTTTAACCCGCGATGGTTATGTGCTGGGCTATACGGCAAAGCTGTCACCGAAGATGCTCAACCGCTCCATGCTGGTCTTTGTTGAGATCAAGCTCGACCGCACGACACCGGAGGTTTTTGAAACCTTTGCCGAAGCCACCAAGAACAATCCGGTGGTGATGGAATGCCATATGGTGGCCGGTGGCTTTGATTATCTAGTGAAAGCGCGCGTGGCTGACATGGAACAATATCGCCGCTTTCTGGCAGACTCCCTGCTCTCACTGCCGGGAGTACGCGAAACCCATACCTATCCGGTGATGGAAGAAGTTAAAGAAACCTCGGCAATCGGAATTTAAAAATCAAGCCTTTGCGTGAATCTATCTCTTCACGCAAAGGCGTATAATATTGTTTTAAAATAACAAATTATGCTGCGCGCTGATCCCATGATTCAAACGGATCATAAAGCGACGCCCATTCATCCGGCACGAAATTATCGGCCTCAACCAGACAATTATCCAGAGCAGCGCGTATTGCCCCCTCGTCCATCGCGGCACTACCAATAAAAACCAGTTCCTGCCGCCGGTCACCCCAGAACGGATCAAGATAAGGCTGCATGGATTGTTGCCAACCTTCATCTTCCGGCCAGTATTGCTTCGGGATAGACGCCCACCACAATCCGCGTTTGCCGGTGCGCAACAATGCACCAGCCTGACTCAACTCACCCACATAGCGCGGGCGAGTGGCCAGCCAGAAAAAACCTTTCGAGCGGATCAGCCCTGCCCAGCTTTGCTGAATGAAGTCATGAAGTTTAGCCGGATCAAACGGTCGACGCTCACGGTAAACAAAAGAACGAATGCCATATTCCTCAGTCTCCGGCACATGATCTTTGAAGCCATAGAGTTCTTTAAACCATAAAGGATGCTGCTCGGCTTTTTCAAAACTGAAGCGGCCGGTATTCATGATCTTTACCAAAGGCACTTTACCGAAGTCAGCGTCGACCACATCGCAGTCCGGATTGAGTGCGCGGATAATTTTATAAATATCCTGTCTTTGCGCAGGCGAAACTTCGCTGATCTTGTTCAGCACCACGACATCGGCAAACTCGATCTGTTCCACCAGCAAATCCACAATACCGCGCTCATCCCCCTCACCGGCTGTCTCGCCACGATCACTCAGAAAATCCTGCGATGCGTAATCACGCAACAGATTAGCACTGTCGACAACCGTAACCATCGTATCCAGCCGCGCAATATCAGACAGGCTGAAACCTTCCTCATCGCGAAACTCAAAAGTCGAGGCTACCGGCAAAGGCTCGGAAATGCCGGTTGATTCAATCAGCAGATAATCAAAGCGCTCCTGTTTGGCGAGTTGTGTCACCTCCTGCAACAGATCATCACGCAAAGTGCAGCAGATACAGCCATTGGTCAGTTCAACCAGCTGCTCCTGAGTTCGGGACAGATTTGCGCCGCCATCGCGCAGCAAAGCCGCATCAATATTCACTTCACTCATATCATTGACGATCAGCGCAACGCGCACCTGTTCACGATTATTCAGAATATGATTGAGCAAGGTGGTTTTTCCGGCACCTAAAAATCCGGACAGCACCGTAACGGGTAATCGTTGATCCATAACATCTCCTGAATAGCAATAACTGCAGACAGCTATAGTGCGGCCTATATTTTAAAAAAGCGACAGGATTGATATGTTATACAATTACATTTGACAAGATAACTTCAGACAAAAATAAAAAATGGCGGCTTGTATATGTGAATCTCTTCACGCACAAACCGCCATAAGTAATTATTTTTACTGATAAATTTATATCTTGAAAAGATACAAATAAAATCTATCAGCCTTCCAGATCGATATCCAGAATGGCCATGGAGAAGTTGTAAGACAGTTCGCCTTCGTCTTCATCCTTGTAGATCAGGCCAAGAAATTCATCATCAAGGAAAACCTCGCAAGAGTCATCCTTACGTGGACGCGCCTTAACAGCGAGGCCCTGATTGTCAAAAGTCCGCTTGAAATAGGCGTCCAGTTTCTTGATTTCTTCGGGTTTCAAACGGATTCTCCTGTTTCATTTTACGGGCTGTCTCATGCGCCTCTGCGCCCGATAAGTAAAGGGGCAACATGTCGCCTGTGTATTACTCGGCTGCGCTGATCAGCTGATCCATAGCACGCGATGGCTCTGCACATTCGCAGCCGCCAATCACTTTCGCCGGAACACCGGCTACCGTCACATTATCCGGCACATCTTTAACCACAACAGAACCGGCAGCAATTTTTGAGCATTCACCGACTGTGATATTGCCAAGAATTTTTGCACCGGCACCAATTAGTACCCCGCGACCGATTTTCGGATGACGATCACCGCCAGCCTTACCCGTCCCGCCCAGTGTCACCTCATGCAAGATCGACACATCATCACCGACCACCGCAGTTTCACCAATCACCACACCGGTTGCATGATCGAGAAAAATACCGCTGCCGAATTTTGCAGCCGGATGAATGTCGGTCTGGAAAATCGACGAAGAGCGGCTCTGCAGATAATAAGCGAAATCCTTGCGCCCGTCCTTCCACAGCCAATGCGCTAAGCGGTGGGTCTGAATAGCATGGAAGCCCTTCATATAAAGCAGCGGATCAAGAAAACGGTTTGCCGCCGGATCACGGTCATAAACCGCCTGCAAATCAATACGCAATGTCTGCGACCACTCCGGCGAGGCCTTGCTCATCGTTACAAAAGTCTGACGCAGCAGATCGGCAGCCACATCGGCATGGCCGAGGCGCTCGGAAATACGGTGCATGACCACATCTTCCAGACTGCCTTGATTAAGCACTGTGGAATAAAGAAACGCCGCCAGCAACGGCTCTTTAATTGCCGCAGCTTCGGCCTCAGCACGCACGGAATACCAGATCGGATCCATATGATCGACGACCTTGCTCACCGGAACAGAACCATGTGCGGCCATTGCATCACTCCTGGCTTTACAACATTCATTTATTCTTCAATCCCCGAAAACCGCCAAACGCTTTGAAATGACTGTAAAATCATACCGGAAACCAAAGATTTCCGATTATTTGCGCCAGTCCTTCACGTTGCTGTTACATAGCTGCTTCCGGCATTTATCTGGGCGAGTTTAAACCGCATTACAAGAGATGAAAATCCCTCTGCAGCAATTGCGGTAAAATTACCTGAGCGGATCGTCACATTTTCATAGAAAAGCTGTCCGACGATACTCAGACAATCGGATGGGCTTTCAGAAATTCCAGAACAGCCTGCTTGTAAACTTTATCTCCGACTGCCAGCATATGGTCACGGTCAGGAATATCAACAGCCGTTGCATTTGGCATCAGATCAGCCAGATCCTGCGCATCACCGGCAATATCATCTTTCGTTCCGACTGCAACCAAGGCCGGCTGGCTGATCATACCCATCGCCTGAGCCGGAATAAGCTCTTTGGAAGTGATAACACAGGCCGCAAGCGCAAAACGGTCGCTCTTTGTCTGATCCGCAAATTTGCGGAACATCAGACCACGCGGATGGGTGATACTGTCCACATCTTCCGACAATAGTGCATCATAGATCGGATCCCAGTCACCGGCACCGGTGACCATGCCAATGCCAAGCCCGCCAAAGACCAGACTATGCACCCGTGACGGGTGTTCCAGCGCCGCAAAAGCACTGATACGCGCGCCCATCGAATAGCCCATAACATGGGCTTTATCGATATTCAGATGATCCAGCAGGGCAACAGCGTCAGCAGCCATTAATGACGGATAATAAAGTTCCCGGTCATGCGGCTTGTCGGAACGGCCATGGCCGCGATTATCAATCGCAATCGCGCGGTAACCTGCATCGGTTAGTGTCTTGATCCAACCCGGATTGAGCCAGTTGACCATACCGGAAGAAGCAAAACCATGGATCAACAAAACCGGCTCACCTTGTCCTTCGTCACGATAAGCCAGTTTTAATCCGTCATGTTCGAAATAACGGACTTCATTCACATTCACGACCATAGTTCACTTCCGAGATTTATCTTCTGCCCTTAATGACACGCAACAGGACTCAAATTCACTGACATTGCCCGCATATTATCCGGTGCTTTACTGTATCACCAGCCTTGATGCCAAGTTTAGCGGCAATGCCTGCATTCACTTCTATGACAAAAGCCACCGGCTCACCGGAAGCAACAATATCCTTTGAAAAAGGCACCGTATTTTCTGCAACTCTTGCAATTGATCCGTCATTGCGGACAAACAACATATCCAGCGGCAGCGGCGTATTGGCCATCCACATCATCACCAAGCGCTCTTCGTCGAAAACAAAAATCATCGCACGGTCGGCCGGAAAATCCGTACGGTACATCAGCCCCGCGCTACGCTTCTGATCCGTATCGGCAATTTCCAATCCAAAGTTTTTCTCACCCGATGCGGTCTTCACTTTTAAAGCCTGCGCATCAACAGGAATATGCAAAGGCTCTTGCTGCGCCGATGCAGCAAAATTACCGCCCAATAGTGCCGCCACAAATACCAAACAAGCAAACCACTGTTTCATCAGAGCACCCGTATTTCAAAACCGTTTCAGAATACAGCACTCTGTATAACACAGGCAGATATGAAAAAACCGGTCAGAGACCGGTTTTTTAGAGCATAATTTCTTAAACTTGAATCAGTTTCAGTTAAAATTATGCTCTCATTTTAAAATGTTAGAGCGACCTTTGTGCCCAACGGAACACCCGACGCTCTAATGAGGATTAGTAAAAGGTGAACCGATATCCGGATGAACTTCTGCCGCCATCAGCCCCTTGTCACCATGACCGAACCGTACCAGAACCACTTGTCCCGGACGTAGTTCCATCATACCGAAGCGGCGCAGTGTTTCCATATGGACAAAAATATCTTCCGTCCCCTCACCGCGACTTAAAAAGCCGAAACCCTTAGTGCGGTTAAACCATTTGACGATTGCCCGCTCCAGTCCGCTTGATGGTGTAACCACAACATGGGTACGTGCAGGCGGCAGAGTTGAAGGATGCGCAACATCGGAAAGGTCGAGAGACAAAACGCGGAAACATTGCCAGCCGCGTTCACTACGGCGAATTTCGCAAACAACGCGCGCACCTTCCTGTGCGGTCTGAAAACCGTCACGGCGCAATGTTGTTACATGAACAAGAATATCGCCATAGCCATCCTGATCGGGAACGACAAAACCATAGCCCTTCGCGACGTCGAACCACTTAATGGCGCCGGAAATCTCGACAATATCGGTTGCATCCTCAGCGGAGTTGGTACCATCCATAAACTCATGGGACAAAGACTTGTCAGTCATGGCACGCTCCTCCTTTCATCTGCCGGGCAAATCAGGTTGATTCTCATCTTCAAGATAACACTTCCTTAACCGTATCCGGCAAGAGCAAACTTTCAATATTCCTGTTTCGATCACAGACTTTATGAGCAGGCATGCTAAAACAGCGGTGAACTATTTCAGATCTGCCCTGTTTTAAATATTACACCTGTTAAAACAGACAGCATCAAACAGGGTAAAACAGGAGGCAAACATGCGCTATTTGCACACCATGATCCGTATTCGCGACATAGATGAGTCGCTGGATTTTTTTGTAGGGAAATTCGGACTGGTGGAAACACGCCGTACGGAAAGTGAACAGGGACGCTTCACACTGATCTTCCTCAGCGCTTCCAAAGATCAGACGAATGCAGAAAACGCCCGCGCACCGGAGCTGGAACTGACTTATAACTGGGATGCAGAAACCTATAGCGGCGGACGCAATTTCGGCCATCTCGCCTATGAGGTCGATAATATTTATGACTTCTGCCAAAACCTGAAAGACAAAGGCGTTGTCATCAACCGTCCGCCACGCGACGGCCGCATGGCTTTTGTAAAATCACCGGACGGTATTTCCATTGAAATTCTGCAAAAAGGCGAAAGACTGGCACCGCAGGAGCCATGGGCATCTATGGAAAATACCGGCAGCTGGTGAGCAGAACTCAGCAATTTGGTTAGGGTCTGAATCAAAAAGCGGCTGACATCAGCGAAAATGGTGATTTGCGAGCATCGGAGCGGAGCGTACTGATAGTATGTGAGTATCGACACACAAAATTGCCATTTGCAGCCCAATCTGCTGAGCTAAATCAGGTGACTTTTGGATCAGACACTATTGGCGAGAGAGATCAACCTTCGCCGCATCCACGATACGGATCTGTGTTGAGACTGAACCATTCCAGTGATTGAGCGATAAATGGCCGGCGACATGTACCATGTGTCCGGCCTGATCAAACAGAAAGCGCCCAAGATCACTGTCAGCAGCACGGAAGGCAATACCGTCCACGCGTTTGCCGTCCAGCCCTTTCAGGGCAACTTTCACATGATCGCGCCCGACAACACGCACATCGGCGATTGTATGGTTTGGCAACGCCAGCAGCGGCTGCACATGACCGGCACCATAAGGCCCAGCCTTTTCCAAAGCATTATACAACGCAACTGTGGCGCCGGTGGCAGAAACCGCACCATCAATCGCCAGACTTTGCTCAGCGCGTAGCTCATCCACCTGCTCGGCAGCCTGCTCTTCAAAAAATGCGCGCAAAGCACCAAGTTTGGATTTCTCCACAGTGATGCCCGCCGCCATAGCATGACCACCGCCTTTGACCAGCAAGCCCTGTTCAACAGCTTTGCGCACCAGCTTACCAAGATCAAAACCGCTGATCGAGCGCCCTGAACCGGTGCCCATGCCATTACCATTAAAGGCAATGGCAAAAGTCGGGCGTTTCGCTTTATCTTTCAGACGGGAAGCCAGCAGACCAACAATGCCCGGATGCCAGTCTTCATTCGCTGTAACCAGTACGGCCGGCCCTGACTTGCCGGAAAGTTCGGCAAAGGCTTCCGCCTCAGCCTGCTGCAACATCACCGCTTCCATCGCCTGACGTTCGGCATTCAGCCTGTCCAGCTCTTCCGCAATCGTATTGGCTTCAACCGGATCATCCAGTGTCAGCAACCGACTGCCCAAAGCAGCATTACCGATACGCCCGCCTGCATTAATGCGGGGGCCAATGAGAAAACCAAAATGGAAACTGTTAAGCGGCTCGCCGATACGCGACACCCGCGCCAAAGCTGCCAAGCCAGCATTGCTCTGATTACGGGCGGCAAGCAAACCCTTTACAACAAAAGCACGGTTCACACCGATCAGCGGCACCACGTCGCAAACTGTGGCCAAGCCCACCAGATCGAGATAACCCAGTAAATCCGGCGTACCATTTGCCGCTTTAATACCACGTTCGCGCAGTTCCCGCGCCACCTGCACCAAAGTCATAAAGACAACACCGGCAGCACAGAGATGTCCCTGCCCTGAAATATCATCCTCACGGTTCGGATTAACGATAGCCGCAGCGTCCTCCGGCAAGGCACCGCCAAGCTGGTGGTGATCCAGCACGACAACATCCGCACCGGCTTCTTTCGCAGCGGTAATCGACACAGCACTATTGGTACCGCAGTCCACAGTCACGATCAGAGACGCTCCTTTGGCAACCAGCTCACGCATGGCATCGGGATTTGGACCGTAGCCTTCAAAAATACGATCAGGAATATAAATGACATTCCTGATGTCATAGGCATTGAGAAAACGGGAAAGCAATGCTGATGAACAGGCACCGTCAACGTCATAGTCACCGAAAATGGCTACATTCTCACAGCACTGAATTGCATCGGCGATACGTACAGCGGCCTGTTTCATATCCGTCAGGGTGAGCGGATCAGGCATCAGGGAGCGGATGCTCGGATTGAGAAATTCTTCTGCGGCTTCAAGACCAACGCCACGACCGGCCATAACGCGGGAAACCAAATCGGGGATGCCGTAATTCTGGGCGATAGCGAGGGCTGTATTGGCTTCACGCAAACTTAGACGATCAACCCATTTCATGCCCGTTGCAGAAGAACGTATTCCGAGAAACAAACGCTCATTCATATCCACGCGGGCAACTCCTGTTTTTACAAACAACAAAGGCGACATTTTTCAATGTCGCCTTATAGCAGAATTTAATTGTGGTGCCACTCTTTGGGCTATTGTCTTAGCAGGCAAACTAGCGCCGAGTTTAAAAACCGTCAGGTTGCGGCGAAAATGGTGATTTCGAGAACCGGAGCGGAGCGTACTTACAGTACGTGAGCACCGGAAGCACAGAAATCGCCATTTGCAGACCAATCCTGATGGTTTTTATTATGCGAACTTGGAGAGGTCCTGGTGCCGCGCCTTAATCTCACGCACAGTCTGTGACTGAGCACGCATGACGATGGTGTGGGTCTGGATGTAGTCACGGGCAAATTTAACGCCGGAGAGCATGTTACCGTCGGTTACACCGGTGGCTGCAAACAGCACGTCGCCTTTCGCCATTTCTTCCATCAGATAGACCTTGTTCGGGTCTGTAACGCCCATTTTCAGAGCGCGGGCGATCTGGTCATCAGAATTGAACTGCAGACGACCCTGCATCTGGCCGCCGATGCAGCGCAGAGCAGCAGCTGCCAGAACGCCTTCAGGCGCGCCGCCAATGCCGAGATAGATATCAATGCCGGTTTCATCCGGATTGGTGGTGTGCATTACACCGGCAACGTCACCGTCACCGATCAGACGGATTGCAGCACCGGTTGCGCGTACTTCTTCGATCAGGCGTGCGTGACGCGGACGATCCATGATGCAGGCAGTGATTTCGTTGACCTTAACGCCTTTGGCTTTTGCCAGCGCGTTCAGGTTTTCAGTCGCAGAAGCATCAATATCTACAACGCCGCGCGGATAGCCCGGACCAACAGCGATTTTCTGCATGTAAACATCCGGTGCGTAAAGCAGATTGCCTTTTTCAGCAATTGCAACAACAGCCAGCGAGTTTGGCAGGTTTTTGGCGCAGATGGTGGTACCTTCCAGCGGGTCGAGCGCGATGTCGACTTCAGGGCCGTTGCGGGTGCCAACTTCTTCACCGATATAAAGCATCGGCGCTTCATCGCGTTCACCTTCTCCGATGACAACAGTACCGGAGATTGGCAGACGGTTCAGCTCTTTACGCATGGCGTCAACAGCAACCTGATCCGCAGCTTTTTCATCACCGCGACCACGCAGACGGGCAGCAGCCACAGCGGCGCGCTCGGTCACGCGAACCAGCTCGAGTGTCAGAATACGGTCGAGACCCTGCGGGGTCTGATCTGCAGAATTGGCCATTTAAACAGTCCTAAATTCGTTATCGAAAGATATGCCTGCAATCCGGAATAGTATCGCTGCGCAACGGATACAAAATTGCTGTAGCCGATTATGATGACAGGGGATTGTCAGACATGGTCGCCATCTTTTGGCAAAGTCAGGCTCTCCCTGCAAGGGATAAAGCGCGGGGATAAAAAGTAAATCGATTATACTCGGTTGAAAAACCATCACATTTGAAAACGAGTGATACCGGCAGTGTATTTTTCATAAAATTACACTGCCGGTATCTTTTGTTATATATCAGACTATTCAGCCCGCAAGCTGTCCGGCTTCTTCAAAGAACGCTTCCGGCGTTTCTACTTCAACCAGCTTATTCTTCACAATCTGCCAGAAACGATTGCCGGTATTGCGCACAAAACTACGGTCATGCGACACCAGCAGACAGGCGGCATCACTGTTCAGCAATTCCGCTTCCAGCGCCTCCTGCCCCTCAATATCCAGATGGTTGGTCGGTTCATCGAGAATATAGAAATTCGGATGTGTCAGCCGTAGCACCAGCATAGCCAGTCGCGCTTTTTGTCCGCCTGAAAGCCGTGCAACCGCCTTCCCCTGCATATCAATATTCATACCTGCCCCTGCCAGCAGCGAACGCGCCTTCTGATCTCCGATATCAAAATGACGGGTGATCGTTTCTAACGGTGTGTGCTTGTCATTCAGTTCTGACAATGCCTGATCGCTGTAGCCCAGCACCAGTGACGGCGTGGCTTTAAGCGCCGGACTTTCCGGCGCGGCACCCATAATCACATTCCGCACCATGGTCAGTAATCGCGTTTTACCTGTACCATTGGCACCAAGCAGCACAATACGATCACCGGGGTTGACCCATAAACGGCCGGTTTTATAGAGAATGCGATTATCCGGTGTGACCACATCAAGATTATCAATCACCACCAGCGCACGGGCATGACTGCTCTGTCCTGCCAGCTTGATAACACCGGCAGACCGCTCCAGATGCGCGGGCTTGGCAGCATCTTCCAGCTTCTCCGCACGATCTTTCAGCTGCTTGGTTTTGATCACCAGCAGGTCACTGCCCGAATTGATACCGATATTATTGAGTTTGGCCGCCTGTTTGCGCAATTGCTGTGCGGTTTTCATATCTTTCTGATATTGGCGCGCATCCGCAGCATCGGCCTCATCCAATGAGGCACGGGCACGGCTATAAGGTAAAGCATAGATTTGCGAATTTTCAGGCCGCAAAAATAACGTACGCTTGGTCACTGCATCGAGAAAAGCACGGTCATGGCTGCACATAATCACTGCTGTTGAACGCGGCAGATTATTCAGCCAGCCTTCCAGCAAAGCAATTTTCTCCAGATCCAGATGGTTGGTCGGCTCATCCAGCAGCAACAAATCAGGCTCGGCAATCTGCGTTCGCGCCAGTAAAGCAAGGCGCTGCCAGCCTCCGCTCAACTGCCGCATTGCACGGTCGCGCATATCCTGCGGTACACTCAGATCATCAAGAATAATATCAACGCGCCAGCTTTCATGCAGCTGCGCGTCTTCATCCAGCCCGCTCAGCACCACATTATATAATGAGATATCCAGCCAGTCCTGCGGTACATATTGCGGCACCACACCGGTTTTCAAACCACGGGCACGGGTCACTAGACCATCCGTTGGCTCCAGCTCACCGCTGATAATACGCATCAGACTGGATTTACCGCGACCGTTGGCGGCAACCACACCAAGCCGCTCGCCCTCACCGACAACAAGGCTCAGATTGCGAAACAGTTCAACGGACAGGACAAGAGAAAGATTTTGAAGATTAAGTAAAGACATAAGATCAGCTCAGAATTTACCATAGCCGGACAAGTCAGCGCATCTGAGAAAGATACAGACCGGTCGCGGGAATGGTTCAATCAGATGCAGCTCGCTCCATGCAAAACCACACCTTTAAAGAAAGGCTGAAAAAGACAGATTGTACGGTCTTAATCGGCCCTGCACAAATTAATGAAACAGGGCGTAATCAGGGCCGAATGTGTGGTGATGCTGATGTCGCAGAGAAAACATCTTACGGCCCTCCTTTCTTAAACTGCATTTGAGCGGGCTATTTTTAGCAAAAGCAAAACCTGATGACAAGATACTGATTGCCCAAACAAAAAACCGCCGGAAATTCCGGCGGTTTTTATCAGTTCCTGTCTTTATTAGAGCACCGTGTGCCGGACTTGGCACACAAAACTCGCTCTGACACTTTAAAATCAGAGCATAATTTTACCTTAAACTGAACCAAGTTTAAGAAATTATGCTCTACCCCGCGCGCTCAATGCGGATCATCTGCGGTTTATCAAAGAGATCACCATCTTCGGTAATCGCCTTCAAAGCCTGCTTAACCGCTGATTCCGTTGTTGCATGGGTCACAAGAACAACTGTTTTAATAACAGCCTCTTCAACATTAGCGCCGCTGCCGCGCTGCACAATGGATTCCAGCGAAATATCATTTTCCGCCATACGCTTGGCAATCGTTGCAAACACACCGGCACGGTCATGCACATTCAGGCGAATGAAATAACCACCAGCATGCGAACGCATTTTCGCACGTGCTGTTGGTTTCAGATCTTTTGCAGGCGTACCGAAGACCGGCCCGTGCTGGAAACCCGGACGGCTTTTGCCGATATCGGCAATATCACCAATCACGGCAGAAGCAGTAGCATTGCCACCGGCACCAGGACCTGACAACAGCAACTCGCCAAGAAGGTCGGTTTCAATCGCCACCGCATTGGTCACGCCATGCACCTGCGCAATAACAGAAGAGGTTGGCACCAATGTCGGATGCACACGCTGCTCCACACCGGTTTCTGTCTTCTGTGCCACCCCGAGCAATTTGATTTTATAGCCAAGCTCTTCCGCTGCACGGATATCCGCGAGCGAAATATTGCTGATCCCTTCCAGATAAATATCATCCGCCGCAATCTGCGTGCCGAATGCAATACTGGTCAGCAGCGCCAGCTTATGCGCCGTGTCATTGCCTTCAATATCAAAGGTCGGATCAGCTTCCGCATAGCCCAGACGCTGGGCATCTTTCAGACATTCCGTGAAGGAAATTCCCTCCTCACCCATGCGGGTCAGGATATAGTTACAGGTGCCGTTCATAATACCGTAAACACGCGACACAGTATTACCGGTCAGCGATTCACGCATGGCCTTAATCACCGGAATGCCGCCTGCAACCGCTGCTTCAAAATTCAGCAGCACGCCCTTGGCTTCCGCGATTTTGGCCAGTTCCACACCATGATAGGCCAGCAGCGCTTTATTGGCAGTCACCACATGGCGACCGGAATTGAGTGCAGCCTCAACAGCAGCACGGGCTGTGCCTTCTGATCCGCCAATCAGCTCAACGAAAACATCAATATTATCCGATTTTGCCAGAGAGACCGGATCATCAAACCACTCAATATTGCTGAGATCAATACCACGGTCACGCGTACGGTCACGTGCGCTGACCGCAGTCACTACAATTTCGCGTCCGCATTGCCTTGTCATCATTTCGGCTTTATCGCGCAGAATGCGCAAAACCGATGCTCCTACGGTGCCAAGTCCGGCGACACCGATCCGCAATGCATTACTCATTATTGTGCCTCAGCAATATATACTTAATTCAACGGGCGGGAACTGTATGCTCCCGCCTCACTTAATTTGCAAAACTCAGGACAATCCCCTGAAGCCGCCTTTTTATCAGGCAACTCCGTCAGCATTCCCCAGAAAGCGTTTGATATTACGCGCGGCCTGACGAATACGATGTTCGTTTTCCACCAAAGCAATGCGCACAAATTCATCCCCATGTTCACCGAAACCGAGGCCGGGCGCAACTGCTACATCGGCTTTTTCGATCAATAGTTTGGAAAAATCGAGTGAACCCATAGCGCGGTAACGTTCAGGGATCGGAACCCATGCAAACATTGTCGCCTCAGGAGACGGAATCGCCCAGCCGGCACGGCCAAAACTTTCGACCAGAACATCGCGGCGTGTCTTATAAACATTACGCACATATTCAATATCGCTGCCGTCGCCGTTCAGGGCAGCCGTTGCAGCCACCTGAACCGGCGTGAAAGCACCATAATCGAGATAGGATTTGACCCGCGTGAGTGCCGCAATCAGCCTTTCATTGCCAACCGCAAAGCCCATACGCCAGCCGGCCATCGAGAATGTCTTGGACATAGATGTGAATTCAACGGCTACATCCATTGCGCCCTCAACCTGCAACACCGATGGCGGCGGGTTATTTTCATCAAAATAGATTTCCGAATAGGCCAGATCCGACAGGATGATAATATTATGCTTACGGGCAAAGGCCACCACTTCCTTATAGAAGTCGAGCGTCGCCACTTGTGCGGTCGGGTTGGACGGGAAACTCAAAATCAGCGCAATCGGGCTCGGGATCGAGTGTTTAACACCGCGCTCCAGTGAAACAAGAAAACTGTCATCCGGTTTTGCACTGATGGAGCGGATGACGCCGCCGGACATGACAAAGCCGAAAGTATGGATCGGATAGGTCGGATCCGGACACAGAATAACATCACCCGGCGCAGTAATCGCCTGCGCCATATTGGCGAAGCCCTCCTTGGAGCCAAGCGTGGCAACAACCTGTGTATCCGGATTAAGTTTCACACCAAAGCGGCGGGCATAATAATTGGCCTGCGCCTTGCGTAATCCCGGAATACCCTTAGATGAGGAATAGCGATGAGTGCGCGGGTCCTGCACAGCTTCACAAAGCTTATCAATAATGCCCTGTGGTGTAGGCAGATCAGGATTGCCCATACCAAGATCAATAATGTCGGCACCCGCCGCTCGCGCACTCGCCTTCAGGCGGTTAACCTGTTCGAAGACATAAGGTGGCAGGCGACGGATTTTATGGAATTGTTCCGACATATCTCTCTTCCGTTTAATTAAAATGCGATGCAGCACAATCTTGTAAAACTGCACGGCTGTTAAAAGTCCGGATCAGTACGACCCGAATCCAGAGTGCCAAAACAGCACCCCGATCTGTAAATTCTAAAATGCGAATAAATTTATGGCGCACCAAAACGCCAGTCGTCAGATCAGCCTGTTACTCAGTGGCTTCGATTGCCTTTAATGTGGCATCGGTTTCCGCCTGTAACTGGCGTTTGCGGGCTTCAATTTCCGCTCGGCTCGATCCGGTTGCGGGTGTACTTCCCTGACGCGCCTTGGCGCTGCTGAGATTGCCGGCAATCCGGTCTTTTTCCTCAAAGGTCAGTTGCTTGGTTTCCCCGCGCGGCATAATCCCGAAATTCGGATAGGCTCCGGTACGCAGCGCACCTTCCTGCGGCACACCGGCCGAAGGCCCGCTTGTGCAACCCGCAAGCGCCACAGCAGCCACGGCAAACATTGCATTACGCAGCGTTGCGAAGTGATTGGTCTGTTGTGCGCTCATAGAGGAAATTCCCTGCATATTGTAATTCTGGTCGTAACTCTGGCCGAATAACCGGACAATAAACGTATAGACGCATTTCGCAACAGGAAGCTTGCATTTCCGGCATGAAAAACACTCTTATTTGCACCCTCCGGCCAAGTTCGACGAAGAACACGAAATGTAACAATTGTTATTGTTTTGAAAAGAATTGTTACAGAGCATAACTTGCACCCAATTTAATAAAGAATTAACAATTTTTGCGACGAAAACAGTCATTCCGTATATATTAATAATAGCCAGAATTCTGCACAAACGGAGCCTCTTTACAGCCCTTTGTGCCAGCAGTTGCATAGGAAACCTTTGATTTGATTTCAGTTTCCGCAAATGCACTCAGACAAGTCGCTGCATAATGAAGGGTCTGCTTTGTTCGATACGATAAAACGTATACGAGAAAAAAACGCTCAGCTTTTCTGCGGCTCAGCTATCATTCTCGCTTTAAGTATCAGTGGCTGCACCACGTCCTCCGGCACATCCCTGCTGGAAAGCGTCGCCAATGACACGACTCTGGCGGAAAATAAAACCGGCGATTCCGCTTCGGATACTCCGGCGGCAAACACAGCTTCCGCAGCAACTGCTACAGCAAAAACTGCTCCTGCCTCGGCTACAGCAACAGAAGCGACAAAGCAGACTGCTGACGCACCAACGGAAAAACCGGTACAGGTTGCCTTGGCTGATACAGCGACCGCCGCGACCAATCAGATTGTACAAGCGCCGGAAGCCGCAACACCCGCCGAACAACCAAGCACGCTGGCTGCACTTTTCGGCACACGAAACAAGCCTACTGCTGCTTTAGCAGCGATTCCGCAGGCAGAAGCCGCTTCACCGGCAACAAGTCAGGCAAAGCCGCAAGACAATGCAGCTCAGGCTGAAACTGCCAATCCGGATGCTACCGCAAGAACCGCACAGCCCCCTGCAACCGACAGAACAAGCCAAAGCGCAGGAGCGGCAGCCCGTCTTTTCTCACCGGGCAAAAACAGTGTGCGCGGCACCGGCAAACAGGAAGCAACGGTAACCGCCTCCGCTACCCCTAAAAGAGCAGGCGATTATAATTATACGCTGCCGGGTGTACGTGCGAATGGCGGTGTAGAAATCCGCCACAGCAATAAAGTGTTCGACGAAAGCGATATTGATCTCGATGAAGACGATTTCAGCGCGCCGGTAACACTCGCCTCCGCAGGTGGCATGGCGCGTCTTGCACCGAACGGGCTGCGCACCCAGCATTCTAGCGTACAGGTTTCTTGTCTGAAACCGCAGCTGGTTTCAATGATCAAGCGCCTTGAAAGCCACTACCGTAAACCGGTTGTCATCACATCCGGTTATCGCAGCCCCGCACATAACCGCTCCGTCAGCGGTGCTAAACGCTCACTGCATATGTCCTGCGCCGCAGCTGACCTGCAGATTCCGGGCGTTTCAAAGTGGGAAATTGCCCGTCAGGTGCGTACATGGCCAGGCCGTGGTGGCGTCGGCACCTATTGCCATACAGAATCAATTCACATTGATGTCGGCCCTGAGCGTGACTGGAACTGGCGCTGCCGCCGCGGTTAAAAAACACAAACAGGCAAATCATTTTACAGGCCGGATCAATTATTTGATTCCGGCCTGTCTACATTTTTACGCCGGCCGGTGATTTGTACAGCTGATTTGCATTTCACTGCAGGCGAAACCACACCAAATCGCACAACGATTTCCGCCCCCCTGCGCTAAACATTTAATTTGGCACAACAAAATCATCATTTCAGTGACTTTATTCACAGGCGAAACGCTGCCAAATGAAAAAAATCTGCATTTTTCTCAAATTTCTTATTTTACCCACTTGCACGATAAATATCATGCCGCTATAAGCCGGTTCACCAGCAGGCGCCCATCGTCTAGCGGTTAGGACAGCGCCCTTTCACGGCGCAGACAGGGGTTCGATTCCCCTTGGGCGTACCATCTTCTCCAAGCTGATGAAGATGAATGATCTCAGGGTCAAACACAATTCTCCCCATTTTTGAATTAAATAAATCTGTCAGAACCCGACTGCATATTGCACTTTAATCCGTGACGATTCTGATTTCAGTTGTTTCGTCGGTTTTTCATAAGCATCAGATTTTTTTCACATATTTTGCAATTTTTCTTATTTTCCCTCTTGCGTATCAAATACAGCTTAGCTATACAGCGCTCACCGGCAGGCGCCCATCGTCTAGCGGTTAGGACAGCGCCCTTTCACGGCGCAGACAGGGGTTCGATTCCCCTTGGGCGTACCATTTCTCTTCAGGAGAAACATCAATACCGGAACAAACCTCTCAGAATAAAATTTCAGTTTTGCATTCAGATGAAGTCTGATCTATGCAGAAACATGCTTTTTCCCTCCCCCCTCGTTCGCGGCACATTATTGCAGCGCTATAAACGCTTTCTCGCTGATATACGGCTTGATAGCGGCGAATCTATTACTGCCTCGGTTCCCAATACCGGCTCTATGCGCGGACTGACCACACCAGGCTCTGAAGCATGGCTCAGCGTCTCCGACAGTCCGACACGTAAATATGCCCATACACTGCAAATTGTGCGCGCCGACGACACTTTGGTTGGAATCAATACCGGCCTGCCGAATAAAATCGCTGAAGAGGCAATTCTCTCCGGCATGATTCCCGAACTCTCCGGCTTCACCACTCTGAAACGTGAACAAAAATACGGGCAGAATTCCCGTATTGATTTATTGCTGCTTGGAGAAAGCGGTCAGCAGACCTATGTAGAGGTCAAGAATGTGCATTTTAAGCGCACAGGACAACTGGCAGAGTTTCCCGATAGCGTAACCGCCCGCGGCGCCAAACATCTCGTTGAACTCAGCGAGATGGTCAAAGCCGGTCATCGTGGTGTGATGGTTTTCGTTATCCAGCGTCAGGATTGCGATTCTTTATCGATCTGCGGCGATCTCGATCCTGTTTATGCCGCTGCATTTGCGAATGCGCGGCAGCATGGGGTTGAGGCTTACGCAATTCGGTGCCAAATAAGTCCTGAATCAATTATCGCGGATCAGACGGTACCCGTTCTGACCCTGTAAATTTTTGCCCTGCGGGATTCGCAAGGCAACCACTCCCAGTACAGCATTGCTGCTGTCCTAACATATATACGGATCACCCGATGGTAACCTATGTCAACGCCGACAGCGCCCCGATTAAATATACAGGCCAGATCAAGCTTTACGGGCCTGAAGGTTTTGCAGCCATGCGCAAGGTCTGCGCAATCACGTCCGAATGTCTTGATGCACTGAATGATGTTATCAAACCGGGCGTTACCACCAATGAGATCGACCGTTTTGTTTTTGAATTCGGTGCAGATCGCGGTGTTGTACCTGCCACACTGAACTATCGCGGCTATACAAAAAGCTCCTGCACCTCGATCAACCATGTTGTTTGTCACGGTATCCCAGATGACAAACCGCTGCGTGAAGGCGATATCGTCAATATCGACATCACCTTCCTGCAGGATGGCTGGTACGGCGATTCAAGCCGGATGTATGCAGTCGGCCAGATCAAGCGCGCTGCAGAGCGATTGATGGAAGTTACCTATGAAAGCCTGCTACGCGGTATTGCAGCCGTGAAGCCCGGTGCAAAAACTGGTGCAATCGGTGCCGCCATTCAGGCCTATGTGGAATCAGAGCGCTGCTCTGCCGTGCGCGATTTCTGTGGTCACGGTGTTGGCCAGCTTTTCCACGATGCACCGAATATTCTGCACTATGGTAAAGCAACAGACGGTGTTGAAATGCGTGAAGGCATGATCTTCACTATTGAGCCAATGATCAATCTCGGCAAGCCGGATGTGAAAGTGCTGAAAGACGGCTGGACAGCCGTGACTCGTGACCGCTCGCTGACAGCGCAATATGAGCATACCATCGGCGTCACCAAAGACGGTTGCGAAATCTTCACGCTATCGCCAAAAGATATTTTCTACACAACGACTTCAAAATAAAAAATGGCCGCGATATCTCCCGATATCGTGGCCATGATCCTGCATTAAATGTCTGAATCAAAAAGCGGCAGACGCCAGCGAAAATGGTGATTTGCGAGCACCGGAACGGAGCGTACTTCTGCATAATCCTTTCACATATTGATGAAAGATAAGATTATGCAGCAACTAAAGTTCATGGCGGCCTTTGCACGTCCTACGGACGTGCGGCGCCATGTGTACGTGAGTACCGGAGCACAGAAAATTGCCATTTGCAGCCAAGTCGGGCGACTTTTAGATCAGACATTCAATCGCACTCCCCAACTGCATCTCATGTTCGCCTTGCTCAGCAGTGCGCTCGACAACGTTGAGCACGGTTGACGCGGCATTGCGGGCAGCTTCGGCCAAAGTACTGCCATGCGCCAGATTAGCGGTCAGCAGGCCGGTGAACAGATCACCGGTTCCCACCGGTACAATCGGCACACGCGGCGAAGTCAACCGCGTCTCTTCCGCGCCTTCAAACACCACATTCTCCAATGAGCCATAGGGCGTATCGGGAAACACACAGCCCGTTGCCACCAGTCGCGCATTGTTTAATGCCTGTATCTGACGCACCTTTTCCTTCAAAATATCGAAATATGAAATCTCGCTGCCGGTGATCAGCCCGACTTCGAACTGATTGGGCGTCAGCAGATCAGCCAGCGGCACCAGCTCATTGATGATACATTCCATCACCTGATCGGCCACGAATACGCCTAAGCCCGTATCGCCCATCACCGGATCACAAATATAGATGATATCAGGATTGATCTTGCGCGCCCGTTTGACAAAATCCGCCACAACCTCGCCATTGGCACGCGATCCCAGATAACCGGAAACAATATAACGGCTGGTGCTGATCAGTCCGCGCTCTTCCACGCCGCGCAGCAGGTCACTCACCAGTTCCGGCTCCAGCACACGCCCGCGCATGGTTTCATAACCCGGATGGTTGGAGAGCAATGTCGTCGGCACGGCAGCAACATTCAGTCCCCGCGCCTGCATTGGCAGCACCGCAGCACTGTTGCCGACATGGCCATAAACAACCTGACTTTGAATCGAAATGACCGAGGTCTGCATTGATAACGGGAACGACATTACTTTACTCCTTCTTTGGCAGCGACCAGCGCTTCACGATCCCGCTTCGGTAACTGTCCGTTGAGCAGAATATAGGCAACCAGACCAATCACTAGCCCCCAAAATGCCCCGCCAATCCCCAACAGATTAATATTGGCAGCGGAGGCCAGAAAGGTGATCAATGCCGCTTCACGGGTTTTCGGATCAGCCAGCGCCCCTGCCAGACTTCCGCCAATGGTGCCAAGCAGAGCAAGGCCAGCCAGCGTGGTGATGAATGTTGCCGGAAAAGCCATGAAGACCGCAGCAAGTGTGACACCGAACACACCGACAAGCACATAGAAGCAACCTGCCGCGATACCGGCAATCCAGCGCTTGCGCGGATCTTCATGCGCTTCGCGGCCTGTAGCAATCGCAGCAGTAATCGCCGCAATATTAAAAGCATGGGAGCCGAATGGTGCCATGATCAACGAGCCGAGGCCGGTAACAGTGACAATCGGATTGGCACTGGTTTTAAAGCCGTCATTCCGCAACACCAGCATGCCCGGCATATATTGGCCGGTCAGCGTGATGAGGAACAGCGGCAGGGCAACGCTCAGCAATGCATTCAGCGAAAAGACCGGCATTGTAAACACCGGAACAGCCAGAGTGAGGCTCAAATTGGAGAAATCCACGCGCCCCTGCACCAGTAGAAAACCAATACCCAGCACCAATATCCCAACCACCGCATAGCGGGCAGTAAAGCGTTTGAGCAAAACATAAGCGACGATCAGCCCGCCAACGAGCAACGGGTCAATGGTGGCACCACCAAAGGCACCAATACCGAATTGCAGCAAAATACCGGCCAGCAAACCGGAAGCGATACTGGCAGGAATAAGTCGGATCACTTTCTCGAATGTACCGGAAAGCCCCAGCACGACAAAAGCAAGCGCCGAGATAATATAAGCACCGACTGCCTCCGCATAAGGCGTTGTGGCCAGTGCAGTGACCAGAAAAGCCGCCGCCGGTGTTGACCATGCAGTGATGATCGGCTCACGAAAATACCAGCTCAGCATCAGCCCTGTCACACCGACACCGATAGACACAGACCACACCCATGACGCAGTCAGTTCAGGGCTGAGACCGGCAACCTTTGCCGCCTGAAAAACGAAAATAAAAGTTCCCCCGTAATTGACAATCACAGAAATCAGCCCTGCAACAATAGGATGGGGCAGATCGCTGAAGCGCAACGGAGACGGTGGCGGAATAGTCTGGGACATAAGGCAGGCTTTCTAATATGGCTGCGGCTCTGCCGGTTCTGTGTAAAGCGGCAGATTGCAGGTTCGTCATGATGCGCTTGACTTTTAACCCGCAAATGGTCTGTTATCTCCCTCCACTTATCGCATCGGAACCAGACCAATTGTTCAGGCACTCCCAACTTGAATCTGTCAAAGCATGGATCACCCATCCGGCGAATGCCGCAATGCCACTTCATGCACGCATACAGCGCGCCATCCGTCAGCTGATCGTCAACGGGGCTTTGGTACCGGGAAAACCGCTTCCCGCCTCCCGTGCTTTGGCCGCATCACTGGACGTATCACGTGATACAATTGAGGCTGCCTACAGCCAGCTTCATGCCGAAGGCTTTATTGAGCGTCGCGTCGGCAGCGGTAGTTTTGTGGCTGAGATGACTGACTTCTCTGCGGGACGCAGGCTTTCTCAACGGGATGCATTGTCACGCAATCAGGCACCCAACTTAAGCAAGCGCGGCAATGCCATGTTTCGCAACGGCGGTGTGCGTGAACAGCTGATTCCCCGCCCCTTTGCACCGGGTTTACCGGAAACCCGTAGTTTTCCGATCCAGCTCTGGGAACGGTTAGAGCGGCAGGTCCTCAAAGAAACCGGCACACAGGCACTTCTGCATGGCAATCCGCAAGGCACAGAACCGCTGCGCCGTGCAATTGCCGATTATGTCAATCTGGAACGCGGCGCACGCGCTACGGCCGACCGTGTGCTGGTGCTAACCAGTTCGCAACAGGCACTCACACTCTGCGCCAATATGTTGCTGGATGCAGGCGACAGTATTTTCATTGAAGATCCGGTCTATTACGGCGCCCGCAGAGCTTTTGATGCCGCTGGTCTGATCCCTGTCCCCGTTGCCGTCGACCGGCAGGGCATTGTTGCCGAGCATATTCTCGAAGACCCGCTCAGAGCCAAGGCTGTCTTTCTCACCCCGTCCCATCAGTTTCCGACCGGTGCAACACTGGCTTTGGACAGGCGTCTGGCCTTGATTGAATGGGCATCCCGTCATCAGGCATGGATTATCGAAGACGATTATGACAGCGAGTTTCGCTATACCGGCAAACCAACAGCCTGTGTGCAGGGGCTCGATCCCCATGACCGCACCATCTATATCGGTACTTTCACCAAATCTCTGTTCCCGGGCCTGCGTATCGGTTACATCGTGCTGCCGCCACAACTGGTTAAACCTATGACGACTGCGCGCACCCTGCTCGACGGCCACACAGCTTCACTTGCACAGCTTACCCTTGCCCGCTTTATGGAAGGCGGGCATTTCGGTGCCCATATCCGCACCATGCGCAATATCTATGCAGAGCGGCTTGAGGTTCTCACAAGGCTTGTCACGACACATCTGAGCGAATTTATCGAGCCGCGTGTGCCGATCGGCGGTCTGCAAATGCCGTGCCTGCTGACCTGCGAAATATCTGAGCGTGCAGCCATTGATGCTGCAAGACGCGTTGGTGTTGAACTGCTGGGGCTCTCTCCGCTGCATGCATCCGGCACCGGCAAAGCCGGATTTCTGATGGGCTTTGCAGCCTATACACCGGCAGAACTGGAAACCGCCGTTAAAAAACTTAAAACAGCTTTTCAGAACATCAAAATCTGAAATTTCAAATGGCCTGCCCATGAATTCAAAAGTGGCCGGTCCAAGCCAGCCATTTCTACACTATGCTCTGTGTCGTATTTTGCCTGCACTCAAGGCAGCACGACTGAAAGACACATGACATGGATCAGCTGCTCACCACCCTTTCTGCCGAAGATATTGCCCGCTTTGGTGAAACACCCGCAATTCGCTTTGCGGAGAATTTGCAGCTGGTTCAGGAGCGTATTGCAGCAGCGGCTTTACGCAGTGGCCGCAAACCGGAAGATGTGCGTCTTCTGCCTGTTACCAAAACAGTACCGGCACATATTCTGCGCTACGCTTTTGCTGCGGGGATCACTGATTTTGGCGAGAACAAACTTCAGGAAGCCCGCGATAAATGTGAGAAACTCGATGATCTTGCGATTAACTGGAGCATTATCGGCCATCTCCAGACCAATAAGGTCAAATATCTCATACGTTTCGCCACAGAGTTTCATGCGCTCGACAGTATCCGCCTTGCGGAAGAGCTGAATCGCCGGCTTGAAAATGAAAACAAAGATCTGGATGTCTTTGTGCAGGTCAATACATCCGGGGAGATCAGCAAATATGGCCTTCATCCCGATGATCTGCTGCCATTCATTGAGCGTCTGCCGGATTATCCGCGCCTGAAACCGCGCGGCCTCATGACCCTTGCTTTGTTCAGCTCTGATCTTGATAAAGTGCGCCCTTGCTTCCGGCTACTGCGCAAACTGCGCGATCAAGTGGCACAGCGCCATTCCGGCATCACCAAACTCTCTATGGGTATGTCCGGCGATTTCGAAGCGGCGATTGAAGAAGGCGCAGATATTGTCCGCGTCGGTCAGGCAATCTTTGGCCCAAGGCCGACAGCTGATGCATATTACTGGCCGGGTCTGACAGACACAACGCAGGAACCGGCGCAGCCATAGAACAAATTTAAGAAATATAATCAAATACTTAAATTGTTAAACTGTTTCTTTAAACCCATTTTCCGATAGACCATTCTGACATTTTCCGTTTAATCTGTAAGCGGAAACCGCTCATCCCGACGGTAGCCATCTGTGCATTCGGGGGCACATTGCAGTATGGCCAAACAGCTTCCGCCAGCGGATGATATAAATAATGCTCTGACTGCAAATGAAAGAGAGCATTTACAATATTTTGATGAGGTTGGTGCAGTCCAACAAACCTCGGGTCGTTTGTCTACGCTGCATGAACTGGCAGAGAACCAATCTTCACGACCTCCGCAAGACTTTTATATACAGCCACAACAAGTCAAACCTCCGGTCGCAGCAAAGAAGGCCAAACCGCATTATAGCGGTCACCGTCAGCGCCTGCGTGAGCGTTTCAACAATCACGGCGACGAAGTTCTGGCCGATTACGAATTACTGGAGCTTTTGTTGTTTCGCACCATTGCGCGGGCAGATACCAAACCACTTGCCAAAGCTTTACTCAACCGTTTCGGCAGTTTTGCCGGTGTGCTGGGCGCAGAGCCGCAATTATTGCAGGAAGTCTCCGGCTGCGGTGAAGCCGTTGCGCAGGATATCAAATTGCTCAATGCCTGTGCCCGCCGGTCAGGTAAAAGCGAAATCATGAAAAAGGATATTCTCGATTCATGGAGCAAGGTTATCACCTATTGCATGACCTCTATGGCCTATGAAAACCGCGAGCAATTCCGCATCCTGTTTCTTGATAAGAAAAACCGTCTGATCGCCGATGAAGTGCAGCAAATCGGCACCGTTGATCATACACCGGTTTATCCCCGCGAAGTCATCAAACGGGCATTGGAACTATCTTCTACGGCTCTGATCTTATTCCACAATCATCCATCCGGTGACGCAACACCATCCCGCGCAGATATTGATATGACCAAGGTGATTATCGCAATTGCATCGCCGCTGAATATCGCAGTTCATGATCATATTATCATCGGCAAAGCCGGTCATATCAGCATGCGCGGCCTCGGGTTGATATGAAGAAATAAAACAAAAAATCAGGTTAACCTATTA
Organism: Hyphomicrobiales bacterium; assembly: GCA_900470285.1. Classification (GTDB taxonomy): domain Bacteria; phylum Pseudomonadota; class Alphaproteobacteria; order Rhizobiales; family Rhizobiaceae; genus Pseudochrobactrum. The sequence continues at coordinate 45,850 of UCAG01000001.1, forward strand.
TTAATTATAAATAAAACAATAAGACCGCCTTAACAGAAACATGACATAAACAAACCAAATTGGTCACAATTAACCTGCATAACCGGCTCAAAGGCGCGAGGCTAAAAATGACTCGTGCGCCAGACAAATTTCAAAGATTGCCTCTCATGGCAAATACGGAGCCGGACTATGCGTCACTTTACACTGATCAGCACAGCAGCACTCGCGCTGGCACTTACACAGGCTTCTGCTTTCGCAGCAGATGCTTTCAATAATGACTATAATTACAACGACAGTTCATCGAGCTATGATGCGCCTGCGACATGGGAAGGTAACTATGTCGGCGCGCATCTCGGCACCACCTCGTCCAAAACACCAAGCCCGTTCTCCAGCCGTACTTCGGCAATGGGCGGCATCGTAGCCGGTAAGAACTTCCAGTCCGGTAACTTCGTTTATGGTGGTGAACTCGAAGGCAACTTCGGTGAAGCGGAACATAAAATTCAGGATGGCGGCCGTCTGCAGCAGTCATGGAGTGGTATAGCCAAGGTTAAAGCCGGTTATGCCATGGACAAGACTCTGGTTTACGGTACAGTCGGTTATGGTCTGACCCGCTTCAAACCAAAAGACAATGTTACATCCGACAGCAAATGGGCTGGTGGCGTACAGATGGGCGTTGGTGTTGAGCAACAGCTCTCCGGCCCGTTCTCTGTCAAAGGCGAGTATAACTACATGCGTCATAATGGTGTAAAAACCAGCGTGAATGACACACGTTATGAAAACAATCTCAAGACCCATACTCTGAAAGCCGGCGTTAATTACCGCTTCTGATTCTTGATTATTTGAACAAAACAAACCGAAGCGCCGTATTTTGCTAAATACGGCGCTTTTTTCATTTTTCCAGATTTTTTGCTAAAATACATTGATTTTATTATAAAAAACAAAAGCTTGAATAAGCGTATCCATTCTGAATATGGATTGTTTTTTCAGCATAGACTTATGCAAATTTTGCATTTATTCGCCTGATTAATGTCAGGATAATAACTTTTTCGATACATTTTCTGCTTTGTCTTCGTCATTTTCGCTGCTTTTTTGTACGCTGCTTTGCGTCGTCGTGACCGGTCAACAGCTAGAGCTTGCCCCGCAGCTTGACTTGAACAGGCTCCCTGATTTTAAAGTTAGGCTGAGGAAATTGGGAATTTAATCATGCAAGCAGTTTTTGACGGCCATAATGATGTGCTGCTTCGTCTTTGGGAAAACCGCAATAAAGGCGAAGATCCGATAAAGGAATTTATCGAGGGAACCACGCAGGGTCATATTGATCTGCCACGCTCCCGCAAAGGCGGTCTTGCCGGTGGTCTGTGCGCAATTTATATTCCCAACCCTGCTATCGGCGAAACTATTTTCGACGAGCCGGACAGCAACGGCCATTATGATACACCTCTGGCCGAACCGATTGACCGCACTTACTCTTTCGATATTGCCAGTGAGTTTATTGACATTGCCTATAAACTTGAACGTGCAGGCGGATGGAAAATCTGCCGTACCGGTCAGGATATCGACAATGCCATAGCAGACGGCGATTTTGCAGCCGTTTTGCATATGGAAGGCTGTGAAGCACTCGACAAGGACCTTAAAGCACTGGAACTGTTCTATCAGGCCGGTTTGCGTTCCCTCGGCCCTGTCTGGAGCCGCCATAATATTTTCGGTCACGGCGTACCGTTTTCCTATCCGATGAGCCCGGATACAGCACCGGGTCTGACCGATGCCGGAAAGGAACTGATTAAGGCCTGCAACAGCCTCGGCATACTGATCGACCTGTCGCATATCACTGAAAAAGGCTTCTGGGATGTGGCCAAACTCAGCAATCAACCGCTAATTGCCAGCCATTCCAATGCCCATGCTCTGACACCGGTTGCGCGTAACCTTACTGACAAACAACTGGATGCAATTGCTGAGAGCAATGGTCTGGTCGGCCTCAACTATGTCACCACCATGCTGCGCGCAGATGGTCAGGTGAATACGGCAACACCGATGAGCGATATGGTGCGCCATATTGATTATCTGGTGAAGAAAGTCGGCATCGATGGTGTGGCTCTCGGCTCGGATTATGACGGCGGCCCGATACCGGAGGGTATTGCGGATGCTGCGGGTACACAAAACCTCGTTCAGGCGCTGCGTGAAGCGGGCTATGGTGAGGATGATCTTGCTAAAATCTGTCGTGAAAACTGGTTGCGTGTGCTGCGCTCCGCCTGGCATGAACACCACTGAGCAATCATAAAAAAGCACAAAAACAATCAGTTGACGACAAGTGTCAGCCTCCTTGCGGAGTCCTGCCATTCAATCATATGATAGATAAAAATCTTTCTGCCGGATTAGGTCGGCAGAAAGAAAACAACACGGTGCGATACACGTGTTTTCAGTATCGCAGGCACGTTGAACGGCCAATCATTTGGGATGAAATATGGGGTATATAATGATTAAAAAATCCAACGGGATTAAAACATTAAATCGTTTTGGTTATCTCGCAGCCACCGCCGCTCTGGGCGCATTTGTCAGCGCAGCAGCAGTGCAGGCCGCAACTCCGGCCGATACGCTGGTTCTCGGCTGGACATTCGATGACATGATTACGCTGGATCCGGCGGAATCCTTCGAACTCTCCACCGGTGAAATCCTCGGCAATACCTATGACCGCCTGCTGCGTCTCGATCCGAATGATGCATCCAAGGTAATCGGTGACGTTGCGGAAAGCTGGGAAGTTTCCGAAGACGGCCTGACCTATACTTTCAAAATCCGTGAAGGCCAGAAATTTGCCTCCGGCAACCCGCTGACAGCTGAAGATGTAGCCTACTCACTCATCCGTGCTGTTAAGATCGACAAGAGCCCGTCTTTCATCCTCACCCAGTTCGGTTTCAAACCGGATAATGTGGAAGAAAAGATCAAGGCAACCGATGCTAATACACTGGTTATCACTGTTGACCAGTCCTATGCGCCAAGCTTCGTGCTGAACTGCCTGACCGCTGACGTGGCCTCGGTTGTTGACAAGAAACTGGTTGAAGAAAACGCCAAAGACGGCGATTACGGCTATGGCTGGCTGAAGACCAACTATGCCGGTTCAGGCCCGATGATTGTTCGCGACTGGCGCGCCAATGAAATCGTTGTTCTGGAACGCAATGATAATTACCGTGGCGACAAATCCCCGCTGAAGCGTGCGATTTACCGCTATGTCAAGGAAAGCGCGACCCAGCGTCTTATGCTTGAAAAAGGTGATATCGACGTAGCACGTAACCTTGAGCCGGGCGACATTGATGCGATTGCCAAGACTGAAGGTGTTTCGCTGGCATCCGCACCAAAGGGCACCGTTTATTATTTCAGCCTCAACCAGAAAAATGAAACTCTGGCCAAGCCTGAAGTGCGCGAAGCTCTGAAATATCTCGTTGATTACAGCGCGATTGAATCAACACTGATTAAACATATCGGTGTTCAGCACCAGACATTCCTGCCTAAAGGTCTGCTCGGCGCATCGGATGAAAAACCGTACAAGCTCGACGTAGCCAAGGCTAAGGAATTGCTGGAGAAAGCCGGTCTGAAAGACGGTTTCAACATCACCATGGATGTGCGTTCCAGCCAGCCTGTAACCGGTATTGCTGAATCCATTCAGCAGACTTTTGCTCAGGCCGGCATCAAGATGGAAATCATTCCGGGCGACGGCAAACAGACCCTGACCAAATATCGTGCCCGCAAGCATGATCTCTATATCGGTCAGTGGGGCACAGACTACTGGGATCCGAACACCAATGCGGATACCTTTGCCAGCAATCCTGACAATAAAGACGATGCATCGGCCAAAACACTGGCATGGCGCAACGCGTGGGATATTCCTGAGCTGACCAAGGAAACCAAAGCTGCTGTTCTGGAACGCGACACTGAGAAGCGTACACAGATGTATATGGACCTGCAGAAGAAACTGCTTGATGACGGTCCGTTTGTCATCCTGTTCCAGCAGACTGAAGTTGCCGCTTACCGCAATAATGTCGAAAACTACAAGCTGGGCGTGACCTTCACCACCAACTCTGTCTACGACGTATCGAAGAAATAATACGGTATGAGTGTAACCACTATTACAGCATCCGGGCGCAAAAACGCCCGGATCAGCAAATGGGCTCTCGGGATCGGGAGCTTCTTGCTGGTCGTCATCACAACCTATCTCGGACTGCTGGCTGTGACCTTCTTCATTGGTCGCGTCATTCCGATTGATCCGGTTCTTGCAATTCTCGGTGACCGCGCACCGGCTCATGTTATTGAGCGCACCCGCGAAGAGTTAGGATTAAATCTGCCGATCTGGCAGCAATTCATTATTTATGTTCAAAAAGCCCTGTCCGGCGATTTCGGCATGTCGGTTCTGACCTCCAATCCGGTTATGACTGACATCAAGCGCGTTTTCCCTGCGACAATGGAACTGGCGACAATCGGCACGCTGATCGGCGCGGTCTTCGGCATTCCGCTCGGTGTGCTCGCGGCTGTAAAGCGCGGCAGCTTCATCGATCAGCTGGTGCGCGTTATCGGTCTGTTCGGTTATTCCGTGCCGATCTTCTGGCTCGGTATGATCTGTCTGCTGATTTTCTACGCCAAACTTGGCTGGGTTGCAGGTCCGGGTCGTATTGATGTGGCCTATGAATATACCTTCACGCCGATCACCGGTCTTTACATGCTGGATGCGATTATTCAGCGCCAGTGGGATGCGCTGGGGAATATTCTCTCGCATATCATTCTGCCTGCATCATTGCTCGGTTATTTCTCTTTGGCCTATATCAGCCGCATGACCCGTTCTTTCATGCTCAATGAACTGGATCAGGAATATATCGTTGCAGCGCGTGCAAAGGGCTTGAGCGAAACCAAGATCATCTGGGGTCATGCCCTGCGCAATGCGGCTGTGCCGCTTGTGACTGTGATTGCCCTGTCTTATGCCGGTATGCTGGAAGGCTCAGTTCTGACTGAAACCGTGTTCTCATGGCCGGGTCTTGGTCTGTACATCACCAATTCTCTGCAAAGCGCTGATATGAATGCTGTTCTCGGCGGCACCATTATCATCGGCTCTGTGTTTATTGCCCTTAATCTGCTTTCCGATCTGCTCTATCGGACACTCGACCCACGGACGCGCGCACGATGAGTGAGACAACACTTCCAAAAGAAACATGGCGGGAATGGCTGCTCACTGAGCGTCCGCAATCCCGTGCACAAGCCAAACTCGGCCGTTCCTACATGATCTGGCGCCGTTTTACCGCGAATAAACTTGCGGTACTCGGCCTGATTATCATCGGTCTGCTGGTATTTGTGGCTGCCTTTGCACCATGGCTGGCACCGCATTCACCGGTTTCCGGTGATCTGGCCAATTCACGCCTGCTGCCAATGGGCTCACCAGGCTATCTGCTGGGTACAGACGATCAGGGGCGCGATATTCTCTCCCGCCTGATCTACGGCTCACGCTGGACACTCTATGTTGTACTGCTGGTTGCTATCCTGTCGGCTCCTGTCGGTCTTCTGGTCGGCACTGTAGCCGGTTATGCCGGTGGCTGGGTTGATGCGCTGCTGATGCGTATTACCGATATTTTCCTTGCCTTCCCGAAGCTCATTCTGGCGCTCGCTTTTGTTGCGGCTCTCGGACCCGGCATTGAAAATGCGGTTATTGCTATCGCCATCACCTCATGGCCGCCTTATGCCCGTATTGCCCGTGCAGAAACACTGACACTGCGCAATTCGGACTATATTTCAGCTGTGAAGCTGATGGGCGCATCCCCTGCCCGTATCGTCATCCGTCATATTATGCCGCTCTGCCTGTCCTCGCTGATCGTTCGTGTGACGCTGGATATGGCCGGTATTATTCTGACTGCTGCCGGTCTTGGCTTCCTGGGTCTCGGTGCTCAGCCGCCGCTTCCTGAATGGGGTGCAATGATTGCTTCCGGCCGTCGCTTCATTCTCGACCAGTGGTGGGTAGCCGCTGTGCCGGGCATGGCCATTCTCATTGTCAGCCTTGGCTTCAACCTGCTTGGTGACGGCCTGCGTGACGCTCTTGATCCGCGAGGCAACAACCAATGAGTGACAAGCTGCTTTATGTTGACGATCTGCGGGTATCATTCCCTACCCGCACCGGCTCGATTGAAGCTGTCCGCGGCGTGTCTTTCACGCTGGGACGTGAGCGTCTGGGTATTGTGGGCGAATCCGGCTCGGGTAAATCCCAGACCGGCCGCGCCATCATGGGGCTGACACCGCCCCATGCAAAAATCACTGCCAAGCGTCTGGAATTTGACGGCATTGATCTGCTCGGCATCTCTGCAAAAGAACGCCGTGCTTTGCGCGGCAGCCGCGTGGCCATGGTTCTGCAGGATCCGAAATATTCGCTCAATCCAGTTATGACCATTGGTCGCCAGATTATTGAGACACTTTCGGCTCATGCACCGGTCAAAAAATCTGAAGCCCGTCAAAAGGCTCTGGAGATGCTGGAAGCGGTACAGATCCGTGATCCGGAGCGCGTTTTTGATCTCTATCCGCACGAAGTATCCGGCGGTATGGGACAGCGCGTAATGATCGCGATGATGCTGATTGCTCAGCCTGAACTGCTGATCGCCGATGAGCCGACTTCGGCTCTCGACGTCACCGTTCAGCTTGAAGTGCTTGGTATTCTCGACAAGCTGGTGGCAGACCGCGGAATGGGGCTGATCTTTATCAGCCACGATCTGCGTCTGGTTTCCTCATTCTGCGACCGCGTTATCGTGATGTATGCCGGTCGTATTGTGGAAGAAATTGCTGCCAGTGATCTGGCCAATGCCAAACATCCATATACTCAGGGGCTTCTGAACTGCATGCCTAAGATCGGCGCTGACCGCCATCCGCTGCCAACCCTGCAACGTCAGGCGGAGTGGAGCGTATGACCGGTACCAGTACAAAAACATCTGCCCATCCGGCATTGTTCATTGAAAATCTCAATGTATTGTTCAATGAATTTCACGCGTTGAAAGATGCGTCGATCACGGTTGCTAATGGCTCCTCCTTCGGTCTGGTCGGTGAATCCGGTTCGGGCAAGTCTACACTGCTGCGCGCAGTTGCAGGACTGGCACCAACCTCTTCCGGCAAGATTGAGGTCAACGGTAAGCCAATACCAAACCCGCGTGACAAGGCCTTCTACAACACGGTACAGATGGTGTTTCAGGATCCTTACGGCTCCCTGCACCCGCGCCAGACCGTAGATCGCCTCTTGCTTGAGCCATTGGCTATCCACGGCATCAAAGACACGGAGAAGCGTATTGTCCGTGCATTGGATGAAGTAGGCTTGGGCTCCGGCTTCCGCTTTCGCTATCCGCACCAGCTTTCCGGTGGTCAGCGTCAGCGTATTGCGATTGCACGCGCGCTCATCGTGGAGCCAAGCATTTTGCTGCTGGATGAACCAACCTCCGCACTTGATGCTTCCGTTCAGGCGGAAGTACTCAACCTGCTGGAGCAAATCCGTCGTGACCGTAAGCTGACCTTCGTTATGGTCAGTCACGATCTCGCAGTTATCACTCATATGTGTGATGAGCTGGCGGTAATGCAGAACGGTACGATTGTTGAAAAACTCAAAGCTGATGATCTCGCCAAGGGTAATCTGAAAGAAGACTATACCCGCAATCTGATGGTTGCCAGTGAAGGCTTCAAACGCTGATTTTCTTACATCATTAAAAATCAGGCCGCGTGTCTCACGACCGCGGCCTTTTCTTTATCTACACAATGATTTCAGATGGTTAGCACCGTTATCGGAATCATTTTCTCAAACAAAAAAGCGCCCTATTACAGAGCGGCTTTTTTGTTTTTTCTCAGCCTACCTCATAATTTCACCTTAAACTTGAATCAGTTTAAGGTGAAATTATGATGTAAATATAAAGTGTTAGAGCGACCTTTGTGCGCCCGAGAGGGCGCACGGCGCTCTAGAAAATCAGCTAGCCTTTTTCTGCTTTGTAGCGGCTTTTTTCGCAGGCGCAGCCTTGGCAGGAGTTGCTACAGGTGCTTTTGCAGCAGCTTCATTGGCTGCGCGCTGATCGGCACTCATCGGGCTGGTATCAACAACAGAACGCACGGTACCGTTAGCGCTGATGGTGCAGCGTGCATCACGGGAATCCACTTTCAGGATCACATCCGTATTGCCACCGCCACTCGGGCGGCTGTCTACAGCAGTAACCACGCGCTCCGGAATATAGTAGCGGTTAGCCGCTGCTGTAATGCACGGATTAGCCAGTTCAGGCGCTACATTGCTGCGTACGAATTGCGGGAAGCTCGGCATTTGCGAAGCAACCGGAACCGGAGCCTGTGCAGCAGCCGTTGTCGGAGCCGGAGTTGTGTTGGATGTTGTGGTACAGGCGGCAACCAGCGGAGCAAACATTGCCAGAAGTACAAAACGTTTTGCGGAACCTGTGCTGGTGCGCATACCATGCCTCATTCATAAAACAGATGTTATTACTGTGAAATCTTCACTTTTTCTGAGCCGAACCTATTCGCTTTTTCCCAAATGTCGAGTGGCAGCACAGTCACACTGACCAACAATCCTTCATGCTCCACAGTCAAAATGCCCTGTACTGACATTATCCGCAGCAGATTTTACGGCGCCTTGCTGACCAGCCAGTTCAATGCCACCCGCCAGTCTGTCATGCGGATCGGCGTACCGTGATTGCCACTTTCATAACGATGCATCACTACCGGATATCCGCCCTTTGTTTTGCGCAAGGACCGGTAAAAAGCTTCCTGACTGTCAATCGCAAAAACCGGATCACGACTGCCATGGCTTAGGAAAACCGGAACCTTACGTTTAAACGCAACGCTCTTGCGGAACTGGTCATCCCAGAGCGAGCCGAGCAGTGCTAACCCGTCAATCTGCTGCGCCGCCGTTGCATCGGCAGTCAATTGCCAGCACAGCACACCACCCGCAGAGCCACAGGTGACAATCACCCTGGCGCGCGGTGCCTGCTGCTTCATGGCCGCAATCAATCCGGAAATTTCTGAAGTTCCCTTGGCAGCAAAATCCGAAAAATCCGGAGCAAGATAGACACCGCCACCCTGCACCACCAGATTTTTAAGCCGGTTAAAATTACCGCCGAATGTAAAGTCATTCACGCCCTGATGACGGTTGCCGCCTTTACCATGGAGATAGAGCACAATCATAGATGTCTGCGGTGTCAATTTGCCGACCTGATAGGTCTTCACCACGCCCGCTGCAGTCGGCACAGCAACATCCTTCTGCTGCGCCCGTATTTTCAGCGAGACATACTTATCCTGTACGCGTTTCTCGACAATGGTATCGCGCCCGTTGATGTCCCGCATTTCATTGTAATCGAAGATGAGATAATTGCCGCCATCGGCGCTTTTCAGCACGGTCTGCGCAGAAAACAAGTCATCTTTGAAAGGCTGTAACAGCGGTTGCGCATGAGCCGTACCAGAACAGAACAATCCCGCAGCCAGAACCAGCGCCCCCGCAGGCCGCAATGAAATTCCCAAAACTCCCACTGCAATCTCCCTTTGCAGCCTCCGGTATTCTCATAATAAAAATACCCGCGCGCAGAGTGCTGCGCACGGGCTTTTTTGTCAAACCAAGTCTCGTTTAATTAACAGGCATCAGATTTTGAGCTGATGATAGGAGCGGTTGAGATAAACCAGCGCTTCATTGCCTTCGGCCTGCGACTGTTCCGCAGAAATCTGCCGCAAGGCCAGCACTTCCCCGAACAGAACATGATGCGTGGCATGATCCTGACGCGAGATGATCTTGCAATCGAGACTTGCCAGTGCGCCTTTGAGAACCGGCGAACCTGTCGCCATGACATCCCATTCACCTAAGGCAAAACGATCTTCCATAGTCAGATGATTACGGCCGGCAAAAGCCTCCGCGATATCTTTTTGCCCCGCATGAAGCACATTAAAAGCAAAAACACCATTTTCAATAAACATCAGATTATCGGTATGGACGCGCTGCAGGCAGATCAGAATGGTCGCCGGATTATCCGATACGGAACAACCGGCAGAAAGCGTCAGAGCCCGGCGTCCGGCCGGACCGTCAGTCGTCACAATATTCACAGCACCGGCAAACTGGCTCATCGCATTGCGATAGTTCAGCGGATCCACAGCCTGATTTGTCGTCACAATAGACTTTACCATATTCATTTATATCGCTCTGCCAGTGCACCACTATAAAATGCGTATAAGATTTCAACACCCTCTTACACGTACGGTGCCCACTTTACAGTACCATCTCTTCAATTTGAGCAATCAAATGACAGTGAGGACTGTCGTTTAACTCTATAAAAGCAGAATACTAAAGACGACAACAGAAAATCAGCACAATTACGTAGGTGTGACCAGAACAAGTTTAAGCATCTGAATCAAAAAGCGACTGACACAAGCGAAAATGGTGATTTTTAAGCATCCGCACGGAGCGTACTTAATGTACGTGAGTACGAAAGCGGAGAAAATTACCATTTGCAGCCAAGTCAGGCGGTTTTCGGATCAGATACTAAGCCATTGCAAGCAGATGCAGAACACACTACCTCTGAGAACAGAATTTTCTTATTAAGGTTGAACCCGTATCTCATGAGACTTGCCGCCAAGCTTTACTGTCTTTGTACCGGACTATCAGCGCTGATCATGAGCACCGCTCACGGCCAGACACAAACTGATAATTCTCCCCTGCAAATCGGTATTGTTGCACCGTTTGAGGGGCCCTATGCCACTCTGGCAAAACAGATCATGCTTGGTGCAGAAGCGGCTAAAATACAAAACCAATATCCCGTCAGTCTTGTCTATATGCAGGAATATTGTAAAGCGGATCAGGATGCCGCCACAGCCGAGAAACTCAGACAGGCAAAAGTCAAAGTCGTTATCGGCTATCTGTGCAGTGAATCGCTTGAAGGTGCGGCACCGGTACTGGCACGAGACGGCATAGCCATTCTCAGTCTCGGCAGCCGCCAGCCAACAATTCTTGAGCAGGAAACCAGACAGAATTTCGGCATTTTCCGGTTGCAGCCGGATCGTAAACTTGCGGCGGCAGTTCTCGCTGATAAGCTCGCCCCTCTCTGGCGCACCGCTCCTTTTGCTCTTATTGAAGACGGAACCGTGCAGGGTCGTGATTTTGCGCGCAATGCCCAGCAGGCTTTCAAATCCCGCGGCCTTGAACCGGCATTGACCGACACTTACCGTCCGTCGCAAACCTCGCAAAATGCTCTAATCTCACAGTTAAAACGTGCCGGTATCAACCATATTCTGCTTGGCGGTGAAGGGAATGATGCTTCGGTTATTGCCCGCAGTGCAGCAGCAGCAAACTGGCCTCTGACAATTGCAGGCAGTGAAACATTTCTGCGCATTGATCCGCAAACCCCTTTGCCATCAGGGCTGCTGATGAGCGCTATTCCTGAAGGAGCAACACAGGCTCCGGCAGAAAGTGCAGTTAAAGCCATTACCGCTATGGCTGAAAAGCAACCGGATACACAGGACATACTGGCTGACGGCTATGCATTACCGGCCTATAGCGCCCTGCAAATTGCCGCGCAGATACTGACCGATCCGTCAGAAACGCAAAAAAACGCTGCCGATCTTTTATATGCAACCCGCTTTGAAACAGCCGGCGGCACCGTCAGCTTTACGCCTGCAGGATTGCGACGGGAAAATCCCTACCGGCTGATGCGCTTTAACGGCAAGGATTTTGAAGCGGTACAATAAAATCAAAATGGGAAAAACCCAAATGGGGGGACAGAAAATGACAAAGCCGTTGAGCCACAGCCACAGCCACAACACCACTGTTTCCGGCCCGCGAAATCTGATTACGGATGTGGCAGGGCTACGGGTTGGCAATGCGCAGGACGAGCATATCAAAACCGGCGTCACGACTATTCTCTGCGACCGCCAAACCACTGCTGCGGTGCAAGTGCTCGGCGGCGCGCCCGGAGCGCGGGAAACCGATCTGCTGGAGCCTCATAATACCGTGCAAAGCGTGAATGCGATTGTACTTTCCGGCGGTTCGGCATTCGGTCTGGATTCTGCCTCCGGTGTGCAGGCTTACTTGCGCGAGAGAAAGATCGGTTTTGAAGCGGCAGGCCATCATATTCCGATTGTCCCCTCGGCCATTCTCTTTGACATGCATAATGGCGGCAACAAAGACTGGGGACGTTACCCGCCCTATCGCGAACTTGGTTATCTGGCAGCGGAAAATGCGGCAGAAGAATTTGAACTCGGCAGTTATGGTGCCGGTGCCGGTGCTCTGGTCGCCGGTTTCAAAGGCGGACTTGGCTCCGCCTCCCACAGACTGCCGAATGGCATGACCATGGGCGCACTCGTTGCCGTCAATGCTGTCGGCTCTGTCACTGTGGGTGATACAAAGCATTTCTGGGCTGCACCGTTTGAACAGGATAATGAGTTCGGCGGTATTGGTTACCCCTCACCTATGCCTGCGAATGCAACAGACCTGCGCATCAAATTCCGCGACAACGACACTGCACTGCCGCCTGCGGCCAACACCACCATCGGCACCATTGCCACCGATGCGGTTTTAACTAAAGCGCAGGCCAAGCGTCTGGCGATTGCCGCCCATGACGGCTACTCGCGCGCGATCTGGCCGGCGCATACACCTTTTGACGGCGATCTGATCTTTGCACTCGCCACCGGTGCCAGCGGCATTGAACCCTCGGTTGAAGATTTTATCGATCTTTGTGCCGCTGCGGCTTCAACCATGGCACGCGCTGTGGCACGCGGAGTTTATCATGCTGCACCGCGAGAAAATGACCTGTTCTCGTGCTGGAGTTCGAGCGGAGAATAAATAAAAAGCGCGCCGGTCGGGGCGCGCTCTGTTTCTCGGTTTAGCATCCCGTTATGGGATTGTGCTTAATGTTCAACCTGTCCGCTGTTCTGGCGGCGCTCAAACAGCTCTTCCGGTGTAACATTCAGCTGCTCAACCACACGGGCAATCAATGCACTTTCCGCCGGATGAATTTCATTATCCGCTTTTGCAATGGTCAGCAGATGTCCGACAAGTGACTGACGGCGTTCCGGCACCATTTCACTGAACAAAGCAGCGGCCTGAGTACTGGTCGTCTCATAGGAGAATGTTTTCAGATAATCTGCCACTTCAGGCAGTTCTTCCGGCTTGATATCAAAATCATGCTGCATGATGTGCAATAATGCATTCATTTCAGCCTGATTTTTTTGTCCGTCCGCAAAAACCAGCCGCACCAGCAGAAGCAATTCGGAAACAAGAGCCGGATCCTCCGACAGGCGCTGCACAGCAGTCTTTTTGCTCAGATAAGCGCTGATACGCTCAAAAATCGTTTCACTCATCATCGTCCCCGAAAAACGCAAGTCTTTTAAGAAATGCAGTGTTGGCAAGACTGCGGCCAAATGACAAGCCCTGCCTCGCAACTCTTTAGAAATAAGACGAACTTAAATAAACAATTCCGTTATTGTTCTGTCCCATCTTGCACCTCTATCCGGCAGTCTTTATGAATTGCTCCCAACATAAAAGCCCGCCGCCTGCTTTGCCCCTCTCCGCAAGACCCGCTGCACAGTTCTGAACGGTTCCCCCATGTTCGCGTCTATGACCGCCTCCATTGATTCCCTGCTTTTGCTGCTCGCTCTCGCCGGTTTTATTGCCGGTTTTATTGACGCTATTGCAGGCGGCGGCGGCATGATTACTGTTCCGGCACTGATGCTGGCCGGTATTCCCCCTGTTGAGGCACTGGGCACCAACAAGTTGCAATCGCTGTTCGGCTCATCTTCCGCAACCCTGTCCTATGCGCGCAAAGGCCATGTCAATATCAAGGAGCAATTGCCGCAAGCTTTAATGTCCGGTCTCGGTGCTGTGCTTGGTGCACTGCTGGCTACCTATATTCCGGGTGACTTTCTCTATGGTTTGCTCCCAGTTCTGCTGATTGCCATCGCCATTTACTTCGCCCTGAAACCCAATGCAGGCGATGTCAGTCGCGTTCAGCGCATGAAACCGTTTCTCTTCGGCGTAACCATCGTACCGCTGATCGGGTTTTATGACGGCTTGTTTGGCCCTGGCACCGGCTCATTCTTCATGCTGTGCTTTGTGTCGCTGGCAGGCTATGGCCTGCTCAAAGCAACCGCCCACACAAAATTACTGAACTTTGCCTCGAATTTCGGCAGTTTCCTGACTTTTCTGGCTTTTGGTGCAATCAACTGGAAAGTCGGTCTGGTTATGGGTGTCGCCCAAATGTTCGGCGCCACAGCCGGTGCCCATCTGGCAATGCGCGTCGGCGCAGGTCTCATCAAGCCATTGCTGATTATTACCTGTGTTCTGCTGACAATCCGCCTGCTGATGGAGCCAAGCAATCCGCTGCGTCTGTGGTTCGGATTTTAAACTTTTAAGGTCAGCAAAATAACGCCGCCTGCGATCATCACCACACCAGCCCAGTTTATCGCGGAGAGCTTTTCGCCGAGGAAAATCACGCCAAAAATTGCCACCATAATGATTGAGAGCTTGTCTACCGGCGCAACACGCGCGGCATCCCCGATTTTAAGCGCACGAAAATAAGCGATCCATGACGCGCCAGTTGCCAGTCCTGACAAAACCAGAAACAACCAGCTCTTTGCCGAAATATCAGATGTTTTCTGCCATTGCCCGCTGATTGTGAGAAACAGGCACAAGGCTGCGATAATCACCAATGTACGGATAAAGGTCGCAAAATCCGAATTAATTCCGGCAATACCCAGCTTGGCAAAAATTGCTGTCAGTGCCGCAAATGCAGCTGATACCAGCGCCCAGAATTGCCAGCTTTCCGTCATTGTCTGTTCCTTAACTTTATCTTCTGCGTTTCTTGTAAATAATCTTCTGAGTTTTCAGATGCTGCAAACAATAATATCCGTACAGCTCATCATTTAATGTATTGCACAATAGAAATAATCTGCATCCTGAGAGAAAAACAATCAAAAAAACTGCATATTTACCACCCGTTAAACTCTTGATAACCGAACGGTAACGATGTGTGTTTAAAAGAGTGGATAAGAGACGTTTATGTCTCCCGCTCCGGATCAGGTACTGCGTACCGGAGTTGTATTTTATCTGCCGCGTTGAGTGAGGCAGATAAGCCAAGCGTATTTTGGCAATCACCGCGCAAGCTTAAAAGCGATAGCGCGGTTTTTGCCGTATCTGCTCTATATGCGCCACAGCAGCAAGTCTGCGCCTGTATTTCCCCGTTCCAAATTTTGATAAATCCGCCTCGCCTGTTATGCTAGAGCGAACTATTTCGCGCCTGAGGCACCGACAGCTTACAACATCTAAAAACTTCTTTATTATCAAAATGATACTTAAAATTTGCAAAGTATAATATCACTATTTTTATCTGATTTTACGCAAAACTAAATATTGCTTCCATAATATTCATGACAAAGTAAGTCACATTTTAAAAACTGAAGCACTCAGCTTCTCATCTGTCACAAAACAACTGCCGGCAGTAAAGTTTTTCACTCTTTAAATAGGAATGTCGCTAATTCGTTACAGATCGTCGTTGTGAAGCCGCACAGTTTTCTCCTTAGAATATTGCATATCATTATAAAAATTTAACTGTCTCCGGCATCGGTACCACCGGAAGACAGATAACAACCGGTACCACGGGGAATAGGAGAACACATATGAAGAGGCTCTTTGCTTCAACTGTTCTGGCCGCCGGTCTTTTGACGGCTTCCGGTATGATGTCTGTGTCTGCACAAGCTGCCGAATGCGGTGAAGTCACCATTTCCAATATGAACTGGCAGTCTGCAGAACTGCTTTCCAATCTTGATAAAATCATTCTCACCGCAGGCTATGGCTGCAATGCGGAAATCGTTGTCGGCGATACAGTACCGACCATCACATCCATGGTAGAAAAAGGTCAGCCGGATATTGCTCCGGAAGGCTGGGTCGATCTGCTGCCCGATATTGTTAAAAAAGGTTTTGATGACGGCAAAATTATTGCCGTGTCCGAGTCCCTGCCCGATGGCGGTGAACAGGGCTGGTGGATTCCAAAATATATTGCCGATAAAAACCCTGACATTAAAACCTTCGACGACTTGCTGAAACATCCTGATCTGTTTCCTGATCCGGAAAATCCGTCCAAGGGTGCTATTTATAATGGTGCACCGGGTTGGGGCGGCACGGTTGTTACCAGCCAGTTCTACAAGGCTTTTGAATTTGAAAAAGCCGGTTTCAACCTGATTGATACCGGATCCGCAGCGGGTCTGGATGGCGCTATCGCCAAAGCCAATGAGCGCAAAGAGCCTATTGCTGCCTTCTATTGGGCACCAACCGCCCTGCTCGGCAAATATGAGATGGTCATGCTGAAAACCGGCTATGACATTGATGAAGCTGAATGGAAACGCTGCAACACAGTACTCGACTGTCCAGACCCGAAGAAAAACGGCTGGCCGAAAGATCGTGTGCAAACTCTGGTCACCAAGAAATTCTCTGATCGTGCAGGCCCTGCCCTCGACTATCTGAAAAACCGGTCATGGTCGAATGAAACGCTGAATAAGCTGCTCGCATGGATGACCGACAATCAGGCAACCGGTGAACAGGCTGCTGTCCATTTCCTGAAAACACAGGAAGATATGTGGACGAAGTGGGTTCCGGCTGATGTTGCAGAAAAAGTGAAAGCTGCGATCTGATCCTTAGAGCTACCGCGAACATGCGACAATGAAAAGAATCTAGAGCGAGCGCTATGATCCAATCTGGACGTAAACCGCTCTAGTCACTGGTTTCATTCGTGACAAGGCCTCTTCAAAAATCCCTGTCCGGCCTCATTATGCCGGACAGGGAGTGTTTAAGAAATTGAATGAGTTGCACATCGGAGAACAGACGCTTCATGGACTGGCTGTACCGCTTTCCCAATCTCGACAATGCGACACTTACCAATCTCAAAAAAGCCATTGACGAGACATTCCGCAGCTTCACCCGTGCCTACGGGGATGCCATTGAGGGCTTTTTCAACCCGCTGCAATATTTTCTGATTCAGGCAGAGCGCTTTATGACCGGCACACCATGGCCGGTAATTCTGCTGCTGGTTGCCGCGATTGCATGGTTTTCCAGTCGCAGTCTCAAAATCACCATCGGCTCCGTCATCACTTTGTTTATCATCGGCTATCTCGGCATGTGGGATGATACGATGAAGACAATCTCGATGATTTTTGTCTGTACGGTTATCGCCATTCTCGTCGGTATCCCGACCGGCATTCTGATGGCCAAATCCAACCGACTGCAAAGTGTCATCAGCCCTGTGCTGGATATTATGCAGACCATGCCAAGCTTTGTTTATCTTATTCCGGTAGTGATGCTGCTTGGTATCGGCCGTGTACCGGGGCTGATTGCCGTGGTTATCTACGCCATTCCGCCGATTATCCGCCTGACCAATCTCGGCATACGGCAGGTCGACCGCGATGTACTGGAGGCGGCAGATGCTTTCGGGTCCTCTCCATGGCAAAAACTCAAAAATGTACAGCTGCCGCTGGCTCTGCCAACTATTATGGCAGGTATCAACCAGACGATCATGATGGCGCTGGCCATGGTGGTGATTGCCTCAATGATCGGCGTACAGGGGCTGGGACAGCCGGTTCTTAAAGCTATTTCCAACCAGTATTTCACTTTGGGTATTTTCAACGGCATGGCCATTGTCGGTATTGCCATTATTTTTGACCGCATCAGTCAGGCCTATGGCGCACGGTTGCAGAAACATCTGGAGATCACGCATGGCCAATAATCCGTCCGTATCTGCAACTGAAACACCTGCAGCCGGTATCTCCATCCGCAATCTCTACAAGATCTTCGGCCATGACCCGAAAGCCTATGTACAGCTTGTCAGAGAAGGCATGACCAAAGCAGAACTCAATGACAAGCATGGTCATATTCTGGGGCTGCGCGACATTAATATTGATATGCCCGCAGGCGGCATTCAGGTGGTGATGGGCTTGTCCGGTTCCGGCAAATCCACCCTTATCCGCCATATTAACCGGCTGATTGACCCGACCAGCGGTGAACTTCTGGTTGGTGATGAAGATGTGGTCACCATGTCGCCTGCGCAATTGCGCGCATTCCGGCGGCACAAAACTGCGATGGTGTTTCAGAAATTTGCCCTGTTGCCGCATCGCACAGTTTTGGAAAACACCGTCTACGGGCTGGAAATTCAGGGCGTGCCGCGTACCCGACAGCTGGAAGAAGCCCATCGCTGGATTGAGCGTGTCGGCCTGAAAGGCTTTGAGGAGAAATATCCGAACCAGCTTTCCGGCGGAATGCAGCAGCGTGTGGGGCTTGCCCGTGCACTAACAAATGACGCACCGATCCTGCTGATGGATGAAGCCTTTTCCGCACTTGATCCGCTGATCCGCGTGGATATGCAATCCGTGCTGCTTGATCTGCAAAAAGAGATCAAAAAGACCATTGTTTTTATCACGCATGATCTGGATGAGGCTTTGCGACTGGGTGACCGGATTGCCATTTTGCGCGATGGTGAAATCATTCAGCAAGGCACAGGTCAGGATATCGTACTCAATCCGGCAGATGCTTATATTGAAAGCTTTGTGCAGGAGGTCAATCGCGGGCGGGTTATCCGTGTGGATACAATTATGACGTCTCCGCAAGGCGCAGACACCAATCTGCCGGTGATCCGTTTTGACACGCTGCTGGAAGACGCAATGCGCAAGCTCGTGGATGAAAAAACAGAACAGCTCAATGTGTGCTGCGAAAAAGGCATTATCATCGGCCAGACATCTGTCAGCTCTGTTATGACTGCAATGATACGCCGTTAAATTTATAAAATCTCAAAATAAAAGCCTGCATTGAGCCATCAATGCAGGCTTTTAAAGTATTTTATACACTTATTTACTCAATGGTCTGCTGGACAGCACGACCGGTGTCTTTGACATCCTTGCCGACACCGCGCACCGTATTGGCACAAGCGGCCAGCGACAACGCACAGAGAACAATAACAAGCGGGGCGAATACAGAAGTTTTCATCAAGATATCTCCCAAAACATGAGCAAAACCTGATCTGCTTGTCAGTTTCGGGTCGTTTTCCCGAGTAATGACTTTAGAAAATCCGCAGCCGTTCCTGACAAAAAACAGAACAGTTTCATGACAAGGAACGCAGAACGGCCCTTTCTGGTTGCATAACTAAAATATAATTCAGAAAATATTTTAAAACTTTACCGGCTATGCCTTGAAAAAATATCAAGAGACGCAAACAATATAACGTTCGCGACATAATTTCATTTTATACCAATTCTAAGATTATAAAAATTTTGCGTTTGCGCGCCATTTTTCGATATGAAATTACCATTTCGCGACAGGCATTTGGCCGCACTTCCCTAAGACCAAAGAATATGTCTCAATACCGATATCCTGATTGCGCCGTCTGTGTGGGACAGAGAAACGGCCTTTCAGAGATCAAACTATACAAAGCAGTTCAGACAAAACAGAGAATGTTTTACGGGAAAATTCCCCTTAAAGAATAGAACCCGCTCTTCTCTGGCCCGATCTGATTTGCACAAATTAATAATTGAGCATCTTGTTTTTACGACAAGACAGCTCTGAAAATGCGGGAACATGGCCATGAATGATAAAGCACGGCTTAAGCGGTCTATTGTCTTTTTTCTGGTGCCGAATTTTTCTATGATTGCTTTTGCCACGGCGATTGAGCCATTGCGCATTGCCAATCGTATGCTCGGTTTTGAAGCCTATCGCTGGCGGCTGGCCTCCGCAGATGGCAAGCCTGTCATGGCATCCAGCGACATTGAAATTGCTGCAAACACATCACTGGATGATGAACGCCGCAATCTTATCGGCGAGAACCGCCCCAGCATGGTATTTGTCTGTTCAGGCGTCCATGTAGAGAATTATCAGAATAAATCTGCACTGGCATGGCTCCGTGAATCCTATAATCGCGGCATTTCCGTCGGCGGACTGTGCACTGGCGCTCATATTCTGGCATCGGCAGGACTGCTCTCCGGTAAACGCTGCGCCATACACTGGGAAAATCTGCCGGGCTTTTCTGAAACGTTCCCGAAGGCTGAGGTCTATGCGGATTTGTTTGAGATCGACAGCAACCTCTACACCTGTGCAGGCGGCACAGCGGCGCTGGATATGATGCTGAAGCTGATCGGCGATGATTTTGATGAAAATCTGGTCAACAGCATTTGCGAACAGGCACTGACTGATCGCGTGCGCAAACCGCATGACCGCCAGCGCCTGCCACTGCGTGCCCGTCTCGGCGTACAGAATTCCAAGGTACTCTCAATCATTGAAATGATGGAAGGCTGCCTCACAGAACCTCTGTCGCTACTGGATGTTGCCGGTAATGTCGGCCTGTCCCGTCGCCAGATTGAGCGTTTGTTCCGTCAGGAAATGGGGCGTTCCCCTGCCCGCTATTATCTGGAAATCCGTCTCGACCGCGCCCGCCATCTGCTGATCCAGTCTTCTATGCCTGTGGTTGAGGTGGCTGTAGCCTGCGGCTTTGTCTCCGCTTCGCATTTCTCAAAATGCTATCGCGAACTTTATGGCCGTTCACCACAGCAGGAACGCGCCGACAGAAAACAGCTGATTGCTGCTTAAAAAATACAAGAGGCCGGTTTTACCGGCCTTTTATTTTTATACCCATGCATAAAAATCACCGGCATCTCAAAGGAAATGCCGGTGATTTTGTCTTTTCAATTGCTGAGCGTTTTAAGCTCTCAGGCGTTCATTCTCAGGATCAAACGGCGATTCCGGTACGATCGTCGCCTTGTAGTTTTTGCCGAGAATATTGATTTCCAGCTCCGTTCCGATTGCAGCATGTTCCGGCTTTACCATTGCCAGTGCAATGCTCTTATTGAGACGCCATGCAAAGCCGCCATTGGTGGCACGACCAACCAGCTTGCCGTCTTTGTAAATCGCCTCGGAACCGCGGGCATCAGCATCCTCAACACCGTGAATTTCAAGCGTCACAAAATTCCAGCGCAGACCTTTTTCGCGGGCAGCCACAGCTGCATCACGGCCAATAAACTCGCCTTTATTCGGGTGAACAAAGCGATCCAGACCGGATTCAAAGGCATTATATTCCACCGACATTTCGCGTGGAATCAGACGATAGGATTTTTCAATCCCCATCGACAGCATGGCGCGGATACCAAACGGCTTGATACCGAATTCAGTACCGGCTTCCATCACCAGATCATAGATCGTGTTCTGCTGTTCAATAGGATGATGCAGCTCCCAGCCCAGCTCGCCAACAAAGTTAACGCGCAATGCATGGGCAGTTGCAGTGCCGACGCTTATTTCTTTACCTGTCAGCCAAGGGAAATCTTCATTGGACAGGCTGGTGCGGGTCAGTTTCTGCAAAACTTTACGGCTATTCGGCCCTGCAAGAACCAGCACACCATATTTCTGGGTGATCGGGCGCAGAATAACCGAACCGTCTTTTGGTGCCAGCTTATAGAGATAATCATGATCGATATTCTCATAGGCACCGGCAGACACCAGATAGAAACTTCCTGGTTTCCACTCATAGACGGTGAATTCGCTCTGCACACCACCCTGCGGTGTCAGCATATGGCTCAGTGCCACGCGGCCTTGTTTCTTTGGCACACGATTGGCGAGAATGCTTTCCAGCCACTGGCGCGCGCCGGAACCGGTCACTTCCATCTTGGCGAAAGGTGACATATCCAGCAGGCCGACATTATTGGTGACATTCTTCACCTCATTGCCGACATGTTCGAAATAATTCGAGCGGCGGAACGACCAGAGCTCCTGAACCTTACCATTGGCATCCGGCTCCGGATGGTTATGGTTCAGCAGCACATCCGGCTTATCCAGCGATGCAACATCAATGCCATAGCCTTCCGGCGCAAACCAGTTGGCACGTTCCCAGCCATAGACGGAACCGAACACACCGCCCAGAGCCTTCTGGCGATCATAGGACGGCGAGCGCTTCAGCGGACGCGCAGCTGTGCGTTCCTCATCAGGATAATGCACGGTGAAAACATCGGCATAAGCTTCTTCCGCTTTTTCTTTGAGATAGCCTTCGGTCACATAAGGGCCGAAACGGCGCGGATCGACACCCATCATATCAATGGATGGTTCGCCCTCGACAATCCATTCGGCCAGCTGCCAGCCGGCACCGCCCGCAGCAGTCACACCAAAAGAATGGCCTTCATTGAGCCAGAAATTCTGCAATCCAGGTGCAGGGCCGATAATCGGATTACCATCCGGCGTATAGGCAATCGCACCATTATAAACTTTCTTGATCCCCACCTCGCCAAAGGCAGGAACCCGCGCAATTGCGGTTTCAATATATGGCATCAAGCGTTCCAGATCTTCCTGAAACAGCTCATATTCGCTCTCGTCAGACGGGCCATCCTGATAGCAGACCGGCGCACCGATTTCATAAGGCCCGAGCAGAAGACCGCCATTTTCCTCACGCATATACCATGAGCTGTCACTCTCGCGCAGCACGCCCATTTCCGGCAAGCCTTTCGATTTGCGCTCCATGATTGCCGGATGCGGCTCGGTGACAATATATTGATGCTCGACCGGCACAACCGGTACGGTCAGGCCGACCATCTTGCCGGTTTTTGCAGCGAAACTGCCGGAAGCTGACACAACATGATCAGCGGTAATATCGCCCTTGTCGGTCTTCACCAGCCATTTGCCGTCCGGCAATTGTTCAATACCGGTCACAGTGGTGTAACGATAAATCGTAGCGCCCATATCACGGGCACCTTTTGCCAGTGCCTGTGTGAGATCAGCCGGCTGGATATAACCGTCATCCGGATGCTGAATCGCGCCGAGAATGCCGTCCGTTTCCGCCAGCGGCCAGACTTCTTTGACCTGCTCCGGCGTCAGAATATTCACCGGTACACCAATGGTCTTCGCCACACCGGCATAATACATATATTCGTCCCAGCGGTCTTTGGTGCGCGCCAGGCGAATATTGGTACACTTGCTAAAACCGACATTCAGACCGGTCTCTTTTTCCAGTTCCTGATAGAATTTGACGGAATATTTGTGAATCTGCCCGACCGAATAGCTCAGATTAAACAGAGGCAGAAGCCCCGCCGCATGCCATGTCGAGCCGGAGGTCAGTTCTTTGCGCTCGATCAGCACAGAATCTGCCCAGCCTTTCTTCGCCAGATGATAGAGCGTAGACACGCCTACCACACCGCCACCAATAACCACCGCACGGGCATGGGTCTTCATGAAACTTCATCCTCTGAACCGGCAATGCCGCGTCTTTTTCTGAAGCGGTCCGGCACTGCAACATTCTGATACAGCCTGTTATTTCTGCCCCTTTATCCGGTGCGGTCATAACGTGGCAGGGCGCAAATCTTCTGCCTTGAAGCGCACCATTCCTCCGGTGTTTCAAAGCAGATTGCGCTTACTATGCTGTCAGTTCAGTGACTTGTAAGGTCTGTTTGCGACACAGCCGAAAAGCGCCGCGACGCGGCCTCTCCGCAGTGTAAAATCACTCCCGCAGGCAATATCAAAACAAGGATTACCGCTTTAAGCATAAGAAAAAGCCGCAACGGTTGCGACCATTGCGGCTTTTAAAAAATCAGTCATTTTGAAGCGGTTATTTATGCGTACCGCCGCCGTTGAAAATTGTAATGGCCTCATTACCCGTCAGCGCCTCGCGGTCGCCGTTCGGAAAGGTCACAAAACAGCCGCTCGGGCAGATTGATACTGTTTCACCGGGCTGCACTGTCACCTGCTGCTTGGAAGAGCCTTCCGTCACCACAAGCGTCTGTGCTGTGCTGTCGCTGTTCAGGACGGATGCTGCCAAAGCAGATGCTGATCCGGCCAGAATGCCTGAAATCATAACAAGGCTGCCAAATCCGGTTTTTTTCATATTCACCATAGCACTCCTCAATCTCTGAACTCACTGCGGTTTCAATGTCTGTGTCAGTCACACTTTAGTCTGCACCGCATCATTTCATGGCCTTATTTATAATCATTGCCGATGAACCGCAACTGAATGAGAAATTAATTAAAGCTTAATCCAGACAAGAATCGAACAACTTTCTGGCATTTCCTTCATTAACAGAGCATTTCCACTGATCATTGAAACTTCGAAATGCTCTGTTCGTTCATTTATACGCGTATCTTGATCCGAAAACCGTTTCACACGTTTCGGGATACGCTCTAACCCTCAGCGACCTCTTCTGAATTTACATGCGGCTCAGGCAAAGGAATCGGTGACGGCAAAGGCATCACACTGATCCCTTCCGCTGCAAACCGCTCAACAATCGTGAATTGCAATTCATTACGCACACCGAGAGCGCTGGTGATATCGGCCAGAAAAATACGGATCTCAAAGCGCATCATCATATTGCTGCTGACCAGTTCAGTCATATTAATCAGAAAGACCATCGGCTCCGGATTCTTCAGAACCAGCGGCGTTTCCTTGGCAATTTCAAACAGCATTGCCTGAATCCGGCGCACATCGGTACGATAACCGATCAGAAGCTGCATATCGGAACGGCCAAGTTTGTTACGATGCGTCCAGTTGCCGACATTGTCATTAATCAGCGTCGAGTTCGGCACGATAATCGTCTCGCGCTGGAAGGTTTCCACTTCCGTTGCACGCACGCTGATCTTCTTCACAAAACCACTGACAGTGCCTGTCTGCACCCAGTCGCCGACCTTCAGCGGGCGCTCAGCCAGCAGGATCAACCCCGAAACAAAGTTCGAGACAATATTCTGCAAACCGAAACCGATACCAAGCGAAAGACCACCGGCGACCAGCGCAAGGCTGGAGAGATTGATGCCGGCAGCTGAAATACCAAGCAGCCCCGACAAAGCCAGACCGACATAACCAACCACGGTTTTGATGGAATTACGCACACCCGGATCAATGCGTCCGCGTGCCATGACACTGCCGTCCAGCCAGTTCTGGAACAACCTTGTCAGGAAGTAACCCATAATGAACAGCACAATACCGGTCAGAATACTCAGCAGCGAAATCGAGAAATTCCCGATCTGGAAACCGGTCATAATCCGCACAAAACTCGTGCTCATTTCCGACCACTGGAAACCAAACTGCATCAGAACCAGCGGCACACCAATCAGCAGGACGATAAGATTAATGACAATACCCGCCAGCAGCCCCAGCTGATCCAGCGTTGCTTCATTGGCATTAAACTTGTCCCGCAACTTCCGTCCGAGGCTGGTATTGGCAAAGGCCTTCTCATGGGTAATGGCGCGGGCTGTCAGAAAGCCGAGATACATGGTGACGATAAACGCACCTGTCACCACAATCTGCTGCGCCACAAAACGGGCAAGGCCGATATAACCAAAAATCGCAGCGCAAATCGGTACCAGTCCCAGCACGATCAGAATGATCTTGGTGAGCTTCGGCCATTCACGCAATTCACCGGTTCTCGGATTCTGAATCGGTTTCAGAAAGGCAATCGCCAGCAGCAGAGCACCAACCATTGCTGTGCCGATCACACTTTTCGCCACAGTCAGCGACAAGGGCGAAGACATCACGCCATTCAAAATTTCCAGAAAATATTCAATACTCTGCGTAATCGCAGCAGCTGTCAGTAACCAGATCAGGATTTGCGCAGGTTTTGGTGCAACCGGCAGCAGACGCCAGTTCGGCATATCCGGACTAAGCACACCCCGTGCCAGCCGGTAAATAAACAGCACCACACAGAAAAGAGAGAACAAGGCAGCCAGCAACTGTGCCACATCAGGCCGCAGCAGATCAAAACGCTGGAACAGCACATAGACCAGCCCCAGAAATACGACAATCGCCACAGACGGAATGACCGTTGACCAGAAGGCAACGGACAAGCGACTGAGATAACTCGGCCTTTCCTCCAGCGGATCACGCTCATAAAGATCGGCCAGCCACCGCCTTGCACTTAAGTGAATAAGCAATGCCGGAATAACGGAAATCGCCAGCACACCAAGCAATGTCCACAGACGCGGATAGAGTGTGAAATCCCACCACGATTTCAGCAAATAATAAAATGTCTTGGTTTCATAACCGGCCGCATTAATAACCTCCGTCACCAGCGCCGTGTTAATATCAACGCGCTGAGACAGAGTCTGCGTAAACAGATCGCGGCGCATAGAGCCGATTTTCTCAATCAGCTGATTGGCCTGTACTGATGCATCTTCAGTAAAGCCGAGAACCGTATTGATCTCAGCCTTTTCTGTGGTCAGCCGCTCCCGCTCTGTCGCAACAATTTCGGATTCAGCAGGCTTACCTTCCGCAGGCGGCGGCCCCATCTGGTCAAGACGTGAATTGATTTCACTCAGACGCGGACGAAATGCGAGACCGGCATCAAGAAGCTTTTTGGAAATCCCCTCGAGCTTGACTTTAATATTGGCCAGCGTTTCATCATTGCTTTTGGATTTATCGAGAGTTTTGCCGATCTCATCAATCTGGCTGCGCAAGTCCTCGACAATCGTCTTTTGCTGCGCTGCCAGATTCTGTGAGACCGATTGCGCCTGAGCCATATCCCAGCCGCTTCCGGTCACGCTCCCTGCAGCAATGCCCGAGACCAGCAATACAAAGCACAATAAAAACCTTAGGGAGATTGCTGATAGGAGTTTCAAAATCTGTCTCTCAATAAACTGCTGCTTCCGATTCATATTATTGACTTTTCCGGGGCTTTTTCAGAACCGTCAATCCACAAATAACAGCTTAGAAATAAATGGGCGCAAACGCTGCTTTCTTATGCACAATATAGGCGCAAATAAGATTAAGGCCACAGCTTCATGTCTCAGAGAAGTTGTTTATCTTCTCGTGCAGCATCTCAGCAGACATAGCTGTTTTTTGTCAGCAAAATTCAACAAAGCCGTGTCATGTCAGCTATTTTCCTTGTGATTAAGGTGCTGAATGGTTAATGAGATGAAACAGTATTTTTGCATAAGCCGGAGACCTTCTGCAAATTTACTCAAGTCAGACATGATTTTCGCAAATCAGGACAAAAGCGAGCCGGAACAATTTTCAGATCCAGACTTTGCAGAGCGATAACGGGGAAAGCACGACAGGAACAGCACAGGCTGTCTCTTCGCACGGTGCTTTATTCTTTTGGCTTGCTGTGGTTTCTGTCCGGACTTCTGGCTCTGCAATCGGCATTAATTACAGCCGGTGACCAAAACACAATCAGCTATCAGACCGCAGCTCTGGTTCAGGATCGCCAAAGCGTTCAGACGACTGATCCGTCAGGGCGCGCACCGAACAGCACGCTGACAGCGCCGGTTCGGGCAATTCTTACCCCTGCGCTATATTTCAGCAGCAAAGCTCTGCCCTTCAGCGCTGACGGCACTTTCATTCTGCCGGCATTATTTGCCCTTCTGGCAGCTTTCACTTCCGCATCCGTTCTGCGCATTCAGCATAACCAGCAGACAGATGCCCGCCGGAGCGCTATCCGCGCCCGCGCACCGCCTTTATCCCAAATTTAAATTCTGCTTTCCGGCAGTTCTTTTAAAGTAAGTCCTATCTGACACTATGCGTCTGACAGGTCTTATGATTTCCATCTGCATTACGGCACGGTCTGTCTGAATACAGTCATTCCTGCCGCAAACAATCGGACCGGATTACTCTCATGCGTACACCCAAATGGGCTGTATATCTTTACAGTCTCATCATTCTGGCAGGCATATTCATCGCCCTGCCGAACGTCTTTACCAAGCAACAGCTGGAAAATATGCCCGGCTGGTTCCCGAAAAATCAGGTCACACTCGGGCTTGATCTTCGCGGCGGTTCTTACCTCGTCCTTGAAGTGGATGCTGCCGGTCTGAAAAAAGACCGTCTGCGTACATTGCTGGATGATGCACGCAGCAAACTGCGCTCAGAACGTATCCAGCCACAGTCCATTCGTGTGGCCGGTGATGCGGTTCTGGTCAATATTGCCGATACTGCTCAGCGTGACCGTGCGGTAACAGCACTGAAAACCCTGATTAATCCTGTATCGACCAGCGGTTTCGGCACACCGATCAATGATATTGATGTGACAACGCCGGGCGAACAGATCCGTCTGTCGCTGACAGAAGCCGGTTTCAACTACCGTCTCGACAGCGCCCTCACCCAGAGCCTTGAGATCATCCGTCAGCGTGTGGATCAGGTTGGTGTTTCCGAACCGTCCATCCAGCGCGTTGGCAGTGACCGTATCGTGGTTCAGTTGCCAGGTCTGCAGGATCCGACACAGCTGCGCCAACTGCTGGGTTCAACTGCTAAAATGGCCTTCCATATGGTTGCGGATGCAGATCCGAACAGCCCGCCGCCTCCGGGCGTCACAATTATGGAAGATTCCAAAAATCCGACCATTAAATATCCGATCGAAGATCAGGTCGCTCTCAGCGGCGAACGTCTGACCGATGCCCGCGCCGGTTTTGACCAGCGTTCAAACGAGCCGATTGTTTCATTCCGTTTTGACAGTCAGGGTGCCCGTCAGTTCGCTGAAATCACCACAAAAAACGTGAACCGTCCTTTTGCGATCGTTCTGGATGACAAGGTTCTGTCTGCGCCGACAATCCGTGAGCCGATCACCGGTGGTTCCGGCCAGATCAGCGGCCAGTTCACTGTTGAAGATACTGTGGTTCTGTCCGCCCTGCTGCGTGCCGGTGCTTTGCCTGCACCACTCACCGTTATTGAAGAACGTACAGTCGGTCCGGATCTTGGTGGCGACGCCATTAAAATGGGTGTCTATACCGGTATTCTCGGCTTTATTCTGGTCGCAGCATTCATCGTCATGCTCTACGGCTTCTGGGGTATGATCGCGAATTTCGCGCTGCTTCTGAATATTGTACTGACCTTTGCGGCACTGACCCTGATCGGGGCAACGCTGACCCTGCCCGGTATTGCCGGTGTTATCCTCAGTATTGGTATCGCTGTGGATGCGAATATTCTTATCAATGAGCGTATTCGTGAAGAAACCAAAAAAGGCATGGGCGCTATGGCCGCGCTCGATAAAGGCTTCAACTTCGCTTATTCAACCATTGTTGACGCCAACGTCACCTCGGTGATTGCAACCGTTCTGCTATTTATGTTCGGTACCGGCCCTGTTCGCGGTTTTGCTATCACCATGATGCTCGGTATTGCCATTTCCATGTTTACGGCTGTTTCGGTCGTTCGCATTATCATGGCGTGGTCTGTCCGCCGCCGTAAGCTGAAGGTTCTGCATATTGAACCTTGGGTGCGCGTGGCTCCGGAAAATACCAATTACCAGTTCATGAAAGCCCGTTATTTCGGGATTATGGTGTCGGTTATTCTTTCGGTTGCCTCGCTGTTCCTGTTCTTCAAACCGGGTCTGAACTACGGTCTGGACTTTACCGGCGGTATTCAGGTTGAAATCACCACATCCCAACCGGCTGATCTGGGACAATTGCGTTCCTCGCTCGGCGGTCTAGGTCTGGGTGAAGTCGCATTGCAAAATGCAGGCAGCCCTGAAAATGTTCTGATCCGAGTTCAGCGTCAGGATGGCGGTGAAGAAGCACAGACCGTTGCGGTTAACAAGGTTCGTGAAGCTGTTCAGTCGATCGACAAGGATGTGAAGATCGAGCGTACAGAAGTCGTGGGACCAAAGGTCAGCGGCGAGCTTGCACGTTCCGGCTTTATCGCTCTGGTACTGGCTGCCGGTGCGATGCTGATCTATCTCTGGTGGCGGTTTGAATGGTATTTCGCTGTCGGCGCGATTGCCACGCTGGTATTGGATACCACCAAACTGGTCGGTTTCTTCGTCATCACCCAGCTCGACTTCAACCTCACCGCGATTGCGGCTGTGCTGACACTGGTCGGTTACTCGGTCAATGATAAGGTGGTGGTCTATGACCGTATGCGTGAAAATATGCGTATGTATAAGGCCAAACCGCTGCGTGAAATCATTGATATGAGTATCAATCAGGTTTTCGCCCGTTGTATCTATACCTCGCTTTGTACCTTCCTTGCTGTTCTTCCGATGGCAATCTGGGGCGGCAGCGCGGTTGAGAACTTTGCGATCCCGATGTTGTTTGGTGTGTTCATTGCAACCACATCGTCGATCTTCATTGCAGCACCGATCCTGATGCTGCTCGGCACCTGGTGGGAACGCACCCATAAGCGCGGCCTCGGCGATACGGATACTACCGTTACCGCCAAGTAATCAGGCACAAATATGTATCACGCGGCTTAAATACCGCGTGATACTCCTCCTCTACCGCCCTTTTTCTGAATTGCATAATTCCGCCGGTATTGCAGTTGAGACAAACGGCCCAAAGACGCTTATCGCAAGGCGATGAGATGCTGCGCATCACGCCTTGGAAAGTTCAATCGCCACTCGGGCTTAACCAAAGTCCTTTGAGTTTTACTCCATGGACTTTGGTTATATAAGGACAAGCCGCCATGCCTCACGACACACCTCTCATCGCCACGATTGTTGTCGGTCTGTGTCTGGCCTTTCTCTTCGGAGCCATTGCCAATCGTCTTCGCATCTCCCCGCTGGTCGGATATTTGCTGGCTGGTGTATTGTGCGGCCCCTATACGCCGGGTTTTGTCGCCGATCAGGAGCTGACACTCCAGCTGGCTGAAATCGGCGTTATCTTGCTGATGTTTGGTGTAGGCTTACATTTTTCCGTCAAAGAACTACTGTCGGTAAAAACCATCGCAGTTCCAGGAGCGTTGGTGCAGATTTTTGCCGCAACCGCTCTTGGCACCGGTCTCGGCCTGATTATCGGCTGGGATCTCACCGGTTCCGTAACCTTTGGTCTGGCGCTCTCCACCGCATCCACCGTTGTGCTTCTCCGCGCCATGCAGGAACGCCGGCTGATGGAAACAGACCGCGGACGCATCGCAGTCGGCTGGCTGATTGTTGAAGATCTGGTGATGGTGCTGACACTCGTGTTGATGCCAGCGATTGCCGGTCTTTTGTATGGCAATTCCGGCACGGTTCCGTCAGATCCCATTGCTTCATATCTGGGGCTTGGCATTACCGGCATCATTGTACTGACCCTGATCAAAATTGCAGTCTTCATCGCGCTGATGCTGATAGTCGGCAAAAGAGTTGTTCCATGGGTGCTGGAGGTGATTTCCGCCAGCGGCTCGCGTGAACTCTTCCGCCTTGGCGTACTGGCCATTGCTCTGGGCGTGGCCTTTGGCGCTGCCAACCTGTTCGGCGTATCACTGGCGCTCGGCGCTTTCTTTGCCGGTATGGTGATGAGTGAATCGGAACTCAGCCATCAGGCTGCCGAAGAATCCCTGCCGCTGCGTGATGCATTTGCAGTGCTGTTTTTCGTCTCGGTCGGTATGTTGTTCGATCCGATGGTGCTGATTAATAATCCTCTGTCATTGCTGGCAACATTGCTGATTATCATGATCGGAAAATCCGCCGCCGCTTTCTTTATTGTACGCGCATTCAAACATCCGACGGGAACCGCACTGACCATTTCTGCCAGCCTTGCGCAGATTGGTGAGTTCTCATTCATTCTCGCAAGTCTTGGTGTTTCTCTGAAACTGATGCCGAAAGAGGCTCAGGATCTGGTACTGGCAGGTGCCATTCTTTCAATTCTTTTCAATCCGCTGGTGTTTATCGGCTTTGAAAAGCTGCGCCCGTTCATTGAACGCAAGCTTGGCGCCAAACAATCACCGGATGTCACAGAGCTTACGCCAGATGATGATGAATATCACACCATCAAGTCCTTTAGCGCTTATGCAACATCCTTAACCGGCCATACTATTATTGCGGGTTACGGTGAAGTTGGTTCACGCGTTGCGGAAAAACTTCTCGCAGACAAATGCCCGATCGTTGTGATTGAGAATGCGGAAAAACCAGCGATTGAACTGCGTGAAACCGGAGTTGAAGTTATTCTCGGCAATGCCGCAGAAAAGGAAACGCTTAGCCGAGCCGGTCTTGCTGATGCACAATGCCTTATTCTCGCACTGCCATATGCTTTTGAGACCGCCCGTGTCATCGCACAGGCCAGCCAGAAGAATCCTGACTTGCATATTATTGCTCGTGCTGAATCGGTGGTTGAGGCCGATTATCTGCGTGATCTCGGAATTGGGACGATTATTCTGGCAGAAGAAGAGATTGCCCGCGGCATTCTCGGAAAAATTTCCGCATCAAAAACAGATTATGCAAAAAACTTGACAGAAACTTCACCTGAAGAACCCTTAAGTTCCATAAATTAATGATTAAGACATAAAAATCGTTAAAAGTGACGAAGTATAAAAACTGACAACATGTGAATACCTGTTACAAATAGGTGATGTGGAATCAATCAGCAGACATCCGCCCTTAAAAGACGGAATTCCGGTGATGACATATGTGACCACACCAACAACAAAAGGGTGTCATCTGATAGATGAAATGGAAAGATTACATCTGGCCGACAATCGGCATCGGCGCGGTTATTGTATCCGTATGGCTTCTGTATAATGAACTGCGCAGCATTTCTCTTGAGGATGTAATTGACAGTCTCGCGGCGATTACCCTGAAACAATGGCTGCTGAGTGCTTCCTGTGCATTGCTTTCCTATATGGCGCTGGCCGGTTACGATCGCATAGCGCTCAAGCATCTGCACAAAAAAATCTCATGGCTGTTTATCAGCCTGTGCTCTTTCACCGCTTATGCCCTGTCACATAATATCGGTGCGTCTGTTATTTCCGGTGCGGTTGTCCGCTACCGTGCTTATTCTTCCAAAGGCCTGTCCGGTGCGGAAGTTGCCGTTTTGGTAGGTTTCTGCTCTTTCACCTTTGCACTCGGCACACTGATCCTCAGTGCTATCGTTCTGCTCGTTGAGCCGGATCTGCTTCAGCGTTTTAACAATGATATTCCCGAGAGCGTCGCAATAGCTGCCGGTATTATTATTCTTGTATTGGTTGCGCTTTATGTATTCGGCAGCTTCATGCAATTGCGGCCTTTGCGTATCGGCTCCAAATTCCAGCTATCCTATCCGCGCCTCTCGGTTGTTTCATGGCAGCTGCTGATTGCGCCACTGGAACTGATCGGTGCCGCAGGTATCATCTATTTCGCCCTGCCCGAGGTGAACCATCCGGGCTTCCTGATTGTGCTCGGCATTTTCCTGATTTCATTCTCGGCAGCTCTGATTTCCAATGCACCGGGCGGCCTTGGTGTTCTGGAATTCCTGTTCATCACCGGTCTGCCAAATCTCAATCCGGCAGATGTTCTGGCAGCACTGATTGTCTTCCGCCTGCTCTATCTGCTGATACCATTCGGTATTTCGCTGATTGTTGTGCTGATTTTTGAGAAGAGCGAATTCTCCAAAAAGCGCAAAATACAGGATAACTGACGAAACAACCGTAAGCTTATAAGAAAGAGCGCTTTGTCTCAGCAAAGCGCTCTTTTTCATTTATTGCACAACAATCGCATCAACATCAATTTCAGGTGAGCGGCCATCATTCACATCAATCTCACCATGAATTTGCACTTTGACTTTATCATCAAAGCGAGACGACGGCAGCTTATCGTCATCAATCTCAACCCGGATTTCACCGGTTCCGTCAGAGAAAATATACTTCTCATGGCTAACTTTTCTGATGATATAACCGTCAAGAATAATACGCCGGTCATCAACCGGATTTTTCAGAATATCTGAAACGCTACGGGTCTGCTGAGACACATTAGGCCCCGTATATTGCGCATAGGCATAGCCTGTAACAGCTGTATTTATTACCAGCACTGAAATTACAACATTAAAAATTTTTCTCATAATAGAAACCTTTATAAATATTAAAAACTACTTCGGAAGCCAGACAGCTAATACACTAAAAATCATGAAAATCATATATTGCTAAAATAAAAAAGCCGCGAAACTCAATTTCGCGGCTTTTTCGTTAAGGGATGGTACTCTTACGAATGCGCCCAGTCCCAATAGAGTTTGCGGGCTTTTTGCGCAACCGGACCATAGCTCAGCTGCTTGTCATCGAAACCGATCACCGGCACAACTTTGGAATGATTGCCTGTTGAGAAAATTTCATCCGCTTCGCGGAAGTCTTCCACACGCAAAGTGGTTTCAGTGACTTTTACGCCATTATCGCGCAGCAGACCAATCACGCGTTGACGGGTAATGCCATTGAGGAATGTACCATTGGGTGCAGGTGTAAACACTTCACCGTCACGCACCATGAACACATTGGAAGAGGCAAGTTCCGCCACATTGCCCAGCATATCGCAAACCAGCGCATTGCCGAAACCTTTGGCACGGGCTTCACGGATCATGCGGGCATTATTCGGATAGAGGCAGGCAGCCTTGGCATCCAGCGGCATGGTCTCAATCGTCGGACGACGGAAGCGCGTAGTAGTAATGGTAAAACCGGTTGGTTCACCCATCGGAATTTCTTCCAGACACAGCGCAAAATCCGTACTCTCGGCAGCAGGCAGAACCACATTAGCTTCGCCCTCTTCCGCCCAATACATCGGACGGATATAGACCGCAGCATTCTCACCGAATTTTGTCATGCCCTGACGGCTCAGTTCCATGATTTCTTCAGGCGTATAAGTCGGCTTCAGACCAAGTGCCTCGGCGGAGCGGTTAACGCGCGCGCAATGGCGATCCAGATCAGGGATGACACCTTCAAAACCGCGTGCACCGTCAAAAACCAGTGAGCCAAGCCATGTTGCCTGTGATGACGCGCCGAGAATGCGCACATCGCCTTCATGCCATTTGCCTTTATAAAATGTCCAGCTACGACCAATCTGGCCCATGTCACTTCTCCATATGCGAATCAAAATTGAAATCCGGCACTCTGCTGCAAGCAAATACCGGCCCGTGGCGACAAGCTGCATCTGTCCGGAACCGGCTGAGTTAATCAGTAATCTCCGGCAAGGTGGCAGCGTCAGCAACGCAGAACCACATTAAAATCCTCTCAGGGAAGTGCAACTACTCAAATATAAAAACTATTTTTTTAATTTATTCCGGTGCGCGGAAGCCTCAGTAAAATCAGCACCCCATACATTTTAAACACAAAATCATTCCTAAAACGCATCAACTCTGCCATTTCCGGACTGTAATATATCTGTATGACGTAAACGGAAGTCAGTCTTTTCAAGTCAAGGAAAACACACATCATTCCTGTTGTGGTTTTATGATTTCAAGACCATTTTCCTGCAATGAAGCGGTAAAAGCGCTTCATGATCCATGCGCAGAAGCTGCGGCAAAGGCTCTCTTCCAACATAAGAACAATGCTAAATTAGCGCCCACACTATGCGACATTAATTGTACGGCAACCCCACAATCAGCTATTGCCCCCCTGCATTTCCTATGGAAAACTTGTTGCAACAAATTTCATAACAATAAACTGTGGGGAATAATCAATGAAGCTTACGCATATTGCATTCACGGCCTGCACCATGCTCGGCGGACTGGCTTTGGCAGCCGGAACCGCTCAGGCACGCGACCTCACTGTTGTCTCCTGGGGCGGCAGCTATCAGGACGGTCAGCGCGAAATTTATTTCAAACCTTTTGCCAAAGAACTGGGCAAACCGGTGCTTGATGAAAGCTGGGATGGCGGCTACGGCGTTTTGCAAGCCAAAGTCAAAGCCGGCGAAACCAATTGGGACGTCGTGCAGGTTGAAGCTGAGGAGCTTGAGCTTGGCTGTGCTGACGGCATTTATGAAAATATCAATTGGGAACAGCTCGGCGGCAAAGATAAATTCATTCCGGCAGCGGTACATGATTGCGGCGTAGGCGCGATCGTCTGGTCTACCGGCATCGCCTATAATGGCGATACGATGAAAGATGCCCCGCAATCATGGGCTGATTTCTGGGATGTAAAAAAATTCCCGGGCAAACGCTCTTTGCGCAAAAGTGCCAAATATTCTCTTGAATTTGCGCTGATTGCAGACGGCGTTGCACCGAAAGATGTGTATGATGTGCTGGCATCGCCGGAAGGTGTGGACCGCGCATTCAAAAAACTGGATGAAATCAAACCGCATATCGTGTGGTGGGAAGCCGGTGCGCAGCCGGTACAGCTGCTCTCTTCCGGTGAAGTGGTAATGGCCTCGGTCTATAACGGCCGTATCAATGCGCTGAACCGCACCGAGAACAAGAATTTCGGTTTTGTCTGGCCGGGCAGCATCTATGCCGTCGATAGCTGGGCAATCATGAAAGGCACGCCTTTCCCGAAAGAGTCGATGGATTTCATCGCTTTCGCCAGCAAAGCTGACAATCAGGCCAAGCTGCCTGAATATATCACCTATGGTCTGCCGAATATCGAAGCCGATAAATTCGTTGACGAAAAATACCGCAAAGACCTGCCGACAACACCGGCCAATATGACCGATGCAGCAGCTATCGGCGTGGAATTCTGGACAGATAATTCTGAAAGCCTGAACCAGCGTTTCAACGCATGGCTTGCCCAGTAAGCTGAAGCCAAAGACCGGCCTTTCACATGGCCGGTTATGCAGTTGTTCCGGAACTTGCCTGCCTTCCCCCGTAAGGATGCAATTTTCCGGAACGGCTGCACTTCGCAGCTTAAATTTCCCGAACTGCCTGGCAGTCATTCAATTCCAAAGCGCATTTCCTGTTGCCGCCCCGCAGCAGACAACAGCAATCACTGTCCTGTTTTACTCCCGAAAACGGTTTTGCCCCAAGCATGTGAACAGTGACCGGCTCCATTTGAGGTTTTACGCGTGAATAATCCCTTCATTCATTTCGACAAGGTGAGCAAAGCATTCGGCTCTCTGACAGTTGTAGATAATCTGGATTTAACCATCGGCAAAGGCGAGTTTGTCAGTATGCTCGGGCCTTCCGGCTCCGGTAAAACAACCTTGCTGATGCTGCTTGCAGGCTTTGAACGCCCTACCGGCGGCACTGTCAGCGTGGATGGAAAACGTATCGATCAGCTGCCGCCGCATAAGCGTAATATGGGTGTGGTGTTTCAGAATTATGCTCTGTTTCCCCATATGACCATTGCCGAAAACGTGGCTTTCCCGCTGAAAATGCGCGGGCTTTCCAAGTCCGATATGCAGGATCGTGTGAAACGCGCATTGGATATGGTGCAGCTCGGCACCATGCTGGAGCGTAAACCTTCGCAGCTTTCCGGCGGCCAGCAACAGCGTGTTGCCTTGGCACGCGCATTAGTGTTTGAACCGGAAGTGGTGCTGATGGACGAACCTCTCGGCGCGCTCGACAAGCAGCTGCGTGAACGTATGCAGCTCGATATCCGCGAATTACATCACCGTCTCGGCCTGACGATCGTTTTCGTAACCCATGACCAGTCCGAAGCGCTGACTATGAGCGACCGCATTGCTGTATTCAACCACGGAAAGATTGAACAGATCGGCACACCATCCGAGATTTACGACCATCCGGCGACGCAATTTGTTGCGGAATTTATCGGTGAAACCAATCTGATCGACGGCAAAGTCTCCGGTACACATAATGGCGAAACCCAAATCCGCCTGAGCAATGGTCAGGATATTCGTGTGGACGCTGAAGCGCCGTTCCATGCCGGTCAGGATATCCGCCTGTCGCTGCGCCCTGAACGCGTGCGCCTGAACACCGACGATGGTACTTCCAATAAATTATCTGCCACGGTCAGCGACATCGTCTATCACGGCGACCATCTGCGTGTAGCGCTGGACTTTGCAGGCCAGAGCCTTGTCACCAAAGCAGACCGCAGTTTCCATACTCTGAAAGCTGGTGATCCGGTTACCTTGTCTTTCCTGCCGGCGGATTGCTGGCCGATTGCAGTCCCTGCCCGTAATGCTCAGGTGGCGGCATGAATGAACTGCAACGACAACGTTTAAAATCTTTCGCACTGGTGGCACCGCTGGCTTTGTTCTTGCTGGTATTTTTCATCATCCCGCTGGTGACGATGATGAAAGAGGCCGTATCCGATCCGGTAGCCGCCAAAGCCCTGCCGCTCACAGCACAAGCTGCCAGCGACTGGAATCCAGAAACGCCACCGACACCGGAAATGAAAGCCGCGCTGGCGGAAGATATCCGCAACAATGATGATGCCCAGCTTTACGGCGATCTGGTGCGCCGTCTCAACAGTGCCCAACCCGGCTTCCGCACATTGATGAGCAAAACCCGCAATCAGCTGACCAAGCTTGAAGAGCCGGTTGATTATACGCAGATTGATCTCACCGCCATCGACAAAAAATGGGGTGAACAACCTTACTGGCAAGCCATTGCCAGCGCCGCCTCCACAACAATGACAGACCGCAATCTGCTGGCAGCCATTGATATGGAGCGCGATATATCCGGTGAAATCCGCTCTCTACCATCTGATGCTTCAGCCAATGTCACCATAATGGTGCGTACCTTCATCACCGCCCTCAGCGTTACTATTGCCTGTATTCTGATTGGTATTCCGTTCGCTATGGTTGCCGCCTCCGTTGAAGGCTGGAAACGCCAGTTGCTACTTGGTGCAGTGCTGCTTCCGCTCTGGACATCGCTGCTGGTGCGTACTGCCGCATGGTTTATCCTGTTGCAGGATCAGGGGCTGATTAATAATGCGCTGATTGCGATCGGCATCACCAGTGAACCACTGGCGCTGATCTTCAACCGTACAGGCGTGATTATCGCCATGACCCATGTGCTGCTGCCATTCATGGTACTGCCGGTGTTCAGTGTGCTGATCGGCATTCCGAAGAACCTGATGCCCGCTGCCGCCTCGCTCGGCGCACATCCGCTGCGTTCTTTCTTTCATGTGCTATTGCCGCTTATCATGCGTGGCGTGGTTTCCGGCTCGCTGCTCGTCTTCATGACGGCGCTTGGCTATTACATCACCCCTGCACTCATCGGCGGTGCTAAAGATCAGCTTATCAGCTCGGTCATCGCCTTCTACGCAATGGGTGCTGCAAACTGGGGCATGGCCGGTGCGCTCGGCATGGTTCTGCTGATTGCAACCATCCTGCTTTACACAATCTATATGCGCCTCTCAACCGAGAAGGAGGTACGTTCATGAACGGCTTCAAACTCCTCAAACTTCTGTTTGGCGCTGCGGTGGTGTTTTTCCTGCTGGCACCGCTGGTGGCAATTCTGCCGCTGGCTTTCACCAGCGGCGCTTTGCTCGGATACCCGATGGAAGGCTATTCCACACGCTGGTTTCAGGAACTGGTGCAGGCGGACGCATGGCGGCGCTCAATCATCAACAGCTTGATCATCTCTGTCGGCACCACAGCACTGGCGACAGTGCTGGGAACTGTCGGCGCGCTGGGGCTGCGCGGCAATCAGTATTCCTTCCTGTTCAACTCTATCAAAACAGTGTTTCTGCTGCCGATGGTCGTGCCCGCTGTGGTGCTCGGTGTGGGCATGCAGCTGATGTTTGCGCAATATGACCTGCTCAATTCCTATACCGGCGTGATCATTGCCCATACAGTTGTGGCAGTGCCATTTGTGGTCATCAACGTGCTGGCCGTGCTGCAAAGCGTTGACCGGCGGGTGGAACAAGCCGCTGCCAGCCTTGGTGCGTCACCCTATGTCATCCTGCAAAAAGTGACATTGCCACTGGCAAAACCCGGTATTATTTCCGGTGCGGTCTTTGCTTTTGCAACCTCGCTGGATGAAGTGGTACTGACCCTGTTCGTGGCAGGTCCGAACCAGCGTACACTGGCACGACAGATGTTCTCGACTATTCGTGAGAATATCAGTCCAGCAATTGCCGCTGCTGCATTTGTCTTCATTGTCGGTACAATATTGATTGCACTGGTGATGATCCTGACCCAGCGCAAGGCAGCAGCACAGCCGCAATAAAACTAACAATTACAAAAAGATAAAAGCCGCCTTTGAATCAATTTCAGAGGCGGCTTCATCATTTTAATCAACTTGTTTGCGTTCCAGCCAGACTTTCAGCACCAGTGTCAGCAAAGCCAGCACTGCCAAAGTTGAAGCCGCAGCAAATGCGCCAACTGTGTTCTGATCCTGAAACAACAGATCAACCTGCAACGGCAGCGTATTGGTTTTACCGCGAATGGCGCCGGAGACAATCGATGTTGCACCATATTCGCCCATCACCCGCGCATTACACAGCACGGCACCATAGAGCAGCGCCCATTTGATATTCGGCAGCGTCACATAGAAGAAGGTTTGCAGACCACTGGCACCGAGCGACAATGCCGCCTCTTCATCCTCGCCACCCTGCATTTCCATCAGCGGGATCAGCTCACGGGCAACAAAAGGACTGGTTACAAACAGGCTGACCAGAAAGATCGCCGGAATTGTGAACATGATCTTGATATCATAGCTCTCCAGCAAAGGCCCCAGCATCCCCTGCGCACCATAGAGAAACAGATAGGCTGTACCGGCAATAATCGGAGATACCGAAAACGGAATTTCGATAAAGCTGATCAGTAACCGTCTCCCGGGAAAGCGAAACCGCGTCACCAGCCATGCCACGCAAACACCAAACGCCATATTAACCGGCACAACCACAATCGCCGTCAGCACAGTCAGCCATACCGCATGCATCGTATCCGGCTTGGTAATTTCTGCCCAGAAGCGTCCTATACCGCTGCCAAAGGCTGCAGAGAAGATCACCGCCAGCGGAATGCCGAGCACGATCAGTGACAGCACAACGGCCAGCCAGATTAAAAAGCGCCGTCCCCAAAGTCTGCGTCGAAACTGCGGTGAAGATTTTTCAGAAGCTAAAGCAGGAAAAGCCAAAATCGCCATATCAGTTTCGCTCCGCATAGCGCAGCTGCCGTGCCTGCATCAGATTGGTTATCAGCAGCATGGCAAAAGCCATCAGCAACATCACCATCGCCAGAGCCGCAGCTGCCGGATATTCATATTCATCCAGCCGCACAAAAACGAGCAGCGAAGTCACTTCTGTTTTAAAGGGCAGATTGGCAGAGATGAAAACAATCGCGCCAAACTCGCCCAAGCCACGTGCAAAGGACAAAGCACTGCCCGCCAGAAATGCAGGCAGGATCATCGGCCAGATCACATGAGCAAAAACCTGCAACGGATTGGCACCTAGCGTCTCCGCCGCCTCCTCCACATCATGATTCAGATCCTCAAGTACCGGCTGTACCGTGCGGATAACAAAAGGAATACTAGTAAAGGCCATCGCGATTATGATGCCCGCAGGCGTATAGGCCAGGTACAGGCCAAGCGGTTCAGTATATTGCCCGATCCAGCCGTTCTTCGACAAAACGGTTACCAGCGCCAGACCGGCAACAGCGGTCGGCAGTGCAAAAGGCAGATCAACAGCAGCATCCAGCAAACGTTTGCCCGGAAACTCGTAACGCACCAGCACCCATGCCATCAGCAGACCAAACAGAGCATTGAACACCGTAGCGGCAGCAGAGGTAAGTATGGTCAGCTTGAATGTCGCCACAGCGCGCGGCGAACTGACAATCGACCAGAAATCAGCAAATCCGAGACTGGCCGTTTTCATAATCAGAGCAAAGAGCGGCAGAGCCACAATCACTGTCAGATAAAGCAGCGTACAGCCCATCGTAATACCAAAACCCGGCATCACTGTTTTTCTGACTTTAAAGATTGGTCTTTTCATAACCGGTCTGCTCTGTATGGGATACGGGAAAAACCGGCGCGTCTTTGAGGACGCACCGGCTATCGTGTTCAGGTCACGTTATTTGCCCGTGAACAGCTGATCGAGAATACCGCCTTCAGCAAAATGCTCTTTGGTCACATTTGCCCAGCCTCCGAATTCATCTTCCACACGTACCAGTTTCACCTCAGGGAAATTGGCTTTGTGCTTTTCAATGGTTGCAGCGTCATGCACACGGTTGAAATTGCTGGCGAGAATTTCCTGCCCCTGTGGTGCATAGAGGAAATCGAGATAGGCCTGAGCGATTTTACGCGAGCCACGTTTATCGACAACCTTATCAACAATAGTCACCGGAAACTCGGACAGCAGGCTGATTGGTGGTACCACGACTTCATATTTGTCTTTGCCAAGCAGCTTCTGCGTACCCAGCACTTCAGCTTCAAATGTCACCAGAACATCACCGATACCACGCTCGGTAAAGGTTGTGGTCGCACCGCGTCCGCCGGTATCAAACACCGGAACATTCTTGAACAACTTGGTGATGAATTCACGAACCTTGGCATCATCCTTGTTAAATGCTTCACGCGCATAGGCGGTTGCCGCCAGATAGGTATAGCGCGCGTTGCCGGAGGTTTTCGGGTTCGGGAAAATCACCTGTACGTCTTCGCGCACCAGATCGTCCCAGTTTTTGATCTGCTTCGGATTGCCTGCACGCACCAGAAATGCAGGCAGAGAATAATAAGGTGAAGAGTTGTTTGGCAGACGGCTCTGCCAGTCCGCAGGGATCAGATTGCCTTTGTCGTGCAGTACCTGCACATCCGTCACCTGATTGAAGGTCACAACATCCGCTTCCAGTCCTTCAAGAATAGAACGGGCCTGTTTGGAGGAACCGGCATGAGACTGATTGACGGTGAGTGTTTCACCGGTCTGCTCTTTCCACACCGGAATAAAGGCTGTGTTGACCTGCTCATACAACTCACGGGCAATGTCATAGGAGACATTGAGTATCTCTTTCGGATCCTCGGCCTGAGCTGCAGTCAAAGAAGTTCCCAAACCGAGCACAAGCCCGGCCGCCAACAGAAGTTTTTTCATGAAATACCCGCCGCCTGTGTCTTTGCCTGAGGCAAATGATGGAGTTATCTATAACTCCAAAGATTAAGCAGCAGCGGCATGAAATCAATACTAAATTATTGATTTAAATAGATAATTTACTTTTAGAAACAAAATCAGAAATCTATAATACGCCAGAAAAAGAATGAGCAATATTTTGCCACCGAACATTCATATGGCGCAATATGATTTCCGGAACTCGTGTGAAAAATCATACTTTGCGGAAGGTTTTACCAAATACCACGGTGACGCCAGCAGCCGAATTTTTCGGACTGATCGGGTGCAAGGCGGTTTTGGCGCTTCCGCTCAATGGTCTTCTCGTCCTGAGAAATTTCCTGCCAGAATTTTTGAAACGCCTGACCGCGCTGTTTCATCATTCCCTTCAGAGACTGAAATAGAGTCATGAATAACACTCCTGTATCGTCAGATTGCCAGCATATCCCGAAAAAATGTGAAACGGTTTTCGGGTAAAATACGCGCAGAAACAAAGAGACAGAACATTTCCTATGATCAAGATAAACTGGAAATGCTCTATAATTAACATCTTGTTAATTTCTGCCAGCCGGACGCGAATGTCAATAATCCCATTAATTTTATGTGATTTAAGATTACCAAACCGGCATAGCACAACAAAAAACCGCTGCATTGCTGCAGCGGTTTCTCTTTCAATATCAATAGAATGAAATCTTACCTGTTGCGG
Organism: Hyphomicrobiales bacterium; assembly: GCA_900470285.1. Lineage (GTDB taxonomy): Bacteria > Pseudomonadota > Alphaproteobacteria > Rhizobiales > Rhizobiaceae > Pseudochrobactrum. Next base: position 89,074 of record UCAG01000001.1, read on the forward strand.
ATTGTCTGAAGGCCGTCATTCCAGACTTTCAGCTCTGCCAGAACGGTCTTTGCACTGGCTTCAACCATTTCAGTCGCAACAAATTCGCCGTTCTCGTTCAGGAACTGCGGATAATTCGGCAGCGGAATACCTTCCGGCAGCGGCATCATGCGCAATGTGCTCAGATGCGAACGGGCGACCTGTGCCGAACGCAAACCGCCGGACACACCGCCATAGCTCATAATAGCCGCAGGCTTATAGTTCCATTCGGTATTGAGGAAGTTCACCGCATTGAAAAATTCAGCCGGCGGGGAATAGTTATATTCCGGAATCACAAAGACAAATGCATCACCGGCATCAATGAGCTTGCTCCATTTTTTGGTATGCTCATGCTCATATTTCTGCGCACGCGGATGTGTGGATTCATCAAAAAACGGCAGTTTAACTTCTGCCAGATCAACCAACTCTGCATCAAAATCAGAATTTGCAGCTGCAAAATCATTAAACCATTTGGCAAATTTATCGCCATGACGCGCAGAACGTGTCGCACAAATGATTGTATAAAGCTTTGGCACGGATATTTCCTTTTTCATTCGGAAAAACAGACAGGCATTACTGCGCCCAATTTTCAGCACATCCTGTTAAAAGTGTTTCAGGAAAACTGCAAGTTATCTCCTGCGACACAGTGTTCACAGAATAGGACAATGCCTTTTCATATAAAAACGCCGCATCAAGATGATGCGGCGTTTCTCTCTTATCAGTCAGCCAGCTTAAAGATCATAAGCAGGCAAAGCTGTAATTTTGACTTTGGCGATGTTACGGCGCTCCATGGTCAGAACCTCGAACTCAAAACCTTCGGTAGTGAATTTTTCGCCACCTGTCGGAATATGGCCGAGATGCCAGAGAACAAAACCGGCCAGTGTCGTATAGCGGTCATCCTCATCCACAAGATCACGATCCAGAATACCGCTCAGGCGGCGGATATCTGTAAAGCCATCGACAATCCAGACACCGTCTTCAACGGTCTCGACGCTCGGAGCATCGCCATCCTCATCCGGGAACTCACCGGCAATGGCCTCAAGAATATCCGTCGGCGTTGCAACACCTTCGAAAGAACCATGTTCGTCGACGATAACCGCCATCTGCACCGGAGAACCGCGTAATTGCTCCATAACCCGCAGCACATTGCTGTGCTCATGAACAACCAGCGGCTGTTTCATGGCACTCTGCCAGTCAATCGGCGCAGAATCCGCCAGATAAAGCAGCAAGTCTTTTGTCAGCGCCACGCCGACAAATTCATCGACCTGTCCACGGGCAAGAATAACACGCGAATGAGCAAACTGGCGCAATTCATTACGAAGCTCTTCTTCACTCGCATCCAGATCCAGCCACTCCACCTCATTACGCGGTGTCATGATGGAACGAACCGGACGATCAGCCAGATCCAGCACACCGCGGATCATTTCCTTCTCTTCCGGACGGAACACATCTGCCGCAGCAGTATGTTCCGCAATCACGTCAACAGTTTCCGACAGAGCATTGTCACTGCCGCGGCCACCGCCAAGAAGGCGCAGCACGGCACCGGCGGTACGTTCACGCAGGTCATTGGTCGTTACACGTTTTTCACGGTTGTGACGGCCGACCTGATTGGCAGCTTCGATCAGGATCGAGAAGCCGATTGCCGCATAGAGATAGCCCTTAGGCACGTGATAACCGAAACCTTCAATCACCAGACTGAAACCGATCATCATCAGGAAGCCAAGACACAGGATAACCACGGTCGGATGTTTGTTGACGAATGTCATCAGCGGCTTGGAAGCAACCATCATCACTGCCATAGCAACGACAACAGCAATCATCATCACCGGCAGATGCTGCACCATGCCTACAGCGGTAATCACGCTATCGAGCGAAAACACGGCATCAAGAACAACGATCTGGGCAATGACCTGCCAGAACACCGCATGAACCGGATTACCTTCCTTGACGGCATTTTCACCTTCAAGACGCTCATGGAGCTCCATCGTACCTTTGGCAAGCAGGAACACACCACCAACGATCATGATGATATCGCGGCCGGAGAAACCAAATGAGAAAATGGTAAAGAGCGGCTGTGTAAGCGTTACGATCCACGAGATCGAGGCCAGCAAACCAAGACGCATCAAAAGCGCAAGCGCAAGGCCGAGTAGCCGCGCTTTATTACGCTGGCTCGGTGGCAATTTACCGGCAAGAATAGAAATAAATACGAGATTGTCGATACCAAGAACAATCTCAAGAACAATCAGAGTAACCAAGCCTATCCAGGCATTGGGATCGGCAATCCATTCCATGGGTTGTCGTTTCCTAGAATTTCTGTTGCGGGATGCGGTTGCAAGCCTGTTTTTGGCCAGCCAAACGCGCAAGCACTGGTTCAGCACTGAATGCGGCTACAAAAAACCGTGTCAGTTCCGTTCCGCTACCGGTTTTGAAATCAGATAACCGGACATGCTTATTGGCAGTGTAATTTCCTGCTGATCGCGCAGGATCAGAGATCCTTTTTTTCACAGCCGCTTCAGGCGCATGAAATAAGGTTTGATACATCACCGAGAAAAACAGAAGGATTTTATCCCGCGGGCCGGTCTCCTTTGCAGAAAACAGGCGGGCGATGACAGCTGCAGCACCGGCAGTCTTATCACGCAGAAATTGTACAGGACGGGAAACATGCACAACCGGTGTAACAGAGGTCTGATATGTCAAAGACCTGTTTTGTCTGCCAGCGGCGTGCAGGAAAACTGTGTTTCGGATTGTTACCGGTTCGGAGCGGCAACAATCCGGAATAGACGAATCGTCAGAAGTATCTTCCGGCATCGGAGTTTTTAAAGACCCATTTTAGGCGCAATTTGCGCGGTTAAACATTTCATATTCAGCGTAAAGCTTTTTAAAAATCAGACCATTGCACGATAAACGGCTGTCTGCTGGACTGATAATTTGCATTTATAATGAATACAAATGCAAATCTAATCAAGTTCGTCCGGTGATTATTTTGCCAAACCTCTGGCAATACGGCAACAAATTTACGTGTCTGTGTATATCAGGCGCTGCCCCCAATATTTATGACAGCAACTATTATTCAGCCGGTGTTGCAGAGATTTTATTCTTCGCGGCACCGCGTCTGCGCTCGTGTTTCGGGCGCGCACGCATAAAACGGACACCAACAATACTGACAACAGTCGCAAGTACTGTAAGCGCAACAGCCATCCACACCCAGTCACTGCCATCAAGGCGCGCAAAGATACCCGCACCTTTGCCGGCCAGCCAGCCCGGCAGGATCATGACCGGCGCCCAAACCAGCGCAGAGGTAATATTAGCAGTCTGAAACCGCTTCTGATCCATGGACATCATGCCCGCAACCAGCGGCACGGTACAACGAACGGGTCCGAAGAAACGGCCAAAAAACACAGCGGCAAAACCATATTTTCGGAATAGCAAACGCGCCTGCGCAATATGGGAGCGGTATTTGTTCAACGGCCATTGGTGAATAACTCGGCGTCCGAGCCACCAGCCAAGCAAGTAGGAAATAACATCGCCGATAACGGCACCAATAACAGCGCCGATCATTACGGGAACAGGATCAATAATACCTGCCCCGACCAGACCGCCAATTGCCAGCATGATTGGCGTTGCCGGAATCAACATACCGATCACAGCCAGAGACTCACCGAATGCTATCAACCCGACAATCGGTCCGGCCCAAGCCTGATTGGCCGAAATAAACTGCCCGAGATCGCCGATAAAACCGTCCATTGAACCCTCAGATCATGCAAAGCATGAAAATTTCTGCGCTGCTTCGCCATCATTCCTGTAAATGATTAATACTGCCCGAAAGGCGGATTAACCAGAACCATAACAGACGCTATGTCAGTTTTTGCGCCTAATTATGGCACAAAGACAAAACTCTGATGACAAAATCAGTCAGCAGCAACAATATTCAGCAACCTGTATAGCTGTAAGATTATTAAAAATCCGATATGCAGGCTGAAACTTAATTCAGCGTGATATACCTATATGCCTGCATTGCAAACTATATGTGCAATGATTGATCGTGTATCAAGGCCGTTTCAGCATCTGTTTTACGGTTTATGAACCGGAACACCTCAGTCCGGCGTAAAAGCATAATCAGGATCAGCAACTTGCCTGCCTCACATCACAAGACATGAAAATTGTACATTTTTCTCAAAAAAATAATTTCATGACTAGACAGGCCTGCGGCTCCACTTTATAGAACCGCTCACTTACTGAATGATTATTCAGAAAAGTGGGTGCGTAGCTCAGTCGGTAGAGCAGCTGACTCTTAATCAGCGGGTCACAGGTTCGATCCCTGTCGCACCCACCAAGCTTTTCAATAGCTTAGTGGTTTTTCCTAAAAGCAAAGCAGTGCAGTTTACATCTGGGTGCAGATTTTTGCACAGACTCACCCCACCGGCATTCAATTAAATGCAATAAAACAACATTCCTCGTTATATTAAGCTCCGGCGAAAGCACGTCAGCTCGGGACCTGAAGTAAGTAATATGCGCAACGCATAGCACCGCCCTATAACCTTTTTCTTTAATCTTTCTCTTGTTGAAACTTGTGCGCATTGGCTTTGAGCCATTCATGACTCAAGCGTATGCGCTTACGGTTAATCGTCAACAGTCCCCAAACGATCAGTGCGGTACATGGGATAGCCATGAGAAAACCAAGCGTGACCGAATTGAACAGGAACCATCCTGCTAAAACAATGGCAGCAAAGACCAGGGAGGCGATCCACTCCAGAAACCGGTCTAAACGAGTATTGTGAATGAGGGCACTGTATTCCGCCAATTTGGCTTCATACTCAGCGATTTCGTCAAGTGTGGGTGGTTGCTCTTCAGGCATCATGATCCTTAGAATGCCTCTTCGTCGAGGGAACGAAGAGGCTCGGGCATCAAGAATTATATGCGGTTCGCTCAAATACGCGAGACATGTCCCTCATATATGTGGTCAGCTCATGTCAGTTATTGCGCCACAGGCAGCCCGTTAGAATAGGCCTCCATTTCATTCGCAAAAACCCAGCCCTGAGGGCAGCCGGCATAATCTTTTTTATTGTCAGCCTGACAGCTGGCCATCGTCTTTTGATAGCTCTCAGGAAGCGGTTCAGGCTTCTTGCACAATTCCTCGCCTTTGCATTCCGGCCCAGAATCCATAGGCAGCGCTATGACATAATATTCCATGTCCGTCGAATTCACTTGTGCAGCCGCCTGAATGCAAACCAATTGCTCAGGTGCCAGCAGTCCCTCTGTTTTTCCTTCAGTACCTGTTGTCGCAACGCTTTTTCTCAAAGAAGCCTGCTTATCGTTTATCCGGCCGAAATAAGGTGCGGTGATACAACTTCCGTAAATACGCACATTGTAATAATCGCCGCTTTCGACATTACCGGCCAAACAATTATCATTTTTATTAGCATCACAAGTAATACCTGCGGAACTCTGCAATTCAGCCTGCTCTCCGGCAGTCAAATCACCGGAGTTTGCAGACGCAGCCAAGGTCTGAGAAAACGGCAGAGATACCACGCTCAGAACAATCGCAACTCCGCACAAAGATTTTTTAAAGTTATTCATTACTGCTATGCCCTCACCGGCCAGTTTCAAACCCAATGCTGCAAAGGATGCGGCAAAGGCGCGAAGCAACCAGCTCATCGCACGTTCATTATGCAGTAAACGCAGGTGATCTGTTGCAAATTGCAACAACACTAGCAACACAGCCTGTTTATGGAAACTGCCCTACAACAATTTTATCGCGTAAATATAATGTCACTCTATGCAGGGCGCGAGGCTGCAATGGTCAGATTTAATGAAATGCCGGCTTCACCGGAGGGCTGGCATAGTGGCAGGGCTTTGCATAAAATTGTCATCCGAAAATCGAGTATATCTCTGTCCCTTCAAGTAAGGATACGTTTTTGAGTTCACATAATTCACAACCGTTATCGAGAAAAAAATACGCAGATATTAAAATACATAATGAGCGCAGGATGATGCTGGCAATTAAGGAAGCCCTCAACAACGCCTGCGCACAAACAGCGAATGAATTAAAAGCCGCCGGCATTGAAAAAGATGCTCCGTCCCAAGATTATTATATCGCTGTTGCACATCAACAGTTATTCGCTCTCCTTTGTGGTGCCGATCCTGTTTCTCTTGAAGGAGGAAACCCTGAAATTGCAGAGTTTGTGATTAAAAATGCTCAAAATATTCGAGATCATTATTGGTTAAAAAATACCGAATAAACCGAGGATGATTATATAATCCATATGCATCATGTTAGCGTCCTAATGCATATTGAATTTGAGATTTTAAATGCTAAAGCACTGTTTTATATACAGATTTATTGCACCCCTCGCAAATTAGGAGCCATTAAATATTTATGAGCCCACTCCAAGAATGGGCTCATAAGGTAACCTCTTAGCCGAGGATTTTATTTATGGAATTTACTGCCCAAATACATCATCCCAAGACCAATCACAGCCAATAATCCGCCTGCAAAAGACACAAAGGCATAGCCCAGTCCCATGCTGATAACCCCGGCTCCGATAGCTGCTCCCACTGCATTGCCGAGATTGAACGCTCCGACATTGATTGAGGAAGCAAGGCCCGGAGCCTCTGAGGCTGCCAGCATGACACGCATCTGAACAGGCGGAACAATAGCAAATGCAGCCGCCCCCCAAAAAAGCAGAGCAAGGGCAGCTCCGATATGCGTACTAAAAGCAAAAGGCAGCACAAACATAATCAATGCCAATGCGACGAGAAAAATCTTTGTCGCACCATCCAATGACCAGTCTGCAAGACGTCCACCCAACCAGTTACCAATGGTAAAGCCAACGCCAATCAAGGCTAGCCCGAAGGTCACAAACCGGCCGGATGCACCGGTCAGAGTCTCCAAAGCAGGCGCAACATAAGTGTACAAAGTAAACATGGCACCAGCCCCCATAACCGTAGTCGCCATAGCGAACAATACAGCAGGACGTGTCAGAACCCGCAATTCCTGCCGGACATTAGGCATACTTCCCCGCTCTCCATTGGGAAGAGCAAATAACAAAGCAAGAATAGCAACAACGCCGATCAGTGAAGTACCGGCAAAAGCCATCCGCCAGCCAATTTGCTGACCAACCCATGTCGCAGTCGGTACACCGCCAATATTAGCGATGGTCAATCCCATAAACATTGCGGCCACAGCACTGGCCTGTTTCTCTTTCGGCACCACACTGGCCGCAACCACTGCCCCAAGGCCAAAAAATGCACCATGGTTTAAACTGGTTACCAGTCGCGCAAACAGCAAAGTATAATAACCGGGAGCCATGGCTGACATCAGATTGCCAATAGTGAAAATAGCCATAAGCAGGATCAGAGCCGTACGCTTGCCAAAACGACTGAAGGCAAGTGTCATAACCGGCGCGCCTGCCATTACGCCGATTGCGTAAGCGCTAATCAGCAACCCTGCGGCAGGAATAGAAACATCGACGCCCTCAGCAATAACAGGCAACAATCCCATCGGTGAAAATTCCGTTGTGCCAATGCCAAAAGCACCGATTGCAAGGGCCAGCAACGCCCAACGGGCAGACAGAGACGCTGCGGCCGTTTCTACAGCCGCCGGAGTATATGTGCTCATTGTGATAATTCCTTAGACATCCCAGACCGGAGCCAGCCCTTGCGGACTGACCAGACGACCATCCGGGCGCGCCAATCCGGAAATGACCGTCATATCGCTTTCATCGAGAGTAAAGTCGAATATTGCAATATTTTCAGCTGCACGCGCAGGGTTCGCTGTTTTAGAGAGCGCAATATATCCCTGCTGTACCAGCCAGCGCAGGCCGACTTGTGCAGCACTTTTACCGTATTTCGTACCAATCTGCTTCAAAAGTGCATCCTGAGGCACAGCGCCATCAGCCATACTATAATAAGCTGTTACTGCAACATCGCCGGCCTGCGCGGCAGCAGCCAGATTACGCTGTGGTAAATAAGGGTGGAGTTCAACCTGATTGGTGATGATTGGCGCAGCGGATCGTGTAACAGCCTCCTGCATCTGCGCAATATTGTAGTTAGAGACGCCGATAAATTTAGTCTTTCCGGCTTCTTTCACAGCATTGAGCATGTCAACCTGTGCAGCTACCGGCACCGGATCAGCAGGCCAGTGCAGAAGCAGCAGATCCACCTGATCCGTTTTCAGTTTATCGAGACTTTCATCAACTGAAGCTGCAAAACGACTGATATCATAATTATCAACCCAGACCTTTGTCGTCAGAAACAGATCGTCACGACGTATTCCGGCCTCTTGCAAGGCTATGCCCAGTGCCGCTTCATTCTGATAAATCTGTGCCGTATCAAAATGACGAAAACCAGCTTCAAGGGCAGCCGGAATAACCCGCTCCACCTCTGCGTCAGACATACGAAAGACACCGAAACCGAGAGCGGGAATAGTGGCACCATGTGTTTTAACAGCTTGCATAATATAATCCTCACGATGTGATCCGGCAGACCTGTCCGCGCCGCTCACAAATGATTTGTGTTGCAGCATTAAATAAAGCGTCTGTCAGGACTTGATAATCAGCTCAAATTCCACATCATCTGTGAAACAAAATCACAAGTGAGGTCATGATGGATAATCGTACCGGAGAAATGCAGGTCTTTCTGCGTGTGGTGGAAACGGGCAGCTTTTCGGAAGCGGCACGACTGCTGCGTATGACCCCGTCTACCATCAGCAAACTGATCTCCCGTATGGAGACACGGCTGGGTGTTCGTTTGATTGAACGCTCGACCCGTCGTCTGTCGCTGACCAATGAAGGACGGTTCTACTATGAGCGCGGGCTGACATTACTGCGGGATCTCGACCAGATTGAACAGGAGCTTTCACAAGGAGCTGTAACAGCAAGCGGCGTTGTTCGGGTCAATGTTTCAGTCGGCCTGGGCGCACTCGGACTGGAACCATTATTGCCTGCATTCTGGGAAGCCTATCCGAATATTATCGTTGATCTTTCCTTGTCCGATGAACTCGTCGATCTCTATCTGGAGCGCACCGATATTGCATTTCGGGTGGCAACATTGCCGGATTCCGGCATGAGTGCACGACGGATCGGAGTTGCACGACGCAAAATCGTCGCCTCACCGGCTTATCTTGAACGCTATGGCATTCCTGAAAGCATTGAAGATCTGGCTCAGCATAATTGTATCGGCTTCAATTTCCGCCGCGCCGCTCCGGTCTGGCCATTGAAGGAAAGCGGACGGATTACAGACCGTGTGGTAAAAGGCTCATTGCTTGCCAATAACGGCGAAACGGTCCGTCGAATGACATTGGCAGGCATCGGATTAGCACGCATGGGGGATTATCATGTTCGGGCAGATATTGCTGCGGGGCGCCTTATTGAGGTACTCGCCGATGTAATCGAGCCTGATGAAGAAGAGATACATGCTGTTTTTCTCGGTACGCAACGCATGCCTCAGCGTGTTCGGCTATTTCTTGATTTTATTGTTCCAAGACTACAAGCTTTTCTTAAAGCACCCTGATACGAGCTCTTAAATAAGAACCCCTTCGAGATGTTTGATGTCACATAATGATGATAGCGGACACACTGGATCCGATGACCGGCTTCAGCCTATACATCTTCGCCTGAAGGACATTCTATCCTTAGCCACCGCCCCTTTTGAGGAAAGGCGCATAATGTGACGAGCGAAAACACAGATCTGAAAGAGAAACTGCGTCAAATTCCATCACTTAAAGCACCGCTACCGGATATGAACCTCGAAATGTTTCCGGATACTCCGCATCAGGCCTTCTCCTTGTGGCTGGATGAAGCATTAAAGGCCGGAATACGCGAGCCGCATGCAATGACGCTTTCAACGACAGACGAAAATGGCTGGCCGGATGCCCGCATTCTGATTTTAAAAAATGTTGATGCGCGTGGCTGGCATTTTGCAATCAAGGCGGAAAGTCCGAAAGCAAGGCAAATTGCAGCCAAGCCGAATGTCGCTCTGACGTTTTATTGGCCAATACTCGGCCGGCAAATCAGACTACGCGGCCTGGCGACTTTACTTTCGGCGGAAGAATGCGCCGCAGACTATCTTGAGCGTCCGCAGCACTCTCGGGTAAGCGCGCTTGCTTCGCAACAAAGCACAGAGCTTTCAGACACAACTGAGCTGGACAGGAATTTAGTAAAAGCAGAAGTATTCCTTGCTGCAAATCCGGATTATATTGCCCGTGACTGGCAGGTTTATGCGGTTGCCCCAACGGTTGTTGAATTCTGGCAAGGAGCAAGCGACCGTAACCACAAACGTCTATGCTTTACTCTCTCTGAAGATCATAGCAAATGGGATCGAGTCCGGCTTTGGCCTTAATTGCAAAAATGCTCTGCCGGATCGCTTTTAAAGCAGTTGTTATGAATTCTGTATGCCCAGAGCCTTTGGCCGGATGAAAAATAGTGAAAAGAATTTTATGGATAGCATCACCGGGGATTGCGGTTATTCTGATCGCTATGTTTACCGTTGACCCGCTAAAAGCCAAACAATGGTCATTTATCGTCAACTGGGTCGGCCCGTTCTGGACGATTTGGATTTTCCGCAGTTTTTGCGTGTTTTATATCGTATTTTCCTTGGTAGCCGTCTGGAAGGGGTGGTTCAGAGGGGATCACAAAACCAGACAGAACACGCCAGGAGACTAACCGGCTTACGGAGGCTACAGCCTTAGCCCGGTTGGATCGGCCCGCCAAACTGAACCCGACACCATCATAACGGCAAGCATTTGGAGCCTCCGTCATCAGAGCATCTCAAACAGTTTTTTGATTTTACAGATGGCGTTATTTCTTTAATTATTATTATCTTGGCATTATGGGGAAGCGTTTTATTAATCTTTTCGCAGGATCAGAGATGCCATCGCTTGATTCAACTCAAACGAGATGACAGGGTATTTTGCAATCAAGAAAATCCAGATATGCTCTCTGCGTTAAAGCTCATCACGGGTAAACCCCGCCCCACTCTGCCAAATGACAAAGCGCGTCTTCAAGTCAGCAGCGCTTCATATACCGGTTATGACTGTTCTTATTAATCAACCTCATCCATCCGTCGACAAAACGTCAATCCAGACATTGGTTGCCAGATTTTACGGCCGTGCCCGTGAAGATGCATTAATTGGCCCGATTTTCGCCGATGCAGTGCATGACTGGGATCATCACATTGCGCAGATTTCAGAATTCTGGTCGGCGGTCGTCCTCAAAACCGGCGGTTATGAAGGCCGTCCGATGCCGCCTCATCTGAAGCTCAATTTAAAACACGAACATTTTGACCGCTGGCTCAGCTTGTTTGAGCAAACTGCACGGGAAATTTTTCCTGAAGAAGCCGCTATCATCTTTATTGATCGGGCTCGCCGGATTGCCGACAGTTTTGAAATGGCAATCGCCGCCCATGCCGGAAAAATAATTGCACCGCGCCACACCCGCCGGATTACTTAACTGTTTCGCAAAAACAGGCACATCATACAGTCCTGACTGATTTCAGATATGAAACGTATAGTCACTTCTTTTTTTGAATGCATAAATTGCTACCGGCCGGAAGCTCGGAGAATAATTTTGCATCCATATCATAGCTATACGCGATGATATGTGTTGTGCAGCTATCCTCATACCGCGTGCAGGCTTGCATCGATACACAAAGATGGTCACGGACACCCCAGACTTTAGCGGGAGGTCTGTCGTAAATACCGTCATAAATAGTTTGTGACTGCTTCTCGCCATCGTGCCAGTTCACCATAATTTCCGAGCGAAAATGGTCATAACCGATACTGCTATATCCGACCTGATATTCAATATTTGCTGGCCTGGACATATATGCAGTGCCTGATGATATATTTTCCCAATCTGCAATATCTTCGGAACAGGCAGAAGCCGGAGCAAAAACAACAAAAGCGCAAAGCAGACAGACTGCCCCTCTTATACCTCTGCTGGCAGACAAAAGGTAAGAAGCGTTTCCTGCGAAGAGCCGGCTGACAGTCATAATGGTCCCAAACATCCTTTTATGAGTAGCCAGACACTTTACTTTGAGCTGGCACTGCACACACTACTCTTGCGGATCTTAACTGATTATCTACCTGTAGAACAAAACTTTCATAGCGAACAAAACTACAGAAAATTATAGCTGGGCAACACACCCTCTGACTTGCCATTCTCCTCTGACAGGAGATTGTTATGGCAGGGTTTTGGATATGTATATTTGTGATACTCGCCATAAACGGGGTCATCGCACTTTATTATGTTGGTGACGGGCGTGACGGTTAAACCAGTCAGACTGATAACCGTTTTTTCTGTCCGGCCGTGTCAACCCCTCACGCTATCGCCTCTTGCTTTACTCCGGAAGTCGCGTTTTATTTCCCTCGGGCTTTAACAGGCATCCATATTTAAATCAGGGGGCAGAATGCGGCACATTTATTTTCTATTGATGATTATAGGCGCAGCATTCCCTTTATATTTTTTCTATCTGTTTCTGATCGAAAACGGGTTCAACTCAGTTTTATTTTTTGAGCATTTATTTGCAAACAACATCTCACGTTTTTTCGCAGCAGATGTCGCTCTATCAGCATTGGTGCTGATTGTTTTTATCATCCATCAGAGCCGGAAGCTTAAAATGCCTTACGGTTATTATGCCCTGCTTGGCTTAGCTGCAGGCGTATCCTTCGCGCTACCGCTATTCTTATATCTGCGGGAAAGTCATATTGAGAAAATGAGCATCCGCACGGAACTGTAAGAGCCCCCCCCTCAACTTCTTTGGAACATTCTGCAGATCACCACGTTTTCCTCTTCATCACCACAAAGATGCGAGGAAGTTGATGGAAGCGTTTCAGACAGCAATCACAACTACGTTCAGCGCAGATAATTTCAATGTCTGGCCACATGTTATCGCTCTCGCAGCAGCCTATATATTAGCCCTGCCCATAGGCTGGCACAGAGAAAGAGAAGAGAGAAGCGCAGGGCTTCGTACTTTTCCGTTAGTCGCCGTCGCCAGCTGCGGCTTTGTTCAGGCAGCTGAAACTATCACCGCAGACAATCCGGAGGCGCTTGCCCGTATTATAGAAGGCGTCATTACCGGTATGGGTTTTATCGGCGGCGGTGCAATTTTACGCTTGAGCACTTCAGTCAAAGGGACTGCAACAGCCGCAAGTCTTTGGGCGACGGGTGCAGTCGGCATCGCATGTGCGATGGGTACGTTTGATGTCGCGATCATCATTGTCGTTTTTGCATTACTCACCCTGTGGATGTTCTCAAACGGAAAATCTCTGACAGATGATCCCGACACTTCTGCGCCTGAAACAGCGATCGATAAAAAAGGCAGCCAATAAATAGCTGCCTTTCCTATCTTGTAAGATCAAACCAGTCAGTGCCGAATGATCACGGGCATTCCTGATCCCGCACAAAACGGGCTTTAACAAAACCGTGTAATGTCCCGTCTTCATAGGAATAGCTGACCGGACACCAGCGCTGTCCCCACGAAATTGTCTTTGGAGTGCATTCCCCTTTCAGAGCCAATACACCATAATTATTGGCAGGGATTGAAATCACAACTCTGCTTTTTGCAGAGGGTCTCGCACGGACATTCAGCGCATCACCGGCATCAACATTCACAACGCGAAGACAACCCGGCCCTGTTGTTGCATGTGCAGAAACCGGAAAAACAGTCAGTGCTAAAGCGATAATTATAGGTTTTGAATACATACCGGATTTCCTGTCGTGAATTACATTTGCACTATAACATTCAAAACTGTACCGGGCATGAACATAGCTCCGGTAATATCAGATTATCTAATTTATTTACTTTTTCGACACATGAAAGTTATACGCCCCTTTCATCAATATTCATAAATATGACTGAGGTAATATGTTAGGGCGTATTCTGAACGGTGTTGAACGCACATATCTGATCCGTGCCTGGTTCATTGGTGCTTGCTTCTTCGCTTTAATGGTCACGGTAGCTTTTCAGGCAAAAAACGGCGCACAGTTCGCCCCGCTTTTCTATTTTGCAATCTGCACGCTTATGTTCCCGTTTTCAAAACTCGTCTGGGATGAGTTGAAAAATCTCGTCATGGGGCAGAATATATTCCTGATGAATGCGCTGATCCTGATGACGCTGAAAGTATTCATCAATGCGCTGCTATGGGCTTTCGCACCATTTATCGCCATCATTGGGATCGGATATATTTGGTATCGCACCAAATCGAATAATTGATGGCACTCAAAACCATCAGCAAAAAAGGCAGCCTTCGGGCTGCCTTTTTCGTTTAATAATCACTTTAAACGACCGTCAACCTTTAGACATATCCAATGGCGGTTCCACACCTTCGCTCAATGGGCTGATATAAGGCGTGCGGGTAGTCTGCGCCGCCAATGCCGCTTTGGCATCCGCCATCAGCACCGGATCACTCAGCACAGCAAGACCGGTCGCGGCCATTGCTTTTGCCACATGCACCATGGCTTTATGTGCTGCCGGAGATTTGCCCTGCGCCACCACCTGCCATGTATGGAAAGGTGTGCCGATCGCGACTGTCGGTGCATGAACCTGCACAGTCGGCACCACCCAGCTGACATCGCCAATATCAGTCGAGCCGATCTGCGGCTTATGTAGCTGATCAAGCGGCACCAGAAACTCTGCCAATGGCGCATCGGTTTCCGGCATACCGATCACATTATAAACGGAGGAGATTTCCTCCGGTGAGAGAGTGGCACGGATTTTGCGGGCATAATCACGATCCTGATCGTCAAATTCCGGTGCGCCCAGTTCCTGCATGGTACGATATAGCGCCTGCTCCAGCGGCTTGTTGCCCAGCGTATTGGAAACCGCGCTGACGATCTTCATCTCCATGCGGGTTTCGGTCATCATCGCCGCGCCCTGCGCAATCTTATTCACGCGGTTGACCAATGAGAGCATAGCCTGCAAATCCATTGCACGGATAGAATAGCGCACGCGTGCATGGGCTTGCACCACATTCGGCGCAATGCCACCAGTATCCAGCAAAGCATAATGAATACGCGCATCAGACGGCATATGCTCGCGCATATAATTGACACCGACATTCATCAGCTCAACCGCATCAAGCGCACTGCGACCAAGATGCGGCGCAGCAGCGGCATGGGAAGCACGACCGGTAAAGATGAAGTCCGCACGGGTATTAGCCAGCGACAAAGCCGGAGCCACTTCCCAGAAGCTGTAAGGATGCCACGAGATTGCAACATCTGCATCGTCAAAAGCACCGGCACGCACCATAAATGCCTTGGCCGCACCGCCTTCTTCCGCTGGGCAGCCATAATAGCGCACACGCCCCGGAATTTTATGTTCAGCCAGATAATTTTTCAACGCCACAGCGGCCAGCAATGCGCCTGCACCCAGCAGATTATGGCCGCAGCCATGACCATGACCACCCGCGTCGATCGGACTATGCTCGGACGCTCCGGCTTCCTGACTGAGACCCGGCAGCGCGTCATATTCGCCCATAAATGCGATAACCGGCCCGCCTTCACCTGCTTCACCGATCACGGAGGTCGGAATACCCGCAATGCTTTCAGTCACACGGAAACCGTGATGCAGCAGCTCGGCCTTATGTTCAGCCATAGAGCGCTCTTCGGTATAGCAAACCTCCGGCATTCCCCAAACGCGGTCGCTCATTTCGATAAGGCGCTGCTTTTCGTCCTCAACCTTCTGCCACAAGTCCTGACGGTCATTCATGCTCATTGGATCATTCCTGCATATTGCAAATTTTAGAGGTTGGCTGCTTCTTCAAAGACCAGTTCGGATGCGGGCGGGATACGCCCCTCAAACCAGTAAGCCGCGGCTGCACGAGACATGGCAGCGCCGTCATGGCCGACACCGGCCACATCAATCAGCTTCCAGTTGAACGGCATGCCTAAACTTTGCGCCTGTTTCTGCGCAAAATCATAGACGAAATATGCGCGTTTATAGCGGGAAGGTCCCTGCGCGAATGCTTCCGGCTGATCCGGCAAATTGGGATCAGCCTCATCAATATCCTGATCACCGGCAAAAATATGCATCGGATAGGCAAACCAGCGGGCAAGCTGCATCTCATCGAGACCAATGCCGCCCATACCTTCCGGAAATTTACGCGACAGATCAGGCAGTGTGTACCAGCCCGGATTGGCCGCAACGACATCCGAGAAAACACCGTGATCCTGCGTGGCCAGCAGACGGTGCGAGAACTGCCCGCCAGCCGAATGACCGTATAAACGCGCCTGTTTCTGAGTGGTCACACCTCCGGCCTGAAGGGCTGCAAGAACACGCGCAGGCACACCATAAAGCCAATCCTGCTTTTCACGCACAAACCCTGCACTTTCATCGAGGATCAGCCCGTTATTATAGCTTTCCGCCATCGGGAACTGAGCATCGGGAAATGTCGGCGCAACAATCAGCAAACGGTGTTTTTCAGCCGCCGGAATCCAGAAATCACGATATTCATCGCCATTACGCAGCATACCATGCTGAACGATAATCACCGGATCTTCGGGGCGATAGCTTTCAGGGCGATAGAAATTTACTTCCAGTGGTCTGTCCGGATGATACTGATCAATAAACGGCAGCGTACTGCGTCCGGTTTCTGGACGAAGAATGGTGGTAGTCATTATGTCTCCGGATTATGCAAGTGACAGGCAGCACTCTGGTCGACTGTCACATCTTTTAGTTCGGGGCGGCGCTCGCGGCATACCGGCATGGCATGGGCGCAGCGCGGATGAAACGGACAGCCGGAAGGAGGATTAAGCGGTGATGGCAGATCACCGGTCAGCGGCTGAAAATCGCGTTTGCGACGGCTGATCGACGGGCTGGCATTAATCAGAGCCGCGCTATAGGGATGCGCAGGCTTGCTGAAAATTGCCGATGCAGTGCCAATCTCGACAATGCGACCGAGATACATGATCGCGATCCGGTCACTGATATGCCGGACAACCCCGAGATCATGGCTGACAAACAGATAGGTCAGCCCGTAGCGGGCACGCAAATCCATAAACAGATTGATCACCTGCGCCTGAATAGACACATCAAGCGCGGATACCGGCTCATCACAAACCAGAAAATCAGGTTTCACTGACAAAGCGCGGGCAATGCCGATACGCTGACGCTGGCCACCGGAAAACTGGTGCGGATAGCGGTCACGATAGGCGAGATCAAGCCCCACCTCCTCCAATGCTTTGTTCACCGCACCGGCAATCTCGGCTTTCGGCATCAGGCGATGCACCTTCAGAGCCTCGCCGACAATCTGATTGACCTTCATGCGCGGATCAAGCGAGGCATAAGGATCCTGAAAAATCATCTGTACTTTCAAAAGAAAGTCGAGCTTTTCACGGCCTTTGAGCTTTTCAACGGCGCGACCGTCATAAAACACATTACCTTCTGTCGGCTGATAAATACCTGTAGCCATACGGGACAGCGTGGACTTCCCGCAGCCGGACTCGCCGACAAGTCCCAGCACCTCACCACGTTTGATACTCAGATCAACACCATCTACCGCACGCAAAACCCGCGCCGGTGCAGCCTGTCCTGTCAGACGCAGAATGCGGTCAGCCATTGTGGATTTGGAGTGAAAATGCTTCTTCACCCCGCGCATTTCAAAAAATGCATCACTCATGGTCTTGCCTCCTGAGCGAATACCTCACGGACAGGCAGTGATACCGGATTGTGACAACGGAAAATCCGCCCGTCGATCACCTGCTGTTCGGGATTAACTTCTGCACAAACCGGTTTAACGCGCTCGCAGCGCGTGCGGAACGGACAACCGCTTGGCCTGTCATCAATACGCGGTGCATTGCCGTCAATCTGGTGCAGGCGTTCCCCCGGTTTTACCATGCCGGAAGACGAATTCAGCAGACCTTGCGTATAAGGATGCAGCGGTCTGTCCAACACATCATCGACCGCACCGGTTTCAACAATCTGCCCCGCATACATTACCGCCACACGATCGGCGAGTTCAGCCACGACTGCAAGATCATGGGTAATCCACAGCACGGCAGTACCGGTTTCCCGTGCCAGTTTCTGCACTTCATAGAGGATCTGGCTTTGAATGGTCACATCCAGTGCCGTGGTCGGCTCATCGGCAATAATCAGATCGGGATTGTTGAGCAATGCGGTGGCAATCGCCACACGCTGGCGCATCCCGCCGGAGAATTCATGCGGATATTGCTTCAGCCGCACTTCCGGCGAGGAAATACCCACGCGGCCCAGTGCATCCGCCGCCTCTTTCATCGCCTGCGCTTTACCACAGGAACGATGTTCAAGGATCGCCTCGCACATTTGCTCACCAATGGTCAGCACCGGATTAAGCGTGGAAAGCGGATCCTGAAAAATCATCGCGATGCGGTCGCCGCGTAAATTACGCAGACGTTCATCGGATGCTTCACGCAGATTTTCGCCATTGAACAGGATTTTGCCTTCAACAATTTCCCCCGGCGGATCAATCAATTGCACCAATGAGAAACCGGTAACAGATTTACCGGAACCGGACTCTCCGACAAGGCACAGCACTTCGCCGCGCGCAATGCTCAGATCAATGCCGTCAACTGCCGACCATGCGCCACCCAGCAGGTGAAATACGGTTCTTAAGCCCTTTACTTCAAGCAAAGCTGTCATCACACGCCCCTCACATTAAAGCTGCGACGCAGGCGGTCACCGACAAAATTGAGCGAGATAATCAGCAGAACCAGTGCAATCCCCGGAAAGACTGCAATCCAGTATTCGCCCGACAACAGATAATCAAATCCATTGGCAATCAGCAGGCCGAGCGACGGCTGCGTAACCGGCACACCAACACCGAGGAAGGACAAGGTCGCTTCCAATGTGATGGCACTGGCAATACTGATGGTGGAGATCACCAGTACCGAGCCGATAGAGTTCGGCAGCAAATGCCGGAGCATAATATAATGGGTCGGCAAACCGAAATTGACGGCCGCTTCGATATATTCTTTACGGCGCTCAACCAGAGCAGAAGCACGCATCAGGCGGGCATATTGCGCCCATTGCACCAGAATAATCGCGAGGATCACTTTATCAACGCCGCGCCCGACAGATGCGAGCAGCACCAGTGCCACCAGCATTGACGGAAAGCCGAGCATAAAATCCACCACGCGCATGATGACTGCATCGGCAACACCACCGAGTTGTGCGGCCAGCAATCCGGCACTCACACCGATGGTCATGGCACCAAGTGTCGACAGCAGACCGACCAGCAGGCTGGTACGCAAACCATAGAGGATGGCGCTGACCATATCGCGGCCTTGCGCATCCGTGCCCAGCCAGTAGACCGACCCCGTCATACTTGTTGAGCCTGGTGCAAGACGGTTATCCATCACGCTCAAAGAGGCCAGATCATAAGGGTCTTGCGGGGCAATAAAAGGCGCCAGCACCGCCAGCAAAACCAGCAGCCCGAGCAGGATACCCGCACCGCGTGTTGTCGGTTTGTTGCGGATGCTGCGCAGCACTTTCTGGCGTAGCGGTGTATTGGCATAATCCGGAATAATCGGCTTATTCATACCATATCTCCGGAAAGTTTTACCCGTGGGTCGAGAACCGCATAGAGCACATCGACCATGAAATTCACGGCGACAAACAGCAACGTGGCCAGCAGCACATAGGCAACCACCACCGGCCGGTCGAGCTGGTAGATACTATCGATCAGCAGCTTGCCCATGCCGGGCCATGAGAACACGGTTTCGGTAATGGTGGAGAAGGCAACGAGGCTGCCGAATTCAATGCCGACAACAGTCACAACCGGTATCAGAATATTGCGCAGCACATGGCGGTTGACGATGCGTTTGCGACGCACACCTTTAGCGCGGGCGAATTTCACATAATCCTGTGTCATCGCTTCGGTAGTACCCGCGGCTACAAGGCGGATCATCAGCGCCATATTCGGAATAGCAAGATTAAGCGCAGGCAGGATCAGATGGCGCAGACCATTGGTGGTGAACAGACTGGTCTGAATGCCCAGCACCGAGACCGTTTCGCCCCGCCCTGCTGTCGGCAGCCAGCCAAGTGCCACGCTGAACAGCAGTACCAGCATCATGCCTTTCCAGAAACTCGGCAACGAAAAGCCAATGACTGTTCCCGCCATAATAAAACGCGACGGGCGGCTGTCAGGATTGAGCCCAGCCAGAAGCCCCAGCGGAATACCGACAACGGCCGCAACTGTCATCGACAGCAGTACCAGTTCAAATGTAGCTGGCAGGCGGGCAAGAATAAGCGAGACCACCGGCACACCGTGAACGAAAGATGTGCCGAGGTCGCCTTTCAGGGCATTGCCCAGAAATGTGAAATATTGCTGCCATACCGGCAGATCGAGCCCCAGACGTTTGATCAGAGCCAGCCGTTCGGCAGCACTGACCTGCGGCGGTACAAGAAGTTCAATCGGATCACCAATGCCATATACGGCAAAGAAAACAGCGACCGACACGGCAAGCAAAACCAATGCGCTCTGAATAAGTCGCTGTAGAATATAAGCTGTCATGACATGCTTCTCGGACTATCATTCTGTCAGGATGGCTAAGGCATGGCACAGTGAAAAACTGATTAAACTGCGCCATGCGGCCATGAAAGAATCCGGAGCGGTCTCAATATTCCAGCAGGAATGTAAACCGCTCTGGCTTAGCCTTCAGTTACTTGGCCGGCTTGGCAGACATAGCCATCGTGAACTGATCTGAACGACCGGTATAAGTGACATTGGCCTTATGCGCCCAGATACCGCTTTCGAAATGCAGCGGAATGAAAGCATAGTCTTTCATCACTTCGGTCTGCGCCTGCTGGAGCAGCTCCGAACGCTTATCATTGTCCATTGTTGCAACAGCTTCATAGATCAGCTTGTCAAAAGCAGGGTTGGAATAGCCGCCATAATTGGAGCCGCCCAAAGTGCCTTCTTCATTCGGTTTTGCCGGCCACTGGCGCAGGAAGGATGAAGCCTCACCGCTGGTGGAACCCCAGCCACCGATTGCCACACTCAGTTCCTTCTTGGAACGGCGCGGGAAATAGATGGCGCGGGTCATCGCATCCACATCCGACTTAATGCCGATCTGCGTCAGATATTGTGCCACGGCCTGCGTGATCTGGCTGTCATTGATATAGCGGTCATTGGTGGTGGAAAGTGTCAGCTGGAAACCGTCCGGATATCCGGCTTCAGCCAGCAGTTTCTTGGCTTCCGCAGGATCATAACGAAGTTCCGGCGGGTTTGGCAGTGTACCGAACATGCCCGTAGGCAGGAACTGATAGGCAGGTTCCGCCGCACCGTCCATCAGACGGGAAACAATAGCATTACGGTCAATCGCCAGCGACATAGCCTGACGGACACGCACATCTTTCAGCGGGTTTTTACCGTCAGCAGCTTTGACATAAGGGCTTTCATCACGCGCCACATCAAGCTGGTAATAAATCACGCGTGTTGAAGGTGTGATCGTATAGCCGAAACGCTTGTCATCCTTGATGCGGGACAGATCGCGGGCAGCCGGATTTTCAATAATATCATAATCACCGGCAAGAAGCCCCGCCAGACGCGGTCCCGCATTAGGAACCGGCAGGAAACGTACAGCTTCCCATGGTTCAGCTTCGCCCCAATATTTATCATTGCGTTCCAGCTCGATGGCAGAACCGCGCACATAGCTTTTCAGCTTGTAAGGGCCGGTGCCGATCGCAAGCTTGCCGTCATTGAAATCACCAACCACCGGCCACGCACCGGTCACACCGCAATTCTGTTCAGGTGCAAAGCTGATCTTGTCGTGTTTAACGATTGAGGAACTCAGAATACCAACAGTGCCGATAAAGGTCGGAAGCAGCGGCTCAGGCGCTTTGGTCTTAATCACCAGTGTTTGCGCATCCGGCGCTTCAACAGACTCAAAATTCGCGGTAATGTCCGCAAAAGAACCGGCAATCGCTGTTTCATTTTTCAGCGTGCGGCAGAAAGTAAAAATCACATCATCGGCAGTAAAAGGTGAACCATCAGAGAAAGTCACGCCTTCCCGTAATTTGAATGTCCAGGTATTCTTACCGTCATTCTCCCATGAACTTGCAAGAGCCGGATGTACATTCTGCTTTTCATCCTGACGGGTCAGCCCGTCAAATATATGGGCTGCCAAAGCATTATTCGGTGTCAGATCATGATAATGCGGATCAATTGCAGTCGGTTCTGATCCAAGCGCAATACGCAATGTTTCAGCCGATGCCGCACCGCTCATCAAAGCAGAGCTCAGCAGAGTTGTTCCCAGCAGACTCGCTACGAGCATTTTCTTATACATAAAAGTCTCCGTTCCCCAACGAATGTCATTTTTGATATGATTGTCATTATATTTGACATGGTTATTTTCAAAAATAGAGTATATGAAAATTTTATGCCGTCAACACCGGAAACCATCATGTCGCAAACTTTGAATCCCAAGTCCGATTTTGCCAACCGCATGTCAGCGGCATATCCTTCTTTCAGCAAATCCTATCGCCGGATTGCCGATTTTGTTCTGGCAAAACCGCTGGATGTCGTTGCCATGTCGATTGAAGGACTGGCTCATGCCAGTGGCAGTTCGACCGCCACAATCACCCGTTTTGTACGCGCGGCGGGTTATAGCGGCTATGGTGAATTCCGTGAAAAAATTGTCTCGGATTTTCAGTTTTCACCGTCAGCAAACAGATTAAACAGTGCTGAAAACACCCTATCGGGCCAGCAAAGTGCCTATTTGCATACTGTTCTGGCCGATTGTTCTGACAATATCAAAGACACGATGACCAATATTGATACGCCTTCATCGGAGGCATTTATTGAAGCCATTATCAATGCCAGACGCATCATCATTCTCGGTACCGGCGCCAGCCATTATGCGGCTACACTGCTGGAAGAAGGACTGGCTCTTTATACGGAGAAAAATGTATCCAATATTCTGTCACGCGGCGCATCCCAGTATTCCAACAATTTTGTGCGATCGGTGGATGAAGGTGATGTGGTAATCGCTATCTCCATGCCGCGTTATTCCAACAATACCGTGCAGCTTTCCAAAGCTGCCAAGCAAAAAGGCGCAGTGATTCTGGCAATTACCGACAGCCCGACATCACCGCTCGTTCAGGTTGCTGATACGATCTTTTTCGCACCGGCGCGGAACCGTTTGCTGCCGAACTCTCCGGCAGCAATCTTTGCGCTGGCAGATGCCATTGTGACGGCTGTAGCAGCACGCCGTCCCGACATTGTAGCCTCCACAATCGGAAGCCCACCGGAAGATCTGTTTTTGTAAACAAAAACAAAATCATCCGGCAAATTATTGAATCAAAATCAGATCTTTACCCGTTCGGACTTCGGATCATAAGGGCTGCGCAAATGCATCTGCGCAGGATAGCGCTGACCGGCAACATCAACCTCGAAATCCCCCTGCTCCAGCCAGTCTTTACTAACGCCCTCCGCATGACTGACCAGCCCCAAGGCAACAGCGCAGCCCAATGTATGACCATGGGCAGCAGAACGGATTTCTCCGGCAGGCACGCCATTGCGCAGGATCAGTTCCCCACCCCACAAAACGGCATCTGCCTCATCGAGGGTCAGCTGCACAATGCGCCGTTTCAGAATATTATCAGCCTTGAACTTCACCAGCGCATCCCGTCCGATAAAACCGCCGGCCTTGTCCATCGCTACAGTAAAACCCAGTCCGGCCTCATAGGGATTAATATCTGGTGTCAGTTCGCGGCTCCATGCACGATAGCCTTTCTCAAGACGCAGGGCTTCGAGTGCATAATATCCGGCATCACGCAGGCCGAATTCCTGCCCCACCTCCTGCAGTGCTTCATAAACACCAACGGCAAATTCCACAGGGACAATCAGCTCCCAGCCAAGCTCCCCCACATAAGTCATGCGGTTGGCAAAAGCGGTTGCATAGCCCACGCCGATTTCACGCACCTGACCAAACGGAAATGCCACATTGCTGAAATCCATATCACTCAGTTTTTGCAATAGGCTGCGGGATTGCGGCCCCATCAGTGCCAGCACTGCATAGGCAGAGGAAACATCGGTGACCGTTACATAATCACCTTCAGCAATATACCGGTTAATCCAATCCGCATCGTGAACTGCCTGCGCGGAGCCGGTAATAATCAGAAACTTCTCCGCACCAAGCCGTAGCACAGTCAGATCTGTTTCATAACCGCCGCGCTCATTAAGCATGCCCGTATAAACCGACGACCCCACCGGCACATCAATATCAGCGACACAGAGATGATTGAGAACCCGACAGGCATCACGCCCCTGTATCAGCAGCTTGGCGAAAGAACTCTGATCAAAGAGAGCAACACGCTCGCGTACAGCCTGCATTTCACGCCCGACATTCTCATGCCAGTTCTGCCGCCCGAAACTATAGACCGTCTCCGGCTTCTGCCCCTTATCCGCAAACCAGTTCGCCCGCTCCCACCCCATTTTCGAACCGAAACAAGCTCCCTTCGCCTCCAGAAGATGATAAAGCGGCGACCGGCGGAACGGCCGCGCCGTATCCAGCTCGCGGTTCGGCCAGGGCATTGCATAATGCAGACCAAGCGTTTCTTTAACGCGGTCATGTAACCAGCGCTGATTATTGTTGAAACCGGCAAAACGGCGGATATCCACCGGCCATAAATCCATTGTCGGAGCACCATTGATAATCCATTCCGCGAGCGCACGTCCCGCACCGCCGGCACTGGCAATACCCATGGAATTAAAACCGGCGCCAACAAAGAAATTCTTCAGCTCCGGTGCCTCACCGAGAATAAAATTATTATCAGGAGTGAAGCTTTCCGGCCCGTTATAAAACTTCTTCACTTCTGCTTCCGCCAGTTGCGGCACGCGGATCAGAGCATTTTCCATCAACGGCTCAAACTGATCCCAGTCATCTTCCAGTAAAGCAAATTCAAACTTATCAGGAATACCCTGCATACCCCACGGTTTGGCCTGCGGCTCAAAACCGCCCATGACCAGACCACCAACCTCTTCCTTGAAATAAATATAACCGTCCGGATCACGCATAACCGGTAAATCCGGATGCACGCCTTCAATCCTGCCGGTGACGATATACATATGCTCTGCCGAATGCAGAGGAATCGTTACGCCGCACATCTGCCCGACTTTACGTGCCCATTGCCCCGCGCAATTGACCACGATTTCTGCAGTAATATTCCCGCGATCCGTTTCAACACCGCAAGCACGACCGTTTTTCACCGTAATACCGGTCACCTGAACCCGTTCCAAAATTCTGGCACCGCGCATTCGCGCGCCGCGCGCCAAAGATTGTGTCAGGTCACTGGGATTGGCCTTGCCGTCATCCGGCAGCCAGACAGCCCCCTGCAAGTCATCCGTCGCCATGACCGGCCAGAGACCGCCTGCCTCACGGGCTGAAATCACCTCGACATTGACACCCTGCGCACGGGCAGAGGCAGCCGTGCGCTGCAAAACAGTCATACGGTCTCTGCTACGGGCAACAGACAGGGAACCGCATTTTTTCCATCCGGTCGCTAAGCCGGTTTCCGCTTCCAGCTCACTGTAAAGCTGTGTGGAATAACGGATAAGGCCGGTCATATTGGCATGGCTGCGTAATTGCCCCACCAGTCCTGCCGCATGCCATGTTGTGCCGCAACTCAGACTACCCTGCTCCAGCAACACAACATCGGTCCATCCCGCTTTGGTCAGATGATAGGCAACGGAACAACCAATAATGCCCCCGCCAATAATCACCACCCGCGCCTGAGACGGAAAACTATCTGCTTTGTCTTTGTGATCTGCCTTATGCTCTGTCATAACCTCACTCCCTCCGGTTGAGATCACTATAAAAACAAAGCAATAAAAAACAACATTAAATGCAACAAAATATCACATTTATGAAATATGTAACCGGAGGCCCTTCTCAGCCAGTGCTGCCACAAAATGCGGCTCCGGTCTGCGATCTGTAATAATGCCTGCGGCTTGCTCATAATGTGCAACACGAAGTGGCGTCATGCGTCTGAATTTCTCTGCGCTGGCCAGAAACCATGCTTCACCGGCAACAACAGCCAGCCGCGAGCGCAATTCCGCACCGTTACGGGTAAAGTCCGTAATCTCGCCCTCGGCAGTAATACCGCCAGTTCCAAGAAATGCCAGATCAAACCGGAAATGCTCCAGCGCCTGTAATACATCAATACCGCCGCTGGCCTCTTCTTCAGGGCTGATTTCTCCGCCTAATATATGCACGCGAATGGTTTGCACATGACAAAGCTGTAATGCAATTCGCAGACTTGTAGTGCAAATTGTCAGGTTTTCCGGTGCTTTATCCTGTTGTGCTAAAGCCTGTGCAAGAGCCAAAGTCGTGGTACCGGAGTCCAGAAAAACCACCATTCCGGAACGGATTAACGCAGAGGCGGCTTGACCTATCGCGGCCTTGCCTCCGCTATTTTCCTGACTGCGTAGCCCGAAGGCCGGCTCATGAAGCTGGATTTTTGTAGCCCCGCCATGAACCAGCGCCAGCAATCCCCGCTGTGCCAGCAGTTTCAGATCACGGCGAATTGTCTCCCGTGAGACGTCAAAAAATGCAGCAACCTCACTGATCCCCGCCACGCCATCTTCATTCAGCCTGCGCAGAATTTCATCATGACGCTGCGATGCCAGAATGCGTTGCCCAGCTAGGTTTTGATGATCAGATTGCGATGAGGTTTCTGCCACAGACAACTCCAGATACAGAAATGTTGCATCTTGTGACTTTTAGCAAGAATCAGCCAAGCAATGCAACATATTCTAAATCTTCAGATAGCCTTCAGCAACCTTAACCGCACTGCCGCCGATACGCGCACCGGTCAGCTTCTTCGCAGCCACATCCAGCTCCAGCCGGATGCGCGATGGTCTGCCCATCTGAATACCCTGCTCGATCCATAACTGCGTAAGTCCGTCTACAGGCTGGTCAAACTCGTTGATTGCACCGGCAAAAGCGGCAACCGCAGAACCGGTGGCCGGATCTTCATAAACATGCTTGCCGGATGTGAACATCCGCGCATGATAATTGCTCTCAAAAAGCCGTGTCTCGCGGGTATAGATATAGAAAGGTATCGCACGACCTTCGAAGGCCTGCATATGATCCTCCACAAAAACCGGATCGACCACAACTTTAGCAGCGGCAATCATATTCTTCACCGGCACCAGTACAAACGGCTTACCGCCACTCCAGACCGAAGGCACGTGATTTTCAAAGCCGATTTCATGTGTATTGAGGCGCAAGGCAGCGGCGGCTTGCTCCTTCTCTACGGTGATATTCACGCGCTCAGGCAGGCGTGGCAGGTCAAATTCGGCGAAGGCAGCCGACTGCCCTTCCGTGTCACCGGAGCCTGCGCAATGAACTGCAACACGCACCGGCCCGACTTTTTCCTCAAGCGTCATGATCAGATCAGTCTGAGGTTTTTGTCCGTTGCAATTCTTATAGGCCAGCGCAACCGCCGTACCTACAGTCGGATGACCGGCAAAATTCAGCTCATAATCCGGCGTAAAAATCCGTATCGAAGCTGTGTGTAGCGGATTGACTGCAGGAGCAACAAACACGGTCTCCGAGAGATTGAACTCGCGGGCAATGGCCAGCATCGTGGCATCATCAAGCCCTTCAGAATCATGAACAATAGCCAGCGGATTACCGCTTAGAGGTTTTTCGGTGAAAACATCATAGATCTCGTAGAAACGCCCCTGTACAGCCATGCCGTTCATATTCCCTGCCCTTTAAGATGATCCATGTCCGCCCCGCTCCGGAACTTTCAAAAGTACCGTATCTGATTCAACACATTTGCATTGCCGGTTAAAACATTCAAATGATTCATGAAGTGCATAATATGCAATTCAAATCTCAGCCGCCCGCATCATATGCCGTTACTATTGCGCAAAATACCAGTCGGTGAAAGTGCGAATATAATCCGGACTACGTTCATCCAATATGCCGCCCTGCCCGATCATCAGCACCCGCGATAATTCCGGCTGCCTTTGCGCTGCGATAAATTCCTCCGCCTGCGTCTGCAATTCATTCGCCGTGCGGTCGAAATAATAACAACGGAACAGCGCCAGACTGCGATCACACATAACCAGACTATAGCCGCCGGTACGCACTGCATGGTTCAGGTCAATTCCGGTTTCCTCCAGCACTTCACGTCTGGCATTTCCGTCAAGATCAACCGCGCCGTCAACAATATCCTGATCGTCATTGGAACCCGCCGGAAAATAAATCCGGCCGCCGACAGCGTTGTGTGAGGCCATTTGTCCGAGCAATAGCTGATTATCTGAGGAGACGATGACACCGCTGCCGAAAATATGAAACGGCTTATCCGTACTTTTATCTTTACGCCAATAGAGCAGACTGCGAAAACAGGTACGCTGATAGGGCGCACTCAGAATATCCTCAGACAGGCGCGCCTCTGCTGCCAGATAAATTTCTCCGTCATAGAGTGTCGGATTGGCTGCAATTTCCTGCTGCCAGTTTTCATCAATAGCCTGCTGGTTCCGGACAACATAATCAGGAACACCGGCAACAACTTGTATCCTGACGTCACGGACAGGATAAACCCTGTTCTGGTCTCTGCTTTGCATTCGTCTGCTCCGTTAGACTGAGCCTGTCCTTAAAGCTCAAGTGTGACGGCAACAGGACAATGATCACTTGCTTTTGGTCTGTCCCAGCCAATACGCGGGAAACGCACCACATCCTGCCCTTCAGGAAATAAGGTGCGGTAAGGCTGACCATTGCGGATAATTTCCGGCATAGCCTGTGCATTACGCTGCGCCAGTGCCGGTGATGCCCAGATATAATCCAGCTGGCACAGGTGACGCTCCTGCGGGCCACGTGTGTGATACAATGTCCAGCGATCAAGCACCGGCCGCCGCTCTACCAGATTAACCGCAAAACCGTCATTCAGGAAAACATTCAGGCAATTATCCGACTCCTGAACCGGCGTAAAATTATAGCCGTCCCACTGGTCACCACTTATCGCAAGCTTCTCGTAATAATCATTAAAATCACCGCAGATCAGCCATGAAGCATCCGCAGCCCCGTCACGGCCAAATTTTCTCTCAATAATCATACGAACCGCCTGTGCCTCGGCCAGCCGTACCGGCAGCGTTGTCAGCTTCGGATCCTGACCATAGCGCACACCGCCCATGGATTTGAAATGCGTAACAAAGACCGTCAGCGGCTTGCCGCCGATGCGCAGATCCAGCATCAGACAATCGCGTTTAAACACCCGCTCATGGGCTTCAATCCCCACTGAGGACAGCACCGGATCATAAATACCCAGATCCTGATAGGTCAGATGTGCATTGCTCTCCAGCTTCACCAGCTCAATCGTGTGGCCGCTGCGCGTTACGTCACGCATCATCACACTGACATCAATACCGCGGCTGTCATTACCGTCGATCAGATATTTATGTTTGTAGCCCTGCCCCACCATCTTGAACAAATAGCCATATTCGAAAGCGTTCAGCGCAGCGAGATCATCAACTTCCTGCAGGCAAAGAATATCCGCCCGTGTCTGCGCGATCGACAGAGCAGATAATTGCCGCGTATCATCCGTATGCGCCACCATCCGCGCCTGTTCGAGCTGCCGGTATTGTGTTTCATTATCAATGGCAAAGAGTTGTAATGAGCGATCCTGACGCAACTCATTGCGGTAACCGGTAAAATCAAACCGGCGCATCAGGTTTTCGATATTGAATGTCGCTAAGGTGAATAATACCGGCCCTTCCGGCAGAGCATTATCCATAACCGGTGTTGATTGCGCAGAAACCGTCTCAGACATTAAGCTACTCATCATTGCGTTCATATTACAGGATAAACCGGCGCTCCAGAGCAGTTTACGCTCGAATTGGATCACAGTGCCCGCTCTATTTCCTTTTTTACGCATGCCATTATCGGAAAACCGGTGTCCGCTTTTCCACGGCATGCGATAACTCAACCTAAACACCATATGTTGAATTGCAATCAGTGATATTGCCTGCAACTGATTTTCTTCAGAAAGCCTGCCCCTTAAATTGGCAGCATTTTTGTACTATGTTAGCCTTAAGATATATAAATTCACGAACGGATATCGCTATGTCCAGATTCATTCTGAAAACCGCATTCACAATGGGCATTGTCTTGCTCTCCGGCGCATCGGCCTATGCAGGCGGTAACCAGATCAGCGGCGGCATTCCCTCTCTGAACCCGACCGGCCTTCTGATTGTCGGCGGCATTACCGGCGGCAATCGCGCAGACCCAGCCAGCCGTAACTGTTACGGCTCCACACTCTGCAAAGAAAGCGGCGCCTATTATACGGAAGACGGTGTACTGAATTACAAAAACGGCGATCCGCTGGTACAGCGCGGCGCTACAAAACGCATCGGCTCGGCAAAATCAGCCAATGCGGGTGATAATATCAACCATATGCAGTGGTGCAGCAATCAGTACCGCTCATATCGTGCGTCCGATAATACATATCAGCCTTTTGCCGGCAGCCGCACCACCTGCAATTCGCCGTTCTGATATTTGCGTCTCAAATAATTATGCCCCTTCAGCCATTGATCGCGAAAGGGGCATAAAATGTTTACAGCAGGTGCTGAAATTTAGTCTTTACTGACTTCGGTAATGTAGTTGGCATCAGCCACCATATTGAAGTTCTTGACATTTTTGGCAGCAACAGCCGTTTCAATCTGCTGATAAAGCATCACGAACGGGCTTGTCTCCTGAAAATCCTTCTGGATTTTGTGATACATCTGCTCGCGTTTTGCAGTGTCCGTTTCTTTTGCCGCATCCATGGTTTCTTTGGACATTTCAGGAATGTCCCACGAGCTGCGCCATGCAGTCGTTTTCATCGACACTTCATCGCCATTATCCGGATTATAGGAGAAGGTCGATGCATTGGTATGCGGATCCCAGTAATCAGGGCCCCAGATACCCAGCGAAAGCTGATGCTTGCGCGCACGTACTTTTGTCGTCGTCAGCTTGCCGTCACCCTGTAACAGCTCAACTTTAATACCGGCCTTCGCAAAAGTCTGCTGAATGCTTTCAGCAATACCAACGCCTGGCTGTGTATTACGCACATCGAGCGTCACACTGAAACCGTCTTGCAGACCGGCATCGGCCAACAGTTGCTTGGCCTTATCAACATCCAGTTTGAACGGCTTGTCATCAATCGCGCCGAACATACCAAGCGGCAGGAAAGACTGATGCGTGCGGCCAATACCTTTAATCAGCGTAGTTTCAATAGCGTCATAATCAACGAGATATTTCATCGCCTGACGCACTTCCAGCTTGGCAAGATTTGGCACATTCTGGTTGGCTGTCAGATAATAGGTGCGCCCCTTCGGAGCACTGAGAATATTGAAATCGCTGTTCTTGGCAAATTCTGCAATATCACCCGGCTCAAGGTTACGGGCAACATCAATATCACCGGCCTGCAATAGCAGACGCTGCGACACGCTTTCCTTCACATGACGGTAAATAGCGCGTTTTACAGCCGGTTTTGGTCCGCTGTAATTCTCATTGCGCTCCAGCAGGATCACTTCATTCGAACGCCACTCTTTCAGGTTGTAAACGCCGGAACCTGCATAATTACGCTTGAGCCAGTCATAACCAAAATCTGTATCAAATGGTTTGGCTTCTGTTTTCTCGGTTTTAACCGCATGTTCTTCAACCAGCTTGCTGTCAACAACAGAAGCCACACTGGAAGACAGCGCATTGAGCACGAAGCTCGGCGCGAAAGTTTCTTCCGTGGAGAACACAACCGTATAATCATCCGGCGCAGTCACCAGCTTTTCCACATTGTCTTTATTCAGACCAAACTGGCTGATGATGAATGCAGGGCTGAGATCAAGCTTGATCGCGCGATGCAGAGAATAAACAACATCCTGCGCCGTCAGCGGATTGCCAGAAGCAAATTTCTGCCCCTGCTTAACCTTGAAAGTAATGGTCTTGCCGTCTTCCGAAATCACCCAGCTTTCCGCAATCTGCGGAATGATCTTGGTCGGATCTTTCGGATCTGTGGTCACCAGACGTTCATAGGTATTGGTCAGAATTTCCGACGTGGTGATCTCGAAAATTTCTGCCGGATCGAGAGAAATCACATCATCAATGGCCATTGCCACAACCAGCGTATCTGCCGGCGTTGCCGCCTGTGCAGCAGCCGCTGACAGACCAAGCACCGACGCGCAGGCCAGAGCCAGCGTGTATTTTTTAATTATAGTCATGAGTTTCCCCTCACTTTCCGCCTGAATCCTGTCGCTGTGTAAGGACTCAGATTTATAAAATTATAACAAGATCAGGCTACAGGATTGCCGGACAAAGCCAAGCATCTTTTTATAAAGAAAGCCGTAAATTCAGCATGTTAAGCACTGAAGCATATCGCAATTAAATACATCCATTTAACGGCGATATACTTCAGCTGAAACTCTGGCCGTAAAGATATAAAAAAGCCGGAGCAACAGGCTCCGGCTTTTTTTTCATTCAGTGAGATTGCTTATTTCTCAATTTTTCTCATGGGCACGGATCAGATTGCCAAGGCGCTTGATGCCCTCATCAATCATCTCGTCATTGGCACAGGAATAAGCGAGACGCAGCGTATTGGCACCTGTGCCATCCGCATGGAATGCTTTACCCGGAACAAAAGCCACTTTCTCTGTTTCAATCGCAGCGGCCAGAAGATCAGCGCCATTCATATAATCCGGAAGATTGACCCAGACGAACATACCGCCCTCAGGCTTTGTCCATGTGGCCGATTTCGGCATATATTTATCCAGCGCTTCCAGCATTTTATTGCGGCGGTGCGAATAGACAGAACGGATTTTTGCAATCTGCGCATCAAAACCATTGGCAGCAACATGATGCACAGCCAGCTGATTGATGGTTGAGGAATGCAGATCAGCAGCCTGTTTCATCAGTACCAGCTTGCGGATGACTGTCGCATTAGCAACGACATAACCAACGCGCAAACCCGGCGCCAGTGTCTTGGAGAAGCTGCCGGAATAGATGGTACGGGTATTTTCAATCGAGCCTTTGCGC
Source organism: Hyphomicrobiales bacterium (assembly GCA_900470285.1). Lineage (GTDB taxonomy): Bacteria > Pseudomonadota > Alphaproteobacteria > Rhizobiales > Rhizobiaceae > Pseudochrobactrum. Next base: position 122,082 of record UCAG01000001.1, read on the forward strand.
TCAATTTCCAGCGCCAGAACCGGCGGGATCGGTGTACCGTCAAAACGTAAATACTGGTAGGCAGCATCTTCGATCAGTGCGATATCCATTTCATCGCCCAGATCAATCAGCTTTTCACGGCCTTCACGATCAATGGTTTCACCGGTCGGATTGCTGAAATCTGCCGAGAAATAAGCAAATTTTACCTTACCGCCAGCCTTCTCTGCAGCTTCTTCATAGGAAGCCGGAGTGCGGTTGCCGTTTGGCTGCAATGTATCATAGGTCGGCTCATAGGCATTGAAAGCCTGCAGTGCACCAAGATAGGTCGGACGCACAACCAGCGCCGTATCATTCGGCGACAGGAACAGCTTGCCGAGATAATCCAGCGCCTGCTGCGAACCCGAAGTGATGAAGATATTTTCGGCAGTGCAAGGCACGCCGATTTTTGCCATTTCACCCTGCAACCATTCGCGTAGCGGCTTATAGCCTTCACTTACCGAATATTGCAGCGCTGCATCGGATTTGCCCGTGGCGAAAATATCGGCATAGGCTTCTTTGAATTCTTCTGCCGGAAACAGTTTCGGATCAGGAATACCACCCGCGAAAGAAATAATATCCGGACGCTCAAGCAGTTTCAACAATTCACGAATTTCCGACGCTTTCATACGCGATGAACGTGTTGCGAATATTTTTTCCCAATCCAGCATGGGGGTTCCTCATAAAGTCAAAAGAGATGCCGTGAAATAGAACATAAAACTTAACTAAAAGCTGTGTGCCTTTGGTTATCACCTTATGCGTATTTCACAACAAAACAAGCGAAATATGTCAGCAATACTGACCTTTATTCATTTTATTGCGATTTGGCGGATGAATTCGTTACATTTGAACAAAATCACCCACACAAAACTAATAATCATGCATTTTAAGCAAGCGATCGCACCATCATCACTTCGTCATACATTTCACCATTCAACGATATCCAGTTCGGCCGGCGTCCGAATTCCGTATAACCTTCGCGCATATAGAGCTGCAAAGCAGTTTTGTTTTCAGCAAGTACACTGAGTTCAAGCTGACTGAAACCATTATCACGCGCATAAATCTCAACAGCCTGCATCAGCTTCTGACCAATATTCCGGCCACGCATTTCGCTTTTCACATAGACCATCACGACAATCGCACGATGGGATGTCCGCGCGCCGTCCTGAGGCCACAAACCAATGAGCCCGACAGCTTTATCGCCGTCGAAAGCAGCAAAAACCGGTGCATTTAACTTTGCACGCCAATCAGCTTCAGAGAACTTTACCCAGTCCTCATAGGCAGAGCTATAGGCTTCCGGATGCAGTTGCAGAGCTTCCAGCCGGATGTCCCGAAGGATAGCAAAGTCATCGGATTTCAACTGCCGGATAGTAACTTCACTCATATTTCATTCCTCCCGTCAGCAGTACTGCCATAAATAATCAGGCCCGCACAAACAAAACTTTGTGCGGGCCTGATATTCATAATTTTAGAATGCCAGTTTGGTTGCAGTTCTTACAACCAGCATGCTTCTGAGCAAATTAGTTGCGAGCCTTATCAACCAGCTTGTTCTTGGAAATCCAAGGCATCATGCCGCGCAGCTTGGCACCAACTTCTTCGATCTGGTGATCGTCGTTCATACGACGGATACCCTTGAAGCGTGCAGCACCGGCACGGTATTCCTGCATCCAGTCGGATGTGAACTTACCGGTCTGAATGTCGTGCAGAACGCGCTTCATTTCAGCTTTGGTTTCTGCAGTGATGATGCGCGGACCAGTTACATATTCGCCCCACTCAGCAGTGTTGGAGATCGAATAGTTCATGTTGGCGATACCGCCTTCATAGATCAGATCAACGATCAGCTTCACTTCGTGCAAGCATTCGAAGTAAGCCATTTCAGGTGCGTAACCACCTTCAACCAGCGTTTCAAAACCAGCGCGGATCAGTTCAACCAGACCGCCGCAGAGAACTGCCTGCTCACCGAACAGATCGGTTTCGCACTCTTCCTTGAATGTGGTTTCGATAACGCCGGAACGGCCACCGCCAACGCCCGAAGCGTAAGACAAAGCCAGATCATGGGCATTGCCGGAAGCATCCTGATGGATAGCGATCAGGCAAGGTACGCCGCCGCCCTTCTGGTATTCACCGCGCACAGTATGACCCGGGCCTTTTGGCGCGATCATTACAACGTCGACAGTCTTTTTGGTTTCGATCAAACCAAAATGAACGTTCAGACCATGAGCAAAGGCAATGGCAGCGCCGTCGCGCAGATTGTCGTGGATGTGTTCTTTATAGATGTCAGCCTGCAATTCGTCAGGGGTTGCCATCATCATCAGGTCTGCCCATTTGGCAGCATCTGCAACGCTGAGAACTTCAAAACCGTCAGCTTCAGCTTTTTTAACAGTGGCAGAATCCATACGCAGCGCGATGCGGACATTCTTGGCACCGGAATCCTTCAGGTTCAGCGCATGGGCGCGACCCTGGCTACCGTAACCAACGATAACAACATTTTTGCCTTTAATCAGATTTACGTCTGCATCACTGTCATAATAAACGCGCATAGGATATTCCCTTCCTTCTATGCTATTAGTCTGTGCCGTTTTTCCTCAAAACCGACACTATTCCACACCGGCAAAATCAGGCGCCGGCCTTATTTCCGTAAAGAGCAAAAAACTGTCGTGTTGCCGTTCTGGCATCGCGGATAATTTCTGCATCACTGACCTCATGGCGGTCGCCGAGCAGCAGACGGATCTGCATGTCGCGCACCACAAGGCCGAAGAACGAGGCAAAAGCCTCATCAATATCATCAAAGTCCAGCAGGCCTGCATCGCGGCCGGTCTCAAGTACCGGCTTGAGACGACGCGCCATAGCGATCGGACCATTATTCAGCACGATCTCACCGAGATCCGACTTACCGGAACCCGCATGGCTGACCGCTAAACGGTTCAGTGCGATGGATGTGCAGCCGGACAGAACCAGCAGCCAGTCGCGGGCAAAATGCTCCAGACTGGTAAAGAGCGATTCTTCATCCAGCCCTTCCCGTGCCACCGGCACAACACGCACTTTCGACGCCTGCCACTGCACAGTTGCGGTCAGCAAGCCGTCACGATCGGTGAACCATTTATATAGTGTTTCCTTGGAGCAGCTTGCACGCCGTGCAACACCCGCCATCGTAAGACTGTCACCACCCTCAACGAGGAGCTCCAGCGCGGCATTCAGCACATCCTTCTGACGATCTGTCAGCTCTGTGCCTGTTCCGACATTGCTCACGACATTCTCAGGTTGCTGCAACTGCACGCTTCCACGCTCCTTAATTCTTGTCTGAACAGCAGCCTGACGAGATTCTCATCGTGCGTACCGTACGTTACGGTTCGGACTATGCCGCCAGTTTTACAACAATGCAAGAGGGATTTTATGCTGAAACAAATTTTATAGGCTATTTCCCCTGCCCGCTACAGGCAGGGGAAAATAATACAGCATTCTAAACACCGCAAAGGCCGGCTCATGCCTGAGGCCAATATTGCCATTAGCAACCATGTCCGGTGTCTTTTTGGCCAGACACTCAGAGATTAACCTGTGTACCGATCTCCACCACACGACCAGTCGGAATCTGGAAATATTCCGTGGCATCTGATGCACTGCGGGCAAGCGTAATAAATAATTTTGCCTGCCAGAGCGGCATTGGTGAACGCGGAGAAATACGCAAGACGCGTCGCGACAGGAAGAATGACGTAGTCATGATGTCATATTTCCAGCCAAGCTTGCGGCAGATCCCCAGCGCACGCGGAATATTAGGCGACTGCATATAGCCGAAAGTCAGCGTCACCTGCATAAACCGGTCGCTATATTGCGATACGCGCGCACGGTCATCCTCAGCCACCCAAGGGCGCGGAGCTGTCACCACGGTCAGGATCACATTGTTCTCGTGCAGAACCTTGTAATGTTTGAGGCTGTGCATCAGAGCAGTCGGCACACTGGACGGATCACCGGTCAGGAACACCGCCGTGCCGGGCACGATAACAGGCTCCTTACGCGCCATCTGGCTGACAATAATATCCAGCGGCACTTCTGTTTTACGGGTTTTCTGAAACAGATGACGGCTACCGCGCACCCATGTCCACATTACCAGCAGCACCAGCGCGGCCACCACAATCGATGCCCAGCCGCCCTGATGCACTTTGACCAGATTAGCACTGAAGAACATCAGATCAACAATAGCGAAACCGGCAATCGTCAGCACCACAACCGGCAGGCTCCATTTCCAGAGACGACGCATAACAAAGAACAGCAGGGTTGTTGTCACAAGCATATTACCGGTAACCGCGATACCATAGGCTGCAGCCAGATTTGTCGATTTCTGGAAGGTCACCACCAGCAGAACAACGGCAATACCAAGCAGCATATTAATGCGAGGCATATAAATCTGGCCATGCAATGTTTCAGATGTATGCAGCACTTCAAGCCTTGGCAGAATATTCAGCTGCACCGCCTGCCGCGCCAGCGAATAAGTACCGGTCAAAACCGCCTGACTGGCAATAACTGTTGCAACAGTTGCCAGTAGCACCATCGGCAGCAGTGCCCAATGCGGCATCATCTGGAAAAACGGATTGCGTACTTCCTCACCGCCCGCAGCGCTATGCGTCAGAATGAAAGCACCCTGCCCGAAATAATTGAGGATCAGGCTCGGAAACACAATCCACAGCCATGCCCGCACGATCGGCTTGCGGCCGAAATGACCGAGATCGGCATAAAGCGCTTCGGCACCGGTAACCGCCAGAAAGATCGCACCGATCGTAGCAAAGGACGTGGCCGGATTACCGCCAAGAAATGCAAAGGCGTAATAAGGATTAAGCCCGGCCAGAATGCCCGGATCATCAAAAATATGGATAAAACCTGTGAGGCCAAGCGCCAGAAACCAGATCAGCATCACTGGCCCGAAAATACTCGCCATACGTCCTGTGCCATGCTTCTGAACAAAAAACAGCACAACCAGAATAGTGATCGTAATCGGCACGACATAGGGCGTCATATCCGGCGCAACAATTTCCAGCCCTTCCACTGCGGAAAGTACAGAAATTGCCGGTGTAATCACCGCATCACCAAAGAACAGTGACGCACCGACAATACCGATACCTAGAATAATATCCGGCCGATTGGCAAAACTGGAGCGTACCAGTGCCATCAGCGAGAGAATACCACCTTCGCCATTATTGTCCGCACGCAGCACAAACAGCACATATTTCACGGTCACAATCAGCGCCAGTGACCAGACGATCAGGGAGATCACACCAAGAATTTCAATGCGCAACAAATTGCCGTCGGTGATAGAAGCATGCAGTGCTTCACGAAATGCATAAATCGGGCTTGTACCGATATCGCCATAGACGACGCCAAGCGCGCCCATCATTAAAAGCTTCAGATTTCCCGAATGATTATGAGGATCTACAAGTTCCTCATCTGCGCTGACCGGCGCATCCTGATTGGCAATATCTTCACGCTGCGCCTGATTCATAAAATACCTTTAAATACCTTTTGATACAGAATGAGCACAGATAGCCGGATATGAAGACAAGAAAACAGGCTGATCCGGTGCTCAGTATAACCATGTTCCGGACATAAAGAAAACCGCCGGAAAGGCCGTATATAAATGCTCAATTTTGCACAAAAACAATGTGCATCAATGCATAACTGCCCTGATGAGGCATCACAAATACGGATAGCTCATCAGGGCAGAAATTAAACAAAATCAAAATATTAAAAGAAAAAACTGAATCAAAACACAAAAAGCACTTTAGCCGAGTGCTTTGATAAAACGTTGCACCGACTGGCGCATACCATATTCCAGTGCATCTGCCGTCAGACCATGCCCGATTGAAACCTCGCTCAATGTCGGCATGACTTTTACCAGTGCGGGCAGATTGGCAACGGTCAGATCATGCCCCGCATTAATGCCCAATCCAAGCTCCACAGCCTTCAAAGCCGCGCGTTCCAGCAAGGCCAGTTCATGCGCCTGCATCTTTGGATCTGCATAGGCACCGCCATAAGGACCAGTGAAAAATTCCACACGGTCGGCACCGGTCTCTTTCGCAATCTCAAGACCATCCGGTGTCGGATCAGCAAACATTGAAACACGCATACTGCGTGCTTTCAGCCGCTTGGTCACTTCGCTTAGGCGTGTTTTATGCTTGGCAAAATCCCAGCCGTGATCCGAGGTATTCTGCGCCGGATCATCTGGCACCAGTGTCACCTGTTCAGGCTCGTGTTGTTCCACCAGTGCCAGAAATTCCTCTGACGGATAGCCCTCAATATTGAATTCAGCCTGAGGGAACTCATCATCTATCAGTGCACGGATATCTGCCAGATCAGAAAAACGGATATGGCGCTGATCAGGGCGCGGATGCACAGTCAGACCGGAAGCACCGGCATCAAGCGCAACACGTCCCAAGCCTGTCACACTCGGCCAAGGCAGATCACGGCGGTTACGCAACATTGCCACCGCATTAAGATTAACCGACAGAGTTGCAACCATGATCCGAGCTCCCTGCTATATTTATTAGCGAACGATTGTTAGTTTTTCCGCCGCACGGGTAATTGCCGTATAGAGCCAACGCTCACGCGTATCGCGGAAAGCATAGCTCTCATCAAACAACACCACATTATTCCACTGCGAGCCCTGCGCCTTATGGGTGGTCAGCGCATAGCCATAGTCAAAATCATCAAAACGCTTTTTAGTCTGCCACGGAATTTCCGCATCAGGATCTTCAAACTGCGCCTTCAGAAGCTTGATCTTGGCAACACCGCGACCCGGCTCTTCATCCTCCGGTGCAATCAGCAAATTAATGCCGGGCTTCACGGTTTCCTTGGAAGATGTCATTACCTTCCAGAGCGAACCATTAAGCAGCCCCTTGGCCGGATCATTGCGCAGGCAAACCAGCTTATCACCGGATTGCGGATATTCTGCCGTAAAACCTTTGAGCTCGCGCAGCCGCTGATTATAACGCTTACGGGTGCGGTTAGTGCCGACAAGCACCTGATCGGCATCCAGCACCAGTTCCTGATTAACTTCCGCCTTGCTGATGACCCGTGCGGCACCGTAATCGCCATAGGGGATTTCACGACCTTCACGCACATCCAGTGCCAAACGAATAATCGGATTATCCTGCGCCTGACGGTGAATTTCTGTCAGCAAATAATCCGGCTCATGTTCGGTAAAGAAGCCACCGCCGCTGATCGGTGGCAACTGCCCCGGATCACCCAGCACCAGAATAGGTGTGCCGAATGTCATCAAATCGCGGCCAAGCTGCTCATCGACCATAGAACATTCATCAACAACAATCAGTGCAGCTTTGGCAACAGGGCTTTGACGGTTGAGCGAAAAGGTCGGCGAGATCGAGGTCTTACCGGTTGTTTCGTCTTCAATCGCCTCTTCACCTTTCGGGCGATAAATCAGCGAATGCAGCGTGCGGGCATTACTCGCACCTTTGGAGCGCAAGACCTGAGCCGCTTTACCGGTGAAAGCCGCAAACTGCACCTCACCATCCACATGCTCTGCGAAATAGCGCGCAAGCGTGGTCTTACCCGTTCCCGCATAGCCAAAAAGGCGAAATATCGGTGAACGGCCTTTAGCCAACCATTGCGCTACAGCCTGCAGCGCGTTGTCCTGTTCCGGTGAAAATTCCATTATGCCTCTGCCATCATGCCTTCCATTGACCGGATTCGTCCCGAAAGAGCAAGGTTTATCACTTCAGCATCGGCCACAGGCTGACCACCAGCAGAGCCGCCATCGTCAGATTGAACCATTTAAGACGCACCGGATCTTCCAGCCACTGGCGCAGCAGACTGCCAAAGGCTGCCCATGACGACACGCTCGGCACATTAATGACTGCAAACACAACACCGATCAGCAGCACGGAAAGCGAATAGGCATCATGCACTGTATAGCTCGCCATTGCTGTCACGGCCATCACCCATGCTTTTGGATTCACCCACTGAAACAGCCATGCCTGCATGAAACTCATCGGCTGAGCAGTTTCATCATCAACACGACCGACAGACGTCGATGTGGCGATTTTATAGGCCAGATAGAGCATATAGGCACCGCCGGCGAATTTCAGCCCTACATACAGCGCCGGCGCGGTTTCGAGCACAGCTCCCAGACCATAGCCGACACCAAGCAGAAGTGACAAAAAGCCGATGCCAATTCCCAGCATATGCGGAATGGTACGGCGGAAACCGAAATTCACGCCGGAAGCCAGCAACATCAGATTATTCGGCCCCGGTGTGATGGATGTCACAAAGGCAAACACCACCAAGGCCATAAAAACATCATAAGAAAGCAACATCTTGAAAACGCTCTCATTGCAAAGAACAACACCGCTGTCTCTATGCGGAGAACAGCGGTGCCGCTTTCAATCACTTATCAGAAAGAACTACATTCCTTCTGCACCGCGGATCATAGCAGCTACGCCGGTACGGCAAACCTCAATCAAACCGAGCGGCTTCATAATCGCGATAAATTGATCAATCTTCGCGCCCTTACCGGTAATTTCAAAAATGAAATGCTCGACCGTTGCATCCACAACTTTGGCTTTGAAAGCATCAGCCAGACGCAGCATTTCTGCACGGTCATCACCTTTGCCAACCACTTTGATCAGCGCCAGTTCACGTTCAACCGGACGCTCATGACCAAGCTGCTGGGCATGATAGGTCAGATCAACCACGCGATGCACCGGAACAATACGTTCCAGCGAGTGACGGATCTGATCCAGCACATTGGCTGTGCCGCGCGTTACAATGGTAATCCGCGACAGATGCTTTTCGTGCTCGGTTTCAGAAACCGTCAGGCTTTCAATATTGTAACCGCGACCGGAAAACAGGCCGATAACACGGGCAAGAACCCCCGGTTCGTTATCAACCAGTACCGATAGTGTATGTGTTTCAACTAGCTGGGTTTCTTCGGTCAGAAAGTAAGCTGAACCGGAAGCTGCATTTTGTGCGTTCATAATGAATATCCTTGTTCCGGTATTAGACGAGGTGACGGTCTTTAGCGTCAATGGCATTGGCAACAGCTTCATCCGTCGCTTCATCCGGCAACAGCATTTCATTATGCGCCTTGCCTGAAGGGATCATCGGGAAGCAGTTCGCCAGATTGGCAACGTGACAGTCAAAAATCACCGGGCCGTCTGTTTCAATCATTTTCATGATTGCATCATCCAGCTCATCCGGCTTGGAGCAACGGATACCAGTGCCGCCATAGGCTTCAGCCAGTTTAACAAAGTCCGGCATCGCTTCTGTATAAGAATGCGACAGACGGTTACCGTGCAACAGCTGCTGCCACTGGCGCACCATGCCCATATACTGGTTATTCAGAATGAAAATCTTGATCGGCGCATTATGCTGAATGGCCGCTGACATTTCCTGAATACACATCTGTACCGAAGCATCACCGGCAATATCAATCACCAGCGCATCCGGATGGGCAATCTGCACACCCAATGCCGCAGGCAGACCATAGCCCATGGTGCCCAGGCCACCGGAAGTCATCCAGTGATGCGGCTCCTCGAATTTCATAAATTGTGCAGCCCACATCTGGTGCTGACCAACCTCTGTAGTGATGTAGGTCTTGCGATCCTGTGTCAGTTCCTGCAGACGCTCCAGCGCATATTGCGGCATAATCACATCGCGGCTGTGCTTATAGGCCAGCGAATTGCGCGCACGCCATTTATTGATCTGCTGCCACCATGCGCTCATGTCCTTTTTGTCAGGACGCTGGGCAGAGGCACGGTACTGGCGCACCATATCTTCCAGAACATGCGCAACATCACCGATAATCGGCACATCCACACGAACGGTCTTGTTGATCGAAGACGGGTCAATATCAATGTGGATCTTCTTGGAATTCGGCGAGAAAGCATCAAGACGACCGGTGATGCGGTCATCAAAACGCGCGCCGATACACAGCATAACATCGCATTCATGCATGGTCATATTGGCTTCGAATGTGCCATGCATGCCGAGCATACCCAGCCAGTTCTTGCCCGATGCCGGATAAGCACCCAGCCCCATCAGCGTAGATGTGATCGGAAAATCAGTGATCTCAACCAGTTCACGCAGCAGTTTCGAGGCTTCAAGGCCGGAATTGATAACGCCGCCGCCGGAATAGATAACCGGCTTCTTCGCATTGGCCAGCAGTTCAACAGCAGTACGGATAGCACTCTGATCGCCGTTCAGAACCGGATTATAGCTGGTGCGCGGGCTGGTTGCCGGTGGCGTATACATACCGGTGGCGAACTGGATGTTTTTCGGAATATCGATAACAACAGGACCCGGACGACCGGTACGTGCCACATGGAACGCCTCGTGCAGAACGCGCGCCAGATCATTCACATCCTTAACCAGCCAGTTATGCTTGGTGCAAGGGCGGGTAATGCCGACCGTATCAGCTTCCTGAAACGCATCTGTACCAATGAGGCTGGTCGGAACCTGACCCGTGATGCAAACCAGCGGGATGGAATCCATCAGCGCATCCTGCAACGGTGTTACCGCATTGGTAGCACCCGGACCGGAGGTTACCAGCATAACACCGACTTTGCCGGTTGAGCGGGCATAGCCTTCAGCTGCATGGCCTGCGCCCTGCTCGTGACGCACCAGAATATGCTCGACTTTATCCTGCTGAAACAACTCGTCATAGATCGGAAGTACCGCACCGCCCGGATAGCCGAAAATATGCTCAACGCCCTGATCGATCAGCGCCTGCACAACCATTTCCGCACCGGTCATTTCCCGTTTGCCGGTTTCGTTCTGCGCTGCGGCTGTGGTGCCACTTGTATCTGTACTCATTGTCTTTCGATGTCCCGTCTGCTGTTCCGGTGATTACTTCCCTGATATCCACCGGAAGTCCCGTACTGTTTAGCTATATTCGTTGTGTGAAGATAATAAAAAAGGCCCCCTGAGGGAGCCTGTGTTTCGCGCATGGGAGCTTTCGCCGGATGGTTACACCATCCTGCCCATACGCTTACCCACCACGAGAATAATTTTCTTAGCCATAAGGGGAGATTAAACAGCTGTTTTTTTCACGTCAATGGCAAAAAACGTAATCTTGTTATTTTCTTTGCCAGTCTGCGCAGAAAAACACTCTGTTATGTCAAGCTTGCACCATTCGTGAATCTATCAAGCAGACAAGACATGTAAGCCATTGAAAGATATTAAAGAAAATCAGCGCCCCGCCAGCTTCTGCAAAGCAATACGCGCTTTTTTATAAAGAGCCGGAGCTTTTTCCTTACCATTCCATTCGGCAACTGCTGACACCGCATGAATACTATGACTGTCATGCCCCATTCGTAACTCACAGGCTTCCAGCGCTTTGCAGATTCTTGCCGCCATCTTCTCTGCATCACCTTCATGCAGATCCGGCACGATCAGAGCGAATTCACCATCGCCCATATGCGCCAGAACATCATGATAGCGGGTACAGTTGCGGATACATAAAGCCGCTTCCATCAGCAAGCGGTCGGCGGCATCACGGCCGCGCTGATCACACAGCAATTGCAGCTTCTCAATACCAATCAGCAAAATAGCGACAGGATGATTGATCTTGCCGAATTGCAGCAAATATTCGTGTAACGCCGCATCGAAATAAGGACGGCTTTGCAACCCGGTCAAAGGATCATTAAAACTGATCTGGTCTAAATCTTTGGAATTGCGCGCAATCATCCATGTGATGATTTTCAGCTGGCCTTTGTTTTTAACCTGCATACGGATTTGCGGCAACAGCATCAGGCCACCTGCTGCCCCCGCAGCCACGAGCAACAGCAAAGCAATGCCCAAAGGCGTATCAGATAAAGAACCGGATTTATACGGCTCACCAAGATCATGCATCAGCCGATACTGCATAAACAGCATCAGACCTGCGCCGCAAAGCAGCACAATCATGATGATGAAAAACAGTTCAGCCCGTAGATAACGCATAATCCCCCCGTTGACCCGTTGTATCACAACAACAGATTTACGTGGGAGATTAAATCTTAAGTGTTTCACCTGCGTTAACAACAAAACCTGCTCAGGCGAAGTAATCTTCTGCCCGTTCCAGCCGCCGCCAGTCATCACCAAACTGGTTACGGAACCACGTCATCTGCCGTTTGGCATATTGGCGCGTGGCAATCACTGACAGCTCTACAGCCTGCTCACGTGACATCCCGCCTTTGAGCCAGCTTTCAATCTCGCGCACCCCGATGGCTTTCATCACCGGCAGAGCCGCATTAGGTTGCAAAGCCAGCAGCGCCTGTACTTCCTGCACGGCATTGCCCTGCATCATCAGATCAAATCGCTGCGCAATACGCTGGCGCAACCATGTCCTGTCCGGTATCAGCACCAGTTTCTCTGCGCTGTCGGGATCAATCAGCGCCTTACCCTTGGTCTCCTGCCATTCGATGAGCGAGCGTCCGGTACTGTCAATCACTTCAAGTGCACGGACAATACGCTGACTATCCCCCTCTTTCAGCCGTTCTGCCATTACCGGGTCGCGTTTTTGCAATTCCTCATGCAGGAGCGGCGCACCATCTTGTGTCATGCGATTGCGCCAGTAGTCGCGCACTTCGTCTTTCACCTGCGGCATATCCGAGAGACCACCAAGCAGCGCTTTAAAATATAACCCTGTGCCACCGGTAAAGACTGGTATGCGGCCTTGCAATTCAGGTCTTGCCAGCAGTGTTTCCACCTCCTGAAGCCAGCGGCCGGTGGAATAAAGTTGCAATGGCGAGACATGACCATAAAGATAATGCGGAACAGTTTGCAAATCATCGGACTGCGGGCGCGCTGTCAGCTGATCCAGCACATCATAAACCTGCATGGAATCACTATTTATGATATAGCCGCCGCAATCCCGTGCGAGACGCAGTGCCAATGCTGATTTACCGCTGGCAGTCGGCCCCGCGATCAGAATTGCCTTTTGCCTGTCTCTCTGCTCTACCACTCATCACTCTCCAAACGCACAAAGCGGAACCGGTATTATGTCCCAGCCAGCCTCACTTGTTGCCACACTGATCTGCAATCCTGCCAATCCGGTTCTGACACCTGAATTGGGGCATAAAGCCTGCGAGGCGGCTGATACGCAAGCCCTTTACTGGCTGGCAGATGGTATTGCCTGTGATCTGCCGCTGAAAACCGGCACAGATATCACAGAAACAACAGCAAAAATCAGAGCCGCTCTGGGCGACGCCCCTGTGGATATCGTTATTCAGGAGCAGGATAGCCGCCGCAAAAAACTGCTGATTGCAGATATGGATTCCACCATGATCCAGCAGGAGTGCATTGATGAACTGGCCGAAGAAGTTGGCCTGCGCGAGCATATTGCCGGTATCACCGCCCGCGCAATGAATGGTGAGATCGCTTTTGAACCGGCCTTGCGTGAGCGCGTTGCCCTGCTCAAGGGTTTGCCGGTCAGCATTATTGATCAGGTTATCGCCAACCGCATTACTCTGACATCCGGCGGTAAAGAGCTGATCGCAACCATGAAGAAACACGGTGCCTATACGGCACTGGTTTCCGGTGGCTTTACCAGCTTCACTTCCAAAATTGCTGCACAGCTCGGCTTTGATGAAAACCGCGCCAATATTCTGCTCGATGACGGCACGCATCTGACCGGTCTGGTCGAAGAGCCGATCCTCGGTGCCGATGCCAAGAAGATCAGCCTTGATGAAATCTGTGCCAAACTCGGCATTACCGAGCAGGCAGCCATGGCAGTGGGCGATGGCGCCAATGATCTGCCGATGATTAAACATGCTGGCAGCGGTGTTGCTCTGCATGCCAAGCCTGCTGTTGCCGCACAAGCACGCATCCGCATTGACCATGGTGACCTCACAGCACTGCTCTATATTCAGGGCTATCGAAAAACGGATTTTGTAAAATGACCGCTATTATTGAAACGCCCCGCCTGATCCTGCGCAACTGGCAGGAAGATGACCGTGCATTTTTTCACGAGATCAATTCTGATCCGGTAGTGATGGAATTCTTCCCTGCCCTGCGCAGCCGTGAGGAATCCGATGCGCTGATGGATCGCGTCGTGGCCATGGTCAAGGAAGATAATTTTGCCTTTTACGCCGTGCAGGAAAAAGCAAGCGGTGATGTCGTCGGCTTCACCGGATTGATGAAAACCGATCTCGAGCCTTTCATGCCAAAGGGCGTACTAGAAATCGGCTGGCGCTTAGCTCAACGCTTTTGGGGCAAAGGTTATGTGACGGAGGCCGCGCTTGCTTCTCTTGCCTATGCTTTCAACGAGCGTGGACAGGATGAAGTTGTATCCTTTGCTGTGCATAATAATCACCGCTCCACGGCTGTGATGAAGCGCATTGGCATGGTCAATAATCCGGAACGCGATTTCGATCATCCGAAGGTACCGGATACACATCCGCAACTGAAACGCCATGTGCTTTATACCATCAACAAACAGCAGTGGTTGAATCAACATGGTAAGTCCGGCGCCTAATCCGTTCATCTGATTCAAGTTTTTACAAATAAAAAGGCCGGAGGATGTACACATCCTCCGGCCTTTTCTGCATTCTTGTTGATGTCAGATCAATCGATACGCAGAGTTACAAAGCGCAGCTCACCGCTTGGCGCGGCCAGCATCAGCAATGCATTTTTACGTCCCTGCTGACGCAGTTTTTCGATTTTCTTTTGAATATCTGCAGGCGCTTTCACAGCTTCTTGCGCGAATTCAACAATTACATCACCTGCATTAACCCGCTTTTCTTCAGCGGCGGATTTGCCTTCAACAGCACTAATCACCACACCTTCCACATCGGCGGAAATTTCATACTGCTTGCGCTGCGCGTCATCCAGCTTGCCAAGTGTCATGCCGAGAACTTTTACTGTCTCAGCTTCTTTGGCTTTAGTGCTGTCCTTGGCGGCTGCAGCTTTATCCTTATTCTCATAATCCTCAAGACGGCCGAGTTTGATTTTAACAGTCTGCTCTTTGCCTTTACGCAGCACCAGAACGCTGACCTCTTTGCCCACCGGACTTTCAGCCACAACGCGCGGCAGGTCGCGGGCACTTTCCACATCCTTGCCGTCAAATTTCAGAATGATGTCGCCCGGCATCAGTTCTTTATTCTCAACACCGCTATTGGCAATCAGTCCGGCAACCAAAGCGCCCTTAGGCTCGCTCATACCAAAGCTCTCGGCCACATCATCTGTCACCGGCTGAATACGTACACCAAGCCAGCCGCGGCGGGTCTCACCAAACTCTTCCAGCTGCTGAATAACGGAAACAGCCAGTTCGGACGGAATAGCAAAACCGATCCCGATAGAGCCGCCTGTCGGAGAAATAATCGCGGTATTAATGCCGATGACCTTGCCGTTCATATCAAAAAGCGGGCCGCCGGAATTACCACGGTTAATTGCCGCATCGGTCTGAATGAAATTATCATATGGCCCCGCCTGAATATCACGGTTGCGGGCAGAGATAATACCCAATGTCACAGTGCCACCGAGGCCAAACGGATTACCGATTGCCATAACCCAGTCACCGATCCGAGATTTCTCTGAATCGCCAAATCCTACTGCTGTGAGCTTGTGTTTCGTCGGATCAACCTTCAGCAATGCAATATCCGTTTTGGTATCCGTGCCAAGCAGTTCTGCTTTAAGCTTTTTACCATCGGTGAAATTCACCTCAATTTCATCGGCATCGGCAATGACGTGATTGTTGGTTACAACCAGTCCCTTCTCAGCATCGATCACAAAACCGGAGCCGAGCGACTGCATCTTGCGTGCAGCACTGCCACCGTCTTTCTGATTTTCCTCAGAAAAGAAATCATCAAAGAACTCCTGAAACGGCGATCCCTCCGGCAATTGCGGCGCAGGCTCTGCCTTTTCCTCTCCGTTTTCATCTTTCACGGTCTGGGATGTGGAAATATTGACAACAGAATCCAGCAATCCCTGTGCCAGATCGGCAATGGAAGCAGGTCCCGCAGTGGTCGCTCCGGCAGCCAGTCCGAGCGGCGCCAATTTTCCGGTAATAACCGGTTGAGGTGCCTGCGGCGGGTTTGCAGCTGTCTGCTCCTGTGCCTGAGCTGTCATGGCACCCAGCAGCACCGTGCTCACAGAAAGGGCGGCAAGTGCGGTACGCAGGGGAAATGAAACCGTGCTTTTATTCTGATTGCGAACCATCTGAAACTCCGCCTGTTTTTGTTATTTAGAGCGCCGTGCGCCCGATCGGGCGCACAAAGGTCGTTCTAACTCTGATGCTTACAACGGATTGCAAGCAAAATACGGCCAGAGCATGTCGCAATTAAATGTCTTCATTTAATATCCGCAACATACACTCACCTGCAATCCGGAACGCCTGCCGTGAGCCGCCTGAATGCAATACGCTCTGGTTTAAACCCATTATTTAGAGCATAATTTCTTAAACTTGAATCAGTTTAAGTTTAAATTACGCTCTCCTTTTAAAGTGTTAGAGCGACCTTTGTGCGCTCGATCGGGCGCACGGCGCTCTAAAATACATTATCAGAAGTTTGAAGCCCGCGCAGTCGTGATGATTAAATGCTGCAGGTTCTGAAATGAAAAAGAGGCGCATGAAATATCATACGCCTCTTTGCTATTTTATCCGGCAGATCCGCTTCTGACCAGCCATATCACCCCAACGCCAAGCGCCAGTGCAACGATACCTGCTATTCGCAGATAATTTTCCGGAGCTTCTGACACGTCTTTAGCCATACGTCTGGCAAAGTGCGGGAAGCCGCCATAGAGAAGCCCCTCTAAAACGAGGAGCAATCCTATGGCTGTAATCAGGTCACTCACAGCGGCATCCGGTCCTTACTGTGCGCTCTGACCGGCATTCGCAGGCTGCTGCGGCAGTTTACCGGCAGCATCCTTAAAGAAGCGGAAGAACTGGGAATCCGGCGACAGAACCATGGTTGTACCTTCAGCCTGCAAGGACTGACGATAAGCATTCATCGAACGATAGAATGCATAGAAGTCAGGATCCTGTTTTGCAGCTTCCGCAAAGATACGACCGCGCTCACCTTCGCCCTCACCGCGCAACACTTCAGAATCGCGGTTGGCTTCGGAAACGATTTCCACAACCTGACGGTCAGCAACAGCTTTGATACGCTGTGCTGCTTCACGGCCGCGGGCACGCAGACGCTCAGCTTCGGCAAGTCGTTCGGCCTTCATACGGTCGAAGGTCTGCTGGGAAACTTCAGCAGTCAGGTCCGTACGGCGGATACGCACATCCTCAATGGTCAGACCAAGAGATTCCGCATCCGGACGCAGCTGGTCGCGCACTTCACGCATCATGCTGCCACGTTCTTCCGACAGCGCCGATTCAAAGCCGCGCAGACCATAGACCTGACGCAGAGCCGCATCGAGACGGGTACGCAGACGCTGTTCAGCAAGCATTGTGTTTGCCGAAACAGTCTCACGGAATTTACGGGCATCGGTAATGCGGTAAACGAGGAACGCATCCACATCGTAGAATTTACCGCCGGAAACCTGAACGCGGATATCGTCCAGATCAAAACGCAGGCTACGGTCATCAATCAGCTGCACATTATCCGCTTCTGCAAAAGCAAACGGCAGTTTGAAATAAATACCCGGTTCGGTTTTCACATCAACGATCTGACCAAATCGCGAGACAATCGCCTGCTGGCGTTCGTTGACCACGAAAAGCGATGAATAAATCAGAAATGCGACAACAGCGATCGCACCAACGATAAAAGGCAAACGATTCTGATTCATTACTGGTTGCCTCCTGCTTTGCCCTGCTGACGCATCAGTTCAGTCAAAGGCAAATATGGCATGACATTATTGCCGCCTTCGATAATCACTTTATTGCTGTCTTTCAGCACCTGCTCCATGGTCTCAATAAAGAGACGGTCGCGGGTAACATCAGGAGATTCTTTGTAAATATTCAGGACAGAATTAAAGCGTTGGCTTTCACCTTCCGCTTCCTGAACCATGCGGGTTTTATAACCGGCAGCATCTTCACGAACCTGCGCAGCCTCACCGCGTGCCTGACCCAGCTTCTGATTAGAATACTGGTTAGCTTCTTCTACAAAACGGTCTTCATCCTGCTCAGCGCGCTGAACTTCATCAAAGGCATCAGCCACTTCACGCGGCGGTGCAGCATCTTCAATGGAAAGAGCTGTAATCTGAATGCCGGCGCCATAGCCGTTCAGCGTAGCCTGAACAATATCACGTACAGATTCAGCAATCGCCGCACGATTGTCACGGAACACATCCTGTGCCGGACGACGGCCGACGATTTCACGGATCGCACTTTCCGAAACCTGACGAACCATATTGTCAGGATCCTGTACCTTGAACAGGTAAGAACGCGGATCAGAAACACGGTAAAGCACGGAGAACTGAACATTAACAATGTTCTGGTCACCGGTCAGCATCAGACCCTGCGTGGCACCGCGAGTGCCCTGACCGCCAATATTGATCTGGCGTTCACCGGTCGACACTTTTTCATAGGTTTCAATCGGCCAGAAATGGAAATGCAGGCCCGGTTCGGAAACAGTTTCTTTCGGCACACCGAAGCGCATTTCAACAGCAAGCTCATCCGGCTGCACGGTATACATAGACTGGAACAGCCAGAAACCGGCCAATGCGAGCGCACCAACCACATATAAAGCAGGGCCTCCGCCACCGCCGCCACCGCCCGGGATCACTTTCTTCAGGCGATCCTGACCTTTGCGCAAAATATCTTCGAGATCCGGAGGCGTTCCGCCCGAGCCACCAGGTCCGCCGCGCGGTCCTTTAGGGCCTTGTCCCCATGGTCCGCCCTGATTAGAGCCGCCATTATTGGAACCGCCGTTACCGGATCCGCCATTCTTATCGCCGCCGCCCCACGGGCCGCCGCCATTTTGATTACTCCAGGGCATCCTCACCTCTCGTGCCAGATGTCAGAGGCGGAACACCTCTATTCATCAATCAGTATGTTCCGTTTATAGGTACGCAAAAGCAGTCTTTCAACGCAGGACACGCAGATTCATCACGCTTTTGTAATTTTATGGCAAAATAGTTGATCGACATGGTAAAAATAGCCGTCTTTTGAGACTGCCCTACCTGTTAGCGTCGCTCATAAACCACATAACGGGTCGCGTAATTATCTTTCTCGCCTGCCGGTATGTCTTCTTCGCTGGTGACCTGCCAGACTTTCGGATCAACAGGACCGAAAAAAGCATCACCATCAATGCTGGCTTTAATATGCGTTACATGCAGTCGCGTAGCCTTATCCATAGCCTGCGCATAAATCTGCGCACCGCCGATAATGCAGATTTCATCAACACCGGATTCGCGTGCTGCTTTTTCACCGGCAATCAATGCCTTATCAACAGATGGCACAACCAGTGCACCTTCCGCGCTGTAACCGGCATCACGGGTAATCACGATATTGGTGCGGTTCGGCAGCGGGCGACCAAGGGATTCCCATGTTTTGCGCCCCATCACCACCGGCTTGCCGAGTGTGAGCTTTTTAAAGCGTTGCAAATCCGTGGAAAGACGCCAAGGCATGCCATTGTCACGCCCGATCACACCATTCTCTGAAACTGCGACTACAAAAGAAATAATCATAGCCATCACACCGCAATCGGCGCTTTGATGGATGGTTCAGCCTCATAGCCCACCAGCTTGAAATCCTCAAAGCGGAAGGCAAACAGGTCTTTTACTTGCGGGTTGATTTCCATCACCGGCAGTGCCTTCGGCTCACGGGTCAGCTGCAATTTCGCCTGATCAAAATGATTGTGATAGAGATGCGCATCACCAAGCGTATGCACAAAGTCACCAGGTTTCAGACCGGCAACCTGCGCAATCATCATGGTAAGCAGCGCATAGGATGCGATATTAAACGGCACACCAAGGAAAATATCGGCTGAACGCTGATAGAGCTGACACGATAATTTGCCGTCCGCCACATAGAACTGAAACAGGCAATGACATGGCGGCAACGCCATTTCATCAACCAGCGCCGGATTCCATGCGGATACAATCAAACGTCTTGAATTAGGATTCTTCTGCAAATCCTTCATAAGATTCGCAATCTGGTCGATATGCGCACCATCAGGTTTCGGCCATGAACGCCATTGCGCACCGTAAACCGGACCGAGATCGCCATTCTCGTCTGCCCACTCATCCCAGATGCTCACACCATTCTCTTTAAGGTAGGAGATATTGGTGTCGCCACGCAAAAACCATAACAATTCATGGATGATAGAGCGCAGATGCAGCTTTTTGGTTGTCAGAACAGGAAAGCCCTGTGCGAGATCAAAACGCATCTGATAACCGAAAACCGAACGTGTGCCGGTACCGGTACGATCACCGCGGTCAGTGCCATTGTCGAGAACGTGCTGAAGAAGATCAAGATATGTACGCATAGATGGTCTTTAGCCTTTTTCAGCGAAAATATCACGCGCAATTTGCGGCAATGCACAGTGTGGGCACGCACAGTTATTTGATCGCAGCAGCTATAAAAAAGCCCCGCTGAATGCGGGGCTTTTTAAAAAAACTTATCAGAGGCTTTCCAGCTTACCGAGTGCCTTTGCAGTCAGGTAATAGAAGGTCACACGCTGCTTGCTGTGATCACCCTTCATGGTTTCAGCCACACTGGCAATAACCGCATTTGCCTTTTCAGCATCTTCAATACCGAGCTTCTTACCGATCCAGCTGGTGCGTACGCGCGCCAGTTCCTCAGGATCGGATGCAGCAACCAGAGATGCATCGCGGCTGCGCAGAGCAATGCCAAGATGTTTTACAATTTTAGCAACAACAGCCTCATCGGCAGCAGCATCGTAACGGCGTACGTCGGCTAGATAATCAGTCATGAAACCAGTCTCCTTCAATCTGACCGCTTTTACGGCCGTTAAACCAGAAAAAGTAAATAGAACATTTGCTCAACATCATCGCTGAATCGGTATTCAGTCTATTTACCTCTGTATTATGGAAAGATTGACCAGCAGACAAAAGCTGTCAATGCCGTACAACCTCTATTCTTCCAGAAAACACACCAAACTGTTATTTCAGTCTTTTTTGATAAATGATTACCGGACAAAATCCGCCAAAGTTTTATATTTTTCACAGTTGAAAGATAAGGAAAGCCCTTTCCCCTCTTTTCAAGCGCACGGAAGCCACCTATATAAACCTTGTCGGCTTGACCGGCTATGGTGATAAATGGACTGCGTAATAAACCTATTGGACCCGGGGGCGGTACCCGGCGCCTCCACCAGAATACAGCTTAATTGGAAACGGTTGTATTGTGGCGGGGGCGAAACAGGATCGACAAGGGCGTAAAGGTTGATCTTTCACTCGGCATTGTACCACCGTTATCGGGCTATCTTAGTAGTTGCAAACGACAACTATGCGGAAGCACGTCTCGCTGCTTAATGCGGTGCGATAGCTTCACTTAAAGTCGCAGGCCGTCGCAGGTCTGTGCGGGGTTCGGAGGCACCTGGCAACAGAAGCCTTCACTTCTCCCCTTTAAAAGATGATATGAAAAAGGCACCGGAATTTCCGATGCCTTATTTTCTGTACTCAGTGAATTTCTGTCACATGCGATGACGGCTTTTTAAGCCCGTGCCGCATGATGGTCAGATAGGTCAGCACCCAGCCGGAAAAACCGCACAGCGCAATGGCGACCAGCATCGGCAGAACATTCCCTGTCATAATGAATGAGCTGAGCCCCATAGCAGCCGCTGCGACCAGCAATTGCAAAGTACCGAGCAAAGCTGCAGCCGTTCCGGCAATCTCGCCATGATCATCCAAAGCCAGCACGCTGGTGCCCGGCAATACCAGCCCGAGAAAACCATTGCCGATAAACAGGAAAGCCATAATCATCCACAAGCTCTGTGTAAGGAATATGGCTGCAAGAACCATGATAACCATCGTCACCAGATAGCCTGTTACGGCATAGGAAACGACTTTGCCCAGCCCGTAACGGCTCGCCAGCATGCCATTGAGCTGCGACACACCGAAAAACGAAATCGCATTGAGCGAAAACACCAGTGAATATTCACGCGGAGTCAGGCCATATTTTTCAATGAAGATGAAGGATGAATTCGCGATATAGACAAAGAATGCGGCCATGCAGAAGCCGCCGATACAGGTCAGGCCGATAAATTTGCTGTCGCGGATCAGAAAAGCATAGCCCCGCAATGCGCGCCCTACCCCGCCTGAAATGCGCTGTTCAACCGGACGTGTTTCTTCCTGCGCGAAAAAGACCAGTGCAAGACCGAGAATAGCCGCCAGCAGAACAGCCCAGAACACGCCGCGCCAGCCAAAATCCTCAATAATGAAACTGCCGGTTAACGGTGCCAGAATTGGCGAAATCGAGAAAACCAGCATCAGCATAGACATCAGCCGCGCCGCATCCACACCGGTATAAAGATCGCGAACAATCGCGCGCGGTACAACCATACCTGCGCTGGCGCCGACACCTTGTATGAAGCGGAAGAAGATCAGCATCTCAATATTGGTCGCCATAGCGGAACCGATACTGCCCGCAGCAAAAAGCGCAAGCCCCAGATAAAGCGGCAGTTTACGGCCGTAAATATCCGAAAACGGCCCGCAAAACATCTGCATCAAAGCTGTTGCCAGAAAAAACACCATCAGGCTCATCTGCACAGCGGCATCATTGGCGTGTAAATCTTTGGCAATTGTCGGCAATGCCGGCAAATACATATCAATAGCGAACGGCCCGATAGCCGAGATAAAACCGAGCACAAGTGCAGTGCGGTACAAACGAGCGGACATGCGTTTAACTTTCAGAAGCGCAATAAAAATGACGACAAATTATTTCTCCGCCTTTGCGCAGAGATCATTATCCACGAGATAAATCAGCCGCTTGTCATCGCATTCGGATTTGTCACATCATCCGGACTGACGGGAGCGCAAAAATAGAAGTGAAGCAGAAAATGGTCAACCGTCAATTTCAGGCGATATATCTTGTAGCGCATGGATCTGAACGGTAATTATTTGAGAAAGTTCTTTCACCTTTCATTACAGCGGTATATTGATAAATGAGACAGGGTTGCAGCATTTTTCTCGCACAAACGATAAAAGCTGCTGTATCAATCCATCAGATTATATTGTCTCGGCCAGAATGACCGGAACATTTCATTTCAACGGAAATGTCCTGATCCTTGATTATCAATTGATCATACGGCAATGCTGACTTAGACAACATATATGACAACACTCCTCGAATCCGCGGGATAAGGATTTAATGGTTCAGGATCTTATCCGTTACGATATTCTTGCTCAGGATGCGCTGCGCGGCGTTATCCGCAAAGTGCTTATGGAAGTGAATAAGGCCGGTCTGCCTGGCAATCACCACTTCTTCATCACCTTTCTGACTGAAGCACCGGGCGTTCGCATTTCATCTCGTCTTAAGGAAAAATACCCTGAGCAGATGACAATTGTTATGCAGCACCAGTATTGGGATCTGGTCGTTACCGATCAGCTTTTTGAAGTCGGTCTCTCTTTTGGTGAAATCGCCGAAAAACTGGTCATCCCGTTCTCCGCAATCCGTGGCTTCTATGATCCGTCGGTGAATTTCGAACTGGAATTTGATGTGTCTGTTGCGCTGCCGACCGGCGACAATGACACGGAAAATCTGGAGATCGTATCAGAACTGCGTCTGCAGGATGATGCGGATGAAGATGAAACAGAAGCACCGGCCAAGCCTGCTAAAAAGCCAGCCAAAAAAGCTGACCGCAGCAAGACAACGGCCAAGGAAGACAGCAGCGAAACTACGGATAAAGAAGAGGTTCCGAAGCCTTCTGCCGATGTTGTATCGCTGGATGCTTTCCGCAAAAAATAAACAGATGCAATATTCCGGCCGGCAGCGGCCGGAATATATTTATGAAAAGATTCTATTTTGAGAGGGCATAGTCATGAGTGACATTATCAATCTCAAACAGTTCAAAAAGCGCAAAGCTCGCGCGACGAAAGAAGTTGAAGCGAACGCCAATCGCATCCTGTTCGGTCGCACCAAAGCGGAAAAATCTTTCGATAAAAATCAAAATGATAAGCAAGTCCGGTTTCTTGATCGGAACAGGCTGGAACCACGCGGCCCTGCCTCAACTGATGAAACAGAATGAGCGATAAAACCGCTCGCCAGCCGCTAAGCACCGTAGCACGCAGCAAAGCACGGCTGCGCAAACACTCGATCACACTGCACGGCCATGCCACCAGCTTTTCGCTGGAAGATGCGTTTTATGACATCATCGTACAGATCGCCGCGCAAAACGGCCAGTCTCTGGCCTCACTCATTGCCATGATTGATGATGAACGCGATCGTAACAGCAACCTGTCTTCCAGCCTGCGCCTCTATGCACTGGACTGGGTGCTGAGCATTAAAACACCTTAATAGCTGCAAGATGCTCTAAAACCCAATCAAGCGATAATTTTACTGTAACTGTGTTTCAGGCAGAGTTTGCAGAAACTCATCAAGACTTGGCTTGAAATCAGGCGCGGTATTTTGCTGCCGCGGTGTTTCCTGCGGAAGCGCTGTTCCTGCCCCTGCGGCTTCTTCTGCGCGTCTGCGCAAAGCCTCTTCAGCTTCAACACGCTCGCGTTTGCGGGCTTCAGCCTTCGCAGTATAATAATCAGCTTCGCGCTTCAGGCGCTGCTTTTCAATAATCAAAGCCTGTGCCGCCTCTACCCGCTGTTGCTCCCGCAACAAGCCGCGCTGGGTCAGAAACTGCACCATTGGCTGATAATCAAACTGCAATTGTGGCTGCTGCCATCCGCCGGAAACAGTGAACTGCAATTGCGGGGTTACATCATTCCGCTCATGCGACGGCAGCACCAGATCCAGCCGCCCGCTGCCACCCCAGAGAAAACGGTTCAGATCAAACTGCAAATCCGCCTGCACAATGGCTCTTTCATTCTCTGCCTTAACAGACGGCGCACGAATAACTCCTCCGGCAAGAGACAAAGAAGTCTGTATCTGGGCAGTGTTTATCTGTCCGTCCTGCGTCAGGTTTTTCGATAACTGACTGCGTTCTGCCTCAGCCTGTTTTGGCTCAATCTGAGAAAGAGCAGTATCAGACAATTCATCAGAGCGCCGCAACAGATCCGGTAAGGCAGTAAGATTAAAGCCTGCAATAGTCGGCTTCTCAACAGTCACGGTCCCCTCACCAGCCAGAGAATGCACCAGATCAGCCATCGACTTGCCGCTGCCCGTAAAGCCGAGCTTGATATCACTTGTACCACTCAATGGCGCCTGCATGTTTTCCGGCTGATAAAGCACCTGCATATCCCCGCCGGAAAGACGCAAATCTCCGTTAGCGAGCAAAGTCCCGTTGGCGTTGTTCAACTCCAGCTTGCCGGATAATTTACCCTTGGCCCACTCTCCGCCAATTTCACTGATCTGTAATTGCTGGTCATTTTTGATAACACGGGCGGAGAAATCATTGAATGTTGTTGCATCAGTCAGTGCGGCCTGTGCAGCACTCACTTTCAGATCCATCCCCAGCGGAAGATTGGTTCTGTTGCCAAAGCTCGTCTCAGACCAGCTCCGTCCGTCAGCACCAGTGATATCAGCAACGGACAGGCCGCTCATTGCCGCAAATAATGCAGCCAGATCAAAACGCTCCAGCTTTATCTCGCCACGCAATTGCGCAACCGACTGCTCGCTGAGCGAGCCGTCCAGTCTGGCACTGACAGTCTCATTATCCAGCTTGCCCTGCAAATTCGGCAGCCGGACAATATTTTTCCCGAACTGGAAATCACTGACAATATCCACCGGCAAACCTGAGCCAAAACCACGGCCAAATGGCAGGGCATAACCGGCAGTGGCTAGAAACGGCTCCAGATCATCACTTTTCAACACGGCTTTGCCGCTGGCCGTCAGTTCATCGCCGGTCAGTGTAATCACACCATCAAGACGGGCATTACCATCATCACCGCTGATTTCCAGCGCAGTTTTCATTCCCGCAACCGGCGCACCTTGCGCCTGCAAATTAATCTCCGCCTCTCCCATCAGACCCAGCGGCACAACAGGTAGGCCGAGCAGCGCCAAGGCGGCCTCGCCGGAAGCGGCTTTGGCATTGGCCGTCAGCGATAATTGCATCGGCTCAGAACCGGCCAGTGTCCCTTTTGATGATCCGGCAACAGACAGGATCAGCGCACCGCTCTGACCATTCAGACTGAAAGAAAACTCGGCAATATCGGACTTTGCACCATCTGCCGGATTGCTTCCCGCTTTGACGCGGCTGCCCCGCGCTTTGGTGTCTTGTGCTTCCGTTTTCTCTGTTCCGGTAACATCAGTTTTTTGTTCACCCGCCCCGTCACCGAACAGGTTAACTGCATTCACAAGCAGGTCGAGTTTGGTGCCGGCGAACAAATCCGGATAAGCATTGGCTCTGGCTGATAGTGCAGAAATAAGAGGCTCACGCGGGAAAGCTGCATCGAGCTGCCGTAATACGGAACTGAGATCATCAGCCAGAATTGTCGCATCGAGAGACGCATTGACCGAATTATCAAATGGCCGCAATGATCCGGTTGCCGAAACGGTTGCGCCTTCCAGACCACTGACCAGCAGCTTGTCAAAATCCAGTTTGCCATTGCTCAGACGAAATGCGGTATCCAGCTGCTCTGCTTCCAGTCCTGCAAATTTAACAGGACCTGCCTTGAGATTAACGGTCAGATTTTCACCGGCAAGTGCCGACAGGTCGCCTTCCCGCAGGAACATTCCGCTCAGCAGCTGCATTGTACCCGCATCCAGAGCCTTACCCTGAATATTCAGAACCGAAGATGCCGCGCGGTTTTCCCTGCCGTTACGCTCAAAACTACCCTGAAGAACGGTCTCGCCCAGCACAATCTCCAGATCATCGACACGCTGGACATCATTATTCAGATTAATCTTGCCGGAAAATCCGGCAGCAGGAACCTGCCCCGCCAGCGCTTTGCCGCTATCGCCGGATAACCATGATGCAAATCCGGCAGGCTGGCGTGAAGCCAGCAAGAAGCTGCCGTCAAAACCGAAATTTGCCCCGAGCTGTAATTTACCCTTGGCCTCAATCTGGGTACGCCCCGGAAGATCCGCCTGTAACTGACTGATATTCCATGAATTCTTGTCCGGCTCGGCACGGATAATCACAGAACGGATGGTCGTGCCGCTTGCGACAATAGCTGGCAGACGCAGATCAATATTGCCCGGAATATCCGGCACCGGAATACGCTCCAGCAATGCCTGTAAAAAATCGATTTTCTGCCGGAAGGACATAACCGGTTGTGCCGGTGCAACTGCCTCATCTTTGAGGCTGATATCCGGTTTCATCCCGTCAAGATAAACCTGCTGGCCATCCGCACTAATCATAAAATGCGGGTTATCAGCCAGATCAAGCTGCGCTTTACCGTTAATCACATAAGGAGCATCGGCATCGCCCTGCTCCATCCGGAATTCTTCAATATTGAAGCCGCTGTTTTGTGCCTCGAATTTTCCGGTCAGCCGCAGCTTGTCAAAGGTAACAGCTGAGGTAACACCCTGTTTTTTCCGCTCTTCATCACTCAGGGCAAGAAAAGAAAATTGTCCTTTATAAACAGGTTTGCCCTCTGTAACACTGACATCACCTTCAGCGCCAAGTGTCAGCGGCAGATCAGCAGGACGCAGACCGATGCGCAAACGCAGCGGATTATCCGGCTTTTTCTCAGCAGTATTGATATCAACATTGAAAACCTGCCCGTCGGCCTGCAGCGTGCCGTTGATACGCCACGGCCCCATCAAACTGTCCGCGGACAAGGTGGCATTGATGGATTGCAACTCCTGACGGCGTCCGCGCATTTCGTCCTGCAGCGTAATTTTCCCGTCCCGCAAAGTCAGCTTTTCCAGTTTTATTCTGGAACCCGTCAGGTCATTGTTTTCCGGTAAAACCCAGTTGAGATGTCCCTGCTTATCCAGCCCTGCAAAAAGATGCGGTTTTTCCATCCGCATATCAAAGATCAGAATTTCACCACGCAAGAAGGGCATTAATTCCGCATCCATGGAAAACTGATCCATGGTCAGGGCACTCTGACCGTTTTTCCCTTCAACACGCACATCGGAAAAAGTAACGGACGGAAACGGAAAAAGCCGTGCTTTGGCTGTCCCGTTCACATGCACCGGCCGGCCTAAAATCCGGCTGGCTTCCAGTTCAAAACGGTCGCGATAGCCTGTCCAGTCGATAAAAGGCGGTACGACCAGCGCCAAAGTCAGCACCAGTACCAGCAAACCACCGATAGCAACGAACAAACGCCCCAAAGTCTCACTCCGGCTGCTTTGCAGCCATCTATTAACAAAGCTGCTTTGCAGCCATTTACCAACAAAGCTGTTTTGCAGTCATTGTCATTTATGAATCACATTTCAACGCGCACCATAGCGGCTCGCAGCCTGCGACAACAAGGTAATTTCACTATGACAAAGGCTGTATGCACCTGAATAGAGCCGTAAACTCGTGCCCAAAGATACGGACACGGCTTGATCCTCTGGTATCTAACCGCTACAGCTGTCACATGACAGCCAATATCATTTTGTTTTCATATCTTCGGCCGCTTACGCTTCACACCCGAATTGACTTTATATCTGTGACATTATCATGAATTATTCAACATCCGAGACCAATTCCCAACTTATGGAAACCATTCCTGATTTCTATGAGACAGCCGTTTTCAAGCGGGATATTTTCTCGGAAACCCGTGCTGGCTATTTTGTCGGCGAGCCGGAAACCCGTATCATCCGCCGTGTTGTCAGCGCAGCCCCGTGGTGGTCCAGCCCGCTGGCATGGTGGCTGGCGCGTCGTGAAATCCGCGGCCTCAAAAAAGTGCGCGGCATCAAAGGCACACCGCAGCTTCTGGCAACAGACAAACACGGCTTATTCCGCACATGGACAGACGGCACGCCGCTGCATCTGGCACGTCCGTCCCATCGCGAATGGTATTTGTCTGCACATCGTATTCTGCGTGATATGCGTCGCATGGGCGTTACTCATAATGATCTGCAAAAGCCGCAAAACTGGCTGATGACGCCGGAAGGCGAAGCCGCTGTGATCGACTTCCAGCTGGCTTCCGTGCATCGCCGTCGTGGCGCCTATTACCGTCTGATGGCTTATGAGGATTTCCGTCACCTCATCAAACAGAAGCGCAATTTTGCGCCTGATCTGATGACCCCGACTGAAAAACGCATTCTGGCACGCCGTTCTCTGCCGTCGCGTATCTGGCTGGCGACAGGCAAAAAAGCCTATAATTTTGTTACCCGCGGCATTTTCAACTGGTCTGATGGTGAAGGTACCGGCGACCGTATTGATAATGAAGGACCGGCAATTATTGCGGCGCTGAAATCCGACCCGCGCGTGAAAGATGTGTCTCTGAGCCTCTATTCCCTGCCTGCAAAAGGTGTGGGGATTTATGCTTTTGTTGAAACACTCAATGCGGACGAAAAGTCACTGCGTGCACGACTTAAAGGTTATAAAGTCGAGCTGATCCAACCGGCTGCACATTTACCGCGTCGTGAGGACGGTACTGTGCGGGAAGATATCCTGCGCCTTGTTGCCATGAACCAGATGACAGAATTGGACGATCTTCTGCTGCGTGAGCCGGATATGCGCCCGCTGGTAGAAGCGCTTGCCGCGCATCGTCTTAACTTCACGGATCGCCGTATCACGCAGATGGAATAGCATTTTTCAACCTGTAAAACTTTAAAAACGCAACGAATGAAGTGCCTGTAAGCTCTGCAGGTACTTTATTTGTTCTGGTCTATGGCGTTTCGCTTAAGAATCATTACATTCGGAACTATGTCAGACTTTCCAGACGATATTCCCTTCTTCGGGGAGCCGGATGTACCGGCTACACCTAAACCGCAATCTGGTATCGCTGCGCGGGCTATGCAGGCGCGCAACCAGCAACGTGCCGAACCGCCCTATCTGCAAGGACTGAATCCTGAGCAGCGGCAGGCGGTTGAAACGACTGAAGGGGCCGTTCTGGTTCTGGCCGGTGCTGGCACCGGTAAAACCCGTGTTCTGACCACCCGTATTGCACATATTATTCAACAGGGTATGGCCTATCCGAGCCAGATTCTCGCAGTGACCTTTACCAATAAAGCCGCACGCGAGATGAAAGAGCGTATCGGTCATCTTCTTGGCGGTGCGGTTGAAGGCATGCCATGGCTCGGCACATTCCATTCCATCGGCGTTAAAATGCTACGCCGTCACGCAGAACTGGCCGGCTTGCGTTCTGACTTTACCATTCTTGATACGGACGATGTAATCCGCCTGCTCAAGCAGCTTATTCAGGCTGAAGGGCTTGATGACAAGCGCTGGACCCCGCGCTCCTTCTCGATGATGATCGACGGCTGGAAGAACAAAGGTTACGGCCCGTCTGAAATTTCTGAGGGGGATGCCCGTGCCTTCGCCAATGGCAAGGGACGTGAGCTTTATTATGCCTATCAGGAACGGCTGAAAACGCTGAATGCCTGTGATTTTGGTGATCTTCTGCTGCATCCGATCCGGATTTTCCGCAAACATCCAGACATCCTGCGTGAGTATCACACGAAATTCCGTTATATTCTGGTGGATGAGTATCAGGATACCAACACCGCACAATATATGTGGCTGAGACTGCTGGCGCAGCGCCCTAAATTTACAACACCTCAAGATAACACACCCAACGCGACCGACTGGTCGCCCAATTCAGGCAATGATGACTTTTCAGCCGCCCCTGCGGAGCGCAGCCGCGCTAGCGGCGACAGCGTGAGCACAAAGAAAATCAACACAGACAGACCTGCTCAGCAGGTCAATCTGTGTTGTGTTGGCGATGACGATCAGTCGATCTATGGCTGGCGCGGGGCGGAAGTGGATAATATTCTGCGCTTTGACAAGGATTTTCCGGGTGCAACAATTATTCGTCTTGAGCGCAATTACCGCTCCACACCGCATATTCTGGGCGCAGCATCCTATCTGATTGCCCATAATGAAGGCCGCCTAGGCAAAACCTTGCAGGCACAGGCTGCTGATCTGGAAGATCAGAAAGTGCACGTGCATGCGGCTTGGGATTCGGAAGAAGAAGCCCGTGCGGTTGGCGAAGAAATCGAACAGGCGCAGCGTCACGGTCATCTGCTTAATGATATGGCTATTCTGGTACGCGCCTCGTTCCAGATGCGGGAGTTTGAAGACCGTTTCGTAACACTCGGCCTGAATTACCGCGTTATCGGCGGTCCGCGTTTCTATGAACGGCAGGAAATCCGCGATGCGATGGCTTATTTCCGCGTCGTAGCACAGCCTGCCGATGATCTGGCCTTTGAGCGCATCGTCAACACACCTAAGCGCGGTCTTGGTGAAGCCAGCCTGCGACTGGTACATGATTATGCCCGCGCAAAAAATATGCCGATGCTGCAGGCGGCAGAAGATCTGATTGCCACGGAAGAACTGAAACCCAAAGCCCGCTCGGCACTGCGTGAGGTGGTCGAGAATTTCCGGCGCTGGCAGGGGCTAATTGACAACAAGTCTCATACGGAACTGGCAGAAATCATTCTCGATGAATCCGGCTATACGGCGATGTGGCAGAATGACCGTTCTGCCGAAGCACCGGGACGTCTGGAAAACCTCAAAGAACTCATCCGCTCCATGGAAGAATATGAAAGCCTTCGCGGTTTTCTCGAACATGTGGCACTGGTGATGGATACGGAACAGAACGAAGGCATGGATGCCGTCAATATTATGACGCTGCACTCGGCCAAAGGTCTGGAATTTAAAACTGTATTTCTGCCCGGTTGGGAAGAAGGCCTGTTCCCGCATCAGCGCGCACTGGATGAAGGTGGCCGTTCAGGGCTGGAAGAAGAGCGTCGTCTGGCCTATGTCGGCCTGACACGCGCCAAGAAAAACCTGCATATCTGGTTTGTGTCCAACCGTCGTATTCACGGCATGTGGCAAACTACGATCCCGTCCCGCTTTCTGGAAGAATTGCCGGAAGAGCATGTGGATATTGCAGAATCCGATAGCTCCTATGGCGGCGGTTATGGCCAGTCGCGCTTTGATGCCGTGGGACGCGGTGATCCCTTTGCTAATTCCTATTCCACACCGGGCTGGCAGCGCGCGCAGCAAAACCGCTCCGATGCCACACGCAACAATTGGGGCTCCCGCTCCGGTGCCAATGTTGAGCGCATCGGCTATGGCGAAACAGATTCCGGCTTCGGTGCCGGTCGCGGCTCGGTCAAAGGCAAGGTCATTGACGGCGAGCTGGTGGCAAAATCCGTTTCCTCAACGCCGTCGGCCTTTAAGGTCGGCGATCGTGTTTTCCATATGAAATTCGGCAACGGCAATGTAGCATCCATCGACGGCAACAAACTGACCATTGATTTTGACCATGCCGGACAAAAACGCGTCATCGACAGTTTTGTAAAGCCGGTATGAGCGTATCAGCAATGTAGCGCTGTATCGCGATGGCCGGATTCTGTTAGGCAAACGATCACCACACCGCCGGGCCTATGCTAATTGTTGGGCATTGTTCGGCGGTCACTTAGAGATGTATGAAAGTCCGGCCCAAGCTGCGATCCGTGAATTGCGAGAAGAACTGAATATACAGATTTCTGATCTGCAATTTGTGCACCAGTTTGAAACCGCTCAGATCACAATGACCGTTTATGCCTGCAACAGCTGGTCAGGCGAACTGCAATTATTAGATGACGAACATTCAGAAATGCGTTGGTTTGATCCGGTTCAGGCGATGACTCTGCCCGACCTTGCACTCCCTGAATATCGGACGACCTTTGAACACCTTTCCTGTCTCATATGACAGAGTCTTATGCGGGATAAAAATTCCGTTTACCTACAACGTAGAAATAATATTCCAACATTGATCTGTATGAGAGCATAACATCATCAGACAGCAGATCAACGCAGCATGGCATTGCTTAACCGCGCCATCAATCTCCGTTAAATTTCGATCCAAAGAGCGAAGGAGCAGATTTGCCCCTTCGCTTCACTTGTTTTGAAAGAAAAATTCATGTCCGACGCTCATGTGAAAAAATCTTCTGCGCAGGCCAAACCGCTCTATCTGAATTTTGGTTTTCAGGTATTGACCGCAATGGCTATCGGTCTGCTGCTCGGTCTCGTTGCCCGTAATATGGGGCCTGATATCAACGGCAATGCCAACTGGCTGTCTGTCACCCTGCAGACAATCGGCTCGATCTTTGTACAAATGCTGCGTGCACTTGTGCCACCGCTGGTTTTCACTGCGATTGTGGCTTCTATCGCCAATCTGGCTGCGCTTAACAATGCCGCTAAACTGGTCTGGCAGACCCTGCTGTGGTTTGCCATCACATCCTTTATTGCTGTGCTGATCGGTATTGCGCTGGGTCTGATTATTCAACCAGGTATCGGCTCCGGTGTTGCCGCAGAAGCTGCTAAAGCGCCAGCCTCTTCCGGCTCATGGCTCGACTTCCTTAAAGGACTGGTGCCTGCCAATATGCTCGGCCTCGAAGCCAGCACCAAACTTGGCAAAGATGCTGCCACCACTTCGCTGAACTTCAACGTGCTGCAGATCCTTGTTATCGCCATTACTTTCGGTGTTGCGGCGCTGAAAGCCGGTGATGCTGCCAAGCCTTTCCTCGCCTTCAACCAGTCTTTGCTCGTTGTGGTGCGCAAAATCCTGTGGTGGGTTATCCGCCTCACCCCGCTCGGCACTATCGGTCTGCTTGGCCGTGCTGTTGCCCAATATGGCTGGGAAACACTGGTTCAGCTCAGCTGGTATGCCGCAGCCGTCTATATTGGTCTGGCAATCGTGCTGTTCGTGGTCTATCCGGCAATCCTGATCTTCCACGGCCTGAAACCATCCCGTTTCTTTGCGGGTGCATGGCCTGCAATCCAGCTGGCTTTCGTATCCCGCTCTTCTGTTGGCACATTGCCAGTAACTGAAGCCGTGACCGAGCGTAATCTGGGTGTGCCGCGTGAATATGCAGCTTTTGCTGTGCCTCTCGGTGCAACAACCAAGATGGATGGCTGTGCCGCAATCTATCCGGCGATCTCGGCGATCTTCATCGCCCAATATTTCGGCCTGCCGCTCGGCCTTCAGGAATATGTGCTGATCGCTTTTGTCTCCGTGCTTGGTTCGGCAGCGACAGCCGGTCTCACCGGTGCGGTGGTGATGCTCACCCTCACACTCTCCACCCTCGGCCTGCCGCTGGAAGGTGTCGGCCTGTTGCTGGCGATTGACCCTATCCTCGATATGGGACGTACAGCTGTTAACGTTGCCGGTCAGGCACTCGTACCGGCCGTTGTTGCCAAGCGCGAAGGTATTCTTGATGAAGCTGTCTATAACAGCGAAAAGAATATCGACGATATCGATCCGTCACATCTGACAGCGCAAGGCGTTGCTGCTTAGATCCTATCCCGAAAAGTGTGAAACGGTTTTAGGATTAGGATACGCGTATAAACAAAAAGCCGGAGGAAACTCCGGCTTTTTTATTATCCTTGTCAGGCCGCTCCGGTGATCACATCATAAATCAGCTTCAGGTTCAGCACGATTACACTCAGTGCCACCAACCATGCGCTGGTTGTCAGCCACAGAGGTGAACGCAA
This sequence comes from Hyphomicrobiales bacterium, assembly GCA_900470285.1. Taxonomy (GTDB): domain Bacteria; phylum Pseudomonadota; class Alphaproteobacteria; order Rhizobiales; family Rhizobiaceae; genus Pseudochrobactrum. Next base: position 156,626 of record UCAG01000001.1, read on the forward strand.
AGCGCCCATCTTTTTACGATCCGCTGTAAACATGATCAGCGGCACAATAGCGAAAGGCAATTGCAAACTCAGTACCACCTGACTGAGGATCAGCAAATTGGCTGTTCCTTTATTCCCGTAAATCATCGTCACAATAATCGCCGGTATAATCGCCAATCCGCGGGTAATCATCCGTCTGACCCACGGGCGGATACGAAAATTGATAAAGCCTTCCATCACGATCTGACCGGCCAGCGTCGCGGTGACTGTTGAGTTCAGCCCCGCACAGAGCAAGGCCACACCAAACAGAATTGGTGCGAGTGTGCTGCCGAGCAAGGGGGCGATCAGCGCTTCAGCCTGCTCAATCTCAACCACATCGGTACGGCCAACCTTGTGAAAGGTTGCAGCTGCCAGAATAAGAATAGACGCATTGACCGCCAGTGCCAGCATCAGTGCGATGGTGGAATCCCATGTGGAATAAGAAATCGCTTCGCGCTTTTCCTCTAAATTACTGCCATATTTGCGCGTTTGTACAATGCCGGAATGCAAATAAAGATTATGCGGCATTACCGTTGCCCCGATAATCCCCAGCGACAAATAGAGCATTTCCGGATTGGTCACGATTTCTGTTGTCGGTGCAAAGCCACGGATCACAGCCCCCCAATCGGGATCAGCCAGTGCAATCTGCACCAGAAAACACAGGGCAATAATACAAAGTAAAACCAGTACATAGGCTTCGATCCAGCGGAAACCTTTACTTTGCATATAGAGAACAACAAAGACGTCCAGAGCCGTGAGCAGCACACCCAGCTCCAGCGGCATACCAAACAGCAAATTCAGGGCAATCGCCGTACCGATCACCTCGGCAAGATCGGTCGCGCAGATCGCAATCTCCGCGCCGATCCACAAAAACCACGCCATTGCCGGTGAGTAAGCATCGCGGCACGCTTGTGCCAGATCCCGTCCCGTTGCCACTGCCAGACGGGTACAGAGTGATTGGAGCAAGATCGCCATAATATTAGAGATCAGAGCTACAACCAACAGCGTATAGCCAAATTTTGAACCACCGGCGATAGATGTGGCCCAGTTACCGGGGTCCATATAGCCGACCGCCACCAGATAGCCCGGCCCTGTAAAGGCCATCAGTTTTCTCCAGCGGCTACCATGGCGCGGAACTGCAATTGTACCGTTCACCTCAGCCAGTGATTTCGCTACCGGTTCCTGACGCCATGCGCTCAAATTATCAGCACCCTCTGCCAGTGGAAATTCAGTTTTCTTCATGAAAAAATCTTTGCTACAAATGATAATGAAACTCATTTGCAACTAAATGCCTGAATTTTCCTATCGTCAAGAAAAAACAATTCGTCGTATCGTGACAGGGAAATACAGGCATAAAAAAATGCAGGTTAGAGCGCCGTGCGCCCTCTTGGGCGCACAAAGGTCGCTCTAACACTTAAAAATTACACTTCAGAACCGGCATTTTCTTATAAATAATTTATTGCGGCTTACCTTTTTCCCACATCACATCCCCGCGATAGAGTGGCACAGTTGAAAGTGATGTTTTGGCAGAACCATCCTGCACCTGCGAGGCATGCGCCAGATAAATCAGCGTATTATTGGTCTGATCGTAAATACGGGTAATCACCAGCTTCTTCCAGATCAGGCTGGTGCGCTCGGAAAATACCCGCTCGCCACCCTTACCTAGTTTAATATCTCCGATGGTAATCGGCCCTGTCTGCTCACAGGAAATCGACGCATTGGACGGATCTTCAAACCAGTTCCCCTTCTGCAGCCGGTCAATCATACCGCGCGAGAAGGATGCCAGATGGCAGGTCACACCCTGTACTTTCGGATCACTGACCGCATCAATCACAATATCATTGCCGAGCCAGTCCACACCAACCTTACCGATTTCCTCCGCCTGCGCCATGTTTACGCTTGTCAAAGGAGACAAGGCCAGCATTGCGCTCAGAGCCGTAACGGTCAGAAATTGCTTCATAAACATCTCCTGCATTCAGGTTTGAATCATCCATGGCAATTGTGGAGTGACCTTACACATCCTCCGCCAAAGGCAGCCATTTATCGAGAAAAGCATTAATCTCCATGGTCTGAATATCCGGCAGCGCTTTATAAATCAGCTCCGCCGGCCAGTCCCACCATGCACTCTGCAGCAGGCGCTCAACCGTCTTTTCATCAAAACGCGGCCGCAGAATTTTTGCTGGCACACCGGCAACAATCATATAGGGCGGCACATCTTTAGAAACCACTGCATTTGCGCCGATCACGGCACCGGTGCCAATGCTCACACCGGGTAAAATCACCGCACCATGGCCAATCCAGACATCATTGCCGATCGTTACCCGTCGGGAAGAACGATGCGCACGATAATCCATATCCACGCCGATATTGCGGAAATATTCATTCGGACGGTAGGTCATTTTATGCATAGTCAGGCGCTGCATCGGATGTTCCAGCGCATTGATCCGCACATTGGAAGCAATGGAGCAGAAATGCCCGATCTCGGCATAAATCCCCTCGCCATTACGCTCCAGATAGGTGAAATTACCAATCTGCACATCACGCAGGATCACCCGTTCAGCGATTTCGGTATATTGTCCGAGTTTAACGGATTTCAGCTGCGCGCTCGGATGAATTTTCGGCTGCACATCACGCGAAAACTGCAAAACATCCTCACTCATCACGTTTTATTCCTGCATAAGTTCAATTTCAAAATTTTCTGAAATTTCATAAAAGATGGGAAAATCACACACACAGCCTTTGCCAAACTGCAGCAAGCCAGCTATAACATTATTATGACGACAGCTGATAGACAGGCCAACGGGCACGAGAGCAGAAAATTGCTTTGGATTAGCGGCGTGGTATTAATCACCGCTCTGGTCGCTGGTGCTTTGTTTGCAGGCTGGATGAATTACAGCGACACCATATTCATGACCATGCTCATGGATGGTATTTCATGGTGCTTCTGAGGATCTGATTTATGCGTAAATATCTTCCCGTTCTGGTGCTGTTTGTTGCTGCTTTCACAATCGGCATTGTCGGCTTTCAGGCCTATCGCGACAAACAAATGGCCTCCGGCGAAGAGAGTCCTTATGGCGGCGCGTTCAAACTTGTCTCTATGAATGGCAGTGAGATCACCGATCAGTCTCTGCGCGGTAATCCTTCAGTCGTGTTTTTCGGTTACACCCATTGTCCGGTTGTCTGCCCGACTACCCTTTTCGACCTCGACAGCTGGCTGAAAGAGCTCGGCCCTGAAGGGGCGGCTATTCGCGGCTATATGGTCACTGTTGATCCTGAACGTGACACACCGGAATATATTCAGAAATACATCACCAATGTCTCCGACCGTATCACCGGCATTACGGGCGACCCGAAGGACATTGCTGCGATGCTGAAGTCCTATAATATCTATGCCAAGAAAGTTGATGAAGACGGCGAGAATTACACGATGGATCACACCGCATCTATCCTGCTTCTCGATAAGAACGGTCGTCTGCGCTCAACCATCGCTTATGGCGAGCCGTCAGAAACAGCAATTTCCAAGCTGAAACGTCTGGCAGCAGGCTGATTATAGCGGATAGCATTCGCATCTGACCAAGCTTCGTGATAGAGCAGTTTTCCTGAGTAAGGAAACTGCTCTATTCTTTTTTATAACTCCAATTCAGAGACCTCACATGGCACAGTACCGCTTATATCTCACACGGGACAAAGATCAGGCTGAGCAGATTTTCGATCTGCTTGAACCGGTATTTGAAGAAGATGGTCTGCCGCTGGCCAATACTGAAATTGATGAGGACAAGCAGATTTATGAAATCTCGCTTTATACCGAAGATAAAGCCGGTGCTGACGAAGCCCTGCCGCGCATGGCAGCTTGTCTGGGCCTGAAACCGGACGAGATCGGCGTGGAAGAACTGCCGGATATTGACTGGGTTCTGCATTCCCTTGAAGGTCTGAAGCCTGTACGCGCCGGTCGTTTTTTCGTTCATGGCTCCCATGACCGCGACAAGCTGCAGGACAGCGATATCGGCATTGAAATCGATGCAGGTCTTGCTTTTGGTACCGGCCATCACGGCACCACCGCCAGTTGCCTTGAGATGATTGAAGAAATCGTCGCGCTTGAAGAGCCGAAAAATGTACTGGATCTCGGCACCGGCAGCGCCGTTCTGGCCATTGCTGTTGCCAAATTACGCGACATTCCGGTACTTGCCACTGATATTGATCCTGTTGCCGTTGATGTGGCGCAGGAAAATGTGGTGAAGAACGGTGCCGACAAATGGGTTTCAACCCTCACCGCCACCGGCTTTGACAATCCTGATATGCAAGCTCGGGCACCTTTTGACCTGATCGTTGCCAATATTCTTGCCAATCCGCTGATTGAACTGGCAAGCGAGATGCGCCAGCATGTGAAAGATAATGGCTCGCTGATCCTGTCCGGCATTCTGGAAACCCAGCGCGACAGCGTTCTTGCCGCCTATGAAGCGGCTGGTATTGAACATCACAAAACTATTTACAAAGAAAGCTGGGTTGCTCTTCACCTGAAGCCAAAGCTCTGATTATAATCGGACTTCGAGGGATATATTCAGGATCAGAATCTCATGTTTCAGAACTTTGAAGTCAGCAGCAATCCGGCAACCGGTGCGCCGCGTGTAGCCAAATTGCGCGAGGAACTAAACCGTCTTCAGTTGGACGGTTTTCTTGTACCGCGTGCCGATGAGCATCAGGGCGAATATGTGCCGCTGCGTGCTCAGCGCCTTGGCTGGCTGACCGGCTTCACCGGTTCTGCCGGTGCAGCACTGATCCTGAAAACCAAAGCCTATGTCTTTGTCGACGGGCGCTACACATTGCAGGTTCGTACGCAAACCGATCCGGCAGTCTTTGACATTGAAAGTTTGGTCGACAATCCTCCAGCCACATGGCTGGAGAAAAACGGGAAACGTCTGGTGATCGGCTTCGATCCCTGGCTGCACACAATTGCAGAAACCCGCGCGCTGAAAACAGCTCTTGAAGCACAGGGCGGCAAGCTTGTGCCGGTGCAGGATAATCTGGTGGATCTGGTCTGGAGTGACCAGCCAGCCGCCCCGCTGGAACCCGTGACCATACAGCCATTGCAATATGCCGGTCAGGAGCCACGCGCCAAGCTCAACTTGTTGAGTGAAGCAGTTGCGGCAAGCGGCGCCGGTGCAACCATCCTCACTGATCCGTCTTCCGTTGCATGGGCGTTTAATATTCGCGGCCGCGATGTCAGCAATACACCACTGCCTTTGAGCTTCGCGCTGATTGCCGCGGATGGTCAGCACATCCTGTTTATTGATAAACGTAAACTGCCGATTGAAACCGAAGCCTACCTCACACAGCTAACCAGGATCGTTGCTCCAAATCAGATGGAAAGCACACTGGCGCAGCTGGCTGGCGAAGGCACCAGCTTCATGCTGGATCCCGCACTTGCCGCGGAAAAACTGCGCATGATCATTACGCAGGCTAATGGCACCGTGGTTGAAGGTACCGACCCTGCCCGTCTGCCGCGCGCGATGAAAAACAAAGCTGAGCTGGACGGCTCCCGCGCTGCCCATGAGCGCGATGGCGTGGCAATGGTCAAATTCTTTTCATGGCTCGACAGCCAACCTGCCGGCAGCGTGGATGAAATCAGTGCGGCACAACAGCTTGAGACAAGCCGCCGTACTGTTGGTGAAATGTTTCAGAAACCTCTGGAAGACCTGTCTTTTGACAGTATCTCCGGCGCAGGTTCTGACGGCGCAATCATCCATTACCGCGTCAATACAGATACGAACCGCACACTCAAAGATGGTGAACTGTATCTGATCGATTCCGGCGCGCAATATCGTGACGGCACAACAGATATCACCCGTACCGTGGCGATTGGTGAAGTCTCTGCTTTTGAGAAGAAGACTTTCACATTGGTGCTGAAAGGCGTTATCGCACTGTCACGCCTGCGCTTCCCTGTCGGCACGCGCGGTCAGGATATTGATGCCTTTGCCCGTGCCGCTCTCTGGCAGCATGGCTATGACTACGCGCACGGCACCGGCCACGGCGTTGGTTCCTATCTCGCGGTTCATGAAGGGCCGCAGAGCATCTCAAAGCGTGGTGCACAAGAACTCAAAACCGGCATGATCCTGTCCAATGAGCCGGGCTATTATCGTCCGGGCGAATTCGGCATCCGCATTGAAAATCTGATTATCGTCAAAGAGCCGAAAGCAATTGATGGCGGCGATATCGCGATGCATGAGTTTGAAACGCTGACTTTCTGCCCGATTGATCACCGTCTCATTGATGTTTCTCTGCTCAATACGGACGAACTGACGTGGCTCAATGATTATCATGCACAGACCCGCGACAAGTTACTGCCGCATTGCTCGGAAGACGAAAAAAACTGGTTGATTGCAGCGACTGAAGCGCTGTAAATCATACCCATCGGCACAAAGAAAAACCGGCGCATGCGCCGGTTTTTATTATCAATCTTATACCGATCTCAAAACGGCATATATTGGCGCAACAGCACAATCAGCACACCGCCAAAAATACACAGCGGAATAATACCGATACGGAATGCCGCCAGAGTACAGAGCACCATGGTCACAAACTCTTTCCATCCCGCATTGAAAGCAGCAGGAGCAACAAGCGTTGTCAGCACTGCCGCAGGCACGGCATTGAGCCCAGCCTCAACGCGATAATGCACGCGCTCAAACTGCGAAAGAATGAGATGCCCCCCGATACGGGTAATATAAGTCAGCACAGCCGCGCCAAAAATAATCCAAACGGTTGAAGACATTACTGCACGTCCTTCACAGTTTTCACCGGTTCATCATCCAGCGTAATCACGGTTTCACGGCCAGACAGCGGCTTGGCAATCATCACAGCAACAGCAATCCCGCCAATGGCACCAATCGATACATGCCACGGCGAACCGATCCAAAAATAAGCGGCAACGGAGGTCACGGAGCTGGCAGCAACAATCGGCAGCCAGTTGGTACGGCTGCGAAAACCCATTACCAGCCCGAGAAAGTAAATCGGCAATAGCATATCAAGGCCGATGGCTTTCGGATCACCGATCATTCCGCCGAAGGTGGCGCCGAGATAGGCTTCAAAAACCCACATAGCGTAAAGCGGCGCGGCAAGTCCGATATACCAGATAAAGCTGATCGGCAGTTTCTGCTCAGCACGCTTTTCACTCTCCGCATATTGCACATCAGTCAGAAAGAAGAAGGCGACAATCTGCTGTAACGGCGTGAAATGCTTAATCAGTCGTCCTGTACCTGCGGAATACAATACGTGACGGAAATTCACTGCGAAAATCGACAGCAGAATCATCCAGGGCGCAACGTGATGGCCGAACAGTTCCATCCCCACCAGCTGACTGGCTCCGGCAAAAACCATAGCGCTCATCAGCACGGAATCCCAGACATTGAAGCCATTATCAACGGCAACCACACCAAACAGCAGGCCAAAAGGCGCGCTGGCAAGGGTCACAGGAATTGCACGTTTGAAGCCGTCATAAAACAATTCGGCATTCGTTTGTGCTGCACAGGTACCATCCTGAGGCAGCATTTTCGGATTACATCCATCCATTTTCATTACCAGTATTTTTGCAAGCGCACCTGATGGTCACGATCGTCATCAACCCGCACTTGTCATCAAAGAATGGACTAAAGCAGAAAACTGCTCTCCGCTCCCACTCTGGTTATGAATAGGCTGATGCATAAAACCAATCAAGTGCAGGGCAGACACACCTGCCCTGTCATAAAGCCGGATATTTAATCCGCACCCACCAGTGTGAACCACGCATCTTCATCAATCACTTCAATGCCCAATTCGGCAGCTTTTGCCAATTTTGAGCCTGCACCAGGGCCCGCGACGACCAAATCTGTCTTTTTTGAAACAGAACCTGCTGCTTTTGCGCCATAGCGCTCAGCCATGGACTTGGCCTCATCACGCGACATACGCACCAGCGATCCGGTGAAAACAATAGTCTTACCGGCAACCGGTGATCCGCTCACAACTTCGTGAATTTCATCCAGAGGCGTTACCTCTGCCAGCAATGCACTCAGCACTTCAGTGTTATGCGGTTCCTGATAGAAATCTACAATCGCCTCGGCGACAATCGTGCCAATGCCTTCCACATCTGTCAGTTCACGCCAGGCATCATTGCCCTTGTCGCTCTTTTCCTGCGGCACCAGAGCCGCCTGCGCCACTTCAGCCAGCTTCGCATAAGAACCGAAAGCACGCGCGAGTTTCTTGGCATTGACCTCACCGACATGACGAATACCAAGCCCGAACAGAAAACGGCTCAGCGCAATCTCACGCCGCTCATTAATCGCGACGTAGAGTTTCTTTACCGATGTCGCCCCAAAACCTTCAATATTTTCCAGCTTCTTCAGTGGTGATGCGGCCTGTCGCTTTTCAAGCGTGAAAATATCTGCCGGTGTGCGGATTTTTAAACTCTCATCCTCAGCATTGAAGAAGAATTCAACCTGCTTTTCGCCCAGCCCCTCAATGTCAAAAGCATTGCGGGAAACAAAATGGCGGATACGCTCAACGGCTTGCGCCTCGCAGATCAGACCACCGGTGCAACGGCGCACTGCCTCACCGTCTTCACGCACAGTATGGCTGCCGCAGACAGGGCAGAGGCGCGGAAATTCATAGGCAACGCTATCCGCAGGGCGTTTATCTGCAACAATATCCACGATCTGCGGGATCACATCACCGGCACGCTGAATAATCACCGTATCGCCGACGCGGATATCACGCCCTTCACGCAATACATTGCCCTTCTGGTCAAATCCGCGAATATAATCTTCATTATGCAGCGTGGCATTGGTCACCACCACACCACCAACCGTAATCGGCTCCAGACGTGCAACCGGCGTCAGAGCGCCGGTACGACCGACCTGAATATCAATACCTTTGAGAATGGTGAAAGCACGCTCTGCCGGAAATTTATGGGCAATTGCCCAGCGCGGACTGCGCGAGATAAAACCAAGCCGCTGCTGAAGAGCCAGATCGTCAATCTTATAAACCACGCCGTCAATATCATAACCAAGCGTGGCACGCTGTTCTTCAATCGCATGATAATGGGCAACCAGCTCCGGTACACTCTCAAAACGGCGCATCAGCGGATTGATAGTAAAGCCATAGGACTGAAATTTTTCCACCATGCCCATTTGGCTAAAGGCAGGCATTTCACTCACCTCACCCCATGCATAGGCGAAAAAACGCAACACACGGCTGGCGGTGATTTTACTATCCAGCTGGCGCAGAGAACCTGCTGCCGCATTACGCGGATTGGCAAAAACCGGTTTGCCGTCTTTTTCCTGTTTTTCATTGAGTGCCGCAAAATCGGCATGGCTCATATAGACTTCGCCGCGCACTTCCAGCACATCAGGCGCATCACCTTTGAGAACCTGCGGAATATCAGCAATCGTACGCGCATTATTAGTAACATTCTCACCCACCGAGCCATCGCCACGTGTCGCAGCACTTACCAAACGCCCCTGCTCATAACGCAGCGAGAGCGACAGCCCGTCAATCTTCGGTTCTGCGGTAATACCAAGCGGACTACCGGGAAAGAGTTTGAGAAAACGATAAACCCGCCCGACAAACTCGCCCACATCCTCGTCGCTGAACGCATTATCCAGCGACAGCATCGGCACATTATGAGTGATTTTGGAGAATTTCTCGGAAACCGCCGCGCCGACTTTCAGCGAGGGTGAATCTTCACGGATCAGGTGCGGAAAGCGTTGCTCAATCGCCTGATTACGGCGGCGTAGCGCATCATATTCCGCATCGGAGATGGATGGCGCATCCTGTGTATTATAAAGGAAATCATGCTTAGCGATAGTCTCGGCCAGCAAGGCAAGCTCAGCTGCGGCCTGCTCTTCGCTCAAATTTTCAACGCTGATTTCGCTCATATTCAACCCGTCTCCGTTTGCAGATTGAATATAACACAGTCGGATAAAATCAAACGCTCAAGACTGAATTTTATGCAATCAAAGCGCCGTTTTCCCGCAGCAAACGCTCGGCAGCTGCGCGGGCTTCATCAGTCACACTGGCACCGGCGAGCATACGCGCTATTTCTTCCTGGCGCTCGGCCACTTCCATTGTGCGGATAGAGGTGCGCATTTGCTCGCTCTCCCCTTGCGCCTTGGCGATCAGGAAATGCGTTGTCGCACGTGCTGCCACCTGCGGCGCATGGGTGACAGAAAGCACCTGCACATTGGAAGAAAGTCGTGCGAGACGCTGACCAATCGCATCAGCCACGGCACCAGCCACACCCGTATCAATTTCATCGAACACAAGGGTCGGTGCCGAGCCACGATCAGCAAGGGCAACTTTGAGCGCCAGCAGGAAACGGGACAATTCACCGCCCGAGGCGACTTTCATCATTGGCCCAGCGCGTGTACCCGGATTGGTACGCACCCAATATTCAACAATATCAATACCTTCAGCACTGCGATTTTCCGCATCGGTTTCAATATTGACGATAAATTCCGCACGCTCCAGCTTCAGAGCCGGCAATTCCTGCATCACCGCCTGTGTCAGCGACTGCGCGACCTTTGCACGCTCTGCCGAGAGCGCAGCCGCCGCCGCATCATAGATTGCACGGTTTTCCTGCGCCTGCTTTTCCAGCTGTTCCAGCTTTTCCGCACCGGCATCAAGATCCTGCAAATCTGCATCCATCTTGTCGCGCAATGCAACCAGATTGGCCACCGGCACAGAGAATTTGCGTGATGCAGCACGCAGTGCAAACAAACGCTCTTCCACGGTTTCCAGTACACGCGGGTCAAAATCAATCTCGCGCATTGCCGTATCAATACCGCCTTGCGCATCGCCGAGACGGTCCAGCGCCTCGTCAATCGCTTTAATCACCGGCTCCAGCAGATGTGGTGCTTCCGGCATTTTGCGTTCAAGACGGCGCACCAAAGCAGCCAGCGTCGGCACCGGCGACTCATGACCGGACAGCAGATCATTGGCTTCGCTGACATCTGTCGCGATCTTCTCGGACTTCATCATGATAGAGCGCTTTTCAGCCAGCTCGTCTTCTTCGCCCTCTTGCGGATCGAGCTTGGAGAGTTCTTCAGCGGAGGCGCGCAAATAATCGGCCTCACGTGCTGCGGCTTCCACCTTGGCGCGATGCTTGACCAAAGCACTCTCGCTGTCGCGCCATTGCTTATACAAACGGCGGAGCTGCAAAGTCTGTCCCTCCAGTCCGCCAAAAGCATCCAGCAGTGTACGGTGCAAATCTGTGTCAATCAGCGCACGATCATCATGCTGACCGTGGATTTCCACCAGATGACGGCCAAGTTCACGCAGCAAACCAACGCTTGCCGCCTGATCATTAATGAAAACACGCGAACGCCCGTCACTATTCTGCACACGGCGCAGAATAATATCACCATCATCACTGATTTCATTGTCTTTAAGGAAATGCCGGGCGGGATGATTGATGCCGACATCGAACACCGCCGTCACCTGCCCCTGATCCGCGCCATGACGCACAAGGGAAGCATCACCTCTGGCACCAAGCGCCAGAGACAAGCTGTCGAGCAAAATAGATTTACCTGCACCGGTTTCGCCGGTGAGGACAGACAACCCTTTTTGAAACTCGATATCGAGTTTCTCAATCAGGACGATATCGCGGATCGACAGTTGCGCTAGCATGGCTGCCTTTTATAGCATTTTACAGTCAAATGACCACATTTGGCGTCGATAAATGCGGGGAAACAATAAGACTGAGCGAGTTGAAGTTATCATTTAACTACAACTCGCTCTGCCTGCATTATGCTCCGCCCGTGATGAGCGAAGATGCTTTGGAAAGCCACGAACCGGAGTTTTCACGCGGCTCAAGACCACCACCCTGCAAGAGCTTATAAGAATCTTTATACCATGGACTGTCCGGGAAGTTCTTACCCAGAACCGCAGCAGCGGTCTGCGCTTCGGAAGTCAGACCCAGTGCAAAATACGCCTCAGTCAGACGAGCCAGCGCTTCTTCCACCTGACGGGTGTTGGAATATTCCTCAACCACATTACGGAAACGCTTGATCGCGCCAAGATATTCCTTGCGTTCAAGATAGTAGCGACCAACCTGCATATCCTTACCGGCGAGCTGGTCACGAGCAAAACGGATTTTGGTTTTGGCGTCTTCAACATATTCCGATTTCGGGAAACGATCGATCACTTCCTGCATTGCAGCAATCGCACGGCGGCTTGCCGCCTGATCGCGCGTTACATCCGGAATCTGACGGAAATAGCTCAGACCGATGATGTAATAAGCATAAGCGGATTCATCCGAAGTCGGGTAAAGCGTGTTGTAACGCTTGGCCATTGAAATGGCCTCTTCATAATTACCTTTGCGGTAATTGGTGAATGCGGACATGACCAGCGATTTACGCGCATATTCTGTGTAAGGATGCTGACGGTCAACAGCAGCGAATTTCTTCGACGCTTCGTCCAGACGTCCGGCTTCGAGATTGGCAAGACCTTCATTATAAAGCTTGTCTGCCGGATCAATGCTCTCGACATATTTGGACAGGTCAACATCTTTTTCGCCGGAGGCACAACCTGCAAGCGCCATTGTCAGCACGACAGCACTGGTCGCCATTGCCAGCTTGGTCATTTTACGAATTTGAGAACCCTCAGCACCAGTAACATTGGCTGCAGTATCTGGGAATTTAGAAATCGTCATGCTGTCTCCGGTGTTTCGGCAACACAAATCATGGGCAAATCATTCCTGTGTCAGAGGGTTCATAAACCATAGCTGAGAACAATCGGCAATGTTAATACAAGTTTATTCGCACTGCTTCGAGACTGCAATGCCTGCCAGACACGACTTTTTCAACCCGTACAGTCATAAAACAGCAAAATCTCTTACCAACCGCCATCACACTGCATGTGTTCGCGGCTCAATTAAGGCTGACAGAACAGACTCACAAAGAATCATTGAGTAATGTGTCCTGATTATCATTTATAGTTGCGTGCTGTGTTCTTCAGATAACAAAAACTCAGCTTTCCAGCCGGAAATGGTCCTGATTTTCCAGCAATGCCTTCACCAGATGCGCATTCAGCTTATGACCGCCGCGATAAGAACGGAAAAGACCACGGAACGGATGCCCCGCCAGCGCCAGATCACCGACAGAATCCAGCAATTTATGACGCACGAATTCGTCCGGATAGTGCAGCCCGTCAGGATTAAGCACCTCACCCTCATCGCCGATAGCAATAGAATTTTCCAGCGACGAACCAAGCGCCAGCCCCATTGAGCGCAGCTTTTCTACATCGCGCATAAAACCGAAGGTACGCGCTTTAGCGATTTCACGCTCAAAAACATCGGCATCAAGATCAAAGCTGAAAGACTGACGGCCGATAGAGGCGACAGGAAAATCAATTTCCACCTCATAGCGGGTACCGTCATACGGTATAAACTCTGCCCAATTTTGTCCGTCTTCCACACGCATCGGCTTCAAAATAGTTAGATACTGACGCGGGGCATCCTGCTTCACTAATCCGGCCTTGCGGAATGCCCTGATAAATTCAGCCGAACCGCCACCGAGGATCGGCACTTCAGGGCCGTCAATTGCAATAGTCAGATTATCAATGCCAAGCGCTGCAATCGCTGCCATCAGGTGCTCAATTGTACTGACACCAAAATCAGCAGAGCCGATTGACGTATTCAGTGTTGTTGAGCCAAGGGAGGCAGACAGTGCAGGAATACTCTCGCGACGCCCTTCGCTGTTGTGGCGAATAAAAACAATACCGTGGTTCGCAGGAGCCGGGCTGATATCCAGCGTCACAGGCTTGCCGCCATGCACACCAAACCCCGAGAGCGGGAATGATCCGGCTATTGTTTGCTGCATAGTTTTCATAACAATCCTGCTTCCTGTCTTATCTGCCAGTTTCATATAAGACGCTCAGCCTCAAGGCTCAATCTTGCTCGCCGATAAAACATCATCCTTGAAACAAAAAAACACCGCGTCCTTGATGGGAACGCGGTGAAATTTAAGCAAAAGGTATTTTTTCAGATCAGTTGGCCTGACGGCGAAGGAACGCCGGAATTTCAAGCTGATCATCTTCAGAAGCCATGCGCGGCTGTGCACGACCCTGACTGTCAAGCTGACCGTTGCGCGGTGCATAGATCGAGGCATCCTGCGACAGCGGACGGCGCTGTTCAGGGGCACGAGCCTGCATCGGAGCGGCCGGCATTTCGCGTTTCTGAGCCGGTTCCAGACGGGCAGTCGGCTGCTCGTCATCGCGGCGGGACAGGCTGGCGGTCAGACGACGCAGCAAACCAAGCGGGCCGCGTTCTTCATGTGCCTGCTGTGCCGGCTGCGGAGCCGGTGCGCGACGGGCATTCATTTCCGCCTGAACAGCCGGAGGAAAGTCCGATACGCTTGGCATACGCGGAGCCTGACGCGGCTGCTGCGGAGCCAGAGCCGGATCCATGTGCTGCTGCGGCTGGAACTGCGGCTGCGGTGCCAGATTATGACCCAGATTCTGATTTGGCTGCTGCTGCATCTGCGGCTGAACCGGAGCCTGCATCTGCGGACGCGGAGCTGCTGGCTGCTGACGCATTTCCATCATGTCCGGTGCAGGTGCCTGAAAAATACGGCTCTGCGGCTGGAAAGCAGCATCATTGGTAGCGGCTGGCGGCGCATAAGAGCGCTGCTCACCTTCACCCAGATGCAGGGACTGCTGAGCCGAAGCGGCATGTTCAACAGGTTTAGCCTGAGCAACAGGCTGCTGAACAGGAGCCTGAGCGGCTGGCTGCGGTGCTGGTTTGGCTACTGGTTTCGCTGGCTGGCGAAATTCCAGCGGCGCAGGCGCCGCGTCTCCGATCTGCTTATCGATTCCGGTAGCAACGACAGAAACACGGATCACACCTTCGAGACCTTCATCGAAGGTCGCGCCGAGAATGATCATAGCATCCTGATCGACTTCTTCACGGATACGGGTAGCAGCTTCGTCAACTTCAAACAGTGTCATGTCACGGCCACCTGTGATCGAGATCAGCAGGCCGCGCGCACCGCGCATGGAGGTTTCATCCAGCAGCGGGTTAGCAATCGCAGCTTCAGCAGCAGCAATCGCACGACCGTCGCCGGAGGCTTCACCGGTGCCCATCATGGCCTTGCCCATTTCGCGCATAACCGAGCGAACGTCAGCAAAGTCAAGATTGATAAGACCTTCTTTAACCATCAGGTCGGTGATGCAGGCAACACCGGAATACAGTACCTGATCGGCCATCGCAAAAGCGTCGGCAAAAGTGGTTTTGTCATTGGCAATACGGAACAGGTTCTGGTTCGGAATGACGATCAGAGTATCGACATTCTTCTGCAGTTCTTCGATACCCATATCAGCCGTTTTCATACGGCGCTGGCCTTCGAAGTGGAAAGGTTTGGTGACAACACCAACGGTCAGAATACCTTTTTCGCGCGCTGCACGGGCAACAACCGGCGCGGCACCGGTACCTGTACCACCGCCCATACCGGCGGTTACGAAGCACATATGTGTGCCGTTCAGGTGATCGATGATTTCATCAATGCACTCTTCAGCGGCTGCGCGGCCGACTTCCGGCTGCGAACCTGCACCCAGACCTTCGGTCACAGCTGCACCCAGCTGAATAATACGTTCAGACTTGGACATGGTCAGAGCCTGGGCGTCGGTATTGGCCACAACAAAATTTACGCCACGCAAACCGGCGTTAATCATGTTGTTGACGGCGTTACCGCCACCCCCGCCCACACCGAAAACGGTGATGCGCGGCTTCAGCTCGGTGATATCCGGCTTTTGCAGATTGATTGTCATCAGTTTCGTTCCTTTTGCCTTTCACCGCTTCGCCGCCGCGGTGCCGTATTCTGATTTATTTTTTGTACGCATACCCCGGAAGGAACCGCGTTTTCATTTTGAAATTATCCGGTCATTTACCATGATTTGGCAAAAAGCCCAGAGTGTAATCGGGTCAGAAATAAAAAATCTCAAACCCTTGTTTCAAAACTGCTTTCCTTCAATTTTACTCCTCAGGAAAGCTGCAGCTCTTTCTTACTAAAAACTTGTTTTCAGCCATTGACCGACCCGTGACATACGCCCGCCGGAGCCGATAAGACGACCACCGGAGGCAGCACGAACAGACCGTTCTTCAATGCCTGCTACCTGCGGATAAATCAGCAGGCCTACTGTTGCCGAAAATGCCGAACCTTTTGCAGCTTCCGGCAATCCCGCAATTCCTAAAGGCCGCCCGATACGGACATTGCGCGCCAGAATACGACGGGCAACTTCCGGCATACCGGTCAGCTGGCTTGCGCCACCTGTCAGCACAACACGCTTACCGACAATGTGCCCCAGACCCGAGGCATTCAGCCGGTCACGAACCAGCTCCAGTGTTTCTTCAACACGGGCACGAATGATACGGGTGAGAACTGAACGCGGATACTGGTTGGGCACATCACGATCGTCATCGCCGATCGGAGGAACACTGATCAGATCGCGGTCATCGGCGGCGCTTGGCAGCGCTGAACCATACATAACCTTGAGACGTTCAGCATCTTCCATACGGGTGGAGAACCCGCGTGCCACATCCATTGTTACATGCATACCGCCAATGGCAATGGCGTCAGCATGGATAAATTTGCCTTCCGAGAATACGGAAATTGTTGTGGTGCCGCCGCCCATATCAATACAGGCTGCGCCCATTTCCGCTTCATCATCCACCAGAGCCGCCAGACCGCTCGCGTAAGGGGTGGCGACAATAGCTTCAACCGAGAGATGGCAGCGATTGATGCACAATTCGAGATTGCGCAAAGGTGCACTGTCTGCGGTCAGCACATGCATATCAACGCCGAGTGAATCGCCCAGCATGCCCATCGGATCGCGGATACCGCGTTCACTATCGAGTGTATAACCAATCGGCAGCGAGTGAACCAGATGACGCTCAGCCTGCAGCGCCTGTTTGGCACCGGCAGCAAGCACGCGGCGGATATCCGTTTTCTCTACTTCATGGCCACCCAGATCAATGCTCGCATTGAAGGTTTCGCTTTTCAGACGACCGGAAGAAATATTGACGATCAGCGATTCAACGGTCAGACCGGCCATACGTTCAGCCGCATCAACGGCCAGACGGATCGACTGCTCGGCAGCATCCAGATCAATCACCACACCGGATTTAACACCGCGGGACTTCTGATAGCCGATACCCAGCACATCCATACGATGCGTACGGCCCGGCAGAAACGCGCTTTCATCCCGCGGGCGCAGACGCGCAATCACACAGGAAACCTTGCTCGATCCGACATCAAGCACTGTCAGAAGCCGCGTGCGGCGACCTGAAGAGGCCGAACCGGAAGTATTTTTTGCAGACCAGATACTCATACGCGCCTACCCGCTGCCGCTTTGGCAGCTTTTTCACGGTCTTTCAGCATTTTCTCACGGCTTTCCATGCCGGTCGGTGTGAGCTGTACAGTCACACGGTCATCCAGACGCATGTCGAGGCTGAGAATATCCCGACCAAGAATATTTTTAGTCCGTTGCAGGGTTTCAACCTCTGCCAGAGCACGCTTTACATCCTGCTCAGGCAACAAAACCCGTACACCATTATCAAACAACAGATCCCAGCGGCGGTCAGAAACCCGCGCATAGGCACGCACTTTGGCGGCCAGATCAGGATAGGCCGCGACTGTTTCAATAAAAGCTTTGCCGCGGCTCGAAGCGCCTTCGCCCACCACCAGCGGCAGCGAGGCATAACGTGAACCGTTCAACGGAACGATCGGCTTACCTTCTTCGTCCACCAACAGCAAATCACGGCCGGACTGCCAGACTGCAAATGCCTTACGCTCCTGCAGGGAAACCACAACAGAACCCGGATAGACTTTGCGGATTTCAACACCGGCGACCCAAGGCAAGGTTTCAATCGCCTGACGTGCCTCATCCGCATTGAAACCGATCAGAGATGTCTCTCCGTCCAGTCCTAGCTTTTCAAGAATATCAATTTCAGAGGTTTCATTATTACCGGCAACGCTCACCTTCTCGATTGCAAAACCGAAAGTTGATGCCGTTGCTTTCACAACCTCATGCGTATGGTTACCGATGACCATACCGTAAATACCGGTCGCACTCAGAAAACCGATCATGCCGAACGTGCCCGCATAACGAGGAACATTGACCCCGCCGCCGAACAGACGCGAGGCAATACGGAAAGGCTTGCGCAGAAAACGCGGAAGAACAAAAGCACCACCGTGCGAAAGTGATGTACGGGACATCATCGCGTCACGATTACTTCTGTCAGATCTCGCCTTTATCGCATGCACGAGGCATCCTCCACCATCCAGCTCAACAACTCACCGAATGAATACCCTTCAGCCTTGGCAATATCCGGCACCAGAGAGGTCGGCGTCATGCCCGGCTGCGTATTCACTTCAAGCCAGATCAGCTCACCGTCACCGGAGCCGTTCTCATCAAAACGGAAATCGGAACGACTCACGCCGCGACATCCGATTGCCTGATGTGCCTGAAGTGCCATTATTTGTATTTTTTGGTAAATATTTGGTGAAATTTTCGCAGGACATTCATGTCGCGAGCCACCATCTGCATATTTTGAGTCATAATCGTAGAAGGAATGTGCCAGCGGAATGATCTCACACACACCAAGGGCACGATCGCCCATTACAGCGCAGGTTAATTCACGTCCGGCGACATAGCGCTCGACCATAACCTCATCGCCGTATTTCCATTCATCCGAGCCGAGAATCTGCGGCGGAGCACTCTGCCCTTCGCGCACGATCACCACGCCGAAGCTGGAACCTTCACGCACCGGCTTCACCACATAAGGCGGCTGCATCGGATGCTGATTACCGATATCAAAACGATTCATCACGCGCGATGGTGCAATAGCCACACCGGCAGCACCGGCAACAAGCTTGGCGCGACCTTTATCCATAGCCAGCGCCGAGGCCAGCACACCGGAATGTGTGTAAGGGATTTGCAGATATTCAAGAATACCCTGAATGGCACCGTCTTCACCGAAAGGACCATGCAAAGCATTGAAGGCCACATCAGGCTTCAGCTCAGCCAGAACGGCGGCCACATCACGGCCGACATCAACGCGCGTCACACGATAGCCCTGCTCTTCAAGCGCTTTGGCGCAAGCAGCACCTGAGGAAAGGCTGACCGGACGCTCCGATGAAAACCCGCCCATCAAGACAGCAACATGTTTACCTGTCATTTTAACCATGTCCCCTCTGCCAGCAATGCTGATACACATAAAACTAAACTCTGAGCCCGCCGGAGCTGAGCCGCATGTCAAACAGACACGCAAAACACATTAAAAATATTCCCTGGCACGCCGCATAATCAAAACCCGAACCAAAATTCAGACAATTATACAGCGCTCCGGCGGAAGACTTCCGCAGAACCCCAAGGCAAAATTAACTTGCCGACCCAAATCACTAACGCTTGTTCACTATAAGAATCAGAGAGTTGATTCTATGGCAAGCCCTTACAAAAAATTACGATAGCAACATACGAATCAGATTCGGTTGAAACCACTGATTTATTATGGTTTTTTGATAATTAGTTACTTCGGAAATTTATTTTAGCAAAATACAAAGACAGGACTCTTGACAGGGGCAAATCACCCGGAAAACCGCGTAAAACCCTCCTTGAAAACAAATCACCGCTGCTCTCCCAAATCAGAGAAAACAGCGGTGATTTTACAGAGCTTCAGCTGCCTTCCTGAAAAAGGAGCGACGACTGCAAAAAGAGTAAAAGATTAATCGAGAAATTCGGTGACTTCGCGCCCTTCGAGGAACTGGCCAAGACGGCGAATTTCCCAATGGAGCTTAATGCCGGAATTCGCCCGCACTTTATTGCGCACAGTTTCCCCCAGCAATTCCAGATCATAACCGGTGGCATTATCACCATTAATCATGAAATTGCAGTGCATATTCGACATATGCGCACCACCGACAGTGAAACCACGGCAACCGGCTTTGTCGATTTCCTTCCATGAAGATGTGCCTTCAGGGTTCTTAAAAGTAGAACCGCCAGTCTTCTCGCGGATCGGCTGTACCGTCTCACGATGGTTCTGCACTTCATCCATAGCTGCGCGGATTGCAGTTGCTTCACCACGCGGCCCTTCAAACAGCGCACTGGTGAAAATCAAATCTTTCGGCGCAGAACAATGGCGATAGGCATAGCCCATATCCGCATTGCTTAAGCTATGCAGATTGCCTTTACGGTCAAGTGCACGCACTTCGACAACACGTTCACAGGTTTCAACACCATTGGCACCGGCATTCATGCGCAATGCACCGCCAATACCACCAGGAATACCGTGATAGAAATGGAAACCGGCGATTTCAGCTTCAAGCGCAGCCGCAGCCACACGTTTGTCCGGTGTCGCCGTACCGGCACGCAGACGTGTATCTGACACCCGCTCGACCTCGCCAAAGCCTTTTGCAGACAAACGCACTACAAAGCCCGGAATACCGCCCTCACGCACCAGCAGGTTTGAGCCGATACCGACAGTCATCACCGGAATTTCTTCCGGAACATTTTTCAGGAACTCTGCCAGATCATCCTCATCCGCAGGCTGAAACAAAACTTCCGCAGGGCCACCGGCACGAAACCATGTGATCTTATCCATGCCGGAATTTGGTGTCAGACGTCCGCGAATACCGGACAAAGGTTTTTCAAGCTGCTTAAGCAGCGCTTCACCATCAAGCTTTACAGCCATTTTCAACCATCTCTCTTAAATCGATCCGGACTTCAAATTTTCCGGATTATAAGCATCACAACAATTCGGATAAGGTCAGGAAAAACACGGCAGGATCAAGGCATTATTCCTCAAACCCTGCCAAGCAAATGAAACAGCGCTAACCGCACACATTGTCTCAGCTTGCGCTTGTACCACCCAGCTGCTTAGGCAATGCGTATGCCCATTGCGTGATATTACCGGCACCAAGGAACACGACAAAGTCGCCTTCCTGTGCCAGCGCTTTAATCGCCTCAGGCAAATGCGCAGGGTCTTCCAGATAGCGGGCATCGCGATGACCGGCAGTTTTGATCTTGCTTACTAAGGCTTCCGAGGTCACGCCCTCAATCGGATCTTCACCGGCGGTATAAACCGGCGCAATCATCACAGTATCCGCATCATTGAAGCAAGTTGAGAAATCATCGAACAGGCTCGCCAGACGTGTAAAGCGGTGCGGCTGGGCAATCGCAATAACACGCTTAGGTGCGGCTTCGCGGGCAGCTCTCAGCACGGCTTTGATTTCAACCGGATGGTGGCCATAATCGTCAAAAACTTCAACACCGTTCCATGAGCCGGTATGGGTGAAGCGACGCTTCACACCACCAAAGCCGGACAAACCCTTGCGGATATCATCGGCAGTCAGACCAAGCTCATGCGCCACAGCAATGGCCGCAGTCGCATTGGACACATTATGACGACCTGGCATCGGCAGACGCAGATCCTTGATCTCGACGACTTCGCCCTTGCGGTCACGAATGACAACGTCAAAAACAGATACGGCACCATCCATATGATGGTTGGAGAAACGCACATCCGCCTGAGGGTTTTCACCATAGGTAATCACGCGGCGGTCTTCGATACGGCTGACAAGCGCCTGAACCTCCGGATGGTCAAGACACATCACGCCGAAACCATAGAAAGGCACATTCTCAACAAACTGACGGAAAGCCGCGCGAACATTATCGAACGAGCCGTAATGGTCGAGATGTTCCGGATCAATATTGGTGATAACTGCAATATCGGCAGGCAGCTTCAGAAAAGTACCGTCGCTCTCGTCGGCCTCAACCACCATCCACTCACCCTCACCCATACGGGCATTGGTGCCATAAGCATTGATGATACCGCCATTGATAACGGTCGGGTCAAGATGTCCGGCTTCCAGAAGCGTCGCAACCATAGAGGTCGTGGTGGTTTTGCCGTGGGTACCCCCGATGGCAATTGCCTGACGGAAGCGCATCAGTTCGGCCAGCATTTCCGCACGGCGCACGATTGGCAGCAGATTTTCCCGCGCCTCAACCAGCTCCGGATTATTCGGACGGATAGCAGTGGAAACCACAACCACATCAGCCTTGCCGATATTCTCAGCTTTATGACCGACAAAAACTTCAATGCCTTTATCACGCAGACGCTGCACATTGGCACCGTCAGCCTGATCAGAACCCTGAACCTTATAGCCCAGATTATGCAGCACTTCCGCAATACCGCTCATGCCAATGCCGCCGATTCCGATAAAATGAACCAGACCAATATTCAAAGGCATTTTCATGCGCGTTTTCCTTCTTTGTAATCAGAAACAGACAATCCCGCTGCAATAGCTTCTGAAAGATCAGCAAGCAACCGTGTTGCATCAGGACGGCCGGAACTTTTTGCCCGTGCTGCCATATCTGCCAGTCTTTGCGGCTCACTAAGCGCTGCAATCAGGATTTTTGCCAGTTTTTCCGGTTTCAGCTCCGCCTGACGGATAACCTCACCGCCACCGGCTTTTGCCAGCGCTTCGGCATTGGCGGCCTGATCGTGGTCAAGGGCAAACGGAAACGGCACCAGCAGGCTCGGACGGCCAATCGCTGCAATTTCAGAAACGGTAGAAGCACCGGAACGAGAGAGAACGAAATGCGCCTGCGCCATCATCTCCGGCAGATTACCGAAGAATGGTGCGACCTGTGCTTTAACGCCCAGCTTCTCGTAGGCTTTACGGCAAATCACTTCATCTTCAGGACGCGCCTGCTGAGTGACAAACAGTCGTTCACGCTCGTCAATCTCAAGCAGAGCGATCGCGGCAGGCACCACAGTAGAAAAATATTGCGCGCCCTGACTGCCGCCAAAAACCAGCAAGCGAAAAACATCCGGCTCTACTGAAGGCTTATAGGCCACATTGGTCTGCGCCAAAACGCTCGGGCGCACCGGATTACCGGTCTGCACCGTTTTAGCCGCATGAGCGCCGCTCTCTGCCGACAGAAAACCACCGGCAATCGCTGTCACGCGGGCGGACAGGCCTTTATTGGCACGCCCCATCACTGCATTCTGCTCATGAATAATGGTCGGAATATTCATGCGTGATGCCGCATAGAGCGGCGGCAGCGTCGGATAGCCGCCAAAACCGACAACCAGCTTGGGATTCAAACGGCGGAAAAGCTTGCGGCAATCGAGATTACCCTGCCACAGGCTGTAAAATGTCTTCGCCAGTGCAATCGGATTTTTACCGGCAATGGTTGCGGAACGCACGACATGGACATGGTTTTCATCAAAACCGGAAACAAAACGCTGCGCACGTTTATCCGTTACCAGATGTACATCATAACCGTCATTTGTCAGCTCATGCGCGAGCGCTTCAGCAGGAAATAAATGCCCGCCGGTACCACCCGCCGCCAAAACGATAACACCTTTTGTCATCATCATCCGTTCTGTATTTTTTAACAGGCAGTCCCGAACAATCATTCACCGGAACTGCGCAATTCGTCTAATAATTTAAAGCACAGGAATACGTTCGCCTGCGCCTTTCAGCGAAGCAGACATACGGCGTTCAGGATTTTGACGTGTCAGCGCCAGCAGGAAACCCATCGTAATTGCAATCGCCACCAGCGATGAACCGCCATAGGAAATAAACGGCAGAGTCATCCCTTTGGCAGGCATCAGGTGCAGATTCACTGCCATATTGATGATCGACTGGAAGCCGAACAAAATCACAATGCCGGAAATTGCTAAACGTGAGAAAGCATCACGCTCTCTCATGGCAACAACAAGCCCGCGAATAACGATAAAGGCGAACAGCAGCATAATCAGAATGCATAGAATAATACCGTATTCTTCCGCAGCCACCGAGAAAATAAAGTCCGTATGGCTGTCAGGGATAATACGTTTGATCGTGCCTTCACCAGGCCCCTGCCCGAACCAGCCGCCACTGATAATCGCTTCGCGTCCGGTATCAACCTGAAACGTGTCACCTTCACCGGTCATAAAGCGGTCAATACGGCCCGCCACATGGGGAAGGAATGTATAGGCGCCCAAGCCCAGCACGACTGCACCGCCGCCAAAGACGACAATCCACATCCATGACATGCCCGCCAGAAAGAACATAGCGCCCCAGCTCACAGCGGTCAGCGTGGTTTGCCCGAAATCCGGCTGCGCCATCAGCAGTGTTGCAACCAGACCGAACAGGATAAGCGCCATGAAACTGCCCGGCATATCCCCGCTGCGCTCCTGTTCGGAGAACAACCATGCACAAATCACCACAAAAGCCGGTTTCATAAACTCGGACGGCTGGATGGAAACTCCGGCCAGAGAGACCCAGCGCCGCGCACCTTTGACTTCAATCCCGAAAAACAGGGCTGCAACCATCAGCAACAGAGAAATACCAAGCAGAGCCAATGCAAAACGGCGCACCAGACGCGGGCTGAGAAATGACGTACCGATCATAGCTATCAGCGCAGGGATCATGAAAAAGATCTGGCGCTCAACAAAGTGAAAACTGTCCAGACCAATACGCTCCGCCACCGCAGGACTGGCGGCATAGGACAGCAAAATGCCAAGCCCCATCAGTGCCAGACAGGCAGCCAGAAAATAGCGGTCAATCGTCCACCACCAATTGGCGACAGGGCCTCTGTCTACGCGGCTAACCATCAGTCTGCCCTCCCGATCGGTGCAAATCCCTGAAGTGTCATGACTTTATCGCGGAATGCTGCGCCGCGTTTTTCAAAATTCGGAAACTGGTCAAAACTGGCGCAGGCCGGTGACAACAGCACAACCGGCTCATCAGCCGCATCCTGCGCCGCATCCAAGGCTGCATGATCAATCGCGGCATCCAGCGTATGGCTGATTTCAAACGGCACATCATTGCCCAGAGTAGCCGCAAATTGCGCCGCCGCTTCACCGATCAGATAGGCTTTGGTAATGCGCGGGAAAAAGGTGCGCAGACTTTCAATGCCGCCGCTTTTCGGCAGGCCGCCCGCAATCCAGTAAAGTTGCGGGAAAGACGACAGTGCAGGCGCAGTTGCTTCCGCATTGGTAGCCTTTGAATCATTGATAAACAGGGTTTTACCCTGATGGCCGACCTGCTCCATACGATGAGCAAGCCCCGGAAAACTGCGCAGACCGGCACGGATTTCGTCAAGGCTCAGACCGACAGTCAGGCAGGCGATAATTGCAGCCAAAGCATTTTGTGCATTATGTGCGCCGCGCAGAGAACCGATGCCCTCCAGCGACAACAGCAATTCGATCTTGCCATTCTGTGCGCGATAAATCTGTGCGCCCTGCGCATAATAACCGTCCTGCAAAACCTGATCTTTGGAAAAACGGATCAGCTTTTTGCCAGCTTTTTCCAGCCGGTCAGCAATGGCAACACAATAAGCATCATCAATGGCGACAATCGCCGTATCACTGCCTGCAACCAGACGTTCTTTAATGGCCGCATAATTTTCCATCGTGCCGTGACGGTCGAGGTGATCGGGCGTCAGGTTCAGCAAAATACCCGCTGTCGGATTGAGCGAAGGCGCCAGATCAATCTGATAGGACGAACATTCAACCACATAGTTACGGCCATCTGCCGGTGCTTCAAGCGACAACACGGCAGTACCGATATTACCGCCGAGCTGCATATCACGGCCTGAGGCTTTGATAATATGGGCAATCAGCGCGGTTGTGGTGGATTTTCCATTGGTGCCGGTAATGGCAACAAACGGTACATCATCGCCTGCAGCCAGCGCTACATTGCGCTCACGACAGAATAATTCCACATCACCGATAACCGGAACTTGGCGCTGATGTGCCAGTTCCGCGCTCCAATGCGGCTGCGGATGGGTCAGCGGCACACCGGGAGAGAGGATAAATGCACTGAAACCGGACCAGTCTGCCTCGCGCAAATTCTGCGTGAAGATGCCTTCCGCTACCGCACGGGTAACACTGTCCGGATTATCATCCCATGCCACAACCTTCACGCCGCCGGCGATCATAGCTTTCGCCGTTGCAATACCGGAACCACCAAGGCCAAACAGCGCAACAGCTTTATCTTTGAGGGTCAGTGTCGGGATCATAATCAGGCCGCCAGTCGACAATAATATTCAATATATAATTTAATCCGAATGGTTAACAAAACCATTCGGATTACGTGTGTTTTGCAATTTATTTAACGCAGTTTCAGCGTTGAAAGACCGATCATCGCCAGAATAATCGCGATGATCCAGAAGCGGATCACAACCTGACTTTCAGTCCAGCCTTTTTTCTCAAAATGGTGATGGATTGGCGCCATCAGGAACACACGTTTGCCGGTCAGCTTGAACCAGCCAACCTGAATAATCACCGACAGTGCTTCCATAACGAACAGGCCGCCGATGATTGCCAGCACGATTTCGTGCTTGGTCGCAACCGCAACCGCACCCAGCATACCGCCCAGCGCAAGCGAACCGGTATCACCCATAAAGATCGCGGCAGGCGGAGCGTTGAACCAGAGGAAACCCAGACCGGCACCAATCACGGCACCGAGAATAACAGCCAGCTCACCGGTGCCCGGTACAAAGTGGATTTGCAGGTAATCCGCAAAAATCGCGTTACCCGACAGATAAGCAATAAAGCCGAAAGAAGCCGCGGCAACCATCACCGGCACAATCGCCAGCCCATCAAGACCATCGGTAAAGTTGACCGCATTACCGGAACCAACCATGACAAAAGCGGCAAAAGGAATGAAGAACCAGCTCAGATCCAGCAACATGCCTTTCAGGAACGGGAATGTCAGTGAGGACGAAAACGGCTCCTGACCGGTGCGCATGATGACATAGGCAGCAATTGCAGCAATGATGAACTCAAGCCCGAGACGCGCCTTGCCGGAAAAACCTTTATCCGACTGTTTTGTCACTTTCAGATAGTCATCGTAGAAACCGATAGCACCGAAGCTGATTGTTACCAGCAACACAACCCAGACATAAACGCTTTTGAGATTGCCCCAGAGCATGACCGAAGCCAATGTTCCGAACAGGATCATCAAACCACCCATGGTCGGCGTACCGGCTTTCTTGAAGTGAGTCTGCGGGCCGTCAGCACGGATCGGCTGACCACGCCCCTGCCGGACGCGCAGACTGTCAATAATGCGTGGCCCAAGTAAAAAGACCAGCAAAGCTGATGTAATCAGTGCACCGCCGGTGCGGAAAGTAATATAGCGGAATACGTTAAAAAACGACAGATGATCCGCAGCATTGGCTAATAACATCAGCATCGGGTGAATGCCCTTCAGGTCGGTATCGGCACTTTAACACATAGCATTACACAAAATGCAGTGCTTAGTTCCTGTTATTCTTTAGCAGCCAGCTATGACTGTATATGAAAATCCGGTTTTACACTTTAAGCGTAAAACCGGCCTGTTTATTCTGCTGCCTCAGAGACGGCATATTTTTTCAGCAACGCATTGACGATTTTCACAAAGCCGATCGACTTTGACGATTTAATCATCACCACATCTCCGGGACGCACTGCTTTGACTACAAGTGGAAGCAGTTCGTCAACGCTTTCCCGATACTCAACCTGAATTTCTGCAGGCATTGCGGATTTCAGGGCACTCATATGCGCGCCGCCGATGAAAAGCATATTCACATGCGCATCCACAATCGGGCGTGCCAGATCACCATGCAGCTTGGAAGATTGCTTACCCAGTTCCAGCATATCGCCAAGCACTGCAATGCGCCGTCCCTTTTCAATCCCCTCGCCTTGCGGCTCAGTGGACTCAAGCAGTGACAGTGCAGCGCGCATGGATGCCGGATTGGCATTATAGCTCTCATCAATCAGCGTGAATGTGCCGTCACCATGGCGCAGACGATATTGCGCGCCGCGTCCGGCTTCAGCCTGCAGACTTGCCAGCGCCAGCACAACTTTCGTCATATCCGCGCCGACCAGATGTGCAGCACCCATCACCGCCAGCATATTCTGTACGATATGCCGGCCGGGAGCACTGATCTTCACAGCCGCTTCCTGACCGCCGAGTGAAACCGTGATACAGGAGCAATCCGTCTTCATCACCAGATCACGCAGCTTGTAGATTGAACGGGCATTTTCACCGAAAGTGGCAATATGCTCAATCCCAGCCGCAACAGCCAGCGTTTCCAGCTGTTTAAAGCGTTTATCATCCCTGTTCAACAGCGCATAACCGCCAGGTAGAACGCCTTCGAAAATCTCTGCTTTGGCAACGGCAATTTCTTCGAGATTAGCAAAATGCCCCAGATGTGCAGGCGCAATCAGCGTAATGACAGCCACATGCGGCTGAACCATTTTCACCAGCGGCCGAATTTCATCATGATGGTTCATGCCGATTTCAAAAACACCATAATCGGTATCTTCCGGCATCCGTGCCAAAGTCAGCGGCACACCCCAGTGATTATTGAATGAAGCGGCGGAAGCATGAACCTTTCCGCAATCAGACAGAACATGACGCAGAGCTTCTTTGGTGGTGGTTTTGCCCACAGAACCGGTAACAGCAATGATCTGCGCTTTTGAGCGTGCGCGGGAAGCAATGCCAAGGCGGGTCAGTGCGGCCAGCACATCATCCACCACAATCATCGGCACCTGTAGTTTACCCAGAGCAGGCAAACGCGCTTCGGTCACAACCAGCAAACCTGCACCGGCAGCCATAGCAGCGGTCGCAAAATCATGCCCGTCAAACATATCACCTTTAATCGCGAAAAAGGCTTCACCCTTTCGCAGTGTGCGGGAATCGATCGAAATACCGGTAATACCTTCAGGAAGGTGACCGACCGGCCGCCCTTCCATCGCTTTTACCATGTCAGACGATTTCCAAAGCAAATCACTCATTTAAAACGCGCCTCAAGCGAGCGGGCAACTTCTGCATGATCCGAGAATGGCAGCGTCACATCATTGATGGTCTGCCCTTCTTCATGCCCCTTGCCCGCAATAATTACTGTATCACCGGCCTGTGCGAGCAGCACAGCATGGCGGATAGCCTCGTGTCGGTCACCGATTTCCAGTGCATTTGGCGCGGCAGTCAGAATTTCAGAGCGGATCACCGCCGGTACTTCCGAACGCGGATTATCGTCGGTGACAATCACCACATCGGCCAGACGGGTGGCAATTTCCCCCATGATCGGACGCTTGCCTTTATCGCGGTCACCGCCACAGCCAAACACCACAATCACACGACCGGTCGTGAAAGGGCGAACTGAAGTCAGCACATTTTCCAGTGCGTCAGGCTTATGGGCATAATCCACATAGACAGGCACACCGTCTTCAGTGGAACCAACCAGATCCAGACGACCCGGCGCACCTTTCAGACGCTCCAATGCACGGAAAGCCGCATCAGCAGGCACACCGGAGACAATTGCCAGACCGGCTGCAACCAGCGCATTCGCCACCTGAAAATCACCGGCCAGCGGCAAAGCAAATTCGTAAATCTTACCGGCATGGCTCAGCTCAACATGCTGACGATGGCGCTCATGTTCCACGCGTTTCAGTATAATGAAATCGCCTTTACGGCCAACAGTTTTGACATCAGAACCGGCCGCAACAGCGGCTGCAATCGCCTGTGGTGAAAAGACATCATCCGCAAAAATAATCGCCGGAGCACCTTTTGGCAGCAGCGTATCAAACAGGCGCATTTTTGCGCCGAGATAATCTTCAACCGTCGGGTGATAATCCATGTGATCGCGGCCGAGATTGGTAAAGGCTGCGGCTGTCAGTTTCACACCGTCCAGACGGCGCTGATCCAGTCCATGCGATGAGGCTTCCATACAGGCATGGGTCACACCTTCATCCGCCAGCTCTGCGAGAAGTTTCTGCAGCTCCACCGGATCCGGTGTTGTCAGTGAACCATATTCATTCCGTGTCGGGGAGAAAACGCCGGTTGTACCAATACTTGCGGCCGCAAAACCTGCATAGGCCCAAATCTGCTGTGTAAAGGAAGCCACAGAGGTTTTACCGCTGGTACCGGTAACAGCAGTCATAATCTGCGGTTGTTTGCCATAGAATGTTGCAGCAGCCATTGCCAGCGCATGGCGCGGGTCTTTGCTGCGCAGCACAGGCACAGTGATACCCTCGGCATTCATGTCTTCATCGGCCAGAATTGCAACTGCACCGCGTTTGACAGCATCAGCCGCATAGGCAGAACCGTCATTTTTCACGCCTTTCAGAGCAGCAAACAAGCTACCCTTCTGTACCTTACGGGAATCGGAACTCAATCCGGAAATCTCAGTCTGTGCCACTGAGTCCGTCATATCATTTACATAGGCTGCGATATCTTGAAGTTTCATGCCATTCAGATCCCGATTTTGAATTCATTTCATGTGACATAATAAGCGCTCAAGGCATTATTACGTCACATTGATCCCCTGCTCAGATCAGTCATTTTCATAAGCTGCCAGAATTGGTGCATTATCCTGCGCAAAGTCAGGCGACACACCCAGGAATGATGCTGACCTGCGAATGATATTTGCAACCATTGGGGCAGCATTGAGTCCGGCAGTCGCAGAAAGTTTGCCTTCCTCCGGTTTTGGCTCATCAATAATGGTCAAAACCACATAAGTCGGGTCATCCATCGGGAATGCGGCAAGAAACGCGTTAAAACGGACATCTTTGGAATAACGGCCGTTGATAACCTTTTCCGCTGTACCGGTCTTACCACCGACACGATAACCCTTCACCTCAGCGCGCCGACCGGAACCGATCTCGGAATTGAGACGATAGAGATAGCGCATGTCATCGCTGGTTTTAGGTTTCAGCACCTGCGTGGCAATCGCATTGGCCTCTTCTTGTGTACGCGGTACAAATGTCGGCGGAATAAGCTTGCCGCCATTGACCAGCGCCGCAGCGGCAACGGCCGTCTGCAACGGCGTGGTCATCATGCCATGCCCGTAGGAAATAGTAATGGAGTGCACTTTCTTCCACACGCGCGGTTCAACAGGACGCGCAACTTCCGGCAATTCGGTCTGCATTCGATCCAGCAGACCGACACGCTTCAGAAACTCGCGATGGCCTTCAATACCAATCGCATCAACTTCTTTGCCCGAACCGATATTGGAGGAATAAATAAACACTTCCGCCAGTGTCAGCCAGCGGGCTTTACCGTGGAAGTCCCGGATGGTCTGTCGGCCGATCGTGATCGGACGGGTCGCATCAAACTTGCTTTCCAGATTGAACTTACCCGAATCCAGCGCCATCGCCGTGGTAAAACTCTTAATCGTCGAGCCCATTTCATAAGTACCGGCAGACATCCGGTTCAGACGATCTTTTTCCAGTGCGTTAAACGGATTATTCGGATCAAAATCCGGCACCGATGCCATAGCAACCACTTCACCGGTCTTGGCATTCAACACCACGGCTCCGGCAGCAATCGCGCGATATTTTTCAACAGCGCGTACCAGTTCGTCACGCATAATATGCTGAACGCGCAGGTCAATCGACAGGCGGAACGGCTCCAGATTGTCCGGCTGGGCAAGGCCTGCCATACGCAGATCGCTCAACCCCTGACTGTCGATATATTTTTCCATACCGGCAATGCCCTGATTGTCGATATTGACCAAACCAAGAATATGGGAAGCGGTCGGGCCACCCGGATAGAAACGGGATTTCTCAGTGCGGAACCCGATGCCCGGCACGCCCAGTGCCATGATCTGGCTCTGCTGGCGTGGTGTCAGGCCACGCTGAATCCATACGAAACCTGCACCGCTCTTCAGGCGGCGATAGGTACTTTCCCAGTCAAGATTAGGCAGAACCGTTGCCAGCAGCTCCAGAGTTTCGTCCGGATCGGCAATCTTTTTCGGCTCAGCATAGAGCGAAGCTGTTTTGATATCAGTCGCCAGCACTTCGCCGTTGCGGTCAAGAATATCCGGCCGTGCTGCAAGCGTGCTGGCCGCACCAGCACGATAACCTTCATTATCGCCACCCTGCATACCGTAATAAACGAGACGGCCGCCAATCACCGCATAAATACCGACAAAGCAGGAAATCGCCATAATCAGACGATTACGCGCGCGGTTTCCATGTTTTTTACGGTTTCCGGCAAAGGCAACACTGTCATTAAGCGGAGACGTGGCAATGCCGCGCTCACTCTCAAGCGCGGCACTGTCAAATTCAGGTGCCTGCCCCAGAACCGGAGCATCATCTGATGAGGATTTTTTGTTTTTACGCCGGAACCAGCTGCTTTTTCCGCTCATGGCCGCACTCCCGGAACCACAACACGCATCGGTGCCGCATTTGAAACCGCACCGGCCGGCGCAGTTTGCGCAACACTGCCTGTGCTCATCGTATCAACAGATGCAATCAGATCGGCACTGCCGCCGATCAGTTTTTCAATATCATCAGCCTGTTTCATCGGAATATCATCGAACAGACCGATCTGCGTCACATCAACCGGCTGCAATTTCAGCTGTGACTGATAAATATCGGACAGACGCTGCAAACGGTTCGGCTGGGTCATCAGGCTCCAGTCGGCTTTCAGCAGATTGATTGTGTCTTTTTCAAAGGCAATCTGACGCTGAATTTTCTTGATCTCAACCACCTGCTTTTCAGCATCATGTTTGATCTTATAGGTCACGGTTGCCGCCACCAGCATGACTGCGATCAATATAATATCTATAGTTCGCATCATGATGATTTCCTCTTCGCATTATCAGTTTCTGGCAGAACAGGCAGGGTTGGCAGTCCGAAAATACTGTAATCCGCTTTAAGCGGCGGATATTCTGTGCGGATACCGGCGCGCAGCTTGGCCGAACGCGCGCGCGGATTGCGCTCCGCCTCTTCCTCGCTGGCACCCACCGCACCTTTGACTGCAGGCGCGAAGCTGCCGTGACGCATATGCGCTTCCGGCAAATGACGCGAACCGCCGCCGCCGCCCGCACGATCTGCAAAAAAGCGTTTCACAATACGGTCTTCCAATGAATGGAATGTCACAACAACCAGACGGCCGCCCGGCTTCAGCGAACGTTCTGCGGCAATCAATGCACGCGCCAGTTCCCCCAGTTCGTCATTCACATAAATACGCAGTGCCTGAAAAACGCGGGTCGCCGGATGAATACGGTCTTTCGGATGGCGCCCGACCAGCATTTCAATCGCATTGGCAAGATCACGGGTGCGACTGAAAGGTTCACTTTCACGGCGTTTTTCGATCATGCGCGCAATGCGTCCGGCATGACGTTCCTCACCGAGAAAATTAAAGATGCGCGCCAGATCGCCCATTTTATACTGGTTGACCACATCAGCGGCGCTCAGGCCCTGCGAGGACATGCGCATATCCAGCGGCCCGTCTTTCTGGAAAGAAAAACCGCGATCCGCCTCATCAATCTGCATCGAGGAAACACCGATATCCAGTACAACACCGTCAGGCTGCACATCGCTCAGCACATCTTCCATCTGGGAAAACCGTGCCTGCACCAGACGCAAACGTCCCTGATATTCTGCAACCACCGCCTGTCCGGCAGCAATTGCATTCGGGTCGCGGTCAATGGCCAGAACTTCGGCACCGGTTTTGAGAATTCGTTTTGTGTAACCGCCCGCGCCGAAGGTGCCGTCCACATAGAGTTTACCGGCTTCAGGCTGCAAAGCACTGACAACCTCTTCCAGCATAACCGGAATATGACGGGAATAGTCTTCATGCTCAGATGCGCCCGCCTGTGTATCAGCGTGCGGTGTCAGTTTGTCTGCCTGCGCTTCCGGAACCATAATTTCCTTCGGTCCTGTCATTGTATTGCTTTCTTCAGCGGACCCTGCGTGAGAACGGCAGATCCTTGCGTGCCAACGGGTAAACCGCGGCTGCAGATTTCAGCATTTTGCATACCGGCCAATGCCGGATGCAGCACAAAATGTCTGGAAACTGAACAAAGTCTGGACGCAACAAACTGCATTAAGAAATACCACCGGGGTAAGGTAGGCGTCAACGCAGGTGCAAAAACCGCTCCGAACGTTGCCATATTATCGATTTTTGCGATTGCGCAGCCGGCCGGACACGCAATACGCCGTGAATAAATTTATCCAATATTAATATTAAGGAAGGGTTATTATACGAGCGCAGTTATGATTTATCAGCGGTTAAAATGACGCTTTCTATGTCGTTCAGTTCACCGCCAGAGCATGTCGCGTTTAATCGAATTCATAGCAGTCGCTCTAACCGTTTGTTGTACGCATGTCTTTATCCCATCGAAGCGGGAATAGAAATCAGTCCAGCGAACTGATTTCCCCGCACAGGCGGTGCCCGTTTTTGGAGGACATGCTCTATAATTTCAAACAGATTTGTCAGCCGGTCTGTAAGCCGGGTTCTGTATGGCCGGACTGTTTCCAGCCCGACGCGGCAGCCATTCATCTGGGACGGATGTCGCCACCCGCCTCTTGCAACCCACCCGGACGGCTATCCGGAAACCGATTACCAGACCGAAGCCTGATGCGCCGTCCCTATTCGGTCTTGCTCCCGATGGGGTTTACCGTGCCACTCCCGTTACCGGCAGCGCGGTGGGCTCTTACCCCACCCTTTCACCCTTACCTGCCCGATGTCCCGAAGGACAATGGCAGGCGGTCTGCTCTCTGTTGCACTTTCCCTGAGGTCACCCTCGCCGGGCGTTACCCGGCATCGTGTTTCCATGGAGCCCGGACTTTCCTCACTTGCCACCTTTCGGTATTGAACAAGCGCGGCTGCCCGACCGGCTGACATGCGTCTATAGGCTTGATCTGCCATAAAACGCAATAAAAAAGCTGGGTTCCGGCAACGGAAACCCAGCTTTTGTACAAAATCTCAGCCCTGCTGTGTAAGGGCTGTTTAGATTTAGGTTATGGCGTACAAATTGTCCCGCCAGAGCCTGAATATAAACAGGCATAGAGCATTTGCAGTTAACTGACTTCAGTTAACGGTCGCAATTGCGCATCTTAGAATGAACGCATGAAGTCTTTAACATTGCTGCAATATTTTGCAGATGTCGGATTCATACGCTTGGCGCCGTGACCGGCATTATATTTGAGGATTGTGCCGCAGGTTGAACCACCGCCGAGCTTCTGTGCCTGTGCAAGATATTTCATGCCATATTGCACATTGGTTGCCGGATCATACAAACCTTTTGCCGAACCGGTATAACCAAGACCGCGTGCAGTACCAAGCTTGATCTGCATCAGGCCGATTTCACCGGCGCTGCCGCGAACATGGGGCTGATAATTGCTTTCATGACGTACAACCGCATGAGCCAGCGCCAGCGGAACACCATAAGAAGAGGCATAACGGGCAATGATGCCGGAATAAGGCTTGCCTGATTTGTCTGTCTGCGCCTGCTTGGTTTCTGCTTTACCGCTGATCTGTTTATTCAGATCAATGCGGGTGCGAGCGGAACGGCGCTCAATAACCGGCATTTTGGCAGTACCGGAAGCCTGTTTCTGATAGGCCGTACGACTGGCATCAGACTTGTTTTTACCCGCTTCACTCTTTTTTGCAGCAGTTTTTTCTGAAGCTTCTTTTTTCGCTTTCAGGATGTCTACAAGATTTGTTTTTTCAAGTACCGGTGCACTCATGGCTGGTGTCAGACCGAACGAAACCACCGCCCCACTGAGAGCGCATAAAAATCCAATTTTTTTAATCATAAACCTTAACCGTTGGAACTGTTGCATAATCCGTCGAAAGGTTTTGCAAGACATGCAAAACCAGCTTTCAACGCCCTTCCTTCTGGGAAACAGTCCGCCCCATCACCAGACTTGCTCAAGGAAATTGAGGTTGTATCTGACGGGGAAATGCAGCCGAAGATTGTCGTCACAAATCACAGTTTACTAAAAACTGTAACAATTGCGGAATTTTCTTAGCTGTTAACGATAAGGTTTTTATAAAAATCAGCTGGTTACGGTTTCACGTAAATTCATCGAAATCAGCCTGTGCAGTGTCTCAATTGTTGAGATATCCGCCACACCATCAATCTGTTTTGGACGAAAATGGCGCTGAAATGCGCTCATTACCACTTTGGTCCGCTCGTTAAACTCGCCGTTGATGGCGATATCATAACCATACATAGCCAGCATGGACTGCAAGGCCTCCACCGGCTGCCCCTGATCTCCCATGGCAAAAAATCTCCCGCCACGGATTGGCGCCGGCTCAACCCAATGACCGATCCCCGCTTTAAACAGGTCCTCCCACGGAAAATTCTCGCCCGGATCAATCTTACGTTCCGGTGCAATATCCGAATGGGCAAGCACATTCTCCGGCGCAATATTATAGCGTTCGCAAATAGAGCGGCAGAGAGAGATAACAGATGAAATCTGCACATCAGGAAAAGGCGGAAAATTCTCCAGAACACCCGGATTGACGATCTCGATACCGATAGATGCGGAATTGATATCCCGCTCGCCTTTCCAGCAGCTGTTACCCGCATGCCATGCGCGTTCGCTCTCCGCGACCATCTGCACAACCTGACCATCTTCATGCACGAGATAATGTGCCGAGACCTCTCGTTCAGGGCATTTGAGAATATCCAGCGCCTCCTGCGCGGTCGCAAGCCCCGTATAATGCAGGATCAGAAAGCGCGGTTCTTTGCCGTCTTTACGCGGACCAAAATTGGCAGATGCATCGATAACAGCGCCCTCATAGTCCGCTTTGCTCAGCAAGGCGCGCGGAGCTGCCTGATTGTTCTGCGCCAAACCGGCTTCCGGTGTTGAATTATCCTGCATAGTCATGCTGACCCAGTTGTTTCTCAAGTGTCGCCCATGCTGCATTGATCGCAGCCAGACGGTGATTGGCTATTTTCTGAAATTCATAAGGCATACCGCGGGCGATCACCAGATCCGGATGGTTTTGACGCACAAGTTTGCGATAATGCTGCTTGGCCTCGGTATATCCTACTCCGCGCGTCAAACCCAGAACAGCATAAGGATCGGAGGGGCCGAGATTGACATGCCTTCCGGCGATCAGCAAAAACTCGTCTTCCTCAATACCAAAAATTTCAGCTACACGCCGCAGGAACTGCATTTCCTTATCGTGTACATAGCCATCGGCTTTGGCAATATAGAACAAACCGTCGAGAACATCGGAAAGCGCACCGCAAGGCTCATCCGCTCCGTTTTGCTGCGAGGAACGACACAGTGAAGCAATTTGACGGGCATAGCTCTCAAAACCGGCCACATCCTGTTTGGCAAGATTATACAGCCTTGAGACGTGATCCGCCTCTTTTTCCGGCACTTCAAAAATATCCTGAAAAGCCCGTACTTCGTGCTGTGAGACAATACCATCAGCTTTGGCCATTTTGGCAGACAGCGCGATCATAGCGATGGAAAAAGCAACGCGACGGCGTGTTTCCGCATCACCCTCAAAATAGGTGCGGACGGCTTCAATCACTCCGGAAAACGCACTGTAAGCCGTCTGCGTTAAAAAATCAGCGATACTGGACCAAATCGACATAAGCTTATGTAATTCAAAACAACTCTGATGAAAACCATCAAGCGCGAAGAGTTGAATGAAATTCAGCCGACATTGCTTATGGTCAATACCGGAACACTACGAGCCTTGCCCGGAACGAGGCGTGTAAAAGCATAAAGCAGAGAACATTTCCGGCAATTCACACCAAACCTGAAATGCTCTTATAGTCTTACATCCAGGCTTACATGGACTTTGCAGATGACTGTTCCGTGCGCATCTGACTTTCCATGCGCACACGTACAAAATCTTCTGCAGTTTTTTTAGCTGCCGCAGCCTGATCTGACGTCTGACCGACACTCAAAGCAGTTTTCTCCGCATCATCACCGGCTTTTTGCACTGCAACCCTCACATCTTCTTCCGTGAGCGGTTTCTTCAGCTCCGGTAAAAGCACAGCAGGACCTGCAACACTGTTCTGCGACGCTTTGGCATCAATTTCAGCCAGTTCCTGATCGGCCTTTGACTGCAATTCCTGCTCCGAATGAGCAATTACGGCTGCAACACTGTCAGTCTGTTTTTCTGCGGTCTTGTCATGCGTCAAAAATCCGCCGGAAAAGACCAGACCGGTCAGCACACCGACAGCAAGGATAAAAGCCAGCAGACGATACATTTGACCTCCTCAGCCACCTTCACCAAGGCGCTTACAATCTCTCAGTTAATGCCGGAAATATTTAATTGTTCCGCTTTTTATTCCGGTAATTATGACAGTATTCCTGTTAAACCTGTATAAGTTATGACCCTGCCAATCAAAAAATATTTATAAATCAAATAGTTTGGCACAGGACATTGACCATCTGAGAAAAGATGCGTCTGTCTTCATTCCGTTTTCGGCAAAAATTATCATTGTCCCTCTAAAGGAAAAATTTAACCTTTTGAAGTAAGAAAGCATTCATGATTTCCCTGTGATTATTGTGAGATGATACCCGATGAAGCCAGCAGCACTTGCCGTTTTCAGCCTTGTGCTGAGTGCATGTACATCTGTGGATTATGATTTTTCAGATGTGAAACCGGCGGCAGGTTCCGTCTCCGGCACAGGAATCGCTCTCCCTTCATCCGGTGCTAAGGCACCGCGCTTCTATGATCGCAAGCCCCATGACTATACCGGTAAAACCCCGTGGCATTATCCGGTACATGGCACTGATGTCTCCAAATATCAGGACAAAGTAGACTGGCAGCAAGTGCGCAGCAGCGGCGTTTCTTTTGTCTTTATTAAAGCAACAGAAGGCGGCGACCGCGTTGATGACCGCTTTGCTGAACATTGGGCAGGCTCACGCGCGGCCGGCATTCCGCGCAGTGCCTATCATTTCTATTATTTCTGCCGCAGCGCAGCCGATCAGGCGCGCTGGTATATCCGTAATGTGCCGAAAGATCCGGGTGCTTTGCCGCCGGTTCTGGACATGGAATGGAACCCACTGTCGCCATCCTGTAAACTTCGCCCTGATCCGGCTGTTGTGCGCAAGGAAATGCGTACATTCCTGACCATGATCGAGCGTCATTACGGCAAAAAACCAGTCATCTATACCACGGTTGATTTCTTCGATGACAATGAACTGCGCAGTTTCAGCGATTATCCGTTCTGGCTGCGCTCCACAGCCGGTCATCCGGATGAAAAATACGGTCCTCATCCGTGGGTCTTCTGGCAATATACCGGAACAGGTACAATTCCGGGTATCAAAGGCGATGCTGATATTAATGTGTTCGCAGGCAATCATGCCCAGTGGAGAAAGTGGCTGGAAAGCAACAAAGTCAGATAAAATCACGCTTAGTACGTGAATCTGATTTTAACACCTTCTTTTTCACAAAATGATTATGCAGGACATCACTCAGAAAATTTGAACGCTCTGGTCAAAACCGGTCAGATCAACCAAAACAGACAGGCCTTACTGAGGCCTGCTGCAGAAAGAACTGAGTTATGTCACGCCCTGCTTCCTTGTCTGCCTTCAGATCAGTTTTTAAACCACTTCTGACTGCTGCTACTCTTCTCTCGACTGCAAGCTTTGCTTTTGCCACAACGGCAGAGCCTGCAACTCCCTCAACTACACCATCCGCACCGGCAGCAGTTGTAATCGAAAAACCGGCCTGCGGCGGTGATTATAATGTCTGGCTTGAAGGCGTTGTCACTGAAGCCAAAGCAGCCGGCATCTCAGACAAGGCAATGACAGAGCTGCATAAAGCGCAGCTTGATGAACGCACATTGAAGCGTGACCGCACGCAAACTGTTTTCAACCTGACCTTTGCCGAATTCTCCAAACGTCTGATTTCCGAACAGCGCCTGAAAAAAGGCCGCGAAAATCTCGTGAAATATGCAGATGTCTTCAAAAAGGCCGAAGATACCTATGGCGTTCCGGGGCCGGTGATTGCTGCATTCTGGGGACTGGAAACAGACTTCGGTGCTATTCAGGGCGATTTTGATACGCTGAACTCGCTCGTTACGCTGGCTCATGATTGCCGCCGTCCGGAGCTTTTCCGTCCGCAGCTGATCGCTTTGCTGAAACTGATGGATAAAGGCGTTGTTGATGCCGGCACACAAGGCGCTTGGGCAGGCGAAATCGGCCAGATGCAATTGCTGCCGAAAGATTATCTTGAGCGCGGTGTCGATGGCGACAATGACGGCAAAGTGGATTTACGCAACAGTGTGGCCGATGCAGTGATGACAGCCGCCCGTATGCTGTCTGAGCTCGGCTGGCAGCGTGGTGAGCCATGGCTGGAAACTGTACAGCTGACACAGGACCTGCCATGGGAAAATTCCATCCGCACCTATCGTCTGCCACATTCGAAATGGAACGGCTGGGGCGTAAAGTCTGTAAATGGCAGCGCACTCGGCGCGGATGACGGTGATGCCTCCCTGCTCATACCGATGGGGCGTAAAGGTCCGGCATTCCTCTCCTACCGCAATTTTGATATTTTCGTCGAATGGAACAAGTCCATCGTTTACGCCACGACCGCTGCCTATTTTGCATCACGTCTGGCTGGCGGCGAGCCGTTCCTGCTCGGCACACCGGAAGCCGGTCTTTCAACAGAAGAGCTGAAAGAGTTGCAGAACAAGCTCGTTGTGCGCGGCTATGACATGGGTCGAATCGATGGTGTTTTTGGCACCATGACCAGAGATGCTGTGCGCACAGAACAGCTGCGTTTAGGCATGCCTGCCGATTCATGGCCGACACGTGAATTGCTCGAAAAGCTATAAATTTAGTGGGATTTTGATGCCGTCTGTAAAAAAATTTACGGCGGCATCAAAACTTTTGACACCGGACTAACATATTGTATTTTTTACAAATTTAAAATTCTGCACGGATAGCGAAACCCGACTTCGCCACTGCTTCCAACGCCCTCCCTTGAAATTAGACTTTTCTTTGGCCGTTTATGTCGATAAAATGACACAAACGGGAAATGTGCTGACACAGTTAAAAAACAGTCAATTTGATCGTCAGACCATGCCTTCTGCATGGGTGGTTAAAAGGACTGGAATTAGCATTTCCGGTTTAGAGTTAAGAGAAGCGGCTCCGGTATAGTCCGTCAGAACGGACTTTGTCAGGAGTGACTTTCCAGCCTTTGAATGTTGTTCATACGGCATTTGAAAACTGAACTTACAACCTGCTTAGGAGGCAATCCATATGGGTTTAACGCGTTCAATCAATGCCTTGGTATTTTGCGCAGCTTTTGTTTTTGTCGCAGCAATGATTGTCGGTGTACTTCCCTGACCTCACATAGTCAGCATCTGAATTTCAGCAGCTGATCTGATATCTGCATTTCGGTTTCACAATCAGAAAAATACAGATTACAGTTTTAATAAGAGACATTTTGCAGGCATCACTTTTACAGATACTACCGGCATTCTCGGCATTCCGCAAAAGTAGATAAATCAAGTCCTGTCATTTTTAAAAACAAAAGCCCTGCGGAAGCATTTTCCGCAGGGCTTTTTCGTTTCATATATATATTTTCAGGCCGCTACCGGTGCCCGCACGCCCAGCAAATGACAAATCGCAAAAGCCAGATCCGAGCGGTTCATGGTGTAGAAATGAAAATCATTCACACCACGTTCAATCAGATCATTCACCTGCTCGGCTGCCAGCGCCGCTGAGACCAGCATATGTGTTTGCGGATCATTCTCCAGTCCGTCAAAACGGTCTGCCAGCCATGCCGGTATGCGTGCCCCTGCACGCTTTGAGAAATTTGCCACCTGTTTGAAATTATGGATCGGCAAGACACCCGGAATAATCGGAATGTAAATTCCCGCACGACGCACACGCTCCACATAACGCTCATAAAGATCATTATCGAAGAAGAACTGTGTAATCGCCCGGGTCGCACCATTATCGACTTTGCGTCGCAGCATCTCAATATCGGTTGCAAAATCCGGACTTTCCGGATGTTTTTCCGGATAGGCAGAGACGCTGATATCAAAATTAGCAATCGATTTGAGACCTGCCACCAGATCGGCACCATTCTGATAGCCGCCTGGTGTCGGCTGATAGGCTTCACCGATACCGCTTGCAGGGTCACCACGCAGTGCCACAAAGCGCGTCACACCTAAAGACGCAAAGGAGCGGACGATAGAATTAACCTCTTCCTTGGTCGCATCCACACAGGTCAGATGCGCGGCAGGCGTAATGGACGTTTCTTTAATGATACGGGCAATGGTTTTATTGGTGCGCTCACGGGTAGAACCGCCCGCACCATAGGTCACCGAAACAAAAGCCGGATTAAGCGGCGCCAGACGCGTCACAGTCTCCCAGAGACGCTCTTCCATCTCCTCGGTTTTCGGCGGGAAAAACTCGAAGGACACACGGATCGGATGCGCGCTCTCGGAACGGCGCTGCTGGCCAAAACTAGACATCGGAAATCTCCGTTACTCTCTCCGTCATGGAGTGCACCATGAGGCAAAACATTCATGGCCACTTCACCATGAAGAAAATCAAAACTGTGCCTGCCCACATCTGAATGATGTAAAGCTAAACATTGGAATGCTACTCAATAATGCCGATGCACCTCAAAGTGCGCCTCAAAATGTGCCTCAGGCAGCATCGGCGATCAGCATTCGCGGATCACGGGCCAGCCACAGTTTAATCACCAGACCGGAAGCCTGTCCGCCCTGCGGCTCAAGTGCTTCAATTTTCTCCGGCTCCAGCCCTGCTGCTTTCATCCAGCCGGTCATTTGCTCATCACTGAAACCAAGCCGCAAATGCGCATGTTCGTCACGCAAAAATTCCAGATCATGCGGTGCAAAATCCACGATCAGCAAGCGCCCCTGCGGACGCAGCGCACGGGCAGCCTCACGAATGGCCGATTGCGGTTCGTCAAGGAAGTGCAGCACCTGATGGATCGTCACCAGATCATAACCGTCGCGGTCAACCGGCAGCGCATATATATCGCCCTGACGCACCTGCGCATGGGCAACACCTGCCTGATCCAGATTGGTGCGCGCAACAGTAAGCATATCGCGGTTGATATCAATGCCGACACCGCGCACATAAAGCGGGCTGAACATTTCCAGCAAACGGCCGGTACCGGTGCCGATATCCAGCATAGACTGGAAAGCCTGTTCGCCGACAATACCGCGCAGGGCATCTTCCACCATCGTTTCATCAATATGCAGCGAACGAATTTGATCCCAGCTTTCAGCATTGGCGCTAAAATAGGCAGTCGCACGTTCGTGACGCTCGGCTTTCACCTGTGCCAGACGTTCCTGATCGCGCAACAGCAGCGGATCCTGATTGTCCTGCCAGCCGATCAGTGCACGGGAAAGCCCCTGATGGATCGGGGTTTCCGACAAACGGAAATAAGCCCATGACCCTTCCTGATAGCGGCTGATCAACCCTGCTTCACTCAGCAATTTGAGGTGGCGCGATACACGCGGCTGTGACTGGTTGAGAATGGATGTCAGATCAGAGACGGTCAGATCACCGCCCGCAAGCAGCGTCAAAATACGCAAGCGGCTTGGTTCTGCCGCAGCCTTCAGCACTTCCACCATTTCTTCCAGAGCCAAAGGCTTGCCTGTCATACCACACTCCGCATTTAAAACACATAAAGATATGTTTATGTGATCCATGCAATCAATGCAACAAAAATCGACAACCAGATATTTTAAAATATCTTATTTGATCTAAGCATAAGCCAAGCACACCGCCCGCAGGAGATTATAATGGCCACATCGGCAAAACGCCGCAAAGAGATTGAACTGGCGCTCCGTATACTGGCGCCGCGTATCCCCTTCTATGATGCGGAACAGGTGCGGGAAGCAGCCACCGCACCGCATATGCGCAGCCTCACAGCACACAACGCCGCGCGCCTCACCCTGCTCGCCTATATCCGCCATACCTATACTGATTACGACAAACTCCGCGATGAAGGACTGGATAAAGACAGCGCGCTTTACTGGATAAATGCGCAAATAACAGAAAAGCTCAATGAATGGCACGCGAACAATTTACTGCCTGACAGTAATTACAGTGACCAATAATTTAAATATGTGGGAGAGTAAAAATGTAATTTAAATCATTAAAAGGATTTTTAAAATGGCATATTTATTCAGAATTAAGAGCCAAACATTTGGT
Organism: Hyphomicrobiales bacterium; assembly: GCA_900470285.1. Taxonomy (GTDB): domain Bacteria; phylum Pseudomonadota; class Alphaproteobacteria; order Rhizobiales; family Rhizobiaceae; genus Pseudochrobactrum. Next base: position 200,562 of record UCAG01000001.1, read on the forward strand.
CGCTATATATGGGCTCAGCCGAGCACCTTAGGTAACAAGTATATTACTCATACCAGTCAAGTAACAACAGGCACAGGCTTTAGTCCGGCAGGTGACTGGGTAACATTTGAAAACCCTACACTGCTCATTGGTGGCGGCGCATCAGCTTCTCTGAAAATTTTCAATCCCTTTACCGGCTCATTTCTGGGCAATACCGAACAAGGTGTAGCTGTTTCCGGAGCTCCAACGACTTACGGCACCGTATCCGGTCTTCTAAATTTCACAACATCTGACACAGCATGTAGCTTTATATTTAAAGCAATAGCTGGATCAGCATATCAAATACTTCTTGACGATCCTTTAGTTCCAAATAAAGCCGATCTTAAATATAAAGCTATTATTGATATAAATAGTACAAATTTAGGAAGCAATACAAAATCCCCAAGAATAATATTTGTAGATAAAAACACTCCTGCTGCATCCGGTACAAGCGATGCATTTGTTTTAGATAATGTTCTTGGGCTTTAATATTTATCAATAATAATTATTAAAAGAGGTAAACATGTCAATACTTTTCACTTTAAGCAATACATCAAACAATAAAAAATTATTCATTTATGACAATACCGGAAATAATACTTCACTTTTTCAATATGAAGCTCAATGCAATATAGATACTATTGACGACGCAACAGATAGTGGTCAAATTTTTGCAATGCACAGCACGCCTGCGACTGGAAATAATACATTTACGATTTATAATCCGGCATCAGGTTCTTTCCTAGCCAGTTCAGGATTCCAAACAACAGTTCTCACATATACAGGGGAAACAGCTGGTGGAATAACCTTTCTTCCAGCAGCGGAAAAACTTCCTGTAAGTTTTGAAGTAGTACCAGGTCAGCAAAACGTTTACATTATAAACATAGTTAACGATCTGAATAAAAAATTATACCTCACCTATGACGAAGGCTCAGAAGGTGTCAGCTGGCTAGAATTGAACCCGGCCATTCAAGTCGATCCTCCTTTGATCATTACTTGGAAGCTAAATGCGCTTACAAATAACTCAATTCCTCCTGCACAAGGCAACATGCCTCCTGCGTAAATTATAAAAGAAGACCGAATTGCAATTTTGCAATTCGGTCACACTCTAAGTTATTTAGCATTTAAAATTTTAAACATAAAAAACCTGTTCCGGTATCCGCACGGTTATCTTATCCGCTGAATGAACAGCACCTGCCCGCTCTACCCACCCGGTCTGGCCGCGCAGAAATTTAGCTGCTTTCACAAATGAAAGCGCCGTTGCAACCTCGTTGTCCGCCTGAATATGCTGTGCGATTGAGGTTCCCGCAATTTTGCAAGGCGCATTAAGCCCGTCCAGCTTCAGAGTCAGGCCGCCGTCAAAAAACAACACCGTACCAGCAGGCAGCAAGGTAAAATCCGGGATATCCTCCACAACAATATTGGCACCGATCCACTCCGGCCTGATCGCATCCAGCCCCATTGCTGCGGCAATCTTGTCCAGCTCTTCTACAGAGACCAGAGAGACCTGCCGGTCGTTGCGGATCGGCGTGCCCCGTTCATACCACGGCTCACGACCTCCGGCCTTACGTGTCATGCCGTAATGGTAATCCCCGACGATACCACCGTGATCACATTGCAAAACATCAACAGGCTGCGTTACAAAATCCTGTCCTGAAGCAATATAGAGACTACGGACACGACCTGAAATTTTACGCGCTGCGATGCGTTTGCCATGTATGTTATCAAACAAATCTGTCATCGCAATTTCAGCCTTCACCACGCACAACGACCATAAATACCCGCGGGAAGTGCAGCAATACCTTACCATCAACAGTCAAAAGATAATGCTCGGCCAGCCGCTCGGTATATTCTGCCAGATAATCCCGTTGTTCTTCTTCATTCAGCGGATTGAGAAACGGCCGCAAGCCGGTGCTTTTCACCCATTCGGTAATCGCCGCATGGCCATCAAGCGGATGATTATAAATTGTGTGCCAGATATCGATATGGGATGCGAATGGTATCAGCGCATCATAATAGGCATTTACATTTGGCATTGGCGGCCGCGATGCATTGCTTAACCGCTCAATCCAGCGACTGTCTTTCGCCACTTGCCGCATCATGCGATGGGACGGCTCATTCCAGTTATCCGGCATTTGCACAGCCAGTGCGGCACCTGATTTCAACCCCTTCAACAGGCGCTGCAAATGCTGGATATGCTCAGGGATCCACTGGAACACCGCATTGGAAAACAACAGATCAACATCCGCATCCGGTTGCCACTGCGTGACATCGCTTAAATAAAACGGCACATCAGGCAACCGTTTCTGCGCTTTTTCAATCATATCCGGTGACGCATCAAAACCGGATAATTGTGCCTGCGGCCAGCGCTTTTTCAAGGCTTCAGTGGAATTACCGGGGCCACAACCAATATCAACAATGATTGCAGGATTTTCCAGCGGAATGCGGGCGATAAGATCATTTACCGGCCTTGTGCGTTCGTCTTCAAATTTCAGATATTGCTGTGCCGACCAGTCTTTCATTGTCTTCCCTTTCTGAAACAAAAAGGCCGGTGCAATGCACCGGCCTTTATTAACTTCTGATAAGATCGTTGAGGTTCTGATTATGGCGAGGCGAAAATGATGGAGTTTGAGAACCGGCGCGCAGCGTACTGTTTGTACGTGAGCACCGGAAGCGCAAAACAACGCCATTTGCAGACCGCCAGAACCAGAACATCCCGAACCTTTATCGTGTCAGCGGCTTATAGGTTACCCGCTTCGGATTAACGCTTTCAGGGCCGAGACGACGAACCTTGTCAGCTTCGTAATCTTCGAAGTTACCTTCGAACCACTCCACATGGCTGTCGCCTTCAAAAGCCAGAATATGTGTCGCAAGACGGTCGAGGAACATACGATCGTGCGAGATGATAACGGCGCAACCAGCGTATTTTTCCAGCGCATCTTCAAGCGCCGCCAGTGTTTCCGTGTCCAGATCGTTGGTCGGTTCATCGAGGAGCAGCACGTTGCCGCCCGTCTGCAGCATCTTGGCAAGATGCACGCGGTTGCGCTGACCACCGGAAAGATTGCCGACTTTAGCCTGCTGATCGCCGCCCTTGAAGTTGAACGCACCGCAATAAGCGCGGGAGTTCATTTCAAACTTGCCGAGCTTGATGATGTCGTTACCGCCGGAAATTTCTTCCCAGACATTCTTGTTCGGGTCGAGGTGGTCACGGCTCTGATCAACATAACCGAGCTTAACAGTATCACCGATACGCACGCTACCGGTATCCGGCTGTTCCTGACCGGTGATCATCTTGAACAGGGTCGATTTACCGGCACCGTTCGGACCGATCACACCAACGATACCGCCCGGAGGCAGTTTGAATGTCAAATTGTCAATCAGCAGACGATCGCCAAAGGATTTCGACAGGTTTTCAACTTCGATAACCACCTGACCAAGACGCTCACCCGCAGGAATGAGAATCTGTGCATCGCCCGGGCGCTGATTTTCAGCCGCTTCCACCAGCTTGTCATAAGCTTTAATACGGGCTTTCGACTTGGACTGACGCGCCTTAGGACTTGCTGCAATCCACTGGCGTTCACGCTCAAGTGCCTTCTGACGGGAATCGTCTTCACGGCCTTCCTGAATCATGCGCTTGGCCTTGGCTTCCAGATAGGCAGAATAGTTGCCTTCATAAGGGATACCACGACCGCGGTCGAGTTCGAGAATCCAGCCGGTCACATTGTCGAGGAAGTAGCGATCGTGCGTGATGAGCAGCACAGCGCCCTTATATTCACGCAGGTGCTTTTCAAGCCATGCAGTGGTTTCAGCATCCAGATGGTTGGTCGGTTCGTCAAGCAGCAGAAGGTCTGGCTTGGAAAGCAGCAGCTTGCAAAGCGCAACACGGCGACGTTCACCACCGGAAAGCGTGGTTACATCAGCATCCGCAGGCGGGCAGCGCAGAGCTTCCATCGCCATTTCAACCTGACTTTCCAGATCCCAGAGGTTCTGGCTATCAATAATATCCTGAAGTGCCGCACCTTCGTCAGCAGTTTCATCAGAATAATTCATCATCAGCTCATTATAACGGTCAAGAATGGCCTGCTTGTCAGCCACACCTTCCATCACATTGCCGAAAACAGTTTTCTCAGGATCAAGATGCGGTTCCTGAGCCAGATAACCACAGGTCGCACCATCGGCGAGCCAGGCTTCACCGGTAAACTCTTTATCGAGACCAGCCATAATCTTGAGGATTGTCGATTTACCGGCGCCGTTCGGGCCGAGAATACCGATTTTCGCATCAGGATAGAATGACAGGTGCAGATTTTCGAGAATCTTCTTTGTGCCGTAGTTTTTATTCAAACCCGACATATGATAAATAAATTGACGTGCCATTGGGTGGCTGTTCTCCGAGAATTTGAGCCCGTAATGTGTGGGAATTCGCTTTGATGCGCTATTTAGGCTAAATATTGCGCAGGGGCAATGCCAGAACAGAGGCGAAGCAGGCGCGATAAGCATCTTCCCCTGTTTAACCTCTGAGGGTCTGAATAAAAAATCACCATTTGCAGCCAAGTGGGCGACTTTTGGATCAGACACTGAATAGCTGATTATTATTACAAGTATAGTCTCCGCACTCCCGAAACAAGGTTTCACAATGCCGTTTGATAATCCTGAAATCCTGTTAAGTCCGAGCGGTGCAAAACTGGCGCTGCGCTTTCAACCGGCGAAAAAAACACCCATCGGAAATATACAGATCAGCCACGGCCTTGCCGAACATGCTGCCCGCTATCAAGAGTTTGCGGATTATCTCGCGGAACATGGATTTAACGTCTATGCCCATGACCATCGCGGACACGGGCTGACCAGCGCACCGGATGCACCGCTCGGTCAGTTCGCAACGAAAGACGGCGATGAAAAAGTGCTGCAGGATATCAGCTTTATTGAAAAGACAATCCGCGAAAGACATGGCCAATTGCCGCTCATTCTCTTCGGCCATTCCATGGGGGGATTGGTAACACTCGCCGCTTTATGCGGAAAATTCTGCAAACCCGATGCCGCTGCGATCTGCAATTCCAATTTTGCCAATGTGCTGAATCAAACATTGGCTTTCACTTTACTCAAAGCCGAGCGCATGTTTCTCGGTTCTGATGTCCCCAGCCATTTCCTGCCAGCCATGACTTTCCGCACATGGGCGAAGCAGGTGGAAAATTACCAGACGCAATTTGACTGGCTGTCCCATGATGCAGCGGAGGTTGCGCTCTATAATAATGACCCACTCTGCGGCTATGATCCGTCGGTCAGTATGTGGATCGATGTTTTCCGCTTTATGCGCCGTTGCAACAATCCTGCTCCGCAACAAGCGATACCATTGCATATGCCACTTTATTTACAGGGTGGCGGACAGGATCCTTCAACAGAAGGCGGTAAATCCCTGCTTGCACTGGAAAAAAGACTGAGAGCCTCCGGCTTCAGCAATATTACCACACAGATTTATCCGGAGATGCGCCATGAAAGCCTGCATGAAACAGATCGTGCGCGTTTCATGCAGGACTTTACGTCATGGGCATTAAAGGCAGTTACCTGACAGGACTTTACGCCAGCCACTTGTCATAATCAGACACCAACAAATGCAGTGGCTGAACATCATCTTCCACATCGGAGAACCGGCCGATCGGCTCACGGAAGATGTTATCCGTGAGATCATCATTGACGGTTGAAACCTCGCCAATCAGCACATCTCCGCCCTCGCCCCAGAAAGCATGCCAGTTACCGGGCATCAGGGTCACGCTTTCGCCCGGATCAAGCTTCAGCAAACCACCGGCAGACAGTCGCTTGATACGTCCGTCACAGGCAACAACCACGTCGCTTTTATCGTCAATCGAGCCATCCGGGTTAGAATTGAACATTTCCAGCACCAGCTTGGCACCGCCGCGATTGATAATGTCCTCAGCTTTCACCACATGGCGATGCATCGGCGACAGCTGGTTCTCGCGCGAGATCATGATCTTTTCCGCATAAAGCATACCCGTACCTTTTTGCAGATCTTCGGCCTGTCCGTTGCGCACGGTAAACAGGAACAGTCCCATTTCATCGAAACGCCCCTGCCCGTAATCGGTAATATCCCAGCCGAGACGCGCATTGCGGATTGCTGCACTGTCATCGCCCACACGGGTGCGCATTTCCTCCGGCGACCAATAGGCAAAAGGCGGCATGACAAAACCGAAAGACCGGATAAAGCGGTCACTTTCACGGATAATCTCATTAATTTCCGAGCGTTTCATAAATATTTCCTCCAGCGGGCATCCGTTTGATACGGGTCTTGTCTGCGCAACAGAAAAGCACGGCCTGCCGCGTCTGACCAGCCCCTTTTCGGCTACAAAATATTGCCGCCGATAAATTTCCGGATGCGACGGTTTGGCGTGTCGTCTTTACGCGAAGCCCATGTCGTTTTCGTATGCGCGTCCGCCATATTTCAATGGTTGAATACGGATAATCAGAGCAGATTTTTTGAGAAATATTCTGAGACTTAACTCTTGTCGTCAATCTTAATACCCATACGGGATCAGGCTTTTCCATGTCGCACATAAGCCACTCCGGCTGCGACATGTTTTAAAGTCCGGCACCCCCGATGAACAACGCTATGCGAGGCATATCATGGACGTCCGCAATCAGATGCTGAGTGACTTGTTGGGGCGCGACCCGAATTTCAGTCTCGGACAGAAGTTCTACACAGATCCCGGCTTTTACAAGCTCGATCTTGAACATATCTGGTACCGTGAATGGGTCTTTGCCGGCCATGATTGTGAGCTGCCGAAAGCAGGCAGCTATATTACTGTGCAGATCGGCGATTATCCGGTGATTGTCGTGCGCGACAGTCAGGGCAATATCCGCGCATTCCATAATACCTGCCGCCATCGCGGCTCGCGTATCTGCACGGCGGAAAAAGGCACCGCTGCCCGCCTCGTCTGCCCTTATCATCAGTGGACTTATGATCTGGATGGTAAATTATTGTTTGCCCGTCAGGTCGGCCCTAATTTCAAACCGGCAGATTTCGGCCTGAAAACCGTGCATTGCGAAACGGTCGCCGGTTACATTTATATCTGTGTCGCGGATGAAGCACCGGATTTCAATGCTTTCCGCGCAACGGTTGAGCCTTATCTGGCTCCCCATCAGATCAAAGATGCAAAAATTGCCTTTGAAAGCACAATCATTGAAAAAGGCAACTGGAAACTGGTCTGGGAAAACAACCGCGAATGCTACCATTGCGCCGCCAACCATCCGGAACTGTGCCGCACCTATCCTGAAGCACCAAGCGCCACCGGCGTACAGGGCATGATGGAGGATGAGGAAACCAACCAGCTCTGGAAGCGCTGTGAAGATACCGGCCTGCCTGCTAAATTCAACATGTCCGAGAACGGCCAGTATCGCATTGCCCGCATTCCGCTGCTGCGCGATGCCGACAGCTATACAATGTCCGGCAAACCTGCTGTGGCGAAAAGCCTGAGCACTGAAGTCAGGGCATCCAAAATCGGCGCGATGCTGCTGTTCAACTATCCGTCCACATGGAACCATGTGATGATTGACCATGCGATTTCTTTCCGTGTGCTGCCGATCAGCGCCGAGGAAACCATGGTCACCACCAAATGGATGGTCAATAAAGATGCAGTTGAAGGCGTCGATTACAATCTCGATGAACTGACCCATGTCTGGATCGAGACCAATGATCAGGATCGCCGGATCGTGGAAGAAAACGCCCGCGGCATCCGCTCACCGGCCTATCAGCCGGGGCCTTATTCCGTGGAGCATGAAGGCGGCGTCATGCAATTTATTGAATGGTACGCCAATTTCATCACCCCGCGTCTGCAAGGAGAAGTTGCTAAACTCAGCCGCGTGGCCTGACAACAAATCACAACAACTCAGAGCGCAGTAAAAAACGTGCGGTGCTCTGAACAGCAGTAATGACAAGGCAGGTTCAATGTGAACCCACCTCAAGCCCCCTTCAGGTGAAGAGCAGCACGAATGAAATATCTTGATGAAATGCTGCCGTGGAACGACAGGCTTCAGGTTCTGGAATGTGATGCGGCGATTGAAGAAGCGCCGGACGTGATGACTTTCTCGTTCCGCACGCCGGACAATAATAACTGGTTCCGCTATATGCCGGGTCAGTTCATCACGATTGAGATACCGGCCGCACCGGAACCGGTCATGCGTACCTATACGCTGTCTTCCACGCCGTCGCGCCCCTATTCTGTGTCCATCACCATTAAGGCACAGGCAGGCAGTATCGGCACCCGCTGGATGCTGGATAATATGCGCCCGGGCATGAAACTGAAAGCTTTCGGCCCTGCCGGTGATTTCTCACTCGTTTCGCATCCGGGCAAAAAATACCTGTTCATCTCTGCCGGTTCCGGCATCACGCCGATGATGTCGATGACCCGTTTCCTTTATGATACGCAACCAGCCAGCGATGTGGTTTTTCTCAATTGCGCCCGTTCACCGGATGAAATTATCTTCCGTAAGGAGCTGGAACTCTTAGCCAGCCGTATGGATAACCTGCGCCTGCAACTGGTTGTTGAGCGTTCCATCGCCCGCAATGTCTGGAGCGGCGTTCATGGTCGTATCAGTCATAGTATTATTGATATTTCCGCACCTGACTTCAAAGACCGCACAGTCTTTTGTTGCGGCCCCGAGCCGTTTATGCGCGCCGTGCGTGAAATGCTTGAAGCCAACGGCTTCAACATGGACAATTATCATCAGGAAAGCTTTCAGCCCGCCTCGGAAGCACCCGCTATACCGGTACCTGCCGCGCTTGAAGCCGCAGCCGGTGATGCGGAGACCGAGGCGCCGAGCGTTATTTTCACATTATCCGGCATGGAAGTACAATGCAGCCCGACAGATACCGTGTTGCTGGCAGCGCGTAACGGCGGGTTAAAAATACCAAGCGCCTGCGAGTTTGGTGTCTGCGGTACGTGTAAAGTCAAATGCCTCAGCGGCGAAACCGTTATGAACCATAATGGTGGTATTCGCGATGATGAAATTGAAGAAGGCTATATTCTTGCCTGCTGCTCTCATCCGCTGGGACGGGTGGAAATTGAAGCCTGATCCTCTTGACCTTTCCGCGTGCTTTCGTCACTGATCGCTCTCGGACGTGACGCAGCGGGAGAATGGGATGCCACAACACGATCAGAAAAACTCCGCCTTTATTGTGATTGATATTCAGAATGATTTTTGCCCCGGAGGCGCGCTGGCTGTAGCCGGCGGAGACAGTATCGTTGCAGGCATCAATCAGGAGATTGAGCGTTTTGACCATGTCATTCTGACACAGGACTGGCATCCCGCAGGACATTCCAGCTTCGCCTCGACACATGAAGGCCGTGAACCTTATGAAATGGTGACAATGTCCTATGGCAAACAGACTTTGTGGCCGGATCATTGCGTACAGGGAACCCATGGCGCGGAATTTCATAAAGACCTGCAATGGACAAAAGCCGAGCTGGTAATCCGCAAAGGCTATCGTAAAGCCATCGACAGCTATTCCGCTTTCTTCGAGAATGACCACATGACCCCGACCGGTCTTGGCGGCTATTTGCGTGAGCGCGGCATTAAGCATGTAACACTGGCCGGTCTCGCTACCGATTTCTGCGTGGCCTATTCGGCTCTGGATGCAGCGGCACAAGGTTTCAAGGTCACTGTGTTGCCGGATTTAAGCCGTGCGATTGATATTGGCGGATCTCTGCAGACCATGATGAGCCAGATGCGCAATGCTGGCGTAGCGTTCCGTTAAAACTGTATTCCCCCCGCAATCAACAAGGCAGCGCTCGACGGCTGCCTTTTTTGCTTTATATAGACGCCTTTATCCTCCTACCCGTTGTCCGAAACAGAAAGCCTCACCGTGATTGAGAAAAAAGACGTTGTAATTATCGGTGCAGGCGCAGCCGGAATGATGTGTGCAATCCGTGCCGGTCAGCGGGGACGCTCGGTCGTGCTGATTGACCATGCGAAATCCCCCGGTGACAAAATCCGTATTTCCGGCGGTGGCCGCTGCAACTTCACCAATATTCATGCAACGGCAAAGAACTATCTGTCCGCCAATCCGCATTTTTGCAAATCCGCGCTGGCACGTTTCACGCCGCAGGATTTCATCGCCATGGTCGATAGCTACGGTATCAGCTGGCATGAGAAAACATTGGGACAGCTGTTTTGCGACCATAGCGCCAAAGACATTATCAATATGCTGCGCACGGAAATGCAGCAGGCCAATGTGCGGCTCGACCTCAACACCACGGTTTCGGACATCAGCAAAACCACAGACGGTTTTATAGTTACGACGAGCTATGGCAAAATCGAAGCACAATCACTGATTATTGCCACGGGCGGCAAATCCATTCCGAAAATGGGAGCCACGGGTTTTGCCTATCAGATTGCCGGTCAGTTTGGTCACAGCCTGATTGAACCCCGCCCCGGCCTTGTGCCTTTGACACTGGAACCCAATCTGCTGGAACAGCTCAGCCCGCTCTCAGGGGTAGCCGTCGATGCAGAGCTTAGACATGGCAAAACCCGATTCCGCGAAGCACTGCTTTTCACCCACCGCGGTATGAGCGGGCCTGCGATTCTGCAGATTTCATCCTATTGGCGCGAGGGCGATGAGGTCGTTTTGACCATAGAACCGGACTTTGACTTCCTTACATTATTAAAAAATGCACGAAAAACGAATGGCAAACAGTCTGTCCAGACCGCCCTTGCAGAAAAGTTGCCCCGTCGCTTGGCTCAGTTTTTCACGGAAAAGACACAATTGAACAAGCCGCTAGCTGATTTGTCTGACAAGATCTTAACAAATCTCGTTGCCGCAATTCAGGATTGGCATATCAAACCGGCAGGTTCCGAAGGGTATCGTACAGCGGAAGTTACACTCGGCGGAATCAGCACTGATGAGCTCGACTCAAAGACGATGGAATCTAAAAAGGTACAAGGCCTTTATTTCATTGGAGAATGTGTGGACGTAACGGGCTGGCTTGGCGGATTCAACTTCCAATGGGCATGGGCGTCAGGCCACAGCGCAGGTCAGGTCGCATAATATTTACGTGACAAATCACACGTTTTCGTGAGCGGCGCGCAGATTTACATTGTGTCCAAAAGGTGTCAAGCCGATCACATTTACTTCAAGTCGATAAGATCTTTCTGTTGCATATTTGTGACAGACATTTCCGAGGGTATATTTTATGTTTCTAACGAAATCTAAAAGGAGTTCATCACATGAAATATACAACTCTGGCAGCTGCTCTGCTTCTCTCCTCCACAAGCGCGTTCGCAGCTGATGCTATCGTTTACAACGAACCAGCTCCTGCTGTTGTAGCTGACACTTTCTCCTGGACAGGCGGCTATATCGGTCTTAACGCCGGTTATGCAGGCGGCAAGTTCAAATACAACGATTACGCTGGCTTCTCTGCTAAAGACAATGCAAGCGGCTTCCTCGGCGGTGTTCAGGCCGGTTACAACTGGCAGTTTGATCAGACTGTTGTTGGTATCGAAACCGACTTCCAGGGCGGCAACCTGAAATCCGATGCAGAACTGAACTTCAATGGCCAGACTGTTGGTGCAGAAGCCAAAATCAACTGGTTCGGTACAACCCGCGTTCGTCTCGGCTATACACCAGTTGACCGCTTCATGGTTTACGCAACAGGTGGTGTTGCTTACGGTAAAATCAAAGCTTCTGCTTTCGATGGCGTAAACAGCTTCTCCCAGTCTGACACTAAAGTTGGTTACACTGTAGGTGCCGGTGCAGAATACGCTGTTACAAACAACGTAACTCTGAAAACCGAATACCTCTACACCGACCTCGGCAAGCTGAAACTGGATGATGTTAACGGCGTTCGCTTCGGTGAAGTTAAGGCTCCGTTCCACACAGTACGCGTTGGTGTGAACTACAAGTTCTAATCCATCCTTACGGATTAAAAAGAAAGCCCCGCATTGCGGGGCTTTTTTTATATCTGAACAGCCAAACTCAAAACGACAGCAAAGACACCACCTCAAAGCAGCCCCGAATTTTCCTGCCGATGGTCAGCACGTATCCTTCACAACTATACCCATATTATAATCCCCTGCACCTACCTCTCGGCATAGTTTATGCTTATCTATACATCAGCACTATGATGTATCGGGAGAGTTATGAATAAGTCCTGTGTCGCAATTCTTTTGGCTTGCAGCCTGTTTCCGTCTTCACTTCATGCCGCCCCTATTGGTGAAGTGATAGCCGAAATGGCAGGCAAATGCTGGAAACTGCCGGAAAAAACCGACTATCAAAAAGCATCAGCCATTTTTGAAGTTACTTATAATGCGGATGGTGAGTTACTGGAGATCATCACTGTCGAATATCGGCCTGTGCGTGAAGCCGGTAAAATTTTTGCCCTCAGCGCACAACAGGCACTTCTGGATTGCGCCAATAAAACCGATGTTAAATCCAGAACAATACGGGTGGTCATGAATTATACCGCACCAAGATCCAATGAGCCCCTGATTATGAAAAGGTCTCTGCGGTAATATCAGTGCAAATCTCCCAAGCAGATACAGCCTATGTCAACAAGCCGAGTTCTTTTTGCTTTTTCTTGGACAGTCCCTGCGCAACAAGATGGTAAGACTGCAGGATATAGTCTTTCAGCTCATCATCATTGAGACCTGGCTCCGCATAATGCTGTATCCATTTCATGCCGCGCGAGGCAAGATATGGTGCAGGGCGCAATCCCGGCTGCTCCTGCAGCATTTCAAAAGCAATGTGACTGACTTTAAAACTGAAACTCGGCTGGTCATTATGCCAGCCGCCAATGACAAAAACCTTGCCACCGACTTTCCAGACATGTGAACCGCCCCATTGAACAACATATGTTGTGGCCGTCAAAGCATTGCAAAAGGCATTATACTCGTCATAGGTCATGGCATATCCCGATGTTAATGACATAATATAAAGCGGACTTCTTGGCAGATAGCCATGTAAAAATTTTCAGGCGCATGATGAAACCCGATATGTCTTCCGTAACGATGCTCATAATACTGTCAGGCTTACACGGCTGCAGCAAGGCACTGGGGAAATTGCTCACCGGTGCTGATTTTTCTCAAATCCTGCAAAGCTTTGCCGGCACAGCAATCATCGGGACAATTGTCAGCTGGGTGGTCATTTGGGGGCTATTGCGTTTATTTGAAAAGCAACATCACACAACGCTGATCACAAACTGGATACTGATTGGCGCATCGCTGATCAGTTTTACGCTGGCAATTATACGGATGCATTAACAGCATATTTGTAAGGTCAGAAAACATCCTGCAGAATAATTATCTAAATAATTATTTTTATTAGAATTTATTTGAGTATATTGCTGTGACCGCAGCATATCGCAAACAACAGATATGCGACGACACAAAATAAAAAGCGAACGCAACGGATATAAAAATGCGCTACGCTTTGCCATTTTCCGGATGGATATGAAATGAGCCTTACGCAAACCGGTGCCTCGAAATTGGATCTTGCAAAGCGCAATACATGGGTCCTCACCACCGCGCAGGCTCTGGGCGGAGCAAATGCCCCGATTGTTATTTCACTAGGCGGACTGGTCGGGCAGCAGCTTTCACCGGATCCAGATCTTGTCACTCTGCCGGTCAGTCTTTTAAATCTTGGTCTCGCGCTTGGCACCCTGCCTGCCGCTTATATCATGCGCCGTTTTGGCCGGCGCACAGGTTACCTTTCAGGCGCTATTATCGGCATACTTTCAGGTCTTATTGCAACAATGGGGATTATACTTTCCAGCTTTGTCATCTTTTGTCTCGGCACATGTCTGGCAGGTTTTTACTCCTCGTATGTGCAAAGCTACCGCTTTGCAGCAGTCGATGATGTCAGCGGCGAACAGGCCCAGAAAGCCATTTCACGCGTTATGATTGGTGGCCTTGTCGCTGCAATCATTGGACCGCAGCTTGTCATATGGACACGCGATTCAATTCCGGGCGTTGCTTTCGCCGGAAGCTTCCTGAGTCAGGCTGCTTTGGCTGCACTGGCCATTCCGGTACTCTGGCTGCTGCACTCATCAACAGCACCAAAAGCACAATCGCAAGACAATACAACACAGCGCCCGCTCAGCCAGATACTCCTGTCCCCTCGCTACATACTCGCCATTGCTACAGGTACTGTATCTTATGGCTTGATGACCTTTCTGATGACCGCATCCCCTATAGCCATGGTCGGGCACGGACACTCAATCGATCAGGCTGCGCTTGGCATTCAGTGGCATATTCTTGCAATGTATGCACCGAGCTTTTTCACCGGCGCACTTATGGTGCGTTTCGGAAAAGAACGTATCGCCGCCATCGGCCTGCTTCTGATCGGAGCGTCAGCAATGGTTGCTTTGTCCGGCTTTGACATTGCTCACTTCTGGATATCTTTGATCCTGCTGGGCTTAGGTTGGAATTTTGGCTTTATCGGCGCAACCGCTATGGTTGCAGAAGCCCACACACCGGCAGAGCGCAGCAAAGTTCAGGGAGCAAATGATTTCCTCGTTTTCGGAACCGTCGCCTGCGCTTCATTCTCAGCCGGATCACTGTTGCACAGCTCCGGCTGGCAGACGATTAACTGGATTGTTCTTCCGGCAGTTGCCCTGATCTTAGTGCCATTAGTCTGGCGGGCTGCCCGCCCCTTCCGCGACTGACAATACAACTGCATAGTCATGCAGCATTCAAACTTATCTGACGGGATTAAGTGGTGGGCCCGGAGGGACTCGAACCCCCAACCAAGCGGTTATGAGCCGCCGGCTCTGACCAATTGAGCTACAGGCCCACGCAATCCCGATCTACCTGAATCGAAACATGATCGCAAGACTAACTCGCTTATCAGCCAAAACATTATCAATCAGTGTTTAAAGACATGGCGGATATAGCCAATGACACAGCATATCATTCTGTAAAACAAGATATTTTCGCAATCATAGCGCTATCAGCCTCCTCCTCACCGATACAAAAAATCAGGCTGCGAATCTGTTCGATTCGCAGCCTGACATGAAATCAATTCAACCGGTCAATGCGGGATTAACGCAAAATCGGGCAACCGCGTGCTTTACCGAACAGAACGCTCACCGGACGGCCATGACGATAACCGGAAACGCGGATCGTTGAGCGGTTGCTATGCACACGCATCCCGCGAATACCCATACGCGATGCTTTGGAAACTGCATTACGCGGTGTGCAGGCATAACGGTTCGGGCGATATTGCGGACGGTTATAATGACCGTGACGATGGTTTACCTGCACCACCGGCGCACCTGTAGTCGCCACTCCGCTGACTACGACTGACACCATTGGCGTAGCGGCCTGTGCTGAAGCACCGGCAGAGAAAACACCTGCAAGACCAATCAGACTTGAAACAATTGCTGCTTTCATTGAGAAACCCGACATAGCATCCTCCTTGGATAATTTTTTTACTTGTTGCGATATCCAATGTTTAGCAGGCTATTTCTGAATGCAGCAGCAATCAATCATTCATTTGCAGTTCATCTGATCACTTTTTATCAGGCAATGTGACCGGTCATGTGTTTCAGATATGCCTCTTCATCCGGCAGATCATGATCATAGGCAGTGATCTTGCCGCGCACGGAAATACCGGCTTCATGCACCGTTTCTTTGGAGCCGGAAACAAGCGGATGCCACCATTCCAGATCCCTGCCCTCAGACACACGACGATAACCGCAGGTCTCCGGCAACCAGCGCACGGTCTCAATGATTTCCGGTGTCAGAAATACGCAATCCGGCACGGTTTTTCTACGGTTCGGATAATCCGAGCACTGACAGCTTGTGCCGTCTAGCAAAGTACAGGCAACACTGGTGCCGTAAATCTCATCTGTATCATCATCCTGCAGTTTATGCAGGCAGCACTGGCCGCAGCCATCGCAAAGGCTTTCCCACTCCTGCTTGTTCAGCTCACGCAATGTTTTGGTTTGCCAGAATGGTTTCTTCATAACGTCCTCACCTTCCCGCAGCATTTTAGCAAATTTACTGCGGCCGGATAAATCAATTTCAAAATAAAAGGCCCGGTAAACCGGGCCTTATGTTACTTCAATATCGCCTCAGTTTAACGGAACAAGCCTTCGCCCTGTTCATCAATAATCTGGCGGGCTTTGATGAGGGTAATATTCACCGCATCATCCATAGTTGCAAAACGGTCAGCGCGGATGAATTTATGTTCTTTCATCTCACCGCCTATTTCTTTGCGGATCAGGCCGCAGGTCTGAAACTGCCCGCCCTCATTATAAGGCGTTGCAAGAATGATGAAGCCCTTATGCTCACTGCTGACCGGCTCTGCCTGAGCCTTGCTGTCAGCAGCTTCAGAACCACCAAACCCAAAAAGGCGTTTAAGAAAAGACATTCTATCCCCTAGAGCATTTCGCAGTTAAATGGGATCATTTAACGTCCGCGATAATGCGACAGTTAAAAGAATTTAGAGCGAGCGCAGCGGCTAGTATTAAACACGACACGCTCTAGCAAAATGCCGCCACCACAGGGATGACGGCACTTTCTTGTGCTTTTTAGCTATCCAGGAACGAACGCAATTTACGCGAACGGCTCGGATGCTTCAGCTTACGCAAGGCTTTTGCCTCGATCTGGCGGATACGCTCACGGGTAACCGAGAACTGCTGACCAACTTCTTCCAGCGTATGGTCGGTGTTCATACCGATACCGAAACGCATACGCAGAACACGTTCTTCACGCGGGGTCAGCGATGCCAGAACGCGGGTTGTGGTATCGCGCAGGTTTGCCTGAATGGCTGCATCAATCGGCAGCAGCGCATTCTTATCTTCAATGAAATCGCCCAGATGTGAATCTTCTTCATCACCCACCGGCGTTTCAAGGGAGATAGGCTCCTTGGCGATTTTCAGCACCTTACGCACTTTTTCCAAAGGCATAGCCAGCTTTTCAGCCAGTTCTTCCGGTGTCGGTTCACGGCCGATTTCATGCAGCATCTGGCGCGATGTACGAACGATCTTGTTGATCGTTTCGATCATATGCACCGGAATACGGATGGTGCGTGCCTGATCCGCAATGGAACGGGTGATCGCCTGTCTGATCCACCATGTCGCATAAGTCGAGAACTTATAGCCACGGCGATATTCAAACTTATCAACCGCCTTCATCAGACCGATATTGCCTTCCTGAATAAGATCAAGGAACTGCAGACCACGGTTGGTGTATTTCTTGGCAATCGAAATCACGAGACGCAGGTTTGCTTCAACCATTTCTTTCTTAGCAATGGTTGCTTCGCGCTCGCCCTTCTGCACCTGATTAACAATGCGGCGGAATTCACCGATTGAAATCGCGGTTTCAGTGGCCAGATTCTGAATTTCCGAACGCAGATTATCAATGCCGCGTTTTTCTTTAGCAACAAACTCTTTCCAGCCGCGGGCTGTCAGGGTTTCAAGACGGTCAGTCCAGTTCGGGTCAAGTTCATTGCCCTGATATTCTTTGAGGAATTCTTCACGGCGCACGCCGAAAGATTCCGCCAGACGCAACAGCTTGCCTTCGTTCTGAACGAGACGCTTGTTAATGTCGTAGAGCTGCTCAACCAGCGATTCAATACGGTTCTGGTTCAGCGACAGCGATTTAACGGCCTTGATCAGCTGATCTTTCAGTTCCTTGTAGCGACGCTCCTGCGAGGTCGACAATTCACCCGCAGCCGCCAGACGACCTTCTACCTGCTGATCCTGCAATTTACGCAGTTTCTTATAGGTGTCAGCAATCAGATCGAGCGTTTCCATGACCTGAGGGCGCAGTTCAGCTTCCATCGCAGCAAGCGACAGATTGGCCTCATCGTCCTCATCGTCTTCGTATTCTTCCTGAATTTCACCGCCGACATTGGTGATATCATCGTCATCGCGTGAACGACGGCCACCTTTATCATCACCGCGCGCAGGCTGTTCTTCAACGCGTTCGATCACCGGCGCCTGTTTGGCCTCAGGACCTGCATAAGTGGTTTCAAGATCAATGATTTCGCGCAGCAGAATCTGCTGATCGTTCAGCGCTTCGCGCCAGATGATCAGAGCCTGAAATGTCAGCGGGCTTTCGCAAAGTCCGGCGATCATGGTTTCGCGGCCAGCTTCAATACGCTTAGCAATCGCGATTTCACCTTCACGCGACAACAGTTCAACCGAACCCATTTCGCGCAAATACATCCGCACCGGATCGTCGGTACGATCCGTTGGTTCTTTTTTGGTTGTTGTTGTCGCCAGCGCGGTGCCGCCGGCTTCTACCAGATCACCGCCGCTTTCTTCGCTGTCATCGTCGCGCTCTTCTGCGTCGGCATCCTGCTCGTCGTCTTCAACAACATTGATGCCCATATCGGACAACATCGACATTGTATCTTCGATCTGCTCGGATGTTACTTCCTCAGAAGGCAGCACGGCATTCAGCTCGTCCATCGTGACATAGCCACGTTTCTTGGCGAGCTTAATCATCTTCTTGACAGCGTCGTCCGAAAGGTCGAGAAGCGGCCCATCGGTCGCGCCATCGCGCTCGACTTCAGCTTCTTCGTTTTCCTTTGCCTTCGTTGCCATATATTTATCTCCAGACGATCGGTTTGCTTGGTTCATCGGGCAGAATGAACAACAGAACAAACGATTCGCGTTATGCCCCGTGACTATCGATAGTATCGGCAATAGCGCTTTCGCGTTAAAACCGGATTAACCGTGCTGATTACCGGCTGCGGCAATTAAAACAACGGTTTGCAAATTTCATATTTACAGAGCCTTCTCAGCCCCGTATTGACCTCATACCGGTCATAAACTCCGGTAATGCCATTGTTCAGATGCTGTGTATTATCGCCTTTCAGCGACGGACAAGCTCTCACCGATACAATTAAAGAATGCGACTCATATGATTCGCATGGAAAAAGCGAATCATTTATGCAGATTCGCGACAGAGTGACGCCGGTTAAGCACCGAACAATGCAGTTCTGAGCAGTTTTTGTTCAAATTATCTCTGTTTGGCGACCTTGTTCACGTATCTGCGTATCCTCAGAAACCGCCGGGCGGGCGTCCTGAAGACTGACCGAAACCTTCAATAAGCGCTTCGGTTGCATCAGCCTTGCGAATTTCGCTCTGAATATCAATCAAACGCGCAAAAACCTCCGCTGACGCTTCAGTGGAAAGAGCCTCTTCAACGGCTCTTAGTTCCTTATGTAGTGTCCGTGCGCGCAGATGCAAGTGCATTGCCTGTTTGAGGGCTTCACGGGCATCATCTTCGGCTGCCAGCAGTGTTGCCGGCCACAAACGAGCGCGGCGTACGACCAGCTCAAGCTCTTCCAGCAGCTCAGAAAAACCATTTTCACTGAGCGTTTTGCGCATGGCTTTGCCGTCTTCAGCCAGATGGCTGGCCATGACATCCAGAACCGCTGCATGCAAGGCTGTCAGTCCCGCATGGGTCAGCTCCAGCGTAGCCACAGTTTCAAAATTCTCATCGATCAGCGGCGGATGATTAATCAGCGTCAGCACAATCGTAGCTTCACGCAAACTAGGTGCTGACGAACCGCCTTTCACAATAGCCGACCGCGTCAGACTGTCAGAAGCCTTTGTGGATGCATTATTGCCAAATCCACCACCAAAGCTGCTACCAAATCCCCCGGCTTTACCGCGCTGCGGCTGGAAATTGCCCTTACCACCAAAGCCGCCTGCCCGTTTATCGGCATTCTGCCGCCCCCATTTAGGACCGAAGAAGCTCTGCGATTTCTCGCGCATATGCTGGCTGTAATAATGTTTGACGCCTTCGTCTTTGATCCGCGCCACATGGGTGCGCATCCGTGCATCCAGCTCTGCACGGCGTTCCGGCGTTTCAAAATTGCCGCCAGCAGTTTCCCGCATCCATAGCATTTCTGCCAGTGGCTTAGCATCTTGCAGCACAGTTCTGAAAGCAGAAGCACCTTGCTCTTTGACCAGATCATCCGGATCCTTGCCGTCAGGCAGCAGTGCAAAAGCCAGCGATTTACCCGGCTGCAAATTCGGTAAACCGGTATCGACCGCACGATATGCCGCGCGCAAACCGGCCTGGTCGCCGTCAAAGCACAAAACCGGTTCAGGGCTGATACGCCAGAGCAACGCCATCTGCTCTTCGGTTAGCGCTGTACCAAGCGGCGCTACAACCTCGTTGAAACCGGCCTGCGCCAGTGCGATCACATCCATATAGCCTTCAACCGCAATCACAGGCTTGGCTTCTTCGCCATTTTGCGCCTGACAGGCACGACGCGCGCGCACCATATTGTAGAGCACACGACCTTTATGAAACAGTTCGGTTTCCGGCGAATTGAGATATTTCGCAGGCGCATCCGGTGACATTGCACGTCCGCCAAAGGCGATCACGCGATTGCGGCTGTCAGTAATCGGAAACATGATGCGGTCGCGGAAACGGTCATAAGACACCGCAATGCCTTCACCATGTACAACCATGCCGCAGGCTTCGATCTGCTCACGCGTTGCGCCTTTAGAGGCCAGATATTCCTTGAGAATATTGCGGCCTTCCGGCGCATAACCAATACGGAACTCAGCCTGCGTCTGCGCATTTAAGCCACGGTCGCGCAAATAAGATCGCGCTTTGGCACCAACCGATGCCTGCAACTGGTCTTCAAAAAACGCTGCGGCCAGTTCCATCACATCATAGAGCGTCCCGCGCTTTTCTTCGCGCCTCTGCTGCTCGGCATCCATAACCGGCATCGGCACACCTGCCATATCGGCAATACGTGCGACAGCTTCAGGAAAGCTCAGGCCTTCAAGCTCGGTAAGAAAACGGAAATGATCGCCCGTCACACCGCAGCCGAAACAATGATAGCGGCCTTTGCGATCCTCACAGTGAAAGCTCGGGCTTTTCTCACCATGAAAAGGGCAGCACGCCCAAAAATCCCCCTTGGACGCATTGGTTTTCTTGCGATCAAAACTCACGCGTGTCCCGATCACAGACGATATCGGAACGCGGTCGCGGATTTCATCAAGGAAGGACGGGGGGAAACGCATGCGCCTGTAAATTCTCTCTCAGTTCTCTTGCCAGAACAATACTGACTTCGGGGGACATAAGACCTTGCCCACTCATCTTAATAGCATGAAATACAGAAAAACACGCCTCAACAACGCATCTTTCCCCGATACTCACATGCCCGCTCCTGCGCAAGTGCAGTTTCTCCTATAAGCGGGCAGCACAGTTGTCATAATTATCGCTTATCATCTTATACAACGGGACAGCAATATTATCCTTCAACGCCTGAAAATGCAGGATTTTGATTTAGTCGGCTAACTATCATAAATTTGTCATAAAAACTTTAAATACCATCTGTTAGAGGTAAAATCCCTCTTCCAAATTAAGCATAATGTGCCTAGATTGATTAGCCAGTGCATGATTTTCGCACTGCATTTTATCCGTCCTGATCATTCCGCCAAATCACTGCAGTAATGCGGTGCGGGCGCGAACAGGAACAGGAACGGAGCATCCGGAGACAATCCGGGGAACCACGAAGGATGAGCTAATCATCCGGTAATAAAAAAGGAATACGCATTTGAATGGTTCAGTCGTCCTCCTGCATCTTGCAGGGGCAGTCGCGTTGCTCTTATGGGCAACCCGTATGGTTCGGGCAGGCGTCGAAAGCGCCTATGGTGACCGTTTACGCCGACGACTGCGCAAATATATGCAAAAACCGCTTCTGGCGGTGAGTTTCGGTGTTTTACTGGCTGTATCCCTTCAAAGCTCCACGGCCGTCACTTTGCTGGTCGGCTCTTTTGTCGGCGCAGGCTTTGTCAGCGGTGTGGCTGGCCTTATGGCCGTGCGCGGCGGTGAGCTTGGCTCTGCCCTTGTCGTTAAAATCCTGAGCTATGACCTGACTTTGCTGGTGCCTTTGGCGCTTGTGGCAGGCACATTCATTTCTATGTCTTCCGAGCGCTTGTTCTGGCGGCAAAATGGTAAAATTCTGGTCGGTATCGGCCTGCTTATTCTCTCGCTTGAACTCACCGGAGAAGCGACAACGCCATTGCGCGACAGTCAGCTACTGCCGGTAATTGTCAATTATCTGGCAAGCGATCCGGTCACCACCTATCTGCTTGCAGCGCTGATGACATGGCTGTTCCACTCATCAATTGCCGCGATCATCCTGCTCACATCGTTCGCTTCACGCGGCCTCATTCAGCCGGATCTGGCGGTGGTGATGGTGCTCGGCGTCAATCTTGGCTCTTCTATTATCGCCCCCCTGCTCACACGCAATTCCCCGCCGGAAACCCGCGTGGTACCGCTCGGCAATCTGCTGATGCGCGGCGCAGGCTCACTGGTTATTCTGATCCTGTTTCTGTCCTTTAAACCGCCGGTCGAGTTTCTCGGCTCCGATCCTGTCAGTCAGGTTGTGAATGCGCATATCCTGTTCAATACGATTATTCTGATTGCAGGTATTCCGCTGTCAGGGCTTGTGCTGCGCGCCACAGAAACACTGGTCAATCTTAAAGCCAAACCGGAAGCACCGGCAGAAACTGTTTTCACTCAGGAAATCAGCGCGCTGGATATAAGTGTCATCAACTCCCCGCCGCTTGCGCTCGGCAATGCGACCCGTGAAGTTGTGCGCACCTGTGAAACCGTTGACGTGATGCTGCGACGGATTATGGATCTTTATGAAAAACCAGATCAGGTCGGTATTAATGAACTGGCAAAACTGGATGACCGTCTGGATGCCCGTCATGCCGCAATCAAGCTTTATCTCGCGAAACTGGCGACCAAAAACCTGAGCGAAGATGAAGCTCTGCGTACGCAGGAATTGCTCGGCGCCTGCGTTAAGCTGGAACAGGTCGGCGATATTATTGTGCGCAATATGCTTGCCCATGTGCAAAAGAAAATGGATCGCAAGCTGGAGTTCACAGAAGAAGGCTGGGACGAACTGACCGAATTCCACGCCATGGTCGTTTCCAATGCGCATCTGGCCTTCAACGTACTGGTATCGCGTGACAGCTACACGGCACGCCAGCTCGTGCATGAAAAAGACCATCTGCGCGACATGGAAAAGCGTACCAGCGAAATGCATTTCCAGCGGCTGCGTGAAGGGACTGTGCGCAGTGTTGAGACCAGCTCAATCCATCTGGATACAATCCGCGACCTCAAACAGATCAACTCGCTGCTTGCTTCCATGGCCTATCCGGTGCTGGAAGAAAAAGGCATGCTCGGCGGCACCCGCCTGAAAACCGCGACAGAAAGCTGAAATAAAAAAGCCCGCGATTATCGCGGGCTTTTTCTTTATTCTCTCAGATCAGTTGCCGAGCAGTTCTTTCAGCACACCACTGGCCTTGGCAAAATCCATCTGGCCGGTATAGCGCTCTTTAAGAACAGCCATCACCTTACCCATATCGCGCAGACCTTCCGCGCCGATCTCGGCAATGGCAGCGGCGCTGTTAGCGCGGATTTCTTCATCGCTCAGCTGTTGTGGCAAAAACTCTTTAATAATAACAATTTCCGCACGTTCAGTTTCTGCCAGCTCAATACGATTGCCTTCTTCGTACATTTTGGCGGATTCTTCACGCTGCTTAATCATTTTGGCAAGAATTGCCAAAATTTCATCATCCGACACAGGATCTTTGCCTGCACCGCGATTGGCAATGTCGCGATCCTTCAGAGCAGCCATAATCAGGCGCAGCGTTGAAGCACGCATTTTTTCATGGGCTTTCATAGCCGTTGTCAGAGCTTGCGAAATTTCCTGACGCAGCATTTCTTATCTCCTTGGCAGGACAGCACTATATATTCATATCCGGCCTGTTAAATTTATAAAATCCGGTCAGAGCAAGGCGCGGTCAGCTGTCTTTTTATGAACACGCGCATGATGCAAATTTTACAGAAATCAGGGCATGCGCACAGAACAAAATAAAGGCGATACGCTCCTGAATGCAATAAAGCTGGCCGGAATAAGCAAATCAAAGGCCTTATAGCGCAATTTACCGTCTTGGCAAAACCATCCGTTTATTTTCTTCGCGCAGCCTGATTATTGCCTCTGCAATATACAAACAGAAGCCGCTCTTTCAGGCTGTTTTGATAAGCGCAAAGTACTGGCCGCCGCTTTTCCCGCGAAAATATCAGTCACAGCAATTGACCACAGGGCAAGATTTCTTTACATTATTAATCTTAGCAGAAGATTTTTTTCATTCTCGCGACGGAGCTCATTGTATCCGGCGCGTTTTGCACATCTGGTGTTTATCATGCCGGGTTGCATCTGCACATATAACACATAGTTGCCGTTTAGATGGCCGACCACAAAGCCGGTTACGGACGCAACATGCCCCACAGCACAGCGCGCAATTTTGATCAGGAGTGCCTCAATGACCGAAACCACACCCAAAACCGCACCCTGGACGACTTCCAAGCCAACAGCTGTTCTTGTTTTGGCGGATGGCACAGTGATCGAAGGCAAAGGTGTCGGCGCAGTCGGCGCGATTGAAGCGGAAGTCTGCTTTAACACCTCCCTCACCGGTTATCAGGAAGTTCTGACCGACCCGTCCTATGCAGGCCAGATCGTGACTTTCACATTTCCGCATATCGGCAATGTCGGCACCAATGAAGAAGACAGCGAGCGCCTCAATCCGGCAAGCCGCTCCGGCGCAGTCGGCACAATCATCAAGGCTGATATTACTGCCCCTTCCAACTACCGCGCCACACAAGATTTCGACAAGTGGCTGAAGCAGCACGGCATTATCGGCCTCAGCAATGTTGATACACGCGCACTGACTGCCCTGATCCGTGAAAAAGGCGCAGCCAATGCCGTGATTGCGCATGATCCGAGCGGCAACTTTGATATTCCGGCTCTGAAAAAACGTGCGGCAGCATGGGCCGGTCTCGTAGACCTCGACCTCGCTAAAGATGTTACTTCCGGCCAGTCATCTGTATGGACAGAAAAATCATGGGTCTGGAATGAAGGTTATGGCAGCCAGACAGAAGAACAGTTCCATGTCGTTGCGGTTGACTATGGTATCAAACGTAACATTCTGCGCCTGTTTGCGGATCTCGGCGGCAAGATCACGGTTGTTCCGGCCACTGCAAGCGCTGAAGATATTCTGGCGCACAATCCGGACGGCGTATTTCTGTCAAACGGCCCTGGTGATCCGGCGGCTACTGGTGAATATGCAGTACCAACCATCAAAAAACTGATTGAAACTGACATTCCGCTGTTTGGCATCTGCCTCGGCCACCAGATGCTGGCACTGGCAACAGGCGGCAAGACTGTGAAGATGCATCAGGGTCATCACGGTGGCAACCATCCGGTGAAAGACCACACAACCGGTAAAGTTGAAATTGTTTCAATGAACCACGGCTTTGCGGTGGATGCGGACAGCCTGCCGGAAGGCGTGGAAGAAACCCACATCTCGCTGTTTGACGGTACGAATTGCGGATTGCGGATTATCGGCAAACCGGTTTTCTCGGTACAGCACCATCCGGAAGCATCACCGGGCCCCGAAGACTCGTTTTACCTGTTCCGCCGCTTTATCAACCTGATCCGCGCACGCAAGGGTCAGGAGCCACTGCCGGAACGCGACGCGGCCTGAGCTTAAAAAGGCACGCGACGCGGCCTGAGATAAATACTCATAGACAAAATAAAAGGCCGGTGATTTTCACCGGCCTTTTTATTATTTTACTATCAAGCTCGAGGTCATATTCGGGATGATGACGTGGCGAAAATGGTATTTTTTGAGAACCGGAACGGAGCGTACTATAGTACGTGAGTACCGGAAGCGAAAAGTGCCATTTGCAGACCGTCAGCGCCCGAATATATCAAATCGGGTTGTTGAAAGTATCGCAGGCATCCACCTTCCCCGTATCGAAGCCGCGCTTGAACCATTTGGCACGTTGCTCAGAGGTACCGTGGTTGAAGCTTTCCGGTACGACATAGCCCTGCGAACGCTTCTGCAAGGTATCATCACCAATCTGATGGGCGGCGTTCAGAGCCTCTTCGAGATCACCCTGCTCCAGCAGCCCCTTCTGCTCGGTGAATTTACCCCAGACACCGGCAAAACAATCGGCCTGCAATTCCACGCGCACAGACATGGCGTTGGACTGTGCTTCACTCATGCTTTGGCGCATCTGGTTAAACTTCGGCAGAATACCGAGCAGGTTCTGCACATGATGACCGACTTCATGCGACAGCACATAGGCATGGGCAAAGTCACCGGAAGCGCCGAAACGCTTGTCCAGTT
The DNA here is from genome assembly GCA_900470285.1 of Hyphomicrobiales bacterium. Classification (GTDB taxonomy): domain Bacteria; phylum Pseudomonadota; class Alphaproteobacteria; order Rhizobiales; family Rhizobiaceae; genus Pseudochrobactrum. Next base: position 226,772 of record UCAG01000001.1, read on the forward strand.
CACGGTAGAAACTCAGATCGATATAAACTTTCTGGTCGCCCGGGCAATAGAAAGGTCCCGAGGCAGCAGAAGCAAAACCGCAGGCGGATCTTACCTGACCATCAAACAACACCAAAACCGGCTTTTTATAGGTCTGACCGGCAGACTGAAAAATACCGCTCCAGACTTCTTCTGTTTCCTTCAAGACAACACGACTGAAACTGGCCGCTTCATCATCGGCACGCGGTGTGGAGGAACCAATATTAGAAGAGCTGCCGGACGTCTGTGTGCTCTGGATGGAACCGTCACCGAACAGGATAGGCAGCGGATTAATACCGGCCATCCACAAAACAAGTGCCATTACACCCAGAATAAGAATGCCGGAAAGACCGCCGCCGCGCACAACACGGAAACCCGGCCCGCCGAGTCCGCCACCGCCTCTCAGACCACCCCCGCCATTACCACGGCGATCCTCAACATTGTCACTCTCTTCGCGACCTTGCCAGCGCATCAGCGCTCTCCTTATTTTACATAATTCTGTGGTAGCTATAATAAAACGGAAATGCTTTGCCCGCTACTCTGTGCTCTGTCTATTTAGCAAAGATAAAACACAGGACATTTCAAAACAGGCTGACAACCGGTCAAATTTCAATAAGAATTGTTATAAACGCATATTTTCTCCCAAATAACGTATTTAAGGGGTTACTTTCCGCGGATTGATTACCTATAAGACACGCTTAGCCCAGACGCATCATATAGCCTCTGAACCCGACGGTCTTACCGTTCGGGCTTTTGTCGCAGAGCCAAATAAGCGCTAAACACAGGATGAGACCATGCCAAAACGCACAGACATCAAATCGATTCTGATTATCGGAGCGGGACCAATTGTTATCGGTCAGGCATGTGAATTTGACTATTCAGGCACACAGGCCTGTAAAGCCCTGAAAGAAGAAGGGTACCGGATCATTCTGGTAAATTCCAATCCTGCCACGATCATGACAGACCCTGATCTGGCGGATGCTACATATATTGAGCCGATCACACCGGAAGTTGTTGCCAAGATCATTGCAAAAGAACGCCCTGATGCCCTGCTGCCAACCATGGGCGGCCAGACAGCGCTGAATACAGCGCTTTCGCTGAAGCGCATGGGCGTGCTTGACCGCTACAATGTGGAAATGATCGGCGCCGACGCCAAAGCCATTGATAAAGCCGAAGACCGCGCGCTGTTCCGCGAGGCTATGGCTAAAATCGGTCTCGAAACGCCAAAATCCATGCTGGCCAATGCCACGGATGTAAAAGATGAAGACCGCAAAGCCCACAAGGTCAAACGTGAAGAGCTGAAAAACAAGCTCTCCGGCGACGACCTCGACAAAGCGCTCGACAAGCTGGAAACCGAATGGCAGCTCGGCGAAACTGATCGCAAGCAGCGCTATATGACCCATGCTATGGCTATGGCAGCACAGGCACTTGACCATGTTGGTCTGCCGGCAATTATCCGCCCGAGCTTCACCCTTGGCGGCACCGGCGGCGGCATTGCCTATAACCGCTCCGAATTCTTTGAAATCGTAGAAGGCGGCCTTGATGCTTCGCCAACCACCGAAGTGCTGATCGAAGAATCCGTACTCGGCTGGAAAGAATATGAAATGGAAGTTGTGCGCGATAAAGCGGACAACTGCATCATTATCTGCTCGATCGAAAATATCGACCCGATGGGCGTTCATACCGGCGACAGTATCACTGTTGCCCCTGCCCTGACGCTGACTGATAAAGAATATCAGATCATGCGCGATGCTTCGATCGCGGTCTTACGTGAAATCGGCGTTGAAACCGGCGGCTCGAACGTGCAGTTCGCGGTTAATCCTGAAAACGGTCGCCTGATCGTTATTGAAATGAACCCGCGCGTGTCGCGCTCATCCGCTCTGGCCTCCAAGGCAACCGGCTTCCCAATTGCTAAAGTTGCTGCCAAGCTGGCTGTCGGCTACACCATGGATGAGCTGGAAAATGACATTACCGGCGGTGCAACGCCTGCTTCGTTTGAACCAAGCATTGACTATGTCGTCACCAAAATCCCGCGTTTTGCTTTCGAGAAATTCCCGGGCGCCAACAATGTTCTGACCACTGCGATGAAGTCGGTCGGTGAAGTTATGGCCATCGGCCGTACTTTCCAGGAAAGCCTGCAGAAAGCCCTGCGCGGTCTTGAAACCGGCCTGACCGGCCTTGATGAAATCACCATTCCGAACATCGAAGACGGCGATGAGAAAAGCGCAATCCGCGCTGCCATCGGCACACCAACACAGGATCGTCTGCGTATGGTTGCGCAGGCTATGCGTCTCGGCATGCCGCTGGATGAAATTCACGCGGCATGTAAGATCGATCCTTGGTTCCTTGAACAGATGGCTGAAATCGTGGCGACCGAAGAGCGTGTGCGCGAACACGGCCTGCCGCAGGATGCCGAAAATATGCGCCATCTGAAAGCCATGGGCTTCTCGGACAGCCGTCTTGCCGGTCTTATCCGCAAAGATGCCAAGGATGTTGCCAAGCATCGTGCAGATTTGAGCGTGCATCCGGTTTTCAAGCGCATTGATACCTGCGCTGCGGAATTCGCATCCCCGACCGCCTATATGTACTCAACCTATGAAACACCGTTTGCAGCAGGCGATGCCTGTGAAGCCGGTGTGTCCGATCGCAAAAAGGTTGTTATTCTCGGCGGCGGCCCGAACCGTATCGGTCAGGGTATCGAGTTTGACTATTGCTGCTGCCATGCGGCCTTCGCGCTGAGCGATGCCGGTTATGAAGCAATCATGATCAACTGTAATCCGGAAACGGTTTCGACAGACTATGATACTTCAGACCGTCTGTATTTCGAACCGCTGACCGATGAAGATGTGATCGAAATTCTGCGTAAAGAGCAGGAAAAAGGCACCTTGCACGGCGTGATCGTACAGTTCGGCGGTCAGACCCCGCTGAAACTCGCCAATGCACTGGAAAAAGCCAATATTCCGATCCTCGGCACCTCACCGGATGCTATTGATCTGGCTGAAGACCGTGACCGCTTCCAGAAACTTCTGATCAAGCTCGGCCTCAACCAACCGAAGAACGGCATTGCCTATTCTGTTGAGCAGGCACGTCTTATTGCCGGCGACCTCGGCTTCCCGCTGGTTGTTCGCCCGTCTTATGTTCTGGGTGGCCGCGCCATGCAGATCATTCATGACGAGCGTATGCTGCAGAAATATCTGCTGGAAACCGTGCCTGAGCTGGTAACCGAAGATATTAAAGCCAAATATCCGAACGACAAAACCGGCCAGATCAACACGCTGCTGGGCAAAAACCCGCTGCTGTTTGATACCTATCTGACCGATGCAATCGAAGTGGATGTGGACTGCCTCTGCGACGGTAAAGATGCTTATGTTGCCGGTATCATGGAACATATTGAAGAAGCCGGTATTCACTCCGGTGACTCAGCCTGTTCCCTGCCGGTTCATACCTTGAGCGATGAAATCGTTGCTGAACTCGAACGCCAGACCATTGCTATGGCCAAGGCGCTCAATGTCGGCGGTCTGATGAACGTGCAATATGCGATCAAAGACAATGTGATCTATGTGCTTGAGGTCAACCCGCGTGCATCGCGTACTGTACCTTTCGTTGCTAAAACCAACGGCACACCGATTGCCAAAGTTGCAGCACGTATTATGGCCGGTGAAAGCCTTGAACAGGCACTCGCAGCCTATGGCGGCAAGCCGGATGTGAAAGCACAGCGTCATATCGCCGTTAAAGAAGCCGTGTTCCCGTTCGCACGCTTCCCGGGCGTAGACACCCTGCTCGGCCCTGAAATGCGCTCGACCGGTGAAGTCATGGGGCTCGACTATGATTACCCGCTGGCTTTCGCAAAAGCACAGCTCGGCGCCGGTGTTGACCTGCCACGTGACGGTACTCTCTTCGTGTCCGTTCGTGATCAGGACAAAGCACGTATCGTCTCGGCGGTTAAACGTCTTGCTGATCAGGGTTTCAAGGTTCTGGCAACCGGCGGAACACAGCGCTATCTGGCTGAACAGGGCATTGAAGCTGCCAAGATCAACAAGGTGCAAGAAGGCCGCCCGCATATTGAAGATGCCATCCGCAACCGTCAGGTGCATATTGTCTTCAACACTACAGACAGTGTCAGCGCGGTTTCCGACAGCAAGTCGATCCGCCGTGCAACTCTGATGCACAAACTGCCATATTACACCACTTTGGCTGGTGCAGAGGCAGTTTCTGAAGCGATTGCCGCACTCAAGGCCGGATCACTGGAAGTTCGTCCATTGCAGGATTACTTCAAGAAAGACTGATAAGCACACTCCCGATCAAGCTAAAGGCAGCCTTACAAGGCTGCCTTTTGTGTTTTCAGCACTGTAATGCCTGTTTCAGATGCCGTGTGACCTTGTGTCGATCTATTCAGAGATACTTTTCGGAGAGTGGTAATTTGCAGAAATATTCTCACGTCCTATGGATGTTTCCCGGAGATTTATTCTCCGTCCATGTGCGATTTCCTGAGAAGCCGCCTTGTATTGGTCAAAAATGTCGCATATGTTGAGTTCATCGAATTTTCGGTCGAGTGATTTTGCGGCCCGCACGGCAACGCCTTGCTTCTCATGATCTTCCATCAACAACTTCGATCCACCGGGAACGCCTGCAAGGCGAACCTGAATTTACTATGAACTTGAAGGAATTTCCCATGGCTACGGGAACAGTTAAGTGGTTCAACACGACCAAGGGTTTCGGTTTTATTCAGCCTGATCAGGGCGGCACAGACGTGTTCGTTCATATCTCCGCTGTACAGCGCGCTGGCCTGGCTCAGCTCGATGAAGGCCAGAAAGTTACCTATGAAATCGTGCAGGATCGCCGCTCTGGTCGTTCATCTGCCGACAACCTCGTTGCAATGTAATTTGCGACAAGGTTAAGAGTTGCAAATCTCCAGCAGATTTCATGCGGCTCAGGGTTGAGATACAGGGCGTTCTGGTCACACTGACTGACAATCTGGGATCGAATAAAAGGCGGGTTTACCCGCCTTTTCTTTTTTCTTCACATTCAAAATATAAAACACCGCAATTACACCGCGGTACAAAAGCTTTCCTTGCACTTTGCCTGTGATTGCGACATAAAGCTGTAGCCTCTGACTGAACAGTCCGGCTCTATATCAGCGTTGCTCCCCACCGGCATAAACAGCCTCAAAACTGTCAACTCTCCGGATATCACATGCGACCAGATCAATCTGTGCTCGCGAAGGGCTTAACAACGTCGCTATAGCGGCTGCTCAGCACCGGCAGCAACGCTTAAACACACGCGGTTGAGGAGATTGCGCTGTGTCTTAGGTTTTCTTTTATCCTCCGGCTCATCAGCCGGATCGCCAGTTCCATTCAGGAGTAATGATCATGGCATTCCTCGCCGACGCACTGTCCCGCGTAAAACCATCTGCCACAATTGCTGTCAGCCAGAAAGCACGTGAGCTGAAAGCTAAGGGCAAAGATGTTATCAGCCTTGGTGCAGGCGAGCCGGATTTTGATACCCCTGATAATATTAAACAGGCAGCCATCGACGCGATCACCCGCGGCGAAACCAAATATACCCCGGTCTCCGGTATTCCAGAACTGCGTAAGGCCATTGCTGCGAAGTTCAAGCGTGAAAACGATCTGGATTACACATGGGAGCAAACCATTGTCGGCACCGGCGGCAAGCAGATCCTGTTCAACGCATTGATGGCAACCCTCAATCCGGGTGATGAAGTTATCATCCCTGCGCCTTACTGGGTGAGCTATCCGGAAATCGTTGCCCTGTGCGGCGCAACACCGGTGACTGTTGAAACCACAATGGACAACCAGTTCAAGCTGCAGGCTGCAGATCTGGAAGCTGCGATCACGCCAAAAACCAAATGGCTGATCCTCAACATGCCCTCCAACCCGACAGGTGCCGCTTATTCTGAAAGCGAAATCAAAGCACTGACCGATGTGCTGCTGCGTCATCCGCAGGTCTGGATTCTGACCGACGATATGTATGAGCATCTCGTTTACGGCGAATTCAAATTCATGACCCCTGCGCAGGTTGAGCCAAAGCTCTATGACCGCACACTGACCATGAACGGCGTTTCCAAAGCCTATGCCATGACCGGCTGGCGCATTGGTTATGCAGCGGGCCCGCTGCAGCTGATCAAAGCCATGGATATGGTTCAGGGTCAGCAGACCTCCGGCGCCTCCTCCATTGCACAATGGGCAGCTGTTGAAGCTCTTAACGGCCCGCAGGATTTCATCGAAAAAAACAAGGCAATCTTTCAGGGACGCCGCGATCTCGTTGTCTCCATGCTCAATCAGGCCAAGGGCATCACCTGCCCGACACCGGAAGGCGCATTCTACGTCTATCCGTCCTGTGCAGGTCTGATCGGCAAAACCGCACCTTCGGGCAAGGTTATCGAAACCGACGAAGATTTCGTATCCGAACTGCTGGAAGCAGAAGGCGTTGCGGTTGTTCATGGTTCAGCTTTTGGCCTTGGACCAAATTTCCGTATTTCCTATGCGACTTCCGAAGCTCTGCTGGAAGAAGCCTGCATCCGCATTCAGCGTTTCTGCTCTTCCCTGCGTTAATCCGCACGAGAGCGCATTGCGAAAAATGTAAAGCAGTTTTCGGGATAAAATGCGCGGCAAACAAAATGATAGAGCGGTTCCAGTGTTTCAGTCATAACCGGAACCGCTTTATCGCCAAAACCATAGAAACTCCCGAGCGGTCTACCGGTCGGGAGTTTTTCATTTAAGCAGCTTGACGATACGGGCGCAGTTTCATGGCGACATAATAAACGCCGCCGCCAATCAACACGCCGAAGAACCAGCCATAGATCGACCACCAGTCCGGCAGGAGATTGGTCAGCATCGGTAAAATACTAGAGAACAGCGAACCGATTGCCGTTGCAATCAGCGCATTGATATTCCAGCCATTCGTAAAGCGATATTCTCCGTTTTCCCGATACAAGGCTTCAACATTCACCTCCCCCTTCGCGATCAGATAATAATCCACGAGGATGATACCGAAGAGCGGTCCCATGGTTGCGCCGATCGCATTGACGAAAGTTGCCGCATTACCCTCCCACGGTGCAAAGGGATAAAGAAACAGTGCTATCAAAGCCGCAATATAACCACCCTTTTTAAAGTCGATATAACGCGGCAAAGCGTTGGAAAAATCAAAAGCCGGTGACACAAAATTGGCGACCACATTGATCCCCAGTGTTGCAACTGCAAAAGTCAACGCAGCAAGCAAAGCCAGAAACCAGCTGTCAAACTTTGCTGAAATCTGCTCCGGATGCAGCAATACCTCACCATAGACATTGAATGCTGCAATCGTAGTGATACCGGCCACCAGAGAAAACAGCATCAGATTGACCGGCAATCCCCAGAGATTGCCTTTCAGCAAAGTTTTTTTATCCGGCGTATAGCGGGAGAAGTCACAGAAATTTAAGTAAAGTGCCGCGAAATAGGTCACCCATGTTGCGGCCACAGCCATCAGCGCCCAGAAGGTTCCGGGCTCACCCGGCACACCTGCATCCTTGGTAGCAGTCAGCAATACATCCTGCGGAATGCCGTGATCAAAGGAAAAACCACCGGCCTTAATAACCAGCCCGACAGCCAGCACCAGCATCGCGATCCAGACTGCAGGCCCTGCCCAATCCTGAAACTTGCGTACAGTCTCCATGCCGTTCTGAATAATCAGCAGCTGCAAAGCCCAGACAATCAGAAAACATATCGTGGAAAGCGTACTGTGCCCCAGAAAGAACGACGTCTGGTGAAATTCCAGCAGGCTTTCATTGCGGATCAGCAAAGCCACAATTGCGCTGGAAGCTGCTGCCGTTTGCGCACCATACCAGAAACAAGCCACAACCGCCCGTACCAGCGCCGGCAGGTTAGCACCCCAGATACCAAAAGATGCGCGCGCAAGTACCGGATAAGGCACACCGGTTTTCACACCTGCATAGCCTACAAGATTCATCAAAAAGAAGATGATAAGCGATCCCGCACCAATGGCGACAACAAAATTAACAAAGCCTCCGCATAGCAAAAACAAACTTGCAGCAAGGTAATAACCCACAGGCTGTGAACATCCGAGGTCCAGACGTTAAATATACTGAAGGCACCCCAGTTGCGCTTTTGCGCAGGTGCCAGATCTTCATTATATAAATTAGGCGAAGCATCAGTGATGCGCATTTCATAGCCTCCCGACAGATCAGGGATGACTTAGCCAAATATAAGAAACACATTCTCCGGCACGCAAAACAACACATCCGGCAAGCGAATGCAGTACCAATCTCCGGCTATCTCCCCTCAATTATGCATTATGTTTTATTATATAAATGATGCGCTCCATTGAACGGAGCGATATGCAATTATCGATAACGGGTATCTCACGCCTAAACACGGCGCCATTTCTGTATAAAAAATTTCAGAATGTATCACCTGACACAGCACCGGTCCCCTCACTCATACCGGCAAGAATGCAGACAGCAAAGACATACACTCTGCCAACCATAGAAGCGGGAATAAATCCGAAAGTCCAGAAGAATTATCCGGCAGGCATCATGTCAGAAAGATCTGCATTATGTGATACTTAAACAGTTTTCCGTCAACGAAAACTCTTTTGAAAACTGCTCAGGATTTTGGACAAAAAAAAGCCGGACATAAGCCCGGCTTGGAATTTTGAAGGCGTCATATGGACAAGCCTTCAGAGGGGAACACTTAGGATGCGCAATGGGAGGAGGAGACGCATCACTAAGATGAGTTGTATATGCTCCTTTAAGCCTGATTTCACAACGCCCGATATTGCAAAGCAGCCATGCATTTTCAGATAGCTCAGCATCTTGAAACCGCTTTTTCTGCACAGATGGGCATTAAACAACAAAAAAGCCGGTAAAACCGGCTCTTTTAACGTCAATTGGTCTGCTTCAGAAAGACCAGTTTCTCGCTTTGGAGAAAATGAAATCGCGGAAAACATGCAGCTTGGCCGCATTTTTCAGCGCTTCCGGATAGCAGAAGAATGTATCGAAGGAAGGAATCTCTCCCAAAGCCGGCAGCAGACGCACCAATCCAGATGTTTTATCGACCATATAATCCGGCAAAACCCCGATCCCGACACCACTGAGAACCGCGCGGCGGATGGAAAGCAGATTATTGACCTGCAAGGTCGGAATACGCGCACCACCATCAGTGCGGCCTGCTGTTTCCAGCCAGTTCAGCCCCATCAGATAGGACGGTGCAGATTCACCAAAAGTTACAATGCGATGCTCATCAAGCTCTTCAATAGCACTGAGCTTGCCATATTTGGCAATATAGCCTTCAGATGCATAAACATGCATATGCACGGTAAACATGCGGCGCTGGATGAGATCCGGCTGCTGCGGCTGACGTAAACGTAAAGCACAATCCGCGTGACGCATGGTCAGATCCAGCTCTTCATCATCCAGAATGAGCTGCACCTGCACATCCGGGTAGAGATCGGCAAATTCTTCCATCCGCTCGATCAGCCAGCCGGAACCAAGCCCGACCGTTGTCGTCACACGCAGGCGACCGGAAGGTTTTTCACGGTTTTCATTGAGTTTGGAGCGGACATTTTCCAGCTTCATCAGCACGTCATGAGCTGTGCGATACAAAACTTCGCCCTGTTCAGTCAGAATAAGGCCACGCGCATGACGATAGAACAGCGCCACACCGACATCCTGCTCAAGCGCGCTGACTTGGCGTGAAATCGCAGATTGCGACAAATGCAATGTCTGCGCCGCATGGGTAAACGAGCCGGCCTCAGCAGCGGCATGAAAAATGCGTAGCTTATCCCAGTCAAGTGGTGCCACCACACTATCCCCTTTTCATGCAATGCCCGCCTTTATAGCAACGGACATTGCTTTGCATCCTCCGGCACAATGCGGTTCATCCGCTATGCACTTCCCATTTCAACTTCACACCGATGTCCGACAGTAAATCAGAATCAGCTTATAACTGCCACAAGACAAAGAACTAAATTTTATGGCAACTTTAAAGAGCCAGAGCATTTTCAACAAAAACGAAAACCGGTTTTGCAAAGAAAATGCAGCAGAAACAAAGAAGCAGAGCGGTTTTACGATTCAGGGTCATTAAAAACCGCTCTGCAGTGCAGAATTATCAGGTGCCGGCTGTTCAAGCCACGAGCTTAACCGCTCAGGCCTCCGGTTGCGCCGCCAGCCAGCGTTCAGCTTCAAGCGCAGCCATACAGCCCATGCCTGCCGCGGTTACAGCCTGACGGAAAATATCATCCGTCACGTCACCGGCGGCAAATACACCTTCAATGCTTGTCGCGGTTGAATCCGGTGCTGTCCACAAATAACCGCTATCCTTCATCTTCAGCTGATCTTTGAACAGAGATACTGCCGGTGCGTGACCGATTGCGACAAATACACCATCAGTTTTCACCTCGGTGATCGCACCGCTCACCGTATCTTTGAGTCTTGCGCCGGTTACAACCGGCCCCATAGGCGGATTGGCAGGATTACCGGTGATTTCCTCAACCGCGTGATTCCAGATGATTTTTACATTTTCGCGTTTCAGCAGACGTTCCTGCAGAATTTTCTCGGCACGGAAACTGTCACGGCGATGCACAACAGTGACTGATTTAGCGATATGCGAAAGATACAGTGCTTCTTCGACAGCAGTATTACCGCCGCCGACAACGATCACATCCTTGCCGCGATAGAAGAAACCGTCACAGGTTGCACAGGCAGACACACCGCCGCCCATGAAATGCTGTTCGCTTTCGAGACCGAGCCATTTGGCCTGCGCACCGGTCGCAATAATCACAATATCGCTGGTAAACACTGCGCCACTATCGGTTTTCGCTGTGAACGGACGCTTCGACAGGTCAACTTCCGACACCAGATCATAGACAATTTCAGCGCCGACATTTTCAGCCTGTTTGGCCATTTGTTCCATCATCCACGGCCCCTGCACGGTTTCTGCATAGCCCGGATAATTCTCAACATCGGTGGTAATCATCAGCTGACCGCCCTGCTCCAGACCGGTAATGATAACCGGTTTCAGCATGGCACGAGCCGCATAAATAGCTGCCGTATAACCGGCAGGTCCTGAACCGATAATGAGGACAGGAACATGGCGCTGTGTCATAGACTTTTCTCTTTCCGCGTAACTTCATTGCCGCGCATTACAGAATGCAATCCGTATTGCGCCCAGATAGTGTGAAACTAGGTTTCGCAGTCTCCGATTACAAGCTGAAGCGGGGCTTAATCACAGGCAAGTTTATCCATAGGCCAGAAAACCGCGCTTGTGTTTCTGAGAAGTCACAAATCGGCTTTTGTGCCAGCCCCCCATAGGAAATACATAAAAATTTTGCTAGATTCCTATAATATTCCTATAGAGTTACCAACCCCGTGCTGCTTTACGCATAACAGGCAGTCCTGCTGACGGGAAAAGTTATTACAGCCGAGAGGGCAGGATCATATTTCGCTTCGTTAGTAATATTTGCGCGCGTTTAGGCATGATGATGGCCGTTGCCATGCTGTTTCCTGCAATGTTTGACTTGCGCGACGGCACACCGGACTGGCTGATTTTCATTCGCTCATCCCTGTTTACCGCCGTTGTATCGTCACTGGTCTTTCTCTCCACGCAAAACAGTCATGTCCGTTTTTCACCGCGTCTCGGCTTTCTGCTCACAGTCTCGCTCTGGGTAACTGCTGCCCTGCTCGGTTCTATCCCGTTTTACTTCTCCCATCTGCCAATCAGTTTCGCGACAGCGTTGTTTGAATCCACATCCGGCATTACAGCAACCGGCTCAACAGCACTGACAGGTCTCGACCAGATGCCGCGCGGCATTCTGATCTGGCGCTCATTGCTATGCTGGATCGGCGGTATCGGGTTTATCGGTTTGGCGCTGTTGCTGCTGCCGTCTCTGCGCATCGGCGGTGTCCAGCTATTCCATATGGAATCCTCGGACAAGTCCGAGAAAATTCTGCCGCGCGTCAATCAGCTGGCGATCGGCATTATTGTCGCCTATTGCGGCCTGACCATCCTGTGTATTGTTGCATTTTTTGCCGCCGGAATGGGCATGTTTGATGCCATTAATCACGGGCTGACGACGATTTCCACGGCCGGTTATTCGACCCATGATAATTCTTTCGGCTTTTTCGAAGGTAATAACGCCATTCTGATTGTGGCTATGGTCTTTATGACGCTCGGCTCCCTGCCGTTTATTCTGTACATCAAGGCCGTCATTCCGCAGCAAATGCCCAACCTGCTTGATCCTCAGGTTAAACTTTTCCTGTCTTTAATCATAATCTTCACATTCGGGCTGGCTGTGATGCTGCGTATCAGCTCCGATATGCCTTTCGGCACTGCTTTGCTAACCGCAGGCTTCCATTTCATTTCCGTCATCACCACCACGGGTTTTGCAATGGAGGATTATACGCTTTGGGGACCTGCCGCGGTCGGCGTGTTTTTTCTTGCCTCCTTTATCGGCGGCTGTGCCGGTTCCACATCGGGCGGTATGAAAATCAACCGCATCATCATTTTGTGGCGCACCACACAGGCCAGCCTGACCCGTCTGGTCATGCCCCACGCCGTTGTCAAAGCCCGTTATGGCTCATCGGAAATCACTCCTGATATTGCCCAGAGTGCCCTGCTCTATCTGTTTCTGTATTTTGCCTCGCTGGTACTGGGCACAATGGCATTGTCCATCTTCGGGCTGGATTTTGTCTCCGCTTTTACCGGCGCGCTTACCGCCCTCTCCAATGTCGGCCCCGGCCTTGGCGAAACCATCGGCCCTGCAGGCAACTTCTCCACCATCAATGACAATGCGCTCTGGGTATTGAGCTATCTCATGCTGGCCGGACGTCTGGAACTGATTACTGTGGTCATTCTGTTTACCCGTGCCTTTTGGGTACGCTGAACAGCGACCATCACGAAAAACTGATCCGGTTCTGAAAAAGAAAATGATGCAGAATGGTTGATAATTTCAATTAGCCATTCTCATTGTTTCATTCATGATATAATGCAATGACTCTAAAGCAATTCTTGGAAAGGCCGTCACAGGCTCTGAGCCTTGCATTGTTGTTATATAATTGCTTTATGCACTTCTGAGACTTCCATTCTGCCTCCGGCAGTTCACAGCCCTTTTATTGCCACCCTCTTACGGAGTTCCTATGCCGATTAAGGTTGATCTTGATGATATTGACTGGAAAATTCTGCGGGAACTGCAAAATGACGGGCGGATGACAAATGTCGAGCTGGCGGAACGCGTCGGCATTTCGGCACCGCCATGCCTGCGCCGTGTGCGCAAACTTGAAGAAAGCGGCATTATTCAGGGCTATCAGGCAATTATTAAAGGTGAAGCTGTCGGGCAGGATCTGGTGGCTTTCTGCTCAGTCGGCCTGAAGCACCAGTCCGATGGCGAATTGAAAGCCTTTGCCGAGAAAACCAAATCCTGGTCGCTGGTGCGCCGCGCATGGATGGTATCCGGTGAATCCGATTTTCTGCTGCATTGCGTTGCACCAAATCTCAACGCGTTTCAGACTTTTGTGATTGAAGAACTGACCGCGACGCCGAATGTGGATTCTGTGCGCACAGCACTGACCATCAAGCCGGTCAAAGACGAAGTTTTGATCGCAATTTAAACGCGACACATCTCAGAAAATGAAAAAGCCGGTGAAAACCGGCTTTATTTATGCCTGCTCGAAAATCCGTTGGTAGAAATCCCCGATTGTCTTCGCTTCGCGTTCCAGCGGGAAAAACTCGCGCACACGCTGCAAGCCTTTTTCCGCATGTTGTGCGGCAAGTTCGGGGTTACGCAGATAATTTTCAATCGCAGGTGCCATAGTCGCACCGGACGGCACAACATAACCGGTTTCACCTTCAACCACGATTTCTGGGTAGGCACCGGCATCGCTGGTCACGACTGCGGTTTGTGAAGCCATGGCTTCAAGCGGTGTCAGGCCAAAACCTTCGGTGCGCGAGGGCGCCACATAAACATCCAGACGGCGATACCATGCACTGATACTGTCGCCCGCAGGATCGGCACTGACAAACGGCACCTCACCCAGAAAAATAACCCGGTCAGCAAGACCCGCTTTTCTGACCTTTTCCTGCAGCTCTTTTTCAAAGCCAACATGCTCGGCTGTGGCACGTCCTGCCACCACGGCTGTCCAGTTGGGATAGCGCGGCAACAGTTCAATCATCGCATCGACAAAAAGATCGGTGCCCTTCTGATGCCGCACACGACCAAAACAGCCAATGGCATATTTTCCGGGCAAACCAGTAACAGCGAAACGATCCTGCTCACTTTGTGGCGGGTGGAACTGTTCCAGATCAATACCGTGCATACTGACAGTATTCGGCACTTCCAGATAGCTCGCCGTGCGGGTACTGGTTGCCAATACACCGTCCATACGACGGATCAGCCATTTGGTGAATTTTTTATGATGGCGTTGTGAAGCCGAGGTAAAAATCACCTTCAGCTTCATCCGCAGCACATCACGCATAATAATGCCGGCCAGCATTTCAACATTGCGGCGGGCATGCCAGATGCGGAATTTTTTGCCGGACGCAGGCTTGCGCCATAATCCGGCAAGATCACGCAAATTCACATGCGGAAGATCATCCGGCAATCCCCGCCCGACAGCTGCAATCCTGATCCCCATTTTACGCTGCACCGGCACCAGCTGGACAATCGTCGAGGTGACGCCGGAGAGACGCTTTTTAAAATTCGGAGCCAGAATATCAGTGTCAGAAAGGGATACGCGCACTGGTTAAATAAATCTCATACCAAGGATTTCATAGGAACGGGCACCGCCCGGTGCATTGAACTCCACAGTATCGCCTGCGCTTTTGCCGATCAAGGCACGAGCAATCGGTGACGAGATGGAAATGCGGCCTTTTTTAACATCCGCTTCCTGATCGCCGACGATCTGATAAATGCGCTCTTCTTCGGTGTCTTCATCAATAAGTGTAACAGTCGCACCGAACTTGATGGTCGTGCCTGTCAGCTTTGAAATATCGATCACTTCAGCACGGGCGATAAAGTCTTCAACTTCACCGATACGGCCTTCATTGAGGCTCTGTGCTTCTTTGGCTGCATGATATTCGGCATTTTCAGAAAGATCGCCGTGCGCGCGCGCTTCCGAAATCGCCTCGATAATGCGCGGACGCTCTTCCTGCTGACGCCAGCGCAGTTCCTCTTTCAGCTGATCAAAGCCAGCCTGTGTCATAGGGAACTTTTCCATGCCCTGTCCTTTCTCATGCCTGATGCGCGGTCTTCAATCGCGCTAAAGCACTCCGCAGCCTTAAAACCACGAAAATGCAGAAACAAAAAATGAGACTATCTTCCGGCTGGCAGAGCGCCGTGCGCCCTGCTGGCCGCACAAAGGTTGCTCTAACATTTATATTTACAGCGTAATTTTACCTTAAACTGTTTCGAGCTTAAGGAATTATGCTGCAGCAGCCGGAGAACACCCCCGAGACTCAAAAATAAAACGGTCACCGAAGCGGTGCTTCGGAACCGTTCATCATTCATCATCTGTTTCAGTTATCGTGCCAGCTTTGCAAACAAAAAGAAAGAGCAAAAAGCATCGGCAAAAAATTTGTGAAAAACGCGGGACCTGTCCACCCCGCTCCAAGCTTTTCTGAAACATTTTTTAAAAAAAACAGATCTTTTTTACTGAAAACCTGTGACAGCTTTTACATGAACACAACACTATGAAAACGCCGAAACAATATATAAGACTTCAGTATAAAGTATTATAAGTCCGTAAATTTTATAAAAACTACAGCAGACAGCACGAGAATCATTTCGGATATACGCTGTAACATCATATATTATGCTGAAATCCGGCTTGCTTTCCTGCAATAATACAGCATAGTGACCGCGGTTCAGCACATAACCTAAGCCTGCTCCGATCCGGTTTGCCCTCAGCTCTGCCCCGTATTACACAGAGAAAAGCAGTTCCGGCATGCCGGACAGTCCGGTCTTCGCAAGAGAAACATGATCTGAACTGCACCTGGAGCAGTTCCGGTTAATATTGAATCAACAGAACCGCTCTGACTCTTTGTTTTAACGCGTATCTTATCTGATCGAAGCGGGATAAGAAAACAGCCCAGTGAACTGTTTTCCCTGCGAAGGCGCTTCGCACTTTTCGGGATACGCTCTATCCGCGATTTTAGCATTCCGCAGGCATATCATGACCCAGTCACGCGCTAATTTACTGCTTCTTTTTGCCGGCCTGATCTGGGGTCTTGGCTTTGTTGCCCAGTCAACCGCCATGGAAAATATCGGCCCGCTGACCTTTATCGGCCTGCGCTTTATCGTGGCCACGGCGACAGTTGCACCTTTTGCCTTTATGGAAGCCGGACGCGCATCCAAACCACTGTCCATCTCAGATTACAAAGCCTTTATGGTTCTCGGCAGCATGTTGTTTTCCGGTATGGTTCTGCAGCAAACAGGCCTGCTTACTACCTCCGTCACCAATGCCGGCTTTCTCACCGGTCTTTATGTTGTACTGGTACCGATTTTAGGCGTGATTTTATTTTCCCAATGGCCGCATCCGGTCGTCTGGATCTGCGCGGTGCTCAGCCTTACAGGCATATTCATGCTGTCCGGCGGTTCGCTTGACGGTTTCAGTCAGGGCGACTGGCTGATGATTGCCGGCGCATTTTTCTGGGCTTTGCAGGGCTTGTTCATTGCCCGCTATGCATTGCGTATTGGCAGACCGGTCACCATGGCCTGCGTTCAGTTCGCAGTCGTTGCCCTTGCCGGCATCATTTGCGCTGCAATTTTTGAACAAATCGAATGGCAGACCATTCAGGCTGCGGCACCGGAAATTCTGTTCACCGGCATGTTCTCATCCGGCGTTGCGTTTACATTGCAAGCCATCGGCACACGCTACACCAGCGCACCGCAGGCAGCTATTTTCCTGTCTTCTGAAGCTTTATTCGCAGCCCTGTTCGGCGCGATTCTGCTCGGCGAACGTCTGCCATTCATCGGCCTTGCCGGTTGTGCGCTGATTTTCCTGTCCATGCTGATGGTGGAAATTGTACCCCGCCTGCGTTTCAAAAAACCAACAGCCGGCAAGACAAGTCTTTCAGAGGTTTCTGCAGAAAATCTGTGAGACGAACCGGTCACAGCTATGGTTTAAAAGACACGACAACACGTTAAACCGCCGGATTTATCTGTGCGGTTTATGTTTACAGATTGCCAGACTTGTTAATAACTGCTTTTAAAAACACTGAACATCCGGTTACGTACACGGAAGAGGTTCAGCTTGGTTGAACAGTAACAGGCTTGGCAAGGATAGAGCAGCGAATGACTCGCATTTTGTTTCTGGCATTCGTTTCCATCATTATCAGCGGTTGCACCGGCTCCCGCGCGGTACTCTGGCACGGCCCCAATTCCAATCCGGCTTCCGTAGCTGCCGCCAATGCTGCCATCGTCAAACCAGCTCAGCCAGCTTCCGTTGTACCGGTTTATGTAGCCACAAGCCGCCAGCGCAGCGATGATTTTTCAATGCCTTATAACGCGAAACGTTCAGACAAACTGAATTTTTCACGCGTTGATATCGGCATCCCGAAAGCGCATGTGAGAGGTGTTGTGGAAAAGACCGGCTACAAGCCTGATCCGGCCAAACATTTCGCGGCAGTCAGCTTCCAGCCTTTTGATAACAGCCAGATTTTCGTCAATCAGCTGAATCAGGCTCTGGATCAGCATTCGGCTAAAGATCAGGAACTGCTGATCTTTGTGCATGGCTATAACAATAATTTTGCGGACAGCACGTTCCGCGCCGCCCAGTTCACCCATGATTACGGATTGAAATCCGTGACGGTGCATTACGCATGGCCGTCTGCCGCCTCGCTCGGCCTTTATGTTTACGACCGTGACAGCGCAAATTTTGCACGTGACGGTCTGGCAGAACTGCTGAAACTGGCATCAAAAACCAAAGCCAAACGGATTTTGCTGGTTGGTCACTCCATGGGCAGTTTTGTCACCATGGAAGCCCTGCGCACATTGGCACTTAATGAAGAACGGACTGCACTAAATCGCCTGACCAATGTTTTGCTGGCCGCCCCTGACATTGATCTGGATGTGTTTGAAAAACAGATCAAAGATGTCAAACCTCTGCCACCTATGGCTGTTCTGGTTTCGCGTAATGACAGCGCGCTGAATATTTCAGGCCGCATTACCGGCGGACATTCCCGCGTCGGCGACGGTTCCAGCATTGAAACACTGCAGAAATATGGCATTGCCGTGCTGGATGCCAGCAGTGTTGACGGCGGTGCACATAGTGTCTTCGCCTCTTCACCAACGCTGATGGCACTGGTTAGCGACGGCAGCCTGTCTCTCAATACTTTGAAAGGCGAAGGTCAAACTTCCGGTCAGGCAATATTAGCAGATGGTTCCAATGTGATTACCGGTGCAGCTTCTATGGTTATCTATCTGCCCGGGCGTATTTTAACAGCGGCTGCCACAGGCTTTCAGCAATAATACAAAGCTCTCACACCATCCCCGACCTGTTTTGACTTCGGGGATGGTGTAAAATTTGTTTTCTGCAGTAACCACATTTTACAATATTGATTTTCTCCGCATCAATAAAAGATTATATTAAGCCAACAGGCATTCAGGCTGCATTCACATAATTCCGTATAGATTCTGACAAACGAAAAAACCGCTATCCGTCCGTCCATATTCCGAATGGATGCATGACGGAACCGGAACAGGTGTTAATTCGTTTATACTTCATGGCGCCCTTTGATGCTCTGAGCTCAGAAAGCCTCTGACATGAAAAGCGCGCAGATTGTTCTGCTGCAAAAACAGACAATTCATCACGGGGAGACCGAAAAATGAAACTTGGTATCAAATCGGCAATCATTGCCATTGCTTTATTCTCCGCCACAACTGCACAGGCTGCGAATGCGATTGTGACAACCAATCTTAATCTGCGTACCGGCCCTGGCACGAATTATCGTACGCTCGGCTCTATTCCGAACGGTGCGCGCGTTGATGTGAACGGCTGCACCAGCGGCTATGGCTGGTGTCGGGTCTATTATGCTGGACGCTCCGGCTGGGCATCCTCGCGTTATCTGGCAGTGCGTGAAGGATCTTCCGGCAACTACAGCAATAATAATTTCGGCAACACGGCTGCAGCTATCGGTATTCCGCTGATTGCCGGTGTGGTTATCGGCTCGGCCATCAACAATGACAGGTATGATCGCTGGGATCGTCCGTATTATCGTCCGCACCGCCCGTATTACCGGCCAAATTACCGTCCGGGCTGGAACGGGCACCGTCCCGGTCGCCCGGGCTGGGAAAACGGCAACCGTCCTGGACGCCCGCACTGGAACCGTCCGCGTCGCGGCGGTGACGGTCCGCACGGCCAGTAATCACTGAGCCTCTAAAAACGCCGCAGAGATTTTCTGCGGCGTTTTTTTATTTCTGATAATTATCAGCCAGAATGAAAACGTACCCTTTTCGTTCTATACTTATATGCCTATATTCGCTAATGTCTGACGACCCGCTTTATTCTGATCGGGCTACAGACTGGCTGTATTAATCATCTGCCCTTCGCTTCTGCTTGCCGAGAGAGTTCTGACATGTCCAAAAAAGATAAGTCATCACAGCCCCCTGCTGATTTGAACAAGCAGCAACAGGGTTTCGGTGAAACACCGCAAGTTGATGGTTTCGGCGAAGTGCCTCAGGCAGAATTTTCAGGCATTCCGCTCTCCTCTTCGGTTGGCGACTGGTCGCGGATGATCAGTGAAATGGCTGAGCAGCCGGAAGCACTGCCTGTTACCAAACCGGCAACCCCAAAGAAAACCGCCCCGAAAAAAAGCGACACCTCCAAGGCACCTACATCCAGAGCCAAAGCAGCCACGCTGAAAGAACGCGTAGCGGCAGGTCTAAATCCTGTCTCCGGCATGGATATCACCATGGAAGATGCAGCCAATATGCCTTCCAGCGGTGCCACTGCAACCGTGGAAGCACTGTCTGCTTTGATTGAATCCGGCAATCCGTTGTTCAAAAACGGTAAACTCTGGACACCGCACCGGCCGGAACGCCCTGCCAAATCCGAGGGCGGCATCCAGATTAAAATGGAAACCGAATATACCCCTTCCGGTGACCAGCCGACAGCCATCGCCGATCTGGTGGAAGGTATTGAAAACAGCGATCAGACACAGGTTCTGCTCGGCGTGACCGGTTCGGGTAAAACTTTTACCGTTGCCAATATTATTGAACGCACACAGCGTCCTGCTCTGATTCTCGCACCGAATAAGACACTAGCCGCCCAGCTATACGGAGAGTTCAAAAGCTTCTTCCCGAATAATGCGGTCGAATATTTCGTATCCTATTATGATTATTATCAGCCGGAAGCTTATGTGCCGCGCTCCGATACCTTCATTGAGAAAGAATCCTCGATCAATGAAGAAATCGACCGGATGCGCCACTCGGCCACCCGCTCACTGCTGGAACGTGATGATGTGATTATCGTCGCCTCGGTCTCCTGTATTTACGGTATCGGTTCGGTCGAAACCTATACGGCGATGACCTTTGAAATGACGATCGGCGACCGTCTCGATCAGCGCCAGTTGCTTGCCGATCTGGTGGCGCAGCAATATAAGCGTCAGGATATCAATTTCGTGCGCGGCTCCTTCCGTGTGCGCGGCGATACGATTGAACTCTTCCCTGCCCACTTGGAAGACCGTGCATGGCGTATCTCGCTCTTTGGTGACGAGATTGAAACCATTACGGAATTCGACCCGTTGACCGGTCAGAAAACCGGCGATCTCAAATCCGTAAAAATCTATGCGAATTCGCATTATGTGACGCCGCGTCCTACCCTTAATCAGGCGATCAAATCCATCAAGGAAGAGCTGAAGCACCGCCTCGTCGAACTGAATAATGCCGGACGTCTGCTCGAAGCCCAGCGTCTTGAACAGCGCACAACCTTTGATCTGGAAATGCTTGAGGCGACCGGCTCCTGCGCCGGTATTGAAAACTACTCACGTTATCTCACCGGCCGCCAGCCGGGTGAGCCGCCACCGACTTTGTTCGAGTATATTCCTGACAATGCTCTGGTTTTCATTGATGAAAGTCATGTTACCGTTCCGCAGATCGGCGGCATGTATCGCGGCGACTTCCGTCGTAAAGCAACGCTTGCGGAATATGGATTCCGCCTGCCCTCCTGCATGGACAACCGCCCGCTGCGTTTTGAAGAATGGGATGCAATGCGCCCGCAAACCGTTGCGGTATCAGCAACCCCCGGCAAATGGGAAATGGAACAATCCGGCGGTGTGTTTGCTGAACAGCTGATCCGCCCGACCGGCCTGATTGACCCGCCGGTTGAAGTGCGTCCAGCCCGTTCGCAGGTAGATGATGTGCTGGGAGAAATCCGCGAAACCGCAAAGAACGGCTACCGCTCGCTGGTCACAGTGCTGACCAAGCGCATGGCCGAAGACCTGACAGAATATCTGCATGAACAGGGCGTGCGCGTCCGTTATATGCACTCGGATATTGATACGCTGGAGCGTATCGAGATTATCCGTGACCTGCGCCTTGGTGCATTTGATGTGCTGATCGGCATCAACCTGCTGCGTGAAGGTCTGGACATTCCTGAATGCGGCTTCGTTGCAATTCTCGATGCGGATAAAGAAGGCTTCTTGCGTTCGGAAACCTCACTGGTGCAGACAATCGGCCGTGCAGCACGAAATGTCGATGGTCGCGTTATTCTTTATGCCGATACGATCACCGGCTCTATGCAACGCGCGATGGAGGAAACCAGCCGTCGTCGTGAGAAGCAGGTTGCCTATAATACCGAACATGGCATTACACCGGCATCGGTGCGCAAGAATATCTCGGATATTCTCAATTCCGTTTATGAGCGGGATCATGTGCGCGCGGATATCAGCGGCTTTGCAGAACAAGGCGGGATGGTCGGCAATAATCTCGGAGCGCATCTTGAGCATCTTGAGAAGAAAATGCGTGACGCGGCAGCTGATCTTGACTTTGAAACGGCAGCAAGGCTGCGTGACGAAATCAAACGTCTGCGTGAAAAAGAACTGGCTATTGCTGATGATCCGCTGGCACGCGAAGCGGAACTGTCCCTTGAACGGCCGTCCAGAGGTGGCAGAACATCGCCGTCGCCATCCCTGTTTAAAAAACCGTCGCTCGACAATATGGGGCCCGGAACAGATATGGTGAAACCGCTCGGCCCGCAGAGCGACGACGATCCGGCTCCGGTCAGGCGGCATCGCGCCGGCGCCGGCTCCTATGAAGATCCGGTGGATGTGAAACGCAAAACCCGACGCTCCGGCAAAACCGGACGTCCCGGAAAATAGCGTGTTGCATCCTGTCTGTGTTGACAGGGTAAGACGGAAAACGCATGAAAGCTACGTGCGTTTTCCATTTCTTGCATTAACATATATCTCAAAACCCGCGCAGGATTTTTGCGATATATTCTGACAGGATCAGCCTATGCACCTTCCGGCCGGATTATTTGTTGCACTCATGCTGTCTGTTCCGGTCTCTGGTCTGTCCGCTGCCTTTGCACAGGAGCAGCAGGAAAAACCGGCTGAATCTGCCCCTCCCATAGCGGAGAAAAAACAGAGCGGGAAGTCTGACACCGACGCGAAACCTGCACCGGATGTTGCGCAAATCTGCCGCCTGATTGCCGGATCAGCCGAAAAACATGGCATCCCGCCGAATTTCTTTGCCCGCCTGATCTGGAAAGAAAGCCGTTTTGACCATCTGGCTGTCAGCCCTGTTGGGGCGCAGGGTATTGCGCAATTCATGCCTTACACAGCTAAAGAACGCGGCCTGACTGATGCTTTCAATATTGAGCTGGCTCTGCCCGCTTCGGCATCGTTCCTGAAAGATCTACATGGTAGTTTCGGCAATTGGGGGTTGGCAGCCGCGGCCTATAATGCAGGGCCGACCCGTTTGTCCAACTGGATGAAGAATGGCGGATTTCTGCCATTGGAGACAGAGAATTATGTTCTCTCCATTACCGGCAAAAGCGTGGATCATTTCAGCACCGGACAGGAACTGACCGACACACCACTGGATGACAAACTGTCATTTCAGCAAGCCTGCCAGCTGTTACCCGTCATCAAATCCCGCTCACTCTCTATGGCGCAGCTTAATCCGTTTCCATGGGCGGTTCAGGTGGCAGGAAATTTCCGCCAAAGTGTTGTCAGCGCTCAATGGAACCGCTTGCGCAAACAGAATCCGAAACTGTTCGCCGGACGTGAAGTCTATATTTCCCGTGTCCGCAGCCCGATCGGCAGAAGAGGTATCTATGTTGCCCGCCTCGGTGCGAACAGTCGTCAGACGGCGGATAATCTCTGCCAGACCATCAGAATCAGTGGCGGTTCGTGCATCATTCGCAGAAACCGCTGAGACATTCAGAGCCTTTGGCGGCAGTGAAGGTAAAATGCACGGGGCTGCATCACTTTCCGGAATAAGCGACAACCGGAATACACAACCGGAATACCAGCAATTGTTCAATTTCAGCAGTGAAAACAACGTCTTTAAAAATCGAAAGCAGCCTTTTTGTGTATTTTTTCTCAAAATATGCAATTTTTTAAGTGATCCGACTTCCTTCAATCACAAAGAACTACACAATTCAGTTATTATACAACAATTTTCAAAACTAAATAAAACTTAAGTCATCTTGATTTTCTTTTTAGTGAAGTATCTTTGTATTTATGACTATTTATTTTTTATTGCAGCCCAACTTGGCAAAGAAAAAACAGCATCATAACAAAAATTTGCTTGCCAAATACCTCTCTATAGATCAGTCTTCAAATGTTCGGGCATTTGGCGAACAATGGAAGACTGGAAGAACGGCGCGCCGGAACCGCTATAAGCTCCGGGTCAGGCAACTGACAATGATCGGCTCCTTTCCTGATTTCGATAACTGCCTGCATACCCCTACCGCTGGGCGTGTGGTGCGCATAGCGGTTCGAAAAATTCCGTTGCGGCTGAAAGGCCAAGACGGCGCCAAGGAAAAGGAACGTATCCCATGGCACAAACCGGCGTAGTCAAATTCTTTAATGGTGAAAAAGGCTTTGGCTTTATCAAACCGGATAATGGCGGACCAGATATTTTCGTACATATCTCTGCTGTTCAGGCTTCCGGCCTCACAAACCTCGCTGACAATCAAAAAGTTTCTTTCGAAACTGAACCGGATCGTCGCGGCAAAGGCCCTAAAGCTGTAGACATCAGCATTACCGAATAAAAAGCACCAGACTGCCTATATATGATTTCTGCGTGGTATTCTCATGGAAGTCAGACTGTAAGCAGTGTTTTATTCAGAAACCCCGGTTACGCCGGGGTTTTTTATTATCCGCAGAGCGCAAACTTCGCTCTTTTAAACGCTCGCCGTTCACTTTCTGATACAGTCTGAAAATCAAAAAAGACAGTTCACGCCGGTTCGCAGAGTATTACCGGATTGCCCCTCTCACTGGGGAGCCTGCTATCCCGTTGTTTTCGTGAATATCTTACACCAGCAAACGATTCCCGTTTCAGCACCGCACTCGCACGTCTTGCAAACACGTAAAATCATGCTTTCAAATCCACGCTGCTTGTCATTAATCGTGAAAGACGGAGATATTTAAAAAGCTGAACATTGCCCTTATTTTCTGTTCAGCAAGCATTCATATGCCCTGCTCTAATGATTGATCATCATCTTATCTCAGACATTAAGTTGCGGATGAGAGAAGACCAAAACCGGCATTGCCGAATGCGTAAAGCTTCGTAAGGAGGCACAGATTATGATGAATAAGTTGACCAAAACCGCTCTGATCGCAGGCCTCTCCATTGCCACGATAGCTGGCAATCTTTCAGTTGCATCCGCTGATGACTGGGGACGCCGCCACGGAGGCTGGAACAATGGCGGCTGGAATCATGATAATGGCTGGCGTAACCGTGACAGAGACTGGGATCGCCGCGACCGCCGCCGTGATCGCAACAATGCGATAGCCGCAGGTGTGCTTGGCCTTGCAGCCGGTGCAATTATCGCCGGAGCCATATCCCAGCCACAACCGCAACCTGTTTATCGTGAACCGATTTACAACGCACCTCCGCCACCGCAGACCTTCTATCCTGCCCAGCCGGCACGCGGTAATTATGGACGTGACTACCGTGGCTCCTACCAGCCATGGACACGCGAATGGTATAACTGGTGCTCCCAGAAATACCGCTCCTTCAATGCCCAGTCCGGTACATTCCGCGGCTATGATGGTCAGGATCACTTCTGCGTTGCAAACTGATCCCGCTCAGATGAAAAAACCGCCGGTCCCATCGGCGGTTTTTTATTAGGGCACTAAGCGCCCAATGAGATGCCCGGCACTCAGAGCTGCCTTCTTCCAAGACAGCTCAATTACACCAGAAACGGGTTGCCTCTGCGCTCATCACCAAAGCGGCTACCTGCACCATGACCGCAGATAAAACTGAACTCATCGCCGAGTGGCAGCAACTTCTCCTTGATGGAACGGATCAATGTTTCATGATCCCCGCCCGGCAAATCCGTGCGGCCAACCGATCCGTTGAACAAGACATCACCGACAATTGCAAAATGCATGGCTTTATTGATGAAAACCACATGCCCCGGTGAATGCCCCGGACAATGCAGGACTTCAAAATTCTCTCCGGCAACCTGCAAAACGTCCCCTTCTTTCAGCCAGCGATCCGGCTGAAAATTGCGGAAGCCTTCGCCCAGACCAAATTTAGCCGCCGAGGCCTCCACATTATCATAGAGAAACGCATCTTCTTCCTGAGAACCGATAATCGGTACCTGCAATGCATCACGCAGATCAGCGGCAGCACCGATATGATCGACATGGCCATGCGTAATCCAGATCGCTTCAATTTTTAGCTGATTATTCTCAATCACTTCCTTGAGCGCATCAACATCACCGCCCGGATCAACAACGACGCCTTTTTTACTGTCCTTATCGAACAGGATTGTACAATTCTGCCGGAAAGGCGTGACTGCAACTATGATTGCCTGAAGCTTGCTCATTTATCACCCGATTATCGTTTGCATTCTCTGGCCGGTTTTCGTTTTGCATAGAGCATGTCTGGCTCAAATGGGCTCATTCAGCTTTCGCGAACATGCGACCATAAAAGAATCCAGAGCGAGTGCCATGCGTACAATTAAGCGCGACACGCTCTTGCACAAACAAAAAAAGACAGCCGGAGCTGTCTCTTATATAGGTCTCGTAAATGAAAAAAGCAGTGCGCGCACACTGCCTGAAGAAAAATCATATTCTTATGACCGGCACGATATCGTACCCTGCCGGTCATAAGGTAATTAATCCCGATTTTGTACGATCAGGCTTTATTGGCCATGCTGTTTTTAATCAGACCGATTACGGCCGTCAAAACAGCACCGCCGGCACCGCCACCGATCAATTGCCCGACAATACCGCTCAGCGCAGAATCAAGACCGCCACCGGACAGCATTGGCAGAAGCTGACCCAGGATCAGACCGCCGATACCACCGGCAACTGTATTGCCTGTTGTTCCAAGGCTGAGATTCTTAACTGCGCCTGCCAGATTACCACCGACAGCACCGGCGACTAACTGCACAAGAATAGGAATAATGGCATCCATAATTGTCACCCCAATTAATGTTAAACATCAAAGTAGAACGCCTTGACATCTAGATGATGACAAGAAAAAGGAGTCTGTCAATTCTTATAATTATTACCTGATAAATTCAGCATGTTTCATCCCTTCTGAACTGACCGTAATCATACAATTTCGCACAGAATCAGTTTTACGCAGCAGAGCATTTGAAAATGCAGGATGTTGGCCGCAGAATGTTGCCATGGATGTTTCTAAAACGGATAATTGAAAGTAAGATGCAGGTAATCTATCCGCATAACAAACAGGCTGATAGAACTATACAGACTGAAATATGAAAGAACCGGAGACCGGACGTGCGTTTCAATCACAATGATACTACTATTCGTTCAGCCCTCTCAGAAGATGAGGTCAACGATCTGGGCATCATTGAGCTTCTGTTCTTTTCCTATCGCGATTTTACAGCTGACCCTGATAAGCAGCTTGAAACCATGGGGTTCGGCCGCGCACATCACCGTGTCTTATATTTCGTCAACCGCAAACCCGGCATGAGTGTCGCGGAACTGCTGGATGTTTTGAAGATCACCAAACAAAGTCTTGCCCGTGTTCTGAAACAACTGGTCGATAACGGCCATATTATTCAGCTGACCGGTGAAACCGACCGCCGCCAGCGGGAATTATATCCGACTGTTTCCGGCCGCGAGCTTATTCTTTCACTGACTCAGCCGCAGTCAAACCGCATTGCGGCAGCTCTGGCTGAAAGCAATGTCACGGAAAAACAAATTATCCAGAACTTCCTGAAAGCCATGGTCAACAGCGACCAGCGCGATCAGATCGACAGCCTGCCGCTCAACCGGTAAATATAAACAGCCTTCATTCACATAGTGTGTATATCCGAAGGCAGTCCGCATAGATAAACAGACAGCTGAAAACGAAATAATAAAGCTGAATTCACGCCTTACCAAAGGCAGAAAAAGCTTTGCACTGAAAGGGTAGAAACAATGACCGGCGAAGACACAATTTTGTCCGATGATGCCCCGCACCTGCTGGTGGTTGATGATGATACCCGTATCCGCAGCCTGCTCTCACAATATCTGAGCACCACCGGTTACCGCGTTACAATGGCAGCCAATGCGCAGGAAGCCCGCCGTAAGCTCGAAGGTATTGATTTCGATCTCATTATTCTCGATGTCATGATGCCGGGTGAAAGCGGTGTAGAGCTGACCCGTTCGCTGCGTGAGCAGAAAAATGTGCCAATTCTGATGCTTACCGCGCTTTCTGAAACCGACAGCCGTATCAGCGGCCTCGAAGCCGGTGCCGATGACTATCTCTCCAAACCGTTTGATCCGCGTGAACTGACGCTGCGTATCAATAATATTCTGCGCCGCGGTGCCCAGCCGACACAGCATATTATCGAGCAGATCGTTTTCGGTCCTTATACTTTTTCCATTCCGCGCAAGGAACTCAAACAAGGCGGCGAAGTTATCAAACTGACAGATCGTGAACAGGATATCATGACGATCTTCGCTGAACGTGCCGGCGAGACAGTGCCGCGTCATGAACTGACAGGTCAGGACGGGGAAGTTGGAGAAAGAACAATCGACGTGCAGATCAACCGTTTGCGCCGCAAGATTGAAGTTGACCCTGCTAATCCGATCTGGCTGCAAACAGTGCGCGGTATCGGCTACAAGCTGAGCATTGAGCAATAAAAGCTCTCATCGCCAATAACATAATCCTGACGAACAGGAGAAAATAGCAGTTGCTCTGGAAAAGGTTTTCCGACTGGCTGGCATTGCGTATGCCCAAGCGGCTTTATGCGCGCTCGCTCATCATCATCATCGCTCCGATGGTGTTGTTGCAGTCGGTTATTGCCTTCGTCTTTATGGAACGGCACTGGCAGATGGTCACAGAACGTCTGTCCACTGCTGTTGTACGCGACATCTCTGCTATTATTGATATTCTGGAAACCTATCCGCAGGAACCTGATTACGCGAATATTATCCGTATAGCGCAACAACGGCTGGATCTGAACGTATCCGTCTTGCCGCCCTCGCCGCTTCCGCCTCTAGGACCAAAACCGTTTTTCTCTATTCTTGATTACTTTCTTAATGAAGAAATCACCCGCCAGATCAACCGGCCATTCTGGATTGATACGGTCGGCGATTCCGATCTGGTAGAGATCCGCATTCAGCTGGACGATAAAGTGCTGCGTGTTTTTGCCAAGCGCAGTCAGGCCTACGCTTCAAATACGCTGATCTTCCTCACATGGATGATCGGTACGGCCTTGGTTTTGCTGACCATTGCGATTGCCTTTCTGCGCAACCAGATCAAACCGATCCAGCAATTGTCAGAAGCGGCTGAAAGTTTCGGTAAAGGCCAACCCATGCCTGTCGGCTTCCGCCCCCATGGCGCTGAAGAAGTGCGCAAGGCGGGCATTGCCTTTATTCAGATGCGCGAACGCATTGAACGACAGATTGAACAGCGCACAGCCATGCTCAGCGGCGTGAGCCACGATCTGCGCACCATTCTCACGCGCTTTAAACTGCAACTGGCCATTGCCGGCAGCAAAATTGATACCGTGCCGCTTAATCAGGATATTACCGACATGCAGAATATGCTGGAAGGCTATCTGGCTTTTGCACGCGGTGAAGGCAGTGAGGAGCAAGGCGTTCTGGATCTGCAAATCCTCTTCACGAAGTTGGAAGAAGAAGCACGGCTGCGCAATCGTGGTTTCTCCACTGAGATGCACGGTAACAGCAATATTCATGTCCGCCCGAATGCATTCACTCGATTGGTCAGCAATCTTGTCGGCAATGCTTTCCGCTATGCACAGTCGGTGCATTTAACAGCAACACACAAGGATGACTGGCTGACCATTGTGGTCGATGATGATGGTGCCGGCATACCGGAAGATAAACGGGAAGAGGTTTTCAAACCTTTTGTACGCCTGGATGAAGCCCGCAATCAGGACGCAGGCGGCACTGGCTTGGGCTTAGCGATTGCCCGCGATATTGCCCGAAATCACGGCGGAGATATTACGCTGGACAGCAGCCCGAAAGGCGGCTTGCGTGCCATTATCAGCATTCCTGCCTGATACAAGAATTCAGGTACTGGACACAGCTATATCCGGCACCTGAACTGAATTTCTGCATAATATGCGGTGCAGCCTTATTTACACGATGACAGAAACTTCACAGCCTGCGCATTGTAAACGCTGTCATCAGGCGATGAGAAACCGACAAAGCCTTTCCGCTCTTCTCCGGCTTTTAATGTACCGGTTGTCAGGAGTTTCTCAATCGTATCAGCGGACAGCTCGGTTTTATCCGGCATCACTGCTTTAAAGCACCCGGCAGAAAGATTGAGCGGCTTATCACTCGCATTCAGAACAGCCACATTAAAGGTTTTGGAAAACTGAAGCATGTCGCCCACAGTGATGGCCGATTGATTACGCATTGTGGAATTCACAATCACTACGTCCGCTTCGTCAAGCGGTTTAGTTGCGGCATAGGCACCATTCGCAACACAAGTGAATAAAACAGAAAATAAAATGATCTTCTTAATAATCATAGAATAACTCCGATAAAAATACCGAAAATTATCAAAGATATTTATGTCATATTTTAGATAAATTATATAAATACACAACATCAAAGAATATAATTAAAAATGATAATTATATTCTTTGAAAAATAAGATTATATCAGTTTTTTCCCGTTCGGCACATTTCGCTCTGTTGCCGCCAACACAATATCACCATTTTCATCAGCAAATCCGAGTGTCAATACTTCAGACATAAACGGACCGATCTGGCGCGGCGGAAAATTAACGACAGCCAGAACCTGACGACCGACCAGCGTTTCCGGCGTATAATGAACAGTAATCTGTGCAGATGATTTTTTAATGCCAATCACATCGCCGAAATCAATTTTCAGCTTATAGGCAGGCTTGCGGGCTTTGGCGAAAACTTCCGCTTCAATAATCGTACCGGTGCGGATGTCGACTTTTTCAAAATCCGCAAAACTGATTTCCTGATACTCAGACACAATACCCCCCATGCTTATAGAGCGTGTCGCGTTTAATTATAGCCACTGCGCTCGCTCTATCTCCAAGTTTTTACGCATGTCACTATCGGAAAACCGGTACCCACTTTTCCGCGACATGCACTAGAGCATAATTCCTTAAACTTAGATCAGTTTAAGACAAAATTATGCTCTAATTTTAAAGTGTTAGAGCGACCTTTGTGTGCCAAGCCTGGCACACGGCGCTCTGCCGCTGCCTTTTTAAACAGGCAGCGCTTGTTTTATCACCTTAAGCCCGGCCGACGGTTTCAAATAACACGCCTTGCAAAGCCTCTTTCGCCGGCACACCCGACCAGACCACAAACTGGAAAGCCTGATAATAGCATTCACAGGCTTCCAGCGCACTGGCCAGCAATACTTCAACCTGACGGCTGGTCGGCTTAGCGCCGCCCGCCAGCAACAGGGACTGGCGATACATTATCGCCCCTTCCTGCCGCCACAGATCAAAGTGCCCCATCAGCAATTGCTCATTAATCAGAGAGAGCAGACGCATGACTTCATTCACGCGGGGCTCACTCACCTTGACATCAAAGGCGCAGGCCAAATGCAGCGCTTCAAACTCTTCCATCCACGAGAATGAAAGATGATAATCCGTCCAGTTACCGACAACAGAAACCGCAATCTCATCGTCACCGGTACGGTCAAAAGCCCAGTCATTGGCATGCGCAACCTGTTCAATGACATCCACCGGATGTGCATCGCGAGCGATATCGAGCTCAAGAAGGTTCATGTTCGTTCCCTGTTTTTGGGTTTACCCGTAAGAGCAAAACCCGGATTCCGGCTGTCATAAATACGCAGCCGGAATGCATCCCCCGCAGCAAGCGCCGCAAAAAAGACACACTGGTTAATAGGCCGAGACAAATGTTGCCAAACGCTGCAACCCCGCCTCCAACACACGCGCAAACACATGACTGTTACACTGGCACATCAACCGGATCTGTGCGACTGAACTCACTGCCCTGCCACTCCCCGCTTCTGCCATGCTTCATGACTCAATTACGAATCATGCAGTGTTTTCAGTCTATTGATGCTGAGTCAGAGTACCAGTCCTTTTTGTCAAAACTCTAAGAAACCATGTGGAAAGAACAAACGGCGCCCGAGTGGGCGCCGCTGTAACCGATTCTGGAATAAGGGCTTTTAGGCATTCGCCCCTGTGAATAAAAAGTTAAAAAATCTTCGAGATTTTTAGACCTTAAGCACCTTTTTTCGCTGGTTTTTCTGTCAGTGCTGCTTCGATTTTAGCAATACGCTCTTCAAGCTCGGCAATTTTAACAGTCAGGGCACTGTTGTCGGTACGGGTTTTGACCGCCATTTCACGCATGGCTTCAAAATCTTCACGCTGCACAACATCCAAAGTGTTGAGCAATTTTTCACCTTGAGAGCGCATTGCTGTCTCGACTTCACGACGCACGCCCTGCGCGGCACCCGCAGCATCAGTGACGAGTTTTGCGAGTTCATCAAGAACTTTACCGGTTGCATTACTCATTGGATCACCTCTTTTTAGCCGCCACAGGCGGAAATAAACTTCTGCTTCTGAGATAAGCCCGCATTATATCGTATGCAAGACTTAAACAGTCTTACTTTGTCAGACATTTAAGTTCGGCTTAAGGCGAGTGGATTGAATT
Organism: Hyphomicrobiales bacterium; assembly: GCA_900470285.1. Taxonomy (GTDB): domain Bacteria; phylum Pseudomonadota; class Alphaproteobacteria; order Rhizobiales; family Rhizobiaceae; genus Pseudochrobactrum. Next base: position 259,071 of record UCAG01000001.1, read on the forward strand.
TGACGTTTGCCCCCGACTGACACCAATGTTGTTTCAAACGTCAAATTCGAAAATCTACTCGTTTCATATAATTGCCAGTGGTCATTTCAATACCGACATTTGCTCAGCATCTACATCCACGGGATGCAAATGCCGGTATCAGACCACTGGAACCCGAATAAAGCCATAAAAGCAACGGACTTTTATCCTGAACAAAAATTCGCTATGCCTCATCAACAACAGTACAAACCAGTGCTGGAACACATGATAGCAGACGCAGCCATAACGGAGTGAAGAATGACCGAACCGCAGATCATAATGGCTGCACTGCCCTTCCCGAATATTGATCCTGTGCTGTTTTCCATAGGGCCGCTCTCTGTGCACTGGTATGGCATCGGCTATGTCATCGGCATTTTGTTTGCGTGGTGGTATGGCAAGAAACTTGTAAACACAGCGCGTCTGTGGCCGAACAATAATGCGCCTATGGATCCGCTGGCTCTGGATGATTTTGTGCTCTGGGCAGCCCTTGGCGTTGTGATCGGCGGCCGTCTCGGTTACGTGCTGTTTTATAATTTCGGTTTCTATATCAGCAATCCGCTGGAAATACCGGCTGTCTGGGACGGCGGTATGTCTTTCCATGGCGGCATTCTCGGCACGACCGTTGCCATGATCCTGTTTGCACGTAAGCGCGGCATTCCTGTCTGGAGTATGTTCGACACAATCGCCGCCGGTGTACCGATCGGCCTCGGCGTCGTGCGCATTGCCAATTTCATCAATTCAGAACTCTGGGGTCGCGTCAGCGATGTTTCATGGGCAGTTTATTTCCCCAATGGCGGACCGCTGCCACGCCACCCGAGCCAGCTTTATGAAGCAGCACTCGAAGGCTTTGTATTGTTCTTCGTACTCGCTTTGCTGATCTGGAAGGGCAACAAGCTCAAAGCTCCGGGCTTCATCGCCGGTGCCTTTGTCGCCGGTTATGGCTTGTCACGTATTCTGGTTGAGTTCTTCCGCGAGCCGGACGCACAGCTCGGCTATCTCGTCGGCGACTGGATGACCATGGGCATGGTTCTGTCTGTTCCGATGGTACTGCTCGGTGTCTGGGCAATGTGGCGCGGAAACCGAGCTGCGGCAAAGGCATAAACAATGGCAGAAACGACAATCCCCGCCGCAGACAAGCTGAAACAGCGTCTGATCCGCTTGATTACCAATGGCGGACCGATCAGCGTGGCAGACTATATGGCTTTCTGCCTCGCCGATCATGACGGCGGTTATTACATGACCCGTGAGCCGTTCGGGGCGAAAGGTGACTTCATCACTGCGCCGGAAGTTAGCCAGATGTTTGGTGAACTGATCGGCATTTGGGTCGTCAGCCATTGGGAAGCTCTGGGCAAACCGGAAAACTGCACCATTTGCGAGATTGGCGGCGGTCGCGGCACATTGATGAGCGACCTGCTGCGCGCGGCTGGCAAACTGGCACCGGACATGCTGCGCACCACCCATATTGCAATGGTGGAAACCAGCGACCGGCTGACAGGCGTGCAAAAGAAAAAGCTTGAGGGTGCCGCCCCTCACATGGCTTGGTATAAAAGCTTCGGGGAAATCCCGCAAAACACGCTGATCCTCGTCGCCAATGAATTGTTCGATGCGCTACCGGATCATCAATATGTTAAACATGAAGGCCGCTTTGTTGAGCGTATGGTTGCAACCCGCAATGAGGCAGCACCGGAACTCTGCTTTACCACCGGTACCGGAGGCATTGCCCCTGCCCTTCTGCCTCAAGGCCATGAAACAGCACCAGAAGGTACAATCTTTGAGGCCTCACCGGCACGTTCTGCGCTGATGCAGCAAATCAGCGAACATATCCGCAAGCACAAAGGTGCGGCTTTGCTGATTGACTATGGCTCTCATGAAGCCAGTTTCGGCGACACCTTGCAGGCACTCTATCAGCACGCCTATCAGGATGTGTTCATCGCTCCCGGTCAGGCAGATATCACAACCCATGTGGATTTTGCCTCTCTCGCAAAAATCGCTTCCGGCCTCGGCTGCACGATAAAAGCTGAAGAACAGGGCGACTTCCTGCTGAGAATGGGTCTGCTCAGCCGTGCAGGTCAGCTCGGCGCCGGTAAATCTGCCAGCGTGCAGGAACAAATCCGTGATGATGTGGAGCGGCTGGCTGCGCCAAACCAGATGGGCAGCCTGTTTAAAGTCTTAAGCGTCACTTATCCCGACCTGAAAACAATCTGATATTTCATTTTCCAGAGAGACTATCATGACCAATATGCCTGATCCGATCCGCTCTCCTTTGCTCGAAACCAATGACCGCATCGCGCATGGGTTTTTCACCCGTCTCGGCGGCGTATCTTCCGGCATTTATGACAGCCTCAATGTCGGTGCAGGTTCTAAAGATGATCCTGATGCTGTGGCGGAAAACCGTCGTCGCGTAGCGGCCTATTTCGATCTTCAGCCGGAAGACCTGCAAACCCTCTATCAGGTGCATTCTCCAACCGTTCTGACCATCACTGGAGCCCTGCCTTCGCCACGCCCGCAGGCGGATGCGATGGTGACCAATGTGCCGGGACTGATTCTGGGTGCATTAAGTGCAGATTGCGGCCCCGTGCTGTTTTGTGAGCCGGAAGCAGGCATTATCGGCTCCGCTCATGCGGGTTGGCGTGGTGCGCTTGCCGGTGTTCTGGAAAACACCGTGGAAGCTATGGTCAATCTGGGCGCGGAACGGCCAAAAATCCGCGCAGTTCTGGGGCCCTGCATCGGTCAGGACAATTATGAAGTGGGGGCTGAATTCGTTGCGGAATTCACTGCCCGCGATCAAAGTTATGAACAATATTTCCGCCCTTCAAGCGATCCGGCGCGTAAAATGTTTGATCTTTGGAGCTTTATCGTTGATCGTCTGTCAGCCTGCGGTATCCAGACAGCGTCTCTTGATCTCTGTACCTATGCCGATGAAGCGCGGTTTTTCTCTTATCGCCGCACTACCCATCGCAAGGAACCGGATTACGGACGCCAGATCGCCGCGATTGCCATCCGGAAGTAAGCGCTTCCGGTTCTGAAAACATAGATGATCTTGCTGAGCTGCTCACAGAGTGGCAAGCGGCACAGTCGTTTGTTCAATGCGGAGATAATTATGGCACTTCATTTTGCACCGGAAGAATTTGCGGCACGCCGTGACCGGCTGATGCTCTGCATGGCTGAGAACAAGCTTGATGCATTGCTGCTGTTCTCTCAGGAAAGCATGTATTGGCTGACCGGCTATGACACTTTCGGCTTCTGTTTTTTCCAGTGTCTGGTTGTCAAACAGGACGGCAGCATGGTGCTGATGACACGCTCTGCCGACCTGCGTCAGGCGCGCCACACCTCTACGATTGAACATATCGTGCAATGGACAGATCGCGAAAACGCCAATCCTGCGGTTGATCTGCGCAATCTGCTTAATGATATGGACCTGCTCGGTGCCCGCATCGGCGTTGAATACCAGACCCACGGACTGACTGCAGCCAATGGCCGCAAACTGGATGAACAACTGAACAGCTTTGCCAAGGTGATTGATGCTTCCGGCATGGTTGATCGCCTGCGTCTGCTGAAAAGTCCTGTGGAAGCCGATTATGCCCGCAAGGCTGCAGCCTTGAGCGATGCCATTTATGATGCCGCGCTGGAGCAGGTACGCAGTAATGCCAATGAGGCGAATATTCTTGCCGCGATGATGGAAGCAAACTTCCTCGGCGACGGCGATTTTCCGGCCAATGAATATATTATCGGCTCCGGCCCTGATGCCCTGCTCTGCCGCTACAAATCCGGCCGCAGACAAATGTATAAAAATGATCAGCTCACGCTGGAATGGTCCGGTGTCTACCGCCATTACCATGCGCCGATGATGCGTACAGTGCTGACCGGCAAAGCCACCAAGCGCCATGAGGAACTGTATGAGGCAGCACATGAAGCCCTGATGGCTGTTGAAGCCGCCCTGACCCCGGCTTCAACATTCGGTGATGTTTTTGAAGCCCATGCCAAAGCACTGGAAGCCCATTCCCTGACGCGGCACCGCCTCAATGCCTGCGGCTATTCTGTTGGTGCGCGCTTCACACCATCATGGATGGATCCGCAGATGTTCTATGCGGGCAATACCGAGCGTATTGAGCCGGATATGACGCTGTTTGCCCATATGATTATTATGGATTCTGAAACCAATACGGCCATGACCTTAGGCCAGACCTATCTGACCACCAACGGCCCTGCCGAAAGCCTGTCGAAGAGCAGTCTTGATCTGGTGATTATTTAACGGGAACTGAAGCCGATGCCGGTTACTTTATCTGCCTCTGTTGATGCTTCTTTAAAACGGAAAGCAACACCGCTGTTGCTTTTTAAGTCTTCCGCAACAATACCGTTGCTGGCATCAGTCCTTCTGCTGGCTGGCTGCTCCGCGCAGACGACCAGTGAGAAAAGCGCGGCGCTTGCCCCGCTGACCTCTGATTTTGGTCAGCCCGCACAGGCTGCTCAGGCGCCTTTGAATATGGCCAAGGTGCGTAATTACAAACTCTATATTGCACCGATCATCGGCGCACCGCTGGAGATTGTGACACCGCTCTCATTGCGTTTTGACACAATCATAAAAACACAATCCATCACTCTCGCCTCGAATATGGAAACCGAAGCCGATTATATTCTCAAAGGCTATCTGTCCAACCTCACCGAGAATAATCAGACTTCTGTGCTTTATGTCTGGGATGTCATGGATAAGCAGGGCAATCGCGTACATCGCCTGCAAGGTCAGGAGAAAGTCTCCGGCAAAAACGGCTGGTCTTCCGTTCCTGCGACTGTGATGGGTAAAATTGCAGATGACACGCTGGCGGACTATTTCCGCTGGGTCTCGGCCAACGCTCCGTAAACAGAGCAAGTCCCCGTTAAATATCAGGTGAGACTCAGTTTCACCTGATCCTGCCGGTCATGTTAAGCCTGTTCTCAGAAACTTCACACAAACGTGTCTTTTTGGCCTATAGAGAGCATGAAAATGCAGCTTTTGTGAAATATCGGGGCATTAATGCTGCCCTGCGGCTTTTGTACCCTTGCAATACTGGCCAAGCTTTGTAAAAGGCCGCTCATCCAGCCAGTGTTGTATGAAGAAATGATGCATAGCTGCTGAAGTGAAACTTTATGAGACGAACGGGTTGCAGACCCTGAACTCTCACAATCAAACCCGGATACAGGGAATCCGCGCATGACCGGTGCAAAATGCATTAAAGGGCCATGCGCTAGGCAAACCAGCGCCAGAGGCAAAAAAGCATGAAACTTTTCGCGGGCAACTCCAATCGTGTCCTAGCAGAATCCGTCGCAAAACATCTGAATATTCCGCTCGGCAAAGCCGTTGTAAAGCGTTTTGCCGATCAGGAAATCTTCGTAGAAATTCAGGAAAATGTGCGCGGTGAGGACGTTTTCGTTCTGCAGTCCACCTCTTATCCTACCAATGATCACCTGATGGAACTGCTGATCATGATCGATGCATTCCGCCGCTCTTCAGCGCGCCGCATCACCGCAGTGCTCCCTTATTACGGCTATGCCCGTCAGGATCGTAAACCTGGCCCGCGCACACCGATTTCCGCCAAGCTGGTTGCCAATCTCATCACCGAAGCCGGTGCAAACCGCGTTCTGACCCTTGATCTTCATGCCGGTCAGATTCAGGGCTTCTTCGATATCCCGACAGACAATCTCTATGCCGTTCCGGTTATCGCCCGCGATGTTAAAGCCAATTACGATACATCCAATGTAATGGTGGTTTCGCCGGACGTTGGCGGTGTGGTACGTGCCCGCTCGCTGGCCAAGCGCATTGATGCGCAGCTGGCAATCGTTGACAAGCGTCGTGATCGTCCGGGTGAATCGGAAGTGATGAATGTCATCGGTGATGTGACCGGCAAAGACTGCCTGCTGTTTGACGATATCGTTGATTCCGGCGGCACACTCTGCAATGCGGCTGAAGCTCTGCTGGCCAAAGGTGCAACCAGCGTTACCGCCTATATCACCCATGGTGTTCTCTCCGGCGGCGCGATTGCCCGTATCACCAATTCCAAGCTGAAAGAGCTGGTTATCACCGATTCCATCCAGCCAACCGCTGCAATCGATCAGGCACACAATATCCGTGTCCTCTCGATCTCCGGCCTGATCGGTGAAGCGATTGCCCGCACCGCTGCGGAAGAATCCGTATCCAGCCTGTTTGACTAACAACTGTCAGTCATATGAATTGAAAAAGCCGGATCAGTGATCCGGCTTTTTTGTTTTCTTCTTCATAAAGACAGTGCATTCTCCTCATCAAACGGAGGAGAATGCATCATGTCAGATCCTATACTCTATACAAATCCGATGTCGCGCGGACGTATTGCCCGCTGGATGCTGGAAGAAACCGGCACTGCCTACACAACGCAGCTCGTCCCTTTCGGTCCGGTTATGAAAGACGCGGAATACCGGTCGATTAATCCGATGGGCAAAGTACCGGCACTTCAGCATAACGATCACATCATCACCGAAACGGCTGCAATCATCGCCTATCTCGCCGATGTGTTTCCGGATGCTAAGCTCGCACCAACCGCAGACGAGCGGGCAAAATATTATCGCTGGCTGTTTTTCGGCGCAGGGCCTGTAGAAGCGGCTGTCAGCAACCATGCCAGCGGCTTTAATCCGACAGAAGAACAGGGCCGGTTTATCGGATACGGCTCCTATGAAACCGTTATGGATGTGCTGGATCAGGCGCTGTCAGAAACACCCTACATCACCGGCGACCGCTTTACCGCAGCCGATGTCTATGTTGGTGCGCAAGTAAATTTCGGATTGGGGTTCAATACAATTGAAAAACGCCCGAGCTTTATCGCTTACAGCCAGAGACTTCTGGAACGCCCTGCCCTGCAACGGGCAACAGCGCTCGATGATGCCGATATGGCGAAAATGAAAGCCTGATTATTCTGCAGCCTCGGCGCCGTCTGCACTTTCATCCGGTCCGTTCGGATCACCGGCTGCGGTTTCACAGCCCATATCGGGAAATGCAACAATACGCATGCCCTTAAAGTCATTTCGCACAACCAGCAGACCGCGCTCTTCAAAATAAGTCAGCAGACGACGGGCGCGGCTGGTGGAGTGACTGCCATAGGCACGCGCCAATGTGGCATCAGACGGACATGGCGCACCTTTGACCGCAGCCTGCGCCACAATCAGGAACACGCCCTGCACATCATCGGTCAGGCTTTCTGACAATTGCAGTGCAGTCTGCCACTTCTCATCATCAATCAGCTCGTCCCCGCCGCTGGCCTGCGCCACAGCAAGACGACGACGGAATGCCGGTAACGCCAGTGGTTCCCCCGGCACACGATGAATACGGCAGCGCACCAGAAAATCCTGATACAGCACCGCAACAGTACGATAGGCGGCTTCCGGATCTTCAATGATCTCGGTCATCACCTTATCCAGCAGCTCTTCACGCTCGGCTTCCACCAAGCCCGGAAACAGCGGCTCATCCGGCACTTCGGTTTCCGGCTTGGCTTTGACCACCTGCTCCAGAATTTCAGCAATCGGGCGCGGCGGCGGTGGCGGTGGCGGCGGACGACGCACAATCATCTTCGCTTCTTGCGCACTCGGCGTAAAAATCAGATCAGCCGCATCAATCGGAGAATCCGGCAAGGGCATCAGTTTCGGACTGGATGAACGCGCAGAGGTCTCAACCTTACCGATTTTCACCGGCAGCGGACGGCGCGACAAAGCAGGCCCCAGTGCCACAAAATGACCACGCTGCAAATCACGGAATTGCTCGGCCTGACGGCGATCCATACCCAGCAGATCGGCCGCACGCGCCATATCAATATCAAGAAAGGTACGCCCCATCAGAAAATTGGAGGCTTCAGCCGCAACGTTTTTGGCAAGCTTTGCCAGACGCTGCGTGGCAATCACACCGGCCAGTCCGCGCTTACGCCCGCGACACATCAGATTGGTCATCGCGCTCAGCGAGATTTTACGCGCTTCATCGGAGACTTCACCACCGACAGAAGGTGCAAAAAGCTGCGCTTCATCGACAACCACTAGCATCGGATACCAATAATCACGGTCGGCATCGAACATACCGTTGAGGAATGCCGCGGCGGCCTTCATCTGCTGGTCAATATCTAACCCTTCAAGATTAACCACCACCGACACACGATGCTGACGGATACGCTGGGCAATACGCGTCAGTTCAGCCTCGGTGCGTGCAGCATCAACCACCACATGGCCATAGACATCGGCCAATGTGACAAAATCGCCTTCAGGATCAATGATACATTGCTGCACCCACGGCGCGCTCTGCTCCAGCAAGCGGCGCAGCAGATAGGATTTACCGGAACCGGAATTACCCTGAACCAGCAGACGTGTGGCCAGAAGCTCTTCGAGATCGAGCATAGCCGCGGTGCCGTTCGTTGTGGCTCCCATGTCGATGCCGACCTTCATATGACCTCCTGAAATACACGTGAAAAAACACCCTGATGAACGGGTGTGATAAAATAAGATTCGGGATATGGAACTTGTCTATCAGCTATGTATCATAACACCAAGCCACGAAGCGCGCGCATTTATCACGGCTGCTGCGGAATACACAGCGACAGGCCATATAAGGCTCAAAAATGCCTGTCTTGTGCACAAAAACTTGCACTCACAGGTTTTATCGCTTATGAGAGCGCATCCGCGTAGACACCCTTGGAGGCAACGCGGAATGATATGCCCGCATCATCGCTGTTTTTGCTGCGTATTTCGCGGATATATCATGTTTCGGAATCTCACCTGATTTTGCGGAACACTCCAAATTACTTGATAAGGAAAAGCCATGAGCGAAGTTAAAACTCTCAAGGCCGTAAAACGCGAACGGGCTGGTAAGGGGTCCTCCCGTGCACTTCGCGACAACGGTCAGATTCCAGCAGTCATCTACGGTGACAAGCAGCCTGCTATTTCGGTCGCTATCGACTATAAAACCATTTACTACCTGATCTATGGCGGCGGCTTCAAGTCTACCGTTTTCAACATTGATGTTGACGGCCAGACCATCAAAGTTCAGCCTAAAGACTACCAGATGGATCGCGTTAAAGACACGCCTCTGCACGTAGACTTCATCCGCGTAGCATAAATTTCAAGCCTTCAGGCTTCTGATTTATCAAACATCTCCGGTGCAAACCGGAGATGTTTTTGTTTGTGATACCAGCACAGCCTGATAAAACGCTTGCCATATCTAATTCTCGGAGACGACCATGCTGCTGATAACCGGCCTCGGCAATCCCGGTGCGCAATATGCGCGAAATCGTCATAATATCGGTTTTATGGCCGTGGATGAAATTCATGCCCGCCATCGCTTTTCGCCATGGTCGAAAAAGTTTCAGGGCTTGATTTCCGAAGGCATGATCGACGGCGAGAAAGTACTGCTGCTCAAGCCGCAAACTTTTATGAACCTTTCCGGTCAGTCTGTCGGCGAAGCGATGCGTTTCTATAAGCTGGCAATCAGCGATCTCATTGTAGTCTATGACGAGCTTGATCTGCCGCCAGCTAAATTGCGTGTCAAAGCCGGTGGCAGTGCCAATGGCCATAATGGTATCAAGTCCATCGACCAGCATATGCACGGGTTGCTGAACTCCAAGGAATATCGTCGTATGCGGCTGGGTATCGGTCATCCGGGTTCGAAAGATCTGGTGCATCATTATGTGCTGGGTGATTTTGCCAAAGCCGACAATGAATGGCTGGATCTGCTCTTTACCGGCATTGCTGACAATCTGTCCTATCTCGTCAAAAAAGACGATAACGGCTTTATGAATAAGCTATCGCTTGCCATGGGCGGCAAGCAGGATGCCAAAGCGGAAGCACCGGTAAAAGCTGCGCCCAAAGCCCAGAGCCATATCCGTCAGGCACGGCAAAATAATACGATTGCCCCCAAAGTTCCAACAACCGGCCCTATGGCCGATATGCTGGCCAAACTCTTCGGCAAAAAGGGCGACTAAACACAAAACGCGCTGCAAGCTGCAAATTTCAGCGGCTTTTTCCCGCAATTTACACCACTGCCCTTGACCTGTGCTTACCCCATAGCGCATAGGCAATGGCAATATTCATTACGTTTCATGCTGAAGGATAAGGGCTGAACCGCACCATTGCCGGTCGTTCTTAAAATTCGCACCAGACCGGATAAGGTTCTATCATGGGTTTCAAATGCGGTATCGTTGGCCTGCCAAATGTCGGCAAGTCCACCCTCTTCAACGCACTGACCAAAACTGCTGCGGCACAGGCTGCAAACTATCCTTTCTGCACCATTGAGCCGAATACCGGTGAAGTTGCAGTGCCGGACAGCCGTATGCGCCAGATCGCCGATATTGCCGGTTCAAAAGAACTGATCCCGACCCGTATCAACTTTGTTGATATTGCCGGTCTGGTACGCGGCGCTTCCAAGGGTGAAGGTCTGGGCAATCAGTTCCTCGCCAATATCCGTGAAGTCGACGCCATTGTTCATGTGCTGCGCTGCTTTGAAGACGATGACATCACCCATGTTGAAGGCCGTATTGATCCGGTCTCCGATGCGCAGACTGTTGAAACAGAATTGATGCTCTCGGATCTCGAAAGCCTTGAGCGCCGTATCGTGCAGATCCGCAAGCGCGCAACAGGTAAAGACAAGGAAGCAACAACCGTTCTGCCGATGATGGAAGAATCCCTGAAGCTGCTTCAGAATGGTGAGCCTGTCCGTATGCTGCTGAAAGGCATTGCACCGGATGATCTGCTGATCCTCAAGGGTCTGAACCTGCTGACTTCCAAACCCGTGCTTTATGTCTGCAATGTCGCCGAAGGTGATGCAGCAAACGGCAACGAACACACTGAAGCTGTTGCCAAAATGGCAAAAGAACAGGGTGCGGAAACTGTTATAATTTCCGCTGCAATTGAAGCGGAAGTTTCGCAGCTGCCTGATGAAGATGCACAGCTGTTCCTTGGCGAAATGGGTTTGGAAGAGCCAGGTCTCGATCGCCTGATCCGTGCGGGTTACACCCTGCTTGATCTGATCACCTATTTCACAGCAGGACCAAAAGAAACCCGTGCATGGACTGTTCATCGCGGCGCGAAAGCTCCGCAGGCTGCCGGTGTGATCCATACGGATTTTGAACGCGGCTTCATCCGCGCGCAGACCATCGCCTTCAACGACTACGTTACCTTTAAAGGTGAAGTCGGCGCCAAAGAAGCCGGTAAAGCCCGCGATGAAGGCAAGGAATATGTTGTGCAGGACGGCGATGTGATGCTGTTCAAATTCAACACCTGATTTTATATATCACCGAATTTAAAGCCCTGCTCTGCAGGGCTTTTTTTGTATCTGTGCAATTTAACAAAACATCATTTGACGTTTACGTAAAAGATCATAGGATACAACACCGAAAGCAAAGCAGCCACATATCACTATTGCACGGCAGCTTGTCATATAAACGGAGGAGAGCGCCGTTGAGCCAGCCCCATTTCACCTATAATGATTTTATCGTCGGCGACAGCCTGCAACTCGGCTCCAGGCTGGTGACTGCAGAAGAAGTCATTGCCTTTGCCAGCGAGTTTGACCCGCAACCTTTTCATATGAGCGAGGAGGCAGGCAAGGCGTCTATTCTCGGCGGCCTCTCCGCTTCCGGCTGGCATACCTGTGCCATGCTGATGCGTATGATGGCTGACCGGTTTATCAGTAATTCCGACAGTCAGGGTGCACCCGGTGTGGAATATGTCAAATGGCTGAAACCTGTATTGGCCGGAGACACAATCAGCGCAACCACAACAGTGCTGGAAAAGCGTATCTCTCGCTCACAGCCTGCACTCGGCATCATCCGGCTGAACCACAAAATCACCAACCAGAACGACATTCCGGTTTGTGAAGCACAGGGTTCAATTTTCATGCGCGTGAATATTCAGGAGGCGTGATATGGAAAAGACCAGCAAGCCATCCATTCTTGAAGAGAATATCGGCAAAACAGTTACCATCGGCTCTTATGAATTTACCGAGGCGAAGATTATCCGCTTTGCAGAAAAATATGACCCGCAGGTCTTTCATACCGATCCGGTTGCAGCCAAAGAAAGTTTTTTCGGTGCACTCTGCGCCTCAGGCTGGCACACCACTGCGGTCTGGATGCGCCTGAATGTGCAATCCATGATTGGTATAATTAAAACCTGCATGGAGCGCGGAGAAACGCCGCCGGTTTTCGGCCCCTCACCCGGTTTTGAAAATTTGCGCTGGGAGCATCCGGTCTTTGCAGGCGATGTGATCGCCTATACCGCACAGATCACCGGCATTCGCCCGCTAGCGACAAAACCGGGCTGGTCTATGCTCAGTCATCACTCCACAGGCACAAACCAGCATGGTGAGCGCGTGATGCAATTTGACGGCGCCGCTCTGGTAAAGCTGCCCTGATCGCAAGCATATTAGAAATATAAAAAAGCCTGCCTGGTTGCTCAGGCAGGCTTCTTATTAATTTCACAGATAAGAAGACTTAATCGCCTTCAAATTCCAGCAAGGTGCGAACCTGCACACCGAGCTCTTCCAGTTTCTTGCGTCCGCCAAGATCAGGCAGATCGATAATGAAACAGGCCGCAACAATTTCAGCTTTCATCTGACGCAGCAGATTGACCGCAGCAACAGCTGTACCGCCGGTTGCGATCAGATCGTCAACGAGAATGACCCGTTCGCCCGGATGAATTGCATCACTGTGCATTTCCATTTCATCCAGACCATATTCCAGACTATAGGCAATGCGTACAGTCTCAAAAGGCAGTTTGCCTTTTTTACGGATCGGCACGAAACCGGCCGACAACTGGTGCGCCATTGCGCCACCGAGAATAAAGCCACGGGCCTCTACGCCCGCAATCTTGTCAGCTTTGCCACCGGCAAAAGGAAATACCAGTTCATCAATCGCACGACGAAACGCTTGCGGATTCCCCATCAGAGTTGTTACATCACGAAACATCACACCCGGATGCGGATAGTCCGGAATTGTACGCAAAGAAGCCTTCAGAAATTCTTGGGTCTCGTTATTCATGGCAAATCCTTGCTTATCATTCTCTGGCCGTAATCAGCGACTGGCGGTTATCCGGCGGATAATAGCTCTATAGCGTTACATTTTCCTCTGCCTCTGCGTAAACGCAGCGATACAGAGCCAACTTTCAAAACGTCACATAAAAAAGGACGCCTTAAGCGCCCTTTTTCTTATTTAAAGGATCACACGATCAGTGTGAAGCCAATTAGTGCTTAATACCCGCAAAAACACGACGTTTCGTTGCGTAAACAATTGCCCCCAGCAACAGCAGGAACACAATAACGCGGAAACCGGTCTTCTTACGGGCTTCCATATGCGGCTCTGCAGCCCACATCAGGAAGGCAGAAATATCGCGCGAATATTGCTCAACCGTTTCCGGCGAACCGTCATCATAAGTCACCTGACCGTCGCTGAGCGGCTTGGCCATAGCAAGTGACTTACCGGCAATAAAGGCAGGGTTATAATGCGTGCCTTCCGGAATTTGCATACCCGCAGGCGGTGTCTCATCATAGCTGGTCAGCAGGGCGTGAATATAATCAGGACCCGCTTCCGCATATTGTGTGAAAATATCAAACACAAATGTCGGGAAGCCACGTTCAACACCACGCGCCTTGGCGATCAGCGAGAAATCCGGCGGAACTGCATTATTATTGGCAGCCGCCGCAGCTTCCGCATTCGCGAAAGGTGACGGGAAATAATCGCCCGGACGCGCTGCACGGGTGAACATTTCACCATCAGCATTCGGACCATCCTGCACTTCATATTCCGCAGCGAAAGCTTTGATCTGGTCATCATTATAACCAAGATCGCTCAGTGTGCGGAATGATACCAGTTTCATCGAGTGACAGGCGGAGCAGACTTCCTTGTAGATTTTCAGGCCGCGCTGCAACTGTGCCTTGTCATAGGTGCCGAAAGGCCCTGCAAATGACCAGCTTTCCTGTGTCGGATGCTTGATCGGGTAATGTGCCGGTTCTGCTTCACTGCCCGCAGTCTCAGCCTGTACAGCGCCCAGTGTGAGCGCTGTGGCCAGACCGAAAGCAGCAAGACCGGTAAAGAACATTTTCATAACTGTACTCTTCCTATCTGGTGCTGCAATCAGGCTTTAGCATCTGCTTTTGCAACTTCATCATCCGAGCCGAGAACTGCTTCAGTGATGGAGTTTGGTATACGCTTCGGCTTTTCAACCAAACCGAGTACCGGCAGAATGATGATAAAGAATGCGAAATAATACAGCGTACCGATCTGTGCCATCAGGGTATAGACACCCTCAGCAGGACGGGAACCGAGCCAGCCGAGGAAAATCGCATTGGCGACAAATACCCAGAAGAACATCTTGAACCAAGGACGGTAAACCGCCGAACGTACCTTCGATGTATCAAGCCATGGCAGCACAAACAGGATAGCAATCGAACCAAACATCACCAGAACGCCGCCAAGTTTGGAGTCGATCGGGCCGATATTGAAGGTGATCGCACGCAGCATCGCATAGAACGGCAGGAAGTACCATTCAGGAACGATATGCGCAGGGGTTACCATCGCATTTGCTTCAATATAGTTATCCGGATGGCCGAGATAGTTCGGCATATAGAAGATGAAATAGGCGAAGAAGATGAAGAACACGACCGCGCCGAATGCGTCTTTGATCGTCGCATAAGGTGTGAATGGCAGTGTATCTGTCTTCGTTTTCACTTCAATACCGGTCGGGTTTGTCTGACCGGTCACATGCAGTGCCCATACGTGCAGCACAACAACACCGGCAATCATGAACGGCAGAAGATAGTGCAGCGAAAAGAAGCGGTTCAGTGTCGGATTATCCACGGCAAAACCGCCAAGCAGCAGCTGCTGGATCGGTTCACCGATAATCGGAAACGCCGTGAAGAAGCCGGTGATAACGGTCGCACCCCAGAAGGACATCTGTCCCCATGGCAGCACATAGCCCATGAATGCGGTTGCCATCATCAGCAGGAAAATTACCACGCCGAGGATCCACAGCAGTTCGCGCGGAGCCTTATAGGAACCGTAATACATACCGCGGGCGATATGCAGATAAACCGCAATAAAGAAGAAGGATGCACCATTGGAGTGCATATAACGCAGCAGCCAGCCGGAATTGACATCACGCATGATCTTTTCAACCGAGCCGAATGCCAGCTGGGTAGATGCTGCATAATGCATAGCCAGCACAATACCGGTCAACAGCTGAGCTATCAGCATGAAGGCCAGAATGCCGCCGAATGTATACATATAATTCAGGTTACGCGGAACCGGATAAGCAATAAACGAGTCATAGACGAGGCGCGGTAGAGGCAGCCTTGCGTCAACCCATTTTTCGATACCGGTCTTTGGCGTATATGAAGAGTGTCCGCCGCTCATAAAATTTCTCCTCAGACCACTCAACCGACTTTAATGACGGTATCGGAAATGAATGCAAATTCCGGAATGTGCATGTTTTCCGGTGCCGGACCGCTGCGGATACGGCCAGCCGTATCATAAGTCGAGCCGTGGCACGGGCAGAACCATCCGCCGAATTCACCGGACTCACCAAGCGGCACGCAACCCAGATGGGTACAAACGCCGATCATGACAATCCAGTTTTCTTTGCCTTCACCGGCAGTGCGTTCCAGATCCGAAGCCGGTGCGTCTGCTGCCAGATTGGCATTACGCGCCAGAGGGTCCTTCAATGCAGACATCGGTGTGTTCTTGGCATCTTCGATTTCTTTAGCCGTACGGTTACGGATAAATACCGGCTTACCGCGCCATTTTACTGTCAGCGATCCGCCTTCCGCGAGGGACGAAACGTCCACTTCAATGGATGCCGCCGCAAGGGTTGAAGCATCCGGCCGCATCTGGTCGATAAATGGCCATGCCAAGCCGGCAGCACCGACTACGCCGGCCATTCCCGTCGCTATGTACAGAAAATCACGCCGTGTCGGCTCAGCTGTGTCGTGTGCGCTCACGTACCACTTCCTTTTTGACTTGCATGTTGAACTGTCCTCTGTTGTCCGCGAGCACATTCGTCCGTAATTATGTGACGTTTTGTGCTGAGAGCTGTAAGACCTGAAAACAGATACAAACCGGACATAACTCCCCCACCTTGTTCAAGGTTTAGGCATGATAAAAAAGCTTGTCCAGTCATCTGAGGCACTTACGGCACCATGTCGCAGGTATGGAAACCGGCAAAGTGAAGGCCGCACTATGGTCAAAAAACGGCTTTCCTCACCCGTATCAATTGCAAAACACCTGTGACTATTTCATGCAAAATCAAACGGGGAAGAACAGGCAAACGGCAATTCCGCACCTGTTATAAAATCGCCCGCGAACATCTATCAAAACAGAACTGCTCTCTGCCTGAACCGGTCAGGAAATCCTGTTTACTTATATGCAATATAAAATAAGAGGCGGCAGGCTGCAGATGCAACAACCGCATAAAGAGTTATAAAACCGTCATAAAACGCTGCATTTCCGTCATCAACCGGCATAAGAACTCAGTTTTGACCGATCACGCGTAAAGTTCACGCGGGGAGAATTCTCCCCGCAGTTCAGATTTCCTCATCAGCCTCACCAAGAAAGCCACCGGACTGGCGCGCCCATAAACCGGCATAAATACCACCCGAAGCAATCAGCTCATCATGCGTACCGCTTTCGGCAATCCGGCCATGATCCAGCACAACGAGGCGGTCAAGCTGTGC
The DNA here is from genome assembly GCA_900470285.1 of Hyphomicrobiales bacterium. Taxonomy (GTDB): domain Bacteria; phylum Pseudomonadota; class Alphaproteobacteria; order Rhizobiales; family Rhizobiaceae; genus Pseudochrobactrum. Next base: position 275,785 of record UCAG01000001.1, read on the forward strand.
AATTGTCGACAGGCGATGTGCAATGGCGATCACAGTTTTACCTGTCATCAGCCGCGCCAGATTTTCCTGAATAGCTGCCTCCACCTCTGAATCGAGAGCCGATGTGGCTTCATCAAGAATAAGAATCGGCGCTTTTTTCAAAACGGCACGCGCAATACTGATTCTCTGCCGCTGACCGCCCGATAATTTAACTCCTCGCTCACCGACATAAGCATCATAGGCTTTACGGCCTTTGTAATCTTCCAATGCGCCGATAAATTCCTCAGCCTCGGCCTGACTGGCCGCAAAGCGCAGCTCTTCCTCAGAGGCATCAGCTTTAGCCAGCATAATATTGTCACGCAAAGAGCGATGCAGCAGCGCCGTCTCCTGACTGACCACCGCAAAAGCAGAACGCAGCGAAGTTTGCGTCACATCGCGCACATCCTGCCCGTCAATGCACACAGAGCCGGTATCAACATCGTAGAGCCGCAGCATCAGATTAATCAGCGTGGTTTTACCCGCACCGGAATGACCGATCAGTCCGATACGTTCGCCGCCGCAAATGGCAAGGCTGATATCGCTCAGCACACCTGCCTTCTCCCTGTTTTCATTCTCAGAGCCATAACGGAAAGTCACATGAGCGATATCAATAGCACCGGAGGTCACCTTCAGTGGCTTGGCATCACGCTTGTCTTCCATGCCGAGCGGAGCAGAGATCAGCCGCATGGAGTTTTCAATAACGCCATAAGAGCGCAGCATACCGTTCATCTGCATCATCAAACGGCCAAGCAGCATATTCAGGCGCAGCACCAGACCGAGCGTAAAAGCCACCTCCCCCACTGTCGCCTGTCCTTTGGTCCACAGGTCAATGGAAAATGCAGCTACCAATACAATCATCAGGCTGGAAAGCGCGGTCATAGAAACACGCATTCCTGTCAGCGTACGCATGAAAGGCAGCATGGTCTTGATATAGCTGGCAAAACCTGACCGCAGATAGGCCTGATCCATATCCGGCGTATTCAGCTTGATGGTCTGAATATTGGTGTAGCTGTCGACAATACGGCCATTGATAAGCGAACCGGCCTCAGCACTGGCCTCGGCCTGTTTACGCATGGTCGGCAGATAGAGCCGGGCGATCCACGCAAACAGCACCATCCACACCACCACCAGTGCGGCGAGACGCCAATCAAGCTGACCAAACAGCAACAGCGTCGTAACGCTGTAAATGATCATAAACCAGACCACCTGAATGAAGCTGGTAATCAGATCACCCGCCGCCTGCCCTGCCTGCCAGACTTTGGTGGCAATACGGCCTGAAAAATCATTCTGAAAAAAAGCATAGGACTGACGCAGCACATAGGAGTTCGCCTGCCAGCGGATCAGATTGTAAAATCCGGGCGTGATTGTCTGGTCATCAAGCAATGAGCTGAGCGCGGTCATCAGCACCCGCACGACCAGCACGATAAAACCCATCATCAAGAGTTCGGCACCGGCAGCAACATATAGCCCGTGCCAGCTACGCTCCATTGCGCTCTGGTCAAGAATATCCACAATGCGTCCTGTGAAATAGAACAGGCCGGCTTCCAGAAGCGGCAGAATACCACCGGCAATCAGAGCCAGCAGCAAAGGCCAGCGCGCCTGATAAATATAATGCCAGAGAAATCGTAATGTAGTTTGCGGCGGGCGTTTACCGTCAAAATCCTGTAACGGATCAATCCAGCTTTCAAACCAGCGGTAAATCATATTCATCGGAAAGCCTTTCCGCAGCACCCCGCAGCCAAACATGATGAAATTATCAATGGAAAGGCGCATGTAAAACAATATCAGCAGGCATACTGCAAATGATCTTAAATTATAAAGTAAAAAAGAGTTCTGTCCGTTATGCAAACAGGACAAAATATTTTAAATAAGGGAAAATGACAGCCGCTTCGGCGAAGCGGCTGTCGTTCTTATTCGTCTGCGCAATAATTACTGCGCAGGCTCAGACTGTGCTACTTTTTCTTCTTCATCGAAGCCAAGGAAACCACCGGACTGACGTGCCCACAGCGAGGCATAAATACCGCCCTGTGCAATCAGTTCGTCATGAGTACCATCTTCAATGATACGCCCCTCATCCATAACGATCAGACGATCAAGTGCGGCAATGGTCGACAGACGATGTGCAATTGCAATCACGGTCTTGCCTTCCATCAGCCGGTACAGACTATCCTGAATCGCCGCTTCCACTTCAGAATCAAGCGCAGATGTCGCTTCATCCAGAATAAGGATCGGAGCATCTTTCAGGATCACACGGGCAATTGCCACACGTTGACGCTGACCACCGGACAGTTTCACACCACGTTCACCAACATGCGCATCAAAGCCCTGACGGCCTTTGAGATCTGTCAGATGCGGCAGGAACTGATCGGCCTGCGCCTGTGCAACAGCTTCCAGCATCATTTCATCGGTTGCATCCGGACGACCATAGCCGACATTGTCACGAACCGAACGATGAAGCAGTGACGTATCCTGTGTAACCATACCAATATTGGCACGCAGACTGTCCTGTGTGACCTTGGCAATATCCTGACCGTCGATCAGAATTTTACCCTGTTCAAGGTCATAGAAACGCAGCAACAAATTGACCAGCGTTGACTTTCCCGCACCGGAACGGCCAACGAGACCGATCTTTTCACCCGGACGAATATTCAAGGACAGATCATTGATGATGCCTTTGCCTTTGCCATAGTGGAAACCGATCCGGTCAAATGTAATCTCACCGGAACGCACATGCAGTGGTTTTGCACCTTCGTGATCAACCACTTTACGCGGCTGCGCGATGGAGCGCATACCATCCTGCACTGTACCGATATTCTCGAACAGGGCAGACATTTCCCACATGATCCACTGGGACATACCGTTCAGACGCAGACACAGGGCAATACCGATCGCCACCGCACCAACAGATGCAACATTGTCGATCCATAGTTTGATACCCAGACTACCTACCGAAAACAGCAGCACCGAGTTCATAAAATACAATGAACCGAAAAACTGCGTTACCATACGCATCTGACGATTCACTGTACCCTGAAACTGCTCCAGACTGTCACGGACATAGCTTTCCTCGCGATGGGTATGCGAGAATAGTTTGACCGTAGCAATATTGGTGTAGCTGTCGACAATACGGCCCGTCATTTCTGAACGGGCATCCGCCTGTGCTTCGGAGATCACACGCAGACGCGGAATGAAATAGCGAAGCAGGCCGATATAGGCCAGCAACCAGACAACAAACGGGATCATCAGACGCCAGTCAGCTGTGGCTGCAATAAACAATGTACCGGTGAAATAGACCGCTACATAGACCATCACATCCGCAAGTTTGATCACCGTTTCACGCACAGCCAATGCGGTTTGCATCAGCTTGGTGGAGATACGTCCGGCAAATTCATCCTGAAAGAATGTCATAGACTGACGGATCAGATAACGATGCATCAGCCAGCGCACCCGCATCGGGAAATTCCCGATCAGGGTCTGGTGTAAAACCAAAGATTGCAGCAAGACAACCAAGGGCAGGATCACCAGAATAACGCCGCCGATCAGAGCCAGCTTCAAGCCTTCCTGCTGCAGGAAGGTCTCACGGCTATGCTCACCCAGCCAGTCCACGACATTGCCGAGGAATGCAAACAGCGACACTTCAAAGATTGCGATCAGCGCTGTCAGCAGCGCCATCACAATAATCCAGCCCCACGCGCCGCGGCTGTAATACATACAGAATTTGAACAAGCCCTTCGGCGGTTGTTCAAGCGGAACATCCGGATAGGCGTTCAGCTTCTTTTCGAACCAACGAAACATTTTCGACCTCAAATACGGGCTATCCCGTGCGAAAACCAATTCCCCCGCATCATTTTCATAAAACGAAGAAGGCAGGGGTCAGTTTTGATTCATTTGGGTTCTGCCATTCACTTCAGCAACTGAATATGAGGCAGAATTTCAGCATTTTTAAAGCATCAGGAAATCAACGGGTACATAACCCGAAACACTCAGATGCGGTTTGAGGATTAAATGCGTGAGTACACTTAACCGGAAGATAGATGGAAGAATCGTATTTGACCTGCAGATCCGACGGCACAACTCATCATCGGTTTCAGGCTATCAGGTGGTTTGCTACAGCAATCTGATATATACGCTCATTTTAACAGTCCCGTTCAGCGCAACGCCCGCAAAAACAATTCGGGAGAAGATACCACAGCTTCGATTGGTGCGGTACCCGCCATGAAAGTTACCGGAGCGGGGTTAATCACGCCGGATACAGATGCGGCTGCAACTGGGCAAAGATTCAAAGAAATCTTAATGTTCATCACAGCCTCCTTCATGGTCAATCTGGTAAAATGGATGCCCCGTATAGCACTATGTTATTTTATCAGCTAGTCACGGATGGTTCTTTTCTTTTCACTTTACCGAGAACACATTAAACTGTGGCAGATTGCACACAATTCTTATTGTTTGAAATTATATGCTATAGGCCGCTTATCTGATGTCACCCGAAACAGAAGCAGCCTGATGACAATACATATCGCTCTCTTCCAGCCCGACATTCCCGGCAATACCGGAACCATCCTGCGTATGGCAGCCTGTCTCGGACTGGCCGTGCATGTGATTGAGCCTGCCGGTTTTGACCTTTCCGACCGTGGGCTGAAACGTGCAGGCATGGATTATCTGGAACAGGCGGCACTGACGCGCCATCTCGACTGGGAGCATTTCAACAACTGGCGCTTGTCAGAAAATCGCAGGCTGGTGCTGCTTTCCACAAAGGCCGCGCAACCCTATACGGATTTCAGCTACCAGCCGGATGACATTTTGCTGTTTGGCCGTGAATCTGCCGGTGTGCCGGACTATGTGCATGAGACCTGTGAAGAGCGGATTATCATCCCGATGGTCGAAGGCGCACGCTCACTCAACCTCGCTCTATCGGTGGCGATGGCTGCCGGAGAATTTATCCGACAAGGTAAAATCTAAATCCGATGCCAAAAAATTATTAAATATCAGATAGTTAAAAATAGAAACGGAATCATGTTCTGATCCCTTTGAATCAGAACATGAGCAAACAACGGTAACTTGCTTAATCGGAGCTTGGCAGTCGCCGGATGGTGAATTCAATCACATCATTAGGACGCACATACCAGCTTTCAATTTCTGTCCAGTAAGCGGCTTTCGGATAGGTTTCAAACCATTCCCGTGCCTTAACCCGCGCTATACTGCGTGGCAGTGAAAATGTTTCGCGGATATAGCCGTCGCTGATATTCGGCTTCACGCCGGATGCTGCTTTGCGCATCTGCCTGCGCAAACCTTCCAATGGCGGTTTCGGCGGAATGGATGTCATAAGCGATCTCCTTTACAGCGCCCCGACGGGCTCAAAAGACAAAGCAGAATAAGCATCACGCTCAACACTCAAATATGTTTACACACACTACAAGCAGAAGCTGCACAGCGGCTTACAACTCTACAGAGCATGTCTCCCAAAAGTGGAAACCGGTTTTGGGATCAAGACATGCGTCAAAACAAATTGTTAGAGCCAGCATCATGAATTCCACTAAATGCGACACGCTCTTGTGCAATTTACAGCAGAATCTCATCCGAAACGAGTCATTTCCGCGCCTGTTATCGCTGTAAAGTATGAATGAAATCTGTCATTTTCCGAAAAGCAGAAAGCTTTCATAAACATAATCCGGTTTATGAAGACTATATAACCTGTTGACAGCTGCTGATATGCTGGCGCTGCGGACTGAATCCGCGGCTCCCAAAACATAATAAGGAACCAAGCATGCAACGTCCGGATCTTCCAGCTCATCTTCCAGATAATCTTGAAGACAAAAAACAACTGGCACAAAACTGGTTCGAAGAATTACGTGACCGTATCTGCTCCCTGTTTGAAACGCTTGAGGACGAAGTCGCAGGCCCGCTCAGCGACCGTGAAGCCGGACGTTTTGTCCGCACCCCTTGGGAGAAGGACGAAGGTCGTGGCGGCGGCGGTGTCATGTCGATGATGCATGGCCGTGTTTTTGAAAAAGTCGGCGTTCATGTCTCTACGGTCTATGGTGAGTTTTCACCGGAGTTCCGCGCACAAATTCCGGGTGCCGATGAGGACCCGCGCTATTGGGCAAGCGGCATCTCGCTGATTGCACATCCGCAAAATCCGAATGTTCCGGCAGTGCATATGAATACCCGTATGGTTGTCACAACCCGCCAGTGGTTCGGCGGTGGAGCTGATCTGACGCCGGTGCTGGATCGTCGCCGGACACAGGAAGATGCCGACAGTCAGGCCTTCCATAAAGCACTGAATTTCGTCTGCAACAAACATGCAGGCATTGCCGATTACAACCGCATGAAACAATGGTGCGATGAATATTTCTATCTGCCGCACCGTCAGGAATCACGAGGTATCGGCGGCATTTTCTATGACTGGCTGCATACAGCTGACGAACAGGGCGGCTGGGATGCAGACTTTGCATTCACCCGCGATGTCGGCCGCTGCTTTGCCGTCGTCTATCCGCATATTGTGCGCCAGAATTTCAACCAGCCATGGACAGAGGCTGACCGTGAAGAACAGCTGATCCGCCGTGGCCGTTACGTGGAATTCAATCTGCTGCATGACCGTGGCACGATCTTTGGACTCAAGACCGGCGGTAATATCTCCTCAATCCTGTCTTCCATGCCGCCAGTGGTGAAATGGCCTTAATATAGATACTAAAACGGGGGCATCAGCCCCCGTTTTTTATTCGAGCGCCATGTACCAGACTTGGCACACGGCGCTCTAACGCTTTAAAATTGAAAGACAGCCTTTCCTTAAACTGATCCAGGTTTAAGGAGTTATGTTCCCGTCAAAATTTTTCAGGAATTGCCCGCGAATAAACAGCCCCGGGCTCATCTCTGTCGGCTTGTCAAAGGCCTTCATATTGGCAAAAACCAATTGACGGCCATCCTTTTCTGCCCAGCCCACGAACCAGCCTAAGTGCTGCTCACCTACAAAATTACCTTTTGCATCACGCAGCCGCGCAGCACCGGTTTTGCCGGTAACTTTCCAACCTTTCTCAGACATAAGAACCGTCATGGCAGCTTTGGTTTTCTGCTGCGCCTGTTTAGAAACAGGCAGTGTCTCATGCACAAGCTTGTTCAGAAACTGCACCTGCTCATCAGGCGAAATTTCCAGTGAAGAACCGATCCATGAACCTGTCAGCCCGTCCTGTTTTCCGGCTCTGCCAGAAACATCCTTATTCCCGTAATCAAGTGCTGCAACAGCTTCCGAAAACTGCTTCTGTCCCAACTGTTTAGTAATCTCACGGGAATACCAGACAACTGATTTCTCCAGCCACCGGGCGGGATCAACAGCAATCCTGTCGCGTTCCGGCGCCTCCATTTCAGGTTTCCACTGCCACACCGGCTCATGTTCGGATTGCAGGATATTTTTATCAAAACCAATAACAGCTAGCGGCACTTTAAACGTCGATGCAGGAGTAAAGCGTTTGTCGCAAACACCTTTACGGGAAAGGATTTTCTGCGTTGTGGCATCCATGACCACAGCACATTCAGCCACAACCCCCTTCTCTCCGGCGTGAGCCTGAAAACTCGTGCCGCTTGTCAGCGCGAAAGCCAGTAATGCCGCTGATCGCAATTTTTTATCCATGATACGCAACTCCGGAATTCTGAAAATATTTAAATCATCTCAGATGAATCTTTTTACGTAAAAACCGCACTAATCATCTGAACCCGCAGCTAAAAACACAAAAGGGGCGGAATTTCCGCCCCGCTGTGTCAGGATAATGTTGCTAACAAGTTTTCTTTACTGTGCTCAAATCCGGAAGCCAGCCATGCCGCCTCCAGTGCTTTGAGCTGCTTGCCAAGCTCGGGACCTTTCTCAAAGCCCAGCTTCATCAGATCAGCTCCGCTAACCGGAAATACCGGTATCTCCGCATGTTCTGCCACATCCAGCAAACGACTATATTGCCCTGCCCGCATCATCGCCTGATTATCATTTTCAGCTTCTGCGCGCGCAGACACCAATGCCAGTTTAATCCGGTCAACCAATGCCTGCCGTGAGCCGCCATAGATAAGCTTGATCAGACCTGTCTCTGATAGTTCCGGCTTTGGCACATCAGCCAGCGCCCATGCCTCAAGACGGGCTTTATCCGCATTAGACAAACGCAGTCTCTTGCCAAGCTCAGCCATGCGCGCTGCATCCGGCGGCACAATCGCCTGCAAACGCAACAGAGCATCCGGCTTCCAGCCCAGATCACGCTCAGAGCGCACCAGCGCATGAATAGCATCAATGCCCCATTTCTCACTCTCCGGCAAAATCTGGGTCAGCACACCGGATTGACGCATCCATAGCAATGCGCGTGACGGATCGGGGGCAGAAAGCAGCTTTTTCAGCTCTGACCACACCCGTTCGGCGGACAATGTTTGCAAATGGCTTTTCAGCTTGGCACAGGCTTTCAGTCCCGCCGCATCCGGCCGTCCTGAGCCATACCACGCGAAGAAACGGAAGAAGCGCAGAATACGCAGATAATCTTCCGTAATCCGTGTCTCCGCATCACCGATAAAACGCAACTCGTGCTTTTCAATATCTGCAAGCCCGCCGACATGATCCACCACTTCACCATTGGCACGGACATAAAGCGCATTAACGGTAAAGTCCCGCCGCTCGGCATCAACCTGCCAGTCGCGGCCAAAAGCGACTGTGGCCTGCCGTCCGTGTGTTTCCACATCGGCGCGCAAAGTTGTCACCTCATAGGGCACACCATGGGCAACAACAGTCACTGTGCCATGGTCAATGCCGGTCGGCACGACTTTAAAACCACATTTTTCGGCGCGCGCTTTGGTCTCTTCCGGCAGGGTTGTGGAAGCAATATCAATATCACCCACCGGTTCACCCAGAAGCGTATTGCGCACGGCACCGCCAACCACCCGCGCCTCTTCACCATCTTCGGAAAGTGCTGCCAGCAATTGCTGCAAAGACGGCACGGCAAGCCATTCCGCACGATCTGCAATATTCAGCACTGTCATTGTCTTTTTACTCACGCATAGAGCCTTTCATAGAGGCTGCGGATAATCCCCGCTGTTGCGCCCCAGATATTCCGATTCTGATAATGGATGGCATAGAAAAACCGCTCATGCCCTGCAAACATCCGGCTCTCGCGCTGATGTTGTTGCGGGTCCATCAGAAAATGCAGCGGCACTTCAAAAATATCAGCCACCTCATCAGGATTGGCTTGGAGTTCAAACGGTGTCTGTATCACAGCCAGCACCGGCGTAATCGTATAGCCGCTGCCGGTCATATATTGCGGCAAACGGCCGAGCGTCTGCGTCTGTCTTGCATCCAGTCCGATTTCCTCATGGGCTTCACGCAGAGCCGCATGTTCAGGACTCAGATCCTCAGCATCAATCTTGCCTCCGGGAAAAGCGACCTGACCGGAATGGCTGCGCATTTGTGCATTGCGCGTGGTCAACAGTACACTGGCATGGTCACCATGATCCACCACAGGGATCAGCACCGCCGCCGGTTTGAGTTTAATTTTCAGCCGCGGATCAGCTCCGGTCATTACATGAGAGGCAGTCCATTGCGGATTGAGCGCATGATCGCCGGACAAAGGCAGGCCGCCTGAATCAAATTCATCAGATCCCGCCATAACGCTTTGTTTCTGTTCAACTCTCCGCATCAGATCCTGTGCGGTAAAAATACGATCAGTCATCAGATCTTTCATTCTGTCACTGTAAATTTTCAGCAGCCATCACCGGAAATATCCGGCCATTGGAACGCAGGGCAAACATCCGCTGTCCATCAATCATCAGTTCCTCCCCGAGAGCTGCAAGATCATACATAACCGCACGGCTGACCAGCGCCTCCAGACGCCCTCTCACCAATATATAAGGTTTGAAACCGCCGGTTTCACTATCGGTCACAAAACGCAACGGATGCTGCTCCCCCACCTCAACCACATCACCGACATTGGTGCGGAAAGTGAGAACCTGCGTCTCCCCCTCACCGGAAACATGCATCTCCACAGCATTGAAATGCGCATCCTCCACACGGATGGCGATTTTCTCCACTGGTGTCACCAGATAGGTTCTACCGTCGGCATCCTTGCGCAGCACAGTCGAGAACAAGCGCACCAATGCAGGGCGGCCGATTGGCGTGCCCATATAGAACCATGTGCCATCGGCTTTGATTTCCATATCCAGCTCGCCGCAAAAATCCGGCTCCCAGCGCTCCACCGGTGGCAGACCTTTGCCTTCTTTGCCTTCAGGCAACTGGCTGGCAGCACGGCGCATCAGCGCATCAAGTCCGCTTGCAGAATGAGAATCAACATCGGCAGTTTCTTTATTTTTCGATATATTACCGCTGTTCATTTCAGTTTCCTGTTAAGACCTGTGCCTGACAGTCCGGTGCATTCCTGTTAATGCGAACTGTGCCATTTACGCTCCCGTCAGCATGACATAGTCTTGCCCGATGATTCAAGTAAACCGGATAAAGCATCTGATCTGGAATAAAGAGGACATCATGAATTTTACCGCTGCGTCGAAAATTGATCCTGATGCCGTGATACGGGCTGCCGATCAGGCTGCCAGTGACATTAATCTGATCCGCCAGCAAATCGGACAGGTTATTTACGGTCAGGAGCAGGCGGTTGAAAATACACTGGTCGCATTGCTGGCCGGTGGCCATGCCCTGCTCGTCGGTGTACCGGGGCTTGCCAAAACCCGCCTGGTGGAAACGCTGGGTACTGTCCTCGGCCTTGATGAAAAGCGCATCCAGTTTACACCTGATCTGATGCCGTCCGATATTATCGGTTCTGAAGTCATGGATCAGGACAGCGACGGACGCCGTTCATTCCGTTATATTAAAGGGCCGGTTTTCGCCCAGCTGCTGATGGCCGATGAGATCAACCGTGCCTCCCCGCGCACGCAGTCTGCTTTATTGCAGGCGATGCAGGAATATCATGTCAGCGTGGCCGGTCAGCGCCATGATCTGCCAAGCCCGTTCCATGTACTGGCAACCCAGAACCCGCTGGAACAGGAAGGCACCTATCCGCTGCCGGAAGCGCAGCTCGACCGTTTTCTGATGCAGATCGATCTGGATTATCCGGATATCGATGCGGAACGTGCGGTGCTACTCAACACCACCGGCACAGCACAGGCACGGCCAGCCAAAGTGATTGAAGCCACGCGATTGCAGGAAATCCAGCAGCTGATCCGTCAGATGCCGGTGCCGGAAACCGTGCTTGAAGCCATTCTGAAGCTGGTGCGCTCAGCCCGTCCTGATGCCGATAACGACCACGCGAAAAACCATATCAGCTGGGGTCCCGGTCCGCGTGCCGGACAGGCACTGATGCTCTGCACCCGCGCCCGCGCGCTCTATGAAGGACGCCTTGCTCCTTCTGTTGATGATGTGAAAGCCTTGGCAGAACCGGTTCTCCAGCATCGTATGGCTCTGAATTTTGCCGCGCGTGCCGATGGTGTGGGCGTGCGTGATGTGATTGCCAAACTGACACAGGCGCTCAACTGATGACAGCAACCGGTGCCATAACCCGTTCTGAACAGGCTGTGGATCTGCTGGCGCACTCGCGCAGGCAGGCAGCACTGATGCCTGATCTGATCACGCAGGCACGCCATATTGCCGGCTCTGTCATCAATGGCTGGCATGGCAGGCGCAAACGCGGCACCGGCGATAATTTCTGGCAGTTCCGGCCTTATATGCAGGGTGATATGCTCTCGCGTATCGACTGGCGGCGCTCAGCCCGTGACGATCATACCTATATGCGTGACCGTGAATGGGAAACGGCGCATACAATCTGGTTATGGTGTGATCCGTCGCCGTCTATGCTCTATCAGTCCCGTTTCAGTCCGGTTTCCAAACAGCATCGCGCATTGGTGCTGACACTGGCTTTGGCCGAATTGTTCAGCCGCTCCGGTGAACGTATTGCTTATCCTGATGTATTGCCGCCATTGCTCGCCCGCAATGGTGCAGAGCGTCTGGCAACAGCCTTGTTACAAACCGGCTCTTTGGCAGCGCAACCTGATCTTCAGCCTTTGCAGCGTTTTAATGAACTGGTGCTGATCAGCGATTTTCTGCAGCCTGCCGATATACTCAGCACCCAGCTTGACCAGATTGCCAGACGCGGTATCCGTACGCATCTCATCGCCGTTGCCGATCCTGCAGAGGCGGATTTTCCGTTTTCCGGCCGCACAGAATTCAGGGACCCTGTGTCCGGTCAAATTCTCGTCGCCGGTCGTGCGCAGAATTATGCGGAAGATTATCGCAGACTCTATCAGGCACAGCGTGATTTTTTGCGTGAAACCTGCACCCGTTTTGGCTGGAGTTTTATCACCAGCGCGACAGATAAACCGGCAGCACAGGCTCTGACCACATTATATGGCTTTCTCGGACATCTTTCTTCCACCGGCGGAGGCGCCGCGTAAATGCCGCTGATTTTTACTGCTCCGTGGCTGCTGGCCGGTCTTCTCACTCTGCCCGTAATCTGGTGGCTGTTGCGTGCAACGCCGCCCAAACCGGCACAGGAACCGTTTCCGCCGCTGGCTATTCTGGCAAAAATTGCCCGTCATGATCAGGAGGCCAGTAAAAGCCCGTGGTGGCTGACGCTGCTGCGTCTGGTTCTGGCCGCTTTGGTGATCTTCGCCATCGCAGGGCCGGTGTGGAAACCACAGCCGATCACTTTCACCGGTGCGCAGCCGGTTGTCATCATGATCGACAATGGCTGGGCTTCAGCGCCGCAATGGGCAGCTTATGAAAATCAGGCGCAATGGCTGATCTCCAATGCTGAAAAAAATGATGCGCCGGTCTATCTGATTGCCACTGCCGACCCGCAAAACACAGCAAGCGGGCCTTTCACGGCCGCGCAGGCGCTGGAACGCTTACAGGCACTGGAACCGCGCGCTGTTCCGGTTGAACGTCTGGCTGCCGCTGAACGTCTTGGAACTGCACTTAACAATGCAGCTGACAGCCGCATTTTTTATCTGAATGACGGACTGGAGACTGCGCAGGATCAGCAAGCCTTTACGGCCCTCGACAAGCTGAAAGCCACGACCATCCAGCTGATTATGCCGGACAGCCAGCAGCTTTTTGCTGTTCAGGGGGTAGCCAATCAGCAGAATGCATTGGTAATTGATCTGTTGCGCCCGTCCAATGATGTGCGGGCAGCCAAAATTCAGCTCAGCGCCTATGATAATCAGGGACGTGTGCTGGCGCAAACACAGGCGGATTTTGCCGACAAAGAAATCAAGACCGTGGCGCAAATGACTATTCCGGTTGAGTTGCGCAATGATATTGCCATGGTGCGGGCAGATCAGATGCGCCATGCCGCAGCCACATGGCTGCTGGATGAGAATAACCGCCGCCGCCGTGTCGGCCTGCTGGATGCAAGCAATGCTGACAAGGCACATTCGCTGTTATCGCCATTGCATTATATTTCCTCGGCGCTGGCACCTTTTGCTGACCTTATTAACGCCAATGATCGCGATCTCAGCCAGTCAGTTGACCGCCTGCTGGAACAGAAACCCTCCGTCATTGTTTTGTCGGATATCGGCAGACTGCCGGAAAACACAGCGGCGAAACTGATGCAATGGGTTGAAAACGGCGGCACATTGCTGCGTTTTGCCGGCCCGCGTCTGGCGGCAGCACAAAGTGATACAGACACCAAACGCGATCCGCTGCTGCCGGTACAGTTACGTAGCGGCCAGCGCAATCTTGGTGGTACTTTGTCATGGTCAACGCCGCAGCCCGTCGCTCCAGCACCGGAAAACAGCCCGTTTCGCAATATTCAGCTGCCCGATGATGTCACAGTGTTGCGCCAGGTTCTGGCAGAGCCAGCACCGGATCTGATGCAAAAAAGCTGGCTCAATCTTGCCGACGGTACACCACTGATTACCGGCGAGAACCGTGGTGCGGGGCGCTTGGTTCTGTTTCATATCGCACCGGATATCGGCTGGTCTAATCTGCCGCTCTCAGGCGGGTTTGTTGATCTTCTGCGCAGGCTTACCGAAACATCCGGCGCACAGGCCGCCAATACAGCCGGTGAACAAACAATTACACTGCCTGCTTATCGTCTGCTGGATGCCGCAGGCAATCTGACAGGTCAGCCCGCCGCCGCGCAGCCGCTGGTGATTGAAAAAGGCAAGAAACCGGAAGCATCCCTGCTTAATCCGCCCGGACTTTACGGTACAGAGCAGGCTTATAAAGCACTGAACCTGATGAAGAGTGACACGGTTCTAAACCCGCTTACCAAACCGGAAATGACGACTAATATTGCAATGGTGCCGGCCACCAAGGCACAGACCGTTAATCTGCAAGGCCCGTTCTTTGCGCTGGCCGCAATATTGCTCGCACTCGATGGCTTGCTGATGCTGTGGATCGGCGGCACCTTCTCGCGGAACAGATCGCGTAACTTTACCGGCAAAGCGTCCGGCACCGTGAAATCCCTGCTTATCCTGTTCGCTTTATCCGCAAGTCTGACAGCTATGCCCTTCATAGTTCAGCCGGTTCTGGCACAGGAAAAACAGGTCAGAGACGATAGCAAGCCTGATGATCAGGCAAAAATTGACGTACTGGATGTCACCCATCTCGCTTATGTCATTACCGGCGACAAAGCGACAGATGATGTAAGCCGTGTCGGGCTCACCGGTCTCAACCAGTTTGTTGCGGATAAAACTTCACTGGAACCCGGTGCGCCGGTCGGTATTAATCCCGAAAAAGATGAACTCGCCTTCTATCCGATGATCTATTGGCCGGTTGATGAAAAAGCACCTTTTCCGAGTGAAAAAGCGCTGCAGCGCATTGATGCCTATATGCAGCAGGGCGGCACGGTGATTTTCGACACCCGCGACCAGCTCTCCGGCGATACCGGCGGATTGAATGGCACCAGCCCTGCCACCCAGCGCCTGCGTGATATGCTGGATGCAATGAATGTCCCGCCTCTTGCACCCGTTGCCGATAATCATGTGCTGAGCAAAACCTTTTTCCTGATGCCGGATTTTCCCGGACGCTATCGCGGCAGCCCGCTTTGGGCGGAAGCTCCTGCCGATAATCTGGATGCCGCTGACCAGCCCGCCGACAGGCCTGTTCGCAACGGCGACGGCGTCAGCCCGATCCTCATTACCGCCAATGATCTGGCCGGTGCATGGGCGATGGATGAAAACTGGCAACCGCTATATCCGACCGTGCCGAATGATCCGATGCAGCGGATCTATGCGCTGCGCGGCGGTGTGAATATGGTTATGTATGTGCTGACCGGTAATTACAAAGCAGATCAGGTGCATGTGCCCGCTTTGCTGGAACGGCTGGGGAACTGATGATGAGCCTGTTTTCCCTGCATTTCTCCCCCCTGCTACCACCGCTTTGGCTCGGGCTTTGTCTGGCTCCGCTGGCTCTCATTACTCTGGCTGGCTTGTTCCTGCGCAAACGCGGCAGCTGGCTGCGTTTTGGCGGTTTTGCAGCGCTTGCACTGGCCTTATTTAATCCGGAGATTACGCGCGAACAGCGCGAGCAGCTTAAAACCATTGTCGGCATTGTGGTTGATCGCAGCGCCAGCCAGTCTCAGGGCAACCGTACACAGGATACGGATGCTGCGCTTGAAGCGCTGAAACAAAAGCTCGGCGCACAATCCGATATTGAAACACGGATTATCGAAGCCGGTTCCGGTACTGAAAACCGCGACAATACACGCTTATTTACAGCCCTGAATGAAGGCCTGCGCGACGTACCGCCATCACGTATCGGCGGTGCAGTTATGATTGCCGATGGTCAGGTGCATGATGTGCCTGCCAAGACCGACGAGCTGAATTTTAAGGCACCGCTTCATGCGCTGATTACCGGCACCGGCGATGAATTCGACCGCAGTATCCGCTTCATCCGCGTGCCGCGCTTCGGCCTCAGCGGCAAGCCGCAGGAACTGGTTTTCCGTGTGGAAGATGCCGGTAAAATTCCGGTGGATGCATCACAGTCCAGCGTCACCATCCGTATCAATGGCGAACTGGTCGCCACAGTTCCGGCGGCCATAGGTCAGGATGTTAAAACCGAGATCACCCTGCCCCATGCCGGTCGTAACATTGTGGAAATCGCCACAGAACCGCTGAACGGTGAAGTCACCGCCGCCAATAATCAGGCCGTTGCACTGATCGATGCCATCCGCGAAAATCTGCGTGTGCTGCTGGTATCCGGTGAACCGAATAATGGCGAACGCACATGGCGCAACCTGCTGAAATCCGACACATCTGTCGATCTCGTGCATTTCACCATTCTGCGTCCGCCGGAAAAGCAGGATGACACGCCGATCAATGAATTATCGCTGATTGTCTTTCCGACGCGCGAATTATTCGTCGATAAGGTGGAAGATTTCGATCTGATTATTTTCGATCGCTATCAGCACCGTAATGTGCTGCCGCTGCTCTATTATGATTATATCGCCCAATATGTGCAAAATGGCGGCGCCCTGCTGATCGCCGCAGGCCCAGAATATGCAGACAGTATGTCGATTGCACGCACGCCGCTGCTTAGCGTTTTGCCTGCATTGCCAACCGGTGACGTCACGGAAAAAGGCTTTTATCCGCGTCTGACGGAAGCCGGCAAGCGCCATCCTGTCACACGCGGGCTGGAAGGCAGTGAACAGGAACCGCCACAATGGGGGCGCTGGTTCCGCTCGATTGATATTGCCACACCGCAGGGCGAAACCGTCATGCAGGGACCTGACAACAAGCCGCTGATGGTGCTCGGCCATCAGGGTAAAGGCCGTGTCGGTATGTTGCTGTCCGATCAGGGCTGGCTCTGGGCGCGTGATTTTGAAGGTGGCGGCCCCTATGCATCGCTCTATCGCCGCATGGCACACTGGCTGATGCAGGAACCGGAACTGGAAGAAGAAGCGCTGACGGCCAAAGGTACTGCGGATCGTCTGGAGATTACCCGCCAGACTATGAGCGACAAGGCCGCTCCGGCCAAAGTTACCACGCCATCCGGCAAAATCATTGAAGTGCCGCTGACGCAATCCGTTGCCGGACAGTTCACAGCGCAATTACCGGCCGATGAACAGGGACTGTATAAGATTGAGAACGGCGATTATTCCGTGCTCGCCCATGTCGGCAATGTGGACACGCCGGAACTGCGCGACAGTATTTCTACAACACAAAAACTACTGCCTGTGGCGCAGGCCAGCGGCGGTAATGTTCTGCGTCTGAAAGAAACAACTGAACAGGCTGCAATCTCCGTGCCCGATGTTTCGCTGATGAACCCGTCGCAAAAACAAAGCCCTGACACTCTTCTGGGGCTGCGGCCTACTCAGGATACAAGTCTGGTTGCAGTGCATCGCATTCCGCTTTTCACCAGCCTGCTGGCTTTAGCCGCACTGCTGCTTATTCTCGGCGGCACATGGTATCGTGAAGGGCGATAGAGCATTTCACAGTCAAGTTGGATCAACTTGACGGCAGTGATAATGCGACCGCTCAAGAATCCAGAGCGTATCCCGAAAAGTGTGAAGCGCCTACGCAGGGAAATCAGTTCACTGGACTGATTTCTCGTCCTGCTTCGATCGGAAAAGATACGCGGCAAATAAGGAAATGAAGCGGTTTCAGATCACTGAAACCGCTTTTTACATCAAAGCTGGTTGAGATGCTTAACCTGCCCCGCCAGCTGATTGAGCGTTGGGCCTGACAGAGTTTCAGCTCCCGGCAGAATACAGGCAAGAAGCCGCTCCGGATTAACCGGTGCCGGCATAATCACCTTATTGGCATCTACTTTTACAAAGCCGAAAGCATTATAATAAGGCGCATCGCCGACAAGCAGGCTCAGCCTGTGCCCTGCTTTTGCTGAGGCTTCCATCGACTGGTTCATCAGTATCCGGCCAATGCCGCGACTTTTCCAGCCATCCCGCACGACCAGCGGCCCCAGCAGCAAAGCAGGTGTGGTGCCGATAGCAATCGGTGTCATTCTGATTGAGCCGATCAGCCTTCCGCCATGAAGAGCCACAAAAGACAAATCGCGGTCATGCGCCCCGCCCTCGCGAATACGCGCAGCTGCACGGACAAATCTGCCCGGACCAAAAGCAAGCGCATTGATTTCTTCGATTTCCGCATCGTGGGCGCAGGTTTCCTGCGTGTAAGTCAGTTCAGACTGCAACATGGCACATCACTATTTCAGAGATTTAGACTTCAGAATTATCGCGTGATTTGTCGCCGCTATCGGGCATAAAAACGCAAACAGGTATCCACCGGTGCCGCGCACCGTTTACAATTTCATCGTCGGATGAACTGCAGACCTGTCAATTCCGTTCTCCTGAAAGGTGAATAGCCGCAAACTGATGCGGTGTGTTTGCTTAACATCATTTTTTTTGATCGTAAAGAGCCGCGCCGAAAAACAAAACATCGTCCTGTTTTCAGGACAGCGTGTTTCGTAAAAACAGCCAGATCAGGCGAGACTTTCCGCTATTATGTATTACATTAAGGATACGAATTTATTGGCAGCAACTGTTGATGAGCAATCCGGTTCCGCCATCAGACAAAAGGAATATTCTTATGGGTCTCTTAGTTGACGGCAAATGGCACGACCAATGGTATGATACGAAAGCCACAGACGGCCGCTTTGTCCGCTCCGCTTCGCAATTCCGCAACTGGATTACAGCAGATGGCAGCGCAGGCCCCAGCGGCACCGGTGGTTTCAAAGCCGAAGCCGGACGCTATCACCTCTATGTATCACTGGCCTGTCCGTGGGCGCACCGCACACTGATTTTCCGCACACTGAAGAAACTGGAAAATATCATCAGCGTCTCAGTTGTTGATTATCTGATGGCGGAAGAAGGTTGGACACTGACCGGCAAAGACGGCGCAACGCCGGATCATCTCTATGGTGCCAAACGCCTCTATGAAATTTATACCCGTGCCGATCCGAACTATTCCGGCCGTGTCACCGTGCCGGTTCTCTGGGACAAACAGCAGCAGACCATTGTCTCCAATGAATCCGCTGAAATCATCCGCATGCTCAACACCGCCTTCAATGAATTCGGTGACGCGTCGCTTGACTTCTATCCCGAAGATCTCCGCGCAGAAATTGATGCAATGAATGAGTTCGTCTATCCGAACATCAATAACGGCGTTTACCGTGCAGGCTTTGCCACCTCTCAGGGGGCCTATGAAGAAGCCTATAGCAACGTGTTTGATGCTTTGGACAAGATCGAGACCATTCTCGGCAAACAACGCTATCTCACCGGATCCCGTCTGACTGAAGCGGACTGGCGCCTGTTCACCACACTGATCCGTTTTGATCCGGTCTATGTCGGCCATTTCAAATGCAATAAAGCACGGATTGCCGACTATCCGAATATCTCAAATTATGTGCGTGAGCTTTATCAGGTGCCGAGTGTTGCCGGTACAGTGAATTTCACACATATCAAAAACCATTATTATATGAGCCATAAAACAATCAATCCGACCGGTGTTGTCCCCCTCGGCCCGCAGCTTGATTATGATGCACCGCATGACCGTGCCCGTTTCAGCTAAGCTCGCATATTAAGTGACAGTTTTATCACACCGCATAGCGAACATACCGTTATGCGGTGTTTTATTATCTGAAATTGATTTCAATCAATGGAAAGCCGCCTGCCCGCTGTCAGTTTGCCTTCATTCTCAGACTTTAAGGAAAACAGACATGGCTATCCTCCCGGCAAATCGTCATACATGTGCTCTTCTGGCCGCAACTGCTCTCACCGCTATCGCTATGCAGCCTGCACTGGCCGCAGATGCGATCATCGCACCGGTTGAACCGCAGGTATCAGAGCCACTTCCGGTGGCACTCAGCCCGTGGCAGGTTCGTGTACGTGCGCTTGGCGTCATCACAGAAAATAAAGGCCATGTGAATGAAGTTCCGGGTTCCGGCCTGAAATATTCTAACACAGTGGTACCGGAGCTCGATATTTCCTACTACTTCACCAATAATATTGCAGCTGAACTGATCCTCGGCACTACCTATGCCAATGTTAATGGTAAAGGCGCGATCGACGGTCTGGATGTCGGTAAAGTTTGGCTGCTGCCACCAACTCTGACCTTGCAATATCACTTCACAGATTTCGGCGCGTTCAAGCCTTATGTCGGTGCCGGTGTGAATTACAGCATCTTTTACAACCAGAAATCTCATGATGCCGATTATCTGAAAGTTAAAAACACTTTCGGCGGCGCACTTCAGGTTGGTTTCGACTATATGATCGACGATCATTGGGGCTTCAACTTCGACGTGAAGAAACTCTATCTGCGCCCTGATTTTGATGTAACCGTTGGCGGCGCTCAGATGAGCGGCAAAGCCAAACTTGACCCATGGCTGATCGGTACCGGTATCACTTATCGCTTCTGATATGAGTCATTAAAAAGCCCGCTGGAAAGCGGGCTTTTTTTATAATGCGATTTTCTATTCCGCACCGATCAGATCACCCCAGTCGGCGCGGCGCGCCTGCGCAAACAAGGCTTTGTCCCGTTTGGTAATCAGATGTTCTGTAACCTGTCCGTCATCGCTGCATAGTTTAGCAATAACTTTCCCACCGCCGGTTTTCGGCTGCATCAGCACCCGCTGACCTGAGAGGGATACCGGCTGACGGCTGACAGCCAGATAACTAAACTTTTCATCCTCCCAAGGCACATCTGCCTCTTTGGTCAGACGGTGAATTTTGGAACGCGCCACGCGGCGGGAGAAATGACACCAGTCCGGTGTCTGCACAGCGCAAGCCTGACTATGGGTGCAAGGCGCTGCGATATGCGCGCCCAGAGCCTGCAATTGTGCTCTGGCATCGAGAATGCGCTGCCAGCCTGCCGGTGTTCCCGGTTCCACAATCACAAACATACCTTCCGTCAGGTTCCATAATTGCACAATCAACTGTTGCCGTGCAGGCTCATTCAGTTCATCCAGCACATAGGCCAGTGTCACAAGTTCTGCAGCTTTGGCGTCTTTCAGCCCCGTTGTCACATCGGCAGCACGCCATTGCACATCGGCCACCGGCGCATGAACGGAAAGCTTCTCGCCCACAGCACGGATTGCATTGCTGCCTTCCAGAAGAAGCGATGTTTCAATCTCCGGCCAGACGGCAGACGCCGCCCATAATGCGGTTCCGGGTCCTGCACCAATATCCAGATGACTGCGCGGGGCAAATTCAGGGCTGATATCAGCCACTTGTTGCAAAGCAGAGGTCACAGCGGCAAAAGTCGCAGGCAAACGCGCGGCCAGATAGGCATATGCTGCCAGTTCATCGGATAGATGCCATTTTCCATCGCGCGTCTCGGCACGGTAACGACGGCTGAGGATGCCGGAAGCCCGCTGCAGATCCGCCAGTGCCACACCCTGCAACTGCGCATCCACAGCCTGTCTCAATGCTGCCGGTAATTCCATAATTCTATCTCACGTAAAAAACTCTGCCGCGCTATAGAGCATTTCCAGCAAAAGTGTGAAACGGTTTTGCGTAGGATAATGCGACAAAGAAATAAATAGAGCGGTTCCCTTAAACAGGAACCGCTCTAACACGCGGCAGAGCAATTTAAAACATTAACAATTGCGGCAATCAGCGTTCGAGAACCTGACGGATATCCACCAGATTGGAGCGTACGCGCAGAATGTGAAAACCCATCGTCGTCAGATGGGACGGCGTGAACCATGCATCCTGACGACCATTGGAAACGATGGTTGGCTGCATATCCAGTGCCGAGCGCAATTGCTGTTCCATTGTATCCCACAAACCATCGAGATGCTTCTCAGCCAACACAGCTTTAAAGTCAGAATGCGTTGCGCGGATCAGCCCGTAGTAAGCGTAGAGCTGACCATAGGCGAACCAGAACCGGTCATCGGCACGGGTATCAAACCAGCCTGCATGATAATTATCAGAACGGTCTTTCAGAATGGCAGATGTCGAGCCGAGATCGCTGGCAATACGATCCACATACTGGATCAGATTGTCCGCACGGGCATCGAAAGTTGCCTCGCATTTTTCAAGACGCGCATTGAAAGCACGCAGCTCTTTAATAGCGGAACGATAATAGCTTGGCGTCGGTGTTTTCGGGCCAAACGGGCTTAAGCCGAAATACCATGTATCCTCTCGGAACTGCATATTACCGCGGGCTTTTTGCAGATCATTATCAATCTGCGAGGTGCCGCGCAGGCGGCCGAGAGAATCCACCAGTTCAATCGTTGTGCGGCGTACTGCCGAATGCACACCGCGCTGGAACGAGGCTTTATTATCCAGAAACGGTGTCCGGTCCCAATCCAGCCCGAAGAAACCTGTTTTATAGAACAGCATGGAAGAGACCCATGCATTCTGGTTCACATTGAAATCGGTCAGTTCAGCGGTCACTTCAGCCAGAGCCGATGGTGCACAAACCCGCGCCCCTGCTGGCTGAGATAAGGCCATTTGCGGCGCAGGCTGCTGGCTGGCTGGCTCAGTCGAAGGCGCTGCATTATTTGTCGTGCTATCATTATTCCCCGTGGCACCTTCCGCTGGCAGTGCCGTCGGATCAGCAGGCGATGTGCTTTCTGCCGATGATGGTGATGGGGCTGACGGTGATGTAAGCGCTTTTGACGGCTCGACAATTTCACCGGGTGTGACAGCACTTTGATAGGCATATTTTGCCGGATAATCCGGATCAAAATTCGTCCAGACCTGTGTCTGCACTACGAAATAACCATACAGGCCCGCCCAACCGATAACGGCTACGGCGATAAGGGTTTTCCACAAGACGCTGAGGCTCTGATAAACGCGCCACAACGCGCCGAAAGGCACTGCGATCAGCCGCACAAGTGCTGCAATCATACGCCCTATAAAAGCAAAGATATTTCCGATGACCGTCACGATCTTGTCCTTTGTGTCAGCTCTTGCCCCACGTCCTGAACAGAACGCAGCCCGAAAGGTATTTTTCCTGTAAACCCTTGCATAGTTTCAAAGAAATACGCAACAGCGCCGGATTTTTTAAACAGCAATCATTCAATCCGGTACAACCTGCTCAGCACGTCTTACCTGAAAAAGGCACAAGCGGCACCAGTATGTCCGGCACCGGCGCCTTACAGAGAAACCCGGCGCTTTACAGAGAAACGATGTCATTACGACTTTGATATAAACCGCAACAGCGCAGGTTCAACCGGTGAGTCTGAATTTAATTTTCAGCTTTAGCCTTGAAATTACTGCATATTATTTTTAGCCTGCCTCATTCCGACGTTAATTGTCGTGTTTGCGGATTCCAGGATCACAAAACTGCTTGAAGACTCCGAACTTTGATGCTTGTTTAGATTTGGGACCGGGACATGTCGCGCAAAACAGTGCTGCGGTTTTCTGATCAAACTGCATAAAAACAAACAACAGAGCAGTTTCGGGGAAGCGGAAATGCTCTGCTATAAATAAATATAATCCCGTCGATGGAGATATTCATGCGTTTTCTGCCAGTGAAACATCTGTACCCTGCCAACCTGTCCTTCGCTAAAAGCCGCAAATCCGTGCTGGCACTCACCTGTGCCGCATTAATGGCGGGCAGTGCCGGCAGTGCATGGGCGGCAGAACCTGAAGCCTGTTCCACAATCCGCTTCTCTGATGTCGGCTGGACAGATATTACCTCGACCACAGCCGTTGCCACAGAAATTCTCAAAGGTCTTGGCTATAAAACAGACATTAAAATTCTGTCTGTGCCGGTGACCTATGCTTCGCTCAGCAAAAAGGATATCGACGTGTTCCTCGGTTTCTGGAACCCGTCCATGGCTGCTGATCTCCAGCCATATCTTGATGACAAGACCGTCATCACCCTGCGCACCAATCTGACCGGCGCGAAATACACATTGGCAGTGCCTGCTTTCGCCTATGATGAAGGTCTGAAAAGCTTTGCCGATATCGCAAAATTCAAAGATCAGCTTGGCAATAAAATTTACGGTATTGAACCGGGCAATGACGGCAACCGCCTGATCCTCGACATGATTTCCAAAGGTGCTTTTGATCTGAAGGGCTTTGAACTGGCAGAGTCTTCCGAGCAGGGTATGCTGGCGCAGGTTGCCAAAGATATTAAAGCCAAGAAGCCGGTTGTGTTCCTCGGCTGGGAACCTCATCCGATGAATTCCCGTTTTGAAATGCGTTATCTGGAAGGCGGCGACGACTTTTTCGGCCCTAATCTCGGTGGCGCGAAAGTCGAGACCAATATCTGGAACGGCTACACAGAACAATGTCCGAATGTCGGAAAGTTCCTGACCAATCTTGAATTCACCCTTGAAATGGAAAACCAGATCATGGGTAAAATTCTGGATGATGGTGAAGATCCGGCCAAAGCAGCAGCGGCATGGATCAAAGCTAATCCGGATGCACTTAACGCGTGGCTGAAAGACGTTACCACTTTTGATGGTAAAGACGGCCTTGCAGCTGTCAAACAAACTTTCGGTCTCTGACCGGTAAACAGACAATCTGCTGCCGGTATCATACGGGCAGCAGATTTACCGGTGCGACTATTCATGGTTTTCACAAACCAAACCCGATTGAAAAATATACTGACAGGAAAACGGGGACCTGACTTTTGGACTGGCTGACATCACAAAAAATTCCCGTCGGGCGTACAGCGAAAAATACT
Organism: Hyphomicrobiales bacterium; assembly: GCA_900470285.1. Classification (GTDB taxonomy): domain Bacteria; phylum Pseudomonadota; class Alphaproteobacteria; order Rhizobiales; family Rhizobiaceae; genus Pseudochrobactrum. The sequence goes on from UCAG01000001.1 coordinate 300,370, forward strand.
GTCACCTGGTTAACTGAAAATCTGAGCTGGCTGTTTGATGGTATTGCCGCCATCATGCAGACATTGATTGACGGTTTACTGGCCGCGCTCAAATTTCCGCATCCCTTTATCCTGATTGCCATTTTTGCAGCAATCGCATGGGGGCTGCAAAGAAAAGTCTCGACTGTCATTCTGACGATTATCGGGTTTTTATTCATACTCAATCAGGGTTATTGGGACCAGACGCTGGAAACCCTGACACTGGTTCTGTCGGCCTGTTTCATCTGTATGGCGCTTGGCGTACCATTAGGCATTGCAACGGCACACCGGCCAAAACTCTATGCGGTGGTGCGCCCGATCCTTGATCTGATGCAGACATTACCGACCTTTGTTTATCTCATTCCGGCGATTGTATTTTTCGGTATCGGTATGGTGCCGGGTCTGCTGGCAACAGCCATTTTTGTGCTGCCCGCCCCTGTCCGCCTCACCCATCTCGGTATTTCCTCAACGCCGGAGCATCTGAGAGAAGCCGGAGAGGCTTTCGGCGCTTCGCGTCGCCAGCTGCTCTGGAAGATTGAACTGCCTTATGCCATGCCGCAAATTCTGGCTGGTCTCACCCAGACCATCATGCTGTCTTTGTCGATGGTTGTGATTGCAGCGCTTGTCGGCGCCAACGGCCTCGGCGTACCAGTTGTGCGCGCCCTTAACTCGGTCAATACCGCGCTCGGTTTTGAAGCGGGACTGGTAATTGTGGTTGTCGCCATCATCCTCGACCGCATTTTCCGTCCGGGCAGGGAAAAATAATCATGGCCTCTATCAGTCTTCAGAATATCAGTATTGTTTTCGGCAATAAAACGGACAAGGCGCTGGACCTTGCCGATCAGGGCTTTACCCGCTCGGAAATTCAGGCAGAAACCGGCCATATTCTCGGCGTGCATAATTGCTCCCTCGATATCCGCGAGGGTGAGCTGCTCGTCCTGATGGGATTGTCCGGCTCCGGAAAATCCACGCTTTTGCGCGCGATTAACCGCCTCAACCCGATCAGTCGCGGGTGTGTTACCGTCTATAATCAGGGTGCCGAAATCAATGTAACAGCAGCCGGCACTGCACAATTACGCGCTCTGCGCACCCATGTGGTGTCCATGGTGTTTCAGCAATTCGGCCTGTTGCCATGGCGTACGGTTGAAGACAATGTCGGCTTCGGCCTTGAAATTGCGGGCTTAAGCAAACAGGCGCGCAAGGAAGCGGTACAGAACCAGCTGGAACTGGTCGGATTGCAGGATTGGGCAAAACGTAAGGTCGGTGAATTATCCGGCGGTATGCAGCAACGTGTCGGTCTTGCCCGCGCCTTTGCAACCGGCGCACCAATCCTGCTAATGGATGAGCCCTTCTCCGCGCTCGATCCGCTGATCCGTGCACGTTTACAGGATGAGTTGCTGCATTTGCAGGACCACCTGAAGAAAACCATTGTCTTTGTCAGCCATGATCTGGATGAGGCAATGAAACTCGGCAACCGCATCGCGATCATGGAAGGCGGCCGCATTATTCAATGCGGAAGCGGGCAGGATATTTTGCTTAATCCGGCCGATGATTATGTGGCTGATTTTGTGGCGAATATGAACCCGCTGGGTGTGCTGCTCGCTGCCGATATCATGTCTCCGCTTGACCGCAGCGCCCCGCCACGCCCTTTTGCGGCAACGGCAAAACCGGAAACCGCTATTCAGGATATTATGCAGGCGATGGTGCGCAATAATGGCGACGTCGGCGTTGTGCATAATGGTGCGATTGTCGGCAAAATTTCTGCCGATGATGTGGTGCGCAGCCTCACCCGCCACCGAAGATAATTTTAAACCTGCAAACAAAAACGCCGCGCTGAAAGATCAGCGCGGCGTTTTTATTATCACTGTAATCAAGGTTTAAGCTGCTGAACGCTTTTTCGCACGTTCAGTCACACGCTGACGAATACTTTCGATATCCGAACGCGGAGTGGCCGAGAACAGTTTCTTCGTATAGTCATGACGCGGATGGTTAAACACCTCGTCACGTGTACCATATTCAACAACCTCACCGTAATACATCACCATCACCTCATCGGCGATATAGCGCACCACAGACAAATCATGGCTGATGAAAACATAGGTCAGTTCAAACTCTTCTTGCAGATCAGCAAGAAGATTAAGCACCTGCGCTTGTACAGAGAGATCGAGCGCCGAGACCGGCTCATCCAGCACCAGAAGGCGCGGGCTGAGCATCAAAGCACGGGCAATCGCAATACGCTGGCGCTGACCGCCCGAGAACATATGCGGATAGCGATTGAAGTGCTCACGGCCAAGACCGACTTTGAGCAACATCTGCATCGCTTTTTCCTGACGCTCTTTCGCTGTCATATTGGTGTTCAGCAGCAGTGGTTCTGCAAGCACATCACCGATTTTCTGACGCGGATTGAGCGAACCATACGGGTTCTGAAACACGATCTGCACACGCTGGCGCATTTCATGAGTCAGACCATCGGTAGCAATATTCACCGGATGACCGTCAATCAGCAATTCGCCGGATGTCTGCGGGTCAATCAGAGTCAGAATGCGGGCAAGTGTTGACTTGCCGCAACCGCTTTCACCAACGATAGCCAATGTCTTGCCCTTCTCGACCGAGAAGCTGACATTTTTCACAGCATGGACAGTTTTCGCCTTGGAAAACAAACCGCCGCCGGTGTGATAATCCCGCACGATATTACGGGCTTCAAGAACGATCTCACTCATTGGGCAGCTCCTGACGATGCGGCATTCTGCAAAACAAAATCCGAAACCGTTGGCAAACGATCACCGGTTGCATTTTCCGGCAGAGCTGAAAGCAGCGCTTTGGTATAAGGATTCTGCGGATTCTCAAACAATGAGAGCACATCCGCATCTTCCATTTTATGACCTTTATACTGCACGATAACGCGGTCTGCGGTTTCTGCAACAACACCCATATCATGGGTAATCATAATCAGCCCCATACCGTGCTCTTCCTGCAAACGCATCAACAGATCAAGGATCTGCTTCTGAATGGTTACATCAAGCGCAGTTGTCGGTTCATCCGCAATCAGCAATTTCGGGTTGCAGGCAATCGCAATAGCAATCATCACGCGCTGGCACTGACCACCGGACATCTGATGCGGATAGCTGCCCAGACGGTCGGCAGCATCACGAATGCCCACCAGTTCCAGAAGTTCAATCGCACGGGCACGGCGCTGCGCTTTACCCATATTCAGATGGAAACGCAGAACTTCCTCAAGCTGGAAACCAACGGTGAAGCACGGGTTAAGGCTGGCAATCGGCTCCTGAAAAATCATCGAGATTTCACGACCGATAATTGTCCGGCGCTCTTTCTCACTCATATTGAGCAGATCACGGCCGTCAAACAGCATCTTATCCGCAGTGACTGTTGCAGTCTTCGGCAACAATCCCATCACCGCCAGCATACCAACGGATTTGCCCGAACCGGATTCACCAACGATGGCCAGAACCTCACCGGCATCGACAGAAATATCGATGCCGTCCACGGCCTTGAAAGCACCTGTTGACGTGTCAAAGGCAACTGTCAGGTTTTTGATTTCTAAAAGAGCCATTTATCAGCTCCTCTTCAGTTTTGGATCAAGCGCATCGCGCAGACCGTCGCCAACCAGATTGATCGCGAGAACCGTAATCAGAATGGCAAGCCCCGGGAATGTAACAACCCACCATGCACGGGTGATAAACTCACGCGCTTCAGCAAGCATTGTACCCCATTCCGGTGTCGGCGGCTGTGCACCCATGCCAAGAAAGCCCAGAGCAGCAGCATCAAGGATCGCATTGGAGAAGGACAAAGTACCCTGCACGATCAGCGGTGCCATGCAATTTGGCAGAATGGTTTTGAACATCAGACGCAGACGGCTGGCACCGGCCAGACGGGCTGCAACCACATATTCACGGTTCTTTTCTGCCATCACGGCTGCACGGGTCAGACGGGCAAAATGCGGCTGCAAAACCAGCGCGATAGCGATCATCGCATTCATCAGACCAGGTCCGAGAATTGCGACCAGAACCAGCGCCAGAATAAGCGACGGGAAGGACAGAATAATGTCCATCACGCGCATGATGATTGTATCAACCACGCCACCGAAAAAACCGGCGATCAGACCAACGGTCACACCGGAAATCAGCGAAAGCACGACCACAACAAGGCCGATAAACAGCGAATATTGTGAACCGTAAATCAGACGGGACAGAACATCGCGGCCAACCGCATCGGTACCGAGCAGAAATGCGGCTTTACCGCCTTCCTGCCAGGCCGGCGGGGTTAGCAATGCATCGCGATATTGCTGTGTCGGATCATGGGGAGCCAGCAAAGGTGCCAGAACAGCCACCAGAACCAGCGCTACGAAGACGATCAGGCCGAGAACCGCACCGCGGTTAACGCTGAAATAATACCAAAAATCGGCAAGCTGGCGTCGCAAAGACACATCAACTGACTTTTCCATTGGTACAGTAGAATTACTCATTGGAAGCCTCACTTATGCCGGATGCGCGGGTTGATTAAGCCGTAAAGCAAATCAACAGCCAGATTAACGACCATCACAAGGATGGCGATCAGAAGCAAACCGCCCTGAACAGATGGATAGTCACGACGGAAAATACTGTCGATCATCCATTTGCCGATCCCCGGCCAGGAGAAAATAGTTTCAGTCAGAATAGCACCGCCAAGCAAAACGCCGACCTGCAAACCGATTGTGGTAATAACCGGAATAAGCGCATTGCGCAGAGCATGCAGTCCGATAACACGACGCTGGCCAAGGCCTTTAGCGCGTGCTGTGCGGACATAATCCTCACCCAATACTTCAAGCATAGCCGAGCGGGTCTGACGTGCAATAACCGCCATCGGAATTGTTGCCAATACAACTGTCGGCAAGATCAGATGCGAAAGCGCAGAGGTAAAAGCCCCCTTCTGCCCTGACAGTAGACTGTCAATCAGCATAAAACCGGTAACCGGCGGGAAAAAATACATCAGTGAAATACGGCCGGAAACCGGTGTCCACTGTAAAATACCCGAAAACAGGATGATAAGCAGCAGGCCCCACCAGAAAATCGGCATGGAATAGCCGACCAGCGCTACGCCCATTGATGTCTGATCAAACCACGAACCGCGCTTAACCGCCGCGAAAACACCGGCAGGAATACCGATCAGAACCGCGAGCACAATAGCACACAGCGCCAGTTCGACTGTCGCCGGAAAAAGCGTGAAAAACTCGGTAATAACCGGTTTTTTGGTAACCATGGACATGCCGAAATCGCCGTGTAGCAAATTCCAGATATAATCCAGATATTGCTGCCACATCGGCTTGTCAAAACCGAACTGCTTCATCAGCTCCGCATGTCGCTCAGGCGATACGCCGCGCTCACCTGCCATCAGCAGGACCGGATCACCCGGCAAAACGCGTACGAAGCCAAAAGCAAGAATAGTGATGCCGAAAAATGTCGGTATCAGATAGGCAATTTTGCTTAAAATGAATCGTATCATGAATATAGCAAGACCGGGCGCTGAAATATTTCATCCAGCGCCCGGTCATTCTCCTTTTAAGAATTACTCGGAAATATCAACACCGTCGAAACGGTAATCACCGAGCGGGCTCATCTTAAAGCCCGTAACTTTGGCAGACATCGGCACATAAACTGTGGAATGTGCCAGTGTGTTCCAAGGAGCCTGCTCCTTGAAAATTACCTGTGCCTGTTCGTAGAGCTTAACGCGCTCTGCCTGATCGGAAGTGACTTTCGCCTTCTGGATCAGATCTTCAAATGGCTGGTAGCACCATTGTGCACGGTTGTTGCTGCCAACACCGGAACAGCCGAGCAGAACGCCGAGGAAGTTATCCGGATCACCATTATCACCGGTCCAGCCGAGAATAACTGCGCCGTCACGATCTTTTTCGCCGGACTTCTTGAGATATTCACCCCATTCCATCGAAACAATCTCAGCTGTTACACCGACTTTGGCCAGATCGGCCTGCATCAGCTCAGCTGTACGACGTGCATTCGGCATATAAGGACGGCTTACAGGCATCGCCCAAAGCTTCATCTTCAGATCTTTTACGCCGGCAGCTTCCAGAGCCTTTTTCGAGGCTTCAGGATCATATTTGTCGTCTTCAATCGCGTTATTGTAACCCCACATTGTCGGCGGGATCGGGTTTTTCGCAACCTGACCGGAACCCTGGAACACGGCCTCAATAATCGCCTGCTTGTTTACAGCCTGATTGAGTGCCTTACGTACTTCCGGCTTATCGAAAGGCGCAACAAGGGTATTATATGCAAAATATGCAATATTCAGACCGGCCTGTTCGTCAACCTTCAGATTGCTGTCAGCCTGCAAACCTTTGATATCTGCCGGAGCCGGATAAGACATCAGATGGCATTCGCCGGCTTTCAGCTTCTGTGCACGAACTGCGGCATCGGTTGTGATCGCGAAAACCAGATCGTCGATTTTCTGTTTTTCACCCCAGTAATCCGGGTTCGCTTTAAAGCGGATAACCGCATCTTTCTGATAGGCTACAAAAGTAAATGCACCTGTTCCGACCGGGAACTGGTTGAGGTTTTCTCTTTTACCTTCTGCTTCCAGCTTGTCCGCATATTCTTTCGACATAATGGATACGAAAGGCATCGCAATATTGGCAAGGAATGGTGCTTCAGGACGTGTCAGCACGAACTTAACGGTATTATCATCAACTTTGACGATATCCTTGATCAGCGTGCCCATTTCCATACTGTCGAAATATTCGTAGGAAATACCGGCAGTATACTGGTGCCAGGAATTGTCTTTGTTGCGCTGACGGTCGAATGAGAACAGAACGTCATCAGCATTGAAATCGCGGGTTGGTGTAAAATAATCCGTTGTCTGGAATTTTACGCCTTTACGCAGATGGAATGTATATTCCAGACCATCTTCGGACACTTCCCATTTCTCAGCGAGACCTGGCTCAACAACAGTTGTGCCGTTCTCAAATTCAACCAGACGGTTATAAACCGGATGCGCAGACGCATCAAAAGTATCACCACCTGTATAAGGTGCCGGATCAAATCCCTCCGGCGATGCCGGCGAGCAATATACCAGCGTCTTTGCGGATGCAGCGCCGGAAAAACCCGCCATCATGGCAGCGGTCAGCGCAGTCGCAGCAAGAAGTTTAGTGTGAAATTTCATTATAGGCCTCCACCCGATAACAAGCTGCAACGCCCCACGTCGCAGTCTGAGGCGTAAAGAAGCATTTTGCGCGGCAAAAAGGCAAGTTGAATTTACGTCTTGGTCAACGGCGCAGAAAAAATAATTCTGCTACATAATTAGGCGGAAAAAATATATATTTGATTTTTAATGGAAATTTCGGCTTTTCAACCGTTTCAATTTCATAAAGCACACAGGATTTTTTTGTGGTTTGCTGATAATAATCAGCCTGTTTGCGCCGGCTTCTGTCAGAATCGGAACAGTACCAGACGTTACGCAAGCCATTGATAGATCAGGACAAGACACAGAAAATGAGGCAGGATTATGAGTGAAAAGAAAGATGTTATACAGCAGACAACCGATGAAGCACGTGTGCTCGCGGTGCAGCTGATTACAAATGCAACTTATGGCTCACTTGCAGTGCTTGATCCGGCTACCGGTCGTCCGAGCGTAACGCGCGTTGCAATCACCACCGATACGGACAACACCCCCCTGCTTCTGGCATCCGGACTTGCCACCCATACGCCGGCTCTTGACGCCAATGCCGTCTGCTCTCTGCTGCTTGGCGAGCCTGCTGATAAAGGTGATCCGCTGGTTCATCCGCGAATTACTCTTGCCTGTTCAGCAGAGAAGTTCATGCGCGGTCAGGAGGGATACCAGCGCCTGCGGGATTTGTTTCTTGAAAAGCGCCCTAAAGTTAAACTCTATATTGATCTCGGCGATTTTGTTATTTTCCGCCTCAATGTGGAAAGTGCCGGTCTCAACGGCGGTTTCGGGAAAGCTTTCCATTTAAAGGCTGAAGATATTGTGCTGCCGCAATAAATATCAGTGGCTTTTCCAATATCCCGCATGCGACATTTGCGACTAAAAAGATCATTTGCAAATGATAAGACGAGCTCAATCTGATTGAGCTCCGTCTGACCGCTGTTACCTTCGACTTGATTTTTTCTCTATCAATACTCTGAATTCATGAAATCACAAAAATGTGTACTTATCACAAAGCCTTCTCATAAACTTTGAAACTCAACGGTTATTTCTTAGAAAAATCACCAATATTTGTTATTAATATTTTAGTTTAAAATGACATTTTTAATATTTTAGAAATCGCTAAATATGAAATAAGTTAATTAATTTCAAATCAATTTATCACTCACTTAAAGAGTAATTATTCTGTACGTTTTAAAATAATTCTTGCAAATATCAATTCTATTGGTAGTTGTAATAGTGCGCTGATTTCTTTCTTATAAGCGCACTATCAAAATTGCTGTCATACGGGGGTAGGACTGCACATGAAACATGATAATATCTACGCAAATCTTGTCGATAACGCGGATCAGGCTGCCGATTTTCTGTCGGCTCTAGCTAATAATAAAAGGCTGCTGATCCTTTGCAAGCTGTTGCATAATGAAATGTCTGTAGGGAGTCTTGCTAAAGCAATCGACCTCAGCCAATCTGCATTATCTCAGCACCTTGCAAAACTGCGCGCGCTTAATCTTGTGTCTACAAGACGCGACGCTCAGACAATCTACTATGTTGTTTCATCACCGCATATTGAGCTGGTGCTTTCAACATTAGGGAGTCTGTATCTGGCACGAAGCGAGAAAAGACGGGAAGCTTTTGCTTAAACGGAACTGATGAATAATCAGAATAAAGATAATTCCGTCATATTTATTAATGACTTAGCAGATAAGCGCCTCGGCGCTTATCTCAATATTAAAGAAAAAGACCTTACAGGGCGTGAAGCCCGCTTCATTGCAGAAGGCAAGGTCGTTTTACGTGTTCTGCTGAACTCGTCTCAGTTCGAAGCTGAATCTCTTCTTATTACCGAGAACAAACTAGCCGGTCTTCAGGATATTTTACCTCTGGTTCCGGAGCATGTCCCTGTTTATGCAGTCTCGCCATCCGATATGGATCAGATTGCGGGTTTCAATGTTCACCGGGGCATTCTCGCTGTCGGGAAAAGAAAAAGCCTTCATAATATTCAGAATCTTATAGAGAATTTACCTGAGAATGCCCTTATCCTGATACTCTGCGGCATATCCAATCACGACAATATCGGGTCAATCTTTCGCAATGCGGCGGCCTTTGAGGCCAATTGCGTCATGCTGGATGAAACATGCTGCGACCCGCTTTACCGGAAAGCAATCCGCGTTTCTGTCGGTGCAACACTACAGGTTCCCTATGTCCACAACGGTAATATCGACGGTATTGTAAAAACCGTTGCCGAAGCAGGTATCAACCTCATTGCACTATCACCGCAAAGCCCACAATCGCTTTATGATCTGCCTGTAAAAGGACGAACAGCGCTTTTGCTGGGCACTGAGGGGGAAGGCCTGCCACAGCATTTGCTTACCTCTTTGCAAAGCGCCCGTATCCCTATGTCCCGCCGGTTTGACAGCCTGAATGTTGCAACAGCTTCAGGCATCGCATTATCATGCCTCAGCCGCGCATATTTTGATTAAACAATGAAATCTCGAACGATCTGCTTCACATAATCAAAAGCAAGTTGGTCACTTTACCGAATAGTCAGCCAGATATATACAACCTTAAATAGAATTATAAAACTCTAAATTATTAGTTCAACAAAACATTAAACATATGAATATCAACACTCTTTTCAGAGTGAGAATCTAAACTCAATTTTATTGATGAACAGTATCAATCTCGGAAATATCTGTTTCAGCTTCTGGCTGTTAATCTATTACAATGTATTTTCTGGATTTTTATAATTAATCGCACCAGACAAAGATGAAATATTCATCTGACACACTATATCGAGTACAAGAGTCTCTAATATAAGCAGAAATCAATTTTACAAGCTTATATTTTCTGAAAAAAACTTAGCACATAAATAATCCGGAGCAAACAAATGTATCACTCATTTGTTTGCTCCGGATTACAATTCTCAATATTCAGCAATAATCACACAGATTAAGCTGCAGACACCGAACCCGATGTCGTTTCTGCGCCATTACCAGTCAGCTCACGCAGCATTTTTTCTGCTTCCGGAGCGCGTTCAGAACGGGCAATGAAACCGCCGCCGAATACGCGTGCCGTATTGCTGTCATCAGAATAGAGCACACAAGCCTGTCCCGGAGCGATACCGCTTTCACCATCGATCAGCTCAACCCAGGTCTGTCCGTCCGCATGGTGCAGCACGGCAGGCTTTGGCGGACGTGTTGAACGCACTTTGGCAAAGACTTCCATACCTTCCGCAGGCAGATCAGCAAGCGGACCATCTCCCAGCCAGTTCATATCACGCAGAAACACTTTGTGTGTTTCCAGCGCTTCACGCGGGCCGACGATAACACGCGCATGGACAGCATCCAGATGCACAACATAAAGAGGTTCACCGGTGGCAATACCAATACCGCGACGCTGACCAACTGTATAATGAACAATACCGTCATGATCGCCCAGAACACGGCCATCAATATGGACGATATGACCGCGTGTTGCCGCTTCCGGCTTCAAGCGGGAGATAATATCGGAATATTTGCCCTGCGGGACAAAGCAAATGTCCTGACTGTCCTGCTTCTTGGCAACAGTCAGCCCCATTTCCTCAGCCATTTCACGAACCTGCGCCTTTGGCAGATTACCCAGCGGGAAGCGCAGATAATCGATCTGCTCCTGCGTGGTGGCAAAAAGGAAGTAGCTCTGATCGCGATCCGCATCAACAGGGCGGAATAGAGCTCTGTGAGCGCCGTTTGTACCGCTGCGGATATAGTGACCTGTCGCAAGTGCTGCCGCACCCAGATCACGCGCTGTGGCCAGCAGATCAGCAAATTTTACTGTCTGGTTACAAGCAACACACGGAATCGGTGTTTCACCGCTTACATAGCTGTTGGCAAAAGGATTGATCACGGCTTCGCGGAAGCGTGCTTCATAATCCAAAACGTAATGCGGGATACCCAGGCTTTCGGAAACGCGGCGTGCATCTTCAATGTCCTGTCCTGCACAGCAGGAACCGGCGCGGTGTACGGCAGCGCCATGATCATAGAGCTGAAGGGTTACACCAACAACATCATAGCCTTCACGCTTGAGAATACCGGCAACAACCGAAGAATCAACGCCCCCTGACATTGCAACAACAATGCGCGTATCTTCCGGCTTTCCCGGCAAATCGAGGCTGTTCAGTTTCATGATTAGGTCCATATCCGGGGTAAAAACCCGATATCTTGCTTCAAATTCTCCCCTTATATAGGCCATTGTGACCCGCCTTGCCAAGATGCCGCAGGGCAAAGGAGATTTTTTAATAAAATATTTTGAGCCGAAAACGAGTAAAAAAGCCTCAAAACGGCTTAAATATGGCGTTTTCAAGCTCTTTCTACATAATCTTTAATGAAAATTATTATTTATTACCAGAGCCTTACCGAGTGCTTAGCTCTTTTTTAAAGCTGTGACGCTATCGTGAAGCGTGATTAGGTCCTTGAGTGTTGTGTAGAGAGTACAATGACCGATCTGGTAAGACCACGAGTAAAGTACGTCATCGGTCCGGATGGAAGTCCGCTCACCGTTGCAGATCTTCCGCCGTCGAATACACGGCGCTGGGTTATCCGCCGCAAGGCTGAAGTTGTTGCCGCTGTACGCGGCGGCCTCCTCAGCCTTGAGGAAGCCTGTCAGCGTTATACGCTGACAGTCGAAGAGTTTCTGTCTTGGCAGTTGTCCATCGACGAGCATGGTCTCGCCGGTTTGCGGACAACACGCATTCAACAATACAGACACTAAATTCATCTCCCCTCTTTTAAGGGCAGATGAAAACAAAATAAGGATATGCCGTACGCGGCGCATTCTACAGATCAAGCCGGAGAGTTCTGCTCTCCGGCTTTCTTTGTTTTCAGGGGCTTATACCACCCCTCGCCTTCACCAACATCCATATCCGGAAACAAAAAATGCATAATTCCTTAGACCACCGGGTTTAAGGAATTATGCATTAATAGGCCTGTAATCACGTCCAATAATATCAGAGCGGCTAGACGAAGCAGAACTGGTTTAGATTTTGGCTATGATGTGACGAAAATGGTGATTTTCGAGCACCGAAGCGCAGCGTACTGATAGTACGTGAGCATCGGAAGCGGAGAAAGTTGCCATTTGCAGGCCATCAGAGCCGAAATCCAGACCGAAATATCAGCCGATCATGACACGACGGTCATAGACTGGGGCCTCTTCAATCTCTTTGAGCTTGCCGTCACGGGTTTCCAGTGCTTCGGCGCGGGAGAGATCGGCTTCGGCTTCCAGAAGTTCGGCTTCGGCGGCTTCTTTCTGGGCGGTCAGGTCGCGGATCGAATCAAAAAGATTGTCACGGCGTTGTCGGGCAGCTTTGGCAAAGGTCGGATAAGCAAAATGCGTGATATCCGTAATCCCTGCTTTACGCTCTTCAGACTGGATTTGCGCATCAAGCTCACCAGCCATCCGCTCAAACTCGCCCATCATCAGGTCCAGCTGACCAATTTGCCGGCGTTTTTCTTTAACCTGAAACAGTTTCAGCCGGACAAGACTCTCACGTGGCTTCATACGCATTACTCCTTGAACACCAAGTTCCCAGGCAATTTTTAAACACTTGCTGCCTGCGACCACCCTCTACGCAAAGAAATCACTTAATTTCGAAACAAAAAATTAAGATTTCGGGCTTTTGGTAACCATTCCTTTACGTACAGCGTTAATCATAGCCGTTAGGACTTAAGGCTAGGTAAATTAACTGTGTTTTTTCAGCAACATTAAAACTTTGAATCCAATGAGTCACTTATAACTATTTCTTAAACTAATTTGTTAAGAAATTTTTCAAGTGATTATCCTGTAAATTCAACTAGTTAACTGAAAATTCTATAAGACTCATATTTACTATTGCCAATGAGAATCATATTTTGTTAACCATTCAGTGGCAGACTTGGTTCAAAGCGAGTGCTGTTAGGCAATTAACTGCTGGATCAGGTTAAGCGGCGGAAAAAAGGATTCTGAAGATGCGCGTTCTTTTGATTGAAGACGATAGTGCAATCGCACAAAGCATCGAGTTGATGCTCAAGTCAGAGAGCTTCAATGTTTATACGACAGATCTGGGCGAAGAAGGCATCGATCTGGGTAAGCTCTATGACTATGATATCATTCTGCTCGATCTTAACTTGCCGGATATGTCAGGTTATGAAGTGCTGCGCACATTGCGCCTATCCAAGGTAAAAACCCCTATCCTCATCCTGTCCGGTATGGCTGGTATTGAAGATAAGGTTCGCGGCCTCGGTTTCGGCGCTGACGACTATATGACCAAACCTTTCCATAAAGATGAGCTGATTGCCCGTATTCATGCAATCGTTCGTCGCTCGAAAGGCCATGCACAGTCTGTTATTACCACCGGCGATCTGATCGTTAATCTGGATGCCAAGACTGTTGAAGTCGGCGGCCAGCGCGTTCACCTCACCGGCAAAGAATATCAGATGCTGGAGCTGCTCTCCCTGCGTAAGGGCACAACCCTCACCAAGGAAATGTTCCTTAACCACCTGTATGGCGGCATGGACGAACCGGAACTGAAAATCATCGACGTTTTCATCTGCAAACTGCGTAAGAAGCTCGATGCTGTTTCCGGCAGCCAGAACTATATTGAAACTGTCTGGGGTCGTGGCTATGTGCTGCGCGATCAGGACAGCATGGATCACCGCGAAATCGCATAAGTTCTTATGCAATTCCGGTTTCAAAAAGCCCCGCTTCTGCGGGGTTTTTTATTGCCCATCGTCAGAAATATTAAAAAGCCGCGCAATTCAAAACTGCGCGGCTTTCAAGTTTAACTGATAGTCAGAGCTGATCAATCGTCAGCCAGCGTACCGGCATCTGCGGCAAGTGTACCGTCATCGGCTTCAGGCACATCGCCCTGAAAAGCCGGTTCAACTTCTGCTTTCTGCGCACGGAAGACGATTTCTTCTTCGCTCACATCAATAATGATTTCCATACCGGCTTCCTGTGCCAGCAACAATGTGTAGTAAGGCTGCACTGAATGCGCATCAATAGCCTCTTCCGGAATAATACCGTCGTGCAGTTCCTTAAATTTCGGCGGAACGCGCAGCATACGACCGCGTGTTTTAATGCTGATTTTCGGATCGGTTTCCGCATCTTCCAGCACCACATCCAGATTACCGCCCCGCGGAATGGAAGAAATGCCGATCAGGATCAGGTTCAACAGCAGCTTCACCTGATTCTTAGGCAGGAAAGCGCGGTTGCCGGTCCAGGTAAATTCAGGCTTTTCATTCGCCATATAGGCGGTGGCAACATTCTGTGCATCACCGGTATCGATCTGCACACCGGCAGAACCGGCAGCGCCGAAAGCGATACGGGCAAATTGCAGACGGGCAGACGCATTACGCGCACTGGCAGCAATCAGCGCCATTGCATCTTCATCCGCACCGCCCTCTTCCAGTAATTCCAGACCATTATTAATCGCACCGACCGGTGAAATAATGTCATGGCAAATGCGGCTGCACAGCAATGCGCCGAGATCAACCGCAGAAAGAACAACAGGCAAGGCCATTGATTGCATCTCCAAATTTCATATCTGCCTGCCGGCAGGCTTCGACAAAGTTCCGGCTCAGCTTTGCGGGCAAAATCTGTCACATCGCAAAGCGAATCACCGGAACATAAACTGATAACAGGACGCCATGGCATCCTTGTGCCGCGATTATGCGCCAAGAGGCTTAATGATTACCAAATAACAGGACAAAAACAGCTTTAATGCTTTTTCATTAAGCCATTGAAAGGACAATTTTCATATAAACAATTCGACAAGGTTTTTGACGCTACAATAAGGGTCATATCCGGGCGGAGGCTATAAAAATCAAACAGCCATTTCGCCAAACCACCGTATCCTGCTGTTCCGGCAAGATACATACCGGATAAAGCAATCAGCAGAATTGCTGCTCCGGACAGGGATTTAAGCATGTGCAGCAATAGTTTGTGCATGTTTGGGAATGCGGACAACAACACCTGTTCAGGGTGTTCATTGTTCCCGTCAGACAGAATGAGCCAAGCAGCCAGAAGGATTTTTTTATGGCTACCCTAAACCTGTCCTCTTTCCGCGTGCATATTGCATCGGTCATAATAGGATTACTGGCTCTGATAAGCGTCATACCGCAGCAGGCCAAAGCCAATGAAGGCTTCAGCATGGAGGAAATTGTTGCCTCCGGCCACCGTTTTTTTGGCTCGACCTCAGGCGGCATTGCCTCCGCCATTGAAAAAGCATTTCAGAGTTACGGCCTGCCAAACGGGTATATTCTGGGTGAAGAAGGCTCCGGCGCCTTTGTAGGCGGCCTCACTTATGGTGAAGGCACACTCTATACCAAAAATGCCGGCGATCATAAGACCTACTGGCAAGGGCCATCCCTTGGTTGGGATTTCGGTGGTCAGGGCTCGCGCGTCATGATGCTGGTTTACAATCTTGATGATGTGAACATGCTCTATGGGCGCTATGCGGGTGTTTCAGGCTCTGCCTATATTATTGCCGGTGCAGGTTTTAATGTTCTGAAGCGCGGCAATATTCTGCTGGTACCGATCCGTACCGGTCTCGGTGGCCGTCTTGGCGTCAATATCGGCTATCTCAAGCTGACACCAAGCGCGACATGGAACCCGTTCTGATCGCAAATATATGACCGGAGAGAGAATTGGATAATTCTCTCTTTTCCAAACGCATCCCGTATATTTTCCGGATCAGATGCGCATTCAGTCAAAGGGACAGAGCAGTAATCCGGTTAAATCAGACCGGAATGCACTCTGAATGATTTAAATTTCATGCATTCATGTCATAATCTGAAAGCACCGGAGATCGGCAGATCGTGATACAATCCGTACTGGTTTTCCTGCTGGGCTTTTTATGCGCAGTCTTTCTGATTTTGCTGGCAGCGCCATTGTTCTGGCGACGCGCAAATTATCTGTGGCAAAAACAGATGAATGCCCAGCTGCCGCTTTCGCTGACAGCCATTGAAGCAGACAGGGATATGCTGCGTGCATCCCATGCCGCAGCGCTCCGAAAAGCGGAAATGCAGGCCTCGGAAATCCGCGGGAAGCACTCACAGGCATTGTTGAAAATCAGCACGGATCGTCATCAAATTGAGAAGATTCTGCCTTTGCAGCAAGAGCTTGAAATTGCCAGAATACAACAGAAAGACGACCGGCAGACTTTAAACGCTGCGCAGGAGCAGATGAAGAAGCTTCAGCAGAAACAGCAGGCGGCATTTGACGAAAACGGCCGGATGCAACGTCAGAACGAAGCCCTGAGCCATCTCAGTGATACGTTGCGTGAAGAGGTCTTCCGCCGTGAAAGCGAAGCAGACCGGTTGCGGCGTGAAGCAGGCGATCTGCGGCAGGAAAAGAAACAACTTAACAGCTTGAAGTCAGAACTGGCTTCTCAGGTGGCATCATTGAAAACATCTCTTGAAAGCGAGAAACAGCGTAATCAGGCGCTTGAAGAGAAACTGCACCGTCTGATTTCAGAACTTTCAGATGCGCAGGAAAAACTCGAACGACAGAGCAAAACCATGCGCTCCGGCGGAAAATCCGCTGAGAATGAAAGCCGGACGCTGAGCGATGAAGATAATCAGCTGCGGGAAACTATCAGCGATCTCGCTGCTGAAATGGTTGCCAGAACAGCTGCACAGGAAGGTGAAAACTCCCCTATCCACGCATTGCTGAAAGAACCGGCCGCTCCGGCCAAAAGCGCCAAAAAAACAAAAGCGTCAAAACAGAAAAGCCTGGCAGGACGCATTAAAAAGATCACCGTCTGACAATAATTAATCGGACGGTAGCCTTCCTTAAAATCGCACAGCCAAAGCCAGAGCCATATGCAGGTGGCGTTAAAGCATGTCGCAACTAAATGGGTACATTGCGACACGCTCTGGCTTTTTAATGATCGTCAGCAACCCCACGCCGCCAATAGGCAACCGCCATATGATCATCGCGTTTCAGACCACAGTCTTTACGCCAGAAGCCGCGAATAGCTTTAAAAGCATCAAATTCACAGCCTGCCCATGCGAACAACCGACGGCCTTCGTTTTGCACCGGCATAGCCTGTTTTACCGCATCAATCAGCAGTGTTGTTGTACCGGCTTCCGCGCCGTTACGATGCAACCATTTCAGATCAAGCTGTGCCTGAGTTTCCAGTAGCTGCTCTTCCGCACTGTCGGCCACTTCAATACGGACAATGGCCGATGCCGTAGCCGGCAGTCTTTCCAGAATACGGGAAATAGCAGGTAAAGCTGTTTCGTCACCGATCAGGATAAAATCATCCCCCGCCGGCATATCCCCGCCCCCCGGGCCGGTCATACCGATAATATCACCGGTCTGCGCCTGCATGGCCCATTCTGTTCCCGGTGCCTCAATCGTGCTGGGATGCACAACCATATCAATATCAACCCAGCCCTGCTCAACATCAATGGTCCGGATTGTATAGACACGGTTTTGCAGACGATGCTCACCATCCGGCCAGACCGGACGACCATCGGCACCAAGATGAGGCCATTTCGGTTTGAGCGGCGGTTTAGGCGGTAATATCAGGCGGATATGAAGCCCGCCACTGGCATAGCGCCCCAGATCATCGCCCTGCAATCTTATCCGGCGCATATGCGGCGTAATATTACGCACGGCAATGACCTTCATTTCGCGGAAAAACGGTGGCAGACTACCCTCGCCTGCGCCGTCGCCTTCCCAGCGAAAACTCAGAGCTTCGGCACCCGCATGGTGGACAATGCCTTCCGCGACAGCAAATTTCAGATAAGACAGATCGCTTTCATTAGCAGCCTCGGCAGTTACGGTAAAACGCTCATGTTCCAGCCTGAGTTTTGCCACACCCATCAGCAGCGGAATTATACCTTCATTCCCTGTGCGCCTCACAGCATAATGTTCGCCATAGACGCGCATCAAATTTTCGAAAATGGTTTCTGCCTGTGCGGAGGAAACTTCCGTTTGCGCAATAAATACAGGTTTATTCATAATCTCTCCTGCAGTCTCTGCCGGTTAAAACCGGCGGGTTGTCTGCAGCTAACACTCCATAATATGAATTTTCAATTCATATTTTAATTTACAGCCATACTTGCTGCCCGTCTGAAAAAGCAAAAAGGCCGGATGTTTCCATCCGGCCTTTAAGATCATAACTGAAAGCGGAAAATTCCGGTTACTTACCGTGGAACTCACGAATCGCAGTGATAACGCGCTCCTGATCTTCCTCGGAGAGGTAGGCATGCATCGGCAGGCTGAGAATGCGTGACGGCAGAGCTTCAGACACCGGCAGACCACCTGGTGCAACCGTGTAATGCTTATAAGCAGTCTGCAAATGCAGCGGCTTCACATAATAGATAACCGAAGGAATACCCTTCGCCTGCAGATGGGCTTTCAGCTCATCACGGCGTTCGGTTTCAATCGAATACTGTGCCCATGCGGAACGGATACCGGCAGCCGGACGGGTTACCTTAACAATATCCCCCAGACCTTCTGCATAACGATTAGCAACCTTTTGACGGGTTTCCATTTCGTCTTCGAGAATGGCCATTTTTTCCAGCAGAACCGCAGCCTGAATTGTATCCAGACGGGAGTTCAGACCAATGCGCACATTGTCATACTGGGTTTCGCCTTTACCGTGGAAATGTATGGAGCGCAGAACATCGTTCAGCTCATCATCATTGGTAAAAATCGCACCACCATCGCCATAGCAGCCGAGCGGCTTGGCAGGGTAGAAACTGGTCGCACCGACATGACCGAAAGAACCGCACATGGCATTATCACGTTTACCGCCGATCGACTGGGCAGCATCGGAAATAACCTTGAGGCCTTCTTTATCAGCAATTGTCATAATGGCGCGGTAATCAGCAGGCAGACCGAACAGATCAACCGGAATGATCGCCTTTGGTGTCAGACGGCCTTCTTTGCGCACAGCATCAATTGCTGCCTGCAACTGTTCCACATTCATATTGTAGGTGTCTTCTTCGACATCCACAAAAACTGCTTCCGCACCAACCAGCGCCACCACTTCAGCGGTTGCTGCAAAGGTAAAGCTCGGGCAGAAAACTGCATCGCCGGGGCCGACGCCCATAGCCATCAGCGGCATCTGCAATGCGTCTGTACCATTGGCACAGGCCAGAACATGTTTTACGCCAACATAATCGGCAAGCTGCTTCTCAAACTCAGCAACTTCAGGTCCGAGAATATACTTGCCTTCCGCGACCACTTTAAGAACAGCAGCGTTAAGACGGTCTTCAATGCGAGCGCGCTGGCTCACAAGATCAATGAATTGCATGTCGGCTCCAATATCGATTGATCCGCATCATGCACGCGCGCACCCGCGAATCGAGTAGTATGTAGTCCCTCATAAGAGACTTCGCCATGGTGCATTCTTCACTGTTTGGCAAACAATGTAACACAGCTTGAAGCAATGGCAGAACATCGCGTCTCCCTTGTTCCGCACAGCAGTCGCGAAGACCGGCTCGCCGGTTCTTATACCAGAAAAGCCGCTCAATCGCGTTGTTTTATTCGTATCCTGCAGTCTGTCCACATGGATACAGTCTGATTATCCCGTTTAGCCCCTCAGACTATGAGCCAATCTATCAGTACCGTCAGCATGACAAAGAGCCGGATATCTCAAATATCTGTGATTCCGGTTAGCGAACCGGATGGTTCACAGTGCCTTTGGTCAAAATCCGCAACACACTCACGGCCTCTGCGCCATTGGTGCGCGGTGTTTCACGCGTTTCAATGCAATGGATAAAATGTTCCAGCTCACGGGTCAGCGGCATGCCTTCCTGCACCGGCACATATTCCGGATCAGCCTTTGTGAATGCGATCTGCCCGTTTTCCTGCCAGACTTTATGACGATACAGGGTCAGCTTGCGCTCCCACGGCTCAGCATCGTCAAAAACAGCCATCGCCTTGTCGCCGACAACAGCAAGACGGCGATCCATGATCGGGTTCAGGCGTGAAGCGAACAGATGGCTGCGGATACCATCAGGGAATTCCATATGCAGATGAGCAAAATCGCTCAAATGATCAATCATTGCCGCACCTTCACCACGTACTGCAGAAGGTTCAGAGCCGGTCAGCGCCAGAATCATCGACAGATCATGCGGCGCAAGATCCCACAGCGCATCATTCTGGCCATGGAACTTGCCAAGACCAATACGATGCGCCTGAATATAACCGATTTTGCCCAGCTCGCCGCTTTGTGCCAGTTCCAGCAGTTTCTCAAATGCCGGATGGAAACGCAGAATATGGCCAACCATAAAGATACGGCCATGTTTCTCAGCCGCGTGTACTGCGGCCTCGCCATCAGCAACAGTCAGAGCGATCGGCTTTTCAATCAGAACATCCTTGCCATGTTCAACTGCGCGGATAGCGTATTGCGCATGAAACTGCGCAGGCAGCGCCATAACAATTGCGTCGATATCTTTTGAAACAAAAAGATCATCAACACTGATTTGCGCCACATCATAATCCGCAGCAAATTTTGCGGAGCGCGCCGGATCAATGTCACTGACAGCAACGAGTGCGCCCAGACCTTTAAGAGTACGGATATGATTGTTGCCCCAATAGCCACAACCGAGAACTGCGATACGCGGTGCCATATTTTCCTGCCTTTGCTTGTTGAAAACTCAATAACTTTGCAAAAGTTGGATTTCAATACCGATTAATGCATAACAGTGCTTGACAGCTATGCGTATACCGACTTATACGACCCCCGTTCCCAACGAGAACATTGCTTCGCGAAGCAGCTGAAAAGCTCTGAAGCATCGTGGGGCGGAGTAGCTCAGTAGGTTAGAGCAGAGGAATCATAATCCTTGTGTCGGCGGTTCGAATCCGTCCTCCGCTACCAACAAATTTTACAATAAAATTAATGATTTAGATAATCGGTAAATTTCGATATCAATATACTTTGTCTAAAGTCAGATATCACATCAACTCCACACCGGTCTTAAATCTGTTTACAAGCCCAGATGCAGCCTCAATTGTTTTAAGGTGCCGAGATCTGAAATCTCGCTTCAGACTTACACAATCTTTTGACGCACACCACACCAGCAAAAAGCAGCCCTTAATAAGGACAGCTCCTCGTTGTTACGTGACTCACCCGAAGTATTTTTAGCACAACCGGATGTGCAGAAGCTTGTAGTAAGTAGGGCAAAGCAAAATTCTATGACTGTGATACAGGGAGAGATTCCGTTGATCATATGCAAAACGGATAGTTTTCCTGATGTCTGCCCGCGTTCAAATGACGATTTTTCCTGTCTTCAATCTTCTTCATCCAACCATGCAGCATATGCTGAAAGTGCGCGGGATAAATTAACAGGCGAACACACGTAATATGTAAACTACCGGCATCGAACCACGTAACATGCGTTTTGCAGGCAGGCATCCGTTCGGGACGAACGGCTGCCCCAGGCGGAATGCGTATAAAAGACGTGATTTTTACTGATACAGAGAGTTCAAAAGTATTTTGTTACTTAGCCCCTGCTGCAAGCTTCTGCATTTTCTGCAACAGCGCTTGTGCAAGTGTCTCATAATCCCCGTCAAAATGATGCCCGCCGCTGATTTTCATAATATCTGCGCCTTTTAAAGCATCGGCAGTACAAGCCGTATCCTCCTCATCTTCACCATAGACACAAACGACACGATCCTGCGGCATGGAAAGAATGGCCGGCAGAGTTTTCTGTTCCCCTTCAAAACCGAGCCATCCCTGAACGGAAACCTGAAAAGATGTTGTGGTTGAGGCCCCCAGCAAGGCCACCATTCTGATCCGGCTTTGCAGTGCCGGATCAAGATATTTCCACGCGAAAGGGAATGTATCTGCACCGAATGAATAGCCCAGAACCGCTACAGGCAGCTTTCCGCCAGGATCCGCTTTCTTCAATAAGGCAGCCGTATCGCGGGCAATGTCCTCGGGCTTACGTTCACTCCAGAAATAACGCAGAGAATCCACACCGATCACATGTACACCCTGCGTCTGCAACCACTCTCCGATCGATTTATCAATATCGCGCCAGCCGCCGTCTCCGGAATAAAAAACCGCCACATATTTTGCCTTGCCCCCATGTGCGGGCAGATCAACAATCGGCATAGCCGCACTTTGAGCGTCCTGTCCGGCCATTGAAAATACCTCATCAGCCGCCATACGAAGGCGCTGATCCGGATCAGGTACATTTTGTAATATCGCAATATTCTGTTCGCGTGCGGTTTCCGGTTGGTTGGCTTGCAAACCGCCCGCAGCAACAAGCAAAGCAGAAACCGGTAGTTCCTTACCGTATTCATAAATAAAACCACCGTCAGATGCTTTGCCGGCCTGCGCCTGCTCGGTGCAGGATGGCAGACGGGTGCTGGCAGGCACAGGATCAATTCCGACTGCACCGGCGATTGTAGCATCGGGTGAATCAGCAGCAGCAGCATAAGCAATCGTTGCCCCCTGCCCGACACCTGTTACAACCGGATGAAAATAAACATTCAGATCCAGTGCACGCAAAGCCTCTTTAGTGATCGCTTCAAAATCTGAATCAAGATAATTACACTCGCCATCCTCTTTATTGAGTGCTGCACGCCATTGCCGGAGATCAACCGGCAAGACAATCAGATTCCGTGCCAGCAGCGCATCGGCAAAACGGCGCTCACGATCGCCGCCTCCGTTAAGATCGCTGATAATAATCGCCAGCCCCGCCGGATCGCCCCTCGGCACATAAACAGGAATCTCTGACAAGCGTTCGGCAGTGACATATGTTACCGGCTTGTCCGAAACTGTCAGACCTGCCCAAAAACGAAGCACTTTGCCCGGGTGCATAGCAAAATAGGTGCCCGCAGCAATCAGCACCAGCAATCCGAAGAGTACCAAAAGCCGTTTCGCTTTCATTTGCGTATAAACTCCAGCGGACTGCCGTTAATCAGCTTCGTAACGTCCAGAAGCGCACGCGGTGTTTCAAAACCACCGGGACAAACCATGTAATGCGGTGTCCAGACAGGTTCGAATTTTTCCTTAAAGGCCTTCAACCCGTCAAAATGATAAAGATCGGCGCCACGTCTGTAGATAAAAGACCCAAACCGGTTCCAGCGGGAAGCAAGCCTGCTGCCACTTAAACCTGCCAGAGGTGCTGCTCCGAGATTAAACCATTTATACCCCTGCTCTTTGCTATAGATCAGCAATTTGGCAAAGAGCGCATCCATCAGTAATTTATGCGCATTGGGCATATAGCGCATCAGATCTACTGTAATTTCGTATAGATCACCACCGCGCCACAAATTGGCAAAAGCAACGATTTCCCCATCCTGTCTGAGAACAGCCAGATCAAACCGCTTGAGGTAATCTTCATCAAAATAACCGAGTGAGAAGCCCTTTTCACTGCCGGATTTAAAATCCAGCCACGCATCAGAAATTTCGCGCAAGCGTGGCAAGAGAGGCGGCACATCTGCCGCAGAAATAATTTCAAAAACCAGCCCGTCTTTACTGACTTTACGGTCAGCGTAGCGAAAAGGTTGGCGCCGCGAACCCTCAAGAGAGAAATCCGCCAGTTCCACCCGCGCCACTTCACCAAGTTTAAGTGCAACAAGTCCCATATCAAGAAATAACGGCAGACTTTGCGGCCCCACTCCGTAAAACACAGTCCGTAATGCCTGCTGATCTGCCAAAGCATGAAATGACCATGCCAGTTCTTTTGCTGTGGAGACCTGGCCAACCGGTTCCCCCAATGCAATGAGACTACCGCCAGATTGCGCATACATGATGAAAGCAGTGTCATCAGGAGCAAGGAGAAACTGTTTATCCCCCACCATGGCAAGAGCCGCATCCGTATGCGGACAGGCTGAAACCAAAGTGGGCACAGCATCAGGAATATCATAATTGATATTTTGTCTGCGCTGGCTATGACGGTTGATTAATGTATGCAGACCAAAAGCAGCAACAACAGCAAAAACCAGTACCGTGGCGCGCAAAAACCGTGGCGCATTACTATTCCACGCAAAATCCCACCAAAGGTCGCTGGAATATTCGACATGACGGTACACAAAGAAACCAAGCCATGTAGAAACCAGCAGCGTTGTGCCGACAGTTACAATCCAATGCCAGCTTAGTTCAAAATTACCTGAGATCGGGCGGCGATAAAATGAAGCGCGAAACTCCCAGAGCACCACAGAAAAAAGGCAAAGCGTAACGGCCTCTTCCCAATCCAACCCTTTCGAAAGAGAAAAAACCGCACCACTCAGGAGCAACAACAGTGCTGCCAGCCATGCACGCTCCAGACGTTTTGCCAGCCCCCGCGCAACAATCAGCAATGCAACCCCGACCAGACTTGCGGCCAGATGGGACATCTCAACCAGAAATTCCGGTACAATGTCGGATAGTAATTCCACACGATACCGCTTATCCGGCGTGGCTCCGGAAATCAGCAGGATAACCCCGCCCAGAAAAATAATGCTGGCGGTCAGTCCCGGTATCAGCGGCTCAACCAGACGTTTGGCAAGTCGCGCCTGTTTGCCGAGCATATGGCGGCGGCGCATGATTTCCCAGAATAACAAACCGGCAGCTGCCGTCACCAATGGCAAGACCGTATAGATAACACGATAGGCAAGTAAGCCTGCGATGGCCTCCGGATTGCCGCCAAGGCCAAGACCGGCAATGATTGTTGCCTCAAAAGCCCCGATCCCGCCCGGTGCATGACTGGCAATGCCCAGCACAACCGCAATCACATAGACAATAGCAAAAACCGCAAAACTTGGTACAGCACCATCCGGCATCAGCACATAAAGCGTAGCGGCTGCGGCACCCACATCCACCAGACCGGCAAATATCTGAACCGTAGCGCCTTTGGAATCCGGCAAGCGCAGGCTGAAAGTGCCAATCCTGATATGGCGTTCACTGTGTGACAACCAGTAAATAAGCCAGCCGACAGTACCCAGAATGACAAGTCCGGCAACAATATCAATACGACTGTCAAAAGCGGACAACCAGGGCACATCCTGAGGATCAATTAACAGTGCCGCGCCAACCATGATAATCAGGGCGAACCAGATAGCAAACCATGATGTACCGACTATTTTTCCTATATCGGCAAGGCTGATACCTTCCGCCGCATAAATACGATAACGTAATGCACCACCGGTAAGCAGTGAAAAACCAAGTGCATTAGAGATTGCATAGCCTGCCGCACCCGCAATTGCTGCAAGACGTTTTGGAATCTGCCCCGGAGCAATCGTCTCAACTGCAACCACATCATACAGTGCAACAGCCGCATAGCTGAGCATTGTGAAAAATACAGCAAGGCTGATTGTTTGCCACGAAATCGTATGAAACGCAGCCATTGTCTGTGAACGAGACGTATTCTGCAGCATATTTTCCAAGACATAGATTGCCAGCAGAACGACAACAAAGCCGGCAACAGGAAAGAAAAAATGCTGATAACGCTTTATCAGATCAAAGCGTCGGGATGACCGCGCAGTCCCATCAGGATGCAGTGTGGTTTCGGACTGTGCGTGTTGTTTTTTATCATTCGAAGCCGTCATTTATCACTGCCTGCGCCATGAGAACGGGCGGATATTACGGCTCAGATTATGATAAATTTGTGGTGAAGTTTTAACGCCGGCTAAACTGCGGAATACTCTCAGGACCAGGACAATCCGGAGCTGAATTTTTTCAGACTTTGACCACCAAAATCTCATTCCCAAAAAACTGCCCCGTAAAAATAGCGGCCATAAACAAAAAAACCGGTACCGGAACATATGTCCGGCACCGATCCTTTATTTGGACTGATCCGTCATTTTCATCTGCAAATTTACAGAAGCAAATGATATGGCCTCAATGTCCGCCGAGTACCAGTACCTGCACAGGCATCATAATCGCCTGAATGCGCAGGATAACGGCATGAACAAGGCCTGTGGCATCCACCGCATGCAGGAATGCCGAACGCAATGGCCCTGCCGTGCCCGCCGCCAGCTCTTCATGATTGCTGGTATAGGCATTGGCAATACAATTACTACCCGGAGGCACATTACCGAAACCGTTTTCATAAAGAGGTTCCAGCGTCGCGGTAATCGTACCGGGACGGCTCAGTTGCTGCACATCGACCAGCTGGTCGCTGGCACGCACCTGCCCGCCCGCGATCACATCCTGAACCTCTGTCACTACCATCGGCACAACTGTGAAAGGCTGGCCGATACAAGTGACTTCTGCAATCATACCGGTTTTGATAACCTGTGTCTCAATCTGGTTGAAACCGGCAACCAGCCTGCCCCGTCCGGCATCGTCAGGCACCAGAACACCTGCAGGGCGCAGCAGCGGATTAACCACCTCACCTGCCCGTAATGTGAACTGCTGGACAGTACCGGAGACACCGGCGCGCACAGTGGTTTTATCCAGCTGCACCCGCGCTTCTTCCAATGCTGCCTCTGCGCTGGCTTTTTGCGCAGGCAGTAAAGTGCTGATCTTGGTCTGTAATGTCTGCTTTCTTGCGATTGCCTCAGCCAGTGCGCCTTTGCGACCTTCAAGATTGGATGTCAGGCGGTCAATCTCACGCTGGGCAACAACATTCGGATTGCGGCGCTGCAATTCAGTCTGTGAGTTGAGATCAATCTGCGCCTGCAAATAGGCAGCCTCAACTGACTGTATCGCACCATCTGTTGCAGCAATCTCAGACTTTGCCACCTCAGCTTCTGCCTGCACTTCAACAATACGTTGCTCTGCTGTTTTCATTGCAGCTTCCTGCTTGCTGCCGTCTAAGCGGAACAACGGATCACCGGCTTTCACTTTCTGAAAGCGTGTCACATAGACCTCTTCAACCCGCCCCGGAATTTCCGGCAGGATTGTTACTGTGCGATAGGCGGCGGTCACATTGGATGTGGAAGGATGATAATAAAAGATCATCGTAATCAGCGAGATTGTCAGAATAAGACAGGCCGTGATCCCCCAGCGCAGTTCAAACCACACGGAATAAAGCGTGATGTGGTGACCGATAAGTTTACCCTGACCATAACGCCGGAACAGATAATCCGGCAGAATAGTGACCATTGAACAGAGAAGAAATTCCAACATTATTGCTTCTCCCCGCTCGGATCCGGATTATGTGATGAATTCCCGTCTTGCGCTGCCTGCGGCTGCGCAGTTTCTGCTGGCTTAGCGACTGTTTCCGCTACAGGAGCAGGCATTGGCGAAGCAGACTGTTGCGCGGCCGGTGCTGACGCAGGCGGATAGTTTTGCGGCACATAAGTACTGCGCGCAATCCTGTTCAGTGACTTGGCCATTGAGGTTACCGGCGTAATAAAATTCGGCAGCTCAATCATCGCCAGCAAGAGGGCAGCAATCCAGAAAAGCTGATTATGGGTAAAGAGCGCAATCAGCGCCAGAACCGCAACAACCTGCAACTGAACCTTATTGGTACGATGTGCCATTTGCTCCGGCAAAGCATGAAGCCGGAGATAAAGAGTACCAACGGCAAAGATCATGCAAATGAGAAAAACAATGACGAAATTAAACAAAATATCGGTCTGTCCCGGTGCCGTTATGAATGCGGGTACATGATCAATGGCTATGGGGTGTTTACTCACATCCATAATTTGCCTGTCTCCTGATCTGAAGATTAAGTTTCAGTGATAAAATACACTCAGCGAAAAACAGGCCGCACTTCCTGTGCAAACAAGGCCAAAAAATGTTGGTTTCAGTGCCATATCAAGGCGTATATGTGTAAAACGGCATTAACGGCTGCTGATAACGCTAAGTTGAAAAATTCAATGCGTCCTCATCATAAGTGCAGCAATATTTTATCAGAATTTTATAATATACAAAACAATATTGCTCTTCAGTGAAACTCTCTGCCTCATATTCCGGCAATGAGATGATTCCGGCCTTCAATGTGCCTTATCAAAGCCCTATGATGATCCTGATATTATCAGCATGAGATTCTTATGACAGACATTACCAGACGGATTGCCGCGATCATTGCCGGTGAAATCAATGCGAGACCGGAACAAGCCATAGCGGCAATAGGCCTGCTTGATGAAGGCTCGACTGTGCCATTCGTCGCGCGTTACCGTAAAGAAGTCACCGGTGGTCTTGATGACACGCAATTGCGCAACCTGTCCGAACGTCTGACCTATTTGCGCGAGTTAGAAGCACGCCGCAGTTCCATTCTGGACTCCATCCGCACACAGGAAAAGCTCACACCGGAGCTTGAACTGAAAATCGCGGGTGTCAGCACCAAAGCTGAACTTGAAGATATCTACCTGCCATATAAACCAAAGCGCCGTACCCGTGCGGAAATCGCCCGTGAGCGTGGCCTTGGTGCACTGGCGCAGGCTATTCTCGATAACCGCGCTGCGGTACCTGCCGAATTGGCGACCGCCTATATCACGCCGGATGTGGCCGATGTAAAAGCCGCCCTTGAAGGTGCGCGCGATATTATTGCTGAAGGTATCACCGAAAATGCCGATCTGCTTGGTCGCCTGCGCAGCTACATGAAGGACAATGCGGTCCTGCAGTCTCGTGTCGTTGCCGGAAAAGAGACTGAAGGCGCAAAATTCTCCGATTATTTTGCCCATAGCGAACAGTGGAATAAGGTTGCTGGTCACCGTGCGCTTGCCATGTTGCGCGGCCGTAATGAAGATTTCCTGACGCTGGACATTGTTGTCGACCAGCAGAACACTTCACCGGTCAAGCCGGTCGAGCGTATGATCGCCCATAGCTATCAGGTCGGCGGCACGCTGGCCGGTGACAAATGGCTGATGGAAGTGATCGGCTGGACATGGCGTGTGAAACTCTCGTTGTCCCTCTCCCTCGATCTGATGCGCGATCTGCGCGAGCGTGCGGAAGAAGAAGCGATCAATGTTTTCGCCCGCAATCTGAAAGACCTGCTGCTGGCAGCCCCTGCCGGTTCCCGTGCTACCATGGGGCTTGATCCGGGCATCCGTACCGGCGTTAAAGTGGCGATCGTTGACGGCACCGGCAAGCTGCTGGACACTGTAACGGTTTATCCGTTCCAGCCTCGCAATGATCTGCGTGGTGCACAGGCTGAAATCGCCTCGCTGATCCGCAAGCATAAAGTAGAGCTGATCGCTATCGGCAACGGCACCGCAAGCCGTGAAACCGAGCGTATGGTTGCCGACCTGCTCACTGACATGCCCGCGCCGAAACCGCTTAAAGTGATCGTTTCAGAAGCCGGTGCATCGGTTTACTCAGCCTCGGAAACAGCCGCAGCAGAATTTCCGCAGCTCGATGTGTCATTGCGCGGCGCGGTTTCTATCGCCCGTCGCCTGCAAGACCCGCTTGCAGAACTGGTGAAGATCGAGCCAAAATCTATCGGCGTTGGTCAGTATCAGCATGATGTGGATCAGGCACGCCTTGCCCATATGCTGAATGCGGTTGTGGAAGATGCGGTGAATGCGGTTGGTGTTGATCTCAATACGGCTTCCGCATCATTGCTTGCCCGTGTATCCGGCCTTGGCACATCGCTTGCCGAAGCCGTTGTTGCGCATCGCAATGAAAACGGCCCGTTCAAGAAGCGTAAAGACCTGCTCAAAGTCGCGCGTCTCGGCAACCGTACCTTTGAACAGGCAGCAGGCTTCCTGCGTATCCCGAATGGTGCCGAGCCGCTTGATGCCTCATCCGTGCACCCTGAAGCCTATGGCGTGGCTGCTAAAATCGTTGCCGCCTGCGGCCGTGATGTGCGCTCGCTGATGGGCGACGCCAGTGCTTTGCGTGCGCTTGATCCGAAGCTCTTTGTCGATGAGCGCTTTGGCCTGCCAACGGTCAAAGACATTTTGTCGGAGTTGGAAAAGCCGGGACGCGATCCGCGTCCGGAATTCAAAACTGCCACCTTTGCCGATGGCATTGACGATATCAAAGACCTCAAGCCCGGCATGTTGCTGGAAGGCACCGTGACTAATGTTGCCGCCTTTGGTGCCTTTGTTGATATCGGCGTGCATCAGGATGGTCTGGTGCATGTGTCCCAGCTTGCCGATAAGTTCGTCAAGGACCCGCATGAAGTGGTGAAAGCCGGTGATGTGGTCAAAGTACGTGTGACAGAAGTGGACGTACCGCGCAAACGTATCGGCCTGACCATGCGCAAAGACGGCGGCGGTGAAGCTGCTCCGAAGCCTATGGGTGAGCGCGGGCAGCGTCCGGCACAGAAACATTTCACAGCCAAGCCGCAGGAAAAGCCTGCTGAAGCACAGGGCGGTTTTGGCGCAGCGCTGCTGGAAGCCATGAAACGCAAATAATAAAAATAAAAAAGCCGCTCAATTGAGCGGCTTTTTTCATATCTGAATCAAAAGACGAATTTATCTGTCTAAGAATTTGATAAGACTCTCATTTAGCTCCGTCTCACCAAACCAGTTGAGCCGGTTGATGCAGATAAATCCGCGATCAATCAGATCATTATCATCGCCTTGCAACGATGAATGCGGACGTCCGCGCGGCACCATCAGCACCGTCTGATCGCCATCTGTACTGACTACCTCAGACGATGATGCAATCTTGTCCCGACCAATGCGCGGCTGAGCAATTGGCGCAGGCAAACTATGCGGGAGATTGATACTCAGCCAGTGCCCTTCACGCTGCCAGTCGGCACACTGCGCTATCAAGTTGCGCAGTAATTGCACCAGCGCAGTCAGATCGTCTTCGCCACGGCGCGGCTGTTTGACCTGTGAGAAACCGATGGCCGTAATACCCCAGAATGTTGCCTCACGAGCAATACCGAGCGTACCGGAATAAGCCAGATCTTCGGCTACATTGCGCCCGTCATTAATCCCTGCCAGCACCAGATCGGGCTTGGCCTGATCTTTGAAAATCCAAGTCATTGCTGACACAACACAGTCCGCAGGCGTACCGGAACAGGAGTAACGCTGCTCCCCACGCTTCACCATTGTCAGCGGTTTGCCGATAGTGATGGATGCCCCCGCAGCCGTACGCTTACCATCCGGTGCCACCACCCACACATCATCACTCAATGTCCGTGCAGCACGTTCCAGAAAAGCCAGACCTTCGGCATCAATACCGTCATCATTGCAAAGCAAAATACGCATCAGGCTTCTCCCAACTCTATCATGTCACCGCTCTTCACATCCTGACGCACAACTGGGATATGCTCTGCCAGTTCGCGAAGCAATGCAGCGGAACAGGAATGACCGAGCATATCAGGCTTACCCGCCTGCTCCCACAGCGATACCATACCGCTCAAAGTCGGATGGGTCGGCAGTCTTATCCAGTCAGCCAGTTCATCCCGCAGCATATCAAATGCCGGTGTATCTTCCGGCACGTGACCGGTCAGCAAAACCGGCCAGCCGGTGCGCAACGCACGGGTCATTGCATAGGCAGAAGGCCCTGCCTTTCCCATTGCATCGAATGTCAGCAGAGGGCAGCGCGGCAGCGCCTGATCCTCCCGCCAGTCCTGTGCAT
Organism: Hyphomicrobiales bacterium; assembly: GCA_900470285.1. Classification (GTDB taxonomy): domain Bacteria; phylum Pseudomonadota; class Alphaproteobacteria; order Rhizobiales; family Rhizobiaceae; genus Pseudochrobactrum. The sequence continues at coordinate 331,949 of UCAG01000001.1, forward strand.
TATGCAGCAATTGCTTCAATCGTCCCGCCACACCATCCCGCAAGGCACCAGACGCTGCAATCTGCTCAGCCAGTGCAGCACGCATATCCGCATGAATGGCAAAATTAACCGGCATCAGCGCCATCAGTTCCAGCGAGCGGCCAGAGAGTGGTGTCGGCAACAGACAACCGTCACGGTTCTGCAAAATCCATTCGCGGATTTGCTGTGCCCGTGTGTCCCCCGAAACTGTATCAGCACCATAAGAGGCATCCAGCAACAACAGATCGCATTGCGGAAATGCATCCATTTCCAGCACCGGACTATCCGGTACCACATCCCCGCTATAGAGCACCTTGTGCCCTTCGGCCTCGACACAGAACCACACGCCACCAGCCACATGACCGGAACGACCGGTGGTAATCTCTGCATCACCAATGGTCAGCACATCCCCTGCCTTAAACAGTTCAATACGCTCATGCGGAAATGCAACATTCTCGAGATGTTGTTGCTCGGCATAATTCTTCAGGGTTTGAGCTGTTTCCGCCAAAGTCTCCGCAGCCATCAGGATACGCCCCTGAAAGCCCTGCTCCAGCAACCACAACAAACCGCCGACATGATCCTCATGGGCATGGGAGATCAGCACAGCATCAAGTGCGGCAATCTCATCGGCCTCAATCAGCGGATAATAATCGCGCCCACTGGCTCCGACTTTAATGCCGATATCAAACAGCAGCTTGGTTTTAGTCGTGCTGATGCCAACGCCTAGACGCCCTTTTTCAGCGAAACCACCATAGAGATTGATCTTCATGCTGCACCTGCTTCAGGGATTACCCAGCCTGACCGGATACGTAATTGCGCCACATCATCCGCTTTGAAATGCAGAGGATCCGGCAGATTGAAATGCAGGTTCAGTTCCGGTGCCTGTTCAGCAACGGCTTCAATCCGCGATGCACCGCCCTGATAGACCGAGCGTGTCACCCGCACGGCAAATCCGTCCTGTTTCACCAGTTCCAAATCATCCTCACGGATACAAATCTGTGCATCTTTGCGCACCACTTCATCCGCACGGCAACGCAACCGCACCTGCTGCCCCAGCACCAAGGCCTCACAGGAACCACTGCCATTGACGCTCAAAATCTCCGCGGGCAGCACCATGCCCTGCGCAATAAAAGACGCAACCATCGCATTGGCCGGTTCATTATAGAGCGTCTTCGGTGAAGCAAACTGCATCAGCCTGCCCTTGTCCATCACCGCAATACGGTCGGCCAGCGCCATCGCTTCGGCCTGATCATGGGTGATATAAATAATCGTCGTGCCTGTGCGCTTATGGAAGCGCGCAAACTCATCTTCCATCGATGCGCGCAGATGCACATCCAGATTGGCCAGCGGTTCGTCAAACAGCACGAGCGACGGCGCAGCCACCAAACACCGTGCCAATGCCACGCGCTGGCGCTGCCCGCCGGAAAGATTGGCCGGACGGCGATCCCCATAGCCTTGCAGATCAACCAGCTTCAGCGCTTCTTGCACACGGCGCTCGCGCTCGGCTTTTTCCACCTTGGCGATTTTCAGACTATAGCCGACATTCTCGGAGACAGTCATATGCGGCCAGAGAGCATAGTTCTGGAATACGATACCGACACGGCGTTTTTCCGGCGGCACGAATTGGCCTTTGCCGGTCACCAGCTTGTCACCAACATAGATCACACCGTCATTCGCCTGTTCAAATCCGGCAATCATGCGTAGCAATGTCGTCTTGCCACAGCCGGAAGGCCCAAGCACCGCAATGAATTCACCATTGGCGATATCCAGAGACACATCGGTCAAAACTTTTGTGTCATTAAAGCTTTTGGAAAGCTGAGAGATAGTCAATCCCGCCATGGCAGAACTCCGTCAGGCAGATATCTGGCGAACATATTGGTCACCAGCATCAGTAAGAATGTAATCAACACGACCAGCACAGAAACTGCCGCCGCATAGGGTGAATCGCCACCCTGCTCAAAAGAGAAAATCACCACGCCCAGCGTTTCCGACCCTGATGACCATAATAGCGCAGAAACTGTCAGCTCCGAAAAAGCGGTCATGAAAATCAGCACACCGCCAGCCAATGTTGCCGGTGCCACCAGCGGAAACACGATAGTGCGCAGCCGTGTCAGCAGCCCTGCGCCTGCCACCTGCGCCGCCTCTTCCAGAGCACGGTCAATCTGATGCAGTCCGGTAATGGTCGGACGCAATGCCAGCACCAGAAACCGTGCCAGATAGGCGTAGAGAATGATCCAGATCGTATTATAGAGATGCAGTCCGACAACCGGCAAAGGCTTGAGGAACATCAGCAATGCCGCAATCGACAATACCACACCCGGCAGAGCATAGGGTAATTCGGCGGCGAGATTGAGCAAGCGTGTCCACCAGCGCGACCGCCATGTGATGAGATAACCGAGCGGCACCGCCACCAGCACCGCAAAACCGGCAGCAGCCAGCGACAGCGTGAAAGAATTGAACAGCGCACGGCGAGCCCCTGCATGGTCAAGCAGCACGAATTTCAGATTATCCAGTGTGGCCGTCTGCCAGCTTAATGGAATACCGAAAGCAGGCACCAATGCGGTGAGCAACAGGCCGAACATCGGCAATACCAGCACCACAGCAACCAACAGCCAGCAGGCGATCTCAACAGTCAGGCGCCATGAGCCAAGTTCAAAAGGCGCGGCAGGCAGTGAGGTTGATGCAATGCGATAATCGCGGCGGCGTGCCATATAATCCTGACAGAGAATACCCGCCATTGCGATCACACCAATCAGTAGCGACAGCACAGCAACTTCCGACAATACAGACGGGCCACCACCAGCGAGTTTCTGATAAATCAGGGTCGGCAGCACCAGCACATTAGCCGGAATGCCCAAGAAAGCAGGAATACCGAAATTGCCCACACAGGACACGAAAGCCAGTGCAGAGGCACCAATCACCGATGGTGTCATCAGCGGCACAATGATTGTGCGTGTTACCTGCCATTTGCTGGCACCGCTACTCAACGCGGCTTCCACCAGCTCGCGCGGCAATTTACGCAAACCGGCGCGTACAATCAGGAATACCAGCGGCGCATATTGAATGCCGAGCAGAACAATAATGCCGGTGGTCGAATAGAGCGGATTACGGCTGCCAAGCTCCGGCGCCATGCCGATCATTTTAAGAAAAGGGCTCGCAGGGCCAAAGAGTTGCAGCCATGCCAGCGCTGTCACCTGCGGCGCAATTAGCAACGGCACCACAAACATCAGCACGAACACGCCGCGTCCACGAATATTAGTCAGGCTCACCAGCAGCGCCACGGCACTACCAAGAATGACAGCCGCAAGTGTACCGCCAAATCCGGTGATTAAAGAATTACGCGTGGCAACCCATGTGGAAGTTGAAGAAAGCGCTGAGCGCAATGCACTGTCAGAGAGCTGACCATTCGGCGCAATGATCTCGCTGGCCAGCCGCAGCATCGGCCACAGAGACAGCGTGAACACCACTGCCGCCACAAGAAAAATCAGAGCCGTATCCCGGCTCTGACCAAATATTTTGTCTGACATCCAATAATGCCTTAACCGCCGAACAGTTCAGAAAAACGCTTCTTGTCGGCTTCTGTCACACCCAGAACTTTGAGCGTATCAATCGACATGATGTTGATTTTTGTACCTTCCGGCAACCAGCTCGGGCGACCAACAGATTCCTTGGCTGGCAGATAGCCCTGTTCCAGCGCCAGTTTCTGGCCATCATCTGAGAGGATGAAATCAACAAATTTTTCCGCACCGGCAACATTCTTGGCAGTCGCCATGATTGCAACAGGCTCAGTTACCGCAGGCACGCCTTCCTTAGGGAACACGAACTCAACCGGCGAGCCTTTGGCTTTGGCATTCAGTGCCATGAAATCCACGAGGATACCGTAAGGCTTTTCACCGCTGGCAACAGATTTCAGCACCGCACCATTGCCGCGCACGCTGATCAGCTCATTGGCTTTCAGCTTTTCGAAATAATCCCAGCCGAGTTCTGAATTCAGCGCAAAACCGGAAAGCAGATAAGCAGCCGCGCCAGAATAAAGCGGGCTCGGCATCACGATCTGGCCTTTATATTCTTCTTTGCCGAGATCGGCCCAGCTTTCAGGCTTGCTTTTCGCCTGCGTATTATAGGCAATACCGGTGGTGATCAGCTTGGAACCGAAGTAGGTTTTGTCCTTGTCGAAAGAACCCTCGGTCAGACCTTCTGTCTTCGCGCCTTCATAGGCTTTCAAACGATTGTCTTTTTTTAGCAGTTCCATCGACACGGCATCGGCAATCAGCAGCACATCCGGCTGTGGTGCACCGGCAGCAAATTCAGCAGCCAGCTTGCTGAGAATATCGCTGGTGCCGGAACGGAACACCTGCACATCAATATCAGGATTGGCTTTGCGGAATGCTTCAACGGTTTTGGTCGCATCAGCTTCCGGCTGCGACGTATAAAGATTGAGCGTTTCTGCATTCACCGCAGTTGCGCCCATAAACACTGCCAGAGCAGTAGCCAGAACTGTTTTACGTGACGTGCGTTTCTGCAACATGATTCTTATCCCTGAAATCATTCATCCGACACCGGAGCGAGCCGGTTACTCGCCGTTCATTTATTAAATGAACACTACAAGTTTATGACAAAGAATAAAGTCACCACAGAAAACAAAAACAAACAGGGCATTGAACCAGCAATGCCCTGTTAAAATTCAGATTATATCGCTCTGTCTGCTTTAGAAACTTGCGTGTTTTTTGATTTAGGCGCTCAAAAACGAGCGCCGGTAAAATGCGCGATCTGTGCGCCGGTTTCATAATAGGCTTCGCGGACACCGAGGAAAGACTGCGTTTCCGGCTCAGTCACCGGCAATGGCAGATCAGCTTCACTGATTTCACCGCTGATATGGCGCGCCAGCAAATTGCCAAACACAGTTCCGGTGGCGATGCCGCGACCATTATAACCGCTGAAGCCGATCACATTCTTATCAAAGCGATGGAATTTTGGCAGGCTGTCATTGGTCATGCCGATCAGGCCGTACCATTCATAATCGAATTCAACTTTACCGAGCTGCGGGAACAGACGCTTCATTTCACGCTTTGCCCATGCGGTATGGATACCTGTGCCGGTATTGCGCAATGCGCCCACACTACCAAACACCAGACGACCGGCCTGATCATAGCGATAAGACGACAAAACTGTTTTGGTATCCCACACACCCTGACGCTCCGGCAGAATCTGCGCCTGCTGTTCTTTGGTCAGCGGCTTGGTCGCCAGATTGAAGTAAGGCAGATGCATAATTTCTGCACGAATCTGCGGCCATGGTGCCTGTGTATAGGCATTGGTTGCGACAACAATCCACTGTGCACGCACCGAGCCTTGCGCGGTTTTCACCACCCAGTCATTACCCTGACGTTCTGTACCGATCACAGGCGATCCGGTGAAAATTTGTGTTCCGGCAGCGACTGCCGCATGAGCAAGACCACGTACATAGGCCAGCGGCTGAATTGTACCGGCACGCATATCCAGCAGCGAGCCGGTATAGGCCTTGGTGCCAACCTTCTTTGCGGTCTCTTCAGCGCTCAGCAGCGTTACCGGTGCACCGCGGCGCTGCCATTGTTCCGCACGATCCTGCAATTCGCGCAAACCTTTCTGGCCGACAGCACAATGCAATGTACCGGTACGGGTCGCTTCACAGGCAATATTGTGCTTTTTAATACGTTCGAAAACCATTTTCGGACCATTGCCGAGAGATTCCAGCAGACGGTCGCCATATTTCTGGCCGAGTACACCCGGCAGATCATCCGGCATAACCCACATACCGGCATTGACCAGACCGACATTGCGGCCGGAACCGCCAAAACCGATTTCAACACCTTCCAGCACGGCAACCTTGGTGCCGCGTTCACTCAAATTCAGTGCCGTTGAAAGGCCGGTAAAACCACCGCCAACAACAACCACGTCAACGCTCAATTCACCTTTCAAGGCAGAAGTAACCGGAGCAGCTGGCGCGGATTTTTCCCAAAGACCGTGGGAACGGGGATTATTTAACATGTCAGTTCATTTCTCAAAAACAACGTTGCCACTTGCATCAGCCTGTATTGCAGCAGCAAGCCCACGATTATGCGCCTGAAAATACACGCATCACGCAAAAGCGCTGAGACAAAAGGTCAACGATCAAAATGGATAAAGAGCGCCGTATATATAATGCGGATACACACACAACACTCTGAGTGTTTGAAATTTGAAGCACAACACGGAAAATCGTCCGGCTTGTTATTTACCAGTGTTCTTATAGTCTTTTTCTTCTGGCGCCTGAGTAGCCATACACCTTTCGGCTTTGGCAACAGTAGCAATTTATGCGCAACAGATCATTCATTCACGGAATGACCTGTTACACTTTTGTTCTATTCTGCGTTCAGATGCACCAGCGCCATATAGTCATGCTGGCCGACCTGCCCGCGAATCCAGTTGGAAAACGTCTGTATCAGCGGGTTCTCGTGTTTGCCTTCCGGCACCACCAGATAATAGTCATTCTCTGTACGCATCGGCTTATCAAACAGAATACGCAGACGTCCTTCCTGCAACTCTTTCTCGATCAGATAAACCGGCAACAAACCAATGCCAAGCCCTGCGGCAGCTGCTTCGATCACCATAGAGAACTGGTCAAAACGATGCCCGCTATAGGTGCTGCGTGCATCCACTTCGCACAGTTCAAACCATTGCGTCCACATTTTCGGACGGGTGGTCAGATGCAGCAGAGGCTCCTTCTGCAGATCTTCAGGTTCAACAATGCGGTGGCTTTCAATCAAAGCACTGCTGGCAACCGGCACCACCATTTCACTGCACAGATAATTACAGGTGGCATGTGCCCAAACCGGCTGCCCATAATGAATAGCCATATCAAACGGATATTCTTCAAAGTCGAACACGCCGGTGCGTGAACCGACATTAAACGCAACGCCCGGATTTTCTTCGATGAAATTAGGAATGCGCGGCATCAGCCAGCGTGCACCGAATGTCGGCAATGTCGCCACGCTGAAAGCCGAAGAGGACTGTGCCGAAGCCATAGCCCGCAACATCGTGTCTTCAGTCTGATTCAACAGACGGCGCACTTCCGGCAAAAACTTGCGTCCCGCATCGGAAAGCAGGATGCGCTGACGGATTCGTTCAAACAGCAAAACGCCGAGCTGGCCCTCAAGATCCTTGATCTGACGACTCACCGCACTTTGCGTCAGGTTCAGCTCATGCGCTGCCTGCGTGAAACTTCCGTGACGTGCAGCGCATTCAAAAGCCTGCAAAATGGCGATATCCGGTATCAGTCGTCGGCTGAGCTTCATTCCTGCCTCGCATAAACATAGTCGGTTTCGTCGCAATCATGCGGCCACTACAGCTGATATGATCAATTTTAGTCATGATATCAACATCTGATACGTGTTTCTGATAGTCGAAAATCGATTTAAAAAGAAATTACGCATCAAATTTAAAGCATATCCCGAAAACTGGCTGACATTTTTCGGATCAGATAGGCCTTTATAACAACATCAGGATGGTTTTGTGCGACTCCCAAAGAGCACAAATCAACCACACAAAGCAGTTTCAGGAAAAACGCCCCCGATTTTCTTTATGAAACTGCACCAAGAGCAAAACAGACAGGGCTTTATCTTCTCCCAAGGCAGATAACAGCTCTCAATACGGAAAGCCCCTAAGGAGGCAAACCATGAACTTCGTATCAGCCGACAGCATCCGCGCTGCATTCTCGGCCGCAATGTCCGCAATGTACCGTACAGAAGTGCCTGCTTACGGCACGCTGATGGAACTGGTTGCAGATGTGAATGCTGCGACACTGAAAGCCCAGCCTGAACTGCTCGCCCGCCTTGAAGATACCGATTCTCTGGATCGTATTTCCGAAGAGCGTCATGGCGCGATCCGCCTCGGCACCGCTGCTGAACTCTCCATGATGCGCCGCGCTTATGCGGTTATGGGCATGTTCCCTGTCGGTTACTACGACCTGTCCGCTGCCGGTGTACCTGTGCATTCCACAGCTTTCCGGCCGGTTGCTGACGCATCGCTGAAGATCAATCCGTTCCGCGTTTTCACCTCGCTGCTGCGTCTCGACCTGATTGCTGACGAAAAGCTGCGCAAGGAAGCTGAAGAAACACTCGCCAAGCGCAATATCTTCACTGCCGGTGCAGTTGAACTGATCGAGATTGCTGAAAAGCAGGGTGGCCTCACACAGGAACAGGCTGACAAGTTTGTTGCTGAAGTTCTGGAAACCTTCCGCTGGCACGACAAGGCCAATGTGAGCGCAGAACTCTACCACCGTCTGCACGACGCCCATCGTCTGATTGCTGACGTTGTGTCCTTCAAAGGCCCGCACATCAACCATCTGACACCACGCACACTCGACATTGATGCCGTGCAGGCACAGATGCCAGCGCGCAATATTTCGCCTAAAGCTGTTGTTGAAGGCCCGCCAACCCGTAAATGTGCGGTTTTGCTGCGTCAGACCTCGTTCAAAGCTCTGGAAGAAGCTGTTTCTTTCACCGATGCTGCAGGCGAATGGAAAGCCGGCACACACACTGCCCGTTTTGGTGAAATTGAACAGCGCGGTATTGCACTGACACCAAAAGGCCGCGGCCTTTATGATGCGCTGCTCGACAAGACCCGCGCACGTATCCGCCCTGCGCCGGATGGCTCCAATGCTGCTGAATATGTTCATATTCTCGGTGAAGTCTTTGAAGAATTCCCGGATACATGGGCAGAAATCCGTGAACAGGGTCTCGGCTATTTCGCTTACAGTGTTGCAGACCGCTCGAAAGCCAAGAGTGAACTAACCGCCGCCAATCTCGACAGCCTGATTGCTGAAGGCGCAATCCAGTTTGACCCGATTGTCTATGAAGACTTCCTGCCGGTCAGCGCCGCTGGTATCTTCCAGTCCAATCTCGGCGACGATGACACACAGGAATTCACTGAAAGCCCGAACCAGAAGCGTTTTGAAGCTGATCTCGGCGCAACCGTGCTCAATGAATTTGAACACTATGCCCGCATCGAGCGCGAATCTGTTGAGGGTGCCTTGAAGGCTCTCGCCTTTAAAGCTGCAGCAGAATAACTAGATAACATATGAAAACGGCAATCTGCCCTCAAAGCAGATTGCCGTTCAGCTGTTTATACCGGAGCGGATTACTGCTCCACCGCATCAGATAGAATATCAAGTCTGCTCACTTACCCGAGCGAAGCGCCTGATATTCTGAACGATAAACAATAGGGAATGCGATTTATGAGCACCGAAAATAAAAAAGTGAACGTTAAGCAGGAAGCTGCTGACATTCTCGCCAAGCTTGGCGTTGACAGCGCTGCCTATACAGGCGGTGATCTTGCCTCGTTCAGCCCGGTTACCGGCGAACAGATCGGCGCCCTCAAGACTCATTCGGCTGCAGACACTGCCCGCATGATTGAAGAAGCTGATGCAGCATTCCGCACATGGCGCGATGTTCCGGCTCCTCGCCGCGGTGAACTGATCCGCCTGCTCGGTGAAGAACTGCGCGCTTCCAAAGCTGATCTCGGCCGTCTCGTTTCGATCGAAGCCGGCAAGATCATCTCCGAAGGCCTCGGCGAAGTTCAGGAAATGATCGACATCTGCGATTTCGCAGTTGGTCTGTCCCGACAGCTTTACGGCTTGACCATTGCGACTGAACGCGCCGGTCACCGCATGATGGAAACATGGCATCCGCTCGGCGTTGTCGGCGTTATCTCCGCCTTCAACTTCCCGGTTGCTGTCTGGTCATGGAACGCGGCTCTGGCACTGGTTGCCGGTGACGCTGTTGTCTGGAAACCTTCCGAAAAGACCCCTCTCACAGCGCTTGCTTGTGAAGCAATCTTCAACCGTGCGGCTGCCCGTTTCGGTGCAGATGCTCCTAAGGGTCTGTCCGCTGTTATCATCGGCGACCGTACAATCGGTGAAGTTCTGGTTGACCATCCGAAGGTTCCGCTGGTTTCCGCAACCGGTTCAACCCGCATGGGTCGCGATGTAGGCCCGCGTCTGGCCAAGCGTTTCGCACGCGCTATCCTCGAACTCGGCGGCAACAATGCCGGTATCGTCTGCCCGTCAGCCGATCTCGACATGGCTCTGCGCGCGATTGCTTTCGGTGCCATGGGTACTGCAGGTCAGCGTTGCACCACCATGCGTCGTCTGTTCGTACATGAAAGCGTATACGACACACTGGTACCGCGTCTGGTCAAAGCCTATCAGAGCGTATCCATCGGCAACCCGCTGGAAACCCCTGCACTGATCGGCCCGCTTATCGACAAAGCTTCTTTCGACGGTATGCAGAAGGCTCTGGCTGAAGCCAAAGCACACGGCGGTAAAGTTGTCGGCGGTGAACGCGCATCTGTCGGTAGCGACACAGCTTACTACGTACAGCCAGCAATCGTTGAAATGCCAGAACAGGCAGGTCCGGTTCTCGAAGAAACCTTCGCACCGATCCTCTATGTGATGAAATACAGCGATTTCGACAATGTACTCGAACTGCACAACGCTGTTGGTGCCGGTCTGTCGTCTTCGATCTTCACACTGAACCTGCAGGAAGCTGAGCGTTTCCTCTCTGCATCCGGTTCGGATTGCGGTATTGCTAACGTCAACATCGGTACATCCGGTGCTGAAATCGGCGGTGCATTCGGCGGTGAAAAAGAAACCGGTGGCGGTCGTGAATCCGGTTCGGATGCATGGAAAGCTTACATGCGCCGTGCAACCAACACTGTAAACTACTCGAAGGCACTGCCGCTCGCACAGGGCGTATCCTTCGACATCGACTAATCATCAGCACTGATGACAAAGAAAAGCCCCGCTATGCGGGGCTTTTTTATTGACTAAAATCCTGCACAGGGTCTCTATTAGGCACAGCATTCACGCATATCTTGTCAGACTTCTCCGCCTTGGAGGCTTACATGCGTTTATTTTTAGCAGCCCTGACGACTATTCTTTATACCGCGCCTCTGCCCGCAGCTCATGCGAGCGAGAATAATACGGTGTTCTGCACAAAGCTCGGAGAGCTTGCGGGACGGTCGATGGCGGCACGTTTGCAGGGAAAGCCGCTGGCTGATCTTTTACAGGTCAAATTTGATCCGGCGGTGCATGAGATTTTTCAGACGGTCATTCTGGATGCCTATTCCAGACCTCTGGTTGAGGGGGAAAATGCGTGGGTGAGAAATATGTCTGACTTCAGAAATGCAGTTGAAGAGAAATGCCAATCGTCTCTGCAAAAATAAAAAGCCGGAAATTCCGGCTTTTTATTTTCTCTATACTCAACCTTTTCAACCTGCCGGAATTCTTGCAATGACAAGGCGAAAACAGAGTTATTCCGAGAACCGGAGCGGAATGTACTTTGAGGTACATGAGCACCGGAAGCGGAGGAATGCTCCGTTTGCAGACCGTCAGTGCGTGAATAACGGTGGGTTGATCAGCCCATGCGTTCAGAGGCGTACGACCCCGGGCTCGCCGGAAACACCACTGTCCGGTTACCATTGAGGAAGACGCGGTGATGGATATGCGCATGGATGGCGCGTGCCAGAACCTGCGCTTCAACATCACGACCAATGGAAACATAATCGGCAGCCGACTGCGCATGGGTAATACGGGCAACATCCTGCTCGATAATCGGACCTTCATCAAGATCAGCGGTCACATAATGCGCTGTCGCACCGATCAGCTTCACGCCACGCTCATAAGCCTGCTTGTAAGGATTGGCGCCTTTGAAAGACGGCAGGAAGGAGTGGTGAATATTGATGATTTTACCGGACATTTTCTTGCTCAGTTCATCAGACAGCACCTGCATATAACGCGCCAGAACCACCAGCTCCGTACCGGTCTGGTTGACGATATCCATCATCTTGGCTTCGGCTTCAATTTTATTCTCTTTCGTCACCGCAATGTGGTGGAAAGGAATATCGTGATTGACCACAACCTTCTGATAGTCAAAATGGTTGGAAATCACACCGACAATATCAATCGGCAGACCGCCGATTTTCCAGCGATAGAGCAGATCGTTGAGGCAATGGCCAAAGCGGGAAACCATCAGCAATGTTTTCACCGGCTTGCGGGTATCGTGGAAATCATAAGCCATGCCGAATTTGTCAGCAGTCTCCTGAAAACCACCGGCGATTTCTTCGAAACTCTTGCCCTGCTCGGTAATAAAGCTAACGCGCATGAAGAATTTATCAGCACCGAGATCATCGAACTGTGCGCTGTCAACGATGTTACACCCCATACCCGCAAGATATCCGGAAATAGCGGCAACTATACCGAGGCGTGACTGGCAACTGACGGTCAACACATAATTCTGCATGGGAGTGTCCCTTAAGCTTCAACAGTTCAAATGAGTATGAACCGGAAAATTCCGGTTCCGTATGAAGCTCTTACACAGAATTTCGACGCTTAACAGTCCCGATTACGCTTTTGTTTGACGGATTCCTGCCATTTGCAAACAAATCTGCATGACCCATAATCTCAGGTTACAGGTGATGATTTCCTGACTTATGGGTGGCGTACAAAACTCACAAATGCGGATTGCGGGTCTTATATTTTTCAATCAACCGGTCGTTGATTTCCGTGGCACCCGGCATATTCGCACTGCGATAGACCGGAACTTCTCCGCCCTCTGCGGCCAGTTCGGCAGCAACCGCGGTAAAGATCGCGTGGAGAATGGTAGCACCAACAGCGGTGGAAACCGCGCCCGCTTTCATCTCGCTGTTCGGCAATTGCATCATCGCATCACCGGCCGGAATTTCATTATCCAGCACCAGATCGGCCAGCTCAGACAGACATACACGGCCGTTAGCTGCACTGGCAGAATAGGAAACAGATGTCAGCGCGATAATTTTTGCACCGGCTTCACGGCCAAAGCGCGCGGCTTCAACCGGCGCGGCATTAACACCGGAATTGGAAACAACCAGCAGAATATCACCGGCACCAATATCATAGCGTTGCAGCAAAGGCTGAACCATGCCGCTGATACGCTCGAATTTGGTGCTGGAAGATGCGCCTTCATGCAGCATCGTGAAAGCCGAGAGAACCGGCACGGTAATCGCCAGACCACCGGCACGATAATGCACCTCTTCCGCCAGCATATGCGAATGGCCGGTGCCAAACACAAAGACACGCTTGTCATTGCGTGCGGCCTCACCGATCATGGCAACAGCCTGCGCCATTGCCTCGGCCTGACTGTCTCGCAATTGTGTGAGATGAGCTGTCAGCTTATCGAAATAGTCGTTGATAATGCTCATACCCGCTGATCCTGTCGCGCACCGGAAATCCATGTGGAACGAACATGACACTGGTCGTCCAGCCAGACCAGATCAGCACGTTTTTTCGGTGCCAGCACACCACGGTCTTTGAGCTGCAAAAACGCGGCCGGATAGGACGTCGCCATACGCAAGGCTTCCTCGCAGGAAAGGTCCAGCATCGCCATACCATAGCGGATACCTGATGCCATATCGAGATCGGAACCGGCGAGTGTCACGCGGTCTTCCAGCACCAGTTTCGGACAGTAACCGCCTTCAATACGGTAGACTGTACGGCCATTGAGCTGAAATGTATCGCGGCCGGAACCGACCAGCGACATCGCATCGGTCACAAAAAACAGGCGTCCCTGCCCGCGCTTTGCCCGCAGAGCCACGCGCAGAGCCGCAGGCTCGACATGATGGCCGTCAGCAATAATGCCACCCCACACGGACGGATGATCCAGTGCCGCACCGACAAGATTTGGCGCACGATGGCCGAACTGGCTCATTGCATTGAACAGATGGGTTACGCCCTGCGCGCCCGCATCGAACCGCGCCATTGCGGCTTCATAAGAACTGTCGCTGTGGCCGATGCTGACAATCACACCGCCTTCGGTCAGCTCACGCACCTGATCGGGTGTGACCTGTTCCGCAGCCATAGTCACCAGCAAACAACCGATTTTCTGCGCCGCTGCAGTCATCGCCTGAATGTCAGCCGGTTGCACAGGGCGCATCAGCTCCGCCAGATGCGCACCTTTTTTCGCCGGCGCCAGATGCGGGCCTTCAAGATGCAGACCGGCAACCCCCTTGTCAGCCTTCACTGTCTCAACCGCCGCAGCCATTGCCTGTGCTGTCACATCACCGGTATCGGTGATCAAAGTTGGCAACAGACTGGTTGTGCCATATGGGCGATGACCTGCCGCGATGGTGAACATGATTTCCGGTGTCGGCCCGTCATTGAGCATTGCCCCGCCACCGCCATTGACCTGCGCATCAATAAAACCGGGGCTGAGAATACCGCCGTCCAGTTCAATAATCTGCAGATTTTCCGGCAATGCTTCGCCATCCTGAACCAGACGGACAATCTTGCCCTTCTCGATCAGAACGGCTGTCCGCTCATGAAAACGATGACCGTCAAAAACACGCGCACCACGCAGCAGCTGAAAACCCATCAGACAGTCTCCGTTACCTTATTCAGATTAAGCGGTTTATCAGGATTGAAACCGCGGCGACGCGTTACCGCTTCGATCACACGATAATAGGCACCGAGCGATACCAGCGGATCAAGCAGAGCCGAACCCGTTGCCGGCGTTTTAATCTGGCTCCATGGCAGATCCAGCGGTGAAATGGTCAGAATATTACCACCAATGCTTTCCAGATGTTTCAGCGCCTGCAGATTATGCTGATAGGCCTGATCCTGCGAGACAAAGGCCACAATCGGGAAGCCTTTTTCCACCAGACGCATCGGGCCATGCATCAGTTCGGCCAGCGAGAAAGCTTCCGCATGAATAGCCGAAGTTTCCTTGGCTTTCAGCGCCGCTTCAAGCGCAATAGCCATTGAAGGCCCGCGGCCGCCGATAAACAACGATTGTTTTTCAACCAGAATATTCTCAAGCGCATTGCCTGCATCAACCTGAACCGCACCCAGTGCTTCCGGCAGCTGGTCAAGCCCGCGCTGCATTGTGCTGTCTTTGCTCACTGCAGCAATTACGCCAGCAAGCGCAGCGGCAGAAGCTATGAAAGATTTGGTCGCAGCCACACTTTTTTCAGGACCTGCACCAATCCCCAGCATGATATCGGCCTCATTGCCGAGCGGGCTGTCGGTCACATTAACCACGGCAACAGTGACCGCACCGCCTTTTTTAGCCGCGCGCTGCATGGCAACGATATCCGGACTGGCGCCGGACTGCGAAACAGTAAAATGCACAGCAGAACCAAGCTGCAATGGTGCATAATAAACAGAAGCCACTGACGGGCCGATTGCCGCCACCGGCAGACCCAGCTGAATCTCCGCAAGATATTTAAAGAATGTCGCGGCATGGTCAGAAGAACCGCGTGCACAGGTTGAAATCAGTGCAGGCTTACGGGAGGCAAAGACCGCCGCGATCTCTTCAAAAACCGGCTTCTGGTCTTTTAACATGCCGGCAACAACCGAAGCGGCCTGTTCGGTTTCCTGAAGCATGAGTGTTGGTGATACGGTCATCGGACCTCTCCCGTTTTCAATTCTGCAATAAAGTCATAAGCATCGCCGCGATAAAGCGAGCGGGTATATTCAACAATCCGGTCTGTCTGCGTGCGGGATACGCGCTCCATCTGCAAAGCCGCAGCTTTGTCAGCCACACCAAGCAAACGCGCATTGACAGGATCAAGCACCACGGCGGTCAGACGCTGCAAAGCGCGCACCGGCTTATAGCCATGTTGTTCGAGTGCCGCATAAAGCGACAGCGCACCGCTGAGCACAGCCTGTGCCAGTTCCGTTTCCTGTCCGGCAGCAGATAACGTAGCGGTACCCAACAGACGCTGCGGCACCACTGCACGTTCAATCGCCATCGGCATATCATCGGCAAGGCGCAGGCGCTCCACCCGCACCACCAGATCCTGCATGGAAATGCCAAGCTGGAATGCTTCCTCCGGTGACGGCTGCCCGATACCGCCGGATAGAATACGCACCCCCGGTACTTTACCACGGGCGATCATATCCTGCGAGAATGAAGTAAGTTGCCAGAGCGGCTGGCTGATCTTTTTCGGACGTTCGCAAATATAGGTGCCGCTGCCATGACGGCGTTCGACCAGACGATTTTCAAGCAGTGCCTGATAAGCCGAGCGGATGGTGACCCGCGCCAGACCAAGCGCCTGCGCCAGCTCACGCTCGGGCGGCAAACTACTGCCAGCGGCCAGACTGCCATCCTCAATCAAATTGGTCAGCACCACGGAAACCTGCTTATAAAGCGGTCCGCCGGTCGTTTGCGCCGCTAATCCGCGCTGAAGAAGAGGAAGTAATCTGGTATTATCCATACGCCGACTATAATACCTTTTTAATACCAATGACAAATGGAATTATCTGCCGATCCAAAATTAAAAGGGCAGTTTCTGTTGAGAAAGCTGCCCTTTTAGCATTTGAGCTATTGTACTGGCACCGGCTCGGCCGGCGGCACCTCAGAACTATCTTCCGGCTCCGGATGCTCAGGCTCTTTCACACGGAACCAGGCCACATAAAGCGCAGGCAGGAACAGCAGTGTAATGACCGTTCCGGCAATAATCCCGCCCATCATGGCATAGGCCATCGGCCCCCAGAACACTTCGCGGGAAATCGGGATCAGCGCCAGACTGGCCGCCGCTGCGGTCAGCGCAATCGGACGCATACGATGCTGGGAAGCCTGATAAACAGAATCCCACGGATGCATCCCCTCTTTGATATGATCCTCCACCTGTACGATCAGGATCACCGAATTGCGGATCAGAATACCGATCAGCGCCAGCACACCGAGAATGGCCACGAAACCCAGCGGCTTGCCGCTTGGCAGCAAGGCCGCCACCACGCCGATCAGGCCAAGCGGAGCAACCGCCACCACCAGAAACAGCCGCTGAAAGCTCTGCAACTGGAGCATCAGAATAGTCGCCATCACAAACAGCATCAGCGGCACAACGGCAGCAATCGGCCCCTGACTTTTGGCGCTTTCCTCCACAGTACCGGCAATATGCACGGAATAACCAAGCGGCAGTTTTTGCGCAAATGCATCAACCTGCCCCTTCATCTGCTCCACCACCGTATCCGGCATGGTCTTGTCAAGAATCCCCGCAGAGACCGTAATCGTCGGCAGACGGTCACGGCGCCAGACAACCGGCTGTTCAATTTCGTAACGGAAATTGGCAATCGAGGCGAGCGGAATGGAATCCCCGTTGCCGGTACCGATCTGCAGATTGCGCAGAGTTTCAATCCGGTCACGCTCCTGCGCCTGTGCCCGCACAACCACATTAATCAGATAGGTAGCATCGCGTACCTGTGTGATCGCCAATCCACCAACCACACTGTTCAGCGTCATCGAAATATCTTTGGAAGAAACACCGAGTTTACGCGCTTTATCCTGCAACACATCAACCCGCACCACGCGTGCCGGTTCGTTCCAGTCATAGGCCACAACACCCAGCCGCTGATCCTGCGCCATGATTGTGGAAACCTGATGTGCATAGCCGCGAACAGCCTGAATATCCGGCCCGCTGACGCGATATTGTACCGGACGACCAACCGGAGGCCCCAGTTCAAGGAATTTCACATAAGCATCAGTGCCTATATAATCCTTACGCAGCACCGCATCGAATTTCTGCTTCAGCCGGTCGCGCGCCTCCACATCCTTGGCGACAATAATCATCTGGCCGAAATACGGATTAACCGGCTGCACATCGAAAGTCAGCACGAAACGCACCGCACCCTGCCCGATATAGCTGCTCCAGTGGTCGATATCCTCATTGCCTTTGAGCATCGTCTCTTCAAAACGCAGCATCTGCGCTTGCGTCTCAGTAATTGAACTATTCTCCGGCAATTTCCAGTCAATCACCAGCTCCGGACGATCCGAAGACGGGAAGAACTGCCGTTCAATCAGCGTCATACCACCGAGAGAAATCAGAAACAGAACGACAGTGGCAAAGATTGTCGTCCAGCGATGGCGCATACACCACAACAAGGCCGCCGCAAAAGCCTTGCCGACGCGACGCGGCTTTTCCTCATGCTTCTTCATAGTTTTGGGCAGCAATGTCACACCAAGCAGCGGCGCAAACAAAACCGCCACTACCCATGACACGACCAGCGAAACGGCAATCACCACGAACAAAGTATAAGTATATTCACCCGCCTGACTGGTGTTCAGACCGATCGGGATAAATCCGGCAATCGTTACCAGCGTACCGGTCAGCATCGGAAAGGCGGTGTGAGAATAGACATAAGTCGCCGCTTTATTGATCGGATCCCCCGCCTCAAGGCGGGCAACCATCATCTCCACGGCAATCATCGCATCATCCACCAGCAGACCAAGGGCAATAATCAATGCGCCCAGTGACACACGCTGCAGGGAAATATCCATATATTGCATGGTGAGGAACGTGATCGCCAGCACCAGCGGAATGGACAGCGACACCACAAAACCGGCACGCACACCAAGACTGATAAAACTCACAGCCAGAACAATGACCACCGCCTCGAACAAGGCTTTGGTGAAACCGGAAACAGCTTCGTCCACCACATCAGGCTGATCCGCCACCTGATGTACGCTGATACCAACCGGCAACTCCCCTTCAACACGGTTCATCAGTTCACTGAGCGCTTTGCCGAAATCCAGCAAATTCTCATTCGGCTTCATGCCAATCGCCAGCCCGATTGCCGGTTCACCATTCACACGAAACAGGCTTTCCGGCGGATTGGTATAGCCGCGTTTGATTTCCGCCACATCGCTGAGGCGGAAGAAACGGTTATTGACCCGCAGATTGACGGCTTTCAGGCTTTCTTCCGAGGTAAACTGCCCGCTCACCCGCACAGAGACCCGCTCCGGCCCTGCATTAATCACACCGGACGGGGTAATCGCATTCTGATCCTGAAGGCTTTTTAAAATCGCCTGCTGATCCAGCCCCAGCGCCGCAATCTGACGGGATGAAAATTCGAGATAGATCACCTCATCCTGCGCGCCGATCAGATCAACTTTACCGGCGCTCGGCAATTGCAGAACCTGTGTACGCACAGTTTCCACATAATCGCGCAATTGCCGGTGGCTGAGACCATCGGCAGTAAAAGCATAAATATTACCGAACACATCGCCGAAACGGTCATTATAAAAAGGCCCGTAGACGCCTTCGGGAAAGTTCCCTTTAATATCATTGATCATATTGCGGGTCTGAAGCCAGATTTTCTCCACATCCCGCGCTTTTGTCGTCGCTTTCAAATTGACAAAAATCACCGCCTTACCCGGTGTTGTCACCGATTTGGTAAAATCGAGACTGTCAAGTTCCTGCAGCTTTTTCTCAATCCGGTCAGTCACCTGATTGATTGTTTCATCCACCGACGCACCGGGCCAGTTGGCCTGTATCAGCATGGTTTTAATGGTGAATTGCGGATCTTCCTCGCGCCCGAGATTGATATAGGCGGCAATTCCGGCAATCAGAAACACCAGCATGAAATACCAGACCAGCGAGCGGTGATTAAGTGCCCAGTCAGAGAGATTAAATTTCTTCATTATTGCTCTCCCTGCGGCAGCTTAACCTTCTGGCCGTCCTGCAAACTGTTCACGCCTGCGCTGACAATACGCTGACCGGCCTCCACACCCTTGGCAATAAAATGCGTATCTGTGCGGCTGATAACCTCCACCGGCTGACGGCGAACAGTCTGGCTTTGCGGATCAGCAACCCAGACATAGGTCTTGCCTTCCTGTTCCAGCAAAGCGGACACCGGCAAGGCAATCTGCTCCTGATGGTTACCATTGCTGCGCAGTGCAGTAATGGTTGTACCCAGACGGAAAGCTTCCGGGGCATCATCAAGTGTGATTTTTACACGACGTAAGCGCGTGGCATTATCCGCCTGCGGTGCAATTTCCCGTACATGGCCTTCTGCCTGCACAGTCGGATCGGCTTGCAGAAAGATCATAAATCTGTCGCCGTCTTTGACCGTCTCTGCAATATAATCCGGCACATCAACCACGGCTTCGCGCACATCCGGCCGCGCCACAGTCAGCACACTCTGTCCGGCAGCTACAACCTGCCCGACTTCGGCATTCACCGCAGAAACAACACCATCGAAATCAGGATCCAGTTGCGCAAAACCACGCTCGTCTTCTGCTTTTCTCAAGGCCGCACGGGCTTTTTCCAGACCGGCAGCTGCAGTGTCGCGTCCCTGTTTGGCACTGTCATAAACCGCCTGCGGAATGCTGCGCATAGCCAACAAACGCGCCTGTCTGTCCTCTGTGGCCTGTGCATTCACATATTGTGCCTCGGCACTGGCCATATCGGCCTTGGCTGCTTGCAAATTCAGATCAAGCTGCGCGGGATCAATCATCGCCACAACCTGATCTTTTTTGACAAAATCACCTATATCAACATCACGCTGGATCAGCCGTCCCAAAACGCGGAAGGCAAGATCCGTGCTGAATTGCGGCTCCACAGTTCCGGCGAAACCGCTTTGCTGCGAGGTTTCCGCTTTGGCAATAACAAACAGTACCGGCCGGACAACCGGCTCCTTAGCCTCATCGGTCTGTTCACCACAGGCTGCCAGCATCAGCACAACCGATCCTGCCGCAGCTGCTTTTAAAATTCTGCGCTTCATCATCAATCCCGCCGCCCGCATCACTGTGTTACTTTCTGCTCGTCAGCCACCAGAAGCTCCACAACAGCGCCTTCACTCAGCAACTGTCCGCCACGCGTTATGACCATTTGCCCGTCCTGCAAACCTTCAGAGATAATGATTTTTTCCCGTTCATAATCCAGAACCCGCACCAAAGCGGAAGAAACTTTTTTTGTTTGCGGATCGAGAACCCATACAGCCGGCTTTCCGTCCTGTGATGTCATCGCACTCCATGGCAAAATCACAGCACGCACCACCGGCAACTGCAGACTGCCGGTTACCGGAGCCGCCAGCGTCATGGCTGACGGCGGCGTATCCAGTTCAACCTTAATCCGTACTGTTCCGGTTGTGGCATTCACCACCGGCGCAACCTCGCGCACATGACCGGTTGCAGTGACTGACGGATCGGAAATCAGCGAAAGGTTCACCTGAGGCAGAGCCTGCACCCCGCCTTTTTGTTCGATTGTCTCCGCATGGGCAGCCAGTGCCTCCTGCACATCAAAAACGGCATCCCGCTCACCATCGGCAGCAATGACAAATGCAGTTTGCGCCGCCTGAACCAACTGGCCGGTTTCAATATTTCGGGCAGTCACCACACCGGCGCGCGGCGCACGCAGCTCCGTATAGCTCATCATATCCTGCGCATTTTTCATCTGGCTTTGCGCACTGATAAGAGCTGCCTCTGCACGCTGTTTGGTTTCCTCCGCTGTGCCGAACTGGCTGCGCGTTGTGAAACCCTGATCCAGCAATGCCTGTTGACGTGTATAATTGGCTGTCGCCTGTATTAATTGTGCCTGCGCCGCGTTCAGGGAGGCCAGAGCCGAGCGCAGCCCGGCCTGCTGCTCCACAGCATCAATACGCGCCAGCAATTCACCGGCTTCAACTTTTTTTCCCACATCAGCGCTGCGCTCTGTCACCTGACCGGAAGCACGAAAAGCAAGATTGATAAGATTACGGGCTGCTATTGTACCCGTCTGCACCAGTTTCGGGCGATAATCGCTGACACGGACAGTTTGTGCACTGACTGCAACACTATGCGCGTTATTAGCAGGCTGTTGCGAGAGTGGGGCAGCCTGAGCAAAAACACTGCAAACAGACGCAAGCATAAAGGAAGCAAGGGGAACAGGAAGAAGAATGTTTCTGCGCCGTCTGACCATCAAATTCACAACCTTTAAAATACCTATTGCATTACAATAAACATAGCGGATCATTCCGGTATTAATAGCCTTCCTGATCCTGACTTTATCAAACCGGGATGATATTAACTCTTTAAAGACTGAATTTAGAAAGCAACTGATATGAGTACTGTTCTGGAAATCGCCGATCTGAAAAAACTGGCACGCCGCCGCGTACCAAAGATGTTTTTCGATTATGCAGATTCCGGTGCATGGACAGAATCGACCTATCGGGCCAATGAAAGCGATTTTGCCAAGATCAAACTACGCCAGCGTGTGCTGGTAGATATGACCGACCGTTCTTTAGCAACCACGATGATCGGTCAGAATGTGGCTATGCCGGTAGCCCTGTCTCCTACCGGTTTGGCAGGTATGCAGCATGCAGACGGAGAAATTCTGGCAGCACAGGCCGCACAGGAATTCGGTGTGCCCTTTACCCTCTCCACTATGAGTATCTGCTCAATTGAGGATGTGGCAGCAGCAACGAAAAAGCCGTTCTGGTTCCAGCTTTATGTCATGAAAGACCGTGATTTTGTTCGCAATCTGATTGAGCGTGCCAAAGCTGCCGGTTGCTCGGCACTGGTACTGACACTTGATCTGCAAATTCTCGGCCAGCGCCACAAAGATCTGCGCAATGGTCTGTCGGCTCCGCCGAAATTCACACCAAAACATATCTGGCAAATGATGACGCGCCCGCAATGGTGCCTCGGCATGCTGGCAACACAGCGCCGCACCTTCCGCAATATTGCCGGTCATGCCAAAGGTGTCAGCGACCTCTCATCCCTGTCCTCATGGACAGCCGAGCAGTTTGATCCGAAACTGAACTGGGATGATGTGGAATGGATCAAAAAACTCTGGGGCGGCCCGCTGATCCTCAAAGGTATTCTTGATGAAGAAGATGCTCTGATGGCAGCAAAAACCGGTGCCGATGCGATCATCGTCTCTAATCATGGCGGCCGCCAGCTCGACGGTGCACCATCATCTATTTCGATGTTGCCGCGCATTGTCGATACGGTCGGTGACAAGGTGGAAATCCATCTCGACGGCGGTATCCGCTCCGGTCAGGATGTGCTCAAAGCCGTGGCACTCGGTGCTAAAGGCACCTATATCGGCAGACCGTTTCTTTATGGTCTGGGTGCCATGGGCAAAGCCGGCGTGACCAAGGCGCTGGAAATCATAGCCCGAGAGGCAGATGTGACTATGGCCCTGTGTGGCAAACGCCGCATCACAGATGTGGATGCCTCAATCCTGCATAAAGACCAAGTATTCTTACACGAATAGAGCGCCGCTCTAATTTTTAGCTGACGCATTATCGTATCCATCAAGTTGTTTCAACTTGATGGCGAAATGCTTGTACTGGCGCTCTGCTCAGCAGCACACTACGGATCGAGAAACTGGAGTGAATACGCACCACACCCGGCAGACGTGAGAGAATTTCTTTGTGAATGACCTCATAGGCCGCCGTATTTTCTGCCTCGGCACGCAGGATATAATCGGCATCCCCCGTCATCAGATAACATTCCTGAATTTCCGGATGGCGGCGCACCGCCTCTTCAAAACGGTTGAGATATTCCTCCGTCTGCCGCTCCAGCGTGATGCGTACCAACGCGACCAGACGGTCATCGGCATCGGGTGCCGCAACAATCGCCGTATAGCCGCGAATAACACCGCTTGCCTCCAGCATTTGCACGCGCCGCAGACAGGCCGATTGCGATAAACCGACCTCTGTGGCCAGCTGACTATTGGTCATGCGCCCGTCCCGGCGCAGACAGCGGATAATATTACGATCAATAGCATCTAAGGCCGACACGCAGAATCTTCCAATTCATAGTATTTTATCGTGCTGATTTAACTACAATTCGCATAAATTGCGAAAAATAGCAAAAACATTCGAAGACTATTCGACTACACTGAGAAATAGGGAGAGAGTTCCGGCACGTGATATCGCTCGTAAAGTTACGACGCTGAACGATGCTGTCTCTTATAAAATTTGTTTGGCATCTCTGGCATGGTCTGCATGCAGGGCATAATCTGAAACTGTGTTATAG
Organism: Hyphomicrobiales bacterium; assembly: GCA_900470285.1. GTDB lineage: Bacteria > Pseudomonadota > Alphaproteobacteria > Rhizobiales > Rhizobiaceae > Pseudochrobactrum. The sequence continues at coordinate 355,759 of UCAG01000001.1, forward strand.
TTTTCCGGATATGCATTCTGGCAACCAACAAACGTGTCAAACATGACAATGCGGAATTGCTTATGTCTGTACTCTTTTCTGAAACCCGTGCGGCAGCGCCTGTTGATACAACTGCCGGTGAAAATCTGGAAATCCTCGCGGCTGGCGGTATTCTCACCGTTGATCTGGCCGCTTTGCGCGCGAACTATAAGCTGATCGCCGGTGCACTGAGCCCGACCAGAGCCGCAGCCGTTGTGAAAGCTGATGCTTATGGCCTGGGTGCAGATAAAGTCGCCCCGCAATTTTATGCCGCCGGTTGCCGTGATTTTTTCGTTGCGCATCTGGGAGAAGCTCTGAAGCTGCAGTCGCATATCGGCAAAGATGCAGTTATTTATGTCCTCAATGGCCTCCAGCCGCAGACCGAAAAACTCTGCGCAGATAATAATATTATTCCTGTGCTGAACTCGCTGGAACAGCTGCGCAACTGGGCAGCTCTGGGCAAGGCCGGCAACCGGAAGCTTCCGGCACTGCTTCAGCTTGATACAGGCATGTCACGTCTCGGTCTTTCCGAACAGGAACTGAAAGAACTGCTGGCAGATATTTCCCTGCTGGACGGCATTGATGTGAAATTCATTATCAGCCATCTGGCCTCTGCAGATAATGTGCAGAGCCCGCAAAACCGCGCCCAGCTGGAGCGGATGCAGGCAGCTCTGAAACTTCTGCCGCATTATGCCGTTGCTTTTTCCAATTCCGGCGGCAGCTTCATGGAGCGCGGCTATCATTTTGATCTGGCTCGTCCGGGTATTGCACTTTACGGCGGTGCACCGCAGGAAAATGCACCAAACCCGATGCAGCCGGTTGTATCACTGCAAGCGCGCGTCATTCAATGCCGCACCGTTCCGGCACATACTCTGGTGGGTTATGGCGGCAGCTATGAAACACAGGGCGAAACACGGATTGCCACGATTGCCGTCGGCTATGCAGATGGCTGGCCACGGCATTTAAGCAGTAAAGGCGCAGCATATTATGGTTCTGTACGCCTGCCGGTTATCGGGCGTGTTTCCATGGATTCCATTACTCTGGATGTCAGCGCCCTGCCGGAAGGCACATTAAAGCTCGGCAGCCTTGTAGAGCTGATCGGTGCACATCAGAGCCTTGAACAAGTGGCACAGGATGCCGGAACCATTTCCTATGAGATTCTGACATCTCTGGGGAACAGATATCATCGCAATTACATTAACGACATTCTTGCCTGAAGAACAAACAAGCCTGCACATGCGGCATCAGACAGGATATGACAGAGGCAGACCATGAAAGTTACAATACTCGGCAGCGGTGTGATCGGCGTAACCACCGCCTATTATCTGGCAAAAGCCGGCCATGAAGTGACTGTGCTTGACCGTCAGGAAGGACCGGCGCTCGAAACCAGTTTCGCCAATGCCGGTCAGCTTTCCTATGGTTACTCGACCCCATGGGCTGCTCCGGGTATTCCGCAGAAAGCGGCAATGTGGCTGTTTAAAAAACACTCACCTTTGATTTTCCGTCCGACCTGCAATCCGGCAATGTATAGCTGGCTTCTGTCCATGCTGGCCAATTGCACCGCATCGGCCTATGCGATTAATAAAGCCCGTATGCTGCGCATCTCCAATTACAGCCGCGAATGCCTGACCGAACTGCGCAATGATACCGGCATCACCTATGACGAAGGTTCAAAAGGTACTTTGCAGCTGTTCCGCAGTCAGAAAGATTTTGACGCGGTAATGACCAAGGATATTGAAAGCCTGCGTCAAGACGGCATCAAATTTGAAGTGCTGGATGCCGAAGGCTGCACCAAGGCAGAGCCTGCCCTTGCCAATGTAAAGCACATGATCACCGGCGGCCTGCGCATGCCTGATGACGGCACCGGCGATTGCTTCACCTTCACCAATAAACTGGCCAAAATGGCCGAAGAACTTGGTGTGAAATTCCACTACAATGTGGATATTAAAGGCTTCCAGCTTAACAGCGGTAAAATTGTTGCGGTTGAAACCAATAAAGGCATCTTCACTGCTGATCGTTATGTGGCTGCACTCGGCAGCTTCACACCGCAGCTGGTTAAAGGTCTCGGCCTCAATGTGCCGATCTATCCGGTCAAAGGCTATTCGATCACGATTCCGATTGTTGATGAATCCCGCGCGCCGGTTTCCACAATTCTGGATGAAACATACAAGATTGCTATTACCCGCCTCGGCGACCGTATCCGCGTCGGCGGCATGGCTGAAGTCACCGATTATGTGACACGTCTGCTGCCTGAACGCCGTGAAACGCTGGAACTTTCCGTCAGCGGTCTGTTTGGCGGCGCCGGTGACCTGTCCAAGGCAACGTTCTGGTCGGGTCTGCGTCCGATGACACCGGACTCAACACCGATCATCGGCGGCACAAAATACGACAATCTTTATATCAATGCCGGTCACGGCACACTCGGCTGGACAATGTCTGCTGGTTCTGCCCGCGTGATGGCTGATCTGATCTCCGGCAAAAAACCGGATATCGACACATCCGATCTCGGCCTGTCACGTTACAAGTAAAATTACATCTTCCGCTTAAACGCCGTCGCAAAATTCTTGCGGCGGCGTTTTTTTACATTTCAGAGCAATCCGATCAGATGCGCTTTCATCACCGCATGAACCTTGTTGGAAACAATCAGCTTATTCAGAACATTGTTCATGTGAAAATGCACAGTGCGCGGCGTGATATTGAGGATAATTGAAATATCCTCAGCAGTTTTACCATCACCGGTCCAGCGCAATATTTCCCGCTCCCGCAGCGTAATAATCTGATCCTCAGTATTATATGTCTCATCCAGCTGATAAAGATCATAGAACCGCTTGAACAGAGACAGGCTGAGCTGGCGCAATTCCGGCTCCAATTCTTTCAGTTCAGCTTTGCTGATTGCATCGCCGGCACGACTGAAAGACAGAAAACCGGCAACCGATTGCGGCCCCCAACAAGACTGCGTAACCCCTACAGAATGGCCGTCGCGCCTCATTTCCTGCCACAGAATTTTGTTCTGCTGATAGAGTTTTTCAGTCCAGACAACCGGCTTTGAAGAACGCATCGCCTGCTGAATTGCAGGATCGGTCAGAATACATTCATTGCGCACATAATAATTACGCCAGCCTTCAGAGTAATTATCAAAACTCTGAATTTTCGGACGGGTCAGAGACTGCGGAATGCGAAGGACAAAACTATAATAGTCAAAGCCGAGCCGTACCGCATGACTACTGATAATATCGACAATTTCAATTTCCTGTACATCTGTTAAATTGACACTATAAAGTATTGGCCGCGATATATTCATCGGAAAAACCTTATCTTATTTTAAAATACCAATAAAAATAAAACAGTATAAAAAATCAGGACAATCAAAGAATAACAATTCAAATAAAAAATGACAATCAATTAGAATAAATTTCACAAAATATGTTCACATCTTGAGAAAGATACAAATATTTAAGAATAACTATGAAATTTTATTGAAAAACATAGATTGATAAATCTAATTTTCTAAAAAATAAAATAGGTTTGAAACGCTTTTTACAGGACGTGACATTTTTACCATGTGATTTGACGAGATAATTCCGGCCTTTAATGCCGCTGTTTTCGCAAATGATTCTTATTGTAAACCAATAAAAAAGCCCGCCAAAGGCGGGCTCATTTGATGAAGCAATCGTAGCTGCTGATTACTTTTTCTTGCTCAGCACCTTCACCAGACTATATTTCAGGCTGGAACTGTCCATAGGCGGATTTTTGATTTTGCTCACATTCACTTTCAGCTTGTACCGATAACCCGGCTCAAACCGGAAACCGTCAATACCGCCATAGAATAATGTCCATTCGCTTTTCGGGCTTTTGCGAACCTGCATACATTTTTGCGGTCCTACACCAACACAATCAACCAGCTTGTTATTGATATAAAGCACCTCATTTTTACCGGCTGCGCTCGCCTGCTGCATCGGCAACAGACCGGCACCAACAATGGCCGCAGTTACAACAGGTATAATAAAGGTCTTTTTCACAGGCTTCTCCGTCTTCGCTTCTTACTTGCGTCAGCACTGAACTTAGCTAAAACAACCTGAACAGCAGGTGAACCGGATGACGTCTCAAAACACAAATACCAACGGCAAGACCATTGCCATTATTGGCGGGGGGCCTTCGGGTCTCGCTGCGGCCGGAATTCTGTCCGCGCACGGTCATAACGTCACTGTTTATGAAGCCATGCCGACTGTTGCACGCAAATTCCTGTTGGCAGGCAAATCCGGTTTGAATATCACCCATTCAGAACCCTATGAACGCTTTCGTACCCGCTATGGTTCCGCCGGCTCGCGCCTCATTCCCGCACTCGACGCTTTTACACCTAAAGATATCTGCCAATGGACAGAAGCATTGGATATTGAAGTTTTTACCGGCAGTTCCGGCCGCGTCTTTCCGAAGCGGATGAAAGCCTCACCATTGCTGCGCAACTGGGTCGCACGACTGGAAGCGCAAGGCATCAAAATCCTGAAACGTCATCGCTGGAAAGGCTTCAGCGGAGACGGTCTTTTGTTTGACACGCCGGAAGGTGAAAAACAGATCAGCCCCGATGCCACATTACTGGCTCTGGGCGGCGCCAGCTATCCGCGCCTTGGCTCTGATGCCGCATGGGTGCCGTGGCTTACGGAAAAGAATATCAGTATTGCACCTCTTCAATCAGCCAATTGCGGATTTGATGTTGATTGGAGCACATTCTTTCGTGAGCGCTTTGCAGGCGCGCCGATCAAATCGGTCGCGGCTACATCTCCGGCAGGCCGGATTGAGGGCGAATTTGTCATCTCGCAGCACGGTATTGAAGGCAGTCTGATCTATGCCCACACCGCTGCATTGCGCGACCAGCTGAATAATACCGGTCACGCCAGTCTGCATCTTGACCTCACACCGGCACGGTCAACTGAACGGCTGATCAGCGACCTTATCAAACAAGGCAGCAAAAGCAGCTTCACCAACCGTCTGCGCAAAGCCACCGGCCTTGAAGGTGTGAAAGCAGCATTGTTGCGCGAACTGGTGCCGGATGCTCATCTGCTCTCCGCGGAAAACCTTGCGCAGCAGATTAAAAACCTCGGAGTGCCATTGCTGCGTCCGCGCCCGATTGCAGAGGCGATTTCTTCTGCCGGCGGCATTGTCTGGGATGAAGTCAGCGACAACTATATGCTGCACAAATTACCGGGTGTTTTTGTTGCCGGTGAAATGCTGGATTGGGAAGCGCCGACCGGCGGCTATCTGCTCACCGCCTGCTTTGCAACAGGACGTGCGGCAGCTCAAGGTATACTGGATTGGATCAAGGTTTAAATAATCTTCGCCTTCACAAACACATCATAGCGTGTGCTTTTGCCTAATATCTGGTGTGAAGGTTTGCGGATACCTGCCATTGGTTCCGCACGCAGCGGCCATTTCAGTACAACACGGTTTTGCGCAGCTTCCAGCGCCACATGCATCAGTCTTTCCGCATCAGGATCAGTGCCGACAATCTCGCGGATCTGGCGCATTTCTTTTTTGACCAGTGCCGTATTTCCGCGCGGCGGATGCATCGGATCAACCAGAACCACCTGCGGCTTCAGTTCCGGCAACAGGGCACAAGAGTCACCAAAGAGCAGTGTCATCCGCGCCACGGTCTCCGCCAAGCGCCCGCCTTCTGTCGCAGCACGCTCCAGCCCTGCGGCCAGCAAAGCGTGCATTTTTTCTGACCGCTCAATCAAGGTCACTTTTGCGCCAAGCGACGCCAGCAAAAAAGCATCACGGCCAAGCCCTGCGGTAGCGTCCACAATATCCGGTGTTGCACCGCGCACTAATCCTGCCGCCTTAGCAAGCGCCTGCCCGCGCCCCTCGCCGGAGCGGAAACGATGACCGACAGCCCCGCCGACAAAATCAACAATCAGGTCATTATCATCTGCTTGCTGCATAGGTTCTCTCAAAACGGGCAAGGTATGGTAAAAGTAACAATACGACCATCAGGATGGCGGAAACTCAGACTTTCCGCATGCAAAAGCAATCGATCAGCCGCCTGCAATGCAGCGCCTTCAGCATAGAATTCATCGCCCAGCATCACATGGCCAATGGCTTTCATATGCACACGCAACTGATGCGTCCGGCCGGTTAACGGGAACAGACGCAACCTTGTTGTTTGTTCGTTGCGCTCCAGCACCTGCCAGCGGCTTTGCGCCGGCTTCCCATGATCATAATCCACACGATGACGCGGTTTATTGTCCGGATCAATCGCCAGTGGCAGATCAATCAGTCCTTCATTCTCAGCCACATTGCCCCAAACAACTGCGACATAGGACTTCTCCGTGCTGCGTTCTTCAAACTGTCTGGCAATCTGCGCATGGGCTTTGCGATTCAGCGACATCAAAACCACACCGGACGTGTCTTTATCCAGCCGGTGGATCATCAGTGCTTTCGGAAACTGCTTCTGCACCCGCGTCGCTAGACTATCAGACAAAGCCGGATCACGCCCCGGCACAGATAACAGTCCGCTCGGCTTATCCAGCACCAGAATATCCGCATCCTGATAGATCACCGAAACCGGATCCATAGGCGGATTATAAACAGGAGAAGCGGAAGAATATGTGCTCATCCCCCCCTCTAACATAGTTTATCCGCCGCATAGAAGTGCTGACTTTCAGGAGAAACCAAGAAAAACGGGAACTGAAACGGCAGTTCAACGGTTTACTCAGGCACTCCCTGCAAAATCAGTCATGATTTTGCACTCACGGAAAGGCTTTTGATGCGATATTTTCTGCCCCTCTGTTTGCTTGCAGTGCTGAGTAGCGGCACTTTGATGACAATACCGGCCACAGCAAAAACTGTTCCGATACCTGCACAAAAACCCGCTGCGGAAGAGAGTAAAACCATTACCCCTGCCCCAAAACCGGAACCGGAACCGGAACTAAAAGAACCGCCCGTTTCCCCAAAACCGGATATATCAAAACCAGAGATACCGAAAACCGAGCGGATTTATCAGGCTGCCTGCCTGCCATTAGTGCAAAATGAAGTGACCGGCAAAGTCATCCCGCCTGTCAATGAAGGGCAATGCCAGATCAGAAGCCCGCTGGAAATCACGGCCTTCACCAAACCTGTCCCGATAGAACTGGATCAGCCGGTTACAACCAATTGCACGATGACTGTAGCTCTCACTGAATGGATGCAGCAGGCCAACAAACTGGCCAAAAACCATCTCGGCAGTGATATCAAAACCATCGGCACCGGTTCGCATTATCAGTGCCGGAAAGTGAATAACGGCTCGGCAGGGCGTGTATCCGAACATGCTTTTGGTAATGCTCTGGATATTATGTCTTTCACACTCGCAAATGGTGAAAAAACCACACTTGCCACAGACTGGAACGGCAGTGAAAAACAAAAGAAATTCTGGCGTGAATTACATAAGGCAAGCTGTACGCTGTTCATGACCGTATTGGGACCGGAGGCTGACAGCGCCCATGAAACCAATCTGCATCTTGATATGGGATGTCATGGTAAATCCTGTACCTATCGCATCTGTCAGTAATCTGATGAAACAGAAAAATAGACGCCCGATTTCCGGCGGCACAGGAAGCAAATCATGATAAAGTCTGTTTATGCTATTTTCTTTACCCGACCCTAAAATTCTTTATCAGGCACTTCTTGATCGTGACCAGTCCTATGACGGCCATGTTTTTGTCGGTGTGACCAGCACCGGCATCTTCTGCCGCCTGTCCTGCCCGGCGCGTAAACCGAAATTCGAGAACAGCCGCTTTTTTGATCATCCGGCAGCCTGTATGGAAGCGGGTTTCCGGCCGTGTCAGCGCTGCCGTCCGCTGGATTTTTATCGTGGTAAAGAGCCGGTCGTCGCCAAATTGCTGGATTGTCTGGATGCCCGTCCGGATCATTTCTGGTGCGAAGATGACCTCATCGCCATGCAACTTGATCCTTCCACAGTACGCCGTGCTTTCAAACGCCATCTGGGTATGACTTTTCTGGATATGGCACGACTGCGCCGCAAAGCACGCGGGCTTGAAAGCATTGCTGCCGGTCATTCCGTGATCGATGCCCAGCTTGAGGCCGGTTATGATTCCGGCAGCGGTTTTCGCGAAGCCATTACGCAGCTAATCGGTGATACGCCTGCCCAGCTGAGAGGCCGGGATCTGCTGAAAGCCGACTGGCTGGAAACACCAATCGGCTCCATGCTCGCCGTTGCCGATCAGCATCATCTGCATTTGCTGGAGTTCTTTGAGCGCAAAGGCCTGCCCAATGAGCTGAAAAAACTGCGCCTCTACACCAAATCATCCATCAGCTTTGGCCGTCTTGCGCCGATTGATCAGATTGAAGCAGAGCTGAAGCTCTATTTCACCGGCGGCTTTACCGGCTTTAAAACACCCTTGGCGCTTTATGCTCCGGCCTTTACCCGCTCGGTCTGGGATACATTGCAGGAAATTCCGCTGGGTGAAACCCGCTCCTATGCCGAGCTGGCAGAGCTGACCGGACGTCCCGATGCCATACGTGCCGTGGCCAATGCCAATGGTGCAAATCAGCTGTCGATTATTATTCCGTGTCACCGCACCATCGGCTCGGACGGGTCACTCACGGGATATGGCGGCGGTCTATGGCGCAAACGCTGGCTGCTTGAGCACGAGAAACGTATGGCTGCCCGTTCCGCCGCCTGAATGAGATCAGAACCCTGTATGAGTTTTCAGGAATTCAGTTTCTTCCGGTGTGTTTTTGCGGCCGAGAACGGCATTGCGATGCGGAAACCGGCCGAATTCCTCGACAATATCACGATGCTCTCTGGCAAAGCCGAGAGCAAAATCATTGCCGAGCGCTTTATAAAGCTTCACGCATTGCTCCTGATCTTCAATCACCTCGCTATGCATCAGCGGCAGATAGAAAAACTGCCGTGCTTTCTCATCCACAGCCATGTCGTAATCATGTTCCAGCGCATATTTTGACAGTGCACAGGCAAGCGGATCACTCGCAAAAGCCTTAGGATCACCGCGGAACATATTACGCGGGAACTGATCAAAAATAATGGTTAGAGCCAAAGCGCTTTTGGCATCATTCTTCCAATGCGCAAGCTCACCTTCCACTGCCTGCTCATATACCGCACTGAAACGCTGTTTGATTTGCTGGTCAAGATCATCAGAACGGACAAACCAATGCGCTTCCGTTGCATCAGAAAACCAGAAATCCAGAATATCCTGCGGGGTTACCTGCGTCATAGATCATCTCTCCTGTCTTATTTTCATACATAATACATAGAGCAAATCTTCAGGCTTACCAGTTTCAGAACGTTTACATATGCACATCAACAAAAAAGGAGCCGCAAGCGGCTCCTTTTGCAAATCATCTTCATGAAATGATCAGGAAGAAAACTCTTTGTCTTTATGACCGAGAATGGCCAGCAAAGTAATTGCCGCCGCAGCCAGCAAATACAGACCGACATAGCTAAGGCTGTAGGTTGTAGCCAGCCATGTCGCAATATATGGCGCCAGCGAAGCACCGAAAATACTGGCCATGTTAAAGGTCATGGAAGCACCGGTATAACGCACGGCAGTCGGAAACGGCGAAGCCAGCGCCGCACCAATCGGACCATAGGTCATGCCCATCAGTGCGAAACCGATGATCGAGCACATCACAGCGCCGACAACACCGGCACCCAGCAGCGGCGCCATGAACAGGCCGAATACACCAATACCGATTGTAGTGAGGATCATGATTAAGCGGCGTCCAAAACGGTCAGACAACAAACCGGACACCGGAATCAACAGACCAAAGAACACAACACCAACCATCTGGATGAACAGGAATTGCTCACGGGAATAGCCCATGCCGGCCTGTTCAATCGGGCGTGTTGCCCATGACAGCATGAATACGGTCATCAGATAGAACAGCACAAAGGTAGCCAGCGCCGAGAAAGTGCCGAGAACCAGCGCGCGCTTGTGATGTTTGAAGACTGCTGCCAGCGGCACCTGAACGCGCTCCTGCTTGTCCATAGCCTTCTGGAATTCAGGTGTTTCGGTGATCTTGATACGAACATAAAGACCAACCGCAACCAGCAGGATCGAACCGACAAACGGAATACGCCAGCCCCAGCTCATGAACTGCTCATTGCTCAGTGTTGCACCGAGAATAATGAATGTACCGGCAGAGAGGATGAAGCCGATCGGCGCACCAAGCTGCGGGAACATTGCATACCATGAACGCTTGCCTGCCGGAGCGTTTTCGGTTGCCAGCAACACAGCACCGCCCCATTCACCGCCAAGGCCAAGTCCCTGACCGAAACGGCACAGTGCGAGCAACAGCGGCGCAACCACACCAATTTGTGCATAGGTTGGCAGCAAGCCGATGATGACGGTCGAAAGACCCATGGTCATCAGCGCGGCAACCAATGTTGCCTTACGGCCGATTTTGTCACCGAAGTGGCCGAAAACCATGGCACCAAACGGACGGGCAAAGAAAGCAATCGAGAATGTAGCAAAAGATTGCAACATTGCCGAAGTCGGATCGCTGGCCGGAAAGAACACAGCCGGAAACACCAGAACGGCAGCCGTTGCATAAACATAAAAATCGAAAAATTCGATGGTTGTTCCCACGAGGCTGGCAAACAGCACACGCGCGGGTGAATTCAAGGCCGGAGCTGCCTCGCCGTTTTTACCGGCAACAGCACTCCGGGGGGCACCGGAAACACTCATTTTTTTATCCTGTTTGCGCAAGTTTACGAGGGTAAAATCCGATCCCGCAGACCTGCTGAAATATCAACACAGAACAGCCGTTTAAAAAGAAAAAGACTGACCTGAAATTATGTGTCGCCGACACCGAAAACCGAAGTCCGGGACATTCTGATCGCAATGGTCTATCCGATAAAAAGCAAGAAAACTATCAAAAATATCAGGGTTTCTTTTTAAAATTGCGCAAAATGCACGTTTATTTTGCAGTTCGCCATGCCACATGCATTTTCGCGTAATAGTCTGATAGCGACATTTCAATCCGGCCATGCATATGACGCGAACCGGTGCCGGACTTATCACAAATGCGTTGCACAACAGTCATACGCTGTTCATTGAAATTGCAGAGAATGCGGCAGTCCTGTTTTTCGGAGATTCCGGCCATGCATCCGCCCTCGGAAAATACCAATCGCAGAAAACAACCGCCGCCGGTCAGATCAAGCAATAATAATTGCTCATCCGCTATCTGGTTTCCGCGCTGGATACCGCACAACTCAAAAAGAGCGCTGCCCGTCAATGCGCCGGTCAACCGCGTCTGGTAACCAGAGCGCCGTGCGTCCCGTCGGGCGCACAAAGTTCGCTCTAACACTTTTAAATTATGCTCTGGCACTCAGCAGACAAAAAAGCCCTTGTGCAGAACACAAGGGCTTTTCATTTTTTAACGGCTGAACAATCAGAACTTCGAGGTCATGCTGACCCAGAGACGACGTCCGTCAACCGAAGCATTGAAATCACTCTCTTCAATACGCTTGTCGAACAGATTGTAGAGTGCCGCATTGAATGTAACATTCTCGCTGAACTCATAGCTCGTACCGATATCAAAGGTCATATAGGCATCATATTTGCGGGCAATGACCTTGCCGTTTTTATAAACCGGCTTACCGTTGCTGCCGATACGGGCTCCGGCATTGGTTTCCGAGCCATGGTAATTGGCAGCTGTCCATGCAGAAAGACCTTCAACCGGTGTGATCCAGTCCGCACGGATATTACCCATATGTTCCGGTGTGCGTGTCAGCGGCAGACCATCATAGTCCCCGCCCTTCTGACGGGAATGCGTATAGGTATAGCTGGCGCGCAAACGGATATCAGATGTGGCTTCCCAGTTTGCAGTCAGTTCCACACCCTGCATCACAGCATTATCGATATTGAAGCTGCTCCACAGAACGTAATTTGTATTTTCGCTCCAGCGGATCGGCTTGCCATTCGCATCAAGCATCTGCTTGTTGGAGATTTTGTCTTTGAAATCCGTGTAGAAATAAGTCGCACCAAGCTGCAAACCGTCCTGATTGTCCCACAGGGCGCCCAGTTCATAGCTCGTGCTCTTTTCTGCTTTCAGGCTTTCATCGCCAATAATCACACCGCAAGGGTTCTTGCCGGATGGCAGACTTGCCTCAGGACCATAGAAACAGCCGCCACCGCCGGTCGTATAAGCATAACCCGGTGCAATTGTGCGGATTTCCGGAGCTTTAAAGCCCGTGGAAATACCGCCTTTCAGCGTCAGCTGCTCCGTTGCATGCCACACGGCATAAGCACGCGGGCTGAGATGGGAACCGTAGATTTCATGATCATCCATACGCAGACCACCGGTCAGCGAGAAGTCCGGTGTAATCCACCACTCATCTTCAGCAAAGACCGCCCATTGGCGAATGCTGAATGTCTCATCAAGACCGGTACGGCGTCCCGGATTCTGATCTGTCAGCTGTGCATCAATGAACTGACCGCCGGTGACCAGCGTATGATCGCCGTAAAATTCAAACGGTGTGGTGAATTTGCCGTCGAGAACAGAGTTGCGGATTTCCGGCGAGCGCAGATTTTCCACATAGGAGCCACGGGCTTTATCCCAGTTGAAATTGGTGCGTTCTGCCCATTCCTGCGAGAACGAGAAATCAGACGTTGTCGGACCCCAGCGGCCGGTATGGCTGATCGACCAATGTCTGCGGTCGTTGTAATTATATGTATCCGTTCCGGTTGCAGCGATTGTATCACCAACTGTGCCTTCACGGCGCACGCGGGTGACGCCGCCTTCGATGAAAATGTCATGATCTTCGTTCGGCGTAATTGTCAGCTTTCCGCCCAGATCACCGTCGCGCTGTTCCTGCGTACCATTGAGGAATTTATCCTCACTGCGCTTCAGACCACGTCCCCAGGCCTGAACGCCAACAACGTCAGGCACCAGCGGTCCGCTGACATAGAAGGAAGCCTGTCCGCTGTTACCATAACGTGATTTGGTCTGCACGGTACCGTCAAGGGTCAGCTCACCATGCCATGCATCGTCAACTTTACGGGTAATAATATTGATAACGCCGCCCATGGCATCCGAACCGTAGAGCGAAGACATCGGGCCGCGCACCACTTCAATCCGCTCGATAGCCGATGCAGGCGGAACAAAACTCTGTTCAAAACCGGCATTACCATTGGTACGGGCATCACGGGTGCTCTGGCGCTTACCGTCAACCAGAATAAGCGTATAGGCACCCGGCAAGCCGCGGATATAAATATCCTGCTCATTGGCGATACCCGTCACGCTGACACCCTGTACGCTGTTAAGCGCATCGGTCAGGTTGCGGAAAGCCCCTTTTTCCAGCTCTTCGCGCGGTACAACAGTAATGCTGGCCGGTGCATCTTTAACATTCTGTTCAAAACCGGTGGCTGTGACAACGATTTGATCCAGACGCACAGTACCCGCCGGAGCTGCAGCCTGCTCAGCTGGCTGATCCGCAGCCTGTTCCGCTGGCTGCACGGCCTGCGCTTCAGCCGTAACCGGCTTCTTTTTAACAGCCTGTGCCTGAGCCGGAAGGGCGAAAGACAGCATTGTTCCGGCCAGAATTGTACCGCATGCAAGAGCTGCGAGACGACGCATTTTGACCTGTTTTAACATTTCAGATCCGGAAACCACCTGAATTTCCTCTCTTGAATGCCCTATATCTGTCATTTCAATTGCCCTCTGCCACAAATATGAGTTATTTACTCCCCTTATGTGTGGCAAGGTAACAGGTCAATCGCCATGTTTCAGACTTATTCCAACATCAGCTTTTTGCATTCCGCATAATGAAGATATCTCCTCATCTGAAAATAGTTTTGGCTTGCATTAAAACCGGAGGGAACAGTTAAATGCGTGAAAAGACTGTGCCTGATGACCGAAAATCAACCAAAGACAGTACAAACAGCGCTTTGCCCTCATCCCGATTAGGGCAGTTAAGGCTGTTGATAGCTTTGGATACATTGCTTGTGGAGGGCAGTGTGCAACAGGCTGCCAAGCGTATGAATCTCAGCGCTCCGGCAATGAGTCGCCTGCTCAGTCAAATTAGAGAAGCCTTCAACGATCCCATTTTAGTGCGTTCCGGCCGCCGGATGATCCCCTCTCCGCGCGCAGAAATGCTGCGGCTGCGCCTGCGTGTTCTTGCAGATGAAGCAGAAAATCTGCTCAGCCCCGACCTGCCGGCAACTCAGACACCAGCAGAAACCGGCTGGCAGCAACAGGCCTTGCTCGCCGTTCCGCCTTTATCTCTCAGAACACCGCTGATCGGCGGACAACCCAGCCCCAAACAACTGGCCAATCAGTTGGCAGATTTGAGCAGTAGTCATGATCCTGTTTTACGATTTTCGCGGTTTCTAGGCATACTCGGTCGTGGCGCAGGAAACAGTCGTCCGCTGGCGATTGAAGAGGCAGAGGAAGCCTTTTCCCTGATCCTGCAGCAACAGGTTGATCCGATGCAGGCCAGCGCATTTTTCAGCCTAATCCATTATCGCGGAACTGCCGCTCAGGAACTGGCAGGCATGGTCAGGGCTGCACGCCAATATTATCAGCTGGATGACACATTCAGTCCGCAAGCAGATCTGGACTGGCCGGCCTATCTCTCTCCCAACTCCCCGCGTGCACCATGGTTTTTACAGGCCGCTAAACTGCTCGCACAGGCCGGTTATAAAATCGCACTCCATGGCAGCAATGGCAGTGGTATGAATAGCGGCAAGATTGAACAGGCAGCACATGCACTTGGCATCCCTGTTGCACAAAATCTTGCCGAAGCCCGCCAAACACTGAAGAGCAGCCATATTGTCTATATGCCATTAACAGGTTTTGCCCCTGCCCTTGCATCCATGATGGCGCTCTATCCGCTATTTGCCGCGCGCTCTCCGGTGGGCGACTGCGTACATCTGCTCAACCCTTTACAAGCGCGCGCAAGTCTGCTGGGTGTATCCCGACCGGCCTATCGGGAACTGCACAGGGATACAGCAAAACTGTTACAGGAACTGCCGGAAACACATGACACTACTGTGTATGGAAACAGCCAGCGGCAATTGACTGTTCTCAGCGGCAATCGCGATGTAGCCGAATTTTATCCTTTCCGTGTGGCAACACTTTTAAGCCTCAGCGGCACGGAAAGCTCTGATATTATTATAAAAGCACTGCATGAACCGGAATCCCTGCCTCGTATCGGTATGGATTCCTTTGAATATTGGCAGGCCATCTGGGCAGGAACTGCAATTGACCCGCGTCTTGAAACCGTTGTCACAGCAACAGCGGCTCTCGGTCTGATGACATTACACAATAATCCAGACTTCAGCGACTGCCACACCAAAGCAAAACAACTCTGGCAGCAACGCCATAACAAATAAACGGCACCTTCTGCGGAGGGTGCCGTTTAATCACTGTCAGGTGCCACGCCATTTCTGTGTCTTGCGCAGCAGCATTTGTGAAAGGCCGTAATGCACAAGCCGTGCCGCGACGTTGGTATAGAAAATCATCATCCCCATAGCGGCAGCGGGTGCCACATCCCCTGCATCATCCATATTCAGCACGGCGACAGAAGCCAGCGTAGTATGAGCTGAATACAGGAACACCACGGCGGATACTGTCGTCATCGCATTGACGAACAGGTAGATTGAAATATCCAGAATGGCCGGCAGACACACCGGAACCGTCACCCGTGCAAATAATTTGTAGAATGGTTGTTTGAGTGATGCCGAAACGGATTCAAATTCCGGATCCATTTGTTTCAATGCGGTCAGCGCCGTCAGATGGGACACCGTGTAAAAATGCGTCACGGTACAGATGACAAGGATGATCATCGTTCCGTAAATGGTGCTCAGCGGGTTTGCCGGATTGTTGAAGAAAAAGATATAAGCAAGCCCCAGCACCATCCCCGGCACAGCCATTGGCAGCATGGCCAGAAACTGGAACAAGGCGCGACCTTTGGCAAAGCCCTCGGTTTTCTCAACCGCATAGGCACCGACAAATACAACCACGGTTCCTATAATCGCCGTCAGAAAAGCCAGCTGGATAGAATTATAATAGGAACTCCAGCCACCGCCATCCATACGTCCGAACTCAAAGTTGCGCAGGCTGAGGCTCAGATCATAAGGCCAGAATTTTACGATGGCTGCTAATTGGCATACCAGCAAAAGACCGGTGATAAACAGCCCGATCAAAGTGCAGTAAAGCAGGCACAGATTATCAAACAACGGTTTCTTTTTCGGAGAAAACGGCACCGCACGTGCAGATAATAAGGCAACCTGTTTGCGTTGAATGAAACGGTCAACGGCAAAGGCAATCACAGCCGGAAACAACAGCATCACGGAAACAACCGCACCGATTTCAAAATTTTGCTGGCCGATAACCTGCTTATAAATATCCACGGCCAGCACATTATACTGGCCGCCGATAACCTTTGGCAGACCAAAATCCGTGATAACCAGATTGAACACCACAAAGGCTGCGGAAATCAAACCATAGCGGGCACCCGGTACTGTCACCGTCCAGAATGTGCGCCATTTGCTTGCCCGCAGAGAATCCGCCGCCTCATAATGACGGGCATCCGACACAGCCAGAGCCGTTGAGATAATCATGAGCGCATGGGGAAAAGTAAAGAACACCGAGCCCAGCACAATACCCAGCGGCCCGTAAATCGGCAGGCCGAACAGCAGCTCTTTCAAAATTCCCTGATTACCGAACAGATAGATCAGCGCAATCCCTGGCAACAGTGACGGCACGAGAATTGGCATCACCGCCACCAGCTTGAAAAAACCTTTGAAGCGCATTTTGGAACGGTTGAGCGCATAGGCAAAACCAAAAGCCAGTGAGACGGTGAGCACCATGCTGACCAACGCAATCACCAGCGAATTTTTAATCGACTGAAACAGCGCAGGTGATGAAAAATAAGTGCGGTAATTATCCAGCCCTGTCGTTTGATGCGGCATCAGCATGACACGGCGGAAATTATTAGAATCCACCTCCTGCCATTCCTGCCCTGTATAAGGGGCAGAACCGATCAGAAACCGGCTGTTATCCGTCAAGCCACGGATGCGATAATGTTCAGCCCCGCGAAAGCTGAATTCCGGAAACAGCGCCACAGGTGACAAACGACCGCTATTGGAGGTTGCCAATTCTTCGGATGAAATAGTTTTCAGTTCAGCATTCAGCTGGCTCAAAGACTGAGCAGGAGCCCAGTTGCCTTTGCCGTCACCAACCTGCACCTCATAATTTTCCAGCTGAAACTGGTAACTGGCAAAAGATTTGGACAGCATCACATAAAGCGGCGCCGCCAGTGTTATCAGCAGGTAAGCGCCGATAATCAGCATCATGCCGCGCTTGATCCAGTCGTCCGAACTGACCTTTTGACGAACAGCCTTGCCTGCCGGCATAAGCGGAGCGGCAGGATAATCGCTTACAGCACTCATCGCCTGCCCTTTCCGTCAAAAATCAGCAAACGGCTTTTCGGCAGTTCAACAAGAATAGTCATACCTTCTGTCAGGCCGAGGCGACGTTCGGCATTGATGGAAAAATCTGCAATCAGCTGCTGGTTTTGCAAATAGGTGCTGCGCATATGCGTGCGCCAGAATGAGCCAAGAAATTCCATGGCTTCAATCTGCACCTCAATCAGATTTTCCCCGTTTCCGGCAGAAGAACTCGCATCCACAGCACGGCCATGAGGGATCACATCATTCGGCCTGATCACTGCAACCGCCTCGCTGCCCTCCGGCAGATTATGTTCGTTACATTGCAGAACCAGATCACCGGAAAATGCGGTACCATCCGCACCGATTGTGACCGGATATTTATTGGTCTCTCCGATGAAATCGGCCACAAACAGGCTGCTTGGCTGGCGATAAACATCAAGCGGCGTGCCAACCTGTTCGATTGTCCCTTTATTCATCACTACGATACGATCAGCCATGGCGAGTGCTTCTTCCTGATCGTGGGTGACCATGATTGTTGTCACGCCGAGCTTGCGCTGCAATTCTTTAATCTCGTGGCGCAGATGGACGCGCACCTTGGCATCAAGCGCGGAAAGCGGCTCGTCAAGCAGCAAAAGTCCGGGAGAAATCGCAATCGCCCTTGCCAGCGCAATGCGCTGCTGCTGTCCGCCGGAAAGTTGTGAAGGGTATTTTTTCGCCTGATCTGCCAGTCCCACCAGTTCCAGCAATTCGGCAACGCGCTGCGTAATCTCGGCGCGTGATTTCTTCATATTTTCAAGCCCGAAGGCGATATTTTTTTCGATGGTCAGATTGGGAAACAGGGCATAGGACTGAAAGACAATCCCGTAATCGCGTTGTGCTGGCGGCAGACAGGAAATATCTTTGGACGCCTGATGAACCGTCCCCCTTGTCTGCAAATCCAGCCCCGCAATGGCACGCAACAATGTGGTCTTGCCGCAACCGGAAGGCCCGAGAAAGCAGATAAATTCGCCTTCTCTGATTTCCAGATTGATATCTTTCAGCGCATAAAACTCTCCGAAAGCTTTCCAGAGACCGTCAACCTTGAGATATTCCTGTCTGTTTGCCGCCGCATCGCCGGCATTATATGCCTGCTGACCGATACGAACCGCATCTGTAGCCATTTCATGTTTCACGAATTCATTCCTCTGGACTGACATGGTCACACTCCCTGCACGAACGCGGAAAAGCCCGCGTTCGCAGTCGCATTATGCGTGTCTGTTAGAGCAGCTTCGGAAGACACAGGAAGCGGCCTGTGTCCGAAACCATATGAAGACAGAAGTTCTGCCGCTCAATGAGACAGCGTTCCGATCAGCCTTTGGATTCAGATTTTGAATCGTACCGTTTCGACCATTCCTCCAGAATGGCTTTACGGTTATTAGCCGCCCATTCCAGATCATTCTTGATCATCTTCTTTTCGAGATCAGCGGGGATATGTTCCACAGGCTTGGCGATACCCGGCAACGCGACCACGGCAAAACTCTTATTGAGCGCTTCCATGGCATTCGGTGTCAGTGTCCAGTCCATCAGAGTTTTGGCAGCATCCATATTCGCTGTGCCAGCCATAATTGCTACGGCCTCGGACTCCCAGCCTGAGCCTTCCTCAGGGAAAATAATATCCACCGGCGCACCGGCACTTTTTACCTGAGAGGCGGGGAACTCAAAGGAGACACCAATCGGTATTTCTCCTGCACCAGCCATTTTGCACGGCTTTGAGCCGGAATGCGTGTAATTGGCGATATTCTCATGCAGGGCATCCATATAATCCCAGCCGCCCTTTTCGCCGAACATCTGCAACCAGGATGAAACATCGAGGAAGCCGGTGCCGGACGATGCCGGATTAGGCATGACTACATGACCTTTATATTCAGGCTTGGTCAGGTCTTTCCAGCTTGCCGGCGGTTTCAGGCCAAGTTTTTCGGCCTCAACGGTATTAAAACAGACGGCAGCCACATAGGCATCAAGCCCGATCCAGCTGGTCGGGCGATCCTTATCCACAAAACGCGGATCCAGCTTATCGACATCTTTCGGCGTATAAGGCTCAAGCATGCCTTCATTTTTAAGGATCAGCAGTGATGTGGCCGCAATACCCCAGACAATATCTGCCTTCGGATTGTTCTTCTCGGCCAGCAGTTTGGCGGTCATAACTCCTGTGGAGTCACGTACCCAGTTCACTTTAATATCCGGATGATCTTTATTAAAGGCTTCTGCAAAACGTTGCAGATCAACAGCTTCAAAAGCAGTATAAACAGTCAGTTCTGTTTGTGCATAAGCACTTGATGCCAAAGCAATACCGGCAGCAAGGGACAGAATAAAAGCGCGATGCTTTTTCATTTCATATTTCCCCATTGTTATATCAGCTTTTTGTTATGTGTTTGATAGCTGATTGCTTATTTTTATACCTGCTTTTGCAGGATGTTCCCTCTTATGGCTCCTCATAGTGCGAACCGCAGTTCAATAAGTAAAATCTATTTATTTTATACACCGCCCTTCAAAACTTATAGGTTGAAGGACATTTCTTCAGGGCAGAAAAATCTATGCGCCTTCCAATATCGCTCTTTCGACAACAGACAGTGCCTGTTCAAGTTCTTGCTGAGTGATGATGAGCGGCGGCGACAAGGTCAGCACATTGCCCTGACTGATTTTGAAACTGACACCGCCCTCCAGACAGCGATAATAAACAGCCTCAGCCAGCGCATTATCCGGTTCACGACTGTGCCGGTCACGCACCAGCTCCACGCCGAACAGCAAACCACGACCACGCACGTCTCCCACATGCGGTGAGCGCAATTGCAACTCCCGAAGACGGATCATCGCATATTGGCCAAGCTCGGCCGCACGCTGAACCAGCCCTTCTTCCTCAATAATCTGTATTGTGGTGAGCGCGGCGCGTGTCGTCACCGGATTTTTTTCATGAGTATAATGTCCGATGGCATAATCTCCGCATACATCCAGATCACGACGCACAATTGCCGCCGCGATCGGCAGCATACCACCACCCAGCGACTTACCAAGCACGATCATATCCGGTGTTACACCATCATGATCAGACGCGAAGAACTTACCCGTCTTACCAAGCCCTGTGGGGATTTCGTCAAAGATCAGCAATGTGCCGTGACGGTCACAAGCCTCGCGTACTTTTTGCCAGAAACCGGGCGGCGGCGGATAGGGTGTGGCGCGCATCGGCTCTGCCACCACAGCCGCAATATCGCCCTCCCGTTCCAGCACAAAAGACACAATATCCGCACAGGCAATGCCGCAGCTTTCAGGCCCTTTATGCTTGTAATGACAACGATAACAGGCAAAAGGCGGCACATGTTCTGCACCAGACAATAAAGGGCCAGCAATACCCGAACGGAATGTTGCTTCCCCTCCCACAGATGATGCACCAAAGCCCGCCCCGTGAAAGGCATCCCAGAAAGACAGGGTTTTAAATCGCCCTGTGGCTGCACGCGCCACTTTCAGCGCCACCTCAATGGCATCTGACCCGCCGGTGGTGAACAGCGTTTTACCCAGATTGCCCGGTGCTATTTCAGCTAGCTTCTCGGCCAGTTCAATTGCCGGTTCACAGGTAAAACGGCGCGGTGCAAAACTCAGATCATCCATTTGCTGCTTCACAGCAGCAATCAGTTTGGGGTGGGCATAACCGATATGATGGGCGCTGTTGCCGTGAAAATCCATAAAACGACGCCCGTTGGCATCTTCAATCCAGATACCCTGCGCCTTAACAACCGCTGTGAGGCAAGGGCTGGAAAGGCTCTGATGCAGAAAAACATCCGCATCACGGCGCAGCACTTCCTCCATGTGAGGGCTGTTTTGCTGCGCCTGCCATCGCTGCCTTGCCTCGGAGCGATTGGACTCGCCCTCTGTGTGCACTGCCAGTTTCATACTCGCCGCCTCCCCGAACGGTTTTCAGATAATGTGGCGGTTGCGATACGTATGCCTGTTATAATTTATTGCATTTTGCGTATCGCGAACCTTGTTTTAAGCCCTTCTCCCGCGTCTCACTCCCATGGCAGTGAGAAGGTTTTAACATTAGTGAAGCTTTTCATCGCTTCAATCACACCTTCTTTATAACCATTGCCGGAATCTTTAATCCCGCCGAAAGGCGACATCTCGATACGGTAACCCGGCACTTCCCAGATATTGACCGTGCCGACATTGAGCCCGCGGATATATTTCTGCATACGCCGGTAATCATTGGTGCAAACACCGGACGACAAGCCGAAATCTGTCGAGTTGGACAGCGCAATCAGCGCATCATCATTATCCGGCGCGCGAATAATCGGAATAACCGGTCCGAAAGTTTCCTGCATCACCAGCTCCGAGCTGTGTGGCACTTCGTCCACCACAATCGGTGGCAGTAAAGCGCCCTGACGACCCGGATCATAGAGAATTTTTGCCCCCTGCTCGGCTGCCATATAGACCAGTTTTTCAAACCGTGCGGCAGCTTGTTCATGCACGACGGTACCGAGTTCTGTTTTCGGATCCATCGGATCACCAAAGCGTATTTTCTTTGCCCGTTCCAGCACCATCGGTACAAAACGGTCGGCCACGCTTTCCTGACACAGAATACGTTTCACGGCCGTGCAGCGCTGACCGGAGTTTTTCGTCGCCCCCGCCACAGCAAGATCGGCCGCTTTTGCCAGATCATCGTCACTCAGATCATTGAGAATAATCAGCGGATCATTACCGCCGAGCTCCAGTACTGTGCGTTTATAGCCCGCAGTATTGGCAATCATCTTGCCCACAGGAACGCCGCCGGTAAAGGTAATCAGATCAATATCCGGATTGGTAATCATTTCCGAACCGATATCTTTCGGCAGGCCTGTCACCACCGACAGCATTTCCGGCGGTAATCCGGCTTCGTACATAATATCGCACAGCAGCAATGCAGTCATCGGTGTCAGTTCGGTCGGCTTTACCACCACACAATTATTGGTGGCAATCGCCGGTGCCACTTTATGCGAAACCATATTCAGCGGATGATTGAACGGCGTGATTGCCGAAATCGCACGTAATGGCTCACGGAATGTAAAAATCTTACGGGCTTTGCCGTGCGGTGTCAGATCACAAGAGAATATCTCACCGTCATCATGCAGGCACATCTGCCCCGCAAGCGTAAATACGTCATAGGCACGGCCGACTTCATAATAGGAATCCATCTTGGAGATGCCCAGTTCCGAAGTAATCAGGTCAGCCATTTCCTCTTTGCGTGACACCAGCAATTCAGCTGTGCGCAGCAGAATTTTCTGGCGTTCATAGCGAGTCAGCTTCGGCTTATAGGCTGCGGCAATCCTGAAAGCCTCGCGGGCATGTTCAGCTCGCCCTGCCGGAACCGTGCCGATGACCGCATTTGTGTAAGGATAATGCACATCAAAAACGGCATCCGCATCGACCTTTTTACCGGCGATCCGCATAGGCTCATGTCTGGTTTTAATGATTGTTTCCGGCTTCACCACAAAGGCTCCCCTGCAATTCACCCCACCGGAAACCGGTCTGATTTTAAAATCAGAGACCGGTTTACCGGCACGGGGGAATGTTTTCCCTCAATTTACGACTGAGCTACCGCAGCTGTAACCGCATAGAAAAACGCATCAAAATTGCGCAGAACCGGTGCTTCCGGCAGGTCCGGCATCTGACGGTTCACAATGAAAGGTACGGCCTGTTCTGTCAGCCCGCCATGCGAGCGCAGAGGCTCATTCAATGCTGCAAGATCATGGCGATGCTCACTGGTGCCGATGGCTTTATTTTCCGATGAGACCAGAACAATATCGCCGATACGGTCTTGAGGCAGCTCAAAACGCTCAGCAGCATCAGCATTGTTCAGCACCACATCAATACCTTCAATGGCAGCCAGCCGCTTCATAATATCACCGATATCCGTACCATCCGGCAGATAGGCTGTTGCAAAAGAACCAAGCGCGCCGTGGTGCACTACATAAGGATCTGTAATCGGAAGAATAACCCGCGCGGCATCCTTGCCCAGCCAGTCGTCGAGCACATCCTGCACATAGACAACATCCGGTGAGCCATCAGCCTTATGTTTCGGCTTCATGCCGTGATCCGCAGTCACCACAATAGCCGCACCTAAAGCATCCAGCTCGGCCAGATATTTGTCGAACATTTCATAAAACGCATTGGCCTGCGGCACACCCGGTGCATATTTATGCTGCACGTAGTCTGTTGTGGTCAGATACATCACATCAGGCCGGAAAGTTTTGAGCAGCTTCACACCGGCAGCGAACACAAATTCTGAAAGCTCTGCGGAATAAACCTCCGGCACCGGCATACCCAGCCATTGTGATGCATTATCAATGCCGTTTTCCGCTTTTGTTGTCGTATCGGAACGCTCTGCTGAAAAACAAATCGCACGATTATCACCGAATTGCAGGCCTGCCCCCAGCAAAGCCCGCAGCTTGTCTTTGGCTGTCACTACAGCGACTTTCGCACCGGCATCATAGAAGCCTTTGAAAATGGTCGGCGCACGCAGAAAGCGCACATCATTCATCATCACTTCCGTACCGGTTTCACGGTCATAGAGATAGTTACCGCAAATACCGTGTACTGCAGGCGGGCGCCCCGTGGCGATGGAAAGATTATTCGGATTGGTAAAACTCGGAATAACACTATGGGCTGTGCGTACCGTGCCGGTTTCTTTAATGCGTTTCAGTGTCGGCATCAGCCCCGCAGCAATCGCCTCATCCAGATAAGCCGGTTCGCACCCGTCAAGGCAGATCGCGATAGCGGGGACGTTCGGCCAGTTATAATCACGGCCGTTCACGGTTACGGTTACCTTGGTCATCTTGTTCACTTCATTATCCTCCGCAGGCGGCATTGCGCTAACCTGCTGTTTTAAATTTAAAACTCAGGCTGCGAGCTTGGCACGCTCATCCAGTGCTGCGGCTGGCGGGGCAGCTGTGTCCACACCCATTTCTGTCAGGCTGTCTGCGGCAGCGGCAACGACCTGCCGCATGATATTGGCATCCATGCGCCCGATGCAGCCGACACGGAAACTGTCGACAACAGTCAGCTTACCCGGATAAATGATGAAGCCTTTATCCTTCATCAGATCATAGAAGCGGGAAAACTCGAATTTCGGATGAGCAGGATTGAAGAAAGTTACGATGATCGGCGACAGCCAGCGATCACGCAGCAGTGTTTCAAAACCCAGCTGGCGCATCCCCTCCACCATCACATCACGATTATTGGTATAACGCGCCAAGCGTCCTTCAGCACCGCCTTCGGCTTCATGCATCCGCAAGGCAACCAGAAACGCAGCAACCACATGGGTCGGTGGTGTATAGCGCCACTGACCGGTTTTGTTCATCGTTGCCCATTGCTCATATATGTCGAGGCTCAGAGAATGGCAGTTGCCCTTAGCGGCTTCCAGCACGCTTTTGCGGGCAATCACAAAGCCAAAACCGGGCACACCTTCGATGCATTTATTGGCCGAGGAGACCATGGCTTCATAGCGGATTTTATTCACACTCAGATCAACCGCGCCGAAAGCACTCATACTGTCGACCAGCAGCTTGCGCCCCTTGGCATAAACAACTTCTGAGATTTCCGCGACCGGATTGAGAATACCGGAACTGGTTTCGCAATGCACCACAATCACATGGGTGATTGCCGGATCGGCATCCAGCGCCTGCGCAACCTCATCCGCACGTGGCGGAAGATAATCTCCCTTGTCAATTTTACTATGAGCACGCCCCAGATAATTCAGTGTCTGCACAATGCGCTGCCCGTAAGCACCGTTCATCAGCACCAGAATTTTACTGCCTTTCGGCAGAAATGTCCCGAGCATGGCTTCAACCGCAAAGGAGCCGCTGCCCTGTATCGGCACACAATCAAATTCATGCTTGTCATCACCGGCAACACGCAGCAAGCGCTCACGCATTTCGGCTGTCATTGCCCGAAAATCACCGTCCCATGAGCCCCAGTCCCGCAGCATCGCCTGCTTCACCGCATAATCGGTGGTCAATGGTCCCGGTGTCAGCAAATAGGGTTCTCCCAGTGCAGGTGCCAGAAACTGATTGGCTTTCCAGTGCGGAAGCATATCTGCTTCTGACTGCGGTCGTTTTTCACCGGCTGATTGCATTTCCTGTCCCTCCGGATGCTGTGCAAAATGCGGATTTGCTTCATCCTCAGGCAAAGGCAATTATTTGTAAAATCGTTATTTCAAATCAAACTATAAGTTTTACAGATGTATATTGTGCTAAAAAATTGCTGTGCTAAGCTTGGCTCTCAAATCAGAAAAACACTCTGCATCAGGAGAAATCCATGCGCTATGTTCAGTTACGGGCGTTTCATTATGTGGCAATTTCCGGCGGATTTTCCCGCGCTGCGGAAGCTTTATGCCTGACGCAGCCCGCTATTTCTGATCAGGTGCGCAAGCTGGAAGAGGAATATGATGTTCTGCTGTTTAACCGTCATAAGAAACAAGTCAGCCTGACCGATGCCGGTGTAAAACTGCTGGAGATCACGCACCGGCTATTCGAAGTGGAGCAGCAGGCACTGGATTTCCTGTCAGAATCGCGGGTGCTGCGTGCGGGTAAATTGCGTATCATGGCCGATGCAGCACATCATATTCTTGGTATTCTCGGAGCCTTCAGAGAGAAATATCCCTCCGTGCAAATCAGCGTGCAAACCGGCAATAGTGAGGAAGTTATCTCCAGCCTCTATCGCTATGAAGCGGATATCGGCGTATTGGGCGAAGTACCCAAAGCACGGGACTTTCTCATCCATAAGCTGAACTCTTCGCCGATCATCGCCTTTGTCGCCAGAGATCATCCGCTCAGCCGTTTTTCTAATATTGACCTCGCAGAACTGCTGCAATGGCCACTGGTCTTCCGTGAAAAAGGCTCGAAAACGCGTCAGAAACTGGAAGACCTCGCGCTTGAAAAAAATGTCGTGCTGAAACCTGCTATTGAGGCAGAAGGACGCGAAGCCGTTCGTGAAATTGTAGCAGGCGGTGCCGGTATCGGCTTTGTTTCATTAGCCGAATTCAGCAATGATAGTCGCTTGCATCCGCTCTCGATCAATACGCGTGAAGAGCTGATGGATGAAACACTGATCTGCCTTCAGGAACGCAGCAATGGCACACTTATCAATGCGTTTTTTAAAATTGCATCCGAAAGTGATACACACAATATTATCAAGAACTAACAAGTAAAAGCCCCGCCGGAATAATCCGGCGGGGTATCAATATCAAACTTTTTTATAAGTTATGCCGCGGGCAAGCCAGCAGCCGATTGTCAGCCCCGAAATCGCACCGGACGCATCGCGTTCGGCCACCACAGTCCAGTCTCCCGGTGCCGGTGCATCCATTCCGCGCTGACATGGCAAAAGCCAGATATCTTCAGCAATAGCATAAAGTGGCTGCATTGGGCCTTTACCTAAAAAGCCTTCAAATGCTGCATAGACAGCGCTACCTGCAATTTCACAGACAAAATCAGTATCCATTTCCGCACAATGATAGCGTCCGGCAATATCTTGCCGCCCGTTTCCGGAAACACGATGTAATTTTGCGGAAAGGTTTTCGCCATCGCGACGAAGAGCAATCTCATCGTCTTTACGCTGCAAAACCATTCCCGAAGATTGCAAACTGCCATCGGTCTGCATATCCATCATTTCTGGTGAAGTGGCAAACCGCGCATGAACCTGCCCGCCGACAGCCGGTGTAAGGCTAAGGCTCAGTTTCGTGGCCGGATCAAAATAATTTCCATACCAACCTGCATCAACAGGCAGAACTTCAGTTTTCGCTTTAGGAATGCCCAAAGCAGCACGCATCAACTGCTCAGCTGCACCATAGGCGCTGGCCTGATGATTAAACATCACAATAACAGATACACGTGCATCAGCCGCATGGAACCGCTGGCAGCGCCAGCCGCGCAGCGCCCCGCCATGACCGGTAATTTTAACACCGTCAAAATTTACATGGTTAAGGCCATAGCCGTAACAAGCCGGTTTACCATCCGTGTAAAATTGCGGATGGGACAAACGGTTATAAATACCGTTTTCGTCTCCACGCGTTGCATCAATAAACTGATCCCACGCAATCATATCATCCAGAGAGGCGCAAACGCCTGCATCCCCGCTCCAGTGAATATTATTCACTGCCGGTGTAAAACCGGAGACAATATTGCCCTCATAACCGATTGCATCACCAGGCGTCACAGATGTGTCAGGAAAAAGTCCGGCAGTTTTCATGCCCGCAGGCAGGAAAATACGCTGGCGCAGAAGTTCATCCAGTGAACGACCGGTTTTCTCTTCAATCAAAAAAGACAGCAGACGGAAATTGCCGTTATTATAGGAATAATGCGTACCGGTTTCAAAATGGGTTGTTCGGATTTTTCCAAGAAGCTGACGAGCATCATCTGCCGTAAAAACACCTTCCGGATCGGCACCACTGATCACAGTCAGCGCCCAGTAATCCCGCAAGCCGGACTGATTGTTGCATAGATCAGCAATTGCAGGGCGTTTCCCCTCAAAGTCAGGTAAATAGGTAGCAAGCGCTTCATCAAGAACAGATGTCTCACCAAAGACATCCAACAAGGCTGCACACGTAAATTCTTTACTGACAGAGCAGATCGGCATCATGGTCGCCGTACTCATCGGAACTCTTTTTTCCAGATCGGAATAGCCCCAAACCTGTTTTGCTATAACCTCACCGTCTTTGAGAACCGCAGCAACGCCCCCCGGTCCTTTATATTGTTCGGAGAGGTTCAGCATCACAGCATCAATTGCTGACTTATCAACGGCTTGCATAAATTTCATTCCCGCTTATGTGTCTTTGCAATCAGGCATAAGCCACTCACCTTCACAGCTCAAGAGGGATTATCTGCCTGTAATGCCGCAGGATCAGGCTTGTTTGCTAAACGACAGGCAAAGCAGCTGTAAACCAGCCACGTCCCGCCCCTCTTTCGTAGACAGGCGATAGTCTTTCACGCCGAAGGTGCTGCTCTGATAGTTTTTCTTGCTTGAGCGGAACTCAAATATTTCCGATGTATTTTATGGGGAAATTGCTCTGTGCAAAATGCTCCCCGTAAAACATTGGCCTGCACTTTTCTTCAGGCCAATGCGTCAAAGGAAGAGATCGTCTTGTCAGCGTGTGCTGATCACACTGGCCGTAATAACCAGTGCAATTCCGGCAATCTGCACAATGGACAGAGCCTGATGCAGCATGAGGAAACCGACTGTGGCGCCGATTGCGGGTTCAAGACTGACAAGAATACCAAAAGCCGATGGTTTCAGGTTGCGCAGAGCCATAAACTCAAAAGCATAGGGAATAAGCGGGGTCAGCAATGCCAGCAAACCGGCCATAATAAAGGCTTCGGTGCTGAAATTGGTATAGAGCTGGCCGGAGCCCACCGGTAATGCCACAAGAGCGGCAAACATCATTGAAACGGCAAGACCTTCCAGCCCGTGGAATTTCTCACCGGCACGTTTGGTCAGGATAATATAGGCACCCCAGCCGATTGCCGAACAGAAGGCAAACAGCATGCCGGTCATATCATTGCCCCAGAGGCTGCTGCCGGATGTGAGGCAGATAATCCCTGCTGCGGCGATCATCGGGCAGATGAGGCGAAATCTGCCGCTGCCATAGAGAGTAGCGACCAGCAAAGGTCCCATGAACTCAATAGCAACAGCGAGGCCGAGCGGAATGGTCTCAATCGCAGCAAAGAAACACATAGTCATGAAGGCCATGGAGGCGCCCAATGAAAAGGCGGAGAGCCATTGCGAGCGGTTATAGCTGCGGAAAGATGGACGTATCCAGATCAGGAGAATAATTGCGGCAAAGGACAGGCGGACAAATGTGGTGCCGAATGTTCCTAATTGTTGCATAATGGGCTTGGATATTGCTGCGCCAAGCTGAATGCTGATCATTGCTGCCAGTGTCAGCCCGACAGCTGTAAGTGTTTGTTTGCTTTCGCTGCTCCGTTCGATCTGAACCGCGTCCATTTTATTCCTGCACTTTCATAAACTCCCGCGAGCGCTCACTCAGAAACGGGAAACGCTGTCCTTACGTCCGTCCTTGATAAATTTCAACTCGTTGTTGAGATCAGAAGAGTGTGAAGATTGCTTGCAGATTTGTTTTGGTTTCAGCACAGATCATGGCGGGCAAATACTGCTTGTTTGTTATTGCTTGTCTATCGTGGTTTTCTGCCTGCTCTGATGATCAGAGCGATAAAATTGTCTCTGTGTCAGGTTTTCATATAATTACGGACAGAATGGTTTATCGCGACAGCAAAATCGCTGATCAGGCAGCAAACTAAGGAGCTGAAAAGTTAGGAAAGAGCGAGCGATGCCAGTGCAATCCGGCGCCGCATGTAAAGCAAAGATTACTATTTATATGCTCAGATACGAATGAAATTTTATGAAGAGGAATATTTTGCAAAACAATAACTTATCAAAATTTGATTGTGCCTATGAATTGTTAAAAAGCGATATTTTGAATGTAAAAATCCCGCCTGATACTTCCCTGAAAATGACCTGGGTACAAAAGCATTACAAGTTTGGCTCAACACCGCTGCGTGAGGCTTTAACGCGCATTGAGAGTGACCATCCGGTAATTATGACAGCCCAATAAAAGCTATCTTGTCTCGCCGGTTTCCATTGTCGAACTCATGAAACTGTCTCGGGCAAGAAGACTGGTTAAACAGCATCTTTGGCATGGCATACTCTGTACGCAATAGAAACATCTACAGAATGAAAAGACACGATGATCTTCGTGAAATAAATAGGACACGCACCGTGTTCAGAAAAACTCATCCAGCCCGAGGTGAAAACGTAATTTCTTCTGATCAGGCGCTGTCATACCATAGGCCGGAAACAGTCTGTCCTGAAGGGCGGGGCTGAACTCCCCGAGGCAGTCCCATAGAATTGCAAGATCCTGATATGGATCGGCAAGACCAACACGGCCGGTATCAATACAGCCGGTCACTGTGTTGCCGTCCATAAGAATATTATCCAGCGAGAAATCGCCATGTGTAACCACTGTTTCGGTTTCCAGCGGCAACAGAGCAGTTATATCATCCCAGACCTGTTGCGCAGTCTGCCCTTCATAAGGCGTACCGAAATCATCCGTATCAACGAGGCCTGCTTGCAAGCGCTGGTGTGCGTGGGCAAGGCGGAGCTGATGATCACTGTTAAAAGGGCACGATTGAGCCGGAATAGCGTGAATTTGGCGCAAAAATTCTGCAAGTGCATCGACGATTTGCGGGCGCGCCTCCGGCTCTTCCGTAAGACGCTGATAGGCTGTGCGGCCGGTTAGTGCTGACATCAGCAGCCATGCCTGATCCTGCTGCGCTGTAAAGGCAATGACCTGTGGCACAGGGATATACTGCCTCAGCCAGTTCAGCCGCACCATCTCATCTATAATATCTGTGGCAACTGATCCGCGGCCCTGTTTGAGATAGAGATCAGGCTCACCGGCTGAGCCACAGAGTCTGTAGACTGCACCACCGGACATGCCGGTGACATTGCGCTTGGCAATGCGCCCTTGCACCAGTTGTTGCATCGGCTCCAGCAAATCCGGAAATTTTTCAGTAATTTCCCGTATGTCGCTCATCAGCTATTTTCTGTGCCCGCGGCAGGCAGAAGATTATCCCATGTGCCGAACAGAGACAGACCGGCAGATTTTGCCAGAGAAACGGAAGCCTGATTATCCAGCTGGCAGCGATATTGCGGTTCAAAACCCAGTGATATTGCATGTTTGCTGATCGCATGGACGGTATCGCGGGCATAGCCTTTACCCCGATAGGCGGGCAGTGTCAGTATGCCCATATCTGCAATTTTGGTTTCCTGCCACGAATACATGCTGGCAGCACAAACGAGGTGGTCTCCGTCAAACGCTCCGAAGACCAGCCAGTGATCCAGCTCCACATAGGCGGCGTCCAGATCGTCTTCTGAAGAGGCAGCGCAAAACGCCGCAAAAGCGGCTTCATCATCTGCAGTCAACCGGCGGACATTGCGGGACGGTTCGGCCGGAGCAAGAGAGGCCCCCACACCTGCAGGGAAATAGAAAAGGTAGTCTGCGCCGTGGAGAGCGATTTTATGTTCCACGAGTTTTTGCCTGAAGACTGCATCCGACATTGGTTCAGAGTTCAGATCAAGGTTTACGGCCAGTTGCGGATGGAGACTGACAGCGGTTTTCCCTTCTGTCGTCAGAATTGTCCCGCTCTCGTCCTCATCCAGCTTCGGATTTGCATAAATTGAAAAATCAGCATCGCTGTAAAGCTTATCGCCTGTCGAATAGGACTGTTTCCAAAATGCGGTAATGATGGAGGAAAACATAAAATTTCTCATATGGGAGCGGAGGAATATAAAGAACGGGTCCAGGACGCAGAATAAAAAGCCGTGCTTGTATCTCTCATTCATTATTAGCGTTTTTATGCGGGCAATGTGTAGTGATTGTGTAGATTGTGTGCAGATACAGCGCCGCAGATTGACGCGTAGCATGGAATGCCTGATTTT
The DNA here is from genome assembly GCA_900470285.1 of Hyphomicrobiales bacterium. Classification (GTDB taxonomy): domain Bacteria; phylum Pseudomonadota; class Alphaproteobacteria; order Rhizobiales; family Rhizobiaceae; genus Pseudochrobactrum. The sequence continues at coordinate 387,705 of UCAG01000001.1, forward strand.
ATAGTTCAGGAAAGGCACTAATTAGCTATGACGAATGCGCTGATACTCATTGTCGAAGACGAACCGGAAATTGCAGATATTCTTCGCCGCTATTTTGAACGTGAGGGATACCGCACGGTCAGTGCCGGTGACGGAGAGACAGGTTTATCGCATCATTTGCGGCTAAAACCGGATCTGGTGGTGCTGGATGTCAAACTGCCGCGTCAGGATGGTTTTGAGGTCTTGTCTGTCTTGCGCCAGCGTGGTGATACGCCGGTTATTATGGTAACAGCACTTGCACAAGACATTGATAAGCTTCAGGCTTTGCGCAGTGGTGCCGATGATTATGTTGTGAAGCCGTTTAATCCTCTGGAGGTTGTGGCACGTGCAAAAGTCGTGTTGCGGCGTGCGGGTCATAATCGCAAGAGGATTATGAGGGTCGGCGCGTTGCTGATCGATATGGATGCTCACACAGCAATTGCTGAGGTCAATCATCAAAGGCACAATCTTGATCTGACCCGCACAGAATTCCGTCTGCTTGCTCATATGGCACAATGGCCGAACCGTGTGTTTGAACGCGGAGAACTGGTTGATGCCTGTCTGCCGGAAGGCGATGCCGTTGATCGTACTGTTGATAGCCATATCAGTAAATTGCGGCGCAAGCTTCATGAGGCAGGCGTTGACAATCAGCTAACCGGTGTTCGCGGTGTCGGATACCGGCTGGAGGAACGGTTTGTCTAAGAATGGTCTGATCTGGAAGATTGTTCTGGCCATGACAATCGTCAATATTGTTGCCCTTGCAGCCATGGTTTTTGGCTGGATGATCTTTATCGCCGTTTATGACTGGTTATTTCCTAAAACACCTTATCCTGAAGACTGGGCAGCTTTCGATATTGTGGTGTTTGGCACCATTATACTGATCGGGCAGTTGACTGCGGCTGTTGTCGGCTGGCGTCTGGCCGGAAAAATTACGGCTCCGCTGGCCGCTGTCGGCATGGCCGCACGATCGGTGGCTGAAGGTGATTTTAGTGCACGAGCACAAGCAAAAGAGAAAAGCTTCGGTGAAGCCGAGCAGTTGCTGACTGATTTTAATGCAATGGCCGCTCGTCTCGAAGCGGCAGAAGCAGAACTGCGTTATTCGAACACGGCTATAGCCCATGAACTGCGCACACCGCTGACAATTTTGCGGGGTCGGTTGCAGGGGCTGAACGATGGGGTCTTTACACCAGAGCCGGAGCTTTTTGACTCCCTTGTCGCGCATGTCGACAGCCTGTCACGACTGGTGGAAGATTTGCGTATCTTAGGGTTGTTTTCTGCCAGCAGGCTGGAGCTGACAACGCAATCGGTTGACCTTGCCGAGGAAGCGGGGGCAGTGCTGCGCTCCATGGCACCGGATCTGGCAGATGCAGGTATCAGGCTTGAGACAGCTCTCGCACCTGTTCGGCTTGAGGCGGATGCAGCACGGATCAGGCAGGCTTTACTGGCTTTGCTGGAAAATGCCTGCCGCTATGCAACAGGGTCGGATGTGCGGGTGGAAACACTGCTCATTGATCAAGACGCGGTGTTACGGGTGAGCGATACAGGTTCGGGATTGCAACCGGACGAGTATGAGCATGCTTTCGAGCGTTTCTGGCGTGCGGATACGTCCCGTACCCGTGCCCGCGGCGGCTCAGGACTCGGACTTTCAGTGGTCCGTGCCATAGCTGAAAGTCATGGCGGCAAGGCTGAGATCAGGCCGAATGATGGCAGCGGGATCATCGTTGAGTTGTTCTTTCCGCTCGCCAGCTGTGGCAGCGGCACCTCGCTTTAAATTCAAAAAAATTGGGCACCTCTGAGAGTGCTGATAGATTTTACTATAGCAGGCCTTACTGGCCGGGAAATACCTATGTCTGAAACTGACTTTTCAAGAGATGATGCTTATCACGATCTGGCGGCAAACCATGTGTCGGCAGGAAGAATTTTAGCTCTGTTCAAGCCCTATAAACGGCAGATCCTGCGCGTGGTTATTTTGCTGCTGTTCGGCTCTGCTGTTGGTATGGCATCGCCGTTTTTGCTGCGTGCGATTATCGATGATGCCTTGCCAAACGCGGATATACAATTGCTGGTCTATCTTGCCGGTGGTTTGGTTGGCATTGCCGCTCTTTCTGCGGGGCTGAATACGCTGCAAATTGTAATGTCTACAAAGATTGGTCAATCGATTATGCATGATCTGCGCGTGCGGCTTTATTCGCATTTGCAGTCGCTGTCCCTGTCGTTTTTTGCAGCAACACGTTCCGGAGAAATTCAGTCGCGCATTGCCAGCGATATTGGCGGGTTGCAAACGCTGGTCACCAATACGGCGAATGAACTGGCACGTAATACCAGTGTTGTGGTGATGACGGCAGTTGCGATGTTTTTTCTGGATTGGCGTCTGGCGCTGTTTTCTATGATCGCGGTGCCGGTATCGATCCTGCTGAGTGACCGTGTCGGTAAATTGCGAGAAACCATCACGCATGAGCAGCAGGTGCGTCTTGGTGATATGTCTGCGGCAGTGCAGGAATCCTTGTCCATATCCGGTATTATTCTGGCACGCACGATGGGGCGCGGGGAACATCTGACACGACGTTTTACCCGAACATCCGAGGATGTGGCGCGGCTTGAAGTACGCTCCCATACGGCTGGTGAATGGCAATGGCAGATGATCTATCTCATCCTGTCCATTCTTCCGGCTCTGACTTTGCTGCTTGGCGGCTTTCTGATGAATAGCAGTGTTCCGGTTACGATCGGGACGTTGGTTGCCATGATTGCTCTGCAGGAGCAATTGCTCTGGCCGCTGGAAGAATTGCTGTCGATCGGACGTGAGGTGCGCAAGACCCGTGCCTTGTTCACCCGTGTGTTTGAATATCTTGATAAGCCTGTTGAGATTAAAGAGACAACGGATGCCGTTACCTTTGATAAGTCTCAGATGCGTGGCGCCGTGCGCGTGGAAAATGTAAGCTTCTCTTATCCTGGCAGTGAGAAGCCGACTTTATCCGAGATCAGTATTGATGTGCCCGCAGGCTCAAGTGTTGCAATTGTCGGCTCGACGGGTTCGGGCAAGACCACGCTGGGTTATCTTTTGGCACGGCTCTATGATGTTCAGGGCGGTTCTATCCGCTATGACGGTATTGATATTCGTGACCTGAGCTTTGATACATTGGCGGATATGCTGGGTGTGGTAACGCAGGAGCCCTATCTGCTTTATGCCTCGGTTGCGGAAAATCTGCGTTTTGCAAAGCCGGACGCAACGGATGCAGAACTGATCAATGCGGCAAAGATTGCACAGATTCACGACAGTCTCGCTGCACTGCCTGAGGGCTATGATACGATTGTCGGTGACCGCGGCTATCGCTTCTCCGGCGGTGAAAAGCAGCGGCTTGCATTGGCACGTACAATCTTGCGTAATCCGCCGGTACTATTGCTGGATGAGGCAACAAGTGCGCTGGATACCAAGACCGAGCGGGCGATGGAGGCAGCTTTGGCCAACCTGTCCAAGGATCGCACAACCATTACCATTGCGCATCGTTTGTCGACTATTCGACGGGCAGATCAGATTGTTGTTCTGCAACAGGGAAGAATTGTTGAAAGAGGCACACATGAAGAACTGGAGCATCTGAACGGCGTCTATGCAGCGCTGATTAAATCCGGCTCCTGATGGTCGTTGTGATCTTATTTTAAACTTTGCGCTATGTGTCTGGCATTGTGGTTGAGTATGAGTCAATGACCCGCACAGACACATAAGTGCTCCCGTAACCATATCCCATCCGTAAAGTCGAAGCGGTAAATTTTCCACCATTCTCACGGATCAGATAAGGCGATAGAACCACCTTTACCTTCGGAAGTTCGGTCAGGGTCTGCGGAGGCTAAACAGCCTGCCTGCTTCCGCAATCGCGGAAGTGTTTCGACTAACGGAAAAGCAATCTATCTCAGGAGAACCTATCCGATATAATAGTCCGGTCCAGTTGAACCGGACTATTATATCGTTCATTTAAGTTTCCTGTTTTGTGTTTTCGGGGCAGCCTTGCGGCATTAGATCTGATCAAGCGGATAGATCGGACGCGGCACATTGCGGTAAGGAATTTTCGCGTAATCCATTGTGCAGAGCGCGCCACTGTCACAAACAATGATCTGTCCGGCGATCTGTTCAAAATCAGCACGGAAATGCTGCATTGATTTCACAACCACGACTTTGTGCGCAGTCGGTTCGATACCAAAAGCACGGAACTGCTGCTGATCCAGCAATTGTGAGCGTTCACTCACAACCAGCACCAGAATACCGTCAATATCGATGACAGCCGTTGGCCCGAAACTGAATTCAAGCCCCCCGAGCTGAGCGCCGGTTCCCACCAGTTTTCCGTCACTCAGATGCAGCAGTTTTACCTTGACCTGCAATGGTTCTCCACCAAAGCGCGGATCCATCTTTCCGCCTAATGATAAGGAAACGACATCTCCGATTGCAGATTTTGCGAGCAATACTGCGATCTCCGGATCCACCATCGGAGCAAAACAAGCATCCGTAATATTGGCATCAAGCAATGCTTTCAGCAAAGCTGTTGCATCACCATAACCACCTGCTCCCGGGTTATCCGCATATTCCGCAATAATCAGCGGTCGTTCGCCTTCGTAAGCCAATGCTAATTGCGCAGCCTCTTCCGGTGTATAAAACCTGTTCAGAATATTGGCACGGTTCTCCCACATCTTATCCGCAATTTGTTCGGCAAAAACCTTATGCGGTGCTGCATCACCATCATAAGTCACCAGAACTGTCGGGCCAACTTCCGCAATATCCGCATTGGGAAAGGCGCCATTTATACTGACCGCCAATGCCCCCTCAGTTTTCTCATAAGCACGCGCTTCCGCAATCCATTCGACCATTGGGCCCATATCTGTGCGACCGGCATTGGCCTCTTCCAGCATCGGACGGCGTACCAGCAGAGTTTTAGGTGCGATTTTTCCTGCCATTGTCTGCTGCAATAATTCACCGGCGTGGTGTGCAGTTTCACGCAGATCAATATGAGGATAGGTCTTAAACGAGATCAGAATATCCGCCTGTTCACACATTTTTGCCGTCACATTGGCATGAGGATCGAGCGTTACAGCAATCGGAATCCGGCGTGGCAGAACCTGTCGCAACCGCTCCAGCAATTCGCCTTCGCCGTCCTGTGAAAAATCTGTGACCATAGCGCCATGCAGCGCAAGTAATACTCCGTCAAGACGATCACCAAGATCTTTTGCCTTGTCGATAATCCTGCCTGTAATCCGGTCAAACGCATCGCGCGTCACCGGTCCTGCGGGCTCGGCTTCCGTGCTGATTGTATGGACCAGTTCCCAACCATATTTTCGTGCAAGATCAAGAAAGCCGGCCAGTTCTGTATTGGCATTGCCACGCGCACTGATTGCCGCCTCCCCCTCATACATCCCTTGCGTAACGAAGGCCTGATAATCTGTGGCAACAACGTTAAACGTATTGGTTTCATGGGCGAATTCCGCCGTTAAGACACAATAGCTCATTGTGCTCTCCTCTTTAAAACAACAATGACGATCAGATAATTGGGTAGTTTGCTAGGCGGCTTGCCTCTCATAGGCATCAGGCTTGCTGTAATGACAGGCGACCTGATGCTCAGGCTGAAGGTGTTGCAGTGCCGGATCTTCAGTCAGACACAGGTCTTTCACAAAAGGACAGCGCGACGCAAAAGCACACCCCTTCGGCAAACTATAACCACTCGGTGCTTCACCGGTTAAATTGGAAATTTCCCGCCGGTTATCGGGGTCAGGCTCAAACATACTGCCCATCAGCATCTTTGTGTATGGATGGGATGGCGTCGCATATTTAGGCAGCATTTCCACAATCCGACCCGCATACATCACAATAGTCCGGTCGCAAAAATAGCGCACCAAATTCAGATCATGCGATATGAAGATATAGGTCAGGCCAAGTTCGCGCCGTAAACCATCGAGCAGGTTGATAATTTGCGCCTGCACAGACACATCCAGTGATGCCGTCGGCTCATCCAGCACGATCAGTGAAGGATTAAGTGCCAAAGCACGGGCAATGCCAACCCGCTGTTTCTGCCCGCCCGAAAGCTGATGCGGATAGCGGTTTGCCAGAGATGCATCCAGCCCCACCATATTCAAAAGCTCAGTCACACGGTTATCGGCATCACCGGCAGAAATGCCTTGTACTTTATAGGGCTCCAGCACTGCATTGCGTACTGTAAAACGCGGATCAATGGACGAATACGGATCCTGAAAAACCATCTGCATTTTCCGGCGCAATTGCCGCATCTCACTCTTTGAAAAAGACGCCAGATCTCTGCCTTCAAAGGTGATCGTGCCTTTGCTTGGCTCCAACAGACGGAGCAGTAAACGTGCCAGAGTGGATTTACCACAACCGGATTCACCAACAACACCAACGATCTCGCCACGTTCGACATTAAAGCTGACATCACGCACGGCAGAGAAGATTTCTTTCTTCTTTAAGAAGCGCTTGGTGACGAAGCGACGGCCGAGATTAGCAACAGAGATTATGTCGTTCATAATGCCCCCGATCTGTGACAAGCCACACCAATATATTGTCCGGATTGGCGAAATTCAGGAATACACTCACGACAAACTGCCTCTGTTTTACTGCAACGCGGGTGAAAACTGCACCCTGAAGGCAATGCAGCCGTGCTTGGCACCATGCCCGGAATACCGGTCAGAGAACCGGCAGACATCGTACTGCGCGGAATACAGCCGATCAGCGCTTTCGTATAAGGGTGGGAAGCACCGGCAAAAATTGCACGAACGGGAGAGCGCTCAACGATACGGCCGCAATACATTACGGCGACATGATCACAAGTTTGTGCAACAACGCCCATATCGTGAGTAATCAGGATCATTGCCAGTCCGCGCTGTTTCACCAGATCAATCAGATTGCGTATAATCTGTGCCTGTACTGTCGCATCAAGGGCAGTCGTCGGCTCATCGGCAATCAGCAGATCAGGCTCACCAGCCAAAGCCATTGCAATAACGATACGCTGCTTCATCCCGCCGGATAGCTGGTGCGGATAAAGCCGGTAAATACGCTGCGGATCGGGAATCCGCACATCTTTCATCAGAGCAACAGCCTTATCAAAAGCCGCTTTTCCATCCAGCTTCAGATGCATACGGACAGCCTGCTCAATCTGTTTGCCAACGCTGACCATCGGATCGAGCGAAGTCATCGGATTTTGCGTGATAAGGCCAATCCGTTTGCCGCGCAGACGGCGCATTTCCTCTTCCGGCAAACTGGTTATATCATCGCCATCGAACAGGATGCGACCACCGGCAACATGACCGTTAACATACCCCAAAAGCCCCATCACAGCTGTCGCTGTCAGTGATTTACCGGAACCGGACTCGCCGACCAGACCAAGTATTTCACCTCGATTCACGCTGATTGTTACATCTTTCACCGGCGAGAATGCACCAAAGCCAATCTGCAATTTTTCTACGGAAAGCAACATCTTAACCCTCCCGTGCTTTGTTGCGGAAATCGAGCGACTGGATAATCGCGTCACCAACGACGTTCAGTGCAATAACCGTCAGTGCTACGGCACAGCCGGGAATGATGATCACCCACGGAGCAACAAATAATTGCGCTGTACCCGAGCTCATCATCGCACCCCAGCTCGGTGTCGGCGGTTGTGCACCAAGCCCGAAGAAACCTAATGTTGCTTCAAGAATAATCGCATCACCGGTAGCCAGCATGGCTGCCACAAGGACAGGAGCCAGAGAATTCGGCACGAGGTGACGAAACAGAATATGGAAATTACTTGCACCCAGATTGATTGCAGCATCCACATAGGCTTCTTTTTTGATCTGCATGATCTGTGTACGCGTCAGTCGTGTAAATTGTGCCAGATAAGCAATTGCGACAGCGATAATCACACCATGCAAACCTGCTCCAATGACTGCAACGAGCATGAGTGCAATCAGAATTTCCGGAAATGACCAGGTCAGATCAACCACAGTCATCAGCACCCGATCAATCACACCGCCATAATAGCCGCAGATGGCTCCGAGTATCAGGCCGAATAAAACGGAAAAACCAACTGCCGTTACACTGACAGAAAGGGAAGTCTGCGCACCAACAATCATACGGGACAACACATCTCGGCCAAACTCATCTGTACCAAAAAGATGCGTCAGACTTGGCGCCTGATTCATGTTGATGATGTTTTGTGCGTCATAAGCATAAGGCACAATCAGCGTTGCAAAGATTGCCGACAAAACCAGTAAGATAAGGAAAAGCGCTGCAATTGCTACGGGAACCGAAACAGGAAGCCGCAAACGCCGTGTATCAGAGACAATCACTGTCATTTTGCTGCCTCCCGCTGTCTCGGATCCATGGCTGCCTGTGCAACATCACCGAGAATAGTTCCAAGAATGACGGCCATTGCCAGCATGAGCAGGCAGCCTTGCACCAGCGGATAATCCCGCTGATTAAGTGCACGGATCAGCAAAGACCCCAGTCCCGGGCGGGCGAACACCACTTCAACAGTAATTGCCCCGCCCAAAATCCAGCCGATGCGCAGACCGAGAATAGAAATGACCGGTACCATTGCATGACGCAGCACATGGCTGATGCGGATACGGCTTTCAGATACGCCTTTCGCACGCAGTAACATGACAAAATCCTGCCGGCCGATTTCAATCATTGAAACTTTGGTCACACGGGCAACAAGAGCAACACCACCGAGACCAGTCGCAATGACCGGCAAAATCAGGGATGACCAGCCCCGCGTCCCTGAGACCGGCACCCAGCCCAGCCAAACGGCGAAAACCAGAATGAGCAGAAGTCCGAGCCAGAAACTGGGTATCGTCGAACCCAGCAAAATGCCGGTGGTAATACCGTTATCTAGACGGCTGCCATAATATTTCGCCGCTATAACGCCGGCGCTGATACCTGCAATTGTAGAAAACAGAAAAGCAAAACCGCCCAGTATCAAGCTATCCGGCAGGTTTTGTGCGATCAGTGCGCCAACCGGTCTGGACTGGATAATGGATGTGCCAAAATCCAGGGTCAGCACTCTGCCCATCCACATGACATATTGCTCAAACAGCCCTTTATCCAGACCATATTTGGCCGCGATTTGCTCACGCAATGCCGGAGAAGAACCGGCACGCATGAGGTTATCAATCGGATCACCAGGCACGAGATGAATGACGAGAAAAACAATAACGGTAACAACAAAGAATACCGGTATGACCGCCAGAAGGCGTCTGAGAATGTATGACGTCATAACTGTATCTACTGCCACTTCGCATCGAGCAGAGCGACACCGCCAAGTGCGGTACTGCGAATTTTTTCCGGCAACACAATACGTCCGGTATTAATTGCAATTGTTTTTTCAAACTCGTGCAAAGGCACAAAGACGAAATTTTCCAGCAGATTTTCATGATAGGCTGTGAATTTTTTTACACGTTCCTGCCAGTTGCGTGCTGTGTTTTCCGCATCTTTGCGCAACTCTTCTGAGCGCGGATCGTTCCAGCGTGTACTGTTCGGATGCGGAATATTATCACCGCTAAAGAACCAGCTCAGAATATCAGCATTATCCCAGTCATAATGACTGACAGCCATCTGATAATCACCTTTTCGCAAGGCGTCTTTCATGCTGGCACTATCGAACAGGGTCACATCAACAACGAAACCAATATTTCTCAATTGTGCCTGAACAATTTCAGCAATGCGCTTATACGCCGTTTCAGATGTCGACCATAACTGGATTTTGAGCGGTGCGCCGCCTTTCGTGCGGACACCATCAGTGCCTGCTTTCCATCCTGCCTGATCCAGCAACAGATTTGCTTTTTCAATATCCGGACGAATGAGCACCTCGGAACGAACCGAGGATTCATCCAATGACGAAGCAAGAAATTGATGTGCAACAGCACCTGAGCCACCAAACACTGCTTTCAGGATTGGTTCCTGATCAACGGCACAAGCTACAGCCTGCCGGATTTGCGGGTCAGAAAAAGGAGCGGCACTTGTGTTGAACTGTAAATAGGAAGCACCTGTTGCCGGCATATTGCGCAACTCGATTTCACTATTTGCCTTCATCTGCGGGATAAACTCCGCCGGAACGCCCAGCAAAATATCCGCGCCGCCGGTGTTCATTTCAAGGAATGCTGTGGAAGCATCCTGAATTTCACGAAGAACCAGACGCTCAAGAGCTGGTGCTCCTTTATTCTCTGATAATTCACTACCCCAGGCATAATCCTCGTTCGCAACCAGAACCGTTTCCTGCCCTACAATGAAGTTTTCCAGTTTATAAGGACCGGTTCCGACAGCCTCGGTAACACCAAAATTGCCATTAGCAGCTTCATAAGCTTTAGGCGACGGGATACTCATAAAATAGGATGCCAGATTATAAAGCAGATTAGGATCAGGACGCTTCATTTCAAAACGTACCGTGTGCTCATCAATGACAACTACTTTTTCAATTGCATCACTGACATGCTGGTTCGAACTATTTGCAAACTGTCTAACCCACCAGACAATTGTATCTGCATTAAAAGGTTCACCATCGTGGAAAAGGACATTCTTTTTCAGCCGGAATGTCCAGTTCAGGCCGTCTTCACTTTCTTGCCAGGATTCAGCGAGATGCGGATGAAATGTATGCTGATCAGACATAGCAATCAGCCGGTCATAAATCAGATCTGCCGCAACACTGAGTAGTGTTGCACGGATCGGATCCAAATGCGGTGCACCGGTTTCATCACTGGCAAGCACAATAACAACTTCCGGGCCAAATGCCTGCACAGGAAGACTAGTTGACAGCAGGGTTTGTGTAGTAAGAAGAAAAGCTGTTGACGACAGCAAAAAATCACGACGGTTCATTATTCCTCCACCGGCCGGGCTTTGCCCTGTTACGTTTACTCCTGCCGGAGTACCGTTTTATAATTATGGAGGATGCTAGATTGATTCTTTTCTGTCATCAATGATTAAAAGACAGAAAATTTACATTCAATTTAATGGGAACAATTAATGTCTGAAGCTATCCGCGAACGCCTGAAATCAAGCCTTGAGGATAGCACCTCAGCAGGTAGTCAGATTGCAAACTACATGCTGACCAATCTCAATTCACTGCCCTTTGAAAATGCAGCAACACTTGCTGAGAAAATCGGTGTCAGCGAAGTGACAATCGGACGCTTTTGCCGAAAGCTTGGCTATAAGCATTTCAAAGATTTAAAGACCGAATTAGGCGAATCCATCGGCCATCAGCCATGGCTGGTCGGCGACCGTTTAAAAGAATTCACTGAGGAAAGCAGTAAAGGTGATGCCTCTGCCAAAATCCTCGAGAAAGAGATTGCTGCGCTTGTTCATATTCATGAACTCGCACGTAAACCGCAATGGAAAGTAGCCGCCAACCGTCTTGCCACAGCTAAGAAGGTCTTTGTTGTCGGTTTCCAGACAGAGCGTGGTCTCGCACAATATTTTGCACATCAATTACAATATTTGCGCAATGACATCTTTATCGTCGACACTTCAAACGGCAATTTCTCTGAAATTTTCTTAAACGATAACAGTCACTCCGCTCTTGTATTATTTGAAGCGCGCAAATATTCCAACCTTGCTGCCTTGCTTGCACGCCGCGCGAAAGCTGCCGGTATTCCTATTACGCTGTTTACTGACCCCTACTGCCACTGGTGTCGCGGTGTTGCGACAGAAACCTTTAATGTCCCTACAGATACAGGCACATTCTGGGATTCGACTGCAATGATGGCTGTGTTGGGAAACCTGTTGCTTAATGAAGTCGTCAGCCAGCTCGGACCGTCTGTGGAAACACGGATGAATGAAATATCCGAGCTCTACAAACATTTTACCGGCCACACCAAATAAGCCTGTACAGAATCCCCCATCAACAGCTTCACAGCAATCTACGCTGCTTTCTGTCAAGAACAGGCATCGCTTTCGTCAGTTTTCTGTCAAGAGCGATGCCGTTTACTGTTTCTTACTCGTCGAGATCAACATTCTTAAAGCGATGTGAGCCCAGCGGTTCCATCACATAATTTTTGACCTTTTTCGACATCGGCAGCACAACGGTTGAATGGGCAATCGGCAGCCATGGTGCCTGCTCATCAATATATTCCTGCGCTTTTTCATAGATCTCTTTGCGCTTTGTAGCATCAGAGGTAATGCGCCCCTGCTGCAACAGGTCATCCACCGGCTTATAGCACCAGTTTGACATGTTGCTGGAACCGATTGCCGAGCACACAAAGAAGAAACTCAGCATATTATCCGGATCGCCGTTATCACTGGTCGCACCGAGGATCACTGCACCGTCACGCGCTTTGTCACGGCTTTTCTTCAGATATTCGCCCCATTCATAGGATACGATCTCAACCTTCACACCGACCTGTGCGAGATCGGCCTGCATCATCTCGGCAGTACGACGCGCATTCGGCATATAAGGTCTGGCCACTGGCATTGCCCAGATCTTCATATTCAGATCTTTAACACCGGCCTCATCCAGCATTTTCTTTGCCTGTTCCAGATCATAAACCGGACCTTTAATCGCTCCGTTATAGCTCCACATTGTCGGCGGCACACCGGTTTGCGCAACCTGTCCGAAGCCCTGATAGATACTATCGACAATCGCCTGACGGTTGATCGCCATATTCAGCGCCTTACGCACTTTCACGTTGTCAAAAGGTGCAACAAGCGTGTTGTAAGACATATAAGCGACATTGAGCCCCGGTTGCTCCACAACTGTCAGCGACGGATCGGCTTTAAGCCCCTCCACATCCGCCGGAGCCGGATAAGGTGCAATCTGGCATTCGCCCGCTTTCAGACGTTGCATACGCGTCGTGGAATCCACGGTAATCGCAAAAATCAGCGTATCAATTTTCGGCTTACCGCCCCAGTAGTCAGGATTCGCTGCGAAACGAATGACCGCATCCTGCTGATAGGCATTAAACACAAAAGGGCCTGTGCCGACAGGCTTATGATCGAGATCCAGCTGATTGCCGGATTTCTCCAGCTGAGCCGCATATTCTGCAGACAGAATAACACCGAAATTCAGCGCCAGTTTCGCCAGCAGCGAGGCATCCGGCTGGTTGAGCACAAATTTGACCGTATGATCGTCCACTTTCACGATCTCTTTGACGATCTTGCCCATCTCCATCGCATCGAACATTTCCCAATTGCCCATGCCGGTATAATTATACCACGGACTGGTTTTGTCGATCTGACGGTTATACGAGAACAATACATCATCCGCGTTGAATTCACGCGACGGTGTAAAATAATCCGTTTTCTGGAACTGCACGCCTTCCCGCAATTTCAGCACATATTCCAGATTATCATCCGAAATTGTCCAGCTCTCGGCCAGTCCCGGTACGATCTCTGTTGTGCCGGCTTTAAACTCAGTCAGACGATCATAGACCGTCTCGGATGAGGCATCCCATGTGCTGTTTGTCGAGTAAAGCGCAGCATCAAAACCTTCCGGCGAACCTTCGGAACAATAAACCAGTGTCTTAGCCTGTGCGGCAACCGTTCCGCCAACAATTGCAAGCGCACCGGAGAGCAATGTTGCACCCAGCAACGCTGCCCGAGATGAAAACAAACGCATAATCTTCCTCCCCATTATGCACCCAATTTTAGATTTCGAGCCGACCGGCTGATGTTTTCTGACCACGACCAGCGGACCAAACCGGATCCGGTGTCGTCCACAGTGCATCACAGCGAATAAGCTTCGCAACTTCAGCAGCCTGCAAATTCAGAAAACGCTCGCCCTTTTCAGCTGTCGCACTGCGCGGATCGCCCCATGTACCGGTCGTCGGCGCATGCTCCGAGAAAGAGTAGAAGCGCGTTGCTCCCTTTGGCAGATTTTCCAACGGATGTTGCTGATTACCGAAAGCCTGCTCGAAACGATCTGAGCGCACGGTTTGCGGCGTAATTGCCAGCATCACCGAAGCTTCACCCTCACAGGCGTGATGCGCACCGGTATCGACCTCAAAAATCTGCGCTGTTTCTTCCTGTGCCAACTCCCAAGGCAGCGTGGATACAATCGGCATTGAGAATTCAACAGCCAGCTCACGCACTGCGACCGCCAGCGGATCAATATTTCCGCCATGACCGTTCACGATCAGAAGACGTGAGAAACCGAGCGCTTTAAGGGAGCGCACAATACATTGCAGGACTTTGCGCAATGCTTCAAAATCCAGCGTAATCGTCCCGCCGAATGGCAAATGATGTTCACTCATTCCGAGCCACAAACCCGGCAAAACCGCCACCGGCATTTCACCAGAAACCAGACGCGCAGCTCGAATTGCCGCTTCAGAGGCACTCGCAGTATCAGTAATAACCGGCAAATGCGGGCCATGCTGTTCCAGCGAACCGATCGGCAAAATTGCCAGCGCATTTTTACCTGCTGCAATCTCCCGTAAATCTGGTGCGGTCATACGTGCCCATTCAACTTCTGCTACCATTTCTCTCTCCCGCTCATATAAAATAAAACCGGCACATGACGTGCCGGTTGATGATTAATTTGTTTTGTGCAGAAACCGCTCCGGTGCCAATGCTTCAGCAGTAACGCCAAGTTTCACCAATTCATCCGGCAATGGCTCATGCCTGACCAGTTTCGCGGTCATATCCGCCAAAGCCAGCGAGACCTGAAAACCGTAGCCGCCTTGTCCGACCAGCCAGAAAAAACCGGATAAACGCGGATCAAAGCCAACCACCGGCGTACGATCCGGTGCAAATGTCCTGAGCCCTGCCCATGGCGTTGAAGGGCGACCAATGTGCAGTGTGGTGGCCTGCTCAATACGGTCAACGGCGATCGCAACATCCAGATCTTCCGGATAGGCATCACAAGGCGGCGTATCGGTTTCATCGGCCAATGAGCCGATCAGACGTCCGGCATCCGGCTTGAAATAAAACTGCTCATGCAGATCAACGACCAATGGCCATTCACGCAAGGCTTCATCCTCTGCATCGAACATAAAAGCTGTGCGGCGTTTCGGCTGCATACCGAGACCGGACAACCCTGCCCGCTCGGCAATGACATCCGCCCATGCACCGGAAGCATTGATAACAATATCCGCCTCGTAAGCACCGGTATTCGTCACCACCTGAAATCCGTTTTCGGTTTTACGGATTTCCAGCACTTCTTCACCAAGACGCACAGTTCCTCCCGCTGCTTTAAACTGAGCGGCGCGGTCGCTGAGCATTTTGTTGGTATCAATATCCATGGCGTCAGCTTCATAGACACCCCCGCAGGTCTTATCCTGCGGAACCACGGCAACCATTGCATGAACATCTGCGGCAGACAGGCGACGTACTGACGGCAGTAGTGCCTGCAATTCCTGCGCCAGTTCATCAATCGCAGCAGCGTCAGTCAGACCACCGATATGCAAAGCACCGCGACGATGTTCAAAGAAACCGCCATTTTCCAATGCCGGACGACTGGCAACCGACAATCCGCGTACAACACGGTTACCGTAGGTTTCCGAGAAGAGAGCGGCCGAACGGCCGCTCGCATGATAGCCAAGCTGTTTTTCGCGCTCCAGCAACAGAACTGAAGACGACTGAGCCAAAACAGCAGCAGCGGAAAGGCCTGCAATGCCTCCGCCGATAACGATAATAGTTTTTGAATTTTCTCCCATAAAGAATTGCTATGTCAGTTTTCTAACTTAGTCAATATTTAGCATATAATAAAAATCTTGCTCCGTTTTCTTGCACAGAATAAGATAGAGCCCAGAATTAAAGCGGAGTAAAAATGTCCGGACAGCCCAATCTTGCCAATTGCCTGCGCAAACTGCGCAAGAACCACCAATGGACGCTGCAACAAGTCAGCGACCGCACAGGTGTTGCGGTTTCCACGCTGTCCAAAGTTGAGAATGATCAACTGTCTCTGAGCTATGACAAACTGCTGCAAATCTGCCATGGCTTAGGCATTCATGTTACTGAGCTTTTAAGCTGCGATAATGATCCTGCCACCAATCGCGCACGGCGTTCTGTGAGCTCGGCCATGTCGACATTGCGTCAGCTGACGCAAAATTACGATTATCATTATCTGGCAACCGACCTCATTCGCAAAAGAATGGTGCCAATCCATGCTTTTGCCCGTGCCCGCTCAATGGAAGAATTCGGTCCCCTGACCAGACATGCCGGTGAGGAGTTTCTGATTGTTCTCAATGGTGAAATTGAACTACATACCGATCAATATAAGCCGGTACGGCTGAAAGCCGGTGAAAGTGTCTATATCGATTCAACCATGGGACATGCCTATCTATCGGTGAGCGAGCAGGATGCAGAAATCCTGTGTGTCTGTTCAGGTAGTGAACCCGACATGGAAAACACCCTGCTCGGCATCAGCTCTCTGCAAATTGTAGACGAGTAGACCGCACAATTTTGTATATTCAGCATCTGCTTGTGTCCTGTGCAACACGGAGACAGGCAGAGCCACATCCCCGTGTTGTGTTTTGAATACTCAGGCCTGTTTCTTTTGTAAATCCAGCCATTCGTCTTTACCAATGCGGCTGATATGCTCAACACGGTAGTCACTCATAAACTGGTTGAACTGCTTTTCTTCAGTATGGTGGTGTTTGAAGCCGCATTTTGCCTGCGCTTTAAAAGACTGCTCATTCTCGGCGAAATAACCGCACCAAAGAGCAGCCATGTTCAGTTCTTCAAAAGCATGGCGCATCAGTTCTTTTACGGCTTCCGGAATGAAACCCTGCCCCCAGAACGGCACGCCGATCCAATAGGCGACTTCTGCTTCATTATCCGCAATGTCAAAATTACTGTCTTTGCCAATCAGCAAACCGGCCATGCCGATAGCAATATTATCTTCTTTCAACGCAACAGCGTAAATTGCCGGATGTGAAAACACAGTACGGATAATTTCCAGGCTTTCTTCTTCACTCTGATGCACCGGCCAGCCTGCGATCGGCCCGACACGGTCGTCACTGGCATATTGATAAAGACTTGCTGCATCACTCTCCAGCCATGGCCGCATGATGAGACGTTCTGTTTTAAGCATTGTTTTTCTCGCTTGTTATCCTGAATAATGTTGCGTTGTTTTAAAAACAGGACGAAGGGATTGACAACGGCAGGAATTAAGCAAATTAGGTAATAATGAAAACTAAATAGTATATTTATGCATGTTTACGCCGAACCAATGGATAAAACAGAAACAAAAAGCACACTCAACCTGATCAATGGCAATGAGTTCAGTATGGGCGAAAGCCCGCTCGCAGAGGCAGATAATCAGCTTTTGTCTCTGAGTTATCTTGTGCTGCTTATTTGCCAGACGGGATCTGCGGAACTTGACGTCAACTTTCGGCGCTATCAGATGCAGAAAGATGATTTTCTGGTTCTCTACGATGACTCCATCGCTATGGTGAGAAACAGATCAGCAGATTTTTCATGCTCTTATTATCTGATTGACCGTTCCATGGCTGCAGATATTGCATATGGTTTACCAAATGAGTTGTTTCTGTTTTTAAGCCGCCATCCGTTTTTCACTGCTGATAGCAATACAATCAGTTTTCTGCGGCTATGGGAGCAGATGACGGCGCGCCTTCAGGAACAAGTGCTGCAATATCAGAGAACCATTCTGGTCAATCAGTTTCAAAACCTGTTTTTATGGCTTTCCCATAAAACAGCCGGTTTCGATATTGCAGAGAAAAATGATTACAGCCGACAGGAAGCACTCTGCTGGAAATTCTGGGAGTTGATATTTTTGCATTGCAGGCAGCAGCGCGACGTTGCTTTCTATGCCGGTCTGCTCAATGTGACACCCTATTATCTCTCACAACTGACCAGACGCTTTTTCAACGATGCTCCGAAGACTCTGATCGACCGCCAAGTCATTCTGGAAATCAAAAAGCAGCTGTTACAGCCCAAAAGATCAATGCAGCAAATTGCCGATGATCTGCAATTTACCGATGCATCCTATCTGAGCAAATATTTCAAACGTCATACCGGCATTGGGCTCACAGACTACAGAAAAATGATATCATGAAGACGCATGCTCCCGATGTTTTAACTTACAGCAAGTTTGAGCCATAATGTCTGTAACACCCGCTATACCTGCCGAAATTGATGCCGCTTTTGCCCGCCTGAATCCAGCGGCAAGATCACGCTTAATCGAAATTCGCAGATTGATTTACGAAGTTGCCAGTACAACGTCGGCCATTGGCCCGTTGACAGAAACACTCAAATGGGGCGAACCGGCCTATCTCACCACAGTCAGCAAAAGCGGCACAACAATTCGTCTGGGCGTGGCAAAATCCGCACCCGATGATTGTGCATTATTTTTCAACTGTAAAACATCACTCGTTCAGCAATTCAGAGAGCAGTTTACCGGTCATTTTCTCTTTGAGGGCAACCGTGCTTTAATCATTTCCGGTCAGTCAGATCTGCCGGTGACGGAGCTGTCATTCTGCATCTATGCCGCGCTCACTTATCATAAGCCCGTCAAACCGGCAGTGCATGAATAATCCATGCCAGTCCTTTGGCAAAATTCTTATCCCAATCGGTATCATTACTGTCTAATTGCGCAGATCAAGGCGGATATTTACATGATATCTCTTAAATGGTCTGAAGATTTTCTCTGAATTGGCAGGATACATCCCTGCCAATCTTGATAAATATCCCAGAATATAACTGTATCGTAAGAACAAAAAGCGAGCTTTGAATAGCCTGTATTTTCGTTCCGCAATCAAAATATAGTCGAGGATTACCAATTGAAAATCATTGCAGGTACCGCTCTTACCACCCTTGCCGTGCTTTTTTCAGGGGCAATTGCCTTTGCCGCCCCCACCTATCTGTCCTGTGAATTTGCAGGCTCACAAGTGTTCAACTTTGCGCTCGATGAATCCAAAGGGACTTTTGGCGTTTATGTACCAGCTTCAGGCAGCGAACGATCCGCTGAAGGTACATTTGCCAATGGCAAAGCCAGCCTGAATGAAGGCTCGGTTGCATGGGAAATTGATCTCGCAAAGAACACCATTATCCGTGACAAACGTATGGTCGGTGAAAAAGACAACGGCACATGCAAATCAATTACCGCTGCAGAAAGCGGTTTTGAAGAATAATTTCTGAATTGAATTTTGTCATTGCAGCGCACAAAACCGGCATTGGTTAATCTTGCTCTTATTATGAGAACATAAATGAATACCCAACTGAATCTTTACCAGAAAAGGCACAAGCTGATATTGGGCGGTCTTGGCGTTGCAGTGCTTCTTGTTGCGGTCATTGTAATGCTTATCAATGGCCCTGATCCGGAGAGCATCATCAGACCTTTGCGAAACCCACCGATTTTTTATTCGCTCATGTTCGCAGGTCTTGTGCTGACACTTTACCTTTTACGGTTCGTGTTCAGCAGCTTACGCAATCCGAAACCACGCGTTATTTTATCCGCATCCGGCGCTACTGTAGATGGCTTCTCAGGACGATTTAGTGCGCCATGGGAAGAACTTGCAGGTTACAGTGTCAATAACTCATCCATGTTTGTACTGCATCTCAAAGATATACAGGCCTATCTTGATAAGACACCTCAGGGACGGCCAAAAGAAACTGTAAAAGCCCTGACAGGGAATTTTGGCAGCCCGCTACTGATCGAAACCAATATGCTTGATGCTGACGCAAATACGATTAAGAGTTTTCTTGAAAAATATATTCGAGAAATAAAGTCTTAAGCAGCAAAACTATTCAGTTTCTACATCCAGCCCTGCGGCTTTCCATGACGGAAAACCGTCCTGCAAAAAGCGGGCTTGGATTCCTTTCGCCTGCAAAATTGCGACTGCATTCGGTGAAAGCACGCATTTTGAACCACGGCAATAGGCAACAACTTCCTGATCACGTGCAACTTCGGAAAGGCGCTGCTCCAGTTCTGTAAAAGGAATATTGATCGCCCCCGGCAAATGCCCTGACGCAAATTCATCTTCCGGCCGCACATCCAGAATAGTCACGCTGCTTTCGCGTAATCTTTCCAGTAATTCCTCACGTGATACTGCCTCCAGCCGTTCCCGCTGGTGGAAACTATCAGAGACAAGCGAACG
Organism: Hyphomicrobiales bacterium; assembly: GCA_900470285.1. Lineage (GTDB taxonomy): Bacteria > Pseudomonadota > Alphaproteobacteria > Rhizobiales > Rhizobiaceae > Pseudochrobactrum. Next base: position 407,736 of record UCAG01000001.1, read on the forward strand.
GATCTCAGCCTGATTGAACTCTGCAAGCCGCGTCAGCGCTGTCAGCAACTCAATAATCGGTCCGTTTGCAAGGCGGTAGAAGATGTTTTTACCATCGCGCCGTGTCTGCACAAAATTCGCACGTTTCAAATTCTGCAAATGTTGCGAGGCATTGGCGATTGTCAGCCCTGACAATTCCGCGAGACGCTCAACGGAACGCTCACCCTGCGCTATGTGTTGGAGCAGCATCAGACGCTGCGCGCTGCCTACTGCACGCGCAAGCTCGGCAATATCTGCAAAAAACTGGTTTTGTATCTCATCCTGAATCATAGATTTTCTATAACACGCACTTATTGATCAATCAATTAATTGAATGTATGATTAAAACATTCAAATTAACTGCAAATTATCAATCTGCATCCCGCTTCTCATGAGGTAAACTGTGTTACCGGAAATTGAACTTTTGGTCCGAGCCGTTGTCATCGGCATTGGTGCAACCATCATTATGGACTTATGGGCTGTCCTGTTAAAACGCGTTTTTTCTGTTCCGTCACTGGATTACAGGATTGTCGGCCGCTGGATTTTGTATATGCCGCAAGGCAAATTCAAACATGATAATATTTTGAAAGTCGCCCCTGTTTCCGGAGAGATCGCGCTCGGCTGGTTCGCCCATTATGTGACCGGCATTGTGTTTGCAGCTCTGTTATTATTGGTTACAGGGCTGCAATGGGCGCAAAACCCGACCATTGTTCCCGCATTGGCTGCCGGTATCATCAGTGTTGCCGCCCCGTTTTTCATCATGCAGCCCGGCTTTGGTTTTGGTATTGCGGCATCTAAAACACCGGCACCGGCCACAGCACGGTTTCGCAGTCTGATGAACCATAGCGTTTTTGGAATCGGGCTTTATCTGGCAGCCCTGCTGACCGCTTCGCTCTGGTAATGATTGATAGTTATAAAATTCATGAAAACGGGCGGTCAAAACCGCCCGTTTTTTATTCAATGCGAGCCGGTTCGCTCAGGCAAGAACATCAGCCAGATTGCCACCAACAGATAAATTCCCGTACCTGCAGCAAAAGCCAGTGCGTAGCCTTCCACAATATCTGCCCGTAGTCCTGCCACGGACATAAAAACTGCCAACCCGATTGTCGGCCCAAGCTCCATTGCCGTATTCATCACACCGCCGGCCAGTCCGGCCTGATGTTCCGGCACATTGCTGGTCGACATCACTGCAGAACCGGAAAAGACAAATGCGATCCCCACGGATACAAGGATCTGCCCCGGCACCATGCCTAGCAGATAGCCGGTCTCATGATGCAGCCAGGAATAAAGAAACAATCCTACAGCAGCGATCAAAAAGCCTGCGATTGTTACTTTTCTGGCGCCAAAACGATAAACTAACGGTGACGTAAATTGGTTGGCTACCAGCAAAGCGATGATCAGCGGCAGAAAGGACAAAGCTGTTGTCAAAGCTGACCATCCGCGCACCTGCTGCAAATACAATGACGGTAGCAATTCAATCAGCATCGAACCTGCCGCAGCCAGCAACATACCGATCAATCCTGCTGCGCGGTTGGCATCCAGCAAAAATCGCGGAGGTAAGAGCGGCGACTTCATCCGCTGTTCCAGCAACAAGAAAACAATCAACAACAGCAAACCTGCCAGCAACGGCATCCAAACATGAGGTGATGACCATGGTTGACCACCGCTGCGGATCAAACCATAACTTGTCAGCACAATCGCGGCTGTCGCCAGCAGTGCACCAAGCGGATCAAGTTGCTGTTTTGTATCATTATTGCGTAAGCGGCTTGGCGGCAATAAACGTCTGTTCAGTAGCAGACCCGCCAGCGCAACACCGACCGGCACAACAAACATCCAGCGCCATGAAATCCACGCAGTGACTATACCGGACAGCACAAAGCCCAAAGTTGCTCCGAGAACCGACACACCGCCCCAAATCGCCATTGCCTTACCGAAACGGATCGGGTCCGGATAGATATTGCGCAAAATTGCCATTGCAGCCGGTGCGGTTATGGCACCACCAATGCCTTGTATAAAGCGCATTGCCGCCAGCACATTATAGGACGGAGCAAAAGCTGCCGCCACCGATGACAGACCAAACAGCATAAGCCCGATCAGGAACATTGGCCGCTCCGGAAAGCGGTCGGCCAGACGCCCGCCGAACAATAACAATCCGCTGAAAGGCAAGCCATAAGCAACCTGCAGAAACAGCATTTGCGCGCTGTCTAAATTAAAGTCCGCTGCAATTTTTGGCAGCGGGATCATGATCAGTGCGATGGTAAAAATCAAAGTCGCCTGCACAAAAGCCAGCAGAACAAACCCTGCGCGCTGTTTACTTTCGGATATTGAATGCGCTTGCATCATCTGAGGAGAAATATTCATCAAAATTCTGTTTCATTTCGGATTGCAGGCAAAAGGCACAAACAACACCTCCACAGTGTCGTCAGACGCCATGTCCTGCGGTTGTTATAAATATCGGGAAGGAAGGCTGATGACGCAGCTTTATCCGGCAGCAACAGCGGTGGCATATTCCTTCAAAATAGCCTCATAAGCACTCTTCGGTGCCAAGCCGACAATCTGGTCAACCATGTTTCCTGCCTGAAAGATCACCACCGCCGGAATACTGGTAATGCCGCATGCTGATGCAATCTCCGGATTGGCATCGATATCCACCTCGGCAAATTGCGCAATATTTGCGAGCTCTCCGGCAAGTTCCTCATAAAGCGGCTTCATCGCTCTGCATGGACCACACCACTCCGCCCAGAACCGCACTGCATAGAGAGCAGAACTATTGAGAACATTATTGGTAAAACTGTTTTGTGTCAGGGCTTTCACAGCCATTGTTCGTCTCCGTTAACGGATGCGCGGCTGATAGGCCGCAAAAAATAAAAACGCGTTCTGAAAGCACTTCAGCTACATTCATAAAGATGTCCGTCACCGGCGCATTGCTCCTGTCGCTCTGCAATGGCGGCAAGCCGGTTTTGCTGGAATTGCCGGAGAGAGGCAGCATGGTTTTTCTGCATGGTGGTATCAGCCGGATTTTCCGTGCGTACCTGTCCGATAATTTTGCCATTGCGGATCATCGTCAGAGAGTGAGGCAACAGACATGACCAGAAATCATCATCCGTCATTTGCTGGCTGGCGACCACGCAAATATCCCGCTGTTCCGCATCATCCTCTGTCATCAGAATATCGAGTTGCGTATGGCTATGGACAAAGAGATAGTCACCATTGCTGAGCATATAGTTGAAATGGCCGGAAGCTGTGATCCGTGACGTTTCCCGTGCCAGCCGGTGCAGCATTTTCTGCGGATCAGGAATGTCGCCATTCTCACAAAGATAATCTCTTGCGGTATCCAGCAGCAGGCAGAAGGCACGTTCTGCGGCACTGGTACCAATCGGACGGAAACCAATCACTTCGAGCTGATCCAGATTAGGCAGATCGCTGTCATGGGTAAATGTCCAAACCCGCCCGCCCAGTTCCCGCGCGAAAGGCGCAATATCCGCATAAGCCGGAGCAACCTGCACTTCGGATAAGATGGTTTGTGCGAGTAGCCCGTGCCCTTCATGCTCATGCGTAAAACCATGATAGGCAGCTTTTTGTGCTGTAACATCATCTTTAAAAAGACGTGCGGTCTTCTGCTGATGAAGGCTGATGCCCCAGGCTTTTTCAACCAGATCACCTTCTGAACGGTATGGCAGCAACAGCGGCAATATCTCACTGACACGCACAGCACCTGCAGCATTTATGCCAAGCAGGATATTCATATCAATCACCTCGTCAATCATTCAATTTATTTATTGAATGATTGACGAGGTGATTTAACTTGTCAAGCCACGAAGCCCGAATTCACGATCAGTTTATATGGTGAGAACCATTCCCGCGCCTGAGATATATGCAACAAAAAGCACTGCTCTGACCAATGGAGTCAGAACAGTGCCTAATGCTCTAAAAGGCGTCAATTACAGGGTTTAAGAAGCTGTCAACTGGTCAATCAGAGCAGCGTATTTGCTCTTTTCTCTCAGCCCCACAACCTGCTCGACCGGCTTGCCGTCTTTAAACAGGATCACTGTCGGCACACCACGAATACCGAAAGCCGCAGCAATCTCCGGCGATCTGTCAATGTCGACCTCGCCAAAGCTGGCTTTAGCTGAAGGCTCCTCAGCCATGGCTTTATACATCGGCTCCATTGCACGGCATGGCCCGCACCACTCCGCCCAGAAGCGTACAGCATAGACACCGGTGTGTTTCAGAACCTGTGTTTCAAAATTATTGTTGTTCAGAGATACGACTTTCATTTTACGACTCCGCAAAGGATTGAAAGGAACTTATGCGGCCTGTGACAGACCAATTTTTGTGAGATATCGCTCGGCATCCAGTGCAGCCATGCACCCCATACCGGCAGCCGTGACTGCCTGCCGGTAGACATCATCGGCTACGTCTCCGGCCGCGAATACACCCGGCACAGTGGTTCTGGAGTTGTTAGCTTCAGTCATCGGATAACCACCGAATTTCAGAGATAATTGGCCGGTAAAAAGCTCTGTAGCAGGGCCTGCCCCCAGAATAATCACACGGGCATGTTCAATTATCAGACATTTTTGCCTCATTTCTGATAGTCGCGGAACGCAATCAGACTTCACTTTCAGGCAGCGCTTTCGCAATGTTGACGATGCCAAAACGCTCTGAAATGACCGGACAGGATAATGCTCTGCCGCCGCTGATCTTCGTTTCCCGGAAAGGATGCGTGTTCTCCAAAACCTCGCCATCTTCCTCGAACATGTCTTCTAGGCCGGGAGGCGCCAACAGGATCAGCATACGTGCTGTTTTTTGTGTTTCATTGCGAAAACCGCGCACGGTATTGACGGAGCAGTTGAGAAAACTGCCTTCCGGTGCCATGATTTTCTCATTCTCGGTAAAGAACACCATGTCGCCTTCCAGAATGAAGAAGGCTTCTTCCTCGCGTTCATGCAGATGCAGCGGTGCGCCCTGCCCCGGTTCGACCAATGTTTCCAACAGTGCATAGCGGCCATTCGTTTCTGAACCGCTGGAGAGAATACGGTAGATATTACCTGCCGAGGCTAAGCGTTTGCCGTCATTGGCGCCTCTGACAGTGATACCGTTTTCATATTTGTGCATAAGAACTTCCCCGATTAGCTGAATTGAACAATTCATAAACCTGACTCTCGTACATAGTCAATCATTCAATAAATAAATTGATTATTATTTTGTTTTGACCGCGATATGACAAGCTGCAAATCGCATCCTATTTATTTGAACAAATGTTCAAATAAATAGGATGCTTAAATGACCTATCTTTTGCTTGCTGCTGCAATTTCTGCGGAAATATTAGGAGCGATATCAACGCGATTTTCCAATGGTTTCACCAAACCTCTCCCGACGCTTTTGGCAGTGACCGGCGTTCTCAGCGCCTATTATCTGCTGTCACTGGTTCTCAATCGGGGAATGCCAATCGGCGTTGCCTATGCTATCTGGGCTGGCCTTGGTGTGGCGGTTGTGGCAATCATAGGCACTGTATTTTTAAACGATAAATTATCGCTGGTGCAGACGGCAGGTATTCTGCTGGTGATCGGCGGCGTTGTATCCCTCGAGCTTGGAGGTAATGTTGACAAGTAGCGCTGCCAAAGACGGCCGGAAAGCCAGAGGCGATCTGACAGTTCAAAACCTGATTAGCGCGACTCTGGCAATCATTGAACGCGACGGCCTCTCCGGTGTGACACACAGAAGCGTTGCCCAACAAGCCGGCGTATCGCCAAGCTCGGCAATCTATTATTTTGCAACGCTCGATGATCTGATGCTTGCCGCTTTAACCTCAGCCGCAAAAGACTATGCGCAACAGTTTCAAACATTGCTTGCAGAGGGACATGACGAAATAGGTGCGATTGCAGAAATGATTGCGCAATCGAGTGGTGCAGGACGGCAGAGAGCAATTGCGGAAAGAGAACTGACTTTGCTTGCAGCGCGCCGTCCGGCCTTGCGCGCAATCGCCAACCACTGGCGTGACCTTGTCACACAAACCATCTCAAAACAGACGAATGATGCTCTGAAAATTCAAACCATTGTGGCTCTGACTGACGGGATCTGCGCTAAAGCATTGGTAGACGACAGCCCTGTTGCTGCCAAAACGGTACGCAATCTCATTGAAGCCGCTTTGAAGTAAAAGCGGCAGTCATTGATCTGCTCTCACGCCCTGTCGTTGGCTGGTCAATAAATGCCAATATGACGGCCCAACCGCCACCGACACACTGATGATGGCGATCTGGCGTCGATGAAAACCTTGGCTATACGATGCACTAAAAAAGCGCCTACACTGTAACAATATCACACCGCATTATAACAAGGCACCGTTCACTTTGGAGGATGAGGCTGGCGGCGCTCAAGATCAGGCAGTGATACTGCGTTGATTGAAGCGCCATTCGCCGTATAAAATCAGAGTGTTATTGCGACTGCCTCCTCACCCACTCTTCCAGCATCTGTACACCAAAGGCTGTAGCGCCTTGACGCGCAAGCGGGCGGTCTTCATCTGTTATTTCTTTTCCGGCGATATCGAGATGAACCCAGGGACATCCTTCTGTAAAATGGCGCAGGAAAGCTGCAGCAAAAGGCGCATCGCCGCCCTCTGACGATTTCGCGTGGTGACGCAAATCTGCAAGCGGGGACTTCAATCCTTCATCATATCCCCGATCAAGGGGCAGACGCCAGAAGCGCTCGCCTACTGTCTCACCTGCTGCAATCATCTGCTCGGCTAAAACATCGTGAGTGCTGAACAGACCTGCAAAAACAGAACCAAGACCCCGCTCTACAGAATAGGTCAGTGTTGCAACATCCACAATGACGGAGGGGGTGAAACGCGTTGCAGCATAGTAAATACAATCTGCAAGAACCAGACGGCCTTCTGCATCAGTGTCAAACACTTCTACGGTCTGACCTGACAAAGTATCGATAATATCTCTGGGTTTGAACGACTGGCCAGAAATTAAGTTTTCAGCAATGCCAAGTATTCCAACAACATGTACTGAGCTTTTTTGCCTTGCGAGGGAGAGTATGAGGCCGGCAACTGTTGCGGCCCCTGCCATATCCGCCTTCATGTCAAACATGGATTCTTCACTTTTGATGGAAAGCCCGCCGGAATCGAAACATACGCCCTTGCCAACAAAGGCGAGCGGTTCGTCGCTCGACACTTCCCCGCGATAGCGAAGCACAGCAATGCGAGGCGCTCGTACCGAACCGGAGCCAACCGCAAGCAGTGCTGCGGCTCCGAGTTTCTGTAACTCTGGAACCTCTAGCACTTCTACTTCAACACCGGCATTCCTTAATGGTTCCAAATATTCGGCGAAACTATCCGGATGGAGATAGTTAGGTGGCAGGTTGACAAGTGTGCGGGCATATTCAACACCTTCCGCCACGGCATTAAGCCGGATAAGTGCCGAACTTAACGCCTGTTTGTCAGCACCGATCAGCCGGAACCGCCAAGGGCTATCAAGAGCCGCTACAGGTTTGATCTTACGCAAATCAAAGCGATAACGGCGTAGTCGGATGCCAAGTGCTAGATGCGCCAGAATGTCCTCGGGGCTAAGACTGGCCCTTTCAATCGGTTCGAGAAGAATAGTCGCCTCGCATTCGCCTCTTTCCTCCAGATGCATTGCGAGTTTTCCGCCGGCAGACGTCAGGTTAAGCGCTGACAGACATTCAGCTTTTCCTAGCGCAAGGATAATAACACGTCGTGCCGGTACATCGCGCGGCGGGCTCAGATCGATACAGGTGCCACATTCGGCAGGAGCGGCAGACACAGAACAGGCGCGCGAAATAATTCCGCCCATCGTTTTATCCAACTCTGAGATGCGTGTGTCAGGATGTTGTCCCTCAGCTTTTATGATCACAATAACAGAAGTGTCGGCAGATAAGCTGTCTGATGGTTCGAATACTGGTACCGGTGATTGTGGCATATAATGATGTTCCTGAAATAATGTGATGATCGAACAGCTCTTTCCGATCCGTCTTGCAAAGATTGATTGCGTTGCTCTGCCTCAGGGTATGTCACTCTCAAAGAGTGAGATATACTGAGCGGGCAAAACAGCTGTCCGCATCTTGACGTGCGGCAGCTTCCGCCCCGATTGGGACAGCCTTTGAAACTCGTAAATCGTTGAGATATTTCAATCTATTCTGATGAATTTTATGAATGGGCAGTCAAAGACTGGCAAATAACTTCTGCCATCATATCCTCGCCTTCATCATCCATTCCCGTTTCTGCAAAGCCGAATTTTGCATAAAATTTCTTTGCAGTCAGATTGGCAGGATTATAGCCGATAATGATTTTTACGGGTTTGATGGTTTGTTTGATTTCACCGAGGATAATTTTAAAAGCTTCACGACCGATACCTTTGTTTTGGAAATGATGATCAATCATGAATCTCCATACGGAAACGGTATTATTGGCTTCAATGACCCACATGACAAACCCTACAGGCTTGTTATTCAGGCAGATAGCGCGCGCCTGATAATTCGGCTCGAAAACAGATTGCACGATCGACCATGTGTTTGTCGCAATGTAATCCTGTTGTTCATCAGTGACATCTAAGTCGCAAACATCCTCATAATTGTCTCGGGTAATATTGGTGAGAGTAATAGCTGAAAGTGTCATGGTCATCCCGGAAAATTAAGGTGTTTCAACGCGATAAGCAGGAACATCTGCTGCTTTTAATGCAAATGCTTTATCACCAACAATGGTATTGAATTGAATGCGCTCAGGGTTAAATGCGGGCTCCGCAGGGCGAAATAGACCGTTTCCCAAAGGGACAAGGGCTGTCATTTCACCGTCAATATGACCTGCAAGTTTGCCGTTGCGTATGAAAATTCTGAGAGGCTCAGGTGAGCAGCCGTATGTTTCGTAATGTCCGGCATAGGGCACAAGCTCACTTGGCGCAGGAGTTGCAGTGAGATTGCTGCCATCCTTCACATACCACTCGGCACCATAAGCAACATCCGTTACATCCGATTGTGTATCCTCTGATGCCTGACCAAATATATAAGCTGAATTACCGGGATGGTCGGAAGGCCCGCGGAATATTGCGGATGCAATCCTCTTAAGTTCAACAGACTTGTCATTGCTTTTCAGGGTAAGTTTACCGGAAATATCTTCAAACTGCAGAACCTGCCCTGCGGCATTGCGATATGTACCTGCATAATGAGACGCAGATATTTTCTCAGGCTTAACCGGAGGTGCTTTTAGCGGCAGATTATGATGAGCCGCTTGAATAGTGTCTAAAATCCACTGTCCGAGCTCTGGCTCAATTGGTCCGTTTCTGAGCGTAACGATACTATAACCTTCATCCATATGTGCTTCGAGATTGGCACGATAACCGGCAATCGCACCGGTATGCTCATAAACAACGCCTTGCTGTGTCTGGCGTATTTCTATGCCATATGCGTAGCCTTCAAAAAGCGGGGTTGTGAAAAGCGAAAAGGCTGTGTCTGATATTAAGCGTCCGTCGGGTCCTGCTCCGCGATTTAAGATAAACCGGGCATAGGTGCTGAGATCACCGACCGTTGAGACAACACTGCCGTCCCCTGCGGAATATTCAACCCACGGTGCTTCTACAAGGCTGTCATCTGCCGGTGAAGGATCGTAGCTTTCTGCTATTTGACCCCGTTGTGTATTATCAATACGGCCATGAGAAGCATTCATCCCTAATGGCGTAAGAATACGTCGTTCGATAATTGAATTATATGGCGCTTTTTCAATCGCCTCGAGTGTGAACCCAAGCGCCTGATAACCCACATTAGAGTACCAGTGATGTGTTCCCGGAGCATAAGGCAATTCATAGTTGCGAAGTTGATATGTACCTGCCGGACTATCAGTACAGAGGTTATCATCAGGCAATGAAGCGGTATGGGTGAGCAAATGATGTCCTGTTACATCACCATAGGATGATTTAACGCTAAACCATGGCAAGAAATCAGAAGCCGGCAAAGTGGGGTCGTAGCGATTTTCTTCCATAAGCTGCAGGAGTGCTATGGCTGTCATGGATTTACTGATTGAACCAATCGCAAAGCCTGTTTCCGCAGTAACAGGTCGTTTGGTTTTTAAATCGGCATAACCATGCACGATAACGCGTTGCAAACGGTCGCGATCTGAAATGCCGATCACCATGCCGGGTACTGAAGATGAAGAGAGCGCTTGCCTGATAAGATCAACAGCTTCATCAAGCTTTTCGTTGTTTTGTTGCTGTGCTCCCGTAGCGCTGGTTGAAAATACAGCGCACAGAACTGCTGCAAAGAAAGACTTTGAACTATAAATCCGCATGTAAAATCCTCAGTGACAAAGAGAAAACGCAGGAGCCCGTTAAGCACAGTGCACAGGCGTATCTATTTTCAGACTTAATTTTTGATAGATTTATTGTCAGGATTACATGTATCGTTTGCGAATATTGTGCGCAGATTTATCACCTGAGAAAAGGTGGTAACGATTTTCTGTTTTGTAAATTTTATTTAAATATTTGTTATTATTATGAAAAAATATGAGCAACCTTCAGCTTAATGTAATTGAGTAATGACAGAAAAATAACAAATAATTATTGACGACATTAAAATACCAAATATTGTTGCGGTAACAAATATGACGTGTTGCTGTTCCGGCAGACAATGCGCATCGGGAACATATGAGGCTTCTTGTCGAGAAGATGTCAGTTCTATAGCTGCCTCATATTTTAAATTTATTTCTGAATACTGTGTCGGAGGCAATCGATGGCTCCGAAAAAATACCTGTCCGATTTGTATCTGATCGCTCAATGCGAGCCCGGATTTATGAGGTTATTATGTTTCGTACTCTTGCTGTGAGTTTTATCATGATGTCTGCTTCTGTTGCTTTCGCTAAAAACAAACCTGCGCTTTCTCCAGAGCAGGTACAACGTATTGACCGGTACGTTACGGCAGAAATGGCGCGGCAGAGAATTCCGGGTCTGGCGCTCGGTATTTACAAAAACGGCGATGCCGTGCTGACCAAAGGCTATGGGCTTGCCAATATTGAATTGAATGTCCCGATGACAACTGACAGTGTTTTGCAATCCGGATCTGTTGGTAAATCTTTTACGGCAACAGCCGTAATGATGCTGGTCGAACAGGGTAAAATTCATCTGGAAGATAGTATTACCCAATATTTTCCTGAGGCACCGGATAGCTGGAAGCCAATAAAAGTTGCTAATCTATTGTCGCATACTTCAGGTATTGCGGCGTATGATACGCCGGAGTTACAAAAAGCCGGCATGCCATTTGATCTTCGCAGTGATTTCTCTGAAGCCGAAATGGTCGAAAAGATTGTAAAATTGCCGCTGGATTTTAACGCCGGTGAAGGGTGGAGTTACGAGAACACCAATTTTGTTTTGCTCGGAATTATGATCCATCGGGTGAGTGGTCATCATTATAGTGCATTTTTGCATGATAATATCTTCTCACCACTTGGCATGAAATCATCGAGAATTATTTCTGACACGGATATTATTCCAAACCGTGTTGCCGGCTATGAAATGATTGGTGGAACTTTGCGCAATCAGGAATGGGTTTCTCCGACGTTTAACTCCACGGCTGATGGCACAATCTATTTTACAGTTAGCGATATCGAATATTGGGACAGAGCACTTAGCAGTGAAAAGCTGTTACGAAAAGATACGCTGCAGAAAATGTGGACACCCTATCCCTATGGTGGCAAGACGGCTGATGAAGGATATGGTTTTGGCTGGGAAATCCATTTTGTGAATGGTCATAAAGTCATTGAACATGATGGTGCATGGCAGGGATTTACCACATCTTACTCACGCTATATCGATGACAAACTTACCGTTGTTGTGCTGACAAATCTAGACTCTGATCATAGTAATCCTGCGGCTGTAGTTCGCGCGGTAGCAGGTATTATTGAGCCAAAACTAGAGCTTGCGCCGCGCAAAGCTATTACAGACGACAAAGAGAAATTTTCTCAAAATGTTTGGAAGGAATTCCAAACGCTCATGCAGTCAGGCGATAGTCAAAAGCTATTCAATGGTGAGGGAGCCTCTGTTGTTGATATTGCAGATTTGCGTAAATCCTTGCCGGAAAATTGGGCAGAGAGCGTACCTGAACTGATTACGAGAACCCGTGAAGGGGACAGGACGCGATCTGTCTACAAGATCGGAGAGGGTAATGATAAGAGATTACTCGAGGTTGTCAGTAATGCTGAAGATAAAGTATTTGGATTGTCTGTTAATGCGGATCCGGATAACCGCTAATCAATAATAACGTAAAACTCTCCTGATTTTACAATATATGACCAAATATAAAGCCTGTTCGACCGGACAGGCTCATGGATTGCCGTGTCTTTTTTTGGGGTAGCAAGAGCCCGGCAAATTAATCCTCTCGGTTTGCACACTACAGCAAATGCATAGTTTTTCGCCACTTTGCCGGAAGATATGCAGGAAATCTCAAGACAATAAATAAAAATGGGGGAAGTATGAGGGCTTTTAGTAAAGCTACGCTGGCTATTTGCTGGGTTTTAGCAACAGCAGGAACGGTCAGGGCTGAAAATGATGAATATATACGGACATGTGAAAGCTATGAGGAGGGATTTTTCAGAGTTGGCGCAGATAGTATGTGTGTCCGCCTTGGTGGGACGCTGAGGCACGATGTTACAGCCGGTCATGACATCGATGATGGTACGCGTTACCGGCACTTACAATCTAAAACCAAATTTTTTCTGGAAATTGATAGCAGAGCGGACACAGAACTTGGGGTTCTAAAATCCTATGGTGAACTGGAGTTTGCTTTCACCGATGGTGAAGATAAAGGCGCTGATATCTCTGACCTCTATATAGAACTCGGGGGGCTTAAAATTGGTTATTCTGACAGTATTTATGAAACATGGTTTGATTGGGATAATGGTGCCATCAATGATGATACTGTGAATTATTCCGGCGATATGACACCTGTCATCAGCTTTACAAAAAATCTGAATAACGGATTTTCCTATACCATTGGTGCTGAAATCGGCGCAGAAACTGACTTGTCATTTGTTTCCGCTGACGATGACAATATTCGTATACAAGTTAATGAAACACATGATTATCGGATAACCGGTTATATGCCGCATGTGGTTGGGGGAATTAAATATGAAGCAGAAAGAGGCACGGTAACAATCGCAGCGGGATATGATGCCAAGATACGCGAAGTTGGTATCAAAGGACGGCTTGATTACAGGCTGACGGATGCAACCGGTGTTTTCACAATGCTGGGATATCAGACTAATGGTGAGAAAAGAAATTATTACGGAAACTGGAATGGTAATTATGCTGTCTGGGCAGGTTTTTTTACTGAAATAAACTCAAGGACGATTTTTAACTTTCAGGTTGCTTATGAAGATGCAGGGACATGGGCAGCGGCTGCAGATTTTAATTTTTCGCTGCTGCCCAATTTAGTTATTACGCCCGAAATCAACTACACTTCTTTTTCTGAAGAGCGATCTTTGCATCGTGAAGCATTAGGCGGAATGTTGAGGATCAAACATATATTCTAGTGCCATTATTTAAACAGCCCCTAAATTTGCAGGCACTTATGACCGGCCTGCAGCCGGTTTTACGGACCATTTACATTATGTGGCGGTAAACAGGAAAAATTCGAAGGGCCCCTGCTTTCTGAACCCGTTTACAACTCAATCAGAAGCTACCCCGATTGTGCTTCAGGTTGTTTGGTTACTGTATAATGCAACAAGATAGACACTATACGACATCGGGTACAAGTGCATCTACCAAATGCAAAAGCGCCTGTTTGTACTTATCGCCAAGACTATGATCAGGCAATGTATTGGCCTCCAATAAGGAAAGCGAAATTGTAAAGCCGTGGGCATGATCAATGAGGATATCGCGCAACAGTTCAGCTTTATGCGAAGATATGCCTGCCATTTCAAGCATATCAACAAGTTGACGCTCAATGCGTTCAACACTCACACTTTTCACACCAGCTGAAGAAAACAAGCAGAGAAAAGCATGCGGATGATCGGACACCGCCTTTCCGTACTCTTCGAGAAAGGTGATTAAACGTGCCCTGGCTGAATCTTGGCTTTCTATCGCTGGATGCACGTTGCATAGAATATGGTCAATCACCAAACCAATAAGAGCAGCTCTGTTGCCGACATGATGATAAAGCGCCATCGCGGTGACATTCAATCCACTTGCCAAGCGTCGAAGACTTAACCCTGTAGAGCCATTTTTATCCAGCATTTCCAAGGCTAGAACAACAATTTGATGAGCTGTTATTGGTTCTCGTTCCGGTGCACGGTTAGCCGGAATATTTTTTGTCACGGAACAATCTCATAGTTTGATTGGACTAATCCGGAGGGAAAGCTTGATGTCTTAATATGTTTAAGAGAGAGTGCCTCTGGCAAAGGCCCAAAGAGCGGCAATCCTGCTCCGAGTATGACCGGAATACGGGTCAGAATGATATCCGCAATCAAACCCTCACGCATAAATGACTGAATTAGTTTTCCGCCATCGACATAAGCCCGCATCCATCCTTCTTTGGCGACACGTTCAAGCGCTTCAGCAGGAGAACAATCCCAAATCCTGACTTTTTTATCTTGATCGGAAGGAAGAGTGCTGCCTGCAAGATTGCGAGATAGGACGATCACCGGTTTATCAAATGGCCAATCACCAAATGTGCAAACTTTTTCATAGGTTCCGCGTCCCATGATAATCCCGTCCATTTGTGAAAAAAATGACTCAAAGCCATGATCTTCAACATCGGCACCGTTCGGCGTAAGCCAATCGATAGAACCATCGGTACGCGCAATAAATCCGTCTAAACTAGCGGCAATGAATACATGAGCTGTTGTCATTGAACTTTCCTATACACTGTATACCGCATCAATAACAAACAGGTTCCCTCACCGCAACACGAAGTTTAGATCGACCCAGTAACAGTTTTGCTATACCTCGAATACAGACCGCCGAATATCAATCCTAATACATAACCTGCGACGTGGTTAGGTTTAGGATAAATGCTGGAGACTACCGGCTTTCCCCTCAAACGCGGTAATTACAACGCCAGAAAGTTCGGCCCGAAAAGAAAATAAGGTCTCTGGCACATCTATTGCCAAGTCGGACACCTCCGTATCAACCGATCCCAAGCCTTAGCAATCGCTTCAAACGAGCATTCAATATTAATCTGCATCACTGCGGTGCATATGGAGAGCTATACGTGTCCGCTCTGGCAATTCTTCCATAGCTCCCATGGTGATACGTAATTCATTTCGACCTGAGAAGGTATCTTCCTTTATAGGCCAATCTTCGGTAATCGCCTTAAAATCAGTATCATCATGTCGACGCCACTCAACTCCCGAACGTCTCATTCAGTCTATAGCAAGATTGCGGATGATACGGCGAAGGTAGCTCTACCGGCTTGTCACATGAATGATCAGCGGCAGATGATTTCAAACAAAGGAACGCTTCCTGAACCACGTCATTAAATGCGGGCGGACAATGTGAAATACGGATATGGTTGCCAATCTGATTACTCAAGAGGTTTATGCCATAATGCGTTTTCACGTAATGCTCATAATTAATAAAAGTGAATTTCTAAGCCGCTTCCCCCTCTCCCGCTTTTGTCATTTGTTTGTTTGAACATACAAAAAAGCCCCGCGCATTTCTGCCGGGGCATTTGATGTTTTTCATAGGAGCTTTTGGTTACGTGGGCAGGATTTGTCCTGTTCGTGTGGTCATCGATACTTAATCGCTTGCGTATCGGTTTCAGGTCAAACGGGCTGTTCTAATAGCTTGTCTTCAGTGAGAAGAGCCATTGTATTTCAGGTATTTTTCATGGGAGATT
>UCAG01000019.1 GCA_900470285.1 Hyphomicrobiales bacterium
CTCACAAATCCAGAATCAAATACTGATTCCAATTCAAAACGAACGGAATCAGGCGGGAATAAATGTACGGAATTTTACGAGTCACAGCAGAACTGTCCAAAAAATCGCTTTTACGGTAATGAGAGCTCAAGACTTTATATACGTAGCCCACACTCAGTGAGACAAAGCCCCGTTATGACTATTCGCCCTATCATTGCCTATCCGGATTCGCGTCTGCGCGAGATTGCTGAACCTATCGCGCAATTTGATGCGTCTTTGCGTGAGCTCGTTAATGATCTGCTGGAAACAATGCGCGCAGCTCCGGGGATCGGAATCACTGCATCTCATATCGGCGTAGCGAAACGCATTACAGTTCTGGAGCTTTCGCCTGATGCAGGCGTGAAAATCTACATCAATCCCGAAATCATCTGGGCCTCTAAAGAAATAATCCGTCATCAGGAAGGCAGTGTTTCTATGCCGGGCGTTGCGGATGAAGTTGAACGCCACGCTGCCGTGCATGTCCGCTATCAGGATCTGGACGGCAAAGAACATATAGAAGAGTCGGAAGGCTTACTTGCCGTATGCCATCAACACGAGATTGACCAAATGAACGGTATCTTCTGGATTCAACGTCTGTCGCGACTGAAACGGGATCGTCTGATTAAGCGTTTTGAAAAATTGCAGCGTCGCTAAACATATGCCCTATTATAACGAAGCCTCCCGAAATCACTTTCGGGAGGCGTATTCATTTTAACTATGCAGACCCGGTGCTTCCTGACCGGTGCTTTCCACATATTCCGTATAGCCGCCACCATATTGATGAATACCATCCGGCGTCAGTTCCAGCACGCGATTTGAAAGCGCTGACAGAAAATGTCTGTCATGCGAAACAAACAGCATTGTGCCTTCATAGGCAGCCAGTGCTTTAATCAACATTTCTTTGGTATCAAGATCAAGGTGGTTGGTTGGCTCGTCCAGAACAAGGAAGTTCGGCGGATCAAATAACATCGCCGCCATAACCAGACGTGCCTTTTCACCACCGGAAAGCACACGGCATTTCTTTTCGATATCGTCACCGGAAAAACCGAAGCAACCGGCAAGAGCCCGCAGAGGTGCCTGCCCTGCTTTTGGAAAACGCTGTTCCAACCATTCCAGAATAGTGCTGTCGCCTTCCAGAATATCCATGGCATGCTGAGCGAAGTAACCGAGCTTTACGCTGGCACCGAGCGTTACAATACCATTATCGGCCTCTGTTGTACCGGTGACCAGCTTGAGCAAAGTCGATTTTCCTGCACCATTCACCCCCATAATGCACCAGCGCTCACGACGGCGGATCATAAAATCTAAGCCTTCATAGATCGACCGGCCGCCATAAGCTTTATGTACACCTTTGAGATTGACAACATCTTCACCGGAACGCGGTGGTGTTGCAAATTCAAAAGCAACAGTCTGACGACGACGTGGCGGTTCTACGCGATCGATCTTCTCAAGCTTCTTCACACGGCTCTGCACCTGTGAGGCATGGGACGCACGTGCTTTAAAGCGCTCAATAAATTTGATTTCTTTGGCGAGCATTGCCTGCTGGCGTTCAAATTGTGCCTGCTGATGTTTTTCATTCAAGGCACGCTGACCTTCATAGAAGACATAATCACCGGAATAGGTCGTGAGATTACCGCCGTCGATTTCAATAATCTTGGAAACAATACGGTTCATGAATTCTCGGTCATGCGACGTCATCAGCAATGCGCCGTCATAAGTCTTCAGGAAATTTTCCAACCAGATCAGACTTTCAAGATCCAGATGGTTGGAAGGTTCATCAAGCAGCATCACATCAGGGCGCATCAGCAAAATACGGGCAAGCGCCACACGCATTTTCCAGCCGCCGGACAGGTTACTGACATCCCCGTCCATCATTTCCTGAGAAAAGCTCAAACCTGCAAGCACTTCACGCGCACGGCCATCCAGACCGTATCCGTCGAGCTCCTCATAGCGCGCCTGAACTTCACCATAGCGCTCAATGATCGCATCCATTTCGTCCATACGATCCGGATCGCTCATCGCAGCTTCAAGCTCGCGCAATTCAGCGGCAACAATACTGACAGGACCTGCACCATCCATCACTTCAGCAACAGCAGTCCGACCGCCCATTTCACCGACATTCTGATCGAAATAACCGATCGTCACGCCCTTCTCGACCGTAACCTGTCCCTCATCCGGCTGTTCTTCACCGGTAATCATACGAAACAGAGTGGTTTTACCGGCACCATTCGGCCCGACGAGACCGATTTTCTCGCCACGGTTCAAAGCAGCAGATGCTTCGATAAACAGAATGCGATGGCTGTTGGACTTACTGATATTGTCAATGCGGATCATGAAACAGGAGGCCTTGTGATTATGCGCCCTCCTATGCCACGCCTTAAGCGCGCTGTCACCTCATGCAAATACAAGTGCGGTGCTGTTTTACCGGATCGTCCGCAGAGCCATCTGTAAAAGAAACCGGATCGCCAGCAGAGCCGGCACCAGAATAACGGCAAACCAGCCACCGATTTCCAACGCCCAGAACCAGAGCTGATGACCTTCTATACGAGTGAGAGTTCCGTCATCGTCAAAATACGGATCGAGTGAGAGTATCCATAAAGCGAGCACATAAGCAAAAATCTGCCCGACCAGCACAACGAGGGTAATCGGTCGTATTTTCAAAACAGACCGGAAACGCAGTGCATCAGCAAGTCCGCAGAGACATGCTGCCAATAATGTCACCGGAAATATAAAAAGCATAATCATTAGAGAATACCGCGTGAGTGCAGAGCAACGCAGCCATGCCATGCATTATCCTCCGGAACAAGACTAGAGCGTGTCGCGTTTAACCTCACCAATGATGCTCGCTCTTGGATCCTTCTAATTGTCGCATGCTCGCGGACGCACCATGATCCCATTTTGCTGCGACGTGCTTTAGTCATTCCCGCCTAAAAATAAACAACCGCCCGCTTGTTTCAGACAAGCGGGCGGTTTGGTTCTTTCAAGTCATTTCAGATCAGAATTTGATTCCAAGTTTGGCATTCACAGAATTACTCTGAAAGCCTGACCCGAACTGACCGCGATAGCTGATACCGAATGTTGCCTGCTCACTGGCCTTAATATCAAAACCGGCTTGCACCAGCGCCGTATCCTCTGCCACAGGAATACCAGAAATATCGAAAGCAGAACCCGTTGCAAAAGATGCACGGCTGGCCGGATCGGTATCGGCAAATGCATGCTGCCAGCCCAACATACCATTCAACTCAGTTTTGACATTGCCAAACATCATCTCTGTTGCTCCGCGAATACCAAGCGTTGTGAACACGGTGCTCATTCTGTCGCCGTCAACGGTCAAGGCAGCCTGCCCGCCTGTTTCGGTAAAACTATCCGTCTTCACAGAAACATAGGCCAGATTGGCGAAAGGCTCGAAGACCGCATTACCGGTTTGCAATTTATGGCTGAGTTCGCCGAAGGCCTGTACCGTGCCTGCATTATAATCCGCGGTGAGTTTATCCGAGAAATCAGCGAACCGGATCGAGCGGCTGGTATCCACTGAGTGCCAGCTATAGGCCAGACCGGCGCTCAGAGCAGTATTGCCCCATTGCGTACCGCCGTAAATGCCGAGATGATAATTATCGCTCTCCCCGGATGAAGCACGGCCATCAACATCAAAACTGGTGCGGCTGTAACCGGCCAATGCACCAAGGCGTGCATTCGCAGAAACCTCCGCATCATAACCGGCAAAGATACCGCCGGTTGTCTGGCTGAATTTTGCGGCATTGCCGTCTGAAGAATTCTCAGTCCATGTGCCGAAGCTCTGCACCCACAAAGCAGCAGGCGCATCTTTGGCTGAGACAACCTGTGCGTCTTTTTGGGCATTGGTATCGCCGAAGGCAGACCGGAGACGATCCTGTGCCGTATTACGCAGATCGCTGCTTGTATTCATCAGAGCCGTTTTAGCGGACGCATGAATTTCACCTGTCAGCAGATCAAAGGCAGCTAAAGCCTGCTCTTTGCTTTCCAGCCCGACCACTGCATCATAAACAGCATTACCACTCGCCAGAGACTCAACAGAAATTGCGACGGCACGTTGATTATCCGTCTCACCAATATCGTTAAATGCCACCTGATTGCGAAGCACATCCAGATAAACCGCTTTCGGGTCGTAAATCAGCCCGAGATCAATGAACGGCATATTCTGGCTCAGATTAGCAAAAGTACCATTCACACCGCCATCCGCTGTAAGAATAGTATAGCGGCTCCCCGGCATATAGGAACCGCCCGCCTTGTCGACATAAACACGGGCACCATCAATCATTGCCGCACCGGAAACCTGAACCAGATCAGAGGTACCATCCGTGTTGATTTCCGCGTGATACAGCGAGCCGGCGTCCATCACCAAATCGCCGAATGTTTTGAGCGTACCAATAGAATTGCCGGGCCTCAGAACAGCATCCGCCGCAATATGAATACCTCCGAGTGTTCCTGAACCGGCAAGAAATGCGCCATTGCTGACTTTAATCATACCGCTCACAGAAGCACCGCTATGATCCGCATCACCAACGATTAAGCCACCGCCATTGACCGTGGTCGTTCCCCGATAGCTGTTTTTGCCATTCAGCACCAAAATACCGGTACCGTTTTTCGTCAGATCACCATTGCCGTCAATGATTCCGTCAAAGCGGGTATTCAGCGTCTGATTAATTTCCAGCGCAGCAGAATTCAAATCCAGACTGCCACCTTTACCGGACAGGGAAGATGCCTTCAGATCATGACCATTGAGATCAAGCTTACCGCCATTCACAACAAGCGTTGTATTATCAACCAGCGCACCGGCAACACCTGCTTTCAGAGTTCCCTGCTCTAAAAATGTACCGCCCTGATGGCTATTTGCCTGCCCCAAAACAAGGGTGCCTTCACCCTGCTTAACGAGGCCACCGCTGCCGCTGATTTCCTGCCGGATCAGTACTTCATTTTGGGCATCAGCAATATCAATCCGTCCGGCACCATTCAAAATAAGTTTGCGATCCAGCGCTTTCATAGCCTGACCGGCAATTTTCAACCCGCCATCAGCCAGATAAAGATCGGCTTTTGCAGTGCCTAAGGCAGCATCTTCATCAACGATAATCGTGCCGCCATCCGTCACAAGCGTTTGGCCGATAAATTCATGATTATCGATACAATAATCCTTCACTGCCTGCGCGAAACGAGCATCCGTTGTTTTGCAATCAAGCAGGGTCTGTTTTTCTTCCTGCGTCAGATCCTTAAGGACCGGCTTCCCGTTTTCGTCCGCAACCTGACCAAGGTAAACATCATTCCGGTTATTGTTGCGTGTCAGGAAAAATTCTTTGCCTTTGGCTTCAAAACCGGATGCACCGGCTCCCCAAACCAGACGGGTTTTCACAACATCACCGTCTTTATAGTTCTCAAGTTTAGGTCCGACCCAGCGCAACTCTTGTGCAACCGGATCATGGTCCGACAGTGAATTACCATTTGGCAACAATGCCGGTTTGGAAAGTGTGCCGGACCATTGACCGTTATCAACAATCTCAACCCATTTCGCGAAAGGACGGGAAACCAGAATATGATCAATATTCACACGATCCCAGCTCGGCCATGTATTGGTAGATTCTTCGCCGTCACTGGTCCAGGTCGCACGTTCATCACCGACTTCGCTCGGCTTAAACTGTTCACGGTTCCGCTCAAGCTGTATCAACTGATGTTGCTGTTTCAGAATATTCATTGTCACCGGAAGATTATTGTCTACCGGATATGCCTCTCCGACAAAGCCAATATCCTTGCCAGCCTTATAGGCGGCCTCCAAGGCAGTGCCCCATGACACCCATGACAAGTCATCAATATTTTTGTCCGGATAATGAGCCTGAATAATCGGACGCCATTTGGATTCATCTGCGCGTGCCAGATATTCTGCGGAGAGCGTTTTATAAAAGGCACTCGTGGCACTTTTCATCAGACGCAGTTGCGCATCCACGCTCAGCAGACCGCGCTCGGAAATATCACCGGCATTCAGATCACCAAGCAATATTGTTGGCATCAAGGTTGATTGTGCCAGCTTGTTGGCATCTTTTGCCTGAGCAATACGGCCAGATGAAGTATCCGCGTAATTGAAATGGCGACCCGCAATAACCGTATCAGGGAAGCCATTACCCGGTTTCATAACAACCGTATTCGCTGCCAGATATTCTGCCTCACCGCCGGTGAAAACCATCCCGTCGCCCTCACGGGAGCCATGATCTTTGATTTTTTCAAATGCACCCAGCTTGTCTGATTTTTCATTCAGCAAATCCAGGGTGTTTTTCACATGAGCTTTAACAACCGTCGTATCGCCGAATGGCCTGCCGCTATTGTTGTAAAGTTCCGGCATAACCAGCACATCAGGCGCCACCCCGCGCAGCAAATCCTGCATGGTCTTGTTATAAATCAGCTGACCATTCTTCTTTGCTTCAGCATCCCACATCTTGGAATTAACGCCGTTATTCCAGATATTAAAAGCCATTACTGTCAGCGAAAAACTTTGCGCTTTTGCCGGTTCTGCCTGTGCATTTGTCCCCAGTGCAGCCAGCAAAAATACACTCGCTACCCCGGCCCCTAATTTATGCTTATGCCCTGCGCCCGACCGCTGCTGTTTCATCATATCACCCCGATAGTAAGATCTGAGACACAAAATGTCATTTTCATTACATTAGATGAGTCATATGTCAGTTTTTATACAATTCGGATGATTGTCAAAAAATCATTTTCTTGACGCATTATTTTTTTTGTCCGACATACGTAGAGTACAGGGGGCGCTATGCGATTTGACAATTCGGCATCAACCGGCGGCAATAAAAAAGACAATCGTCAGGCGTTTCTGCTGCAATATATCGAGCAAAACCACTATATTTCGCTCGAAGAGATCGCGCATCTCTGCTCGGTAACAATGCAGACCGCACGGCGTGATATTATGGCGCTGGAAACCACAGGCAAGGTTCGCCGTATTCATGGCGGCGCAACGATTGCAGCTCCGATGGATGCCGGAACCTATCGTCAGAGGCGCCTGGATCAGGCCGCAGAAAAACAGGCTATTGCTGCATTTGTAGCCGATTACATTCCCGACAATACAACGATTTTCATTGATACAGGTACAACCTGTGAAGCCGTTGCCGGCGCTTTGATTAAAAACAGACAGGGCTTGCGTATTGTCACCTATAGTCTGCGCGTTGCATCACTCATCAGCGAGAATTCCGATTTCGCGCTGGCTATTCCGGGTGGCTTTGTACGCGCAGTAGATGGCGGTATCTTTCAGGAAGACACGCCCGACTTCATCAACCGTTTCAAATTTGACTATGCGGTGATTTCTGTCAGCGGTATCGATGATGACGGCGACCTGTGTGACGATGACCGCACTGAAGTTGCAGCAGTGTCCAAGGCGCTCGGCCAATCCAGACACAAATTACTGGCCGTTGACAGCAGCAAATTCGGCAAACGCGCACTTGTGAAACTCGGTGCGCTGAATATTGTTGATGCTATGATTACCGATAAGGCACCGGCACCACATATTCTTGCGAAAATACAGCAGCATAATCTTCAGTTGCATCTGTGCGAGGTCGCTGACCGGCAAAGCTGAGCATGCCGGCCGCAATGCAATAACCGCTGATTATTCAGAAATCAGGCCAATTTCCTGCGCATTGAAAACAGAGCTGAAAATTTCATTCCGTCCGGCGCGTTTACTCAGATAAAGCTGACGATCAGCATGTGCCATCCATTGGGATGCAGACATTTCCGGCAAACAACACGCCGAGGCAACGCCGATACTGACAGTAACACAAGGGGCAACCGTAGATCCCGGATGCGGAATTCTTAACGAACTGACCTGTTCCTGTATTTCTCTGGCCACCTGTACCGCCGCATCGTGATCCCGCCCCGGCAAGACGCAGACAAACTCCTCGCCGCCATAACGCGCCGCCACATCTGTCGCCAGATGCACTGCGCGCGTGAGAGCCGCCGCAACCATCGCCAGACAACGGTCACCGGCCGGATGACCGAATGTATCATTGAACAGTTTGAAGAAGTCGATATCAACCATGATAACCGACAGCCAGTCACCTGTACGTGCCAGTTTCGTAGTTTCTGCCGCCAGTGTCTGCTCCAGATGACGACGGTTACTTAAACCTGTCAAAGCATCTGTGACAGCCATTTGCGCCAGCTGATCACGCAAACGTTTCAGCTCAACGTGATTGGCCACGCGCGCCAGCAAAATGACCGGCTGAATAGGCTTGGTCACATAGTCAATTGCACCGGTAGATAAACCGCGCACTTCCGCATCCTGATCATTCAGGCCGGTTGTAAAAATCACAGGAATATCCGCAAGCATGCGATCTTTTTTCAGACGCTGGCAAACTTCATACCCGTCAATTCCCGGCATCAGCACATCGAGCAGAATAAGGTCCGGTAACACCGTCTGTGCAACTTTTAATGCTTCCTCGCCTGAAGTCGCAAAACATACTTCATAATCGTCCTCGAGTACTGCACTCATAATCTCAATATTTGAGATTTCATCATCCACAATCAGGATGACTGCACGGTCTGTCATAATTACTCTCCGATACGCTCAGTGCCCGGTGAAGCTTGCAAAACATCAGCAAATTCCACATCCAGCAATGTGAGAGCACGATTATAGTCAAGATTATCGAGAGCGATCTTCACCGGATGAACCTGCATCGTGTCAGGTGTCATACCGAGTGTAATCGCCAACTTTTCAAAACTGCTGCGTGCCTTCAGACTTCTGCGCTCCAGAAGCCCGCGGAAAACCAGAATCTCCGCCTGAATATTGACCGGATCAGCTTGTCCTGCCGGAACCGGCTTATTATCATCTTCTGTTGTAGTTACAAGACTCTTAGCTGCTTTTATTGCCGGTTTCAGCACCTGTTCCAATTCAGCAATCAATATATTCGCCGCAACCACATCACCTTGTGCCAAAGCAGCTTCAGTCTTGGCAGACTGCTCATAAACTTCTGCAAGTTCCAGTGATCCCGCCACACCTTTCAGCGTATGGGCACTGCGCCGTGCATCATCCAATGCACCGCGGCCGATCAGCTCGTTGAGCTCTTCCGGCGTTGCAGCAAATCTCTGCCCGAAATCGATAATCAGCTTACGTAGTAACGACGTCTTACCATTCATGCGTGCCAGCGCCTTGGTAAGATCGAACGGTGGCAGGTTTTCCGGAAGATCACTTACAGGCTTCATTGCGACCGGTGCGGAATCTGCAGCCGGATGTGAAACTTCCTTACTGCGCGGCTTCAGCCACCGGTCAAGTGTACGTACCAGCAGAAACGGATCAACCGGTTTGGCCACATGATCATCCATACCGGCAGCAAAACATTTCTGCCGTTCTTCTTCATAGGCGTGGGCGGTCATGGCAATAATCGGCAATTGCTCTGCAGTCCATTTCTTGCGGATCTGCAACGTCGCTTCAATACCGTCCATTTCCGGCATCTGAATATCCATCAAAATGCCGTCATAAGGCAGCGTATCCTTAAGAACGAGATCACAGGCGATACGGCCGTTTTCAGCAACATCGACCACCAATCCGGCATCCTGCAGCAGTTCAACCGCGATCTCACGGTTAATCATACTGTCCTCAGCCAGCAGAACTTTCAGGCCGCGCAAGTGTTCGGCCACCATCGGAATAGCCTGTCCGATTTCCGCATGCGGTGCATCCGCCGCTGTTTCGCGGACAAACAAGCCGGTAATCGTATCAAGAAGCACATTCGGGACAATCGGCTTGGTCAGGAAGGCCGCAATACCGGAACGCTCGGTTTCAGCGCGGAAATCCTCATTACCATAAGCAGTCACCATCACCACATAGGGCAGCGGGGAAAGATTTTCGTTACGATGAAGCGCCTGTACTGTTTGCAGACCGTCCATGCCGGGCATTTTCCAGTCCAGAACCACCAGATCATAAGGTTGTCCGGCTTTGCACGCACTTTCAAGCGCGCCCAGAACTTCCTCACCGGATGCGACAAGATCAATATTCAGGCCCCATGCATTAAAGACATCATGGAAAATCTCGCGCGAAGCCGGATTATCGTCAGCCACAAGCACGCGCAAACCCGCAATCTCTGCCGAAGCAATGCGCTCCGGCTCAGTCTGCATTTCACCAATGGCCATATTGACGGTAAAGGTAAAAGTACTGCCCACTCCCGGTATGCTTTCCACGCCGATTGTGCCGCCCATCTGTTCAACAATTTGCTTGCTGATAACAAGCCCAAGTCCGGTTCCGCCAAAGCGGCGTGTCATAGAACTGTCGGCCTGCGTGAAAGAATTAAACAGCAAAGCCTGCTGTTCCGGTGCCATGCCGATGCCCTGATCACGAACCGATATCCGCAGTTTAACACCCGCATCCTGCTGCTCTTCAGCATCAACCGCGACTGTAACAGCTCCTTTTTCGCTGAACTTCACCGCATTGCTGACGAGATTGAGCAGCACCTGATTCAGGCGCAATTCATCGCCGACCAGAACTGCAGGCACATTATTCTCAATAACAGTCTCAATGCTGACACCCTTATTCTCCGCATTAATTGCTGCCAGATTAAGTTGACTCTGCAATGAAGAGCGTAAATTGAACGGACGTGTTTCGAGAGAAAGCTTACCTGCCTCATTCTTGGAAAAATCGAGAATATCATTGATCAGCCGCAGCAGAGCCGTGCTCGCATTACTGATTTTCGACACATATTCTTTTTGGCGCAAATCCAGATCTGTACGCAGCACCAGATGACAAAAACCAAGAATGGCATTCATCGGCGTACGGATTTCATGGCTCATATTGGCAAGGAACATGCTCTTCGATTTGCTTGCAGCTTCCGCCTCAAGAGTGCGTTGTTCCAGTGCCGCATTTTTGGCAATGATTTCATCGCGCATAGCATTAATGCGATTAAAACAATCGACAAGCATATCGCCGAACCACACCAGAACCGCAGCCTGAAACGCAACAATCACTGCATGAAGCAGAACACGCTTGATATCCCCGCCCTCAGGAAACACCGCCGCAGGCATCAGATAATCCAGTGTTAAATGATGCAGAGCCACAGCAGAAGCAGCAAAAAGTACAGCCCTCCGGTCACACCACGCCACAGTCAGTGCCAGCATAGCAAAGAAATACATATGCATGTCCATTTGCCAAAGCTGACCGCTCATAAAATACAGCAGCAATGCCGGTTGCCCCATAAGGGCAACACCGGAAATATAGCGCGTTACCGGAGCAATACCCGAACGCAGCCATGATAAATGATAGGCTCCGGCCAGTACCACACCTGCCAAGGCCGCGCCGACCGGCGAATGACCGGTGACATAAGCAACCAGCGCCAGTAGCGGGACATGCAGCCAGAATAAAATCACCAAAAACCGGCCAAACCGGCTGCGAAGGTCGTCAAGTTCTAGGATCATGCGGCTGTCGTCCGTTCCTGAATGGCATAACAACCACCAGGCAGCAGCGGTTCAAAAACCAGCCACTCACCGGCACTGTAAAGCCTGTTTGGGAAATCTTTATTTTCGGAATAAACTGTAATCAGGCTGGATGAAGCATTGATAGAAATAATCGCGCCGTCAGCGGCCTGAATGGAACTGATAACAGAGGTCAGTGTACGCCACGGGGCAACCATAACGATATATTGGTCATCTTTGCCCGTCGGCTTGAGAAAAGCCACGGCAATACCGCCAAGCAACAGAACCAGCAATGCAATCGCTGGCATAAGATCGCGGATATGAAATCGCCGATCACCGGCCTGCCCGTTCATGACATTATTCCTGCTTCAAATATTACTGATATTAGCAGGATTAATATCGGTTTCCGGTAAATACCGCCTTAAGATTTTATGAACGTCACAACAAGACAAGCCACCACATGCTCAAATCAGGTATGAAGACAGAAACAATCAGCGTCGCAACACTATTCCGCCTCTGATACCAGTCGGCTTGCCTTGCGCAATCACGGCCTGTCCGTTGACAAAAACATGGCTGATACCGGAAGGCATTTGCGTGGAGTTTTCAAAAGTCGCGTGATCGGTGATTGCATCTTCAAACAGCACCAGATCAGCAGCCATCGCAGGACGTAACAGGCCGCGGTCATGCAGAGAAAAACGCTGCGCAGCAACAGACGTCATCCGGCGCACCGCATCTTCAAGCGGAAACCATTTTTTCTCCCGCCGCAAAGGACCGGCAATACGCGGGAACGTACCAAAAGCACGCGGATGCGGCTTGGATCCGGGGCGCGGTAAGCCGTCAGACCCCGCCATAAACAACCGGTTGCAACAAGCTGCATGAAGGTCACTTTCATCAAGCTGAAACAGGATAATCCCCGTCTGCCCGTCATCCTCTTCAACAAAACGCACCAGCAGATCGAAAGGTGTGGTGCCAAGTGTAAAGGCAGCTTCACGCATGGTCTGCCCTTCCAGATGTTTCAGCGCCTCAATGCCGATAGCCGAAAGCCGTACATTCTCCCAGCCAATCAGCGAAATTTTGCTCTGGCCGTGATAATCATCCCCGCCATGTTCCACCCAATGCGCCAGTTTCTGCCGCCATGCTGTATCCTGTAAGCGCGCTTTCAAAGCCGGCAAACCACCATCCATCACCGCCGCTGGCAGAAGCTGTAATATCCATGTACTACCTGCCGGATAGGGATACATATCAAAGCTGATATCCACACCGTCAGACCGCAGGCTTTCCAGATAGTCGATCACCGCCGGTACATTGCCCCAGTTCGGCCGTCCCGCCGACTGCAGATGTGATAACAACCCTGCGGCACCGGACAGGCGCACAGCCTCACCGAATTCTTCGGTCGCCTGCATCAGCCCTGCTTCATAGGAGCGAATATGCGCAGCCAGCACCCCGCCGAAACCGGCCACAACTTTTCCAAGCGCCACCAGTTCTTCAATCTCAGCAAAAGCACTTGGCGGGTAAACCAGCCCCAGAGACAGACCTGCCGCCCCCTGCGCCATTTGCACTTCAAGCAAGCGGCACATCGCTGCAAGCTCGCTCTCTGAGGCAGGCCGTCTGTCATGCCCCATCACTGCCAACCGTAAAGCCGCATGGCCGACAAGTGAGATCAGATTGAGGGCAATTCCCTCTCCTTCCAGCGCCTGATGATAGCCGGAGAAATCATCAAAAATCTCATCCGAACGTGTTTCACCGAGAAGGCCGGAGAAATGCTGGCGCAGATATTCGCGGGACTGTTCGGCTGCCGGATAGAGTGAGAAAGAGCAATTGCCGACCACAATACTGGTCACCCCTTGCATGGCCTTTTCCGGCCTGTCCCGTTCGCGCAAAAAGATCAGATCATCATGACAATGGGCATCAATAAAACCGGGGCTAAGATAACGCTCATCCGCATCAATAATCTGCACATCGCCGTCTGCTTTCAGACCTCTGCCGATCTGCCGGATCAACCCGTCACCCAGCAAAACATCGCCGCGATACCAAGGCGCGCCGGTGCCATCAATGATACGGGCATTGCGAATGAGCGTTTGTGTCATATCCGGCTCCGGCACTTCATTGAGTATTAAAGGGCAGCAACTGCTGTCATTTCAACCCGCAGGTCTGGATCAGCAAGGCGCGCTTCCACACAGGCACGCGCCGGTGGGTTTTCCGGATCAATCCACGCATCATAGACCGAATTCATCGCATCAAAATCAACAATTGCCGGAAGAAACACATTCACGGCCAGCAATTTGGAACGGTCGGTTCCCGCCTGCTGCAAAAGCTGATCAATCTTCCCCAAAACATCACGGGTCTGCTCTTCAATGGAAGCCTTGCGGTTTTCAGCCACCTGACCGGCAATATGCACCATGCCGCCATAGCTCACGGCCTGACTCATCCGGCTGCCTTTTTGATAACGCATAATCATACCCGTATTTCCTTCTGTCATCGTCACTTCTGATTGTAAACTTCTGCTTGCCTGCATAATAAAATCCAATATAACAGACATAATAACATTATAGCGCTCATCGGAGGCAGCATGTCAGACAACACTGTAACCGCTCCGGTCACGCCCAAAGAAGACAGCAGCAAACGTGCGCGCGGTCTGGATCGTGCCTTTGAGATACTGGATTTTCTGCGCAATAAGCGCGAGCCGCTGAAACCCAATGAAATTGCCGCGCAGATCGGTGCCCCGCGCTCTTCGGTTTACGAGCTGGTCAATCTGCTGTTGCGCAACGGTATTCTCGAATTTACCGGCGGCGATGGTCGTGTGTTTCTCGGACGTAAACTCTATTTTCTCGGCGCGGCCTATGAAGATCATTTTGACTTCATGCGCGCCTGCGATGCCGCGCTGGAACGTATTGCCGAACAGACCCGTGAAACAGCGCAATATTGCGTGCTCGACGGCAATAAATATACCGTTGCCCGCATGAAAGAAGGCGTGCGCCCGTTCCGTATTTCCTCGGATGTCGGCCATTCCGTGCCTATTCCGTGGACAGCCTCCGGCCGCCTGCTGGTCGCCCATCTCAGCGATGAAGAAATTACCAGTTTCATTCCCGCTGCCGATTTCCAAATGCCCAATGGCAGCTGGCTTGATCCGGCGGAGTTTATTGCGCAGGTACGTGAAGCCG
This sequence comes from Hyphomicrobiales bacterium, assembly GCA_900470285.1. Lineage (GTDB taxonomy): Bacteria > Pseudomonadota > Alphaproteobacteria > Rhizobiales > Rhizobiaceae > Pseudochrobactrum. Next base: position 14,601 of record UCAG01000019.1, read on the forward strand.
ACAGAACCGGACAATTTACCTTCAACAGCACGGTCGATAATTTCACTCACTGTTTTGCTGTGCCTATGCGTGATGCGCAGGGTATTACCACCGCTACACTGTGCCTTGTCGCTCCCCGCGATGACGGGTTGAAGAACCATGCTTTCTATCTGCATTGCCTGAAAGAGGCAGCGCAGGCGCTCAGCGGCAAACGCTGACAGGAAGAAGCACATTTGTTTCACCGGACGTATCATTGGAATATGAAATGCCCTTCTGATACTTCGCGCACCAGCCGCTCGACCGGTACATAATCCGGCGCACGGACAGGGCTGTGCAATTCATCAGCAATCTGCCCGCGCCGCATACCGCGCCGTGCAGGGTCGGGCACCGGAACGGCAGCCATCAGCTTTTTCGTATAAGGATGCTGCGGGTTTTCAAACACCGCTGCACGCGGCCCGATCTCAACAATCTCGCCCAGATACATCACCGCAACGCGGTGGCTGAGGCGCTCAACGACCGCCATATCGTGCGAGATAAACAGAAAAGACAGGTTGAGACTGGATTGCAGATCAAGCAACAGATTGATGACCTGCGCCTTGATAGACACATCCAGCGCGGAGACAGACTCATCGGCAACGATAAGTTTCGGATCAAGCGCTAAAGCACGGGCAATACAAATACGCTGACGCTGCCCGCCGGAAAATTCATGCGGAAAGCGAGACGCCATATCCGCTTTCAGCCCCACACGCTCCAGAAGATCGGCTACACGTTCCCGTGCCTGTTGTTTTGTACCGAGCTTATGCTCCAGAAACGGCTCCGCAATCGACGCCCCTACCCGCATACGCGGATTGAGACTGGCATAGGGATCCTGAAAAATCATCTGCATGGTACGGCGCAGACCTTGCAGCTCATGCCCTGCCATCGCCATCACATCCTGCCCGTTGACCATAACGGAACCGCTTTGCGGCTCTATCAGTCGCATGATTGAGCGGCCGGTCGTCGATTTACCGCAACCGGACTCGCCCACCAGTGACAGCGTCTCCCCCGGCTGCAACGAGAAAGAAACATTCTCCACCGCATGAACACGCCCTGCCAGTTTCCCGAATAGTCCGCTATGAATGGTAAAGCGTGTCGTCAGCCCTTTCACATCCAGAACCGGCGGCACGTCCTGCGCCACAGTATCAGCAGCTTCCACCGGCGGCAGTGCCGTGCCGGTTCGGATATCAACAACCGGAAAACGCAGTGGGCGCACACGTCCAGTCATCGAACCAAGTGCAGGCACGGCTGATAGCAAAGCCCGCGTATAAGGATGTTTCGCATCACGGAAAATCGTGGTCGTATCACCGGTTTCCACCGCATCACCATGATACATCACCACCGTGCGATCAGCGATTTCTGCAACCACGCCCATATCATGGGTGATGAACAGTACCGAAGTGCCTTCCTCTTCCTGCAGGGTTTTAATCAGGTCGAGGATCTGCCCCTGAATAGTCACATCCAGCGCGGTAGTCGGCTCGTCGGCAATCAGCAGTTTCGGGCGGGTGACCAGCGCCATAGCGATCATCACGCGCTGGCGCATACCGCCGGAGAAACGATGCGGATATTCATTGAACCGGCTTGCGGCAGACGGAATGCGAACCTTATCCATCAGGCGCAGAGCTTCAGCCTTTGCCTCTGCCTTGCTCATATTGCGATGGCATAGCAGGGCTTCACAAATCTGGTCTCCCACCGTGTAAAGCGGGTTGAGCGACGTCATCGGCTCCTGAAAGATCATCGCGACATCATTGCCGCGTATTTTTTGCATTTCATGCTCGGACAGCTGCAAGATATCTTTGCCGGCAAGCAGAATATTCCCTTCAATCCGGCTGGTATCCGGCTGCAACAACCGCATGACAGAAAGAGACGTTACACTTTTTCCTGAGCCGGATTCCCCGACCAGCGCCACGGTTTCCCCTGCACCGACATCAAAGGAGATGTTTTTCACAACCGGCCGCCAGCCGCCCTCACCGAGAAAAGACGTTGTGAGATTTTGCACGCGGAGCACAGGCTGTTTGTCTGATAAATGGCTCATCATGCCCTCACATATCTTTACGCAAACGCGGATCGAGAAGATCGCGCAATCCGTCACCCACCATCTGCAACGACAGCACGGCGAGAATGATGGCAAAGCCCGGAAACAGCGTCATCCAGTCTGCCTGCCCGACATACTGACGGCCGGAGGCAATCATCGTGCCCCATGTCGGAATTTCCGGACTGACACCAAGCCCCAGAAAGGACAGACCGGCTTCGGCAAGCATCGCCTGCGCAAACAGAAACGTCCCCTGCACCAGAATAGGCGACAGCAAATTGCGCAACACATGGCGGGTCATAATATGCGGTGTGGAAATGCCCAGCGCACGCGATGCCTCGATATAAGGCAGTTCGCGGATAACGAGTGTTGAAGCACGCACCACACGCGCCAGTCTCGGTGCATAGACAATCGACAGCGCCACAATCACTGTTGTCAGCGAAGGCCCGAGTGCTGCCACCAGCGCAATCGCCAGCAGAATATCAGGAAAAGCCATCATCGCATCAATCAGACGCGCAATCGGCGTATCCAGCCGCTGGAAAAAACCGGCCAGCAAGCCAAGTGTGATGCCTATTATAGAGGCCAGCACCACCACGGCGGCACCGACTGCCAATGACAGCTGCCCCGCATAAAGTGTGCGGGAAAATACATCACGGCCAAATTCATCGGTACCGAAAAACCATGTGCCGTTCGGCGCGGTCAAACGATTGCTGATCGACAATTTACCCGGTGCATAGGGTGCAATTAGTGGCGCCAGAACGGCTAGCAACACGAAAACGATCAGGACGAACAGGCCGAATGCAACGGTGCGGCGACGCAACAGGCGACGGAGAAACAACCATGTTTCTGAGGATTTTACACTGGAGCCGGTCATCAGTAACGCACCCTCGGATCGACGGCCAGATAAAGCATATCAATGGCAAAATTAATCAGAACATAGAGCGCGGCAATCACCAGCAATGCCCCCTGAATAACCGGATAATCACGGCGCATCACAGCCGACACCACCAGATTGCCAACCCCCGGAAGGCCAAACACCGTCTCTGTGACCACCGCACCGGAAATCAGTACAGCTGCGGTCAGGCCAATCACTGTCAAAATCGGGATCAGCGCATTTTTAAACGCATGTTTCATCACCACGCGTCTGCCATTCAGCCCCTTGGCACGGGCTGTGCGCACATAATCATCGCCCAGCACATCCAGCATGGAGGCACGGGTAAAACGCATAATCAAAGCAGATGACACAATGCCCAGCGCGAAAGACGGCAGCACCAGATGCATCATCCGCTCGCCGAAACTTGTATTCGGCCCGCCATAACCGGAGACCGGAAACAAACCGTAGCGCACGGCAAATACCTGCATCAGCAGCAGACCGAGCCAGAAGCTTGGAATACTGGCGGCAAACATCGCCAGCGCCGTTGCAGTTTGATCGAAAAATGAACCCCGCTTAACCGCGGCATAAATACCGACCGGCAATGCAATCGCACTGGCAATCAGAATGGAGAACAATGTGAGAAAGAATGTCGGCTCTGCCCGTTCCGCCAAGGCATGAGCAACCGGCTGACCAAGGAAAATCGACTGGCCAAGATCACCGCGCAGCAATTGCAGCAGGTAATAGCCATATTGCACCGGCAATGAGCGATCGAGACCAAGTTTAGCACGCAGTCCTTCAATATCAGCCTGTGTCGCTTCCGGCCCCAGCATGACGGCTGCAGGATCACCCGGTGTAACGCGGACGATCACAAAAACAATCGTCACAACCAGAAACATGACCACGATCATGCCGATCAGACGCTGTATGATATAGCGTAGCATTCAGTCTCCACCCAATTCGGGAATACCCAACATTTAAAGCCGCGCCGCCTCTCCTCCGAAGCTGGCGCGGCCTGTTTTATTTACTGTGTAACGGAAGCATTCCAGAAATAAGGCCATGGTGCAGGCGTCACACCATCCAGTTTCTTGGATTTGGCAGACAGATTGTTGAAATTACCGACCTTGATGAACGGCACTTCGTCAAACACAACTTTCTGCACATCTGCCCAGAGTGCCGCACGCTTCTGCGGATCAGCTTCCGCATTAAACGCATCCATCACTTTGGCGCGCGCCGGTGTATTCCACTTGCCCGGTGCACTGACAGAGAGCGGATCAATCAGAGCCGGTTCCGGCAGGAACGGACTATGCGTGATGTAAATATCCCAGAGTGCCGGATCAGCGCGGCGCTGAGTGAGCGTTGCCCAGTCCACCACCTGCATATCGACAGTGAAACCGGCCAGTTTAAGATATTCAGCGGCAACCTGCGCCATTTTGTAATGGAACTCATATTGGCGGCTGGTGAGAATACGCAGTGGTTCGCCGTTATAATTGGCCGTTTTAAGCAGTGCCTTTGCTGCTTCCGCATCACCGACATTATAACTGCCCTCTGAACCGGCATCGGTACTCCAAATGAATTGGGACGGATAGAGCGATGGTTCAACACTGAAGAAATCCTTGCTGCCATAGGCAGCAGTCAGCATGTCCTCATTATTCAATGCTACCTGAACGGCTTTACGCAGATCACGGTTTGCAGCAATGCCCTTGGAAGTATTCATAATGAAAACCGGCCAGCCAAACGGCTTAAGCATCACCGCATCCGATGACGCTGAGCCGGACACACGGTCAAAAGCCTCAACCGGCAGCGCATCCACATAACCATACTGGCCGGAAACCGCAGCCTCTACGCGGGTATTAGCATCCGGCACCGGCACAAAACGGATTTCATCGAGATTTTGCTGGCGACTACCCGCATAACCGCTCGGCTCGCCTTCCTGCGATTTATACCCGTCATAACGCACCAGCTGAATATACTGATCCGGCTTGCGCTCTTTAAACTGATAAGGGCCGGTGCCGACAAATTCAGTCATCGGCTCAGCCTGTTTTTCTGCGGGCAAAACAACGGCTGCGGAATTATTAAACGCTAGCAGAGAAGTCAGCGGTGCATAAGGCTGCTTCAGCGTGATTTTGATGCTGTAATCGTCAACCGGCTCAATGGCTTCAATCAAAGTTGCGGCCTGTTTGCCGCGCGAGGCTAAGGTTGTCCAGCGCTTGAGCGATGCCACAACATCTTCCGATGTCATGTCTGAACCATCGTGGAATTTAACGCCCTCACGCAGCTTAATCAGATAGGTTTTTCCGTCGGCAGAGATTTCCGGAAGGCTGGCAGCCAGAAGCGGCGCCGGTTTCCAGTCTTTATCGAAAGTATAAAGCGTCTCAAACATATGCTGACTGACAATGCCGACGAGATCAGCCGTTGAGACCATCGGGTCCAGTGTCGGCGGCTCACCAATAGTTGCCACATCCAGTACGCCGCCTTTTTGCTGCGCGAAGGCGGATGGTGTCAATGCGATTGTCGCGGCACCCAATAACAGTGCCAGTTTCATTGCCTGCATTTTCTGAACCCCCAATTGTTTGCCTGCATCAGGTGATGCAGCTCCTCCTCGGTATGATTTTTCATTTTGTCCAAAATAATGGACATTAGTCTATTTTACCGGATTGACGTATCTCAATACAGTATGCATAACTTGTCAAGGGGGCGACCAGCCTGACCGGCACGTTTTTTGACGCCTGAAAGGCAAGTCAACAGGGTCGCGGAATTTGTGAGGAAAAATGGAACCAAAACTTGCGGACCAATTGAACACACCGGCAATTGTCGTTGATCTGGATATTGCGGACAGAAATATCCGTAATTTTCAGTCCTATGCGAACCAACATGGTTTCAAGGTGCGTCCTCACATCAAAACGCATAAATTACCGGCGCTGGCCTATGCCCAGCTTGCAGCAGGCGCAGACGGCATTACCTGCCAGAAAATCTCTGAAGCAGAAGCCATGCTCGACGGCTTGCAAAAACAATATGGTCTCTCCCCTGACCTGCTGATTACCTATAATATTTTAGGCCATGAAAAACTTGACCGGCTCAAAGCGCTCGCGCACCGCACAAAACTGAGTGTGGTTGCGGATAATCTGACTGTGATTAATGGTCTGTCCGAAGCTTTCGCCAATGAGGCACAGCCTTTAACGGTACTGGTAGAATGTAATACCGGCGCAGACCGCTGCGGTGTAGCAACGCCTGAAGCAGCAGCAGAACTTGCCAAAGCCATTCATAATACTGCAGGGCTGCATTTCGGCGGCCTGATGACCTATCCGCCGGCAAATGCCCATGCCGCAGTTGAAAACTTCATGGAACAGGCAAAACAACAAATCGAAGCATCCGGCATCACAGTTCCGCTCATTACCTCCGGCGGCACGCCCTCAATGATGAGCGCAGCAGAAGCAGCTGTTGTCACAGAATACCGCCCCGGCACCTATATTTATAATGACCGCTCACTGGTTGAGCGCGGCGCTTGTACCTATGATGATTGTGCGTTTTTTGTACTGGCAACCGTTGTGTCCGTGCCGTCTGACAACCGCGCGATTATTGATGCCGGCAGCAAAACGCTGACTTCTGATTTGTTCGGATTGAGTGGTTATGGCCATGTACTCGGCCGCGATGATATCCGCATCGATCAACTGTCGGAAGAACACGGCCGTCTGGTCAGCGACAAGCCGATCAACCTCAAAGTCGGCGACAAAGTACGGATCATCCCGAACCATGTCTGCGTCGTTACCAATATGTTTGACAACCTCTATATCCAGCGAAACGGCATGGTCATGGAGAACTGGCCGATTGCAGCCCGTGGCAAGCTGGTCTGAGGTTAATCATGAGCGGACAGTTTCTCGCCATCGGCGAGGCAATGATCGAGCTTGCCCCTGATGGCAACGGCTTGTTACGGCAAGGCTTTGCCGGAGACACCTTCAATGCCGCTTATTATGCCCGTGCGGCGCTGCCCGCAGACTGGCAGATCAGCTATTTCACTCTGCTCGGGCAGGATGCAATGTCCGATGCCATGCTGGCATTCATGGCACAAAAACAGATCGGAACCGACTATATAGGCCGCCATGCATCGCGCATGCCCGGCCTCTATATGGTGCATCTCAACAATGGTGAGCGCAGTTTTTCCTATTGGCGCTCACATTCCGCTGCACGATTGCTGGCAGAAAACAAAACTGCATTGCGGCAGGCCATTGAAGCTTCTGATATTGTTGTTTTCTCCGGCATCACGCTGGCAATCCTTGAGGGTGACGGGGCTGATAATCTGCTCAGCATTCTGCAAGAGCTCCGCGATACGAATAAGATTATCGCTTTCGACCCCAATATTCGTCCTCGCCTCTGGGCAGATAAAGATCATATGCGCGCGCAACTGATCCGTGGTGCCAAAGCCAGCAATCTGGTGCTGCCAAGTTTTGATGATGAGGTCGCCTGTTTCGGTGATTTAACGACAGCGGACACAATCAGCCGCTATCAAAGCTACGGTCTGAAGCGGATCATTGTCAAAAATGGTGCGGATGAAATTGAAGTTCTTTTTGACGGCCAGTCTTTTACAGTCAAAACAGCGCCCGTCACACAGATTATCGATACGACCGGTGCAGGAGATAGTTTCAACGGCTCATTCTTAGGGCATTTTGCACAAACCGGCGATGCCGGAGCCGCCATCCGTTTTGCAGCACAAACCGCAGCAAAAACCATCCAGCACTATGGCGCTCTGGTGGACTAAACACAAAAGCCCGCCGGAATTTCCGGCGGGCTTTCTTATAAAGAACCGCAGCAATCAGCGATAAACAATACCGCCGTCAGTCAGAATGGCCTGACCGGTAATATAATCGGAATCCGGCCCTGCGAGGAAAGAGACCAGCGCGGCGACATCATCCGGTGTTTGCGCACGGCCAAGGGCAATACCTTCAACAAATTTTTTATAGGTCTCGCCCTTCGGCGCGCCGGTCAACTCTGAGAACCGCTCGTCAATTTCCACCCACATATCGGTACCGACAATGCCCGGACAATAGGCATTCACGGTGATGCCCGCGCTGGCATATTCCTTCGCCGCAGCCTGTGTCAGCGCCCGCACCGCAAATTTGGTTGCGGAATAGACGCCAAGCATCGCAAAACCATCATGACCGGCAATAGACGACGCATTGATGATTTTACCCTTCTGGCCACGTTCCTTGAACTTCGCCGCAGCCGCCTGAATACCCCAAAGCACACCGTCAATATTGATCTTAAAGATCCGGTCAACTTCTTCCGGCGTCACTTCGGAAAGCGGCTTAACCTGCGCAATACCGGCATTGTTCACAATCACATCAAAACCGCCGAGTTCTTTCTCAGTATAATCAATGGCCGCGTAAATATCGTCACGCTTGCTGACATCGGCAGCAAAAGTCGTTACCTTGCGCCCGAGCGCTTTAATCTCTTTGGCAACCGCTTCAAGCTTGTCTTCTTTCAGATCAACCAGTGTCAGATCAAAACCGTCTTTTGCCAGACGCAACGCAATGCCGCGACCAATACCCTGAGCAGCTCCGGTAACTAACGCAACCTTATTGGTAACAGTCATAATCATATCCCTTTCGTCTTGAGGATCGAAAATCTGCCGGTCAACATGCCTGCTATACACGGCCGCAATATGGCTTATGCAATGCATGACTGATACCGGATATGAGGACAGAATCGCAGATTTCTGCTTTAGTTCATTGATTACAATCAATTTTCCATTCAAATCAGAAAACACATCTCAAAGCATCATCGCTTACGACGCTTGTTGCTCTGCCAAATAATCTCTGAGAACAATTGCCTGATTATGGTCCGTATCTTTTGCTGAATAAAGCAACGTAACCGCCCCCTCTGAACAATGCTGCAAAAGCAGTTTCACAGGTTCAGGATTATGCTGTAATTCCTCACGGTAGCGCCCGCAGAATATCTGCCAGTTTTCCGGACTGCTTTCCTGATGATGGAACCATTGCCGCAGCTCCGTTGTCGGCGCTATCTCTTTGAGCCAGAGATCAAGGGCAGCGTGCTCTTTGCTCATACCGCGCGGCCAGATGCGGTCAATCAGCACTCTGAAACCATCATCCGGTGATACATCTTCGTAAATCCGTTTCACTGCGATTTTTAACATTGCCCGCACTCCTCCGGCATTGCCAAACATATTCAGTTTTACAAGATGATAAATGTCAGGTTTTTATAGTACAACTCCGGAACGGGTGTTATAGCAAAATCGGAACGGAAACAGGCAGAGTGAACAGTGCATTCAAAAGACCACACCGGACAAAGTGATAACAGACGTGCTGCTTTGGAGGTTTCATCCGTCAGCAGACATTTCGACACCACTGCCGCACTGCAGGATATTTCGCTGTCCGTTGCTTCCGGGGAAATCATCTGTCTTGTCGGCCATTCCGGCTGCGGGAAAACCACTCTGCTCAAGATTATTTCCGGTATTGATACGCCGGACAGCGGCTCTGTTTTCATCAATAATCAGCCCATCGTCAGCGGCACGCATTTTATCGAACCGGAACAACGCCGTGTCGGCGTGGTCTTTCAGAACTATGCCCTGTTCCCGCATCTGACGGTCAAACAGAACGTCCTCTTCGGCTTGAGGAAAACACCGCGAACAACGGCCGCAGCTCGGGCTGATGAATTGCTGGCTCTGGTCGGATTATCCCATATGGCATCACGTTATCCGCATATGCTCTCTGGCGGCGAACAACAGCGCGTGGCATTGGCGCGCGCCTTAGCTCCGACTCCGGACATTCTGTTGATGGATGAACCATTTTCCAACCTCGATCAGGGCTTACGCCAGAAAGTGCGTAGTGAAACCATTGCTCTGCTGCGCCAGTTGGGCACCACAGTTATTATCGTAACGCATGATGCCGAAGAGGCTTTATCTGCCGGAGACCGGATCATTTTAATGAAATCCGGCAAGATCATTCAGCAAGGCACCGCGCATGAAATCTACGACCACCCGAACGGGCGTTATGCAGCTGATTTTTTCTGCAGTTTCAATGCTATTCCGGGCACAATCAAGAGCGGGATGATTGAAACCCCGCTTGGTACATTTCCGGTCAGGAATACAGAACTCAGCGACGGACCGGTAACAATGTATCTGCGCCCGTCCCATATTCATCCGGTGACCGGCACAGATGACCTGCAGAATACAACTGAAGGCACAGTGACAGGCCGTCATTTTCTGGGCGAAACAGAAGAACTGCTTATCAGCACCGGTAGCTTGCAAATGCCTTTGCGTATCCGCACGTCTCTCCGGCTGCCAACCAATATACAGAAAATACATTTGCAGCTTGATACGGACAAAGCACTCTTCTTCCGCGATTAAACGCACACACAGTATGTTCACAAAGGCTTGACTTGACAGCCAAACTCAACCAATAGTTGACTTTATTAATCATAATTTCTGTCCATGCAGTTTCAATCATGAAAGAGATACAATGACCAGAACCGGATATGCGCAGGCAGGCTTTGCTCTCGTCTTCGGAACCCTTTTCGCAGGCGCGGCGAATGCAGAAGAAGTCAATATCTATACCACCCGCGAACCGGGTCTGATCCAGCCTCTGCTTGATGCCTTCAAGGCTTCCAGCGGCATTACGGTCAACACTGTGTTCCTGAAAGATGGTTTGGCTGAGCGCGTTGCATCGGAAGGTGAAAACTCTCCGGCAGATATTCTGATGACTGTTGATGCAGGCAATCTGATCGACCTGACAGAAAAAGGCCTGACCCAGCCTGTCTCTTCCAAAGTTCTGGAAGATGCTATTCCGGCACAGTTACGCGATGCAAAAGGTGAGTGGTTTGCACTGTCCATGCGCGCGCGCGTTGTTTATGCTGCCAAAGATCTCGATGTTTCCGCGCTGAATTATGAAGATCTGTCCGATCCGAAATGGAAAGGTAAGATCTGTATTCGTGCCGGTCAGCATCCTTACAACACAGCACTGATCGCTGATTATATTGCCCATTACGGCGCTGAAAAAACTGAAGAATGGCTCAAAGGCGTGAAAGATAATCTGGCGCGTAAAGCTGCCGGTGGTGACCGTGACGGCGCCAAAGACATTGCAGGCGGCATTTGCGATATCGCAGTTGCCAACTCCTATTATGTCGGTCTGATGCGTTCCGGTAAGGGCGGTGAAGAGCAGGTCAAATGGGGTGAAAGCCTCAAAGTCATTCTGCCAACCTTCAAAGAAGGCGGCACGCAGGTCAATATCAGCGGTGCATCTCTTGCCAAACATGCCAAGAACAAAGACGCTGCTGTGAAGTTGCTTGAATATCTTGTTTCCGATGAAGCTCAGAAAATCTATGCGGAAGCCAATTTCGAATATCCGGTTAAAGCCGGTGCGCCGCTTGATCCGATTGTGAAATCCTTCGGTGAGCTGACAATCGACAAAACCCCGCTCACAGAAATCGTAAGCCATCGCAAACAGGCCAGTGAGCTGGTCGATAAAGTAGGCTTCGACAATTAATAAGAAAACGCCGCTCTTTATGAATAATGAAGAGCGGCGTTTTTTATATTAGAGCGCCGGACGCCCCGTTGAGCGCACAAAACTCACTCTAACACTTTAAAATTATGCTCTAAAGCAGTTACGACGACGATTCGCTTCAACTGCAACACTGAGAGAAAGAGCGGTTTCCGTTTCAGGAAAAATCAAAACCGCTCCGGACAATGGCGAGCCTTAATATGCCAGCATATTCTAAAAGCCGGGTTTTCCGTGCCGGATCTTTATGGCTCTGCCTTTCAGCAGTCAGCGCAATTCTGGTTTTTTTGCCGGTACTGGCGCTTGCTTTACAAGCCGCACAGGGTTCTGAAGGTCTGTGGTCACATCTTCTGGCCACAACATTACCGGTTGCATTCATTGATACACTCATTCTGCTGACCGGTGTCGGCATTATTGTTGCAATTGTCGGCACATCTGCTGCATGGCTGGTAACAGCCTATGATTTTCGCGGGCGCAAAATTCTGGAATGGGCTTTACTGCTACCGCTTGCTGTGCCGACTTACATTATTGCCTATGCCTATCTTGATATTCTGCACCCGATCGGCCCTGTTCAAAGCGCATTACGTACCCTCTTAGGGTTTACCAGTCCGCGCGACTTCCGCCTGCCGGATATCCGCTCCATGACCGGCTGCATTCTGCTGCTTGGTTTCGTTCTGTATCCTTATGTCTATATTCCGACGCGGGCGATGTTCCTTACGCAGTCTTCTTCACTGATTGATGCAGCGCGAACTTTGGGCGTCACCCGTAATGCAATCTTCTGGCGTGTTGCTCTCCCGATGGCACGCCCTGCCATTGCCGTCGGCATCAGTCTCGCTTTGATGGAAACACTGAACGATATTGGTGCGGCTGAATTTCTTGGCATCCGCACACTTACCGTTTCCATCTATACAACATGGGTCACCCGCTCAGATCTGCCGGGGGCTGCACAAATTGCACTGGCGCTCTTGCTGATTGTTGTTTGCCTTGTCTCGCTTGAACGCTGGGCGCGGCGCAAACAGCGTTTTTCTTCCAGTGCAAAACGCAGCCAGCAATTCACGCCACATAAAGTCAGCGCAGCCCGTGGCGGTATTTTCTTTTTGCTGGGGCTTACACCAATCCTGCTCGGTTTTGTCTTTCCGGCCATTTATCTGGCTACTGAAGCATGGAAACGTATGCGCTTTGCCGGCATCTCGCCACGCCTTTATGATGAAATCATCAATACGGTGATACTGGCTTCGGTCGCGACTATCGTTACACTCACCATCGGCCTGATCGTTGCCTATGCGATCCGGCTGCGTCCGGGCAATGCCTCGCAATGGTTTTTCCGCTTTTCCACCATGGGCTATGCAGCCCCCGGAACGGTGATTGCGATCGGCGTTCTCATTATCACCGGCACAGCGGATCGCTTTATCAGCCAGATCGCCATGTCATGGTTTAATATGTCGGTCAGCCTGTTCCTGCTTGGCTCCGGCGCAGCATTGATCTATGCCTATCTGGTACGTTTTTTAGCAATATCCGCCGGTAGTATTGATGCGGGGTTCAACCGTATTCCGGTCACCTATGATCAGGCCTCCCGAACATTAGGTGAAACGGCAACCGGCACCTTCCGGCATATTCATTTGCCCTTATCCAAAACGGCTCTTAGTGCAGCGGCATTGCTGGTCTTTGTTGATTGCGTGAAAGAACTGCCCGCCACACTGTTGCTGCGCTCTCTCAACATCGAAACACTGGCAACCCATCTTTACGGAGAAGCGGCACGCGGTACCTATGAGGAAGCCTCGATCGCAGCACTGGCAATTGTTGCCATCGGTATTCTGCCGGTCATTGTCTTATCCCGTGTAGGGCGCCGCCTGTAAGCTAAATGCTCTCTGCTGCTGCCTCCTGATGCAGCCACTCAATAAACAGCTTCACAGCAGCTTTTCGTGCATTTTCGGGTAAGGTCAGCACATAATAAGCAAATTGCGTCGGCCAGGGGCGGTCTATTGCAAGCGCAAGACGTCCTGCAGCGATTTCCGGTCTGGCATAAATATCCCGCACAAGAGCAATTCCCTGTCCGGCCTCAGCAGCACGCAATAACAGGAAATCATCATCGAAAGCAGTGCCCCGCTCCGCTTCCGGCGCCGGCTCCACACCGCAGGCAGTAAGCCACAAACGCCAGTCAGCACGATCAGAATCCTGCAGTAAAGGATAGGCCAGACAATCTGACGGCTCATGAATAGCAGGACCTGAGGCCAGTAATGCAGGACAAAGCACCGGCACAAGTTCCGGTGCTATCAAAGGCTGCACATCATAGGACGGATAATCACCAAGCCCGTGACGGATCGCTATATCGACACGTCCGCCATGCAGGTTGGTTAAACCTGACGACGCCTCAACACGGACTTCAATCTCCGGATTTTGTTCCATAAATTTACCCAGACGCGGCACCAGCCATGAGGCGGCAAAAGAGGGCATCGTGCTAACCGTCAAAGTTTGCCGGTCCGTGCTAGCTTCAAGGGCGGCAAGGCTCGCTTCAATCTGTGCAAATGCCCGCATCAATGCGGGATAAATACCCGCCCCTGCTTCCGTCAGCTCCACACCATATCGCGTGCGCCTGAAAAGCATTACCCCTGTCCGCTCCTCAAGCAAACGGATTTGCTGGCTAACAGCACCTGAAGTTACTCCCATTGTCTCAGCGGCACTTTTAATACTGCCTGTGCGCCCGGTCTCAGTGAAAGCCCGCAAAGCCAATAATGGCAAAACCTTGCCCATAATTTAGATTTCCTAAACTCAACAATCAGAATCAATCGTTTTTAAAATACACGATTACAAAATAGTTATATTCTCAGATGATGTTATCATAATTTAGATTTTCTACCACATCATCAAAAGGAAAAAATGCTTGAACTTTATAGTGATTCATCCCCGAACGGGTTCAAGGCTACCATTGCCCTTGAAGAAACAGGCCTAGACTACACCCTGCATCATATTAAAATTGATCAGGGTGAACACCACAGTACAGACTTCCTGAAACTCAATCCACACGGACGCATACCTGTCATCACAGACAGTACAACAGGGATAGTGTTATTTGAATCTGCCGCCATCCTGCTGTACATCGCTGAAAAATCCGGCCAGTTACTGTCAAAATCTTTTGCGGAGCGCTGGCAGGCACTTCAATGGCTGCAATTCCATTCGTCCAGCATGGGACCGATCTTTGGTCAGCGTGTTCATTTCGAAATCTTCGCCGAAGCTAAACTACAGCCCGCCATTACCCGTTACCAAAAACTGACAAACGATATTTATCAGGTCCTCGATCAACGGCTGAGTGATGTTGAATATTTTGCCGGCTCAGAATATTCGATTGCTGATATAGCGGCATTCGGCTGGACACATATCGCCCAGATTTGCGACTTCAGTTTCGATCAATTTCCCTTTCTGAGCGCATGGCACCAGCGGGTCGCAGCCCGTCCGGCAGTACAGCGTGGCATTACGTTGCCAGCCCCCGCAACCGGCCCTTGAACCTTTTCTGCTCTGCCTCCTAATAACTCTCTCTATTGAAAGATATACTATGATCAGCAATCAGGCTGTTTCCGATATCGCTCTGGGTGCATCCTCGGATGCATTCGCACATCATCCGGGTTATCGCCGGATGTTTGCCAACAATCAGCTGACAATCGGTATTTTTCTGCCGCTGCGCTTTTATCAAGGGGATATGCGTGTACTTGAAAATCAAACTGCATTGGTAAAAAGCATTGATGAGTTCGGATTTGCATCCGTCTGGGTACGGGATGTTCCCCTATACGATCCGTCTTTTGGTGATGCCGGTCAGGTCTTTGACCCGTTTACCTATCTTGCTTTTCTTGCAGCCCACACCAGTCGCATTTCACTGGCTACCGGCAGCGCCATTTTCTCACTGCGTCATCCTATTGATCTGGCAAAATCCGCAAGCACGATTGATCATTTGTCCGGCGGAAGATTAGTACTCGGTATTGCCTCCGGCGACCGACCAGTCGAATTTCCGGCCTATGGATTAGACCATGATACAAGAGGACAGCGCTTTGCTGAAACTGTCCATTATTTCCGTCAATTGCTCTCCGATAAAACAGCCCCTATCCGGTCAGTCTTGGGAGAAATAACGCAGGCTGAATTTTTGCCAAAACCGCCTTTCGGACGCATCCCTTTATTGATCACCGGCTCCAGTCGCCAAACGCCGGAGTGGGTTGCACACTATGCCGATGGCTGGCTGACTTATCCGCAGCCGACACACCATTCCGAGGGCCCCAAGCGACTGGCGGAGAATATAAAGCGCTGGCGGGATGCTTTGCCCGATGGTGGCTTCCGCCCGCATGTCACCAATGAATGGATTGAACTGACTGCAGATCCGGATTTTCCGCGCACACCGCTCAATGGCGGCTTTACGCTCAAAACCGGACGCAAAGGACTGATTGATCTGCTCGGAGAATGGCAGCAAGCAGGCGTCAATCATGCCGCACTTGGCATGCAGTTTGCGACGCGTCCGCCGGCAGAGATCATACAGGAACTGGCAGAAGAGGTTTTGCCGCTGTTTCCCTCTCTGGAGGGCCCTGCACCTTCTGCCATAAAATGGTAAAATACAAATGATATAGGGACTTAACAGATAGTGACAGGCATAGCATGACAGACCGGTACTACTCAGGAAATATTGAAACCCCGATCGGCACTATGATCGCAATCGTCAACGATCACGGGGCTGTCATGCGGCTTGACTTTGATAATGACAGTCGGGTGCATCCGCCTCAAACACAAATACCAGTTACGCGACACGACGATAATGCAGTGTCACATAT
>UCAG01000011.1 GCA_900470285.1 Hyphomicrobiales bacterium
GTATCATTCGCTACACCATCACCAACCGCGCCGAACATCTTTACGTTGATGTTTTGACCGCGGGATAGCTCCCACCAAGCACCATCGGCTGACTTTACTTTGCCTGCATGTGCTGGCTCCAAGGGAACGCGCACATAAAGAGCACCACCGCCATCGCCTACTACAGCATAGCCGACAGTCGTGATGAACTGTACTGATTCCGCAACTGTCGTGGTAAGAATGGCTGCACGAGTGCTGATGCTGGTGGGCTTAGGAACATTACCCAGATGTGTTTCTGGAACATTACCATCTTCATCCAGCGGCGCTACACCGAACGGCATACCTAGCTGCCCCTCCATCAGTGTTGCGTGCCCCCCCATCGGTCATTCCATCATGAATGCGCAAATTATGGTTTGTTGTATCGTGGGTAATCTCACTCATTGCCCCGATAAAATTTTCATGCTGAGCTGCTGTGCCTCGACGCCAACGTACTTCGGTGCTCATGTGAGTTCCTTTCAGGCAATAAAAAACCGCCTCAAAAGCGGCGAAAAATGATCAAAGATTATTGACTACATCAGACGTCTGTCAGTGTTCCGTAATCAATAGTCGTTTCCAACTTCATGACCTTACTTGGATCAAGCAAATTAAGGCGCTCAGCCTCCGCGGTCGTGAATGCCTGATAGCCATCTGCAAATGTAAAGGTCAGCGTTCCTGAGGTGGTAACCGGCTGGCCAGATACTTCGAAACCTTGCGGCGCTGACAGGCCAACTGAAGACACAGTGCCAGTGCCGCCACCCTCAGGCAGTTCATCCAGTCTGGCTAAAGGAATGCCGCCTTGTGTTGCGCCATCATGCACGTGCAAACGACCAGTATCAGTATTGTGCGTTACTTCACTTATCGCCCTGTAAATGAGGTGGGATCAGCAGATGTCCCTCGACGGAAGCGTAAAATAGTTGCTTTTGCCATTATCCCAGTTCTCCAAAGTCATCATCGAAATATTCGGTTGGCGTTGATACAGACCCAAAATCATAGCTTTCCAAATCCGATGCTATCTCTCCAGCATCAACATCGTCTTCTCCTGTCATGATATGTCTCCGAAATCTCTGTCAAAATACGTACTCGTATCTGAAGTCCAGCCGAAGTCATAAGCCAACCCGGGCTGAAATCCGATAGACCCGGATACTGCTGCCTCAACAAGGTCTTGAGCTGTCTGCGCCGCTGCTTCTGACGAATTGGCTGCTGCTTCAGCGCGAGCAATCAAGGCATCAAATTGATTAAGCTTAAAAAATATCGCATCAATCTGGGATTGAAGATGCCGGTCGCCAGCAATTCGCTCATTACGCTCCAATGCGTCAGCTGCAATACGCTGTGATCTTTCCAGTAAATCTGCCGCTATACGCTCAAAACGCTCACGAAGGAGATCGTCGCGAATAGTCGAAATTCTTATGTCCCGATCTTGTATAGCCATTGTCAGGCGATCAAGTTGAAGCTCTACGGCCTTGGCATCATTCCGCTGTTTGTTTTCCAAATCAACGGTTTGCTTAGCTTGCGTTTGTCGGGATCGTACAACTTTAAAGCCTGATGGTGGTGCATCGTAGAAAGATACCATGCCGCCATTTTGCCAAGAGCTGCCAGCGATTGAATAATGCTGATTTAAGTATTGCGGTGTATCAATGTTATCGCCATTCCGCAGCACGACAACAATTTCATCTTTTTGTAAAAAGCGCTTTGGATAATGAAAATCCCTCGTAACGCCATTTGCATCTGAGCTGTATTCAAGTTGGTCTGGTACAGGGACAGTCATGGAAAGCTCCAATAAAAAAAGCCCCGCAAAAGCGAGGCTGTAATTTCAAGGATGGGGACTATAGGTGCAAAGCACAGGTTATTTGACGGCGGTATTACGCATTTACAATAAAGCGCAATACCGCAGCAATTTACATAGACTGTGGTTTTAAAGCATTCTGGAAGAAGGCTCTAAATCGCTCAACACGTTTTTCCCAAGCCCATTCAGAACGATTCGTAATATTCTCTACAGACAACTGACGCAGCAGCTGTCTATCATTATGCAATTTTTCGATTGCATCTGCAAAATGCTCAGGCGTTCGCTCCTTCACTATGAACTGTTCCTGTGTACCAACTAATGATTCACGAACAATTCCAACATCTGTGGAAACAATGGGAACACCACAAGCCATAGCCTCAAGCACCGGATTAGGAGTTCCCTCAATCAATGAAGGGCAAACATAAATATCGATTGAAGAGTAATACGACGGCATTTCCTCGAGAGGAGTGAATTCTTTAGCTCTGTCCGCAAACTTGGTGGTAACTTCTACGCCCCTTGATTTCAGAATTTCCAAGGCTGGCAGCAAGATAGTATGTACACCTTTGTAATCAACGCCATTCTCAGCCGCCCATTTGCTATTCCCAACCCAGCCGATTTGTAAAGGTCGGTCGGTAATATCAAAGCGCTTAAGATTAATCGGTATAAATAAATCTGTGTCCACGCCATCAGTGATTATGCTGTCTGGTGATGGATACCCATTAATTTGACTATAAATATTATTAAGCTTCGTTGAGCTTACGGAGTAAGATTTTACAGTTTTGAATAATTTCCCGAAAGAACTGAGACTTTGATCATCCAGAAATAAATGATCGTAAACCGATGTTGTTAGAATGCAATTTTTTAGCAATTCATCAATATCGCTTTCTGCTTCTGTCAAAAGCAGTTCGTTAACGCCAAGATGCTCTTTATTCACGATTAAATTCAGATAAGCACGCCAGAAGAAATGCGCTAAGTCATATTCTTTCAGTGCAGATGCAAGCTGATAAATATTTCTGAAATTATGAGTATACAGAATATCAATATGGTAGTCGTCGGATAGATAGCGTTCAATTTTTCTTGCTATATTCGAAAACGCCCAGTTGTCAGTATCTGCTACAAGAGCAATGCGTTTTTTTGAACATACAGAATCCATACCGGCAACCTTTACTGAGGTCTGATACTCTTCATCATCATGTTTCGTATAAAGCCACTCTTTAAGATCTTCATTCCAAAAGCTGAAACTGTGTTTCTCTTCCATATACTTTGCAGAGTTTTCAATATGTGAAGTGGAATATCGTTCTTTCTTATATTTTTTATATGCCGGTGTTTCATCAACAGGATGATCGTGTACCAGTGAAAATGTTCCTGCTGTCCCGATTTTCATACCAGCCTGAAATACACGAATTGAAAGATCTGTATCTTCAAAACCCACGAACATATTCTCATCAAAACAACCCATCTGTTTGAAAGCTGCAACTGACAGTACTGAGGCTCCGCCAAACAGGAACGTACTCAATTCCGGGGCAGTATCATTAGTACAGACAGGCTGTTGATGATAAGCCCCACCATGCCCTATTTTCATTTTCAAGTGTCGATCTAACTCGACCCAAAGATGCCCACCAAATGAGAAAAGCGTCTTATTATCAGGGTCAAGCAAAGGCAAGTTAATGAATTTACAGCCAAGCAAATTTATATCTTGCTGTATTTTAGGTAAGGGATCTTTTGTGAAATAAATATCGTTGTCGAGAAACATCACCCATTCGGTTCGAATGTGCTCAATGGATCTATTTCTACCGCCTGCAACACCATAATTCTTACCAAGTTTGATAACTCGGTTTGAAAACTTATATTCTTGCATTAACTCGGCTAGTTCCAGATGTGTTTGCTCGTCATTGCCATTATCAATTGCCAGGACCTCCCCTTTAAATCTAGGTATATGTCTAGCAATTGAATCGCAGAGTTTTTTTGTAAGATTGTTTCTACCTAACGAGAGAAAAGCGATGGTGAGATTTTCACCATCGACACCAATGTTTCCACCAGACTTCAAAAAATCGATATTTAAAAACTTATGATTACTTTGTGTAGTGTAAGATATTTTATCAATTTGACCGAAAAGAACCTTACTCATCAAATTCAACCTGTTCTAAATTTATCTACAAATCGAGCCATGAAATTAAGTAAACTGTTTGGGATAAACGGCCGTAATCTTTTATATATTCCAACTACGCGCCATGGAATGTCTTGATCAATGCGGCTATAATTCTGAATAGAAATTGTCGACCTTAATTGAACAATTATACCTTCCAGCTTTCGGATTTCCTCATTCGCTGCAATTCTGGAAATGGTCTCTGATTTTAATAAGGATTCCGTTTTTCTCAACTTCTCTGAGAGCGCAACCTCTGGTGATGCATCAAACATATCATCTTCCGCGTCAATAACTGGGAGTGGTAATGGAGACACATAGTTTGTTCCAGCTAATTTAGGAAGAGTAATTTTACCCCATACACCCATATAATATGAACAATTAGCAGAAGTTAAATCAACGCCCGGACTTAAAATTAGAAGTTGATTATTCAAGTCTTGGATTCTTGTAACATCGACGGAGCTGGTTGCCTTTTGATCTAATCCGGTATTGACACTTATGTTAGCATAGCCCTTGAGTGGCGCACCTCTTAGTTTATAAGCCGCTTTTCCAAGAGCCTTCTCAGCCATTTCATAGAAATCATCTTCAGTATATTTTTTAAAATGAAATGGATTTTTCTCCATTTCAGTTGGGTAATATAGATTATCGTTTGGGCAGCTTATCACTATAAGGCCATTTTGTTTTTTATGATCATTTATTATTCTTAGAAAATCTTCTGGTAATTCCAAATGTTCGATAGTTTCAAGTGAAACAATAATATCAAATTTTTTATTCTTTATAATATTATTTAATTCATATACCGAGCATTGCAAAAATTTGAGATTGTCATATCCGCCAAAATTCGATTGGGCGCTATTAATAGCTTCCTCGGATATATCCACCCCGATAACTTCTTTAGCACCCCATTCCTTTGCGATAATTGCCGAGCCGTACCCCTCTCCACAAGCAATATCAAGGACTGTTTTCCCTTGGCAAAAATCCCTCAGTATAGAATACCGGCCAACATGGATCGCGGCCTCCATAGGATCATATGCAGTATTTGCATTCAGACTTAAACGTTCCATCCGATACCCCCTTTTTTTGTTATTATAATTATATAATTATAATGGATTTGAAATTATGCGAAAAATTAAGAAGCCACATAACTGAGAAAAATTACACATTAGTAACGACTACACATTTTCACCACCAACTTAAACTATCTGTTTCATACGTAATGCTGAAACGAAGTGCACAATCATTACTCACATCAGCATGCGTTTTATTTAGAATCGTAATTTCATACTTGGCAAGCTCGATTACCAACGGTGCACCAATAACGGAGGCAAAATAACCAAGTGCAACTATTCCTCCGAAATATGCCATCTGAATTTAGCGGCGTTAAGCTGGAAGGCTTAATACTCACTTGTCCCTCATCAACATCATATGGCCGCTCTCTATCGCCCCGCCATCTACACGCAAATTACGGCTTGTTATATTGTGGGTAACCTCACTCATCGTTCCGGAATAATTTGCTTGTTGAGCTGCAGTACGCCGGCGTCAACGTATATCGGTGTTCTTGTGAGTTCCTTTCTGGCAATAAAAATCGACACAAGGGCGGTGCGATCAAAGGATGATTGCAGTTCGTCGTGAATATCCCGCGAGGCTTTGCGTTAGTGTCCTCTCCAAAAGAAATAGCCCCACAAAAGTGAGGCTATAAAGTTATTGTAGAAATTTATTCAGGAGCGTCATCGCTATATCCTGCTTTCGAAGGCTATTACCACTTCATGCGGAAACCAACTGTTCCTTTTAAGGAATAGCTGTCTCCAAAGTTATTTAAGCTGGTATTAATCAGACCTTCGCCGTAGATCGAATACTTATCATCATTCCAGTTGTAAGTACCGCCAACACCTACCCCGCCCCACAAGCGTTCTTTTTCACTCGCAAAACTTATGCCTGCAACATCGACTTTCGTCCCTTCGAGGAACTCATAGTAGAGATTGGCAATACCGTAGACATGGGTGCGGTTAAGCAAGCCCTGATCATTCTGCCAAGAGTTTTCGTGATCGAGTGTCAGTCCGAGACGGCCTTGCAGGCTTTCCCCACGGTCAAGACTGACGCGTGCACCGAATGGATCGGTGAATGCATCAAAATCGACATTGGAATAGACCAGCTGTACCTGTGGTGTAAGCGACCATGCTGGATCAATGGCAAAACGCTTGCCGCTTTCAAGTGACAGCGTATATCCAAATCCATTATTACCGTCGACAAGGCTGGTATTAGCGAGAATGGAGTTAAGGTCACTCTTATACCATGTCACTTGTCCCTGACCATCAAGATAGAAACCGTTTTCGCCATACCACGTCAATGTACCGCCAAAACCGTAGCCATCCGTTTTGATTTCACCATCACCATAGATTGACCCTGTGTCGGTTTTGCCATGGGCATAGTGAACAGTGACACCGCCAATAAACTTGCCGCTTTCGCCTTCATTCAACAAGCCATCAATACCGGCCTGCATTTTGAAAACATTCTGATCGTAATCGGTGCCTGAGGTGGAGAAGCGCGGCTTGATACTATTATGTGCGCCTTCGATGCGCCCCCAAATGCCATTGCCTTCAATTGTAACTCCAGCTTCAGCAGGCGCTGCATAGGGTTGTCCAACCGGATCAGCACCCTGCGCGATAACTTTATTGCCATTGCCTGCCCAGAAACGATTGCCGACACGCTGCTGCAATGTTGGTACGCCATTCAAACCTAGCAATGCCTGAGGATAAGCCTCATAGGTTGGAACCCCGGCCTGATAAAGTGGCTCTTTCGGTTCAGTTGGCTTTAATTGAGAGCGCAGATACCAGTTGCCATCATTGGGTGCTGACGTAGCCCCCTGATAAAGCTGATAGGCGTATGCGCCTGCTACGACTGCAGACTTATCGTTGATTTTGTAATCACCAATCAGGGAAAATGAACCGTTAGAAGCTCCATTCACTTCGATGATACGAATACCTTCACTGGTCTGCGCACCAGCACCACCAACATTGTTAACACCGACATTGGTTGTGCCTGACGTATCGCCACCAATGATAGCCATATCTGTTTTTGAACTATCATTGCCAAGAACAATGTCGAATAGCATCTGACCGCCATTCCCGTAATAATTTCCACCAATGTTTATAACATCGCCTGCAGCATCACCCATTGTAGTGATTGTACCTGCATTGGTAACATCGCCACTGAAGGAATATAGACCCGTGCCGTTACCTGTACCTACGAACGTCGACGTTGTGTCAATCGTCATGTTGCCGTTAAAGTCGAGCGATGACATACCATCCAGTGTAGATCCGTTATTCAGGAACACTCCGGTCGTTTCTTCGTCCAGCTCCCCGACATGCCACGATCCGTCGCTGATGGATAAATTTGCGCCGTCTAGTTTGACAATTTCCCAATTAGTAATCTTGCCGCCATTCGTACTCGCTGTCACACCCTTGAGTGTGAGCGTGTCAATCATACCATCGGCCATTGAGGTGTCGTCTCCGCCATCAAGGACTTGCGAACCATCATAGGCCGACGCGCTTACCATCGCGGTATCAGAACCATCCTGCCCGTAGAAACCGCCTGTTAGCTTACCTGCAGTCCAATTGAAGGTGTCATTACCTTCATGATTGGCAATACCATCATTACTTTGAGCATCGTCCCTGTCATCACCGTAGATATTACCTGTATAGGTGCCACCGGTCAGATTAAACGTGTCATCACCAAGGCCAAGGATTGCGTCTCCGGTGATGGTGCCAGCGGTATTAACAATGACATTGCCACCAACTGTGTCCGACGCGGTTGGATTGCCAGACACACCACCATCCCGTATGGCTATCCCCGATGATGCTGTGAGCGACGCGCTAGATGCGATATCAATAGTAGCGCCATTAGATGCAATTGTTTGGATGCCTGCACCATCGCCGCCAGTCACTTTTCCAACAACGCTGACTAAGGATGCACCCGCACCTTTATTTGAAAGAAAAATACCGGTTTTACCTGTTACAGAGCCCGCTGTCTGCTTTACTGTAACACCAGTTGTGCTCGCTTCACCTAGAGCTGCAATGCCATATGCACCTGCCCCGGTGACATCACCGGCCACCGTAACACTTGTTGCCCCTGTTCCAGCGTTTGAAGCATAGATACCGTAATTCTGGCCAGTGACCGCACCTGCTTTTTGATTAACGATAAGATCAGTAGCGCTAGTAGCATTGGTGGCAGAAACGCCATAAGAACCTGTGGCAGTCACAACTCCGGCTAATGTAACTGTATTTGAGCCGGTTCCGTCATTGTCTGAAAAAACACCATAAATACCGCCTTTAACCGTACCTCCGGTCTGATCTATAACTATGTTTTTTGCAGTGCCTGCGTTATAGGCATATAGTCCGGCACGTTCGATTGCCGTGACATCGCCAGAGCTGATGATAGTTGTAGACCCTATGCCCCGATTGTTACCAAACATACCGAACCAATTAGCAGAAATTGATCCAGCCTTCTGTGTAAGGGTTATGTCCGTCGCAGAAGCTGCGTTATAGGCATAAACACCATAGGTATCAAAATTAGCAGCGCCGGTCTGCGTTTGAACAATTGTTCCTGATGTTGTAATCGACGATGAGCCAGTGCCATCGTTGTCAATACGTATACCATGCGTGTAACCGGTTACTGTACTTCCCGCTTCCTGAGTTACCGAGACATTAGTGGATGATGATCGGTTTATAGCCCAAACTGCAGCTTCACTCTCCCCTGTAACATTCCCCGAAAGGATTATATCAAGAGAGCCCGGCATATCTGAATCAGCAAAAACACCCGATGTTGAACCTGTAATAGCGCCGCCACTTTGCTGAGTGAAATTGATCCCGCCATCCGCAGAGCTAATAATTAGCCCTTCCCCTCCGGGATTATGGGCATTGAATGTGCCATCTGCGATAATTGTAAGCGGACTTGCGTCAATTATCATTTCACCGGTGGATCCACCAGAACAAAGATAACTGCTATCAGGTTGTATTGTACATGCAGCCCATGCTGTGTTGGCGATATGTGTCCACGGAAGCAAAGCTGGCAGGATCACTCCACCCGCAGCAAAAATTGCGACTGAACTATAAAAACCTGCAACCGATGCAACTTTGCCGCGCCACTTGGTGATGCGCCCGCCACGTTGGCATACAGTCGCTCTGTTAGCTGAGTTTCCGTACTGGTTCTGTGCTGATGTCAAGCTCATGCCCCCCCATTTGACAATCTCAATAATATATCTTCGCACTAGCTATCAAATTCACACTACTGTGGGAGTGTAAAAGGATGAAATCAACGCAATCCATTCATAAATATAGGGCAATTCGTCTGTGCTAATTCGGTGCTATTCCAGTTGAACGTGCCCTGATTTTATTCTGAGTATCGAACATGATCAGAAAGCTTAACCTTGCTCGAAAGCTCGGGTTTGCAACGCAACACACTACGCAATAAAGCAATATGACCGCAAAGCTATACAACGCTCCGATTTCATCTTTTTATATTAAGATTGATCAGCCGCCAATAATAAATCATAAGCAAATGATAATGTCGCAATCAGTTCTTAAAGTTTAATTTTATGTATATTAGCTATTCATTATTTAATGAATTGAAACTCGTATAAAAGATGACAGATTGTCAAAGTAACGAGTGATCAATCCTCCCGACTTCAGTCTTGCGAGTGAAGTCAAGCAGGATCGTCGCGCCAGCTGGTGTGGTTTTATCCATCTGAATTTTCCTGTGATTGTGCCTGACTATCAGGCTGTAGTGGTTATTGCCGGTCAGGCAAGAGCAGCGTCGATCTGGGTTTGATCGGTAATCGTGCCGTCCAGAATTAGCGGCAGCACTATCGCGTAGATGCCAAAAACGCTGTTTACATGCGCGCCAACAGCATCAGAAATTGCAATAATTGTTGCCGCATCCAGTATGGCAATCTCGCCGGTTGATGTCACCCAAGGCGTTGTAAAGTCTGGATTGCCCTTCGCTGCTTCACGCG
The DNA here is from genome assembly GCA_900470285.1 of Hyphomicrobiales bacterium. GTDB lineage: Bacteria > Pseudomonadota > Alphaproteobacteria > Rhizobiales > Rhizobiaceae > Pseudochrobactrum. The sequence continues at coordinate 9,955 of UCAG01000011.1, forward strand.
CACCGGAAATCATGATCTTAGAACGATCATCGGTAGCAATATGCAGGCCGTTGAATTCAAATCCGCCGGTTTCTTTCTGCCAGCGTTTGTCAGCAGCATACAGCGTCAGTGCCTGCTTTGGATCAACAGCCTGTTCGGGCGTGGCTTCGCTGGCCGGTACTTCCTTGGTCGGCAGTGTAATTTCAGGATGCGCTTCAGGATAAAGCGGAAAGCCTCTATGACCGGCACGGCTATAGTCGATTACTGTCACAATGTTCATGATTAATCCTCTTTATCAATTTCAGGAATAAAACGACCGGTGCCGCGCTCACAGTTTGGATCAGCAAGCAGCACATACGGGTCTCTGCGTCGGCCAGTTACTTCCCATGCGATCTCGTGGCTACAAACCCCATCGCCAGCAGTGATATTCAACGTACCGGAAGTCATTTTCCCATCCGGCCAGACTGCTGTTCCTCCCTCCTGATTTTGAAGGGACGTAACCATAATGTCTGTATTCAACGCCCAAAACGTGCCGGGCGTCATCCCGTAATAATCATCAATATCAATGGCAGCTTTGCCATTAACAAGACGAACGAGGCCTCTATAGATTAAAAGATTTTCAGGGCTTCAGCAAAAGCGTGGAGAAGATTTTTATTCGCGGGATCGAGTGGATGATCGATCTTAAAGGTGCCGAACGCTTTTGAAAGTGAACCTGGAACACTTAAGTTTCCGGTAGCACCCTCAAATGCTAACACTTTAACTTCCTGACCAGCAGCATTAATATGCGTAATATTAAATGCACCGGCATTTGTTGCACCATAATTCAAAGTTCCAAATGCATACGCACCGGAATGCGTAACTGTTGGATTTGCTGACGATGCATGTGAATACAGCATTTTAAACGATAGAGCATACTCATTACCGGCACTTTGTGCTCTGGTAACAAACGATGCAGACCGTTGAAATACACCATCGTAAGAACCAGCATTCGCAACACAATAGAACCCGTGCTGATCGTTTCCGCTGTTCGGGGGTGTTCTTCCTATAATGGTTCCGGTCATCTGACCACCGGATAGATTTAACTTTGCATTGAGCGCCGCTAGCACTGCCGCTGAAATCGGCAACCCAGCCTTTGAGATTGCTGCACCCGTCGCATCAAGAAGCTGATCTACGGTACCGCTTGTCGGAAGTTTGTATTTCTCAGCTATCGCATCAGTCACGCTTTTAATTGACTTCAGCGTGATCGTGCCATCATCCCCCATAATAATGAATTGATCATTGGCTTTCGCGACAGCTGCAAGCTCTGTGAGATTGGAAATATTCTCCAACGCAGCGAGAGTGGCCAGATTGCCTTTGGTATCATCGGGTCCGAATTCTGATTTCGGCACCAGTTTCATAACACCTGGTCCAACAAAAACCGGCACTGCATTTTCTTCGCCAACGAGAGCGGCAAATGCTTCAAGATTACCGGTGGTCAGCAACTCTCTCACCATCCGAACAGCAGCCTGCACGCGGCTACCATCCGGCTGATAGCGAACCCGCAAGGGTTGCCCTGCACCGGCAGCTGCCACAGGGCAATTATCAAACAACCGTCCGCTGTTCTGCCCGGTGATTTCAGCAATAATGAGCACATAGCCTGTTGCGCTGATAATCGCATCACCAGCCTGAATGGCTGCGGTCTGTAATGCCGAGCCTGTTGTGGTGAAGTCAGGTGTTCCGGCAACGAGATTAAGCGCGCCGGTCATCCAGTCGGGACGAATAGTCATTAATCTGCCCCTTCCTTGCGTTCTGCAATCAGTTCTTTGTTTTCCGCTTCCAGAACTTGAATGCGCTCTTTCATCATTAAATTTTCTGACGCCAAAATGAGATTACGCTGACGGATAATGCCGAGCTGAAACGCCGTTTCATGTAGCTCAGCCAGCGGGTGAATTTGTATTGGTGGAGTGATATTGGTCTGTGTTGCAGACATGCGTTCTCCTTCCCGCACAAAGCGGGTGATTGCTGCGAGTGAAGTAAGGAAAATCAGCCGCCTATCGAGTTCCAATAGACGTAATAGGTGACATAGCGCGATGTGCCGGCTTTGTTGTAAATCCGCATTGAGGCCATATCGCTTTGAATGCGAGCTTCAAATTGCGATAGAAACGCGACAACACCATCGGACGGCTTAAGCATAATCAGTGCCGGCTGCGGATAGGTGCGTCCGAATGGAATGAGCACATTACTGTTTGCTGGCACCTGAACCGAGCCTGTTACATATGGAGCAACAGTGCCACCCCCCCTCATGCAGCACAAAGTCAAAAAGATCAGTGCTGTCAACGTCTTTTCCGGGCTTGGATATGCGGAATTTAAAGTTGGCACCACGCTGGAATAGTACCCGCCTCGCCATCAGAACTTCTCACGTAGCTTGACTAAGAAGACGGTATAATTGAACCGGCATTCATATTGAGGCACCCAGCCCCTAAAAGTCAGTTTGTTGTGAGAAATGCCAACAACAGGCATAAAGTTTACTAAGCCAATATTCCCGCCAAATGATTGCGTAGCCACAATACCGCTCAGATCAGGCGGGAATTGAAACGGCTCAGCAGCGGAAGATTTAAAGCCCATGAATGCCAGCGGAATAAACGGAAGCTCCTGAAACGGGACTTCAATTTGATGCCGCCATAATCCTTGCGATTCATTGTAGCCGAATGACGGAACAGAACCTTGTGCATGGATTTTCAGCATGTCTTGAACAGATGACATCAGCATCTGCCTGCCCTGCTGTACGGTTTTGCCCTGCTTGGCTACCCAGATGCCATGCTGATTACCGTTCTTGCCGATAAGGATATTTTCATCCATGTCATATCCCCATCACCAGATAAATAAAGCTCTCCCGATAATAACCAGAAGGATTGCGAATTCGCGGGATTGTTATGCGACTATTGGTGACGGTTATTTCGCCAGTGCGCCAATAGTCACTTGGTCGATTGATGAGAGGCTGAGCGCCCAACAATACCATGCCATGATTGCCCCAATACCGAGGATCAGACAGGCTGATTAACAATACTGTCGGAACATAATCCAATGGTTGAAAGTTGATAATCTGCGGCGCAGACCAATCCGTTTGCTCATCCCAACGGGTCAAATTCTGCGGCGGTGGATCCATTTTATAACTGGATTGATCAATATGCAGACCAACTTCCACAATCGTGCTGGAGAACAACCAATCACTGTCAAAGAGCTTGTCACCCTCTGCCAATGATGGATTGTCCGCGTCAAATCCCTGTTTCGAAACCACCAGATGATTTTTTGTTAAGTGCAGTCTTGTACTCATCAGTCAGACACTTTCAAAAAACCCTCATCAAGATTAATGACGAATTTGCTGTCAGGTGATCGGATCAGACCGGAAATGATTTCTTTGATTTTTGCCACCATCAGGGTCAGTTCACCATTAATGAACGTCATTGGCGCCATGCTGTTCACACCATTGGTTACAATCCACTGATCCGAGTTCGTCATGATCCGGCTCAACAATTGGCCATCGTCGCCTGTGAAGGCTTCCAACCACATCGCAGCCTGTGCAGTCTGCCCCATAGCTTCTACATAACTGCTGAAAGCAATCCGGGACAAAGCACTGCCACTTGTCGCTTCACTGGTAATGCGGATCAGCCCATTAGCGGAGAAGTTACCGACATCAGCAGTCAGCAGGGTAATTGCTTCTGCCTGAGCCTCAACAGTATCGCCAACAGTGTTGATGCGCGTTGTCAGTTGGCTAACAGCCTGAGCAATATCCTCATCAACTTTTGCCTCCAGCTTTTCGATACGGGAAGCAATTGCACTGCCGGGACCGATGGAAACGGAAACAAGCCTTGTGTAACCTGCCTTTAGATTGCCCGCAGTGACCGCCGCTTCCTCACGTAGCAGTTTGAACATACCGGCATTGCCAGCCTCCTGCTCAGCTGCCAGCGCGCCAATACGATCCAACTCCTCCTGAACATACCGATCCGTCTCTCCCAAACCTTTTAGAACATCGCTGATGTCCTTATTGAGTTGTTCAATATTGATCGCGTAAATATCAAGTGGACCAAAACGGATATCCGCGGTGCGTACCTCAATCCAATCAGACCAGACAAAGGGCGTACTGCCATCATAGGATGAATAACGTGCGCGGACTTCATAGAGCATATTCGGCAAAAGAATGCCTGGAGCAATCAATAGCGCCCCGCGCTCTACATCTTCAGTTCGGCCTTTATAGATTTCAGCCAGCGATGATTTGAGACGCACCTCAAACATAACCGTATCAACGCCGGTCACTTCACCATCCCAGACCAATCGAATGCCACAACGGCGATTATTGCCGTTACTGTCCTGTGCAATATCTGGTGTAACAGCAAAATCGAAGATCGGTGTCGGCAGCGGACGCATTGCACCAACTGCACCATCCACCGGTGGACGATAATCAGTGCTGCTTTCCCAATCATAGTCTGACGGGTCAACCTCAGTCATATCGGCCATAACATCAAGATTGGCACGGTCTACCGAGCCATCAATCCGCATTAGCTTATTGACATAACCGTTGCGCTTGGAAGTCCATGACCAGATCACACCTGGCACAGCGTAAGCCCAAAACCTTGGCGGAATGACCAGAGTGTGCCGCCGCGCCCGCTGCCCCTCTTCAAGAGCCGATTTCATAAGCCGCTGCACCTGCTCAGCATATGGCACAAAGTTCAGTTCAACTTTAGCCATCAAGCGTCGATTGCCGTGCAAGGCTTCCAGATCAGCACGGAACAAGGACGGCGCAGACTTCATCACCCAACCGTCAGTGAAGGACGGATAAGTTGCCGAAACACCATTGATCGTATCAGACAGACCGAAGAACGGGGTGAATGTCTGCTCATCTGCCGAGAGAATATCATCGTCGGTGAAATGAATGACCGGCGCATCGGGGCTACCCAGAAACATCTGATAGAAACCGCCGATTTCCGCGATACGCCCCTGACAGGAGGTGTTCAATGCCTCCAGTGCATTTGCGAGAGGCGCATCAATAGTGATCTCACCACCAGCCCGAAGCGGAGGGCAGAATGATTTCTTTCATTCAATTTGTTCTGACATTGCGAAGTCTGGTTTTGAATGGGCTGGCAAACCGCGAAAACCGGAAGAATGGAAAGTTCTGCTCGTTTCCGGTCACACAAAAGCAACGCAGGGCGAAGTCGAATTTGTGCCAGGGCTTGAAGGTGAATTCGTAAACATCCGCGAAAGCACCGCTCGCATGTCAGTTAAACGCGCCGCCTCTTTGCTAGAATACGCTCTGGCGTGGTGCGCCGATCATCATATCCCCCTTACCGACACGCGCCGCCAAGGTTATTTTCAGGAGGCAGCATGATGCAGGCTATTTCGCTTACTGCTCCCTATGAGTTTCGCCGCAGTAAGAAACTGGCACAAGCTCATATACGCTCAACGGCTGATTTGATGAACGCACCGAAAGTGCTGGCCAATCGTCAGAAACGCCTGAACGACCGGATCTCCGATATTCTGGCCGATGAACTGGCTGCAGCATTGTCTGCCCTCAACTTCAATGAGGCGCAGCCATGAGCAAACGTATGGAGTTCACCCGCAAGGTCAAAGCGCAGATCATCGCCCGTGCCAACGGCAAATGTGAAAAATGCTCTGCCATGCTCAAAACCGGCGAAGGCGAAGTGGATCACATTCTGCCTTGCGCTCTCGGTGGCGAGGCAACAGTGGCCAATGGCCGCCTGCTCTGCCGTGTCTGTCACGTTGGAAAGACTGCTGACGATATTCGGCGCGTCAGAAAATTTGACCGGCAGCGTGACAAAGTCACCGGCGCATTGCGCCCTAAGTCTGCCCTCTCCGGCCGCAAGTCTCCCAAGCCAGCGCTAACCAAAATCGTTCAGAATCGTCGCTCACTTTATGAGCCAACCCAGCCACAGGAGCGCATGTGATGAAAAACCGTCTGATTGATTTGAATAATCATCTGTTTGCGCAGCTAGAGCGGCTTTCTGACGAAGACCTTACTACCGAGCAAATCGCAACGGAAGCAAAGCGCTCTGAAGCAATTGTCAAAATCAGTGAACAGATCATCAGCAATGCAGATCTGGCATTAAAGGCTGTGAACACTATCGCTGTCCGTGGTGAGAAATTTAAGCCGGCACTGCCAATGATTTTCGACAAATCCAAGCAAATTGATGGAGACGTCCTATGAAAGGTGTCACCATTCCTTATAGCCGTACAGAGTTAATCTGGATCAAAGAACGCGCAACCGGATCGCGTCGTGAAACACATGCTTTATTTTGTGAGACCTTCAATCGCTGCGAAGTGACGCTTCCCAACTTCAATGCACTCTGCAAACGGAAAGGCTGGATGACAGGTCGTACTGGCTGCTTTGAAAAAGGCAAAACTCCCCCGAACAAAGGGAAGAAGATGCCGTATAATTCAAATAGCGCCAGAACAGAGTTTAAAAAAGGTCATGCGCCTCACAACACTAACTATCTCGGACATGAACGTGAGTCTAAAGATGGATATGTTGAGATCAGCGTAGACGAGCCAAACCCTCACACAGGCTATGAACGTCGGTACGTTTTAAAGCATCGCTATCTATGGGAACAAAAAAACGGCTCATTGGCAGACGGCATGTGTCTGAAATGTCTGGACGGTAATCGACTGAATACCAATCCGGCGAATTGGGAGCCGATCCCACGCGCCACACTTCCTTATCTGAACGGTCATCGCGGTTTTAATTACGAGGCAGCCGAACCCGAAGTGCGCCCCGCAATACTGACCTTTGCAAAACTAAAACACGCCAACAAACAGGCCATATCCAAAATCGAAAAGGCAGGCCACGCAGCCTTGGCGCAAGAAGGTGGAGCATGAGGCCGTGGCTTGGGATTTTACCTTATTTCTTAGTTCGCTTCATCGCTATCAAATTCGGGGAGAAGGTAATTTACGAAGGGTTGATTTCTCACAAAGCAGTTGGCGGCGATTGGATATGTCACAAAACCCTGAAAGGACAGTCGCATGACAAGCGAACCTGAAAGCCCGGCATTGAAGCAACTTCGAGAAGATCAGCTTGAACGTGTCAGAGACGGCTCATTTTTGGAAGCCCCACGCGCTGTACCATCAGTTGAACTCGCGCAGATCAAAGCAAAACTAAAAGACCCAAACGCGGTATATCTTGCATTACTTCGAAATGATATCGCCAGACCCACGATCACGCAAATCGAACATATCTACGCCGCGTCTGTATCTGACATCCTGAAACACTCAACTTCAGTAAGTGCAAAATTTGCACATACTGAAAAAGACTTGGAAGCGGAGAATAAGAGGTTGCTGATTGAGCGAGAAATAGATGGCTATATCGAGCATTTCAGAACTCAGGATAGAATAGCATCAGTGCAAGTAACTAAAGCCTTATCTGAGCTTAAGCGCCGGCTTCTCACCGCCTCACCGCTCGCACCGGAAGGAGGGAAGAATGACTGAAAAGCTGAAATTCACACGAGCACAAATGCGTAATATGGCAATCATAGCGAAGGAGGAAGGCGTTGATGTTATCTTGTCTCCAGACGGATCATTATCAGTGAAGCCTGCTTCGCCACATGAATTTGTTAAAGCTACAACTGAACAAAATGGTATAATACGCTTGTAATATTGAATATGACCAGAAAACTACCATTAAACGTAACAAGAGAGAAAACCCGTCACGGGAAAATCAAGTTCTTTTATCGCGTAGGTAAAGGTGAGCGAACCCGTTTACCCGATGATGTAAATTCTGCTGAATTTAAAGAAGCCTATCGTTTGGCAGCATCCGGTCAAAAACCGTTCGTCTCTAAGAAAAATAATACACCAGTACAAAGTTTAAGATGGCTTATTGATCGCTATCGGGAAAGCTCAACGTGGAAGGCATTTTCACCGGCAACCAAGCGCCAGAGAGAGAATTTATTTATTCAAGCGTTAGAACGCTCCGGCAATGCTCCTTTTGCTGCTATCGATAAGAAATCAATTATCTATGCCCTGGAAAGCAGGTCAGACACCCCCGCCCAAGCCAATCATTTTCTAAAAGCTATGAGGGGTCTTTTTTCTTGGGCATTAAAGAACGATCATCTGGCTGTAGACCCAACGGCCGGTGTTAATCCGCTTAAATATAAAAGCGATGGCTTTGAAGCTTGGACGATGGAAGATTTGCACAAGTTTTACCAGAAGTGGCTAATAGGCAGCAAACCACGGCTTGCTGTCGAATTAATCGTACACACCGGCCTGCGTCGCTCTGATATAGTACGCGCTGGCTGGCAGCATATGCGTGGCAATATCTTTACACTAAAAACTCAGAAGACAGGTTCCCAAATCACAGTGGAATTTCCGCAAGCTCTTATGATGGTGATAGAGGCAAGAGAAACCGGAGATCTGACCTTCTTAATAAGCGAGGCAGG
>UCAG01000014.1 GCA_900470285.1 Hyphomicrobiales bacterium
GCAGGCTTTGCTGCCGTGGTGTTGGTTGCAGGCTTTGCTGCTGTGATTTTGTCCGCAGGCTTTGCGGTGGTGGTTTTAGCCGGTTTTTTAACCGCAGCAACTGCAGGAGCAGCATTATCAGCAACCTGTGGTTCGGCAGTTTTTTTTGCCGGAGATTTTTTCGGTGCTGCAGATGTTTTTACTGCAGTCTTTGCCGGTTCAGCCTTTGTAGCTGCCGCGGTTTTTGCTTTTGTTGCTGTGCTTTTCGGAGCGGGTTCTTTGACCGGCTTTGTTACGGCTGTTTTGGCAGCCGTTGTTCCGGTTTTCTTTGCGGCGCTTTTTGTTGCACCGGCCTTGGCATTCCCATCACTCGAACGTGTCATTCTGCCTCCCAGAATTCCTGTTGTGCCGGCATATGCTTCCGGAAAGTTTCCGGTATTCCGGCTTTCCTCGCTGAAGCCGGTCTGCCAACAACTTAACCAAGATTATGCCGATATCAATATCTGACATTATCTTTCCATTGACGTAAACGTAAATTCTTCGTCAGGCAATATGTCTGATTGTTTTGCCTGTCTGAAATGCAAGGCCGGTTATGGGATGACCGGCGATGCGGATATTGTCTTCTTTATGCAATAATTTTTCTGTCCTTGGCATTGTGTGAAATAACAAACCTGTAAGCCTCTTATATAAGTAAAAAATCTTAGCTTAATGACGGTAAGATAAAATAATATGTCTTCTGATGTGCTTATGAAGCACTATGCTCTTTGAAGATTCAATGACATAGGCCGACTTGATAAATCCGCAGATATATCGGGTCTTACACAGCATTATGAGCTGTAAAGGAGCCCACCGCAATGCGATTTGCAAGTGTATTCCCGTCAGTTTTACAATTGATCGGCCGGACACCGCTTGTCGAGCTCAATGGATTTGACACAGGGCCGTGCCGTTTATTCGCAAAACTGGAGAGCCAGAATCCTTCCGGCTCCATTAAAGACAGGGTCGCTCTGAGCATTATTTCTGCGGCGGAACAATCAGGTCAGTTGCGCGCAGGCGGTACAATTGTCGAGGCCACAGCCGGTAATACGGGGCTTGGCCTTGCACAGGTTGCAGCATTGCGCGGCTACCGGTTGATTCTGGCTATACCGGATAAAATGTCCAAAGAGAAAATCCGGCATTTACGGGCTTTAGGAGCCGATGTCCGGCTGACACGTTCTGATGTGGATAAGGATCATCCTGAGCATTATCAAAATTTGGCACGGCGAATTGCAGAAGAAATTCCGCATGCGTTTTTTGCTGATCAGTTTTCTAATCCTGCTAATCCGCGGACACATGAGATCGCAACAGGGCCGGAAATCTGGGAACAGACAGATCATAAGGTTGATGTGGTTGTTGTCGGGGTGGGTTCCGGCGGTACGCTGACGGGACTGGGGCGTTATTTTCGATCAGTTTCGCCGCTGACGCAAATTATACTTGCCGATCCTGAAGGTTCTGTTCTTGCACCATTCATCGCGACCGGTCAGCTGGCGCAAGCCGGTCAATGGTCCGTGGAGGGGATAGGGCAGGATTACATCCCTGCGAATGCTGATCTCTCTCTTGTCAGCCGTGCTTATACAATGTCCGACCGGCAATCTGTTCAGGCTGCCCGCGATTTGCTTTTGCGTGAGGGCATTCTGGCCGGAGCATCGTCCGGTACTTTGCTGGCAGCGGCTCTGCAATATTGCCGTGAGCAGACAGAGCCCAAAAATGTGGTGACGCTGATTTGTGACAGCGGCTCCAAATACTTGTCAAAAATGTTTGATGATAACTGGCTGCGTGAGCGGCATCTGAGTGAGCGTGTAGTGCAGGGCAATCTGGAGGATCTGATCTCGCGGCGTCATCAGGACGGCGCGGTGGAGGTAACCACACCGGATGAGAATTTGCTTGAGGCCTACGGGCGGATGCGGCGCAATGCTGTCTCACAATTACCTGTGCTGGATGGCGGCAGACTTGTCGGAATTATTGACGAAAGCGATATTCTGAAAGCAGTGGAGGGGCCGCCGGAAGGGCGCTGGTCACGTTTTGCTGCGCAGGTTTCATCGGCGATGACCCCGCAACCGCGTGTCTTGCAGGTGGATGCGCCATTAAGTGATTTGCAGACCTTCTTTGACCGCGATGAAGTGGCGCTGATTGTTAATGGCGTGGATTTCATCGGGCTTATCACCCGTATCGATCTGATTAATCATCTGCGCTATGCCGGTAAAAACACACGTGATACATAAAAAAACGGCCATATGCTGCAAGGTGCATATGGCCGTTTCAGTCTTTTCCGGCCAGTTTCGGCTTTCAATGCCGCACATTTGCATCTGTTGATACAAGGGACATAAAGCGCATCTTTTTTCGCTGTTCTTATACAGATATGACTGCCGGAAAATGCAGAATTATATCTCAGATGCCGGAGGGCTCCTTTTCTGCTGTTTCAGCCGAAGAGTGTTGTCAGGCTTGACGCAATTGCCCAGATGAGAAATGCAGCAGGGACAGCCAGACCGGCCAGAAAAATTCCCAGAAAAACATAGGCCGCATCATCGGTGCGGTTTCTCATCTGATCGGCAGGCTTTTGCCATTGAGCGGGTACACCATCATACATTGCGGGTCTCCTCCGATATCTTCTTAATGGATTTATTATGATCTGAATGAGAAATACTGCAATACTGAATATAAAAAGATTTGAATTGCACGAAAATGATGGTATTAGCTGTTTTGCTTTGCAGATGAATTTTAAAATTTGATATTTTTCATATGTAATTTTATAGATATTGATTTTAACTCTATGATTTTTATAAATTTTACTTTTATACTGTATTTTATGAAGTATCTGTAATTTCAATAATTGCTGAATGTTTTGATAAATATGAGATTTCTGTATGATTTGTAGTCTCAATAATCCCATGAAGTCGAACAAAATCACTGCAAACTGAGTCGGGCTAACCGGTGCTGGTTTTCATCACGTTATTGCAGCCTGTTGTCGCTGCTACGGTTCTTTCGTGCATATTGCGCATAGTGGTTTCACTCTGCCTTGCAATGCTGCATGACTGTTATGCATTATTGTTTATTGTCGGTTTTTTCTCCTGCAGTTATAAGTCTGTCCATCGGGTTCGTTCTCCTCCTCCCAATTGGACCCGATGACGGAATGCGGTACTCCTCCTCCCAACCGCATCCATAATCAGGCCGCGCATCTCCTCCCCCGCGCGGCCTTTTTCTTTTTCCAAATCGATTAAATTCATTTCCGTATTCAGCGTTCGGGCTATATCCTCGGCGCGAAGTCACTATTCGTTATTTTGTTGCGATCAAAACATTACAAATGTTTGTTTCGTAACAAAATAGTGTAATAGTGCGCTATCTGCTCCTGCAAAGCACGATGTTTGTAGAGGGCAGGAGCTCTATGAGCTTTGTCTATTTGTTTGCCCCGTTTATCCCTTGGCTAAAAAGGACCTGAAAGTGAAGCAGCGCGATAATTCTGTATTTCTGAATTCTTATTCCGGTTTCCTGTTTGATATGGACGGAACATTGGTCAATTCTATTCCTGTTGTAGAACGGATCTGGCTGGAATGGGCTGCGGAGCACGGGGTAGACGGACCGGAGCTGCTCAAAAAAGTACATGGCATCCGCGTTGTTGATGTTATCAAAATGCTGAATATGCCTCATCTTGATCCGGCAGCAATTGCAGCTACTTTTTTGGCTGAAGAAATGCAGGATTTTGCCGGTATCCGCGCCATTGCCGGTGCAAAAGATTTCATCGCCAGCCTGCCTGCTGACCGCTGGACGATTGTTACGTCCGCACCGCGTGAACTGGCGCAAGCGCGTCTGGCAGCCGCCGGTCTGCCGGTACCGGAAACCATTGTTGTGGCGGAAGATGTGAGCGCGGGCAAGCCTGATCCGTCGGGTTATCGTCTGGGTGCGCAGCGTCTTGGTTTTGATGCAGCCGATTGTCTGGTTTTTGAAGATGCACCGGCAGGTATTGCTGCGGGTAAAGCTGCGGATTCTGACGTTGTGGTTATCAGTGAAACCCACAGCCATGTGGTGACAGGCGGCAATGTTGAATTCCGCGACTTTATCAATTTGGGCATCATGCAGGACGGCGACGGACGTTTGCGCCTCAGCGTTGGCTAAAAATATTATATCAGGCCTGACGGTAGGCCTGAATAATCTCTGCCAGAATGGCCACGGCAATCTCGAGAGGTTCCTGTGCGCTGATCGCAAGCCCGATCGGCGCATGGATGCGCTCTAAATCCATAGTCTTAAAACCGGAAGCGCTTAAACGCTCCAGCCGTTTGGCATGGGTTTTGCGGCTGCCCAAAGCGCCGATATAGAAGCAATCACTGTTTAAAGCTGCACTCAAGGCTGGATCATCGAGATGCGGAATATGGCTGAGTGCTACAATCGCTGTAAAACTGTCCGGCTGATTGGTTTTGAAAAATTCTTCCGGCCAGATTTCATGTAAATTGACAGACGGGAAGCGTTCCGCTGTGGCAAAGCTGCTGCGCGGATCGATTATGCTCAGATCATATCCGCTTATATGCGCCATTTGCGCCAGTGCCTGAGCGATATGAACTGCACCGATTACCAGAATATGCGGTTGCGGCCGGTAGGTTTGAATAAAACCGGTTTCATCGAGCTGTGTGATCCTGGCATTATCCGGTGCAGGGATCAGCGTGATCTGTCCGGTTGTCAAATCTGTTTGGGTGGTGATGCGCTGACGTTTAATCTGCGCCTGTACGATTTGTGTCACCACATCATGCATGGCTGTATCATAAGGGACAATCAGCAACCGGATGGTGCCGCCGCAGGATAATCCCGCAGACCATGCCGTTTCATCGCTGATACCAAAGGACAGATCACGGGCTTGTCCGGTTGCCAGTACTTCGGCGGCTTGTGCAATCACTTCTGCTTCAATGCAGCCGCCGGAGACCGAGCCTTCAAAATTGCCCTGATCATCGCAGATCAGATGGCTGCCCGCAGGGCGTGGGGCAGAACCCCAGACGGAAAGCACGGTAACCAGAGCCAGTTTGCGCCCTTGTTCAAACCAGTTTTGCGCGAGATGCAGCGGATTGGCGGTATGTTTTTCCATGGAGAGTATCCTCCTGTCAGGATCATTCTGGGCGAAACAATTTTATTTATCGCGCAGGATTTCGCGGCGCAGCACGATACTGGTTGTCAGATCTTCCACATTTTCGATTTCAGCAATTTTGTTGCGGATTTCGTTTAGGGCATTGATGGAAGGTACTTCTACTTCGACCACCAGATCAAGCTGGCCGCTCACAGAAGAGACTTTGCGCACGGCAGGTAATCCGGCGAGAATATCAAGAATGGAAATGCTTGGCGTACGTTTCAGGGTAATCATCAGAAAAGCCTGCAAAGCTGCATCATCGAGCAGGCCGATATCGGCGCGGTAGCCGCGGATCACGCCATTCTTTTCAAGGCGGGCTACGCGTTCGCTGGTGGCACTGCGGGACAGGCCAACACGCCCTGCAAGGGTCTTCATAGGAATGCGGGCTTCCTGAGACAGAATGGTCAGGATTTTCTGATCCGTTGCGTCAATATCCTGCATTATTTCCCCTTTGGCCCCTCTGAAATGGCACGATCTTGATGGTGAAAATAGTGACCGGCAAAGTGACGGTTACTTGAAACAAAGTGTCGGTGCAACCGGCACTTTGTCTGATGCGCATCTTTTTATGCTGTGCAAATCTGTGAAAATACAGATGCAACGCCTGTCTTAAAAACAGGCAGACAAAACGGAACAGCCATGCTTGATACCGCGCCGCAGTTTTCACTTACCGATGCCGCTTCTCTGCTTCACACTCATTATGGTCTGAGCGGTGATCTGTCGCCGCTCAATAGTGAGCGTGACCAGAATTTCAAAGTGACCACGGCCGATGGCAAAATCTTTATCCTGAAGATTATCAATGCATCCGAGCCGGTGGTGGAAAGTCGTTTTCAAACCGCTTTGCTGGGGCATATCCGTGATCATGCCGGTCATTTACCGGTGCCGCATATTGTACCGACGCTCAAAGGTGACAGCCTTGCGGACACGCTTTCCGTCAATGGTGACGTACATAACATCCGTCTGGTCGGCTGGGTTGACGGCCTGCCATTGGCAGAATCCTCCCGCTCATTGCAGGCGCTGGAAGGCTTGGGCGAATTGCTCGGCCAGTTCGACGCGGCCTTGCAGGGCTTCATGCATGGCGGTGCTTTGCGTGATCTTGACTGGGATATTACCAAGGCCGGCCGTTCCAAAGACCGTTTGCATTTTGTCAAAAATGCCGATGACCGTGCCTTGCTGGAGCGTTTCATTGCCCGTTTTGAAACACAGGTTGTACCAAAACTCGGCACCTTGCGCTCGGGTGTAATCCATAATGATGCCAATGACTGGAATGTGCTGGTTGGCAATGACAATCATGATGTGATTGCCGGTTTGATTGATTTCGGCGATGCACTCTATACGCCGGTGATTGCGGAAGTGGCGATTGCTGCTGCCTATGCCGGTCTGGATCATGATGCGCCAATCAGCGCCGCTGCGGCTATCGCAAAAGGCTTTCACAAACATTATCCGCTGCGTGAAGAAGAGTTGAACCTGCTCTATGATCTGATCGCGATGCGTTTGGTAACCTCGGTTACGATTTCCGCTTCGCGCCATGCGGAAACTGAAGATAATCCGTATCTGGCAATCAGTGAAAAACCGGCATGGGATTTCCTGCGTAAGCTCGACCGGATGGAGCCGCTATTTGCAACGGCTATCCTGCGTAAGGCCTGCGGCTTTGATGCGGTTTCCGGTGCCTCGGCAACGGTCAACTGGCTGAAAAACAACCGCTCAAAACTCTTGCCATTGCTGGATAAACCGGTGGCTGCTTATCCGGCAGAGCTGGTGCCTTACGGCGATCCGACCCATCCGATGACCATCAAATCGGCCGAAGAACAGCCGGTCATTGCACAGGCAATGTGGGAAGAACATTGCGCTGTTACCGGCACGGAAGTCGGTATCGGCCCGTGGGGTGAGGAGCGCACCGTCTATGCGGGCGCGATGTTTGAATCCAAACTGGTGAAAGGCAAGCGTCGTACCTACCACTTAGGTCTTGACCTGTTCATGGCTTCCGGTACCCCGCTTTATACCCCGCTTGATGCGATTGTCCGCAGTGTGGATATCGAGCCGGATCCGTTGGGCTATGGCTGCCTGATTACTCTGGAGCACCGTCCTGAAGGTTGTGCACCATTCATCTCGCTTTGGGGACATCTGGCGCATGAGGCAGGCAACCGCCTTAAAGCAGGTGATGTGCTGAAGGCCGGTGATCTCGTTGCCTATATGGGTGATGAAACTGAAAACGGTCATTGGGCGCCGCATCTGCATCTGCAGATTTGCACCGATACCCGCCTGACAGCGATGGATATTATCGGCGTGGGTGAAGAAGCCTATCTCGATGTCTGGGCGGAGCTGTTCCCTGATGCCCGCAATTTTGCCGGTATGGCTGAAGAGTTCTATCAGCAATCCGGCCGCAGCAAAGAAGAAATCGTGGCGATGCGCCGCGAGGTGCTGTTGCCGAACCTGTCGATCTCCTATGAAGATCCGATCAAATTTGTGCGTGGCGACGGCGTCTGGCTGATTGACCATAAAGGCCGTGCCTATCTCGATTGCTTCAACAATGTCTGCCATATCGGTCATGCCCATCCGGCTGTCGTGGAAGCAATGGCAAAACAGGCCTCAACGCTCAACACCAATACCCGCTATCTGCATGATAATATCGTTGCCTATGCAGAGCGTCTGACCGCGACTTTGCCGGATAATCTCACTGTTGCCGGTTTCACCAATAGCGGTTCGGAAGCCAATAGTCTGGCTCTGCGCATGATGCGTGTGCATACAGGACGCGAAAATGCGGTTGTGCTCGACTGGTCCTATCATGGCACCACGCAGGAACTGATTGATATCAGCCCGTATAAATTCAACCGCAAGGGTGGCAAGGGTGCCAAGCCGCATGTTTATGTGGCAAAAGTGCCGGACAGCTATCGTGCGCCGAAAGACTGGGCACCGGAAGATCACGCCAAACTCTATGCGGAAAGTGTGGCCGAACAGATCGCGCTCATGCAGGCAAAAGGTGAAGGCCCGGGCTTCTTCATCGCGGAATCCATTCCGAGTGTGGCCGGTCAGGTCTTCATGCCGGATGGTTATCTCAAAGAAGTCTACAAGATGATCCGCGATGCCGGCGGTATCTGTATCGCCGATGAAGTGCAGGTCGGTTTTGGCCGTGTCGGCAGCCATTGGTGGGCGTTTGAAACGCAAGGTGTTACACCGGATATCGTGACCATGGGCAAGCCAATCGGTGACGGTCATCCGATGGCAGCGATGGTCACTACCCGTGAAATCGCTGACAGTTTCAACAATGGCATGGAATATTTCAACACATTCGGGGGTAATCCGGTGTCCTGTGCGGTTGGCCTTGCTGTGCTGGATGTGATTGAGAGCCAGAACCTGCGCGGTAATGCGCTGACAATCGGCAATTATCTGATGGATTCTTTCCGTGAGATGCAGAACCGTTATGAAGTGATCGGCGATGTGCGTGGTCTCGGCCTGTTCCTAGGCATTGAACTGGTCAATGACCGTTACACCAAAGAACCGGCAACCAATATTGCGCGCGCCGTGTGCAATGTCGCCCGCCGTC
Organism: Hyphomicrobiales bacterium; assembly: GCA_900470285.1. GTDB lineage: Bacteria > Pseudomonadota > Alphaproteobacteria > Rhizobiales > Rhizobiaceae > Pseudochrobactrum. The sequence goes on from UCAG01000014.1 coordinate 8,664, forward strand.
GCGGTATTCTGATGGGAACAGAAGGCCCGTTTGATAATGTGCTGAAAATGCGCCCGCCAATGATCTTCAGCAAGGCCAATGCCGATCATCTGCTGAATGTGCTGGATGAGGCTTTTGCCGAAGTGACGAAGAAGTAAGCTAAACAAAAGGCCGGTGAAATTCACCGGCCTTTTGTTTTATTGCGCTGATTTTGAGCGGATATAAGCAAATAAATCGCTGATATCTTCCGGCTTTTTCAGACCAGCAAAGGCCATTTTATTGCCAGGCATGAACTGCTTCGGTGCAGTCAGATAGGACGTGAGGGTAGCCTCATCCCAGACCATTCCTTCTTCACCGGCTTTGGTCATGGCCGGAGAATATTTAAAGCCTTCAGCTGTTGCTGTTTTGCGGCCGAAAATATTGACCAGATGCGGGCCTACGCGGTTTTTTGCGTCTTCAACAGTGTGACAGGCTGCGCATTTTGCAAAGACTTTTTTGCCTTTATCAGCATCACCTTCCGCATATGCAGGTTGAATAAAAGCAAAGCCGGAGAGGATAACAAGACCGATAAAATTCTTCATTGCATTATGCATAGCCACACCTTGTTTAAGCCACTAAATGTGTCCCGACCTTAAAAGGAATTTGTCGCAGCAAAGCAGGATTTAACGTCGCTGCGACAAAGCGATACAGAGAAACAGATGCAGATTAAGTGAGGCTTATACGGTGTTTATTTAAAACGACCGCCACGCTGCAAAACTTCGATTTTGTAACCGTCCGGATCGGTGATGAAGAAGAAGCGGCCGACCGGCACGCCATCCGGTTTGAATTCAATCAGCTTACCAGGATTGAGACCGGCTTGTTCAAGACGGGCATGTTCTGCATCAAGGTCAGACACTGAAACAGCGAGATGGCCGTAGCCGTCACCCAGATTGTAAGGCTCAGTACGGTCTTTGTTGATCGTGAGTTCTAGTTCAAACTCGCTTTCCGCATTGCTCAGGTAAACAAGCGTGAAAGCCTGAAAATCAAGCCGCTCAGCAATGTCGAGATCGAAAGCAGCTTTGTAGAATGCCAGAGAGCGGGCTTCATCAAGCACGCGGATCATGGAGTGAATGTTTTTTGCCATCGGAACACCATTCATGAGAGGTTGGAATGGGCTTTCTTGCAGATTCTGCCCTGTTTGTCCCGTCAGCCGGTCATCTTTATTCCTGCGGGGAGGAATATATAAGCCAATTCGCATGACTTCATGCCAATGCGTGACAAAGTAGACGGTTGCGCATGATTGGAAAGAGCGGCTGAAAACGCTAAAGCATGTCGCAGTTAAATGGATTCATTTAACGTTCGCGAACATGCGACAATTAAAAGAATCTAGAGCGAGCGCCATGAGTGCGATTAAGCGCGACACGCTCTATGACATCTGTGAAAGACGGGTTGCTTGCGGCGAGAAGCAACCGGCAAATGCGGAGAGAGTTGCGTGATACCATTCCTGCAGGCAGACGTTCTGGCAAAACCGGAGCCGTTGGATTTTTACGATGCGTTGCGGCTGGGCAGCTTTGGCGGTGATATTGAATTCAGCGCGGCGACAACCACCGTTTATGCAACCGACAACTCCGTTTATCAGGTGCAACCGCAGGGCGTGATCTATCCGCGTGGCATTGAAGATTTGCAGCAGATTGCGCAGCTTCTCCAAAGGCAAGAATTCCGACATCTGAAAATGGCGATGCGCGGTGGCGGCACTGGCACCAACGGCCAGTCGCTGACCGACGGGATTGTGGTTGATACCGCACGCTATATGAACCGTATTCTCTCGATTGATCCGGAAAAACGCATTGCCCGTGTGCAGAGTGGTGTGGTCAAAGATCAGCTCAACAAAGCGCTGAAGCCCTACGGCCTGTTCTTCGCGCCGGAGCTTTCAACATCGAACCGTGCCACCATCGGCGGTATGATCAACACCGATGCCTGCGGACAGGGTTCCTGCCTTTATGGCAAAACCTCTAACCATGTTCTGGGCTTACGTGCGGTTCTGATGGATGGCAGTGAGCTGAACACCAGACCGGTTTCAAAGACAGAGCTGCAAGAGTTACAGAAACCGGATAGTCGCAGCGGTGCAATCTATCGGCTGATTGATGAGATCGAGCACGATAATCGCGAGCTGATTGATAAGACTTTCCCAAAGCTCAACCGGTTTCTGACAGGTTATGATCTGGCGCATTTACGCGAGGATGACGGCGGGCTTAATCTCAATTCTCTGTTGTGCGGTGCGGAAGGAACATTGGCGCTGATCGCCGAGGCCGATCTCAATCTGCTGCCGATCCCGCGTTTCGCAGCACTGATCAATATCCGCTATGATGATTTCAACACCGCATTGCGCGATGCCCGTTTTCTCACCGGATTGCAGGTAGCATCGGTTGAAACGGTGGATGCCAAAGTGCTGTCACTGGCGCGTGGCGATATTATCTGGAGTCGGATTGCGGATTATTTCCCTTCGGAAGAGGGCAAGCGCACAGACGGTATCAACATTGCCGAAGTGCTGGCTAACAGCGCGGAGGAATTGGCAGAGAAAATCCGTTTTGTCAGCCAGTCTCTGGCGTCTTCTCCGCAAAGCGGTCGTCATGGTTTTACCACCACAGAAAAGCCGGATGATATTGAAGCGATCTGGACAATGCGCAAACGCGCGGTTGGTTTGCTCGGTAATGTCGAAGGCGCTCGCCGTCCGGTCGCATTTGTGGAAGATACGGCGGTGCCGCCGGAAAATCTGGCCGATTATATTCTCGAATTTCGTGCGCTGCTGGATGGCGAAGGGCTGGATTACGGTATGTTCGGCCATGTCGATGCGGGCGTGCTGCATGTTCGTCCCGCACTTGATCTGTCTGATCCCGCACAGGAAATAATGATCCGCCGTATCTCCGATGCGGTGGTAGCATTGACGCTGAAATATGGCGGTGTCTTATGGGGCGAACACGGTAAGGGTGTACGTTCGGAATATGTGCCGGAGTTTTTTGGCCCGCTGTATCCGCAATTGCAGCGCATCAAGGCAGCTTTCGATCCGTATAATCAGCTCAATGCCGGTAAGATTGCCACGCCGGATGATCAGCCGCTGACAAAGATCGACGAACTGGCCTTCCGTGGTCAGAAAGACCGGATTATCCCTTCGGATGTGCGCAATGCTTATGACAATGCGCCTTATTGCAACGGTAACGGCGCTTGTTTTGATTTCAACACAGATTCCGCTATGTGCCCGTCTTTCAAAGGCAGCGGCGACCGGCGTTATTCTCCGAAAGGCCGCGCTTCGCTGATCCGCGAATGGCTGCGCCTGCTGAGCGAAAAGGGTATTGATCCGCGCCGCTCGGCACAGGCTTTGCGTGATAAACCGCTATGGAATGGTTTATTCAGTCGCATCAGCAACAGTCTCGGCTCTAAAAACCGTGATGACTTTTCCCATCAGGTGCGCGATGCCATGGATACCTGTCTTGCCTGTAAGGCTTGCGCAGGACAATGTCCGGTTAAGGTCAATGTGCCTGCCTTCCGCTCCAAATTCTTTGAGCTTTATTACAGCCGCTATTTGCGCCCGCTAAAAGACCCGCTGATTGCCTCGATTGAACATATGATGCCGCTGGTTGCCAAAACCGGCAGGCTTTATAATGGTCTGATGGGCAGTGGTCTTGGCCGTTGGGGTATGAAACAGGTTGGTCTTACAGCTTTGCCGTCATTGAGCGATGTGCACCTGACAAAAGAACTGCGCGCCCGCAATATTCAGATGGCGGATGCAAATGTGCTGAACAATCTGCGCACAGAGCAGAAGGCCAAAGCGGTTATTCTGGTGCAGGACAGCTTCACGAGCTTCTTCGATACACAATTGCTGCTGGATGTACTGGACCTGCTGAAAGCGCTCGGTTTCACACCTTATCTGGCTGAGCTGAAACCGAACGGCAAAGCGCAGCATGTGCATGGCTATCTGAAGTCTTTCACCCGCACGGCACGCAATACCAGTCTTTATCTCAATAGTCTGGCCCGAAGTGGTGTGCCGCTGGTCGGGCTTGATCCGTCGATGACACTGACTTATCGCAGTGAATATCGCTCGGCACTGCCAAATGAAACCGTGCCGGATGTGAAGCTGCCGCAGGAGTGGCTGGCGCAGCATCTGGGGCAGATCGCATCGCATATTCAGCCGTCAACAGAGCGCGCCGCACAGAATTATATGCTGCTGCCGCATTGTACCGAAAAGACCAATGCCACGCCGACAATTGCGGCTTGGGTAGCGATTTTCAAACACTTCGGTATCAATATGGTGATTGGCGAAAGCGGTTGTTGTGGTATGGCCGGTACTTTTGGTCATGAATTGCGCAACCGTGCGCTGTCAGAAAATATCTATGATCTGAGCTGGCGGCAGAAAATGCAGAGCCATGGGCGCGAACAAATTGTTATGGCCACTGGTTTTTCCTGCCGTTCACAGGTTGAGATCATGGAAAAGACGCAAATTCAGCATCCTTTGCAGGTTCTGAAGCAGCTGATTGCTTCCTGATCTCTCCTTTGCAGCGGGTGTTATGATTTCAAAGCGCAGAAAAACGATAGCCGTCTTGGTGGCTCTGGTTGTGCCGGTTGCGGGCTTTGCTTATACGAAAGTGTTGGGACGTGTCGGCTCCGGCACTGCACCTGCAATGGCAGCTGTTGGGCAGCAGGCGGATAAAATCATCGTGCGCAAAGGTGATCGTGAATTGCAATTGCTGCGTGGTGATGAGGTCTTACGCACCTATCGCATTGCATTGGGAGGCGCACCGGAAGGGCATAAATTACAGGAAGGTGATCAGAAAACACCGGTCGGTAATTATGTGATTGACTGGCGCAATCCGCGTTCCATGGCACATCTCAGCCTGCATATTTCCTATCCCAATGAGCAGGATGTGCTGAGAGCCAAAGAGGCGAATGTTGCACCTGGTGGCAATATTATGATCCATGGTTTGCCGAATGGCTGGGGCGCTCTCGGAGCGATCCATCATCTCTGGGACTGGACGGATGGCTGTGTGGCGGTGACAAACAGCGAAATGCGGGAGATCTGGTCGCTGGTGCCGAATGGTACGCCGATCTCTGTTTATGAGTAACGGGCGCTGAAATCCGCTTTTGAAAAAGCAATCATGTTCAAAATATGCCTTTTTTCAGCTGAAAATCGGATTCCCCCCTTGAAGCAATCGTAACAATGATTAATTAGAATGCATCTGTAGTATGAAGGCTGCGGGAAATTCGGCTGGTGAGAGGCACCGGCATCCGCCTTGCAACTGTTTTATACAGCTGGGTCAATCATTACAGAGCTAACACGGTACCGGGCCCCTCTGGCGAGAGTTTACGGCGCTCTCGTGATGTCGGTACTGCCGCAAATATAGCCGGCGGACATGTGATCATGAAAAATTCTTTCATGTTTTCTGCGGAAGGTTATCAGGCCGTTTCCGCTTTTAACTTTTGTTCTTATATTGATAATGCGTATCGTATAGACCGGTCTCCGGCCACTAAGGAGATCGTGAAATGAGCACGCCTGTCTCTCAGAAAACTGTTCTCAGCTATTTTACCTGGGCATTTATTGTCACCGTAGTCGGTCTGGCGCTTGGTGCATGGCTCGGATGGCAGTCTACTGGCACGATCGGTGGTATGGCCTCGATCTTTTTTATCTGTACGGTTCTGGCCGTGCTGGAAATCTCGCTGTCCTTTGATAATGCGGTGGTGAATGCCAATAAGCTGAAAGACATGACGCCGGAATGGCAGCATCGCTTTCTGACCTGGGGTATCATCATTGCCGTTTTCGGTATGCGTATTGTTTTCCCGCTGCTGGTTGTGGTGATTGCTGCCGGTATCGGTCCGATTGAAGCGATCGTTCTGGCTGCTGCGAAACCTGAAGAATATGCGCGTATCATGACTGATGCGCATCTGCCGATTGCCGCTTTCGGCGGTACCTTCCTGTTGATGGTGGGACTGACCTATTTCTTCAACTCCGACAAGGATGTGCATTGGTTCGGCCCGCTGGAACGTCCGATGGCGCGCCTGGCTGAAATCAAAGGGGTTGAAGTTGCAATCGTTCTGATCCTGCTTCTGACCTTCTCGTCAATTCTGGGTGAAGTTGATGGTACAACTTTCCTCTATTCCGGCATTTACGGTCTTCTGACCTTCCTTGCTGTGGAAGTGGTTGGCGGTATTCTTGATGCTTCGCAGAAAACGCTGAATGCTGCGGCACAGGGCGGTTTTGGTGCCTTCCTTTATCTTGAAGTGCTGGATGCCAGCTTCTCCTTCGATGGTGTGATCGGCGCTTTCGCTCTGTCGCAGAACCTGTTCGTGATTGCGATCGGTCTGGGTATCGGTGCGATGTATGTGCGTTCCATGACCATTATGCTGGTGGAAAAAGGCACATTGAGCGAATACCGCTATCTGGAGCATGGTGCATTCTATGCGATCCTGATCCTGTCGGTGGTGATGTATTTCCAGACACTCGTGCATATTCCGGAAGTGATTACCGGTCTTGGCGGTGCGGTACTGATCGGTATCGCGTTCTGGGCGTCGGTTCGTCATAACCGTCGTGAAGAACATGCCGAAGCAAAAGCTGAAGCTGTAGCAGCCGAATAAGCTGCTTCATTACCTTCACGCAATTATGAGCCGCCGGATCACTCCGGCGGCTTTATTATTTTGCAGGATTGCAAAGCTGCGATTATTGCTCATGCTGTGACAGCAATGATGAGAATGATCGGCACAAATGTGCAGCGGGAACGGAAAATAGCAATGACAAATGGCGGACAAGATATCAGCGACGGACAGGTCATACCTGTTGCGGTTCCGGCAGAGGCGGTGAAGCCACCTATGCCACAGAGCTTGTGGCGTTCTTATATGCTGATTTTTCTGCCTATGCTGCTGTCCAATATTTTGCAGGCGGCCTCCGGCACGCTGAACGGTATTTTTGTCGGCCGGATGATGGGCGTCGATGCGTTGGCAGCAATGTCCGCCTTTGCTCCGGTGTTCTTTTTATTTCTTGGTCTGATTATCGGTCTGGGTGCCGGTGCAACTGTGCTGATCGGTCAGGCATGGGGCGCGCGGGATATGGTCAAGCTACATGGCATTGCGGGCAGTGCAGTGGCAATGGTGATGACTGTGTCTGTTACCGTTGCAATAATGGGCGGATTATTTGCCACGCAGCTGATGTCATTTCTTGGCACGCCGCAGGCCGTGCTGAACGAATCTGCTCATTATGCCCGTATCATGATGATGGGCATGCCGGTGATTTTCCTGCTCTGGCTGATGAGCAATATGAGCCGCGGTGTCGGCGATGCTGTTAGTCCGCTCTGGGCGCTTGTGGTTGCAACATCTGTTGCCATGGTGCTGACGCCACTCTTCATTGAAGGTTGGCTGGGTTTTCCGCAGCTTGGGGTGATGAGTGCGGCCGTTTCCACGGTGATTGCTTCCGCTGTGGCACTGGTCTGGCTGATCTGGCACTGGAACCGTCGCAATCATCCGATGGCATTCACACGTAGTTTTTTGGCTCTGATCCGCTTTAACGGCACCTATTGTAAAACTATTTTGCGTGTGGGATTGCCGACAGCTTTGCAGATGCTGACCATCGCGTTCGCCGAAATTGTGCTGCTGGGGCTGGTTAATGGCCATGGTACACAGGCGACAGCTGCCTATGGCGCAATTGTGCAGACATTGGGCTGGGTGCAGTTTCCGGCTATTTCTATCGGCATTACCGCCTCAATTCTGGCCGCACAGGCGGTCGGGGCAGGGCGTAATGAGCAGGTGCATAAGATTGTAATTGCTGGTCTGCAGCTGAACTTGCTGGTCACCGGTTCCTGCGTGACATTGGCTTATTTATTGTCCGGTTACATTACCAGTGCGTTTCTGACCGAGCAGGCTGTGGCCGATCTGGCAGCGCACTTGCTGCATATCGTGCTCTGGACGATTGTATTATTTGGCATGAGCAGTGTGTTTATGAGCTCTATGCGGGCAAGCGGGGCGATTTATGCACCGACAGTTCTGACCATGAGCGCTATTCTGTTCGTGGAAATTCCGGCGGCCTATATGTTCAATCACTGGATTGGCATTGACGGTATCTGGTGGGCTTATTCGCTGACTTTTGCCACGATGCTGTGTCTGCAATCGGGCTATTATTATTTCATCTTCAGTAAGCGGAAAATTGTGAAGCTGATTTAGAGCATGTCTCCCAAAAGTGGGAACCGGTTTTGGGATAAAGACATGCATGAAAACAAAGAAATAGAGTATTTCCGATGATTCAATCAAAACAGGAAATACTCTGGAAAAGCCGGCAGTGCCGGCTTTTTTGTTGTTATTTCACATTGGCAGCAAGACCGGAAAGAACGCCCATCCAGCCGACAGCTTCCGCTACATTTGCACAATCAAAGCTGATGGTGGTGGCGTCCGTGCGCTTGGCACAAGGGATAATTGCCATCTGATCGGCCAGCAGCGGCGAATTCATGATGAATTCTGCATGGATGCGGCTGGTAAACGGTTTCCAGACTTTCAGTTCGTTTTTACGCTCAACTGCTTTTTTCGCCAGCTCACGGATCATGGCGCGGGCATTCTGCACGGAAATTTGTCGCGCTGCACGGGTGCCGAGGGCTGTTTTGACGGTGGCAAATTCAGCTTCAGGGAAGAACGGGCGGTTTTCCTGTTCAGTCTGATCATCACCGCTGATCAAGGCTACCGGCACACCGAGTTCACCGGCATAGGCGCCATAAAAGCCGGGCTCACCGACAATCTGCCCATTGAGTTTGATAGTGCGGAAGGCAAAGCCGTTGGTGGTATGGGCGAGCACACCATATTGCGCGGCACTGGCATGGTGGCCGGTGAAGAACAGCAGGTCAAAGCTTTCATCCAGACCGGCAGCCATGTTGAATTTTTTCGGACGACCAAGGATCAGCTCTGCCGCGGGGTGCAGCATTTCCGGAATAATATTGACCATCGGGCCATGGGAGTCATTGACCAGAATATAGTCTGCTCCGCCTGCCAATGCACCTTCAATGGCGGCATTGACCTCTTCTGTCATCAAGCGGCGCGCGCGCTCATATTCAGGATTGCCGGGTTGCCCCTGCTGGGATGTCACAACGCCTGCAACACCTTCAATATCCGCACAAATATAGACTCTCATATTTCCCCTCCGGTAATCATGATTGATTCCGTTGTTTCGAGCGTATCCCGAAAAGTGTGAAGTGCCTATGCAGGGAAATCAGTCCACCGGACTGATTTCTTATCCCGCTCCGATCGGAGAAGATACGCGTAAAACAAATCAATAGAGTCGCACTTTGACAAAAAAGCCCCGCAGCTTCAACCGAAGCGCGGGGCTTAAATGTTTTGAAATATAAGATAAATCAGCTGAAATCGGCAGGATTAATGCCGAGTGTGCGCAGGTCTCTTTCATGCGGACGACGGCGGCCTTCAACAGCAGCTGCTGCAGAAGCTGCTGCACCGAAAACAGCCAGTGCGCGGCTGATGAAATTACGGGAATGCTTTGTACGTTCTGTCATCTTGCTTCTCCGTGTTTGGGGCTTTGTCTATTGCAAAGCCGTAATCTGATACTCCAAAGATGGGATCACGAAGCCGTTTTCACAACCGACAGAATGACAGAGCTGCCATGCGCGCAATGCATGGCCGGTTAAATAATGATAACAAGCAAAGAAAAAGCCCGCCGGTTATGCCGGCGGGCTCGGTATTTTTCGAGGTATAAAGATTTAGTCTTCATTCGCGGCAAGCTGTGACAGAACCTGACCGCGGCCACGCGCACGCATGATCAGCGGTACGATCAGTGCCAGCGCTGCAATCGTCAAGAGAACGGCTGCAATCGGAGATGTGAACAGGACAGCCACATCACCCTGACTGATAGACAAAGCGCGGCGCAATTGCTGCTCTGCCAACGGACCAAGGATCAAACCAACGACTGCCGGTGCAATCGGATAACCGAATACACGCATACCATAACCCATCAGACCGAAGGCCAGCAGCATACCAAGTTCAAAGACCGACGGATTGGCACCGATTGTACCAAGTGTGGCGAACATCAGAATACCGGCATAGAGCCAAGGTTTAGGGATGGTCAGCAATTTGACCCACAGACCGATCAGCGGCAGGTTCAACACCAGCAGCATGAAATTGGCGATGAGCAAGCTGGCAATCAGACCCCAGACCAGCTGCGGATTGGTTGCAAACAGCAGCGGGCCCGGTTGCAGACCATATTGCTGGAAACCGGCCAGCATGATTGCAGCGGTTGCTGTTGTCGGCAGACCGAGTGTCAGCAATGGCACGAGCGTACCGGCAGCAGACGCATTATTAGCAGCTTCTGGTCCAGCAACGCCTTCAATCGCACCATTGCCGAATTCTTCCGGATGTTTGGTGAGTTTGCGTTCGGTTGCATAGGAGAGGAATGTACCGATTTCCGCACCGCCGGCAGGCATGGCACCAATCGGAAAACCGATAAATGTACCGCGCAGCCAAGGTTTCCATGACCGTGCCCAGTCTGAGGCAGACATCCACAAAGAGCCTTTAACGGCTTCCACTTTATCCGGTGCACGTGCGCCCTGAGCGGCGATAAAGAGCGTTTCACCAATCGCAAACATGGCAACGGCCAGTGTCGTGACCTCAATACCGTCCAGCAAATCCGGCACGCCAAAGGACAGGCGCGCCTGACCGGTCAGCTGGTCAATACCGATAGTGGCAAGCGCAAGGCCGATAAAGAGGGATGTCAGGCCGCGCAATGCGCTGTCACCGAAAGCTGATGACACGGTGACAAAAGCCAGCACCATCAGCGCAAAATATTCGCGGGGGCCGAAAACCAGTGCAAGCTTAACAATATAAGGCGCGATGAAAGCGAGGCCGATGGTGGCAATCAGACCGGCAACAAATGAGCCGATAGCAGCTGTTGCCAATGCAGGGCCGCCGCGTCCTTTACGTGCCATTTTGTTACCTTCAAGAGCGGTAACGATCGAGGCGCTTTCACCCGGTGTATTCAGCAGAATAGATGTGGTGGAGCCGCCATACATGCCGCCGTAATAAATACCGGCAAACATAATCAGGGAGCCCGCAGCATCGAGCTGATAGGTAACAGGCAGCAACAGGGCGACAGTCAGTGCAGGGCCGATGCCCGGAAGCACGCCGACAGCGGTGCCGAGTGTCACGCCGATCAGCGCATAGAGCAGGTTCATCGGCTGCATCGCAACCACAATCCCCTGCATGAGAAAATCAAATGTAGACATTAATCATTGTTCCCGTGTTGAGCCGCTTTACGCAGAGGGTAAGGCGCTGCGGCAACGAGGAGACAGCCGGTGGCTTTTTAGAAGAACAACCGCTCTAACGGACCCGCAGGCAGTGACAATTGCAGCAATTTGGCAAAAACCAGCCAGATCACATAACAGGCGGCAATTCCGACAGGGATGGAGAACCATAATTTGCGCTTGCCGAAACCATAGGCTGTCAGGGCGAACATGATGCCCGTGGCAATGGAAAAGCCTGCCGTGTTGAGCAGCAGCATCTGCGCGGTCAGACCGCCGACAATCCAGAGTACCGGTTTGACTTCCTGTGGTTCACGCTCAGGAAAATCATGGCGGAAAGCAGCAATAATTGTCCAGATCGCCAATCCTGCAAGGCAGAAGGCAATGGCTTTAGGCACAGTGGCAGGGCCGACCTGTGAATAACCGGCAGCCTCGGAAAGGCGAGCCATATCCCAGAACATCACGCCGGAAATAACAAGCAGGATGGCTGCGATACAAAGCGCCGCCCGATCGGGGCGACGCGCTGTTACAGGTTTCAGTTCACTCATTGAACCAGACCGATGTCTTTCAGGACACCTTCGGTTGCCTGAATATCCTTATCGAGCTGTGCGTCAAAAGCGTCGCCTGCCAGATAGGTGTCGGCCCAGCCTTTGGTCTTCAGAGTTTCCTGCCAGGATTTGGATTTTGCCAGCTTTTCAATATCCGCATTGATTGCGGCTTTCTGCTCGGCGGAAATGCCGGGAGCTGCAGCCAGCATGCGCCAGTTTTCTACAACAACATCAAGACCCGATTCTTTCAGGGTCGGCGCATCAATGCCTTCGATACGTTCAGCACTGGATACGGCCAGCAGGCGCAATGTGCCGGATTTGACCTGTGATTCAAATTCGCCGTAACCGGAAATACCGGCAGAAACCTGACTGCCGAGAATTGCGGCCAGAGCTTCACCGCCGCCGGAATAGGCAATATAGTTGATTTTCTTAGGATCAACGCCTGCAGCCTTGGCAATCAGACCAACAGCGATATGGTCAGTACCACCGGCAGAACCGCCGCCCCATGATACCGCACCCGGATCTTTTTTCAGCGCCTCAATCAGGTCGCCCATTGTCTGGAATGGAGAAGAAGCAGGTACAACGATTGCTTCATACTCGCCGGTCAGACGCGCGATTGGTGTAACATCCTTCAGGGTTATCGGTGATTTATTTGTCAGAATGGCGCCAACCATGACATAACCGCCGACGATCAGAGCATCGCCTTTACCTTTTTGCTGGCTGGCGAATTGTGCAAGGCCGATTGTGCCGCCGGCGCCCGGTACATTCTGTACCTGTACTTTGCCGGAAATACCTTCCTGCTGCAGAACAGTCTGCAGGGAACGGGCTGTCTGATCCCAGCCGCCGCCCGGATTAGCCGGCGCAATGATGGTGTAGTCTGCTGCATAGGCAGGCAGCGCCAATGCGCCTGCAAAAAGGGAAGCGAGTAGAAGCTTTTTCAAGTCTGATCCTCCTGATGCTGCGTTTCAACGCAGGCTGTGGTTTTTTTAGAAAACGCACGGGAAGGATCAGGCATGCGGTGCCCCCGACCATATACAGTGTTCCTCCCCGGTACTGTTTAACCGCCTCCACGGACAACAGTCCTGCTAATCGATCATATGAAGCTGACGCGAACCTGACACACCGTGCGCTTTACGCACAATTATTAAAACCGTGTGCTTTGCACACAATTGTTAAGCTTCGTGCTTTGCACATAAATATTAAACGACGTGCTTTGCGCTCAATTATTGAGACTTGTGCTGTTTTCGGGAACGGCTCTTGTTCATATGCCTTTTGAAGATTGTGAGCCTGTTCCTGTGAAAATCAATAATATTTTTTCTGCTGGCGCAGTACATCATTCCATTTGGCAATCAGGCGGCTGCGTTTCACCTGATCGAGATAGACCATCAGACCCGGACTCACAGGTACGGGTTTCAGTTTGTTGCCGTAAATTTCCTGCATGGTCAGAGCGGTATTGTCTCCGGCCACTTCAGGGCTGACAGCAGGAATTTGTAACTGGCGGGCGAGGATGGTTTGGCCTTCTTTCGACATGAAAAACTCAAGATAGCGCCGCCCCAGTTCCGGCGAAGCGGCGGCTTCCGGTACCAGTCCGATACGCGACATCACCACAGTATAATCTTTAGGCAGAATAATCCCGACATCGGGATTGCGCGATGCCCAGTCTGCGGCATAGGAGCCGAGAATATTATAACCGAGTACAAAACGCCCGTCGGCAACGCGTTCCACAATCGCCTGACTGGTGGAATAGAGTTTGACCCCCGCTGATCCCATGGCCTGAATGACCGTCCAGATATCGTCAAACTGCTCCTGATCGCGTGCCATGAACAGAAAGCCGACGCCGGAGCGTTCAATATCATAAGTACCAATGCGGCCGAAAACGCTTTCACCTTGTTCTTTGAGATAGGTAATCAACTCCGCGCGGGTTGACGGCGGTTTGCGGTCTTTAAATTCCGGCTTGTGATAGACAAAAACTGCCGGTTCAAAAGTCAGGGCATAGGCTGTGTTGCGCCAGTTCGCCCAGGATGGCCAGCGCTCGCTCATCGGCAAAATACTGGCTTGCGCATAACCGTCATTGGTAAGTTTGACTTGTAAATCCATGGCTGAGGAAAAAGCGAAATCGGCAGTTTTCAAGCCGTCATCGGTTTCCCGCACAATGCGCTCATAAATTTCCGTGGTGAGCATATCCTCATAGCGCACGGTAATGTCAGGGTTGTTTTTCTGAAACCCTTCAATCATCGGCCGTGCAAGCGGCTCGTCCAGAGAAGAATAGACAACCAGCACCGGCGCATTCTTGTCGCCGCTGAGTGCCGGAAACATCATGGGCGTTGCTGCCGCAGCACTATTCCATACCGGCAATAAAGTTAAAACCGCACTCAGCCAGAAACGGCGCACGTCCTGTCCTCCCCAAACTCGCTGGCCCAAACTTTGCTGACAATGCAGGATTATTTCTTTGTATCCGCTGACATTGTCCTTGTAATCATTATATGCTGTGTCGGGGAGAAACAATACGGGCTGCAACAGGCAGCAGGGAGATGTTGTCAGCGTGCGGATTTTGCTGGTGGAAGATAATAAGGCGCTGTCGGAAGGGCTGGGCGCTTTGTTGCGCGGTAGCGGCTATGCGGTTGATATTGTTGAAGACGGTGCATCTGCTCATGCCGCCGCTGCGGCTGAGAATTTTGATCTGGTGATTCTTGATCTCAACCTGCCGGAGATGGACGGGCTGGATGTGCTGCGTGCCATGCGTGCGCGGCATAATCAGGCGGCTGTGCTCATTCTGACCGCGCGCGGTACACCGGAAGAGCGCGTGCGCGGGCTGGATCTCGGTGCGGATGATTATATGATTAAGCCGTTCGATATCAGCGAGTTTGAGGCGCGTGTGCGCGTGCTGTTGCGGCGTCAGGCAGGATTGCGTCATGCATTGGTGCATTTTGGTGCTGTCACGCTGGATCTGAATACACGCACCTTTAGCGCAGCCGGACAATCGATTGATATTCCGGCGCGGGAACTTGGCTTGCTTGAATTGCTTTTTGTGCGCGGCGGTAAGGTCGTTGCCAAAGAAGCGATTGTACAGTCCCTCAGCGGTTTTGACCATGATCTGAGTTCCAACGCTATCGAACAATATGTCAGCCGCTTGCGCAAAAGGCTTGCGCCTTACGGGCTGACGGTCAGGACGGCGAGGGGGCTGGGATATTATCTGGATCGTCTGTCCGGTACTCAGCCGGTCATCACAGCGGATGAACCTGTGGATTTGCCTGCGGATTCACAATGAGGAAGAACAGCTATTCCCTGCGCAGACGTTTGCTTGGCTGGTTGCTGGTTTCAACCATGCTGATCGGGCTGATTGCGCTGGCGGATACGTATCAGGAAGCTGTCAGCACGGCTAATAAAGTAGCTGACCGTGTGTTGAGCGGTTCGGCACTGGCGATTGCCGAGCGTGTTGTGGTGTCCGAGCATGGCGATCTGGAAGTGGATATTCCCTATGTCGCCTTGGAAATGCTCACCTCTGCTGCGCAGGATCGGGTGTTTTATCGGGTGGACGGCCCGCCCGGCCAGTTTATTACCGGTTATGAAACACTGCCGCTGCTGAAAAATCCGGAAAATAAGGATGTTGAATTTGGCGATGGAACCTATCGCGGTGAGCCGATCCGGCTGGCTTTGCTCCGCCGCTCCGCTTCGACCGGTGTCAATTCCGTGCCTTTCACGGTGACAGTTGCCGAGACAACGATGGCGCGTCGGCAGCTCACACATACGCTTTTGCTGCGTTCAGCCTTACGGTTGCTGTTTATGATTGTCGGAACCGCATTGGTGGTCTGGATTGCCGTGACCTATGCTTTGCGACCGCTTTACCGCCTCAGTGATGCGATTGCCGAGCGCAATCCGCAGGATTTGCACCCGATCAGCGAGCTTGTGCCCAATGAGGTGCAGGGGCTGGTGGAAACAGTCAATTCTTTCATGGTGCGGTTGCAATCGGCGCTGGATGCACTGCGCCATTTTACCGGCAATGCCAGCCATCAGCTGCGCACACCTTTGGCGGTGGTACGTACACAACTTGCTCTTGCGCAGCGTAGTCAGAACCGGCAATCCATGCTGGAGGCGGTCACGCAGGCTGACCAGGCTGTGGCCCATGCGGAACGTATTCTGGCGCAGTTGCTGTTGCTGGCTAAAATTGATGCATCCGGCGACCAGGCTGTGCAAATGCTCGGATCTGTTGATCTTGCTGAGATGGCGCGGCAGATCACGGGTGATTATGTGCGCGAGGCGGTGCGGGGAGATATTGATCTGGGTTATGAAGGGGAAGCCAGTCTGACCGTGCAGGGCGACCGGCTGCTGCTGGAAGAGGCTTTAAAAAACCTGATCAGCAATGCACTGCTTTATGCCGGTACAGAAGCTGTTGTGACTGTCCGGGTGCGCAGGCAGGGTGAACTTGTTTTTCTGGAGGTTGAGGATAATGGCAAAGGCGTGCCTGAAGAGCAGCTTTCCCTGATCCGTAACCGCTTTGACCGCGGCTCTGTTGCAAAAAACACAGGGCATTCACCGCAGGGCAGTGGCCTTGGTCTGTCCATTGTCGAGGAGATTGCAGCACTGCATGGTGGTCATCTCATCCTGCAAAAAGCAGTGCAGAGTAATGGTCTGCTTGCGGCCATCCGGTTTTCTGCCATTTCGTAAAATACTCTGGCCGGTTATCGTCATTGCCGGTTTTTGATAGATCATTCCGGCCGATTTACTGGCACACAGACACTTATCTTGTTGCAAGCTGAAGGTTTTTGGCTACAACCGCCAGTAACTTGAATGATAATGTCAGATTTTGCAGGCGGGACGACGGGAGAGATTGTAATGCCGGATATCGTAAAACGGTTTTTTGCCTATTATCGTCCGCATAAGCTTCTGTTTGCTGTCGATTTTTGCAGTGCAGTATTGTCGGGTTTGCTGGAGTTGGCTTTTCCGGTGGCTGTTACATTATTCATTGACCGGTTGCTGCCGACCAATGAATGGGGGCTGATTGCCCTCGCTGCAGTCGGCTTGCTCTGCATTTATGTTTTCAATGCCGGCCTGCAGGTGGTTGTGACCTATTGGGGGCATATGCTCGGGATCAATATTGAAACCGAGATGCGTCGCAAAGCTTTTGACCATTTGCAGAAACTCTCTTTCGGTTATTTTGACAATCAGAAGACCGGCCATCTTGTGGCGCGAATGACCAAAGATCTTGAAGAGATCGGCGAGGTTGCCCATCATGGCCCCGAAGATCTGTTCATCGCGATCATGACACTGATCGGTGCTTTCATCCTGATGTTCTGGGAACATTCGACACTGGCTGTTATTACAGCGCTGATCGTACCGGTCACTGCATGGGTGACATTGCGCTATGGTGGTCGCATGACCACGACATGGCGCGCGCTTTATGGCCGCGTGGCGGCTTTTAATGCGCGAATTGAGGAAAATGTCGGCGGCATCCGCGTGGTGCAGGCATTCACCAATGAAGATCATGAGCGCACATTATTTGCCGAGGATAATCAGAATTACCGCAACACCAAACTTGAAGCCTATAAGGTTATGGCGGCTTCCACATCCCTGAGCTATCTGTCGATGCGCTTCATTCAGGTGGTGGTGATGTTGTGCGGGGCATATTTTGTCATTCGCGGCGACCTGACTGCCGGTGGTTTTGTCGGCTTCCTGCTGCTGGTCGGGGTGTTTTTCCGGCCGATTGATAAGATCAATTCGGTGATTGAGAGCTATCCGAAAGGCATTGCCGGTTTTCAGCGCTATCTGGAGTTTCTGAGTACACGTCCGGACATTGCTGACCGCGCCAATGCCCGCGATGCAGGTAAATTACAGGGCAATATTCGTTATGATCAGGTTTCTTTTGGCTATCAGGATAATCGCGCAATTGTGCAGGGTTTGAACCTCGATATTCAGGCAGGTGAAACCATTGCTTTTGTCGGCCCTTCCGGTGCCGGTAAAACAACAATCTGTTCCTTGCTGCCGCGCTTCTACGAGGTTACTGAGGGAGCGGTCAGTATTGATGGTATCGATATCCGCGATATGACACTGAAATCCTTGCGCAGTAATATCGGTATTGTCAGTCAGGATGTATTTTTGTTTGCCGGTACTATCCGTGAGAATATCGCCTATGGCCGTCTTGATGCGACGGATGCCGAGATCATGGATGCCGTGCAACGGGCACGTCTGGGAGATGTGGTTGCCGGTCTGCCGGCGGGGCTGGATACGATTATCGGTGAGCGCGGCGTCAAGCTTTCCGGCGGGCAGAAACAGCGTCTGGCGATTGCGCGTATCTTCCTGAAAAATCCGCCGATCCTTATTTTGGATGAGGCAACGTCCGCTTTGGATACGGAAACAGAGCGTGCTATTCAGCAATCCCTGTCTGAATTGTCAGTCGGACGTACGACTCTGGTGATTGCGCATCGTCTGGCAACAATCACCAATGCTGATCGTATTGTTGTGGTGCAGAACGGCAGTGTGGCGGAAGAGGGTAGCCATCAGCAATTGCTGGCAGCAAAATCCGGCCTCTACCGTCAGTTGCTTGAAGCGCAAAACCATCCTGCTGCCTGATACACGACCTGAAGGCGATGAGAGCATTTCCGTTTTATCCGGAAATGCTCTTTTACTGTTTAAAAGGAACGCTGGATAAGTAATGTTCCGCCGACAGAATGTTGCCCGTACAGTGCTGTGGCCTTTTCATCATTCCACTTTGTATAAGTGAGCTCCGGCTGGATAATCAGACCGGGCACCATTTGATATTCAAGATTGATTGCGGCCGCCAGCGTCTTGCTTGCATCATAGCCAAGCTGGGTGCTCAGACTGGTTTTTGGGTTGAATTTATAAGCAACTCCGCCCCATGCTGCCCAGTCTCCGCCCCATTGTCCGTAGAAACTGGTTTTCTGGCGTTGCCCGTCAAAGTAAATATCCCTGTTGTTTTTATAGGCAGTCTGCATCCAGAAAGACAGGGCATCGCTGGCTTTCAGGTCGATCTTGGTTTTACCGGCCCATGATTCATTAACGCTGTCATAGGCCGCAACGGCAGCGATGGCGCCCCATCCCTGTTCATATTTCACACCGGCAACAACATGCGGCACATAATCTTTAATTGTGCCGCCATAAATGAGGCTGGCATCGTTGTCTTTTTCAGTTTGATAGCCGCTGTCTTTATCATTACCCTGTTCAAGGGCCAGAATGGTCGAGAAACCGTTGCTGTTTTTATAGGTGTAGCTGATTTGTGCTGTACGGGTGCCGCCGTAAGCAATCACATCATCATTGATGATATTGCCGAGATAATTACTGAAGCTGATAAAGGCCGAGAAATCCATCCCGATCTGTAAACCGCCCAACTGGATAACTGCTTTGCGTAGAGTTCCGGAGCTTTTACTGTCTTTGCCATCACCCCACTGGAAACGTAACGAGGCTTCGGTTTTCATGGTGCCAAGTTCTGTTTCGGAGGCTGTTTTGGGATTAAATGTGAAAAGCATTGAATTTGTAGCGCTGTGATAACTGGTATTATCATAAGGGTCGTGACCTGCTTGTATTGTGGTACGCACATATCCGCCAAATGACATGCAGGTTTGTGTTCCGGGCAGGGTGAAATATGTCTTCCCGTAAGTATCACAGATTTTTACATAATTAATTTCATCCGGTTCCGGAGTAATTAAATTATCTTCAGCGTAAGAACTATTATTGATTGATACAAAAATGATAAATGTTAAATAATTTTTTTTAAATTTCATTGCCGTCCCCAATATTGAATTTAAAATATTGATTATGACGGGTAATTTTCTTGGTGAATATTACAGTTCTGTGCGATGAAAATTATGGGTACTATCTCTTTTTTGTGAACGCAGTGTTTATGAGAACAGATAATTGATACGATACCGTATGGTATGATATTGATATGGCAAATTGAAAACAGGTCATATCATGAATCCTAAACTTGCAGCCGCACTGGCCACTATTCTATGGGGCTTCACCTATATTGTTTCGTCTAATATGTTGCCGCATAATCCGGTTTTTATAGGTGCAATCCGCGCTTTGGGTGGCGGTATTCCGCTATTGCTATTTGCCCGCACGATGCTGCCGCGTGAATGGTGGTGGAAAATTATTGTGCTTGGTACGCTCAATGCCGGTCTGTTCTTTGGCTTGATTTTCGTGGCAGCACTGAGCTTGCCGGGCGGTGTGGCGGCAACCATTCAGGCTTTGGGACCGCTCTTCACCATTCTGCTGGCATGGCCGCTGATGCAGGTTATTCCAACCGGTCATAAGATTTTCAGCGTGTTGCTGGGCGCCGTTGGTGTCAGCCTTGTTGTGCTGCGTGGTGGTGTGCAAATGGATATGATCGGTGTGCTGGCGGGCTTAGGTGCCGCCTTATCCGTGGCACTGGGTGGTATATATGTCCATAAATGGGGTCGCCCGTGTTCTTTGCTGGCGTTCACTGGCTGGCAGCTGGTTGTCGGTGGCGTTGAACTGGCAATCCTTGCTGTGATTTTTCAGGACATTCCGTCTTCCGTTACGCTTGTGAATTTTGCCGGTTTTGTCATTCTTGCACTCTTCCTGACGGCTCTGGCTTTCGCTTTGTGGTTCCGCGGTATTGAGGGCGCAGGACCATCCGCAGTCGCTCCGTTCTTCCTGCTCGCTCCGGTAACAGCTTTTATTATGGATGCTGTTTTTAATAATATGGTGCCAAGCTGGCTGCAGCTTGGTGGCATTGCTCTGGTGCTGGGAAGTTTGCTCTATGGCCAGCTGGTTGATCGCAGATCATTCAGACCTGCACGTCACCACCATAAGATTACAGATGCTGAGAAACAACCGGAGGCGGCTGAATGAGCACAGAGAAACCTGTCCGGATTACCCGCCGCGGCATCGAGCGGAGGGAGCAGATCAGAACCATCGCCGGTGCCCTGTTTCTGGAACATGGCTATGAGGGCGTGTCGGTTGATGAGATCATGCGTCAGGCCGGTGGTTCAAAGACCAATCTCTATAATCATTTCGGAGATAAAGAAGGCCTGTTCATGGCTGTTATCTCGCAAATGAGTGAGACCTTCACTCACGGTATCAAAGATCTGGATGTTTCAATGCTGCCGTTGAAGGACGGGTTAGAGCGATTGGGTCGCCAATTGCTGTCTGTCCTGATGGAAGAGCACCACGTGGCGTTTCAGCGGTTGGTTATCGCAGAATCCGGACGGTTTCCGGCAATCGCACGGACATGGTTTGAAAAAGGCCCGCAAATGGCGCGGCATTATTTTGCTAAAGCCATTGCCCCACATGTCGGGAACGGCAGTCTACGACAAGGCGATCCTTATATTATGGCTACCCATTTCCACGATATGATTGTTGAGAACCTGCTCAGCCTGGCCTTGCTTGGGCAAGATGTGAGTGTGGAAATGCAGCACCAGATCATAGAATATGCTTTGCAGACTTTGCTGTATGGCTGGGCTGCACACAATGGCCGGACAGGAGGAACATTATGAGTCCGAACTGGATTTATCAGCTATTATCCATGCCCGTTATTCAGCTGTTGGCGCGTATTTTGCTGACCATGACATTCTGGCTGAGCGGGATTGCCAAGCTCTTTGATTTTCCGGCTGCGGTGGCCGAAATGACAGCCAATAATCTGTCGGCGCCGACCTTGTTTGCAGCGCTGACAATTGCTGTGCAACTGATCGGCTCTGCTCTGATTATCCGGGGCGGATCACTGGTCTGGCTGGGTGCCGGTGCGCTCGGCGTGTTCACCGCCATGACAATTCCGGTCTCACATGCTTTCTGGCGGGCAGAAGGGGTAGAAGCGGTTGCTAAAATGCATGTGGCTGTTGAGCATATGTCGGTTATCGGCGGGTTGATTATCGTGGTTGTATTGCATGCGATTGTGCCACGCATGCGCAGAAAATAACACTTATACAGAGCGGTTATTGTTCAGCCATTCAATATCGTCACCCAAAGCTCGGGCGAGGGTGGCTTCCATATGACGAAAGCGACGAACCAGTTCTTCTCCGAAAGGTGTAAGGACTGCACCGCCGCCTTGTTTGCCGCCGCGCTGGGAGGTGACGCAAGGTTCACCGAACATCGAATTCAGTGCATCGACCAGCTGCCATGCACGGCGATAGGACATATCCATGGCGCGTCCTGCAGCTGAAATTGAGCCGGTGTCGTGAATATGCTCAAGCAGCTGAATCTTGCCGCGTCCCAGTCGTGCATTTTCCGGAAAATCAATCCGTAGTACCGGCTTCAGTAAAGCGATATCCTGTTGCGTCATGATTGGTCCTCCGCTTTATCTTAAGAAATCAATTGCTTAAAAGGTTGGTGGTGTACAGGCGCTGATAACGTCGCAGGCCACCGGCCCGACACAACGAAACCGGTGCGGACGACGACTTTCGAAATAATAACCGTCACCCGGTCCCAATATACGTCGCTCACTGTCAACCGTCACTTCCAGACGACCGGCAATAATAATGCCGCCTTCCTCACCTTCATGCACCAGCGGCACCTTGCCGGTATCTGCACCCGGTTCATAGCGTTCTTTGAGAATTTGCAGCGCCCGCCCGAAAAGATTGTCGCCCAGCTGCCGGTACGAGATTTTACCTTTACCGATCTCGACAAATTCCTCAGACTGATAGAACGCCCTTTGCGGCATATCCGGCTGCAGGGCGAAAAACTCCGACATACCGATTGGCAGGCCGTCGAGAATGCGTTTTAGCGCCCCGACAGATGGATTGGTCTGATTGGCCTCAATCAGCGAAATTGTGGCATTGGTTACACCGCTGCGTTTTGCCAGTTCGCGCTGTGAAAGCCCCGATTTTTCACGGATGAAGCGTAAACGGCCGCCAATATCGATCTCACCGGTCATGAGTATCTGTTTCCGCTGTTGAGGTTGTTAAATATTTAAAACATTTTATATTTTTTATCAAATAGATCAATATGATAATTAGCGCAAGAAATAGACTTGTTTCGCTCTCCGAAGCATGGCCAACTCTCAGTCACATATAAGGGAGAGGACGGTTTTCTGTTTGGAAAATTGCGCCGGCGAGGAGAGAGATAATGACTGATCTAACCAATAGTCCCAAGCTTGACAGTTTCTGGATGCCGTTTACTGCGAACCGCCAGTTCAAATCTGCACCGCGTATGCTGGCTACAGCTGAAGGCATGTATTACACGGATGTGGACGGTAATTCTGTGCTGGACGGCACCGCCGGTCTGTGGTGTGTGAATGCCGGTCATGGCCGTAAACAGATTGCCAGTGCCGTTGAAAAACAGCTTTCGACTATGGATTTCGCGCCGACATTCCAGATGGGGCATAATATTGCGTTTGATTTTGCCACCCGTCTTGGTGAAATTGCACCACGCGGTGATGGCAAAATTCTCGACCGCGTTTTCTTCACCGGTTCCGGTTCAGAATCCGTTGATACTGCACTGAAAATTGCGATTGCCTTTCAGCGCGCCATTGGTCAGGGCACCCGTACCCGTGTGATCGGCCGTGAACGCGGCTATCATGGTGTGGGTTTTGGCGGTATTTCCGTTGGCGGTCTGGTTAATAACCGCCGCGTGTTTCCGTTGCTACCGGGTGCTGATCATCTGCGCCATACGCATGATCTTGAGAAAAACGCTTTCAGTAAAGGTCAGCCGGAACACGGTGCCGAACTGGCGGATGATCTGGAACGTATGGTCGCGCTACATGGTGCGGAAACCATTGCTGCAGTGATTGTGGAACCTCTGGCCGGTTCAACCGGTGTGCTGGTGCCGCCCAAAGGTTATCTGGAACGCCTTGCAGCCATTGCCAAAAAACACGGTATTCTGCTGATTTTTGATGAAGTGATCACCGGTTTCGGTCGTCTTGGCTCGCCATTCGCATCAGATTATTTTGGTGTCACGCCTGACCTGATCACCACAGCAAAAGGTCTGACTAATGGTGCCATTCCGATGGGGGCGGTTTTTGCCAGCCGTCATATTTATGATGGTCTGATGCATGGGCCGGAAGGCGCTATTGAGCTGTTCCACGGTTATACTTATTCCGGTCATCCGGCAGCTTGTGCGGCAGGGATTGCAACGCTGGATATTTATGCTGAAGAGGGGCTGCTGACCCGCGCTGCCGAACTGGCAGATGACTGGCAGGAAGCGATCCACTCGCTGAAATCTACGAAGAATGTCATCGATATCCGCACACTCGGACTGGTGGCCGGTATTGAATTATCCTCCCGTGACGGTGCAGTCGGTGCGCGCGCCTATGATGTGTTCACCGATTGCTTCAAGAAAGGTCTGCTGATCCGCGTGACCGGTGATGTGATTGCTTTGTCTCCGCCGCTGATCGTCAGCAAAGAAGAGATTGGCAAGATTGTTTCGATCCTTGGTGATGCAATCAACCGCGCATCATAATTTTATAAGACATGAAAAAGCCTCGCACAGAAAGTTCTGCGCGGGGCTTTTTCATATGCTTAAATTATTTTGCGCTGTCAGTCTGAGGCGCTTCCTGCCACTTATCCCAGCCGGTCAGAATGGTTTGTGCATAGGTTTTGCCGACGCGATAGGCATTGGTGGTCGCCAGTTTAAAGCCGCCGGATTCTGATTTCAGCGATTCCAGAGCATCCTGATCTTCACCCTGACGGTCAAAATTTGATGCAGTGCGCAGCAGGGCAATACGGTCGAAATTCAGTTTACCAGCTTCGGATGCACGTTTCAGCGCAGTCAGAGTAGCATTATCTTCCATTTGCGAGGTGCAATAGGTGGCCTTGCCGTCGGTCAGCAGTTCGACCCATTTTTCCATGAACAAAGCCATTTTAACGCCATGCCAATAGGTGTCGCTGGAAAGTGTATCGCACATACTGACGATCGGTGCGCCGGTTGCGATATCGCCCTTGTAATGTTTGCGATAGGCTTTCGCACCGTCACCATCCAGCAATTCCATATCTTTAGTTACGCTGAAAGCATAATCGGTCAGCTTGGCATTGAGAGCATAGACTTCTGTACCTGCTGACCATTTGGCTTTTTCGGTCGGATTGCTGGCACCAAGTGCAAAAGAGCCGGTTTCCCATGTATCCGGCACTTCGCTCTGGTCAATGCGATGGTTCAGATCGGCATCAACGGCAAATTTTGCCCAGTGAGCGGAGCCGAGGGTGCCGTGCTTCGGATCAACACCGGCAATACCGGCAATCAGAAAATAGGTTTTGGAGAGGTCGAATTTTTCGCTGAGCGCCATGGCCGAGACCGAGCTTGCCGCATTGGCAAAACCCATGGCGGTTGTCATGTGGCACAGACCTTCTTCTGTGCAGTCAACATTCGGATATTCAGGATTAAGACCGGCCAGTTTGATCTGCTGGGTGAATTTTTCGCCTTCAATCCAAGGCTTGGCTTCCTGACCGAACATAGTGATGACCATGACTTTTGGTGCGATTTTAGCAGTATCCTGCGCCAGAGCCGGAGCGGCCAGTGCAGCAGAAAAAGTAATAGCGGTGAGGGCAGAAGCGGAAAGAAGAAGCGAGCGCAATTCTGAATACCTTCGATGATATGACATTGGTCAGTTTCATTCGTGGTGACAGGTGCGTTGCGATCATGAGCTGATCAGACTTTACCTGCCGGCCGGAAAGAAACTGATCTTGCGTCTTGTACGCGATCTGCTTTGAGAGTGAAACCGGAATCTCTGCCGGAAGCTTGCCGGAAGTCTGTTTGTCACAGGCAGAAGAGAGCTTTTGTGTTTGGTGTGATCTTCTTTATCTGCTGCAAAGAACACAGAGAGATATTTCATCTCTGTCAATAAAAAGAAATCATATTCCAATAATTGCTGATCGTGGAAAATTATCCCTCTTGGAGAAGCATAAAACCGCTCCTATGATGCTGTTTTTAAACTGGTCCATGATCTCATGCTGCAAGTGCCTGCCTATATGCTTACCACCGGTCCGGTACCGGCCTATCCGGAAGTTCTTCGGGCATTAGGACAGCCGGTTTTGTATGATTACATTGATGCGTTTCAGGGCTTTTATCAAAGTGTGGTTGAAAAGCTTGCACAGGTCATGCGCACGACCAATAAGCCGGTAATCATGCAGGGCGAGGCTATTCTCGGCATTGAGGCGGCAGCTGCGGGTCTGATCGCCCGTGAGGATGTGGTGCTTAATCTTGTATCGGGTGTTTATGGCAAAGGCTTCGGGCCTTGGGCAGCGCGCTATGGCCGTGAAGTTATTGAACTGACAGTGGATTATGATGATGTGATTGATCCGCAGGCTGTAGAGGCCGCACTTAAACAGCGCCCTGACATCAGCATTATCGCCGTTTGCCATCACGATACACCTTCAGGCACGCTCAATCCTTTAGCGGAGGTCGGTGCCATTGCCGCGCGTCACGGTGCTTATCTGATTGTCGATGCAGTGTCGTCTTTTGGCGGCATGGATGTGCATCCTGAAGCCGTGCATGCGGATATTTTCATTACATCGCCGTCCAAATGTCTGGGCAGTACACCAGGGCTGACGCTCGCAGCAGTGAGTGATCGCGCATGGCAGAAAATGGCAGAGAATCCGGATGCGCCAAGGGCATCATTCCTGAGCCTTCTGGACTGGAAAGAGGCATGGCGTGCAGGCAATGCTTTTCCGGTAACGCCGTCGGTTGCGGAAATTTATGCTCTCAATGCTGCGCTTGATCTTTATCTGGCGGAAGGTGCTGCAAATGTCTGGGCACGCCATGCCAAGACTGCTCAAATCGCCCGTGAAGGTGTCAAAGCATTGGGGCTGGACTTATGGCCGCGTCAGGAAGCCACTGCGGCACCGACTGCGACAGTGTTCAAAGTACCGGATGGCATCAGGGATGTGGCTTTGCGCGATCTGATGCTGCGCGACCATGATGTGCTGGTGTCGCTGGGTCGTAAGGATACGGCTGGCAAGGTTTTGCGTATCGGTCATATGGGGGCGTCAGCGCAACCGGAATTTGCGGGAAAGGCTGTTGAGGCTTTGGCCGCTGCATTGAAGAAGCTTGGGGTTATTGCGGATTAATCCGTGACAGAGGGACAGGTTATTATGACAAGATTGACGTTTAGTCGACGTGCTCTGCTGGCGGGTACTGCCGCTGTTGCTGCACTTTCTGTTCTGCCGCGTTTTGCTTTCGCACAAACGGCTGAAAAACAGGCCTCCGTTGAGCCGGTGCGCGGTGGTCGTCTGGTTGTGGCTGCGGATAGCGAACCGGCCAATCTTAATCCGGCAATTGTCGCCTCAAACGGCGTTTTCTATGTGGCAAGCAAGGTTATCGAGACTTTGGCCGAGCAGGCTTATGTCGATGCTCAGCATCCGGATGGTTTGCAGCCGCTGCTGGCCACCAGTTGGGAAGGCTCGGCAGATGGCCTGTCTGCCACGTTCAAGCTTCGTGAGGGCGTGACATGGCATGACGGCAAACCGTTCACCTCTGCCGATGTGGCTTTTTCGGCGCTGGAAGTCTGGAAGAAGCTGCAAAATCTCGGCCGCTCGGTTTTCAAAAATCTGGAAAGCGTTGAGACTCCGGATGAGCATACAGCTGTGTTCCGCTTCTCCGAACCAACACCGTTTCAGCTGATCCGCAACGCCTTGCCGGTAGTGACTTCAGTGCTGCCGAAACATCTTTATGAAGGCACGGATATTGCCAAAAATCCGGCCAATGAGAAACTGGTGGGCACGGGGCCATTCGTCTATGGCGATCATAAGCCGGGTGAATATTATCTGCTGAAACGCAATGAGAATTATTGGGAAAAACAAGCTCCTGCGCTGGATGAAATCATCTATCAGGTACTGCCGGATCGCGCATCTGCTGGTAATGCGCTGGAAGCAGATCAGATCCAACTGGCTGCTTTCTCTGCCGTGCCGCTGGCTGATCTGGAGCGGATTTCCAAAGTGCCGGGGCTGAAAGTCTATGCCAATGGCTATGAGGCACTGACCTATCAGCTCAGTGTCGAACTTAATCATCGCCGCAAAGAACTCGCTGACCTGAAAGTGCGCCAAGCTATCGCCCATGCGATTGATAAGGACTTTGTGGTTAAGACGATTTTCCTTGGTTATGCAAAGCCGGCGGCAGGGCCGGTACCGGCTTTTGACAAGGTCTTCTATGCGCCGGATACGAAGCAATATGCTTTTGATATTGCCAAGGCTGAAAGCCTGCTGGATGAAGCTGGTTATAAAAAAGGCGCTGACGGTTTCCGTTTTAAGCTGAAGCTGCTGCCTGCACCATTCTTCAATGAAACCAAGCAATTCGGCGATTATCTGCGTCAGGCTCTGGTGAAAATCGGCATTGATGTAGTGATTGTTGCCAATGATTCACCGGCACATCTCAAAGCGGTCTATACCGATCATGATTTTGATATAGCGGTGGCAACGCCGGTTTACCGTTCTGATCCGGCAATCTCGACAACAGTGCTGTTTCAGAGTGGCTTGCCTGCCGGTGCGCCATTCACCAACCAATATGGCTATAAGAATGAGGCGGTCGATGCACTGATTGCTAAAGGTGCGGTGACTTTGGACGATGGGCTACGTGCAGGTATCTATCAGGATTTGCAGCGTCTGGTGGCAGAAGACCTGCCGCTGATCAATGTTGCGGATTTCTCGTTCATTACGGTTGCCAGCGAACGCGTGCAGAATGTCTCGGATAATCCGCGTTGGGCGGTGTCCGGCTGGGCAAATACCGGTTTGCAAGAGTAAGCCGCAGTGCCGTTTCTCCTCCGCCGTCTTGCCAGTATCTTTCCGGTTCTGGGTATTGTTCTGGTGGGCAGCTTCCTTATTCTGGAAGCTGCTCCCGGCGATGCCGTGGATGCTTATGTGGCGCAGATGGGCGGGGCGGATGCGCAGCAGCTTGAAGCTTTGCGCCAGTCATGGGGGCTGGATCAGGGGCCGTTGCAGCGGTTCTTTGCCTATGTCACGGCGCTGTTCTCCGGTGATTTCGGCTGGTCTTCGGCTTTTCAGCGCCCGGTGCTTGATGTTATTCTGGAGCGGCTTCCGGCAACATTGCTGCTGATGGGTGTATCGACATTTCTGGCATTTTTTGCCGGTTCTCTGCTCGGTATCGTGGCCGGTGCCAAACCGCATTCCAAGCGTGACCGGTTGTTGTCGCTGACTTCATTGGCGCTTTATGCGGTGCCGGGTTTCTGGCTGGGTTTGGTGCTGATCGTGATTTTCGGTGTGACATTACGCTGGCTGCCCATCGGTGGACTGGAAACCATTGCGTCGGGTAAAACAGGACTGGCGAGAGCGGCGGATATCAGCCGCCATCTGATCCTGCCAGTTGCAGCGCTTTCCAGTGTTTATCTCACGCTCTATCTGCGGCTGATGCGTGACCGTATGGCCGATCTGCATCAGGAAATGTTTGTGCAGGCGCTTAAAGCACGCGGTATCTCTTCGCGCCGTATCATCTGGCGGCACATTGCCCGTAATGCGGTTTTACCGGTGGTGACAATGTTAGGTCTGCAAGCAGGTGTGATGCTCGGCGGTAGTGTGGTGATTGAGAGTGTCTTTGCCATTCCGGGTTTCGGACGCCTCGCCGCAGAGGCCGTTGCCAAACGCGATACGGCCTTGTTGCTTGGTGTCATTTTGTTTGGTGCTTTCGCGGTGATCATTGCCAATCTGCTGGTTGATCTGGCCTATGCGCGGCTTGATCCGCGGGTACGGAGCCAGCGCCAATGAAGTTTTTTCAGACTTTGGACAGACAGGGTAAGGCCGGTATTGGCCTTCTTATGCTTTTAGGATTGATGGCGCTGTTTGCACCGTTACTGTTTGCCGGTGATCCGCTGGCGATTGCCGGAGACCCGCTCATCCGGCCATTCACGGATTATGCCCATTGGCTGGGTACAGACCGGCTGGGGCGCGATGTGCTGGCGGGACTGTTTCATGGTGCGCGTACGACTTTGCTGGTGGCGCTGAGTTCCGCAGCCGCTGCGCTGATTGCCGGTAGTCTGATCGGCACATTGGCAGGATTTCTCGGTGGTTTTGCCGACAATGTTCTGATGCGGATCACTGAGGCGTTTCAGACTGTGCCGGGCTTTTTGCTGGCGCTGGCGATGATTAATGTGCTGGGGCCGAGCATTCCGACACTGATTATTGCAATCAGCATCGGCAGTTGGACGCAGGCTGCACGGGTAACACGGGCTGAAGTGCTGTCTTTGCGTGAGCGCGATTTCGTCGCTGCTGCCCGCACGCTGGGGCAGGGGCCGTTCTCCATTGCTTTTCGGGAAATCCTGCCTAATGCTTTTGGGCCAGCGGCATCGCTGGCAGCCGTATCAGTTGCGGCGGCTATTCTGATTGAGGCCTCACTGGCCTTCCTGGGCTTTGGCGATCCGAACAGCGTGACATGGGGCACGATGATTGCCGAAGGACGTAGTGTGTTGCGCTCAGCCCCTTATCTATCCATCATTCCGGGGCTGGCATTGGTGGTCACCGTTCTGGCTGTGCATCTCACCGGACAGGCGCTGACCCGCCGACCATCATCGTCAAGGGAGCGCAGCAATGTCTGAGGTCTTTCTTGCCGTACAGGATTTGACGGTTCACTATGGTACGCAGCAGGTGTTGCAACCGGTCAGCTTTGAACTAAGGCAAGGTGAAAGACTGGCGCTGATTGGTGAAAGTGGTTCCGGTAAAACCACATTGGCTATGGCAATTGCCGGCCTCTTGCCCTCTAATGCTAAAATTGCCGGTTCAATCCGCTTTCCGGCTTTAGCGCATGAGCCGCGTGCGGGGCGCGATATCGGCGTGGTGTTTCAGGATCCCGATGGGTCACTCGATCCGATGATGCGGGTGGGCGATCAGATTGCGGAAGTGATCGTCACGCATCTTAAAATCTCCTGGACTGAAGCTCGCCAAAGATCGGCAGAACTGATGCAGCAGGTGCAGATTGCTGACAGCCAACAGCGATTGCGCAGCTATCCGCATGAATTCTCCGGCGGGCAGAAACAGCGTATTGCCATTGCCGCAGCTTTGGCTGCACAGCCGCAATTACTGATCGCGGACGAGCCGACCAGTGCACTGGATACGGTGGTACAAAATCATGTGGCGCAATTGCTGGATGGTCTGGTGCGCGCGCAAGGGCTGACAATGCTGTTTGTGACCCATGATATCGCGTTAGCTTCACAACTGGCCGATAGAATTGCCGTGCTTTATCGCGGGAAGCTGGTGGAGCTCGGCACGGCTGAACAAGTGATCACTGCGCCGCAGCATGATTATACCAAAGCCTTGCTGGCAACCCATATCGGGCTGGACTGGGAAAAGCAGCCACGCCTGTCTGAGATTGACGGTGTGTTATGAGAGAGGTTTTGCAGATTGCCGGTCTCAACAAAGCCTTTGGCAAAGACCCTTCAAAAGGTTTGAAGAATATTAATCTCACGCTCCATGCCGGTGAGACACTGGCGCTGGTCGGGCGTTCCGGCTCTGGTAAAAGTACTTTGGCGCGATTGATTATGCGGTTGAACGAGCCGGATAGTGGTAAGATTATTCTCAACGGCACGGATATGACAGCCCTTCAGGGCAGTGCGCTGCGGGAAAAACGGGCCGCTTTTCAGATAGTGTTTCAGGACCCTTTAGCGGCTTTCAATCCGCGCCATACGCTGCGTCAGATTTTGCGGGTAGCTTTGGCTCTGCATGGGAATAACCAGAACACGGATCAGCAAATTGCTGAAGTCTTGCAACGGGTTGGTCTGACTGCCGATATGGCTGATCGCTACCCGCGTGAACTCTCCGGCGGCCAGCGCCAGCGTGTGGCCATTGCCCGCGCGCTGTTGTGCAAGCCTGACTTGATTGTGCTGGATGAACCTGTGTCGGCTTTGGACGTATCCGTGCGTGCAAAAATCCTTAATCTGCTGGCCGATTTACAGCGCGAAAACGGCATTGCCTATCTGTTTATATCGCATGATCTGGCACTGGTACGGGCTTTCTGTGACCGGATGCTAGTGTTGCATGAGGGCGAGATTGTTGAGCAGGGTGTGCCGGACGAGGTACTGCAAAACCCGCAGACCGAGCCGACGCGGCAACTGGTTGATGCCGTTCCAAAACTTATAACTGAATTCGGCAAATCTTAACGGCGAAATCAATGAAGTGCCGCAAAGCAGGCAGAATACGCCCGCTTTTCCGGTAGAATAAATGCACCGGCACCGCTGGTAATTCATAATCCGGTAGCAGGCGGATCAACTCGCCGGAGCGGATCATATCCTCAACCATATAATGATGCAGGGAAACAATACCCGTACCTTGGCAGGCAGCCTGCCGCATGGCCGATGTATCATTGAGGCGCAGAACTGTGCGCATTGCCACTTCCTGATGATCCCTGAATATCAGCCTGTTCGGGTGGCGGCGCATCGTATGGGCAATCAGATAATGTTCGCTCAGATCATCTGGTTGTTGCGGGTGACCATGGCGCTCCAAGTAGGACGGTGCCGCACAGAGCCAATAGGCCGTCTTGCCGACAGAGCGCTGGATCAGTCCGGCAGTGCCTTGCATGGTCATGCCGAAAATCAGATCAATATTTTCCTGTTCAATATCCGGAAAGCGCTCAGCCAGCTCCAGATCAAGGGTGATATGCGGAAAGCGGCCGGTAAATTCGTGTAAATGCGGCAGCAGGAATTGTGTGGCCAGCGGACGTGCCGCAACAACACGTAAAGTACCGGATGGCTCGCCACGCATTTCCGAAAGATAACGGCTTTCACGCTCGCTCAGGAGGCGCAATGTCTCTGCCGCATAATCTTTGAAAATCCGGCCTGCCGGTGTCAGCTGCATACGTCGTGTGGTGCGTTCAATCAGCCCCAGTTCCAGCTGGTTCTCCAGCATTGTCAGTTGTTTGCTGACAGCAGGAGCGGAAATACCGAGCTTTTTGGCGGCAGCAGCAATGCTGCCAGCCTCGGCAATATCCAGAAAAACTTGCATCTGCTGTGGTGAAACGCGAAAATTTAGCGACATCTATTCGTAATTTTAAGTTATGAAATCGTAATTTTAACAGGGCTTATGTTACTTATTAGATTGTTTTAAGGACTGGCGCAAATTCTGAATAAAGAAAGGAATGCGCCATGACCACATTTGCTGCGCAAACGGAAACACTCTGTAAAACACCGGCTTTGCTGCTTCTGGCGCTGCTGGTTACATTGCCGCAAATCGGCGAAACAATTTACACGCCTTCTCTGACTGATATGGCACGGGGTCTGAATATTTCCGCATCGGCGGCGCAAACAACATTGAGCATCTTTTTTGCCGGTTTTGCGCTTGGCGTTTTATGCTGGGGGCAAGTGTCCGATCATATCGGACGGCGTAAAACCATGATCATCACGCTGGCACTCTATCTGCTGGGTTGCCTGATCTGTCTTTCCGCATCCTCGTTGTGGGTGCTCAATAGCGGACGTTTCATTCAGGCTTTTGGTGCGGCCAGTTGTTCGGTGGTGATTCAGTCCGTTTGCCGTGAGGTATTCAGCGGTGAGCGCCGCGTGGTTGTTTTTACAACAATTGGTATGCTCATTCCGGTCTCTGCGGCGGCGGGGCCGTTTATCGGCGGTCTGAGTGTCACGCTCGGTGACTGGCGTACCGCTTTCATGGTGCTGCTGATGCTCGGCGCTGTCTCTCTGGTGCTGGTCTGTGCGGCTTTTCCTGAAACTCTGGTGAAGCAGGCACATAAAGCATCCCTGATGCAGATTTTGGCACGAATGCTGCATGATCCGCAGGTGATTGGCACTGGTTTGCTGATCGGTATCGGTAACGGGATTATTTTCAGCTTCTATGCGGAAGTACCGTTTCTGCTGATCAATATGCAGGGTTTGTCGCCCGTTATTTATGGCACGCTTTGTATGCTGGTCGTGTCAGGCAGTATCTGGGGTGGCATGGCGATGCGCCGTTTGAATACGGCAGGTTATACAGGTCAGACGGTGATGATTACTGGCATTCTGTTGCTGGCTTGTGCTGCTGCCGGTTTGCTGGTCGTGAGCCTGCTGACGAGAGGACAACTTTATCTTGTGTTGTTTACCGGTTTTTCCGTGTTGTTGTTTGCCGGATTTACTTTGCTGACAACCGCCTGTCTGCATGGTGCATTACAGCATTATCACGATGCTTTGGGCACGGCAGGTGCTTTGCTTGGCCTGTTCTACTATGCGGTGATTACAGCGCTTACAGAGGGCATGGCATTGCTACACAGTGGCTCAGCGCTGGTTTTCCCGACCTATGCGCTGGGGCTGAGTGTGGCTGCGGCGCTGATATTCTTCGTTTGTGTTTACAAGACACGGATAACCGGCTTTAAAGCCTGATACAGCGCGGTATAGCGTTGATAGGCTGTTTCATAAGCCGCATGGAGTTTTTTATCCGGCTCAATGGTTTTGATAATCTGCGGGCTGGTGCAAATAACCAGAGCATCAGCATTTTCAGCAGCAATCAGTCCAAGACGTGCAGCCCCGAAAGCCGCGCCGAAATCACCGTCGGCAGGCAGATGAACCGGCATATTCAGAGCGGTGGCCAGTGCTTTCAGCCAATAGGTCGAGCGTGAGCCGCCGCCGATGGCTATGACGCTTTCAAGTTGTGTGCCAGCCTTTGTCAGAGCTTCCAGATTGTCACGGAAGGCAAAAGCTACCCCTTCAAGCACGGCTTGAGTGAGTGCCACACGATTGTCGCTATGGCTGAGCCCTGTGAAACTGCCGCAGATCAGACTGTCATTATGCGGGGTACGCTCACCGGAAAGATAAGGCAGGAAGGTTACTCCTGATGGGGTTTGCAGATCATCGCCGAGCTCTTGCGTCAGCGCCGCAGCTTCATGACCGGTGATGGTGCTGTACCAGTTCAGGGCATCCGTTGCGGAGAGGATAACCCCCATCTGATGCCATGTCTGTGGCAGAGCATGGCAGAAGGCATGAACGGCACTGTCAGGACGCGGCAGAAAACTGTCATTGGCGGCAAATAACACGCCGGATGTGCCGAGCGAGGCAAAGGCCTGTCCGGCTTTCACCGTGCCGATACCACAGGCGGATGCCGCATTATCTCCGGCACCACCGGCTACCACCACGCCTGATGCCATACCCCATTGCCGGCATAGCTCTGCGCGCAGCGTGCCGGAGACATCTGTGCCTTCTACAAGGCGCGGCATCCGGCTTTCATCGAGTTCTGTTGCGGCCAGCAGGCTTGGGGACCATTGGCGTTGTGCCACATCCAGCCAGGACGTGCCGGAGGCATCAGACATTTCGCTGACATGTTCGCCGGTCAGCCACAGACGCAGATAATCTTTTGGCAGCAGGATCTTTTTAATGCGGGCAAAAATCTCCGGTTCGTTTTCCTTCACCCAAAGCAATTTAGGTGCGGTAAAACCCGGAAAGACAATATTGCCGGTGAGGGTACGGAATTGCGGATCAGCATCCAGTTGCGCGGCTTGGGCGTGGCTGCGTGTATCATTCCAGAGAATGGCGGGGCGCAGTACCTGATCCTGCGCATCCAGCAGAACCGCACCATGCATCTGGCCGGAAAGTCCGATACCATGCACATTTTTGAGTGCAGCTCCATGTTCCGCTTTTAACTGGGTGATTGCTGCTTCTGCGGCTTTTATCCAGTCTTGCGGCTGTTGTTCAGACCAGCTTTGATGCGGGCGGGAGACATGGAGCTCAGCATGAGCAGAGGCAATGATTTTCTGATCTTCATCAATCAGCAGTGCTTTGAGGCCGGACGTGCCGAGGTCAAGACCGAGATAAAATGCCATGCTGCTGATCCTGTAGCTGAAATTATGAACAGGCCGCAGCTAACGACAGAAACTTAATGCAGGCAATAGTTTTTATTCTTCATTCAGCGACATGCTCTCAATGGAGAATTCCATGCGGTCAGCAGGAAAGCGTGTCGCTGAATATTCTACCGGAACACCATTGGTATCGACATTGAGGGATTGAGCCGTGAGGACAATCGCACCGGGTGTCAGCTTCAGATGCAGCAGATCCTGTCCGTTGGCATGTTGTGCGGAAATCAATGTGGATTTGCGGAAATAATCGGCAATACCCGATTGCTTCAGCGCCTGTGTAACCGAACCGCTGGCCTTGTAAAATTCATCAAATTGCGGAAAACGCTGTTGATCAAACCAGCTGTCAGACATGGAAACCGGCTGGCCATCGGCAATGGATAATGTCTCGAAATGATGTACCTGTACATTCTCATCATTGAGTTGCAGGGCATGGGCAACCTCAGCGGATGGTGTTTCAATTCTGTGGGCGAGAATAACCCGCTCCTGCTGTGTAATCTGTTCAGCCAGACTGGTCGACATGCGCGTGCGTTTGCTGATGGGGTAGGTCAGCCGCTTGGCATTGGCGATAAAAGTGCCACGCCCTTGCTCCGCCCGTAACACGCCTTCCTGTGTCAAAGCCGCAATAGCGCTGCGCACCGTATGACGGTTGACACCAAAGCGCCCAGCCAGTGTCATTTCCGGCGGCAGTTTTTCGCCACGCTTGAAATGGCCGTGTTTAATTTCCCTGCGAATTTCATCTGCAATCTGCCGCCAGACAGCCACACCGCTGTTTCGGGCGATTTTTGTTGTTTCTGCCATTTATTTTGTCGCAGCTCCGCTGATTGTCATGCGCTTGTCACTAAGAGCATTTAAGACAATAATTAATGTCTAGTTGTATAGATAAATAGACAATTTAGAGCGGTGTGTCAAATGAAGAATGAAACCGAAAATCTACCGGATAACTTGCAGGGCGAGCGACGCAAAGTTGCCGCTTTGCTGGCAAAGGCGGAGTTGCAGGAGCTGGCGTCCTTCTGGAGCAATCAATCAGAGCAGCCGCAGGTCGATGTGCTGCGCGGCCCTGAAACCGGACTGGTGATGGTGCGTGGCCGCATTGGTGGCGGCGGTGCGCCGTTTAATCTGGGTGAAACAACTGTGACCCGTGCGACTGTGCGCGTGTCGTCTGGCGCTTCGGGCGGCACTTCTTCGGAGGGTTCGGTTGGTCATTCCTATGCGCTCGGCCGTGATCATGAAAAAGCGCGTCTGGCAGCTATTGCCGATGCTTTGTGGCAGGCGCCGCAGAGCCGCGAGATTGTTGAGCGTGATCTGTTGCAGAAAATTGCACGGCGTCTTGATGCGCGTGCCACACAGCGTCGCCGTGAAGCGGCAGCAACGAAAGTGGACTTCTTCACCATGGTTCGGGGAGACGACTAATGGCTTTTGATAATCAGGCTTTTGAAGGCGGTTTTGCTGACGCCGTTTATGATGCGCAGACCTGTTTCCGCGCATTGATGGATGCCTTGGCTAATCCGGGTACCATCCAGCCACTGACAGCAGAAACGCAGCCGCCATTGCCGCTGACACCGGAGCTTGGTGCTATTGCGCAGGCGCTGTTTGATCACGATACCAAGGTCTGGCTCGACAGTCGTTTGGCTGCAAGCAGCGCTGTGCGTGAATGGCTCGCATTTCAGACCGGCTTTGAGCTGGTTTCTGAAATTGGTGAGGCGCATTTCGCGCTGATCAGCGATATTGCTCAAATGCCGCCGCTGGATGTGTTTGCTAAAGGCACATCGGAATATCCGGATCGCTCAGCCACCATCATCATGGCGCTGGACGGCTTTACAGGCACACAGACGCTGCAGCTTCAGGGACCTGGTATCGAGCATGTCCGTGATTTTGCGCCAAGCATTTTGCCGGTGCGTTTCAGTGAGCAATGGGCAGCGAATGCGGCCTTGTTTCCGCGTGGTGTGGATCTGGTTTTTGCGGCGCCTAAAACCGTTGCCGCACTGCCGCGCAGTACCAAACTCGTACCGACGCTGCTTCGCAGCTCATCACTCAAAAATGGCGGAAATTGAACCATGTATGTTGCAGTTAAAGGCGGTGAAGCCGCTATTCAGAATGCACATCAGTTGCTGGGTGACCGCCGCCGTGGTGACCGTTCAGTACCGGCCTTGCAGCTGGAGCAGATTGTGGAGCAGCTGGGTCTGGCCGTTGACCGTGCTATGGCCGAAGGTGCACTTTATGACCGTGAGCTGGCAGCGCTGGCAATCCGTCAGTCGCGCGGCGATCTGATTGAGGCGATTTTTCTGGTGCGTGCCTATCGCACAACCTTGCCGCGTTTCGGCTATTCCGAGCCGCTGGACACAGCGCAGATGCTGGCAGAGCGTCGCATTTCCGCAACCTTCAAAGACCTGCCGGGCGGCCAACTGCTTGGCCCGACTTTCGATTACACCCATCGTCTGCTTGATCCGGAAATGTCCGGTGATCATCCGGTGGCACAAGGTGTGCAGCGCGATGATGAAGCTGCCAATGAAGCTATGCCGCGCGTGACCGATATTCTCGGTGCCAATGGCATGATCGAACCGGATGGTGAGATGCCGGAAGGCCATGTACCGGGCGATCTGACCCGCGAACCGTGGACATTTCCGATGGAGCGCGATCTGCGTTTGCAGGCTTTGGCACGCGGCGATGAAGGCTTTCTGCTGGCGCTGGGTTACTCCACACAGCGCGGTTATGGCCGCACGCATCCTTTCGTGGGTGAAATCCGCATCGGTGAAGTTGAAGTTGAGCTGGACGTGCCGGAACTTGGCGGTCTGGTGTCGCTGGGCAGCATACAGGTCACCGAATGTCAGATGGTCAACCAGTTTGCCGGTTCTGCAACCCGCCCGCCGCAATTCACCCGTGGCTATGGTCTGGTTTTCGGTCAGAGCGAACGCAAAGCGATGTCGATGTCGCTCTGTGACCGCGCGCTGCGCACCGCAGAATTTGAAGAAGACATTACCGCACCGGCACAGGATGAGGAGTTCGTGATTTCCCATTCTGACAATGTGCAATCGACCGGCTTTGTCGAGCATCTCAAATTGCCGCATTATGTGGATTTTCAGGCTGAGCTTGATCTTATCCGCCGCATGCGTGCCGAATATGCGCAGGCGCATGGCAATGCGGAAGCCAATCTTGCCGAGGCCGCAGAATGATCGAAGGTCTTTCTCATATCACCTTCATCACCAAGGATCTGGCGCGGATGACGCAAATCCTCACGGGTGTTTTCGATGCCCGTGAAGTCTATGCCAGCGGTGATCAGCAATTTTCACTCTCCGAGGAAAAGTTCTTTCTGATCGGTGATCTCTGGATTGCGGTGATGCAGGGCGAGGCGCTGCCTGCCCGTAGCTACAATCATATCGCGTTCAAAATTTCGGAAGATGATTTCGACGATTATGCCGCCCGTATCACGGCATTGGGGCTGGAGCTGCGCCCGCCGCGTCCGCGCATCGAGGGCGAAGGGCGGTCCCTCTATTTCTATGATGACGATAACCATTTGTTTGAGTTGCATACCGGCACTCTTGAACAGCGGCTGCAGCATTATGCACAGGGTGCAAAGGGTTGAACCATGACTGTTATAGCGAACTATAATTTTGCTTATCTTGATGAGCAGACCAAGCGGATGATCCGCCGTGCATTGCTTAAAGCCATTGCGGTGCCGGGCTATCAGGTGCCTTTTGCAAGCCGCGAAATGCCGATGCCTTATGGCTGGGGTACCGGTGGCGTGCAGGTGACCGCTGCGGTGCTGGGCGCTGACGACACGCTGAAAGTGATCGATCAGGGTGCGGATGATACCACCAATGCCGTGTCGATCCGTGCATTCTTCGAAAAGACGGCGCAGGTTAAAGTGACCACTCGCACGGAAGATGCAACCATTATCCAGACCCGTCACCGTATTCCGGAAGCACCGCTCAAAGAAGGTCAGATCCTCGTCTATCAGGTGCCGATTCCTGAGCCGTTGCGTTTTCTGGAACCGCGCGAGACGGAAACCCGTAAAATGCATGCGCTGGAAGAATACGGCCTGATGCATGTCAAACTCTATGAAGATATTGCCCGTCACGGCCATATCGCCACGACCTATGCCTATCCGGTGAAAGTCGAAGACCGTTATGTGATGGATCCTTCACCGACACCGAAATTCGACAATCCGAAAATGCATATGTCACCGGCTTTGCAGCTGTTTGGTGCAGGACGTGAGAAGCGTATTTACGCTCTGCCGCCTTACACCAAAGTGGTGAGCCTCGATTTCGAAGATCACCCATTTGAGGTGCAGAAATTTGCCCAGCCTTGTGCCATGTGCGGTGCCAAGGGCGTCTATCTCGACGAGGTGGTACTGGATGACAAGGGCGGTAGCATGTTTGTCTGCTCCGACACCGATTATTGTGAAACACGACAGGCCGATGGTCACGTTGGCCATCTCTCCGCAAATAACAAAGATATCGGACAAGCGTCCTCAGGTCTGGAGGCGGCCCAATGAGCGATATAAATCATGATACGCCTTTGCTGCGTGTAAACGGATTGTCGAAGTTCTATGGCAACCGCCTTGGTTGCAGCAATGTTTCCTTTGAGCTGTATCCGGGTGAAGTGCTGGCGATTGTCGGCGAGAGTGGTTCCGGTAAGACGACACTGCTCAACTGTCTTGCTACACGCTTGCAGCCTTCAGTCGGCGCTGTGGAATACCGGATGCGTGACGGCCAGTTCCGTGATCTGTACCGGATGAGTGAGGCCGAGCGCCGTTTTCTGATGCGTACCGATTGGGGCTTTGTGCATCAGAACCCTTCTGACGGTTTGCGTATGACTGTCTCCGCCGGTGCCAATGTCGGCGAGCGTCTGATGGCTGTCGGTGATCGTCATTATGGTAAAATCCGTGAAACCGCGACCGACTGGCTTGGTCGTGTGGAAATCTCTGCAGACCGCATTGATGATCAGCCGCGTGCATTCTCCGGCGGTATGCGTCAGCGTTTGCAGATCGCCCGCAATCTGGTGACTGCACCGCGCCTGATTTTCATGGATGAGCCGACCGGTGGTCTGGACGTATCCGTGCAGGCGCGCTTGCTTGATCTGTTGCGCGGTCTGGTGGCCGATCTCGGTCTGGCTGCGATTGTTGTGACCCACGATCTGGCTGTGGCGCGTCTGTTGTCGCACCGCATGATGGTGATGAAAGACGGTCATATCATCGAAGCCGGTTTGACCGACCGCGTGCTGGATGATCCGCAAGCACCTTATACACAGCTGCTCGTTTCCTCAATTTTGCAGGTTTAATCATGACTATGCCCCTTATTGTTTCGGAAGTGGCAAAGAGCTTCACCATGCATTTGCAGGGCGGCGTTAAATTGCCGGTGGTGAATAATGTTTTCTTTGCTCTGAAAGCCGGTGAATGTGCTGTGCTTGGCGGCCCGTCCGGTGCCGGTAAAAGCTCTATCCTGAAAATGGTCTATGGCAATTATGCCGTGGACGAAGGCCAGATCATTCTGCGCCATCACGGCAAGCAGATTGATATTGCCTCGGCTGATCCGCGCACCGTTATGGCTGTACGCCGCGATACCATCGGTTATGTCAGCCAGTTTTTGCGCACTGTGCCGCGTGTCAGTGCTCTGAATGTGGTGGCTGATCCGTTATTTGCCCGTGGTGTTGATCGTGAGCAAGCTCAGGATAAAGCGCGTGAATTGCTGGCCATGCTCAACCTGCCGCAGCGCCTGTGGGATCTGCCGCCAGCCACGTTCTCCGGTGGTGAGCAGCAGCGTGTGAATATTGCCCGTGGGTTCATTACCGATCATCCGGTGCTGTTGCTCGATGAACCGACCGCTTCGCTCGATGCCAAAAATCGTGAAGTTGTTATGGAATTGATCCGCCGCAAAAAAACAGAGGGCGTGGCGATGCTTGGCATTTTCCATGATGAAGATGTGCGTGAGGCTGTGGCTGATCGTATCATCGACGTGACGGAATTTGCTCCGGGTTATGTACGTCAGGGAGCAGATACATGACCAGATTGTCAGAGCAGCCGTTTATCCATCCGGATACGGAAATTTCCGACAGCACATTCGGCCGCTATACGGAAATTGGTACCCGTTGTCGTATTTCTGAAACGGAAATGGGGGACTATTCCTATATTGAGCGCGACGGCATGGTCTGGTGTGCCAAGATCGGTAAATTTGCGAATATTGCAGCCTCTGTGCGTATCAATGCCACCAATCATCCGATGTGGCGCGCAACGCTGCATCACTTCACCTATCGCGCCAATGATTACTGGCCGGATGCCGAACAGGAAGCGGATTTCTTTGAATGGCGCCGCGCTCATGAAGTGACCATTGGTCATGATACATGGCTGGGACATGGCGTAACCGTTCTGCCTGGTGTTAAAATCGGCAATGGTGCGGTCATCGGTTCCGGTGCGGTCGTTTCCAAAGATGTCGCGCCTTATACGATTGTTGGCGGCGTGCCTGCCAAACTCATTCGTCAGCGTTTTTCGGATGCGATTGTTGAGCGTCTGGAAGCTCTGGCATGGTGGGACTGGGATCATCAGCGCCTGCGGGATGCACTGGATGATTTCCGCAAACTTGAGATTGAAGCTTTTCTTGAAAAGCATGGTGGCTGAAAGCCAAGGTACTGAATCCAATAGCAGAACAAAGCCGCCGGAAGCTCCGGCGGCTTTTTTGTCAAAAATCTGATTCAGAATTTTCATACAGATGTAATATAAGTTACATTTTCGTTTCATATCACGCGCCTAATTTCGCATGGAAATTGATAGAGGGCGCTGATGCTTAAACTTCAAAATGTAACCCGTCGTTTTGGCGGTAATACTGCGGTTGCAGATGTAAATCTGGAAATTCCGCAGGGCCAGATGGTGGGTATCATTGGTGCATCGGGTGCCGGTAAATCCACTTTGTTGCGCATGATTAATCGTCTGATTGATACATCAGACGGTTCGATTGTTTTCAAGGATCAGGACGTGTCGCGCCTGCGTGGCTCTGAATTGCGCCGCTGGCGCAGTGATTGTGCAATGATCTTCCAGCAGTTCAATCTGGTGCCGCGCCTTGATGTGCTGACCAATGTGCTGCTTGGCCGTCTTAATCAGCGCTCCACAGTCAAAAGCCTGATGGGCATTTTCTCCCGCGAGGAGCGTGCGCAGGCTATCGCTAATATTGAGCGTCTGGATATTGTCAAAACTGCTTTGCAGCCGGCAGGTACACTTTCCGGTGGTCAGCAGCAGCGCGTGGCAATTGCCCGTGC
Source organism: Hyphomicrobiales bacterium (assembly GCA_900470285.1). Classification (GTDB taxonomy): domain Bacteria; phylum Pseudomonadota; class Alphaproteobacteria; order Rhizobiales; family Rhizobiaceae; genus Pseudochrobactrum. Next base: position 51,349 of record UCAG01000014.1, read on the forward strand.
ATTGATGCAGAGCCCGAAGGTTATTCTTGCTGATGAGCCGATTGCCTCGCTTGACCCACGCAATGCACAGGTCGTGATGAGCGCCCTGCGCGATATTAATCAGCGCGAAGGTCTGACCGTTATCACTAATCTTCATACGCTGGATACAGCGCGCACCTATTGCGACCGGATCATCGGTATGCAGGGCGGGCGCGTTGTGTTCGACGGAACGCCTGCTGATCTGACACAGGCCGCAGCCCGCCGCATTTATGGTGCCGAAGCTGATGATGAAAGCTTCTCGGAAGCCGTGACTTCAACAGCTCTGGAACAGCCTGCACCGGAAGCTCCGGTCAGCCCGCAAGTGGCACGACAGGTCGCAAAGCTCGTTGCAGACGCACAATAACATCTAATCCCAACCAGAAACGATAATCGTTTAACAGGAGAATGGTTCATGACCTTCAAGAAGCTTTTGCTCGGCGCCGTTGCGCTGTCCGCAGTGGCAACCGCAACCGCAGCGCAGGCAGATAAGCCTGAAGTGTTCCGCGTTGGTATTATCGGCGGCGAAAACGAAGCCGACCGTCTGCGTAATTACCAGTGCATTATTGACCAGCTGCCAAAGGCAATTGGCGTTAAGGAAGTTAAACTGTTTCCTGCTGCCGACTATGACGGCGTTATTCAGGGTCTGCTCGGCGGCACACTGGATTATGCAGAACTTGGCGCTTCCGGCTATGCCAAAATCTATCTGACCAAAGAAGATGCTGTTGAGCCGATCCTGACCACTGAACAGACAGACGGTTCGACCGGTTATTATTCGATCATGGTTGCCCGTAAAGACAGCGGCATCAAGACTGTTGCCGATATGAAAGGCAAGAAGCTTGGTTTTGCTGATCCGGATTCTACCTCCGGCTATCTCATTCCGGTAACCTCGTTGCCAAAAGATCTCGATGGCGCGACGGTTAAAGATTACTTCAGCGAAACCGGTTTCGGCGGCGGCCATGAAAATCTGGTTCTGGCTGTAAAAGACGGCAAGTTTGATGCGGGTACAACTTTCGGTTCCGGTGTTGGCAGTTTCGATGAAGGTTACACATCCGGTAACCTGCGCAAGATGGTCGACAAAGGCCTGATCGACATGAAAGACTTCACAGAAGTCTGGAAATCCCCGCTGATCCCGAACGGCCCGATCGTTATCCGCACAGCCATTGATGCTGATCTGAAAGCCAAGTTCAAAACCTATATGATGGATCTGCCAAAGACCGATCCGGAGTGCTTTGCTTCCACAATGGGCGGCGATTTCAAGTCCTATATCGAAGTGAACAAAGATTTCTACCAGCCGGTTATCGACGCACGTAAGTCGCAGATCGGTCAGTAAGATTAAGTTGCGGCCAGTGTCAAAGAATGATGCTGGCCGCATTTTTTTATTCTTTTAGAGCGTGTTGCGTTTGATTTTTACTCACTGCGCCCGCTCTAACTTTTTGTTTTGTCGCATTGTCGCGGTCGTCAAATGAAGTCATTTGACTGCGAAATGCTCTAGGCGGGCCCGATGACCCATACTGTTTCTAAGCCATCCCTGTCCGGTGAAGCCGCTTTGGTCGAGCAGCACTGGCGGGAGCTGTCCTCCCGACGTCGTACCTATACGCTGCTGATTATCGGTGGTTTGTTGCTGGCGCTCTCCGCATCTTTGTGGTTCGCCAATGAAAGCAATGCCGGTAAATTCTGGGAGCGTTTGCCGCATTTCTTCGATTTCGTCGGTGATATGGTGCCGCGTGACGGCTGGGAAGTCTGGCGGGCTCTGTTTGATCTGCCGTCACCTTATTTCGACGGTAGTCAGAAATATGATTATGAGGCAGGCCGCGTCTATCTGTTCGGTAGCGGTTTTTATATTCCTGAATATTTCTACAAGATGCTGGAGACGCTCAATATTGCCATGATGGCAACGTTGATCGGCTTTTTCTTTGGTTTCATCCTGTGTTTCCTTGCGGCTAAAAACCTGACAACCAGCCGTGCGCTACGTTTTTTCGTGCGCCGCTACATGGAAATTCTGCGTGCTTTTCCTGAAATTGTGATTGCCGGTTTCTTTGCAGCTATTCTCTCGCTGGGGCCAATTCCTGCGATTTTTGCGGTTGGTATTCATACGATCGGCGCGCTGGGTAAGCTGTTTTTCGAAGTGGTTGAGAATGCCGATATGAAGGCCGAGGAAGGCCTGCGTGCCGTCGGCGCAAACTGGTTTGAGCGTGTCGGCTTCGGCATTGTGCCGCAAGTCATGCCGAACTTCATGTCCTATGCTTTCCTGCGTTTCGAGATCAATGTCCGCGCATCCACCATTATCGGTGCGGTTGGCGGCGGCGGTATCGGTGAGGCATTGCGCCTGTCGATTGGTCATGGCCATCAGGCAAAAACACTGGCGATTGTGTTTCTGCTGCTCATAACAATCATTGCGGTGGATCAGACCTCTGCATGGCTGCGCGGCCGTCTTGTCGGCGCTCAGGCCTTTCAGTTCGGAGCGTAAAAAATGACAGCTTTGACTTTAAACGCCGCTCAGATTGCTGATTACGAAAACCGTTATCCGCAGGTCTTTCGCCGCCCGTTCTCCAAGCGCTATACATTGCCGCTGATCGGCTTGGGTATTGTGCTCTATATGGCCTATAGCTGGTGGTTCTTTGCCATTGGCACAGTGCTGTCGGAAGGCCAGTGGGATCGTGCCGGTATTACCGCACGTCAGTGGTATTCCTATGAGGTACGCCCGACCATACGTATGAATGGTGATGAGGCAAAAGTAACCTATCCGCGCTTTTCGGTACTGGGTAAGAACCCTGATCCGGAATGGGTGCAGCAGGCCAATGGCCGTACCAGTGTGATTTTCGGTAGCTCTGAGGCGCTGCATCTCAGTGGCAATACGGTTGTTGTGGAGCATGGCGGCGAAGTGCTGAATGTGCGCATTGATGCTGATGCAGCCCGACCTGTTGATGATAAGCCACTGCCATCATGGGCAGTGCTGAAAAATGATGAAGTACAGGTGGATTTCGGCTTCTCCGGTGAAGCCCGTATCATGCCGGAGCGTATCACCGTTAATCGCCGTTTCTTCGGCTGGCCGAACTTTGTGTTCGATACCAATTCGCCATTCTGGGGTAAGTCAGCTGGTGAGGTTACATCACTGATCGTTTCCGGTGAGCGTATCAAACCGGAAATGTCCAATCTGTCGCTGGCTTTTGACAATATCTGGAACAATGCGGAATGGCAGCACGGCGATGTCTGGATCAAGATGTTGCAGACGATTGTCATGGCTTTTGTCGGTACATTGTTTGCCGGTATGCTCGCGCTGCCGCTGGCCTTTATCGCTGCGCGTAATATAACGCCGAACTTCTTTGCCAATCAGATTACCAAGCGCCTGTTCGACTTCCTGCGCTCAGTCGATATGTTCATCTGGGCATTGTTCTTCACCCGTGCTTTCGGACCGGGACCACTGGCTGGTATTTCGGCGATCTTCTTCACTGATACCGGTACGCTGGGTAAACTCTATTCGGAAACGCTGGAAAATATCGACGATAAACAGCGTGAGGGTGTGAAATCGGTTGGTGCATCACCGGCGAATGTGCAGCGCTATGGTGTTATTCCGCAGGTAATGCCGGTATTCCTCAGTCAGATGCTGTATTTTTGGGAGTCCAATACCCGTTCGGCAACAATTATTGGTGCGGTTGGTGCCGGTGGTATCGGTCTGAAACTTTGGGAAGCCATGCGCACCAATTCCAATTGGGCAAACGTCGCCTATATGGTGATCCTCATTCTGATCGTGGTGTTTGTCTTTGATGCCATTTCCAATGCGCTGCGCTCACGTTTGACCGGTGATCGCCGCGTCTCACAGAAATGAGACAAAAACTTCAAATCAGCGTTGTCTGATTGTCACAAAACTCCTGTAGGCCACAGCTGTCCTGCATGATCACAGCGATCATGCAGGACAGTTTTGGTTAGCAGGAAAATTCCGATGACACGCGACACGCGCCCTTCCGATATCGTTTTTAAAAATGCCCGCATCATTCTTGAGGATGAAGTTATCACCGGTACAATCCAGATCCGTGACGGAAAAATCGCTGATATCAGCGCTGGCAATGGCATAAGCGGTGAAGATTTCGGCGGCGATTATTTGATGCCGGGTGTCGTGGAGTTGCATACCGATCATCTTGAGCACCATTATGCACCACGCCCGAAAGTGCGCTGGAATGCCGATGCAGCATTGATGGCGCATGATGCACAGATTGCTGCTTCCGGCATCACCACAGTATTCGACGCGCTGCGCGTTGGTCTTGACGGCGATACAGATATTAATTCCGATGACATGGTGCTGCTTGCCGGTGCGATTGCTGATGGTCAGAACAATGGCCGTCTGCGCGCAGACCATTATCTGCATTTGCGCTGCGAAGTGTCTTCGCCGAATTGCCTCGATGCGTTTGAATTGTTTGAGCATAACCCGCAGGTGAAAATTGCCTCGCTGATGGATCACGCTCCGGGACAACGTCAGTTTGCCAGCCTTGAAGCCTATAAGACTTACTATATGGGCAAGCAGAAGATGACGCAGGCCGAGTTTGATGCGTTTTGTGATCGTCGCGTGGCAGAATCTGTGGCTCATGCAGACCGTTTTCGTAAAGAAATTGCTGCCCGTTGTCAGGCTAAGGGCATTTCGCTTGCCAGCCATGATGATGCGACACTTGCCCATGTGGATGAAGCGATTGAACAGGGTATTCATGTGGCAGAATTCCCGACAACGCTGGAAGCCGCCAAAGCCTCAAAAGAAGCTGGTATGGCTGTTTTAATGGGGGCACCGAATATCGTGCGTGGCTCATCCCACTCCGGCAATGTCTCGGCACGTGATCTCGCTTCTGCCGGTCATCTCGATATTCTGTCCTCCGACTATATTCCTTTCAGTCTTGTGCAGGCGGTTTATACACTGCCGCAATTGGTTGACGGCTATACGCTGCCGCAGGCGATCAATCTGGTGACCCGCAATCCGGCCAAAGCTGTCGGTTTTACTGATCGCGGAACACTTGCATCGGGCAAACGGGCTGATATGGTTCGCGTTCATATGCAGAATGCGATACCGGTGGTACGCTCAGTGTGGCGGGAAGGGCAGCGCGTACTCTAAGTGCGGTTGCAATATTGAGTGACGGAATGAGTGAAATGACCGGTATTTTTGTTGCCGTTGTGGGGCCGAGCGGCGCGGGTAAAGACACAATCATCGACTATGCACGCACGCATTTGCCGCAGGATGGCAATTACCACTTTGTGCGTCGCGTGGTAACCCGCGATGCGGATAGTAATACGGAAGATCATGATACATTGTCAGAAGCCGATTTTCTGAAAGCGGTTGAGCAGTCAGAATTTTGTATGCATTGGCAGGCACATGGCCTCTATTATGGCCTGCCTGCTTCCGTGGAGCGTGTGCTTGAAAATGGCGGCGTGGTGATTGCCAATCTGTCACGTAAAGTTTTGCCGCAACTGGCCGAGCGTTTCCCTCGTGTGGCAATTGCCCATATTACCGCAAGTCCGGCAGTGCTGGCACAACGTCTTGCATCGCGCGGACGCGAAACGCCGGAATCAATTGCATCACGTTTGCAGCGCCAGCAGCCGGTGGAAGCCGGTGATCTGCCGCTCTGGGTGATTGATAATTCCGGTAAGGTGTCAGATGCCGGTGATGCATTCACCGCTCGTCTCAAAGCTTGCCAGTTCTGAGCTGACACATTCACATGAAATGAAAAAGGCGATGCCGTTTTGCGGTATCGCCTTTTTGTTTATGGTTTTTCCTGTGCTGGTCTGTCATCATCATCCTGCAGAAAAATCCGGTTGGCGGCACCATCCATATCCTCATATTGCCCGCTTTTTAGTGACCATAGAAAAGCTGCGAGCCACATACCGCCCAGAAACAGGGCGATGGGAATGAGGAAAATTAGGATATTCATAATCTCAGGCCTTTTGACGCTTGAGCAGGCTGAGAGGAGAGATCGCCTTGGGATCTTTCTTCTTGCCCGCTTTCAGGCGAAGGGCGTTGCTGACCACGAGGATCGAAGACAGCGACATGGAAAGCGCTGCAATCAGCGGTGTAACATAGCCGAACAGCGCAATGGGTACGGCGATGATATTATAGATCAGTGACAATGCAAAGTTCTGTCGGATCAGTTTGCCTGCCTCGCGGGAGATGGCCACTGCCAGCGGTACGGCAGTCAGACTGTCATGCAGGAAGACGAAATCCGCAGCATTACGGCCGATATCTGCGGCTGTTGCCGGAGCCATCGACACATAGGCGGACATCAGCGCCGGTGCATCGTTCAGCCCGTCACCAACCATCAGCACCTTGTGGCCTTCATTGGTACGCTCGGTCACCAGTTCCGATTTATGGGCAGGCAGAATTTCCGCACGATATTTCGCAATGCCCAGCTGTCGTGCGAGAGCACTTACCGTCTTTTCTTTGTCGCCGGAGAGAATTTCAACGCTGAGCTTTTCATCTTTCAGCGCCTGCACAGAACGGGCAGCATCATCGCGCGGGCTGTCTTCAAAGCGGAACGCTTCCAGCAAAGTACCATTGCGGCTCAGCACTGTTTCTGTGCCGGTGCTGGTGGTGTTTTGCGAATTGTCTTCAACTGCCCAGTCACGGCGACCAAGACGATAAATATCCTGCCCCATATGAGCTTCGATACCGGCACCGCTCATTTCTTCAATCAGATCAAAACGGATGTTTTTTGCCGGATTGGTGAAAGCTGTCAATGCACGCGATAGCGGATGACGGGAATAGAGTGCGAGTTCTGCGGCCAGTTCCAGCGCATTCTGATCGAGACTGCCGCGTTCTATGAGCTGTGGCTGGCCGAGGGTTAGTGTGCCGGTCTTGTCAAACATCACGCTGTCAATTTCAGCCATACGTTCCATCGCGGAGCCGTCTTTGACCATGATGCCGTTTTCAAACAGGCGACGTGCGGCCACAACCTGCACAATCGGTACAGCCAGAGCCAGAGCGCACGGACAGGTGATAATCAGCGTAGTGATCGCCACATAGGTCGACTTGTACCAGTCGCCGGTCAGGTAGAACCAGACGACAAAAGCCAGAAATGCAGTGGTGTGGACAAGCGGCACATAAAGCGCGGAAGCGCGGTCTGCGAGCTGGCGGTAACGGGCGCGGCCACCTTCTGCGGCATCCATCAGGCGCACCATTTCCGCAAGGAAAGAGTTATCGGCAGAGGCGGTGGCTTTAATCGTCAGCGGCGCGGTCAGGTTCATCGTACCGGCACGGATTTTTGAGCCCTGTGTCACCGGAACCGGCACACTTTCACCGGTTGCAATCGAGCAGTCGAGATCAGAGCGGCCGCTTTCAACAACAGCATCGACCGGCACGCGCTCACCAACAGCCAAAATAATGCGCATAGACGGGCGGATATCCGCAATCGGCATGAAGCTGTGCTGATTATCATCACCGATCACAACCGCACCGCGGGCTGCCAGCTGGCTTAAACCTTTAACGGCAGAGCGTGCGCGTTCGCGCATCACGTGATCAAGTGTGCGGCCGATCAGCAGGAAAAACAGCAATGTCGCTGAAGCATCGAAATAAGCGTGCTGACCGGAATTGAGCGTTTCATACACACTCATACCGAAGGCCAAAGTGATCGCCAGCGAGATCGGCACATCCATATTGCTACGGCCGTGCTTCAGCGCATTCCATGCGGACATATAGAAAATACGGCCGGAATAAACCAAAGTCGGCAGTGCAATCAGACCGGACAGCCAATGGAACATATCGCGCGTTGCAGCATCCGCACCGGACCAGACCGATACGGAAAACAACATGATATTCATGGAGGCAAAACCGGCCACTGCCAGCGCAATCAGCAGGCGGGAAAGTTGTGGATCTTTGTCATCACCGAGTTCAAAAATATGAGCGGGATATCCGGCTTTCTGCAGTGCATCAATCACATGTGGTGGTTCGATGCCGTCCTGCCAGCGGATGGAAACCCGTTTGGAGGACAGATTGACACGCGCATAGCTGACTTCCGGCAAAGCATTCAGCGCAGTTTCAACAGTCTGAATGCACAAGCCGCAATGAACTGAGGGAACAGACAGGTCAAGCTGGCGCTGACCATCGCCGAGTGTGCGGCTCGCCAGCAGTAATTCTTCCGGACGATAATCCGCAGCGGAAAACTGAATGCCGGAACCACAGCAACTCATTGCGCTGATCCTTGTGCCGGCTGGTTGTCTGCGGTGATGGTGAATTTACCACCGGTAATATTCACACGGTTGACCTGACGGTATGGCAGATCAAGTCCGGCATAGGTATTGATTTCAACCACCCAGTTTCCGTCTTTCAGATCGGCTTCTGCGGTCAGAATATTATTGCCAGCAGGCATCAGATTCAGGATCTGGTCTTCTTTTTCATTCACCGGCCTGCGGAAAACGGCCGTTGCGCCAAGCGCTTTGACGGGTGCGCCATTGGCATCGGTCAGGCTGTAGCTGACAATACCGTCTTTATAATCCAGATTTTGTTTCCAGTTGAGCGCGGCATGTTCTTTGCCGAGCTGGGACTTCTCATTAAACTCCTGACTGGCAACATAGGAGTTCTGAACAACAAGGCCGGACCAGCTGCGGATTGCTGATGTGGCCATGATAACATTCACGATAATAATCACCCCGAAGAAAGCGACCATAATCGCAAGCATGTGCCAGCCGGTAAATTCGCGTCCCTGAGGGGCAGGGGAAGACGTATTTTGCTTTATCATCACGTTTCTCCGTTATCAGCGTTTTTCAGGGGCAATGAAAGTGGCTTTATACGTTGCTGACTCGGTTCCGTTAACATCACGGACTGTCATGGTGAATGGTGTGCTACCCGGAGGAACTGCGGTCTTAGGCAGGACAACGAACACTTTCAGGGTTTTCAGACGATCCGGCTCGGCGTTGAAAATATGGCGGCCGGAACCGTCTGTTGCCTGATCGGCCACATGCACTTCTGCCTGTGACAGGCCGTCAATAATCAGTTCAAACTGGCGCGGTTCATTGACCATATTCAGCAGTTTGACCGTATAGCCGTTGCGGATGGAACCATCCGACAGCAACACATATTGCGGGTTACGATCCTGCAGCACATTGATGCCGATCCGTTCGCGCATCAGCAAAGTTGTAATCAGTGCCACACCGATCAGTGCCCAGATTGAGAAATAGAACAGGCTGCGCGGGCGGAAAATCTTGGACATTTTCAGCTGCTGCACCTTGTCATTAAAGGTGTTTTTCGCTTCATAAATCCGTGTCGGCTCAATCGGCGCTGTACCATTATTGGTAGCCAGCGCCATATTGGCATCATAGTCGGACAGCGTGGAATAGGAGATCAGGCCGCGTGGTTTGCCGATTTTGTCCATAACCGAGTTACAGGCATCAATACACAGCGCACAGGTGATACATTCGAGCTGCTGACCGTCGCGGATATCAATCCCCATCGGACAAACGGCCACACAGGCATTACAATCCACACAGTCGCCGACACTTTCACCGGCAGCAATGGCTTTTTTGGAATTACGGGTGCGTGGTTCACCGCGCCAGTCATTATAGGTCACTGTGAGCGAGTTTTCATCGAGCATGGCTGCCTGAATACGCGGCCAAGGGCACATATAGGTGCAGACCTGTTCACGCATCAGCCCGCCGAAAACATATGTGGTGGCTGTCAGAATTGCGACAGTGATATAAGCGACCATGGCGGCCTGACCAGTCACAAATTCCATCAGCAGTGTTGGTGCGTCTGCGAAATAGAAAATCCACGCACCGCCGGTCATAACGGCAATCGCCAGCCAGATCGTATGCTTGGTCACACGCTTTGCCAGTTTGTTGGCATTCATCGGGGCATTGTCGAGTTTGATACGGGCGTTGCGGTCGCCTTCAACGGCGCGCTCGACAACGAGAAACAAATCAACCCATACGGTCTGCGGGCAGGTGTAACCGCACCATGCGCGTCCGGCGACACTGGTAACAAGGAACAGGCCGATACCGGCCATAATCAGCATACCGGCAACGTAGTAGAATTCTTGTGGCCAGATTTCAATAAAGAAGAAGTAGAAACGACGATGCGCGATATCAATCAGGACAGCCTGATCCGGTGCATAGGGACCGCGATCCCAGCGCAGCCATGGCGTGAGATAATAGATGCCGAGCGTGATGAACATGATAATCCACTTGAAACGGCGGAAATCACCGCTCGCTCTTTTGGGGAAAACCTTGACACGTGCAGCATAAAGAGGACTGCGTTTTCCAGACGAATTGACCGCCTGCGCATCTATACGTTCAAATTCACCAACATCTGACATGGTATACTCCGGGGGCTAGAGCTGTTTGCGTTCAGATCGAAGTATGGCGCTTGCTCTAGATTCTTTATTTCATCGCATTAACACTGCGCTCATTGAGGGCATTTGAGCGCGGAATGCTTAAGGGCAGTCTGAAAACTGAAATGTTTTTATAAAACTGCACTCAAATCACTCAGAGCGGGTTCCGGTTATCGGAACAGAAATCCGCACTGGGTTTCTAAGGTTTCATCAGAGCTCCGTTCTTCAGATTATATCTGCGGGGCTTGCTGATTTTCTGAGCACCGGCCGGAATATTGTGTACCAATATTTTATACCGGCCGGCCATGACTTGAAACAGGTCGTTTATTCACCGCCACCCAGAGAGTGGACATAGATTGCGAGCTGTTTAACCGTTGTGTCACCCAGGCGGCCTTCCCATGCGGGCATTACGCCATGCTTGGGATTTCTCACCTGTTTGGCAATTTCCGCTTCGCCGGAACCGTAGAACCAGATCGCATCGGTCAGATTTGGCGCACCGAATTCCTTGTTGCCCTTGGCATTTTCGCCGTGACAGGCAGCGCAGTTTTCAGCAAAAACCTGTTTGCCTGCGGGTATCAGACTTGCATCATGCGGTGTCGATGTCAGGCTGGTGACATAGGCCGCCACATCACGGATCTGCTGTGGCTCAAGAATGTCGCCATAGGCAGGCATTTCGGAGATGCGTGTTTCTTCGTCATCCTTGGAACGTACACCGTGGCGTACAGTCTGCAGGATTTCATCAATAGAACCGCCCCACAGCCAGTCATCATCATTCAGGTTCGGATAGCCTGGCGCACCCTGCGCACCGGAGCCGTGACACTGAACACAGTTCACACGGAATGCCGCTGCACCGCCTGCAATTGCAAACTGGTTAAGCTGCGGATCAGCTATAATTTCCTGAACGGATTTTTCTTTAATAGCTGCCAGAATATCCTGACGTTCGCCCTGAATTTTGGTGTTTTCTTTCCAGAAATCACCGCGGCTCGACCATTCCAGAAGACCGGAAGTGGCGCCGTTGATGAGCGGCCATGCCGGATAGGCAACAGTATAGGCAATCGCCCAGACAATGGTGGCATAATAGGCATAGAGCCACCAGCGTGGCATCGGATTATCAAGTTCCTTGATGCCGTCCCATTCGTGGCCGGTTGTTTCAACGCCTGTTACATCGTCAATTTGCTTATCAGTCATTGTTTTCGTCCTTGAACGGAATGGCTTTCGCAGCATCGGCAGCCTGTTTGCTGCCTGGACGGAAGGCGAAGAAGACAACAAAGAGGAAGAAGAGGAACATGCCTAACAGCCCCCAGCTGTCGGCAAAGTGGCGCATGGTCGTATAATCCATGATGAACCTCCTTAGCGCGACTTCGGTGACTGGTCGTAAGTTGAGAAATCAACCAGCGTTCCCAGCATCTGCAGATAGGCAACAAGCGCATCCATCTCGCTGACAACCTTCGGATTACCATCGAAATCGCCGGTCTTGGCTTTCGGGTAGCGGGCAAGCAGAGCCTCTGTATCGGCTTCCGGGTCAGCCTGCGCTTTCATGTCCGCCAATGCATTATCGACCATTTCCTGATTATAAGGCACACCGACAGCAATATTGGCTTTCAGATTGCCGGTAATACCGGACATATTCAGCGGCGTGTTCATCAGGAATGCATAGCTCGGCATAACCGATTCAGGCACCACATCGCGCGGCTCAATCAGATGCTGAACATGCCATTCATTCGAGTAGCGGCCGCCGACACGGGCAAGATCAGGTCCTGTACGTTTTGAGCCCCACTGGAACGAATGGTCATACATGCTTTCAGCTGCAAGGCTGTAATGACCATAGCGCTCCACTTCATCGCGGAACGGACGGATCATCTGCGAATGGCAGGTATAGCAGCCTTCGCGGATATAAATGTCACGGCCAGCCAGCTCCAGAGGAGAGTAGGGGCGCATGCCCTCTACTTTCTCAATGGTGTTTTGCAGATAGAACAGCGGAGCGATTTCCACGATACCGCCGACAGTGACCACAACCAGCGAACCGATCAGCAGTAAAGTAGCGTTTTTTTCAATCAGCGAGTGTTTTTTGAGAATAGACATAACTCACCTGCTCCTTATTCTGCCGGTTTCAAATACGGGCCGGTATTGGTGTCTGAGATTGGTGTCGAGCCCGGAATTGCGGCCTCCTCTCTCAGATCACCCTTGATGGTCTTGTAGACGTTCCAGGCCATCACAAGTCCGCCCGCCAGATACATCGTGCCGCCAAGTGTACGGATGACATAGTAAGGGAACATTGCGAGTACTGTTTCGGCGAAGGAGTAAACCAGGAAGCCCTGATCATCATATTCGCGCCACATCAGACCCTGCTGGATACCGGCAACCCACATGGATGCGGCATAGAGCACGATACCAAGTGTAGCCAGCCAGAAGTGCCAGTTGACCATACGTACAGAATAGAGACGTTCACGGTTCCACAGACGCGGTACAAGGAAGTACACGGCCGCAAAAGTGATCATACCATTCCAGCCGAGCGCACCCGCATGAACGTGACCGATGGTCCAGTCTGTATAGTGCGACAGCGAGTTAACGGCTTTAACCGACATCAGCGGGCCTTCGAAAGTCGCCATACCGTAGAAGGCAATAGCAGCAACCATCAGACGGACAACCGGATCAGTACGGATTTTATCCCATGCACCGGAAAGCGTCATCAGACCGTTGATCATACCGCCCCAGGACGGCATCCACAGAACGATGGAGAAGACCATGCCGAGTGTCTGTGCCCAGTCAGGCAGCGCTGTATAATGCAGGTGGTGAGGACCGGCCCAGATATACAGGAAGATGATCGACCAGAAGTGAACAATCGACAGACGGTAGGAATAGACCGGACGATTGACCTGCTTCGGCACGAAATAATACATCATCGCGAGGAACGGTACGGTCAGGAAGAAGGCTACGGCATTATGGCCGTACCACCACTGGGTCACCGCATCCTGCACACCGGAGAAAGCTGAATAGCTCTTCACGCCGAGGAAAGAGACCGGAATTGCCAGATTGTTGATCACATGCAGCATGGCAATGGTGATGATGAAGGAGAGGTAGAACCAGTTGGCCACATAAATGTGCGGTTCTTTACGCTTCATCAGCGTACCCATGAAGATCACGAGATAGACTACCCAGACGATGGTCAGCCAGAGGTCGACATACCATTCCGGCTCAGCATACTCACGCGACTGGGTGATACCGAGCAGATAGCCGGTGCCGGCCATGACGATGAACAGGTTGTAACCCCAGAACACGAACCATGCCAGATCGCCGCCGAAAAGACGCGCACGGCAAGTACGCTGAACCACGTAGAAAGAAGTGGCGATCAGAGCGTTACCGCAGAAGGCAAAAATAACGGCTGATGTATGAAGAGGGCGGACACGGCCAAAATTTAGCCATGGTCCCAGATTCAAATCAGGGAATGCGAGCTGCGCAGCAATGAAAACGCCAACGAGGAAGCCGATTACACCCCAGAACACCGTGGCAATGACACCGTAACGGATCGGACCGTCCATATAAACGGAATGATCTTCTTTTACAGGCTTCAGACTGTAATCTGCATTACGCAGCAGTAAGACTGTAAAGATCACAAGAGTGAAAAACAGAACCCACATATGGCTTCTGAACAATGGATCATGCGTAAACCCCGCGGCCAGCAGTGCTAAAAAAGCACCGAGCCCGGAGATTACAATTCCCGCAGCGTAATTCATGAAAAATCCCCTCGCGCGCGCAACTTTTCCTGCCCGCAAATTACAGAAATGCCTGCAATTCGAGCAATATAGCGGGTATTATATGCGACGGAAAAATTTAGTCATTGATTTAAATCAAGTACGACCTGAGGCCTGACGTGTATAAATGAAGCCTTTTTTGCACGATTTTTCACCAACCCGTGTCCTGTTGACAGAGAGAATGACTTCGGCTTTTGCCTGTTGCAAAATTATTTAATTATGAGAATGTGATATGTAAAATTCTCTATAAATATCATGTAGTTGCTTATTAAATTTTTTATACTTATTGTTGTATTTACAGAAATTTCTGAAATTAATGTAAGTGGCTATTTGGATTTTTTTGTTTTTAACCGGATTGGCAAACTACAGTTTAATCTTGAAAAATCCGGCCGGAACAAGGGTTCTGTGTCCTGCTGTGCAGGGTGGGGCTGATTGTCGCTGAGGCTGCGTCGATGGCCGTTCAGGAGCCGGTTTTGACGGTGCTGCAAAGTACCGGAGGGGCTCGGTGGGCTTCAGTTTGGAATGATTCTCAATACTACAGAGCTGTTTGTGCTAGTAAAATCACAAGAAACAGCACCAATTTGGCGCTGATATTTACGCTGTCGATGTTTTTCATTATGCAAAATTGCTATCAATTTATGCAATTTTCGTCTGGTAAATTGTCAACATTTGCGGTGCGGGCTCTTGCTTTGGTACCAGTTTTTTGCAAGCATGTCCTTAACAAATAAAAATAACTGCTGACGGACTGACCGGTCAAAAGCCCGGGAGAAACCGAACAGTACAGGGGAATAAAAAAGCCACCGGATCTCGTATGAGTGAGGCTTTTCCTCAGCTCAATCATTAACCTTCCCGATATTGATATCGGTAGGGTTCGCTGAATTATGTCTTGTCTTCCTTGAAGGCAGGGTGCTGGGAGATAGACAGAGTATGGAATATGCAGATCTCGTCCTTTCGGGCGGGCGGATTTTTTGCGGCCTTAATGAAGGTTTTGTTGAGGCGCTTGCAATTGCTGACGGTAAGGTTCTGGCAACCGGCACCACAGCTGAGATTGAAGCACTGACCGGTGAAAAGACACAACGTGTCGATCTGGGCGGACGTGTTGCGGTGCCGGGGCTCAATGATGCCCATATGCATCTTCTTATGCTTGGCATAGGTATGAACGAGATCAATCTGCGCCCTGAATCAGGCGTGCGCAGTCTCGGTGAAATTTTCAAACGTATTGCTCAGGAGGTGGCTGCAAAACCTGCGGGTGAATGGATCCGTGGCGGCGGCTACGATCACTTCGAGCTGAGTGAACAGCGCCATCCGACCATTGAGGAACTGGATGCGATCGCGCCCGATCATCCGGTTTATATCACCCGTACCTGCGGCCATGTCGGGATCGCCAACAGCGCAGCCATGCGTCTGGCAAATATTACCCATGACACACCAAGCCCGTCCGGTGGACTGATTGAAAAGCGCAACGGCAAATTATCCGGCCTGCTGGCAGAATCCGGTATGCGTGTGGTGACGGATAAAATTCCGCCGTTGAGCCGTGAAGAACTGAAAGCCGCGATTACCCGCGCTGCCGAATTCATGCTTTCGCAGGGCTTTACCTCGGTGATGGATGCCGCTGTGGGCATGGGCTACGGCATGGAAGAACTTCATGCCTATGAAGAACTGGCAGCAAGCGGTGATCTGCCGATCCGCACATGGGTTTGCATCTATGGCAATCATGACGGTATCGGCGATCAGGCGCATGCACAGGGTTTCCGCGCTAAACGTCAGACAGGAAATCTGCGCTACGGCGCGATGAAAGTCTTCTCGGATGGTAGTGCCGGTGGCCTGACGGCTGCGATGAGCGAACCCTATGTGGCCGGTGATCCGAATAATTTCGGCATTTTCTGCTATTCGGATGAGGAGATGCACAAATCCCTTAAGCATTATCATGAGCTCGGTTATCAGCTGGCCATTCACGCGATTGGTGATGCGGCGATTGAACAGGTATTGTCGGGTATTGAAAATGCGGATAGTGCAGAACAGCCGATTAAAGCCCGTCGTCACCGTATTGAACATTGCGGTTTCCTAAGCGACGGGCAGATCGAGCGTATGGCCAAAGCCGGTATTGATCCGGTGCCGCAGCCGATGTTCATCTATGAATTCGGCGATTTGTATGTTGCTAATCTGGGCGAAAAGCGTGCCCATGAATCCTATCCGATGCGTAAATGGATGGATGCCGGTTTGCATCCGGCAGCGTCTTCCGATGCGCCGGTCACCTCCACCAATCCGTTCCAGAATATCTACACGCTCATTACCCGCAAGACCAAGATCGGCTCGGTGATCGGCGGTGATCAGCGTCTGACACGGGAAGAGGCGATCCACGCTTACACGCATTTCGGTGCCTATACGCAATTTGCTGAGAATGAAACCGGACGTCTGGTTGCAGGCATGGCGGCAGATGTCGCTGTGTTGTCGAAGGATATTTTCACTTGTGATGAGGAAGAAATCCGCAGCGATGTGGTCTGCGATATGACCGTGCTGGACGGCAAAGTCGTCTTTGAGCGGCAGGTATAACTGATCTGGCCTGAGACGCTTTCAGCATCTCAGGCAGACAGTCAGAGAAAGGCGAATTTATGCTTCGGCACACGTTACAACGTCTGCTTCTCGCTTTGCCGGTCATGTTCGGTGTGCTGCTGCTCGGCTTTTTGCTGATGCAGGTGGTGCCGACTGATCCGGCGCAGGTGCGCGCAGGACCAACCGCAACACAGGAACTGGTTGAAGCCATCCGTCGCGATCTCGGCCTTGACCAGCCTTTGTGGAAACAGTTTTTCTATTATGTCGGCCGTCTGATGCAGGGCGATCTTGGCGTCTCGATCATTAACAATGTGCCGGTTTCTCAGGAACTCGGCGCCACTATCGGCCCGACACTGGAGCTGATGGTTGCATCCCTGATCTGGGCAATTCCGCTCGGTATTTTGCTCGGCACAGTCGGTGCCTATTATCGCGGCTCGCTGCTGGATCGTTCGATCATGGCTGTGTCGGTTGCCGGTGTGTCGATCCCTGTGTTCTTTCTAGGTCTGGTACTGGTCTGGCTGTTCGGCTTTAAATATCCGATCCTGCCATTTACCGGTCGTCTCGGACCATTGTGGACATGGGAAGGTTTCACCAGCATCATTCTGCCTGCAATTACGCTGGGTGGTGTGTTTGTCGGCCCTGTCGCCCGTATGACCCGTACATCCGTGCTGGATGTGCTGGGCGCAGATCATATTCGCACTGCGCGTGCCAAAGGTCTGAAAGAGCGCAAGGTCGTTACCCGTCATGCGCTGCGCAATGCGCTGGTGCCGGTGGTAACACTGATCGGTTTGCAGATCGGCTTTTTGCTCGGCGGTGCTGTGGTGGTTGAGACGGTGTTTTCTTGGCCGGGGATTGGTCGTCTGGCAGTAGGCGCGATTTTGTCCAGCGATCTGCCAATGGCACAAGGCACGATTATCGTGATGTCTCTCGGCTTTATTCTCGTCAATCTCGGCGTTGATATTCTCTACGCTGTGCTTGATCCGCGTGTGAGAGGTGCATGATGACCAGTGTTGCAAAAACTACTGTGGCTGATGCAACGCAACCGGCGGAGCAGGAAATCGCGTTCAAGCGTGTCAGCGTTTTACGTATGCTGCTGTCTGATACCGGTTCGGTGATCGCTTTGAGTCTTGTGGTGCTGACCCTGTTTTGCGGTCTGTTTGCCCCGTGGCTGGCACCGGAAGACCCTTATGGCGGTAATCTTGGCATGATGCTGAAGCCGATTGGTGAAGCGGGCTATCTGCTCGGTACTGACGGGCAGGGACGCGGCATGGTCACACGTCTGCTCTATGGCATTCGTACTACTCTGTTCATGGGCTTTGTTTCGGTGTTCTTTGGTTGTGTTGTCGGCGGAATTATCGGTTTCGTCGCCGCTTATTACACCCGCTGGAGCGGCTTGCTGATGCGCTTCATGGATGTGTTGCTGTCCTTTCCGGCCATCCTGTTTGGTCTGGCAATTGCAGCCATCTTTGGCCCGGGGCTCACTGCCGTGATCATTGCGCTGTCAATTGCAACCGTGCCGCTGATGGCGCGCGTGGTGCGCGGTGGTGCGATTGTGGTGTTGCAGCAGGATTATATTGAAAGCGCGCATTCGCTCGGTATGTCCGACAGCCGCATCATTTTCAAATATGTGCTGCCGAACTGCCTGTCATCGATCTTCGTGTTTGTAACCTTGCGTTTCGGACAGGTGATCCTGCTCGGCGCAGCACTCTCTTTCATCGGTCTTGGCGCACAGCCGCCGACAGCAGAACTTGGTGCTATGGCATCGGAAGGACGTAATTTCCTGTTCTTCGCACCGCATGTCTCGGTTCTGCCAAGTCTGGTGATCTTCATTATCGTTCTGGCGTTTAACGTATTGGGGGACTCCTTACGTGACGCGCTTGATCCGAAACTGCGTAAATAAAATCATTTTGGCGGCGGATCACTGCACAGAACAGTGGACGCCTCATCAGGAGGACTAAATGAGAAAATATCTGACTTCCGTTTTGACTGCGGGTGTGGCAGCGGCAGCCGTGATGACCGGCGCAGCTTATGCTCAGACCAAAGCGCCTTTGTCGATTCTGCGTGTGATCGATGCGGATAATTACGATCCGATCCGCTCCACCGCAACGGCGATGGTCGAAGTGATGGCCATGCTGGGCGATACGCTGGTCTCGCTTGATTTTGACATGAAAACCGTCAAGCCGGGACTGGCTGAAAGCTGGACAGTGTCAGAGGATGGCACGACCTATACATTTAATCTGCGCAAGGATGTAAAGTTCTGCGATGGCCGCCCGATGACCGCAGCAGATGTGGTCTATACGATTGAGCGCTGGCAAAACCCGGAAAAACGCTCTCCGACCGCTTTCCGTGGCGGTAAGGTGAAAAGTGTAACCGCTAAAGACGATTATACTGTTATCTATCAGCTGGAAGAGCCTTATTCCGATCTTCTGCCGCAGCTGACCATGCCGTTCTCGTCTGTTGTGGACAAGGCGACCGTAGAGAAGCTCGGTGAGAATTTCGGTGTGCAGGGTTTCAACGGCACCGGCCCTTATTGCTGGGTCAGCTGGCAGCCGCGTCAGGAACTGAAGCTCAAGAAAAACCCGAATTACACATGGGGACCGTCTTTCTATAAAAATCCAAGCCCGCAAGTCGATGAGATTGTCTGGCGCGTGATCCCTGAAGCGAATACGCTAATGGCCGCAATTCAGGCACGTCAGGCGGATATGACCTATTATATGCCGCCGATTGCGCTGACCACGATGGAAAGCATGCCGGGTATCAGCGTTTCCAAACAGGAAAACTATATTTACGACATGTTCATGGGCTTCAAAATTGACAAGCCTGTCGTGTCCGATCCGGTGATCCGTAAAGCCGTGAATATGGCGACCAACAAAGCTGCGATTACGCAGGCCGTTTATTTCGGCCATGGTAAGGAAATGAAGTCGCTCGTTAATCCGGCGATCATTGATTTCGATCCGGAATCCGCCAAGCTGACGCCTGCCTTTGATCAAGACGGCGCCAATAAAATGCTGGAAGAAGCCGGCTGGAAAATGGGCGGCGACGGTATCCGTGAAAAAGACGGCCAGAAAGCCACCTTCCTTGTTTATGGTTTGCGCAATGCAACCAACCCGACTGTGAGTGAGGCCATGCAGGCTGATCTGCGTAAAGTCGGTATCGACATGAAAATCCAGCTTTGGGATGCGACTGTCGGCTGGGGCAAGATGGCAACGCAGGAATTTGATGCGTTCTATATGAACTATCCGGCGCTGACCGCTCTTGAAGCGATCGGTCTGTATTTCCCGAGCCGTCAGGCACCTACACCAAACCGCATGAACTGGAAAGATCCGGCAACGGATGAGCTGATCCGTAAGGCGGCAACCACCACCAGCAAGGAAGAGCGTCACGAAGCGCTGGCAACTCTGCAGCGTAACCTGACCGAGGCCAATGTCTGGGTCACATTGTCGTCCGAGCCGATGTGGCTGATTTCCGGTGATCGTGTGGAAGGTGCCAAGGCACACGGTATCTATGGTGCCGGTATCTATAAAGGTCTGGATATTTCTCTGAAACGCTAAAATACAGACTGCGGCATTGCGAGGAGGCAGTGCCGCAGTCTCAAATCGGGAATTCAGGCGCAGGGGAGTGATGCGGTGAGTGTAACAGTTATCAGAAACGCGGATATTGTCGTTGCGTGGGATAAGGACAGCCAAAGCCATATCTATGTAAAAAATGCCGATGTTGCTTTTGAAAACGGCAAGCTGACCTATGTCGGCACGGGTTATGCCGGTGTTGTTGATGCAGAACAGGACGGCCGTGGCTTTATGGTCATGCCGGGGCTGGTCAATATCCATTCTCACCCCGCAAGCGAACCGTTGAACAAGAGCATTCTCGATGAACTCGGTTCTCCGGGTCTGTATAATTCCGCGCTTTACGAATTCATGCCGATTATCCGTCCTGATGCGGAGGGCGCAGAGGCTGCATGGAAAGTTGCCTATGCGGAACTGCTGAAGTCCGGCGTTACAACACTGGCTGACCTCTCCGTTGCCCATCCGTCATGGATTGATTTGGCAGGGCAGAGTGGCCTGCGTGTTTGCATTACACCAATGTTCCGCACAGCGCGCTGGTACACCAAAAACGGTCATGTGGTGGAATATGAGTGGGATGAGGCCGTTGGCGAAAAAGCGATGGCACAGGCACTGGAAATGGTGGATGCTGCAGAGGCGCACCCGTCCGGCCGTCTGTTCTCCATGCTGTGTCCGGCGCAGATCGACACTTGCAGCGAAGGCCTGATCAAAGAGAGCTATACGGAAGCGCAGCGCCGCAAAATTCCCTGGCAGATCCATGCTGCACAATCGACTGTTGAGTTTCATGAGATTACCCGCCGTCACGGTGTTTCGCCGGTGCAATGGCTGGAGCAGCTTGATGTTTTGGGCGAGACCAGCATTGTCAGCCATGGGATTTTCCTCGATGATTATCCGCGCAACAGCTGGCATACGCGCCGCGATCTTGATCTGCTGGTGGAAACCCGCACAGCGGTTGCCCATTGCCCGACCGTTTTCATGCGCCGCGGCATAGCTATGCGTGATTTCGGCCGTTACCTGCGCGCCGGCGTGCGCCTTGGTATCGGCACCGATACCTATCCGCATAATATGCTCGAAGAAATGCGCCATGTCGGTTACGTGGCGCGAATGATGGCTGAAAACCCGCGTACAGTTACATCCGGTGAGATTTTCACCGCAGCAACGGTGGGCGGTGCCGATCTGCTCGGGCGTGATGATATCGGGCGTCTGGAAACAGGCTGTAATGCCGACTTGGTACTGGTCAATCTCGCGCATCCGATGATGCGGCCGGGTTATGATCCGATCCGCAGCATGATCTATGCCGCAGCCGAGCGCGCTGTGGATACGGTCTATGTCGGCGGTGAGAAAGTGGTCGAGAAAGGCCGTTGCCTGACGATTGATTTTGAGCAGGCCGCTGAAGACCTTCACGCTGCACAGCAACGAACAGTTCAACGGGCACCGCAGGAAGACTGGGCAAAACGCCCTGTTACTGCTTACGCCCCGCATTCATTTTCCGGCCTTGCGTGAGCAAGCCAAAGCAATATTCCGGTCATATGGAAATATGACCGGCTTGGAGAAGACACTATGACAGAACCGGTTCTCGAAATCCGCAATCTCGTCACGGAGTTTAAAACCCCGAACGGTGTTATCCGTGCGGTGGACGGTATTTCGCTGAAAGTCGAGCGCGGTAAGACACTGGGTATTGTGGGGGAGAGCGGCTGCGGTAAATCCATGCTGTCGCTGTCGGTCATGGGGCTGGTGCCGCCACCCGGCAAAAATGCCGGCGGTGAGGTGATTTTTGAAGGACAGGATCTGCTGAAATTGTCGCCGGATGATATGCGCAGGCTGCGCGGCAACCGCATTGCGATGATCTTTCAGGAGCCGATGACTTCGCTCAATCCGGTTCACACAATCGGCTATCAGTTGGTTGAAGCACTGCAGGCGCATCATAAAAAGCCATATAAGGAAATGCGTGAGGAAGCGATTGAAGCGCTGCGTAAAGTGCGCATTCCTGCGCCGGAACGCCGTTTTGATGAGTATCCGCATCAACTGTCCGGTGGTATGCGCCAGCGTGTCATGATTGCGATGGCGCTGGTTTGCAAACCGGTTTTGCTGATCGCTGATGAGCCGACAACGGCGCTGGATGTGACCATTCAGGCGCAGATTCTCAATCTTCTGCGTGAGTTGCAGCAGGAAACCAATATGGCAATCATCCTCATTACCCATGATCTGGGTGTGGTGGCGCAGGTCGCCGATGATGTGGCGGTGATGTATGCCGGTAAAGTGGCGGAGCGCGCTTCCGTCAATGCAATTTTCAAAGACCCGCAGCATCCCTATACCATTGGTCTGATGGGCTCGATGCCGCGTATGGATGAGGATGTTGACCGGTTGGTGGCAATCAGCGGTGTTGTGCCGCCGCCGTTCCGTTTGCCGTCGGGTTGCCGGTTCAACCCGCGTTGCCCGTTTTCCGATGAGGAATGCACAGCAACTCTGCCTGCTCTGCATGAACTCCAAGCCAATCATCTTGTTGCCTGCCATAAAGCACCGGTGGAGGATTTCGTATGACACAACCCCTTCTGGAGCTGCAGGGCATTTCCAAACATTTCCCTGTTAAAAAAGGTCTGATCCGTCAAAAAGTGGTCGGCACAGTCCGTGCTGTGGATGAAGTTTCTTTCAAGCTGATGGCCGGAGAAACACTGGCGATTGTGGGGGAAAGCGGTTGCGGTAAGTCCACCACTGCACGTCTGGCGCTGCGTCTGCTGGAGCCGACCGCCGGTCGGGTGCTGTTTGAGGGTGAAGATGTCACCAATGCCAGCGGCACCAAGCTGCGTGATCTGCGCCGCCAGATGCAGGTGGTGTTTCAGGATCCTTATGCCAGTCTCAATCCGCGTATGACCGTGGGTGAACTGATTGCCGAGCCGATGCTGGTACATGGGGTCGGCACCGATGCTTCGCGCCGTGAGCGGGTGATTGAACTGTTGCGCCGTGTCGATCTGGCGCCTTACCATGCCGCGCGCTATCCGCATGAATTTTCCGGCGGGCAACGTCAGCGCATCGGTATTGCCCGAGCGCTTTCCCTGTCGCCGAAACTGATTGTCTGCGATGAGCCGGTCTCGGCGCTGGATGTGTCCATTCAGGCGCAGGTGGTCAATCTGCTCAAAGATTTGCAGAAAGAAATGGGACTGTCTTACCTGTTTATTTCGCACGGGCTGCCGGTGGTCAAACATATGGCTGACCGTGTGGCAGTGATGTATCTCGGACAGGTGGTGGAGATCGCGGACAAGCATCAGCTTTATAACAATCCGCGCCATCCTTATACGCAGGCTTTGCTGTCTGCCGCGCCGCAGCCTGATCCGGCCTCACGCGGTTCGTGGAATGTGCTGGGCGGCGATGTGCCGAGCCCGCTCAATCCGCCGTCCGGTTGCCGTTTTCACACCCGTTGTCCGCTGGCGCAGGATTTGTGCAAACAGCAGGTGCCTGAATTGAAGGATTTAGGAACCGGCCAGCAGGTCGCCTGCCATTTTGAAGCGCAGGTGCCTGTCTTCAAACATGCAGCGCATTTCGCTTCCGGTGCGGAGAAATTGCAGCAGCGTCTGGGATTGTTCGCCAAAAAACGCGCTGAAAAAGAACAGGCTGCCTAGAGCATTTCCAGCAAAAGTGTGAAGCGGTTTTGCGTAGGATAATGCGTAAAAATAAAGACCAGTAAAATAAAACAGGCTGCCTCAGTTCTGAAGCGGCCTGTTTTTTGATTGGTGGTTATTTCCAGATTTCGCCGTCAACTTTGCCTTTCAGCTCCGGATAGTCCTTGAGTGTGAAATGCGGTGTGCCGGATTTTTGCTGGTCGAAATAATCCTTAGTCACTTTCACAACTGTGCCGGAAAGCAGTGCAATGGCAATCAGGTTGATGGTTGCCATCAGGCCCATGGCCGCATCAGCTGCATTGAACACGGTGAGAATGCTTTCATAGGCACCCCAGACAACCATCAGCAATGTGCCGCAACGCAGCAAGGAGATCCACAGACGTTTACCGGCACCCAGATAAATCATGGCATTTTCCGCATAGGCGTAATTACCAATGATCGAGGTGAAGGCGAAGAAGAAGATTGCAATACTGATGAAATAGCTGCCGAACCAGCCGATATGCACAGTCATGGCTTCCTGTGTCAGAAGCGTGCCGGTGAGACCGGAATTTGGTGCCAGTTTGTGCGACAGCAGGATCATGATCGCTGTTGCAGTACAAATCAGAATTGTATCAATGAACACGCCGAGCGCCTGCACAAAACCCTGTGAGGACGGGTGGTGCGGGTTGGGAGTGGCAGATGCCGCGATATTCGGTGCAGAGCCCATACCGGCTTCATTGGAGAACAGCCCGCGTTTCACGCCATTCATCAGCGCACCGGCGATACCGCCTGCCGCGGCTTCCACACCAAAGGCACTTTTGACAATCAGCGCAAGCAAAGCCGGAACTTCGGTAATATTGGCGATCAGTACGTAGAGCGCAACGCCGAGGTAAATGGCTGCCATAAACGGCACAACCAGTTCGGCCACACGGGCAATCTGACGGATACCACCGAAAATGACGATACCGGCAAGTGCCGCGATCACAATGCCGACCACTATTTTGGAGAAGCCGAAGGAGCCGTTCATAGCATCGGCAATGGCATTAGCCTGCACAGCATTAAACACCAGACCAAAGGCGAGGATCAGACAGACCGAAAAGATGACAGCGATCCACGGGGCTTTCAGACCTTTGGAAATATAATAGGCTGGACCGCCACGGAACTGGCCATTCGCATCACGGATTTTATAAAGCTGTGCCAGAGTGCTTTCAGAATAGGCTGTTGCCATGCCGACGAAAGCGACAATCCACATCCAGAAAATTGCACCGGCACCCCCGAGATAAAGCGCAACCGCTACGCCGGCAATATTGCCGGTACCGACACGGGAAGCAAGGCTGGTACACAATGCCTGAAACGGGGTAATCCCGTTGTCGTCACGCTTTGGAGCGCGCATGACCGAGCGGAAAAACTCAGGAAAATGCAGAAGCTGAATGAATTTAAGCCTGACCGAGAAGTAAATCCCGACAGCAAGTAACCCGTAAATCAGGACATAGTCCCAGAGGATCGTGTTTATAAAGGCAATAATTGTCGTCATTTGTATGATACGCTCCGGTCACACCTCAGCTGAGGTGACGATGTCGTTTTGCGGTAAATATGACTTAATAAATCGTTTTTGCTTATATTCAGATTCATTGCTGAGAGCATTGCATTCAACATGAATGTAAACCGCTCTGGTTCTTTAGCAAGGACTGAAGAGTGGTGCTTTTGCCAATTAAATCCGGCGCTGTCAAAAATACAGCCGCACGGTCTGTGTAAAACCGGCGGCTGTCGTGTGAAAAATGATTGTTTATCTGGTCAGATTTTAAGTTTTACATGGCGGTTGACGTCTTTGTAGAGCAGGTAGCGGAACTTGCCCGGGCCACCGGCATAGCAGGCCTGCGGGCAGAAAGCGCGCAGCCACATATAGTCACCGGCCTCAACCTCAACCCAGTCCTGATTGAGACGATAAACTGCTTTACCTTCAAG
The DNA here is from genome assembly GCA_900470285.1 of Hyphomicrobiales bacterium. Taxonomy (GTDB): domain Bacteria; phylum Pseudomonadota; class Alphaproteobacteria; order Rhizobiales; family Rhizobiaceae; genus Pseudochrobactrum. The sequence goes on from UCAG01000014.1 coordinate 77,088, forward strand.
TACATAAAGGCCATGCTCCATCACATGGGTCTCGGCAAAAGGAATAATGGCACCCGGCTCGAAGGTGACGATATTGACATGCATATCGTGGCGCAGATCGCTTGGGTCAACAAAGCGGGTGGTTGCCCATTTGCCGTCAGTGTCCGGCATGGCAACCGGTTCGACTTCGGACTCATGTTTGAAGAAGGCTTCCGGCACATCCAGACCGTTCACATATTCAAAACTCTTGCGAATCCAGTGGAAACGGGCAGGGGCATCGCTTTTATTGCGCACAGTCCAGAGGCTTTTGGGCGGCAGAAACGCATAACTGCCTGCACGCATGGCATAGTCTTTGCCGTCAAGCGTAATGACAATATTGCCCTCGACCACGAAAATACCGGCTTCGGCATCCGGATCAGGTTCAGGCTTGTCACTGCCGCCCTGCGGTTCCAGTTCGACGATATATTGCGCAAAGCTTTCGGCAAAGCCGGATAACGGGCGCGATAAAATCCAGACCCGTGTCTTATCCCAGAATGGCAGACAGGAGGTGACAATATCCATCATCACACCTTTAGGGATAACCGCATAGGCTTCAGTGAATACGGCACGGTCGCTCAGCAATTGTGTCTGCTTGGGTGCGCCGCCAGTTGGCGCGTAATAAGTACGGTCAGTCATAATATCTCCCGTTTCCGTTTTCCTCTGCAACAGTCAGGCCGGTTTTCGGTAATTCTGCAAGAGGGCTTAGCGGGATTATCACCGAAATTTATAAATTGTCGACAATATTGTATATAATTTCCCGTTTATCGGATAAATAAACGGGAAATTACTCTGCGGTCAGGCGAGATCAGGCCGGTCTGTGGTGATCTGACGGATTGGTGTGTTTTTCCAGAACTCCAGTTCAGGCTCAGTATTCGGTACCCAAACGCCAAGACGTTCCGGCGCGATCCGGCTGGTGATGGCGTCCCAGCTATGGAAGAGCAGGGCTTTTTCCACGGCGAGAATATCGGCATGCGTGTCGAAATAATCGAGTGTTTCCTGCAAGCCGCCGAGAATAGTGGCGCTGAAAGCATTGAGTGAGGCGAGGCGGCGGATTTCCGGTGCAATATCTTTCACTTGCTCCAATACCTGACGGGTAAAGCCGGTAAGTATGCACTGGTCTTCCATACCCTGTGCGTGGATGATCTGCACAACGGCATCGGTGAGGCCGTCATAGAGATCGCCATTGGCGCGGTTTTTCAGCTCAACATGCAGTTCCATGCCGGTCGGTTTGAAGATTTCCAATACTTCTTCAAACAGCGGAATATGCTCCTCCATGCTTTCGCGCAGAAACGTATTCACTCGCGCTGTTTTGGAAAGCTCCGCGACATCGCCGATACCGTTGGTGGTGCGCTCCAAAGTCGGATCATGCAGCACAACCACTTCACCGGCATTGGTCAGATGCAGATCAAATTCCACACCGGCAATATTGAGATCAGCGGTTTTGCGAAAACCGGAGAGGGAGTTTTCAGGCCAGAGATTGCGCGCGCCGCGATGGCCGATAATACGTGTCATTACAGAGGTTCCTTTTAACGAATGGTCGGGTCGAGTTTGTCGCGGAGCCAGTCACCAAGGATGGAAATCGACAGTGTGGTGAACATGATCACAAAGGCCGGTGCCAGCATGATCCACGGCGCGGTGGTCAGATATTCACGGCCATAGCCGACCATATTGCCGAGGCTGGATTTTGGTGGCTGCACGCCGAGACCTAAGAAGGACAGGCTGCTTTCCAGCAGAATAATCTCGGGGAAAGTCAGGGTCATGGAGACGATCAGCGTCGAGGCAATATTCGGCAGGATATGGCGCAGATAGACCCATGATTGCTTGGCACCAAGCTGCGTCACTGCAGCGGCATAGCCCTGCGAACTGGCGGAAATGGCGAGACCACGGGCGATACGCGCATAGCGCTCCCAGCCGTAAAGCCCCATCAGGCAAACCAGCAGAACCATGGAATTGCCGAAGAACGCCAGCACAGACAGAGCGAGGATCAGGAACGGTAATGCGGCCTGAAAATCGGCCAGTGTCAGCACCACCTGCTCCACGGTCTTGCGGAAATTCGCAGCAAGGAAACCGACGGTGGTGCCGAGCAGGGTGGAGATGATTGTGGCACCAAAGGCGATCAGCAGAGAGACACGGATGGATTCAATCAGGCGGGATAATACATCGCGCCCGACCTCATCTGTACCGAGCCAATGCAGCGGGTGGCCGGGCATGACGAGGCGGCTTTTAAGATCCATCGCGGTAATGCTGTAAGGGCGAATCCAGTCAGCGGTAATGGCAATGATAATCATTGCTGCAAACCAGATCAGCGACAGTACCACTAATAGCGGTATGCGTTTCTTTTTGCGTTTATGGGCATTCACCGCAGGCACAACGGCACTGTCACTGATTGAGAGTTCAGACATCAGCCGGTTCCTTTACGCTTTGGCCTGATTATCGCGCAGGCGCGGATCGAGAAAACCATAGAGCAAGTCAACAACGAGATTGGACAGCACCATAGTGGAGGCAATCAGCAGCAGGATACATTGCACCACCGCGAGATCACGGTTGGAAACCGCAACCACCAACAGGCGCCCGACACCAGGCCATGAGAACAGGGATTCAATCACCACTGCACCAGCAACCAGTGAGCCGACCATAAAGCCGACCAGTGTCACAATCGGGATAGCTGCATTGGGCAATGCGTGATTGCGGATGACATCGCCCCAGCGCACGCCTTTGGCACTGGCGGTGCGGATATAAGGTTGGCCGAGAATTTCGATCATCGCACTGCGGGCAAAGCGGGCGAGAATAGCGGCACCGGCAATGCTCATGGTGAGCACCGGCAGAATGGCATGCATCCAGGTATCACTGCCGCCGGAAGGCAACCATTTCAGCGTCACGGAGAAGATCAGCACCAGCACCAGACCGAGCACGAAATTCGGCAGGGTAAAGCCGATAATGGCGGTCATCATCACCAGCCGGTCGATGATACTGTCACGATGGAGTGCCGCATAAACACCGGCAGGAATACCGATTGCCAGATTGAGCAGCAATGTCGGAATAGTCAGCATCAGCGTGGCCGGAATACGCTCGGCAACCAGATCAATCGCTTTCTGGCCGTCGCGCATGGAGACACCGAGATCGCCCTGAAAAATCGCCCCGAAATAGCTGAAATATTGCACGAGGATCGGCTGATCCAGCCCCCATGCCTTGCGGAAGGCTTCAATCGCCTGCGGCGGTGCATCGGGGCCGAGAATGATCTGTGCCGGATCGCCGGACATGCGCAGCACGATAAAGGCAAAGGTCACAACCATCATGACCGTGATAAAGGCCCGGAAAAGACGGGTGAGAAAAAAGGAAATCATCAGTCTGTCCTGTTATCCGGCTAATGCTACAGGTTGCGGTGTACCGTCATATAAGTGGCTTACTTGCCCCTTGTCATAGAGATGACAGGCAACACTATGCTCTTTGCCGGTGTGCAAGGTTTCCGGCACATCGGTGCGGCAGCGCTCTGAGGCAAAACGGCAACGCGGATGAAAGGCACAGCCGCTCGGTCTGGCTGCCGGATTTGGCGGCTCGCCCTGCAGGATAATACGATTACTCAAGAGCGTGCCGGGCACCGGAATACTGGAAACCAGTGCCTGCGTATAAGGATGCTGGGGTGCCTGGAAAATCACATCAGACGGTGCTTCTTCAACAATCCGTCCCAGATACATCACGGCCACACGGTCGCTGATATTGCGCACCACTTTCAGATCATGGCTGATAAAAACCATGGCAATGCCGTTTTTCTCCTGCAGGTCGCGCAGCAGATTGACCACCTGCGCCTGAATGGAAACATCCAATGCAGAGACCGCCTCGTCGCAAACCAGCAGTTCGGGATTGCAGGCAATGGCACGGGCAATCACCACACGCTGGCGCTGCCCGCCGGAAAGCTCATGCGGGAACCGTGCCGCATGATGCGGCATCAGGCCGACCGATTGCATCAGTTCCTTCACCCGTGCGGTACGGCTTTCCTTGTCGCCGATGCCATGGATCAGCAGCGGTTCTTCAATCTGTGTGGCGATGGTCAGACGGCGGTCGAGAGCAGCCAGAGGGTCTTGATAAACAAGCTGCATGCGCTTGCGCAAAGCCCGCCATTCATTGGTGCGGGCAGGCGGCAGAACATCGCCGTCAAAACGCACATCACCGGTACTCGGACGCTCCAGCCCGAGTAACAGGCGACCGGTGGTAGATTTGCCGGAACCACTTTCGCCGACAATACCCAGCGTTTTGCCTTTTTGTATGGACAGGCTCACCGCATCAACGGCTTTCACCTCTGTTGGTTTGGCAAACAACCCACGTTTTGAGGTGTAGATTTTGCTTAGATTTTTAGCTTCGAGCAGTGGCTTGTTCATGACAGCACCTGCTGCTGTGTTGCCGGAGCCGGAGTTGTAAATACGGCAGGCACAACCGGTGCCGCAGGAATAACAATGTCGCGTATTTCGACAGGGCGGAAACAGGCGACATAACGATCATCCTGATTGCCGGTCAAAGGCGGCAGATCGCTTTTGCAACGGTTTTCCGCACGGTTACAGCGCGGAGAAAAGGCACAACCTTTCGGAAGTTTTCCCGGTTCCGGCACCGTGCCCTCAATAGGAATCAGGCGCTCGCGGCCACCGTCAATGCGCGGGATCGCATCAAACAGCCCGCGTGTATAGGGATGACGCGGTTGGGCGAACAGAGCTTCTGTCGAGCTTTTCTCGATCATACGACCGGCATACATCACGCAGACGCGTTCGCAGATTTGCGACACGGCACCCAGATCATGGCTGATAAATACAATCGCCATGCCGGTTTCCTGACGGATACGGGCAAGCAGGTCGAGCACTTGTGCCTGAATAGTGGCGTCCAGCGCCGTTGTCGGCTCATCGGCAATCAGCAAATCCGGCTCACCGGCGAGCGCCATGGCAATCATCAGGCGCTGGTTCTGCCCGCCGGAAAACTCATGGGGGAAATTATCAAGGCGGCGGGCAGCATCCGGAATGCCGACCAGTTCCAGCAGGCGCAGCGCTTCTTTGCGCGCAGCCGTACCGGAAATACCGCGATGCAGTTTCACTGCTTCTTCGATCTGCTTACCGACACGGATCACCGGATTGAGCGAAGAGGACGGGTCCTGAAAAATCATAGCAATGCGTGATCCGCGCACAGATTCCAGCTTGCGCCGTGGTGCACCGACCAGATTGGCACCGTCGATCATCACCGAACCGGAGACCGTGGCTTTCTTTGGCAATAGTCCGAGTGCTGCCAGCCATGTCACAGATTTACCGCAACCGGATTCCCCGACCAGCCCGACGGCTTCACCTTTTTCGATTTTCAGATTGATACCGTGCAAAACCTGCACGCCGTCAAAAGCCACTTTCAGATCGGCGATCTCGACCAAAGCCATCGACGCACTCCTGTCATAAAGAACGGCATCAAATGCCGAAGCAGAGAATGAAACAAAAAAGCCATGCGGATGGTGGCACCCGCATGGCTCACAGGACTTAGCCCCAGTTGTTGCTACGGAATTCCATGGCAAAGGCCGGTGCGGCTTTCCATTTCACGGATTTACGTTTGGCAGTGAAAGTCGCGTTCTGATGCAGCAGCGTATAGGCCGGATCTTCACGCTCACAGATTTCCAGCATCCGCTTGAAGGCTTCACGGCGCTTGCCCTGATCCATGCTGGTTTCAAGGAAACCAGACAATTCGTTCATTTCCTTATTGGTCCATTCGCCGACCTGCTGCTGCTGGCCGTTCGGGCCATGCTGGCTGACAATGGAGGAAACTGGATCATTGAACGGCGCAGAGTTCGACCAGTCACGCACCGCGCGGGTCGGGGTCTGTTCCAGAATTTGCTGCCAGTTTTCTTTCATTTCGATCTCAACATTGAGACCGGTCTGCTGCCACATCTCCACCAGAATCTGACCGGTTGCGGTCTGGTTGGTGTAGTAATTGTTGAGCAGACGATAAGGAATCGGATCGCCTTTATAACCGGCTTCTTTGAGCAGCTGGCGGGCGAGGTCCGGATTATATTCCGGAACAGTCCAGTCCTTGATGAACATGTCATCATAATAAGACCATTGCAGACCAGCCGGAATTTCTGTGCGGCCTGCCCAGAGGCTGTCCACGATGGCCTGACGGTCAATCGCATGGGTGAAAGCACGACGGATCAGCGGATTGGCAAGCTGCGGATGGTTTTTGTCAAACACGGTCAGACGATGGTTGAGCACCGCGCCGCCGAGCACTTCGAATTCCGGATTTTTCTCGATGGTTTCGATCTGATCCGGCGGGATATCGCAGGCGAAATCATATTCACCGGAGAGCAGACCATTGACGCGGGAGGCCACTTCCGGCACCTCAACAAAGCGAATGCTTTTCAGCGGCGGACGACCGCCCCAATAGTCATCATGGGCTTCAAGCTGCAGATAATTATCCGGCTTGAATTCAACAATTTTATAAGGGCCGGTGGTTACAGGCTTACGTGCCCAATCGAGATAGCTGCTGGCTTCTTCAAAAGAACGGCGGTTCATAATCTGGCTGCCGTAACGGGAAATACGGCCTTCCAGTGTGATATCCGGTGTACCGTTTTTGAAGCGGACGGTATATTTATCAACGATCTCAACACCGAGCAGCGACGGGAAATTGCGGCGCGCTGTGGCCGGCACTTCCGGCGGCAGTTCTTTGCTTTCGCGATTGGTCGGGTTCATTTCCAGAACGCGCAGGGTCTCGCCGGTATTCGGTTTGGTATCACCGAACATACGATTTGTGCTGAAAGTGAAGGCCACATCTTCGGCGGTCATTTCATCGCCGTTGTGGAATTTCACGCCCTGACGCAGTTTCAGTTCAACAGTCTGATCGTCAATACGTTTCCACTCGGTCGCCAGTGCAGGGGCGCGTACGAGATTATTCATATAATCAAGACCGATGAGCGCTTCCCACAATTGCGAGAAGAAGACGCGTTCGCCCACATTGGACTGTTCGCGCAATACATCAAGCGTATTGGAGTTGGATACTTTCTGCACCGCAATGGTGATGGAAGGACGGTCATTGCTCTGCGCAATGGCAAAGCGTGGCAGGGTCAGAGAGGCTGCGCCGAAGCCGATCAGGCCGAGTGCATTACGCCGGTTAATCGAAACCATCAAAGGTCTCCCGTTGTTGACAGAAATGTCATGCCGTCCGGCCGTTAAAAGCAGGGGTAAAGACCATGCCGGCATGGGCTGGCAGCGAAATAGGCTCTCTGTATGACAAGGGTATAAATCTGATTTTATCTTTTCATGACGTTCTGTTGACGGTGGTTCTCTGTGTTGCAACGGCATGAATTATTTATGAAATTTTGATTTTTGAGCAATTTTGCACAAGGCTGTAAAATGCCTGACATATAATGCAGGCAAGAGCGCGCCCATGCGGTTGGCGGCAGAGTTGCCGCGCCGCTCTGTCGATGCATATTATGGAATTGTGCATCGCGTTTTGGCGCCATCCTTCAACGAGTGTGGCTATCTGATTATTATCGAGGACGAGACAATGTCTGAACTGCCGATTATTGGTGCTGCCCTGCTGGTTGAGGAAATGCCTGTTCATCGCGACTGGTATCTGGAAAAGCCGCGTGATCTGGAAATCCAGAGCTTTATCAATGCTGATGTTTTGATTGGCGACTGGAAGCCGATGGCTGAAGAAATCAAGAAACAGCTGGATGGGCATCAGGGGCGTCTGGGCATTCACGGCCCGTTCTGGGGCTTCACCATTGATACACCGGATCCTGATGTGCGTACCGTTGTACAGAAACGTCTCGATCAGGCGCTGGATGTTTGTGAATTCCTCGGCGCCGATCAGGTCGTGATCCACAGCCCGTTCACCACATGGTCGCATAACCATCTGGATGACGGTTTTAAAGGCCGTGAAGAAATCACAGAAAACACCCATCTCACTCTGGCACCGGCTATTCGCCGTGCAGAAAATATGGGCGTGACTTTTGTGATTGAAAATATTGAAGATATCAATCCGTTTGAGCGCCTGAAACTGGCTGACAGTTTCAATTCCTCTGCCGTGGCGGTTTCTATCGATACCGGCCATGCGCATTATGCCCATGGTAATACCGGTGCGGCACCGGTTGACCATTTTGTTCACGCCGCAGCCAACCGTTTGCAGCATGTGCATTTGCAGGATGCGGATGGCTATGCAGACCGCCATTGGGCAACCGGTGACGGTACAGTCAACTGGAAAGCCGTCTTTGCAGCACTCAAGCAATATGACAGCAATCCGCGCCTGATTTTGGAAATGCGCGATCATAATGATATTAAAAAATCGATGAAATATCTGGAAGCAACTGGATTGGGACAGTAAGTTTCATCGACTTAATAGGAATTGTTGTTGAGTCCCGCCGGTGTTACACCGGCGGGATATTGCATTTTTAGGAGCCGCTTATGTCTGTTTTACGCCCGCTGTTATCCGCTTGTGTCATGCTGCCTTTATGGTCAGGTACAGCCCTTGCGGAACAAAGTTCAGCAGAGCCGGTAAAACAGGCGGAAGTTAAAGCGGAAGGTCCTTGTGCAGTGATTTTTTCCGAGCCGTCTTCGCTTTTGAATGATGCAGAAATTACCTATCGTGCAGATGGCTGTACACTGACTAATGTTACATTCAATTCCGGTATGTATCAGAGCTGGACAGCGCAAAAAGTGGAAATCAGCAGTGCTGCGCTGGATGAAAAGGCTCAAACCTTACCGGAATGGGGCGAGGTGCATATTCAGTCTGTCGGCTTCTGGCCGAGCAATCTTCCTGCGATGCGTTATCTGAGTAAGATCAAGGACGATGGTTTTAGTCTCAAAGTGGCCTATCGCTGGGATAAAGACAGCAAAATCCTGAATGTGAATGAGGTTCGTTTATACGGCAAATATATTGGTGAGGTTCTGCTATCGGGCAGTGCCGAATTGCCTGAATTGCCAAAATTTGATGCTCTGGATGCGCCAACCCCGCCGGTTGAAAACATCAAACTCCGTGAGATTTCAGCAAAGCTCGACGATCAGGGTTTCTTCGTAAATTACGTGACGATGACCCTTGTTGGGCTGATCGGGTATGATCATGATCCGGAGCCTGAGATTGAAAAATACCGCTCTATGGCGCTGGCTTTCGTGGCTGGTTTATCACCGGATATGATCGCGAAGGATGATAAACAGGCGATCAGCCGGTTCATTACAGATTTGCCGAGACCGAAAACCCCCGCAGAAATTCATCTGAATTTTGATCCGGCCTTTGCTTTGGCGCCTGCCGAGCAGGAGCCGTTGAAGCTGCTGGGTGATATTCAGAAGGTTTTGAAAATTAAGGCGGCTTATGCAGGGCAATAAGCTTTTTAGCATCATTTTCTGAACCGGACCGGCATTAAGATGACCAGGTTCGTTTACACATTTGATTACGCGAATTTGTGTTTTGTGAAGCTGTTTTGATGGTTTCAGGAAATGTTTTTCGTTATAGCGGCCAAACTATTTCGCATCAGACAGTAGGAAAATATCTATGCAGGCTCTTGAACAGGCGTTTCCGCGTCGTGCAATTCAGGTTAAAAATTCCGGCCTCTCGGGCGGTATCGTGCTTTCTTTCGCCATGGTGGTTTGTATGGCGCTTGGCGCTTTTTTGCTCTGGTATCAGGGGCCGGGCATTCTGCGTGATTATAAAATCAGTCAGAACCCGATCGTGGATGAGAATGCCAGTTTGCGCAAAGGTGAGTGCAAAACCCGCCAGCTGATTATGACCGATTGTAAAGCCGATATTGTTTTCAAGGACAGCGCCGGTAAATCTGTTCAGGAGAGCGTCAGCTTCATGTTTTTTGATATGAAAAGTGGCGGTTATGATGTGGAAATTGTTCGCTCCGGTGATGATCCGTCTCTGGTGACACTGGATCTGGGGGTTGAAAAGCTTTGGGATCGTATTTTTACGCTTGCCGTTTTCACTGTGCTTCTGATCGGTGGTGCGATTGCCGTGTTCGTGGCTATGATCAGAACGCGCGGACTGAATAAGAAAATGCGCAAGCCGCTGCCGCTGAAACCTGTTGCTGTCTCCGTGACCGGTATTCAAAAGAATTACGGTATTCGCAACGTGTTTTACAGCTACATAAATGAAGCGGGTAAGAAGAAAAAGCGTGCAAGCCGCTTCTCGAAAAAAGAAGAGCCGTTCTATCTGAGCGTTGCAGCTGGTGCCAATGCAAATGAAACACCTGCACTCGCAGTGTTGCCTCAAGGGTGCGATGTACCGGTTCTGCTGGATGAAAATCTTGATCGTCTTGATTTGACTGCAGATGAAAAACAGGCGATCCAGAACGCACTAACAGTCTGAATATGATGCCACAATGCCGGCTGTGAAGAGATCTTGTTCTTTTGGACAAGGTCTCGTTTACTGGTGAAAATCAGGTAATTTGCAGGGCAATAATGTTTCCCGGCAATATGCAGGCACTTTATTAAGAGTGCATCTTTTGATGCTTGGCGTGACGCACACAAAATCTTGACATTCAGCTTATACTGGCAATTGTTTTCCTGTGCAGGCGATGGTTGATATTGAAAATATCAAACGGTATTGCCTTGTATGAACCCGGTTCAAAAGGTGCGGAATGCTTGACAAAGGCCTGATACTGATTGTTGAAGATGAACCGGCAATTGCCGGTATTCTTGAAGCTTACCTCATCCGTGACGGGTTCCGCACAGTCTGTGCTTCTGACGGCGAAATAGCATTGCGCCATCATGCGATGCTGTCGCCGGATCTTATCCTGCTGGATGTCAAAATGCCCAAATATGACGGTTTCGAAGTCCTGGCACGCATAAGGCGGGAAAGTAATATTCCGGTGATTATGATCAGCGCACTGGCAGAAGATTTGGACCGTCTCTCAGGTTTGCGTCTCGGTGCGGATGATTATGTGATTAAACCGTTCAACCCGCAGGAGGTTGTGGCGCGGGTGAATGCCGTGTTGCGCCGTACCCGCAATAATGCGGCCAATGCCGCGATCCGGTTTGAGAATATTCTGGTTGATTTTGATGCCCATGCAGCTTTCACAGACACGGATGAGGAGCGGCAGTTACTGCCGCTAACATTGAGTGAATTTCGTATTCTCGCTCATATGATCCGGCGTCCGACCCATGCATTTCCGCGCAATGATCTGCTGGATGCCTGCCTGCCGCAAAGTGATGCTCTGGTTCGTACCATTGATACGCATATTGCTAATCTGCGCCGTAAAATTGAAGCATCCGGCGGGCCGTCCGGCCTGTTTCCGGCGGTGCGCGGTATTGGCTACCGTCTGGCAGAACCACGATGAAAATATCCCGCTTGTCTCTGAGCACAGTTTCGGCCTTGGTAACAGCCGCGATGTTGTTGCTGAGTTTGGGGATTATTTTCTTTGGCATCATGTGGGTACAAAGCCTGTATGAACAGAAATATCTGAGCCAGATCAGTGATAATGCCCGCCTCGCCTATGATATGCTGGACAGGGGAGAGCTTCCGAAAGAGGCAGATTTTCTGGCGCTGGTACAACAGCTGACCCCTTTATACGAAGACGGAGAGGCGGAGCTTTACCTTTTGGTGCTGAAATTCGGGCTCGGAGCTGCTTTGATTTGCAGCCTGATCGGTTTCTGGCTTGCCCGTAAAGTTAGTAGTCCTCTGGAAAAGCTCACACGGGTGGTTAATAACCTGCGTGAGGGTGATTTTTCCGTCCGTGTTCCTGAGGCGTTTAAAGGAACGAGCGAAGTTGTGATGCTTGTTGAGCGTTTCAATGCGCTGGCAGAAGAGCTGGAAAATATGGAGCGCCGTCTGCGCTTCAACACAATGGCTGTTGCCCACGAGTTGCGTACCCCTCTGACCATTGTTCAGGGTGTATTGCAGGGAATGGCTGATAAAATTTTCCCGCGCGATGATGACCGGATTGAAGATCTCCTGATGCAGGTTGAAGGTTTGACCCGTCTGGTCAATGACCTGCGTACATTGTCGCTTGCGGCAAGTCAGAAACTGGTCACCGAACGCTGTAATACAGATATTGCACTGGCTGCCGAACAGGTCTTGCAGGCTTCGCGGTCATTGCTGGCCGAAGCGGGGATGGTGCTGGAAACAAATTTGAAGCGGGCTATCATTCCGGCGGATAATCAGCGTCTGCGCCAGGCCATGCTGGCCGTTCTGGAAAATGCCTGCCGTTATGCTGCATCCGGCAAATATTTGCGCTGTGAAAGCGGATATCTGAATAGAGAAGAGGCTTTCCTGCGTATTATTGACCGCGGACCCGGCTTCGAGCAGGAATTTTCGGGTTATACGATTGATGTATTCTGGCGTGGTGAGCCATCCCGTGCAAGGGCAACCGGCGGCTCAGGTTTGGGCCTGTCAATTGTCCGTGCAATTGTGACTGCCCATGGCGGCAGGGTGGAACAGACCAGTCTGGCTGAGGGTGGTGCTTGTGTGACGATGATTTTTCCGCGCAAGCTGGCGGAGAATAAGTCGGACGGGGCAGCAGGTTAGACTCAAAATATATCTGAACTTGTTGTTCTTTGTTCTGGAGTAATGTTTTTATGAGCTGGTTATAAAATACAGTTGTCATCTGTGAAGCGCAAAAAATATTATTAAATATATTTCCGGACAATAAGTCTTAAACCGGATCACATATTCTTCCGGTTGAATCTTGACAATTCTTCTGCATATCAACGCGTATAATAAACGTGAGTGAGAATTGTTTAGTGTTACATCATGCAGGGTCTCAGTCAGAATTTCACGATAAGCAGAATCTGTCCGTAAAACTGCGACAGCGATTACAATCGCTTGTGTCTTTATCATTGCCTGCACGGAATACGGAATTTCTGCACTCCGCGAGATACTATCTTCGCAAAATTGAATTTTTACTGGCCGACCGACGCATGATGGCTATCGGACGGAGTGTCGTCACATGAGAAAGCGACCTCATGATTTACATTTATGTTTTGTTTTTATTGTATTTATTCGTGAGTGAATTCTTATGGGTATAAATAATAGTCCTTCTGCACTGATACGCAGTTCTGCCGGTACATTGCACGGCAATGCTTCTGCCATTCGTCATGGCAATTACAGTCTTAACATCCTGATAAGACTGGCAGTGATTGTCAGCTTCATCTTCATGGTGATGCCGGTCATTGATATTACGGTTTCCGGTTGGTTTGCAGATCGTGCAGGCCAGTTTCCGCTGCATGAAAACTGGTTTTTACTGACATTGCGTGATCTGCACCGTGCTTTGCCGGCGATTATCGTGCCAGCACTGCTTGCTTGTCTGATGATGCAGGGTCTTTTTAACCGGCATTGGCTGCCTGCTCCGCATAAGCTGCTTTATATTCTGTCTGTCTATGCCATTGGCGCAGCTGCTATTGTTCATGGTTTGAAATATCTTGTCGGTCGTGCACGCCCGAATGAAATTATGGAATTCGGCGGCACAATGTTTTTTAGTCCGGCATGGCAAATTGCCAGAAGCTGCCAGAATAGCTGCTCATTTCCATCGGGTGAATCAGCGAGTGCTATGGCAATGCTTGCTATTCCGCTGGTATTAGGCGGAGCTAACCGAAGACCGTTGCTGATTGTGACCGGTTTTGCAGCTTTGGTTTTTTCACTGAACAGGGTTGTTATGGGCGCGCATTTTCTGTCGGATGTAACGCTGTCATGGCTGTTTGTCGCGATTACTATGGCGTGGTTCTGGCCTGTTTTTCAGCGCTATGGTGCCGGTATTGACCGCTTTGTTTTTAAAGCCGGTCAGCGTATCCGTAAGCGCGGATAAGAATTTCTGATTACAGTCGGGATGATCTGTATTGGGCGGGGCTGGTGCCGGTCCATTTTTTGAACGCACGGTGAAAGGCACTTGGCTCCGTATAGCCGAGTTCAGCTGCAATCAGGCCAACAGGTTTGTCTGTATTCTGCAACCAGCTCAGTGCATATTGGCGGCGCAGTTCTTCCTTGAGACTGCTATAGCTCATGCTGTCTGCACGCAGATGACGACGTAATGTCGGCTCGGATATGTGCAGGTGTTGCGCCGCCTGTGCAAAATCCGGCCAACTGACAGGGGGCGTTTCACGCAGCAATTTATGGATCGCTGAGGCACTGCCGCGATCATAGCGATAGCGCAGCAGAATATTGGCTGGTGCCTGTGCCAGAAACTGCCGCAGGGCTGTTTTGCTACGGTGGATTTTCAGTGACAACAGAGCAGGATCAAAGGAAAGGCTGGTTTCCTGGCTGAAGAAACGGACTTTGGTGCTGAAAAAATCCAGATAGTCCGGCCGGTCAACGGGTGGCACGCCGCGAAAAGCAATATCGTGAATTGGCAGGCGCCGTTTCACCAGCCAGCACAGCACGCCGTAAAGAATGAGAAAAAAGGTGCGGTAGGCAAAGGCAGGGCGTGCAGGGCTGATCTCACGCAATACAATAACAGCCAGCCCGTCGCGCTGGATCAGTTCCCCCCGCGGCTCGCCGATCAGCAAGGTAAAAAAGCGCAGGGAACGGCGGATGGCATGTTCGAGATTATCGCTGGAAAGTGCTGCGTGACAGAGCATGGCAAAGCTGCCGGGTGGCATCGGGCGCTGACCGAAACGGAAAAACTCACATTGAATTTCCTCGGCAATGGCCAACCAGAGGCGGCTGTAATGTGCAGCATCCAGTTTGAAGTCAGGCTGTTGCAAAGCGCGGGGATCAATACCGGCGGTCGCCAGCACAAGCGGTATTTTTGCAGGCGCGTAGTGCTGCAAGGCTGCGAGTGCATCATCAACAAAGCCTCTGCCGATCATGGTTTCCTCCTGCTCCTGAAAAACATAATATGGCAAAACCGATCAACAAATAAAGTCCAAACTGTCATTCTGTACCATAGACCTTAGGGCTAGGCTCAAAGTTCTTCATCTGAATTTGCAGTTTTGGGAGGAGGTGCAGATGGCAGATCCGGTGGTTATTGTCGGTATGGCGCGCACGTCTTTAGGGGCGTTTCAGGGCAGTTTCAGTACCTTGCAGGCACCGCAACTGGGCGCGGTCGCTATTCAGACGGCTGTTGAGCGGGCGGGTATTTCACAAGCTGATATTGATGAGACTTTGCTCGGCTGTGTCCTGTCTGCGGGACAGGGGCAGGCACCGGCACGTCAGGCCGCTATTGCTGCCGGTATTCCCGTGGCAGCGGGAGCAACAACCATCAATAAAATGTGCGGTTCCGGTATGAAAGCCGTGATGATGGCGCATGATATGCTGGCCGGTGGCAGCGCGGATATTATCGTGGCCGGTGGCATGGAGAGTATGACCAATGCACCATATCTGCTTGATAAGGCTCGTGGCGGTTATCGCATGGGGCATGGCAAAATCACGGATCATATGTTTCTCGACGGGCTGGAAGATGCCTATGAGAAAGGCCGCTTGATGGGCAGCTTCGCCGAAGATTGTGCCGAGGCCTTTCAGTTCAGCCGCACCGCACAGGATGAATTTGCACTGCGCTCCCTGAAGCGTGCGCAGACGGCGTTGGAGCGCGGTTATTTCTCGCAGGAGATTGCGCCGGTTGTGACCGGAAACGGCAACTCCGCCCATCTGATTGATATGGATGAACAGCCTGCCAAGGCACGACCGGAGAAAATTCCGTTTCTGCGTCCTGCCTTTCGAGAAGACGGCACCGTTACAGCAGCCAATTCCAGCTCGATTTCTGATGGTGCGGCGGCACTGGTGCTGATGCGTCTGTCGCAAGCGGAAAAACGCGGGCTGACACCGCTTGCCCGCATTGTTGCGCAAACCTCTTATGCTCATGAGCCGCGTTTGTTTGCCACTGCCCCGATTGGGGCAATGCGCAAACTCTACGAGAAAACCGGCTGGACGGCGAATGATGTCGATCTTTTCGAGATCAATGAGGCCTTTGCCGTTGTGACAATGGCTGCAATGCAGGAGCTCAATCTGCCAGCGGAGAAAGTGAATATTCATGGCGGTGCCTGTGCGCTCGGCCATCCGATCGGCGCATCAGGCGCCCGTATTCTGGTGACATTGCTGGCTGCACTGCAAACCCATGATTTGCAACGTGGTATTGCCAGTATCTGTATCGGTGGTGGTGAGGCAACAGCCATAGGGGTGGAGCGTTTCAACTGACAATCAATGCGGTTTTATGAAACCGCAGACACAGTGATTTATGCTTTTTGGGAGGATGGCATGAGGCAACTGAGTACGGAGAATTTCAAGCAGGCACGTGATTTTCTTTTGCAGCATCGCGAGGATTATCAGGCTGCAAAAGCCGGGTTTGTCTGGCCGGAAGCACAGCCCTTTAACTGGGCGCTGGATTGGTTTGATGCCGAGCTTGCCACGAATCCGCAAAGCCGTGATCAGACCGCTTTATGGATTGTCGATACTGTTTCCCAAACTGATGTGAGACTGAGTTTTGCTGAGCTGAGCAAGCGTTCTTCACAGGTTGCCAATTATCTGCGCGGGCTGGGTCTGAAGCGCGGTGATCACCTGCTGGTACTGCTCGGCAATGTGCCAGCTTTGTGGGAGGTGATGCTGGGCGCGATGAAACTGGGCATTGTCGTCATTCCCGCGACCACTTTGCTGACACCGGATGAATTGTCTGACCGGTTGGAACGCGGCCATGCCCGCGCCATTCTCGCAACCGGCGATCAGCTTTTAAAATGCGAAGGACTGACAGGCGCAGATGTGTTGCGCATTCAGGTGCCCAATGGTCATGTCGCAGAAAACAGTAGCTGGCATGATTATAATGATGCCTTCAACCAATCTTCCGCGTTTCAGCCGGATGGTGAAACACAGCCGCATGATCCGATGCTGCTTTATTTCACCTCCGGCACCACCGCCAAACCGAAGCTGGTACGCCACAGCCATCGCAGCTATCCGGTTGGCTCGCTCTCGACCATGTATTGGGTTGGCCTGCAACCGGCAGATATTCATCTGAATGTGTCTTCCCCCGGTTGGGCGAAACATGCATGGAGTTCGCTTTTTGCGCCTTGGAATGCCGGAGCAACAGTGCTGATTATCAACCAGCCTGCATTCAGCGCCAAGGTGCTGCTGGCAGAAATGCAGCGCTGTGCAGTGACCACGATGTGTGCTCCGCCAACCGTCTGGCGTATGCTGATACAGGAAGACCTCAAAGCCTGTAAAATGAGCCTGCGCGAAGTCGTGGGTGCGGGTGAACCGCTTAATCCTGAAATTATAGATCAGGTGCGTGAGGCATGGGGGCTGACAATCCGCGATGGTTATGGCCAGACAGAAACCACGGCACAAGTGGCGAATAGTCCGGCGCAGAATGTGAAGAGCGGCGCTATGGGCAGGCCGTTGCCGGGCTATGAGGTGGTGATCCTTGATGCAGATGGCCATGCGGCACAGGAAGGCGAAGTCTGTCTGCTGCTGGGTGACAAACATCCGGCAGGGCTGATGCAGGGCTATCAGGAAACGGACGGCAGTCTCAGCGGCACTGATGGTCGTGTCTATCGTACCGGTGATGTCGCCTATCAGGATGAGGACGGCTATCTGCATTTTGTCGGCCGTGCCGATGATGTGTTTAAATCCTCCGATTATCGTATCAGCCCGTTTGAACTGGAAAGCGTGTTGCTGGAACATGATGCAGTGATTGAGGCCGCGGTTATTCCGGTAGATGACCCTATCCGCTTGTCTGTTCCCAAAGCCTATATTTTGCTGCGCGCCGGTGAAGAGCCTTCCCGTGCGCTCGCGCTTTCAGTTTTGCAATATACCAATGAGCGTCTGGCACCATTCAAGCGCATCCGCTCGCTGGAATTTGTGCGGGAATTGCCCAAGACAATCTCCGGAAAAATCCGTCGTGTGCAACTGCGGCGGCTGGAGCGGGAGGGCATTGAGGATGATGTGTTCCGTGGTGTGGCATTTTGCGAAACTGAATTTTCAGAACTGAGTGTCGGGCGCAACCGAACCACACAAAGTGAAGGAGAGAACCATGTCCGGTGAACTCAATGAGGAGCAGAGCAGCATTTTCGCCATGGCTGCGGATTTTGCCGCGCAGGAACTGGCACCTCATGCTCTGGAATGGGATGAGCAAAAGCATTTCCCCGTAGATGTACTGCGTAAGGCAGCGGCGCTGGGCATGGGCGGTATTTATATCCGTGACGATGTAGGTGGCTCCGGCCTGACCCGTATGGATGCAGCATTGATTTTTGAAGCACTGTCGCAAGGCTGTCCGGTGATCGCGTCATTCCTGTCGATCCATAATATGTGTGCATGGGTGATTGATGCCTATGGCTCGGAGGCACAACGGCAAAAATGGTTGCCGCAGCTGACACCTATGGAGCTGATCGCCAGCTATTGTCTGACCGAACCGGCCTGTGGTTCTGACGCCGCTAATCTCAGCACCAAAGCTGTGCGCGATGGTGATGATTATCTGATTACAGGGCAGAAACAGTTTATCTCCGGTGCCGGTGCGAGTGATATTTATATCGTAATGGCACGAACCGGCGCGGCAGGTGCCAAAGGCATCTCGGCCTTCATCGTGCCGAAGGATGCAGTTGGTTTGTCCTTTGGTGCCAATGAAAAGAAAATGGGCTGGAATGCCCAGCCGACCCGCACGGTGATGTTCGATAATGTGCGCGTACCGGCGGAAAACCTGATTGGCCAGGAAGGCATCGGCTTTAAAATTGCCATGTCGGCGCTTGATGGCGGGCGGTTGAATATCGCCGCTTGTTCGCTTGGCGGCGCGCAGGCCGCTTTTGACAAGGCGCTGACCTATATGGATGAGCGCAAGGCTTTCGGCTCGAAACTGCATCAGTTTCAGGCGCTGCAATTCCGTCTTGCTGATATGGCCACGGAGCTGGAAGTGGCGCGCACATTTTTGCACCGCGCCGCCCGTGCGCTCGACCGCCATGATCCCGATGCGGTGAAACTTTGCGCTATGGCCAAACGCTTTGTCACAGACGCCGGATTTAACGTTGCCAATCAGGCGCTGCAGCTGCATGGCGGCTACGGTTATCTGAGCGAATATGGCGTGGAAAAACTGGTGCGTGATCTGCGTGTGCATCAGATTCTGGAGGGCACCAATGAGATCATGCGGGTGATTATCGCCAGAGAAATTTTGAGCGGGAGAGATAAATGAATACTAATAAGACTATTGGTTTTATCGGCCTCGGTCATATGGGCGGGCCTATGGCGGCCAATCTCGTCAAAGCGGGATTTAATGTGTGTGGTTTTGATCTGGTTGAGGCATCAAAACAAGCAGCTAAATCAAACGGCGTTCAGATTGCGGATAATGTTGCACAACTTGTGCAGGGTGCTTGTGTGATTATCACCATGCTGCCTGCGGGTTCCCATGTTTTGAGTGTCTGGCGTGAGCTGACAGCGCTGGTTGTGCCGGACACATTGCTGATTGATTGCTCGACCATTGATGTCGACAGCGCCCGCAAGGGGCATGAAATAGCGGCAGAGCATAAATTATTGAGCATTGATGCACCGGTTTCCGGCGGTGTGGTTGGTGCAACGGCAGCAACGCTCACCTTTATGGCCGGTGGTGAAAAAGCTGCTTTTGACAAAGCCGAACCTGTGCTGGCTGCAATGGGAAAACGCATTGTGCATTGTGGCGAGGCTGGTGCAGGGCAGGCGGCAAAAATCTGCAACAACATGATCCTCGGCATTTCCATGATCGGGGTGTGCGAGGCTTTCGCTTTGGGTGAAAAACTGGGTCTGTCACAGCAGGCTTTGTTTGACGTTGCCTCGACTTCGTCCGGCCAATGCTGGGCGCTGACGACCAATTGTCCGGTGCCGGGGCCGGTGCCTGCATCGCCTGCCAACAGGGATTATCAGCCGGGCTTTGCCGCAAGCTTAATGCTGAAAGATTTGAAACTGGCACAGGCCGCTGCCGCTTCTGTGGGGGCAACCACGCCATTGGGAGCAGAAGCGGCACAGCTCTATAATCTGTTCAATGCACTTGGTTCCGGCGGGGAGGACTTCTCCGGCATTATCCGCCTGTTGCGCGGCAAGGAGGGACAGTCATGACTTATGAAACGATCCTGACAGCAATGCATGGCCGTGTCCGGCTGATAACGCTGAATCGCCCGCAGGCGCTGAATGCATTGAACCGGCAGCTTGCGGCAGAGCTGATCGCGGCGGCGGAGGCCGCAGACAAAGACCCTGCCGTGGGCTGTATTGTTTTGACCGGCTCGGCGAAAGCATTTGCCGCCGGTGCGGATATCAAGGAAATGCAGGTGCAGGATTTCAGCACTATGTTCGCGGCAGACTGGTTCGGCGAATGGGAGCGTTTCACCTCCGTGCGGAAACCGATTATCGCAGCCGTTGCAGGCTATGCGCTGGGTGGTGGTTGTGAACTGACGATGATGTGCGATTTTATTCTGGCTGCCGATACTGCGCGTTTTGGCCAGCCGGAAATCCGTCTCGGTGTTATTCCGGGTATGGGCGGCTCACAGCGACTGACCCGTTTTGTTGGTAAATCCAAGGCAATGGATATGTGCCTGACAGGGCGGATGATGGACGCCGAAGAGGCCGAGCGTTGTGGTTTGGTTTCCCGTATCATTCCGGCAGATCAGCTGCTTGAAGAAGCTTTGAGTGTGGCATCCTCCATCGCAGAGAAATCCTTGCCGGTATCCATGATGGCGAAAGAGGCAGTGAATGCGGCCTATGAAACAACGCTGACTCAGGGGGTGAAATTCGAGCGCCGCCTGTTTCATTCCGGCTTCGCCAGTCACGATCAGAAAGAAGGCATGAGCGCCTTTATTGAAAAGCGCGATCCGTTTTTTCTGCACCGCTGAGACCAGAGCACGCATTCAGTTCAGGCGTGAGAAGCCTGTGAAAACAAATATCGGCTGAGAAGATTTTTTGGCTTGATCAATTTTGTATCCTGGATAATCATAGTAAAAAATATAAGGGAACACAGGCTTGTCCAGCTATAAATGGAGCAGCCAAACGAGGCTGCTGGACGAAGTTGCGCAAGCACTTCGTGAGAGCATCTATGCGGGTCAATATGCGCCGGGCACCATCTTGCGGCAGGAGCATATTGCCGCCGAATTCGGTATCAGCCGCACGCCATTGCGCGAAGCATTGCGGGTGCTTGAACGTGATGGCCTGATTATTCACCTCCCGGGTCGCGGTGTGCGTGTGGCAAGTGTTGATCTGCCGCATCTGCTCGATGCCTATGCTGTGCGCGAAGTGATTGACGGCGTTGCTGCGCGTTTTGCTGCAGAACGCGCCGATGCCACTGCCATTGCCGGTCTTGAAAAGCTGATCATGCATCAGCGCTCGATTATCGAGCCTTGGGATTCCAAAGCCTATACGCAATCCAATGTGGATTTTCATCTGGCCGTGATGGCAGCGGGAGGTAATGCCTCTCTTGAGAATTTCGTACCTCTGTTGCGTATGACCTCGCAGGTCTTTGCACCAGCATTTGCGCTCAGTGCAGAGCGGGCAAAAAACGCGATTGAAGAGCATAGTCTCATTGTTGAGGCGATTATCCGCAAAGACGGAGTAGGGGCTGAAGATTTGGCGCGGCAACATATCCGTAAGACCATCAACAGTCTTCAGCAGATACAAAATAAAAATGTGCAGGAAACATCCTGCGGGAGAGAATAACATGGCACAGGAGCAAGAAAACGGACTGCGCCGCTACGGCAATCTGATCAATGGTGTGTGGCAGGATGCCGTGCAAGGTGAGGTTTTGGCGCTGAAAAATCCG
Source organism: Hyphomicrobiales bacterium (assembly GCA_900470285.1). Lineage (GTDB taxonomy): Bacteria > Pseudomonadota > Alphaproteobacteria > Rhizobiales > Rhizobiaceae > Pseudochrobactrum. Next base: position 98,743 of record UCAG01000014.1, read on the forward strand.
TCGGATGGTAGTGATCTGGCATTGATCGCCCGTGGTACTGCGGCTGATATTGATTTCGCCGTTGATGCCGCGCGTGCAGCCTTATCCGGTCTCTGGGGCAAACTGACCGCAACCGAGCGTGGCCGTATTCTTCATAAAATCTCAGAAGCAGTATTGCGTGAGATTGATCTTCTGACGGTGCTGGAAGCGCGTGATGTCGGCAAACCTTTAACGCAGGCGCGCGCTGATGTGGTGGCGCTGGCGCGTTATCTGGAATTTTATGGTGCTTCCGCAGATAAGGTGCATGGCGATACGCTGCCCTATCAGAACGGTTTCACAGTTTTGTCTGTCTATGAACCGCATGGTGTGACAGGGCATATTATCCCGTGGAATTATCCGATGCAGATTCTCGGCCGCAGCCTTGGCGCGGCTCTGGCTATGGGCAATGCTGCGGTTGTCAAACCGGCGGAAGAGGCCTGCCTGACCATTCTGGAATTTGCCCGTATTGCCCATGAGGCCGGTCTGCCTGCCGGTGCGTTGAATGTGGTGACCGGTTTAGGTGTTGAGGCCGGAGCGGCTTTGTCTTCCCATCCGCAGGTCAATCATATTTCTTTCACCGGTTCTTTGCGCACGGGTGAGGCAGTACAAGCGGCAGCGGCTAAAAATGCTGTGCCGGTAACGCTGGAACTCGGGGGGAAATCCCCGCAAATCGTGTTTGCTGATGCGGATATTGAACGTGCATTGCCGTTTCTGGTCAATGCAGGCATTCAAAATGCAGGGCAGACCTGTTCTGCTTCCTCGCGCATTCTTGTGCAGCGTGAAGTCTATGAACAGGTCATCGCCGGTATGAGTGAGCGCTACCGTGCACTTAAAGTTGGCGCGGCGGAAGCTGATCTGTCGCTGGGGCCGGTTGTTTCCGCCCGTCAGAAAGCCATCGTTGAAGACTATCTGAAACTGGCAGAACAAGACGGTTTGCAGATTGCCGCGCAAGGCGAGCTGAGTGCTGATGCACCAGAAAATGGCGCCTATGTGCGCCCGACTTTGCTGCGTGATGTGCCACCGCAACACCGTTTGGCGCAGGAAGAAATTTTCGGTCCCGTACAGGTGATCATGCCGTTCGATACGGAAGAGGAAGCTGTGGCTCTGGCCAACAGCACGCCTTACGGACTGGTTTGTGGTGTCTGGACAAAGGACGGCGCGCGGCAGTTGCGTATGGCTCATGCGGTGCAGGCCGGACAGGTGTTTATCAATAATTATGGTGCAGGTGGCGGTATTGAGCTGCCTTTCGGTGGGGTGAAACGCTCCGGCCACGGGCGTGAGAAAGGTTTTGAGGCGCTATATGGTTTTGCCTCACTGAAAACCATTTCAGTCTATCACGGCTGATCCGCAGAAAATCGCATGGGAGAATATATTTCAATGACTGGTTCGCTTGATAAGAAAACCGCGATTATTACCGGTGCAGGCTCTGGTTTCGGCGAGGCTATGGCACGTAAATTTGTGCGGGAAGGCGCAAATGTTGTGGTGGTCGACCGCGATGCTGCGGGTGCAAAACGGGTTGCCGGAGAACTAGGCACGAATGCTCTGGCGGTTGAAGCGGATATTGCATCGGAAAGCGGTGTGACTGAAGCCGTTCGGCAGGCAATTATGCAATTCGGACGGGTGGACATTCTCATCAACAATGCCGGTATCGGCCATAAGCCACAACCGGCGGAAAATGTGCAACCGGATGAATTCGACCGCATTGTCGGGGTAAATATTCGCGGCATTTATCTGATGAGCCGCGCTTTGATCCCGCATTTTAAAGACAATGGCGGCGGCGTTATTCTCAATATTGCTTCGACAGGCGCTGCCCGTCCGCGCCCTAATCTGACATGGTATAATGCCACCAAGGGCTGGGTTGTATCCGCCACTAAGGCGCTGGCGATTGAACTGGCATCAGAGAATATCCGCGTCAACGCGCTCAATCCTGTAGCGGGTGAAACCCCGTTGCTCACGACATTCATGGGTGAGGATACGGAAGAAATCCGTCAGAAATTCCGCGCTTCCATTCCGCTTGGCCGTTTGCTGAAACCGGAAGATTTGGCGGAGAGTGCTGCGTTTTTGTGCTCACCGGCAGCCAGTATGATTACCGGTGTTGCATTGGATGTGGATGGCGGCCGTTCAATTTAAAATGATGGCTTCGGACAAGATACGCGTAAAAACAAAAAGATAGAGCGTTTTCTACGGTTCAAGATAAGCAGGAAATGCTCTAAAGTCGGCCAGCTCTATTCCGGTAATTCCTGAGCATGATCAGGATGTGATAAATAAGGGGACAGGCAATGCGATATAAATATTTGACCGGACAGCTCATGCTGGCAGCAATGACGGGGATTGCTGTTGTGGCTACGAGTGGGTCAGGGCTGGCAAAAGACACATTGGCAATCGGCGAGGTGCTGGAACCTCCGGGTATGGACCCGACAGCAAATGCTGCGGCTTCTATCCGCCGGCTGACCTATAATAATCTCTATGAAGGTCTGGTGCGCATTGATGAAGAGGGCGCTGTTAAGCCGAACCTCGCGGAAAGCTGGACGATTTCGCCGGATAATCTGACCTATACATTCAAGCTGCGTCAGGGCGTGAAATTTCATAACGGCACGGCATTCGACTGTTCCGTGGTGAAATTCACCTATGACCGCGCGATGGCACCGGATTCCACCAATGCGCAGAAGGCACTGTTTGCGCCGATTGAAAAGACCGAGTGTCCTGATCCGGCAAGCGCTGTTGTGACGCTCAAGCGTCCGTCATCGACTTTCCTGTTCGGGATGGGCTGGGGCGATGCGGTGATGATGGCACCGGATACGATTGCCACCAACAAGACCAATCCTGTTGGCACAGGGCCGTTCAAATTCAAACGCTGGCTGCAGGGCGACCGGATCGAGTTCGAGCGCAATCCTGATTATTGGGGCGAGCCTACCAAATTATCGAGCGTTACTTTCCGCTTCATCAGTGATCCGTCAGCCGCTGCCGCTGCGGTCATGGCCGGTGATGTCGATGCATTTCCTGAATTTCCGGCACCGGAGCTGATCAGCCGTCTGCAAAGTGATGAACGTCTTAGCGTTGAAATCGGCTCGACGGCTGGCAAAGTGATTATGTCGCTTAACAATGCACGCAAGCCGTTTGATGATGTGCGGGTGCGCCGTGCGCTTGCCCATGCCATCGACCGCAATGTCGTGCAGGAAGCGATCACCACCGGTCTCGCCAAGACCATCGGTGCCCATTACACACCGGCTGAACCGGGTTATGTCGATCTGAGCGATACCTATCCTTATGATGTGGCTAAGGCCAAAGCATTGCTGGCTGAAGCCGGTGTCGCTGCCGGTATATCGATCACCATCATGTTGCCGCCGCCTGCCTATGCACGCCGTGGCGGTGAGGTGATTGCGGCCATGCTGGCAGAAGTTGGCATCGAGGTGAAGCTGGTGCCGGTTGAATTCGCGCAATGGCTGGATCAGGTCTTTGCCCGCAGTGATTTCGACGCGACAATTATCGCCCATGTGGAAACCCGCGACCTCGATATTTATGCGCGGGATAAATATTATTTCAACTATAACAGCCCTGAATATAAGGCGATCTACAAGCAGTTCGCGGAAGCCGTTGATGACAAGCAGCAGCTTGAACTGCTCGGTCAGTTGCAGCGCAAACTCGCTGAAGACGAGCCGAATGTGTTTCTCTACGCCCTGCCGAAAATCGGCGTCTGGGATAAGAAGCTCAAAGGTATGTGGAAAAATCAGACCATTCCGGCCAATGACCTGACCAGTGTGCACTGGGCAGACTGACCCTGTTGATGCTGAAATGAATATTGAAGGAGGCCGCATTTGCTGCGTTATTTTACAGGGCGTCTGATCTCTCTGATCCTGACGACGCTGGCGGCCTCTGTTATTGTTTTCCTGCTGATGCAGGTGCTTCCGGGTGATCCGGCAGCGATTATGCTTGGTATTAATGCGCAACCGGACACTTTGGCAGCCTTGCAAAAACAACTCGGTCTTGATGCCCCGCTGATTGTCCGTTACTTCAACTGGATTACCGGCTTTCCGGTTGGTGATTTCGGCACCAGCTATACTTATTCCGTGCCGATAAGTGAGCTGATCGGACCACGCTTGCAGGTGACTTTACCGCTGGCGGTGCTGGCAATGATCCTCTCCGTGGTGATTGCCATTCCTCTTGGCGTGATTGCCGCTTCAAAGCGCGGTAGTGCTACCGATGTGGTGGGGATGGGCGTTGCACAGATCGGTGTGGCAATTCCGAATTTCTGGCTCGGTTTGTTGCTGATTCTGTTTTTCGCCCTTACGCTTGGCTGGTTTCCGGCTTCCGGTTTTGCCGGTTGGGAAAATGGTCTGTGGGCAGGCACCCGCTCGCTGATCCTGCCGGCGGTGGCGCTGGCCTTGCCGCTGGCTGCTATTCTGGCGCGTGTTACCCGTTCCGCAGTGCTTGAAACGCTGAGTGAAGATTTTGTGCGTACAGCCCGCGCCAAGGGCTTGAGCCGCAATGCAGCTTTGTGGAAACATGCGACGCCCAATGCCCTGATCCCTGTGGTGACGATCTTGGGTCTGCAATTCTCATTCCTGCTGGCCGGTACGATCATTATCGAAAACGTATTCAATTTACCGGGGCTTGGTCGTTTGATTTTCCAGTCGATTGCGCAGCGCGATCTGGTCACGGTGCAGTCGCTGGTGACCTTACTCGCGGCAAGCGTGATTGCGGTGAACTTCTTGGTGGATATGGCCTATGGTTTTCTTGATCCGCGCCTGTCGACAGGAGTGCGGGCATGAGTATGGCAGAGAATTTCTCCCGTCGCAGCCGTATGGTCTTGCTGTCTTTCGGACTGAGCCGCAGCCTGATGATCGGGACAATCATTACCGGATTTCTGATCGGACTGGCCGTACTGTCACTGGTCTGGACACCTTACAGTCCCACGGGCATGAATATTCTGCGCAAATTGCAGGGGCCGTCGATGCAGCATTGGCTGGGCACAGATGCGCTTGGCCGTGATGTGTTGTCGATGGTCATGGTCGGTGCGCGTAATTCTTTATCGGTGGCTTTAATCGCTGTTGCGGTTGGTATGGGGCTTGGCGTGCCGCTCGGCGCCTATGCGGCTGCACGCGGTGGCATGATCGACGGTTTTGTTATGCGCATGACCGATCTGGCTTTTGCTTTTCCGGCGCTGCTGACAGCTGTGATTATCACTGCGGTTTTCGGGCCTGGCGCGGTAAATGCGATGATCGCTATTGGTATTTTCAATATTCCGGTTTTCGCCCGTATTACTCGTGGTGCGTCGATGGGGCTGTGGAAGCGCGATTATGTGCTGGCCGCCCGCTGTGCGGGGCGCGGTGATGTGGCGATTACGCTGGATCACATTCTGCCGAATATCGGCCATGTGCTGATCGTGCAGGCGACTATTCAGTTTGCTTTGGCGATCGTGGCTGAAGCCGGTTTGTCCTATGTCGGTCTTGGCACGCAGCCGCCGATGCCAAGCTGGGGCAAAATGCTCAATGATGCGCAGACCTATATTTATGATGCGCCGCATCTGGCGATTTTTCCGGGGCTGGCCATTACCTTTGCGGTTCTCGGGTTGAATATGCTGGGGGATGGTTTGCGTGATATACTCGACCCGCGTGTCAGGAGAGAGAGATGACTACACCGCTTCTCGAAATCCGTGATTTGGGCGTGCATTTGCAAGCCGGAGGCAGACAAGCTGAAATCCTGTCCGGCATCACACTGACACTGAACCGTGGTGAACGTCTGGGCATTGTCGGGGAATCCGGCTCAGGCAAATCAATCACTGCATTGGCGGTGATGGGTTTGCTGCCGCATCGTATGGCTTTAAGCGGAACCTTGCGCTTTGACGGGCAGGATCTGACGACAATTTCAGAGGCTACCCATTGCACTATGCGCGGTCGGCAGATGGCGATGATATTTCAGGAGCCGATGACGGCACTGAACCCGATCAAAACCATCGGTGCGCAGATCAGTGAAGGCCGTCGCCTGCATCTGAGAGAAAACCGCGCCGATGCTGACAAAACCGCACGGCGTTTGCTGGATCGCGTCGGTCTTGCTGCCCCGCGTTTTGATCTGGAGCTTTATCCGCACCAATTATCCGGCGGTCAGCGCCAGCGCGTGATGATTGCTATGGCACTGGCCTGCGAGCCGGAATTGCTGATCGCTGACGAGCCGACCACGGCACTGGACGTGACCGTTCAGGCGCAAATTCTTGATCTGCTGGATGAGCTGATCGACGAGAGCGGCACAGCACTGCTGCTGATTACCCATGATCTCGGTGTAGTCTCGGAAATGACAGATCGCATTGCAGTGATGTATGCAGGACGCGTGGTTGAAACCGGCGATACGCAGGATGTTTTCCGTCACATGGCGCATCCTTATGCGCGCGGGCTTTTTGCAGCCTCTCCCCATAGTCTGACAATGCGGCCAAAGCCGGAAAACACGGATAAACGCCAGCGTCTGACCACGATTGCCGGTGTGGTGCCTGATCCGTTCAGTCGTTTGCCGCAATGCGGCTTTGCAGACCGCTGCCGTTTTGTACAGGCGGATTGCCGTGCAACAGTGCCGCCGTTAGGCAATACGGATTTTCTCGACGTGGCGCATCGGGTCGCCTGTTTTCATCCGTTGGAGCATTTCCAGCAAAAGTGGGAACCGGTTTTGCGTCCGGAATGCGTAGCAACTAAGAGATAGAGCATTTCTAATGATTTGTTTTAAAATAGAAATGCTCTTGGATGAGGTGATGGCATGACCGCTCTTCTGGAAGTGCGTGATCTGGTGCGTGATTATACGCTGCCAAAACAATCCTTGCTTTCCAAGCCGCAAAATTTGCGGGTGCTGCATGGTGTCAGCCTCAGCCTGAAGCAGGGTGAAAGTCTCGGCATTGTCGGCGAGTCCGGTTCCGGCAAATCCACATTGGCACGATCAGTGATGGGGCTGGAAAAGCCGCAATCCGGTAGTGTGACAATCAATGGTAAGGATATTTACAGTCTGGGGCGGGCGGAGCTGAAAGCCGCACGCAAAGAGTTTCAGGCTATTTTTCAGGATCCTTACGGCTCGCTCGACCCGCGTCATTCAGTGCGCCGTATTCTGGCAGAGCCGGTTGTATCACTGCAGGATGCCACAACGGCAGAAAGCCGCGAGGAGCGTATCCGTCAGGTACTGGAAGCCGTTGGTCTGGCCGCATCAGCTGCGGATAAATATCCGCATGAATTTTCCGGCGGTCAGCGCCAGCGTATCGCCATTGCCCGCGCCCTGATCACGCGCCCGAAACTGATTGTTGCCGATGAGCCGGTTTCAGCGCTGGATGTTTCCATTCAGGCGCAGGTGCTCAATCTGATGATGGATTTGCAGGAGCAATTCGGACTGTCTTATTTGTTTATCAGTCACGATCTGGGCGTGATGCGGGTGATTACAGACCGTGTGGCGGTGATCCATCTGGGCAGAATTGTTGAGGAAGGGCCGACCAATGAAGTCTTTGACAATCCGCAGCATCCATACACACAAGCACTGGTGAATGCTGTGCCAAAACCGTTTTCAGGTCGCCGTAAAATGCGGGTGAAAACTTTGTAATGAAAAACTGAATGTCTGCCTGACCATCAAAGCCCGTTAAGAGGTTTGCGTCAGACAGGGAAATGGGAGCAGATATGTCCGAGCTTGCTGATTTAAGCGCTGTGGAAATGGTCGCCGGTTATAAGGCGGGTACGCTGTCGCCGGTGGAAGTGGCAGAATCCGTGATCGACCGGATTGAGCGCTGCGAGCCGCAGCTTCATGCGATGTGGGCTTTTGAGCCGGAGGCGGCACTGGCTGCGGCAACCTTGTCGGAAGGTCGCTGGAGGCGGAAAGAAGAACGCGGGCCGATTGACGGCGTGCCGCTGACAATCAAAGAAAATATCGCCACAAAAGGTCTGCCGGTGCCGCTCGGCTGCGCCGCAATAGCATTGAACCCCGCTGCAAAAGATGCGCCGCCAGCTGCCCGTTCCCGTGAGAGCGGCGGTATTATTTTGGGTAAAACGACCATGCCTGATCTCGGCATGTTGTCGTCCGGCCTGTCGAGTTTCCATGAACTGGCACGCAATCCGTGGGATCTGGCCACCAATCCCGGCGGCTCCAGTGCGGGAGCGGGAACGGCTGCGGCTGCCGGTTACGGTCCTTTGCATATCGGTACGGATATTGGTGGCTCCATCCGCCTGCCCGCCGGTTGGTGCGGGGTGGTCGGACTCAAACCGTCTTTTGGACGTATTCCGATTGATCCGCCTTTCATCGGCCGTGTTGCAGGGCCGATGACACGGACGGTGGCGGATGCTGCACTTTATATGTCGGTTCTGTCCAAGCCGGATCGTCGCGATCCGATGAGCCTGCCTTACAGTCGTATTGACTGGATGAATCTAGGCCGCGATGTCAAGGATCTGCGTATAGGCCTGTGGCTGGATGCCGGTTTTGGTTCTGTCGTAGAACCTGAGGTCAAAGCGGCGGTAGAAGCTGCAGCGCAAGCCTTTGCCAATGCCGGTGCGATTGTAGAGGAAGTGCCTAGCTATCTCACCCGTGAGATGATTGACGGGCTGGATCATTTCTGGCGTGTGCGCTCATGGGGCGACATCTCTAAAATGACGCCGGATAATCAGGCAAAAATCCTGCCTTATATTTATCAATGGGCAGAAGGCGGTAAGGATTTGAACGGTGCGCAGGTCTATCAGGGCTTTGCGCAGATCGAGGCCATGCGCAATGCGGCTCTGGCGGCAATCAGTTCTTATGATTTTATCATTTCGCCGACATCACCGATGCCGACATATCCGGCAGAATGGGCATCGCCGCTGAATGATCCGCAACGCCCGTTCGAGCATATTGCTTTTACCGTTGCCATGAATATGTCGGAACAACCTGCTGTGTCTGTCAACTGTGGTTATACGGAAAAAGGGTTGCCGATCGGTTTGCAGATTATCGGTCAGCGTTTTGATGATCTGGGGGTGTTGCAACTTGCCCATGCCTATGAGCGGCTTCGCCCGCAGCAAAGGTCTTGGCCGAAAATATAGATAACAGAGATTAAGGGGACAAACGGAATACATTCTGCCGTTCGGGGGAGAACGGCAGAAACAGCATGCAGTATCAGTTCCAGCCAATGGAGAAATGCAGTCATGTCATATCCGCCACTCTCATTACATATGCCCCGCACGATGCGGGGAGAAAGTGTGCCGCCGCCTAATCCGCATTTACGTTTTGCAGGAGCGGGCGAAATGCGCCGCCCGCCGGTTGATTCCGATCCTTATGATATGCATGATCTGGCCTATAATCTGGTACGGGTGCTGGATGATAACGGTGAGGCTAAAGGCGAGTGGGTGCCGGATCTGACGGCCGAGCAATTGCGTCACGGTCTGCGTTCCATGCTCAAAGCCCGCGCCTATGACCGGCGCATGATGCGCATGCAGCGTCAGGGGCAAACCTCTTTCTATATGCAATGTACCGGTGAAGAAGCGATTGCCTGTGCTTTTCAGATGGTGATGCAAAAAGGGGATATGAATTTCCCCACCTATCGCCAGCAGGGGCTGTTGATAGCACAAGGCTTTCCGCTGACAGATATGATTTGTCAGGTGCTTTCCAATGAAAAAGACCATCTTAAAGGACGGCAATTGCCGGTTATGTATTCGGCACCGGAGGCCGGTTTTTTCTCGATTTCCGGTAATCTCGGCACGCAATTTGTACAGGCTGTTGGCTGGGCCATGGCTTCTGCTATGCGCAGTGATACAAAAATCGCTGCCGGATGGATTGGTGACGGCTCCACTGCCGAGAGTGACTTTCACGCGGCGCTGGTTTTTGCCTCGGTCTACCGTCCGCCGGTGGTTCTCAATATCGTTAATAATCAATGGGCGATTTCATCACCGCAATCGGTGGCAGGTGGCGAGAATATCAGCTTTGCCTCCCGTGCGCATGGTTTTGCTATTCCGTCTTTGCGGGTGGATGGTAATGATTATCTGGCAGTCTATGCGGCGGCAAGCTGGGCTGCGGAACGGGCACGGCGCAATCTGGGGCCGACGCTGATCGAATGGGTGACCTATCGCGTGGCGCCCCATTCTACCTCCGATGACCCGAGCAAATACCGGCCAAAAGAGGAGGAATTGAACTGGCCGCTGGGCGATCCGGTGGAGCGGCTCAAACAACATCTGATCCGCAAAGGTGAATGGAGCGAGGAGCGCAATGTGCAGCTACTTGCGGGCATTGATGCGGAGATTAATGATGCCGCCCGCGAGGCTCTGAAATACGGTACTTTGCATGAAGGGCCGAAAGCCAGCCCTGCAACCATGTTCGAAGATGTCTATAAGGACATGCCGCAGCATTTGCGCGAGCAGCGCCAGCAGATGGGGTATTGATCATGTCAAAACCTGTATTGCCAAGACGCACAATGATTGAGGCCATCCGCGAAGCGATGGATGTGATGATGGAACGCGACGACAAGGTGGTCGTGTTTGGTCAGGATGTCGGCTTTTTCGGCGGGGTGTTTCGCTGCACTGAAGGGCTGCAGCGTAAATATGGTGCGGCGCGTTGTTTTGATACGCCGATTTCGGAATCCGGTATTGTCGGGGTTGCTGTCGGTATGGGCGCTTATGGCTTGCGCCCTGTCGTGGAAATCCAGTTCGCGGATTATGTCTATCCGGCCTATGACCAGATTGTCTCGGAAGCCGCGCGTCTGCGGTTTCGTTCTGCCGGTGATTATACCGCGCCGATGGTGATCCGTATGCCGTGCGGCGGGGGTATTTTCGGTGCGCAGACCCATAGCCAGAGCCCTGAGGCACTGTTTACCCATGTGGCGGGGTTACAGACCATTATCCCGTCCAATCCTTATGATGCCAAGGGCCTGCTGATCTCGGCCATCGAGAATGATGATCCGGTGATCTTTCTGGAGCCGAAACGGCTTTATAACGGGCCGTTCAACGGACATTACGATCAGCCGGTCGTGCCGTGGTCAAAGCATGTTTTGAGTGAAACGCCGGAAGGCTATTATTCGGTGCCGATCGGCAAGGCAGCCATCCGGCGCAAAGGCTCCGCTGTTACAGTGCTGGCCTATGGCACTATGGTGCATGTGGCGGAAGCGGCTGTCACCGAGACCGGTATTGATGCTGAGGTGATTGATCTGCGCTCGCTGGTGCCGCTGGATATTGAGACAATCACGGCTTCCGTCGCCAAGACTGGTCGCTGTGTGATTGTCCATGAAGCCACACGATTGTCCGGTTTCGGTACGCAACTGGCAGCGGAAGTACAGGAGCGTTGTTTCTATCAACTGGAAGCACCGATCCTGCGCGTGACCGGCTGGGACACGCCTTATCCTCATGCCCATGAATGGGATTATTTTCCGGGGCCGGAACGAGTTGGTCGGGCGCTCATGCAAGTGATGGAGGCATAGATGGTGAAAAAGATCATTAAAATGCCGGATATCGGTGAAGGTGTTGCCGAGGCTGAAATTGTCGAATGGCATGTTAAAGCCGGTGATGTCATTGCAGAGGATCAGTTGCTGGCTGCGGTAATGACCGATAAGGCAACGGTAGAGGTGCCGTCGCCTGTGGCTGGTACAGTCCTGCAGATCGGTGCGGAGGCCGGAACTGTGATGGCTGTTGGTGCAATGCTGGTTGAGATTGAGGTGGAAGGCACGGGTGCCGATGATGTATTGCCACATCAGGCCGTGCAGACATCCGCCGTGCCTGAAAGACAGATTCCCGCACAAACAGTGCCGGAAATGCCGGTTTTGACGCCGGTTCAGTCCGTTCCGTCAACCATCCCACATGACAAACCGCTTGCATCACCTGCGGTTAGGGCGTTGGCACGGGAACTGGGGATTGATCTTTCTCATGTAAAGGGGAGCGGGCCGGCAGGGCGCATTACCCGTGATGATCTTGACCATTTCACAGCCAGCGGCGGCAGTGCTCAAAGTTCGGCCTATCAACGTCGCGACGGTACAGAGCAGATCAAAATCACCGGACTGCGTCGTAAAATAGCTGAGCGCATGGCCAAATCCTCCCGTGAGGTGGCACATTTTTCCTATGTGGAAGAGGTGGATGTAACCGATCTGGAAATTCTTCGCAGTACGCTCAATGCAAGCCATGCGGAGCGGCGCGGAAAACTGACGGTATTGCCGTTCATTCTCCGTGCGCTGGTTGTGGCATTGCGGGATTTTCCGCAGATGAATGCGCTCTATGATGAGGAAGTGCAGGTACTGACCCGTCATCAGGCCGCCCATATCGGCATGGCAACACAAACACCATCCGGCTTAATGGTGCCGGTGCTGCATCATGCAGAAGCGATGGATCTCTGGGCAATGGCCGCAGAAATCACACGGCTTGCTGCTGCCGCGCGCGAAGGCGTGGCAAAACGCGAAGAACTCTCCGGCTCCACCATTACTGTTACCAGCCTCGGTGATCTCGGCGGGCTGGTGACAACGCCGGTGATCAACCAGCCGGAAGTGGCGATTATCGGTGTGAACCGTATCGCGATACGTCCTCAATGGCAGGAGAACCAGTTTGTGCCGCGCAAAATGATGAACCTGTCATCCTCTTTCGATCACCGGATGGTCGATGGTTATGAGGCCGCCGCTTTTATCCGCCGCATCAGGCAATTGCTTGAAGTTCCCGCAACACTTTTCATTGAGGTGTGAGATGGAAGATATTGCAACACATGTGCTGATTATTGGTGGCGGACCTGCCGGTTATGTCGCTGCCATCCGTGCCGGACAATTAGGACTGCCGGTGATATTGGTTGAGAAAGAGCAGCTGGGCGGCACGTGTCTGAATATTGGCTGTATCCCTTCCAAAGCACTGATCCATGCGGCTGATGCCTATCATCATGCACTTGCTCAGCAATCCGGTTCTGCGCTGGGCTTGCGTGTTGGAGACGTGTCGCTGGATTGGGGCAAAACGCTCAGCTGGAAAGGTGCCATTGTGCGGCGATTGACCGGTGGTGTTGAAGGTCTGCTGAAAAAGCACAAGGTGACTGTGCTAAAGGGCACTGCAGAGATCATTGACGGCAAAACGGTCGTGGTCCATGGCAAGGCCGGTACAACCCGTATCCGTATCAAACATCTTGTTCTGGCAACCGGCTCATTGCCGATGCAGATCGGCGCTTTGCCCTTTGGTGGCAATGTTATTTCCTCAACAGATGCTCTGGCGCTGGAACAGGTGCCGAAGCGCTTAGCAGTGATCGGTGCCGGTTATATCGGCATGGAGCTGAGTACGGCTTTTGCCAAACTCGGCTCGCAGGTGACGATTATTGAAGCAGCGGATCGTATTTTGCCGCTCTGGGATGCAGAGCTGACCACGCCGGTGCGCAAGCGGCTGACAACTCTGGGCGTTACCGTGATGACGCGCAGCGAAGCACGGGGATTAAGCGCAGATGGCGGTTCTTTGCTGGTGCACCAGCACGGCAACAGTGCGCCGGTGGTGGTGGAAGCGGATAAGTTTCTGGTGGCTGTTGGCCGGCGGCCAAATATCAGCGGTTTCGGGCTGGAAAGTCTTGATCTGGCGATGAATGGTGCTTTCATCCGCATTGATAAATATTGCGCGACCTCGATGCTCAATGTTTGGGCAGTCGGCGATGTGACCGGTGAGCCGATGCTGGCGCATCGGGCAATGGTGCAGGGAGCAATGCTGGCAGAACATCTGGCAGGACATAAAGCAGCGCTGGATGAGCCTGTGATACCGTCCGTTTGTTTCACCGATCCTGAGGTGGTAAGCGTCGGATTGTTGCCGGATCAGGCGAAATTACAGGGCTATGAAATTGTCACCGGAAGTTTTCCGTTTATGGCCAATGGCCGTGCCATGACCCAGCAGGATGAGACGGGTTTTGTCCGTGTTGTTGCGCGGGCAGATAATCATCTGGTGCTGGGTATTCAGGCCGTCGGCCATGACGTATCCGAGCTGGTCAATGGTTTCGCTCTGGCATTGGAAATGGGCACTGTGCTGGAGGATGTGGCGCAAACCATTCATGCACATCCGACACGCGGCGAGGCTTTTCAGGAGGCCGCTTTTACGGCGCTTGGCCGCAATCTGCATAGTTAAAATTATGGCGGGCTTTGCCGTGGCAGAACCCGCCATATCGTAATTATTGTTTCGGCAGCTTGGCGATGAAATGTTCTTTCAGCCGGTCAATATCTGTCTGTGACCAGTTGACATTGGTCACCTCTACCCATGCATCAATATAATGTTGGGGTGCATAGACATGACCGTGGCCGATCGGCGTGGTGGTAGCCAGCATCAGGTCAATAGCCAGCTGCAACATGCTGACTACCGGATACCATTTCAGCTGCGGAGACACATCAGGGCCACGCGGTGCTTTCATCCAGTCCGGCTCGCGGTAGAAGTCTTTCGGATCAAAGAACACAATCGGATCACTGGCATATTGCAGGTAGACAATCCGCATAGGCCCCCAATGGCTGTTTGGCAGTTTCAGCGCATTATTCTGGTTGGTGAAGCGTGCATAGGAACCGTCGCGGAACTCCGGCAGCCATTCCGGTGTGCCTTCGTTGCGGTTATTGGTAATGGAGCGCCACAAACGGCTGGTGAACGGCGGGCCGCTCCACAAAGCGCCCTGATACGGGTCGCCCAGCACCTGAAACAGTTCCGAGGAAAGCTGGGAATTCATCGCACCGAGGCTCAGGCCATAGAGATAAAGTTTTGGACGTGTGTCTTTCGGCAGTTTGGTCCAGTAATCATAAACCTCGTCAAACAGAGCCGTTGCGGTTTCGCTGCCATAGCCCGGCTCAACGAGCAGCGAGAGCCAGCTGGCGAGGTAGGAATATTGCACGGCAACACTGGCAATATCGCCGTCATGGAGATATTCCACCGGATCAATGCCCATTTCATCGACCCAGCCGGTGCCGGTCGGAATGGTCACCAGCAGCAGAGAGCGGTCAAATGCGCCGACACGGATCATCTCCTGAAGCGCCAGCTTGGCGCGTTCTTTGGCAGTTTCAGCTGAGCGTAAGCCCACATAGACACGCAGCGGATTTTGAGCCGGACGGCCGGTGAAATTGCTGATCTGCTGTGCATCAGGACCGGAGCTCACATAGCTGCGTCCCATGCGCCCCAACTCATCCCATTTCACCAGAGAGGCAGCACTGCCGCTTTTCAGCGGGTCTTGCGGTTGTGGCACTTCTGCTTCCATCAGTGCATCAAATTGACGGTAGGAAGAGTCCATGACATGCAGGCCAAAGCGGAACAGCACACCATTGATTGCCATGCTGAAAATAATGGCAGCAACCAGAAAGCCAGTAAAGCGTGACAGGCGTGGCGGGATATAGCGGTCGAGCCAGCGGCTGGAGTTGCGATAAATCAGCTGAAACAGGCGGGCAAGGGCGATCAGAATAACAAAAGTGATCAGCGCAATCAGGCCGGTTTTAAACGGATGTGCACTTTCAACCTTTTCCAGCCCCATCAGATTGCGGATGGAATTTTGTCCGTCTGCCGCATGCCACAGAAACACCATCGCGGTGATGATGGTCACGGCCATGGCAGTAATCTTGATGATAGTGGAAATCCGGCCTTTGGGTTTCGGCAGCTCCAGATAGTTCCATAGCCAGAACAGAAAAACACCGATCCCGTAACCGATGGCGAAACAGGCGCCTGACAGCACGCCCTGTATCAGAAACGGGCGCGGCACCAGCGATGGTGTGAGCGAGGCTGCAAAGAAAAGTGTGCCGAGCAACATCCCGATCAGCGATAGGGAATTCCAGAATTTTTCCAGCCAGAGAGGCTTCATCAGTTACTTCCCTTTTAATTTCAGTGTAGTGCACAAAGACCAGTGCAATCTTTATTTGCCATCGCTGAGATGAACCGGTCCGCAGATTGACGTGCAGTATCGCGTAAAACCGGTTTGGCTCGTTCTGTAATATTGCTTAGCATTTTGCGGTCTTGCAAGGAGATAGAGCTGGCAATGACGGCGGCATTGTCGGCCAGTGCCTGCACCAGTCTTTCCTGATTATGCGCATTGAGTTCAGGATTGCTCAACATCAGTGCGGAGCCGTTGATAACCTGTTGAAGACCAAGGCGTAATTTCAGGATTGTATCCGTCTGTGCCTTGCTGTTGCTGTCATTTTTGACTGTATCAGCATAGTCAGAGGCAGCTTCCAGAGCCGCTGCAATAAAACTGATCATCGCTGCGGAAGAACGGGTAATTTCATCCTGAAAGGCAATATTGTTGTTTTTGATATCCGCCTGCTTCTGCGGATCCGGTGAGAACAGCACATATGCTTTTGTCACCTGTGCCTGTTGCTGAATAATATCCATCAGAACCGGCAGGTCACTTGCTTTGTAAGGCGCCTGTCCGATGATCGCGGAAACATTCCACAATGCCTCAAGCGCTTTAGCGTCTTCTGTATTGGAGAGGCGTGGCGGGAGTTTGGTGCGTTTGGTTTCTTCCAGACGCACAATAAATTCCTGCAAAGCTTTATTCAGGTGCTCAGTGCCGGTGGCGGGTACAGTTGCCTGTAGCGGGCTGCTGAAAGCAACAGATATGCCCAGCGCCAAAATGGCGAGTGAAAGGCGTTTGAAATGTACCGGCACCATGAAATCTCTCTTACGGTTCTGATCTGAACTGCCTGCATAATACAAAAATTGCAGCAAAAGACACTGAATTCATGAGGCTGACGAAGTTTTGATAGGGGAAGCGTCAGGGGAAGATTACGTTAAAATTATAGATAAAAATTCAATATTGATTTTATTTCGAGGTAAAATTATAGATTTTTTTATGTAGACATATCAATATTGACGCTTTAACTGAAGTCAGAATTCCGAATCTCGTAAAATTATCTATAATTTATAGCGAGCATCATTTTATAAGGATATTTCATGTCTCAGTCTGTTTCTCATCAGAATGCTCAACAAACTCACTGGACAGCAGAAGAAGCACGCCGCATCTATGATCTGCCGTTTAATGATCTGATGTTTCAGGCGCATGTCATCCACCGGCAGAATTTTGACCCGAACCGTTTACAGATGAGCAAATTGCTGAGCATCAAAACCGGCGGCTGTCCTGAGGATTGTTTTTACTGCAACCAGTCAGCGCATAATCCGACTGGGCTTAAAGCGTCCAAATTGATGGAAGTCGAGCGTGTGCTGGCTGAAGCGCAGCAGGCAAAAGCTGCCGGTGCCACCCGTTATTGCATGGGGGCGGCATGGCGCAGCCCGAAAGAGCGCGACATGGATATGGTCGTTGCCATGGTTCAGGGCGTCAAGGCCATGGGCATGGAAACCTGTATGACGCTCGGCATGTTGTCATTACCGCAGGCGCAGCGTCTTGGTGCCGCGGGGCTCGATTACTACAACCATAATATTGATACGTCTGAGGAGTTTTACCCGCAGATTATCACCACCCGTACTTTCGCAGACCGGCTGGATACGCTGGATAATGTGCGTATGGCCGGTATCAATGTCTGTTCCGGTGGCATTCTCGGCATGGGGGAGAGTGAGCAGGATCGCGTCAATATGCTGGTGACGCTGGCCAATCTTGAGGAAGTGCCGCAAAGCGTGCCGATCAATATGCTGATCCCGATTGAAGGCTCCAAACTTGCCAATGCTAAGCCAGTGGATTCCATCGCTTTCATCCGAATTATCGCCTTAGCGCGAATTATGATGCCGACATCTCATGTGCGTCTCACCGCAGGGCGCAGTAATATGAGCGATGAAATGCAGGCGATGTGTTTCTTCGCCGGCGCCAATTCAATTTTCATCGGTGATGTTCTGCTGACTGCCGCCAATGCCGGTGATGACCGCGATGCGGATTTGTTGAAGCGTTTGGGCATACAGGCTGAGACTGTGGCTGAGGAAAGCTGCACATGCTGATGCAGCCTTACAATGCGATATTGCAACGGCTTGAAAGCAAAGGACGGCTGCGTAGTCTCAACGTGGCGCAAGGTGCAGATTTCTCATCCAATGATTATCTGGCATTGGCTGGCTCGGATTATTTGCGAAATATTGCCTGTGGGGCACTGGAGCGTGGCGTGCCGGTTGGCTCTGGCGGCTCGCGTTTGTTGCGTGGCAATCATCCGGAGCATGAAGCACTGGAGGCGGAAGCCACTGTTTTTTTCAAAGCGCCTCAGGTTTTGTACTTTGCCAGCGGTTTTGATGCCAATCAGGTGGTGTTTGCAACGCTCCCCCAAGCGGGTGATCTGGTGCTTTATGATGCGCTGATCCATGCCAGTATTCATGCCGGTATGCAGACTGGCAAAGCGAAGACCCAAAGCGTGCCGCACAATGATATTGCGGCATTTGAAGCGGCCATCCGGCAGTTTCGTGCAATTGAGAAAAGCGGCCATCTCTGGCTGGTGGTTGAAAGCCTCTATTCTATGGATGGTGATTTTGCTCCGCTCGCAGAGTTGAGTGCTTTGGCAGATCGTTACGGGTGTTTTCTTTATATTGACGAGGCACATGCGACCGGTGTGTTCGGTGCTGACGGGCGGGGCTTGGCGGCGGATTTGGCAGGACGGGACAATGTTCTGATCCTGCATACCTGCGGCAAGGCACTTGGTGCTTCCGGTGCGCTGCTCTGCACGGCAAAACCTTTGATTAATGTACTGGTTAATCGGGCAAGGGGCTTTATTTTCTCAACTGCGCCATCACCTTTGCAGGCAGCGATTGTGCGTGGCAGCCTGAAGATGTTGGCTGCAGAGCCGCAGCGGCGTGAGAAATTACAGGCACTTATTCGCCATGCTGGGCAATATTTGCAGCCAAGTGGCTCGCAGATTATTCCCTATCTGATCGGAGATAATCAACGCGCCGTTGCAATGGCCGAGGCCATGCAAAATCATGGCTTTGATATTCGTGCTATTCGCCCGCCGACAGTGCCGCTCGGTACTGCACGGCTGCGTATATCTATCACGTTAAATGTTGATGAGGCACAGATCACCCGTATGGCTGAGGTGCTGAAACAGATTGTAAATTTCTATGAATAATCCCGTATTTATTGTCAGTGGTACTGATACAGGTATCGGCAAAACCATTTTCAGCGCAGCGCTGACCCAAGCCCTGCAAGGCAGTTATTGGAAGCCGGTGCAGTCCGGTCTTGAGGAAGAGACTGACAGTGAGACTGTGCGTCGTCTGGCACCGGATTGTCCTGTCCTGCCGGAGCAATGGCGTTTGCGGTTACCTGCTTCACCGCATCTCTCAGCACAAGCCGAGGGTGTGGAAATCGATCCCGCAGTATTGAATATCCCGCATTGCGACCGGCCGTTGGTGGTGGAAGGTGCAGGTGGCCTGATGGTGCCGCTGACACGTGCTCAGACTTATCTTGATATCTTCGCCCGCTGGCAGCAGCCACTCATTCTCTGCGCCCGTACGCAGCTCGGGACAATCAATCATAGTCTGCTGTCTTTGGAAGCACTGCGCAGTCGCAATATTCCGGTGTTCGGCGTGGCCTTTATCGGCCATGCGCATGAGGACAGCGAAGGGATCATTTGTGAACTGGGCAAAGTGCGCCGCCTTGGTCGTCTGCCGATGCTGGATGATCTGAACCCGCAGACATTGGCTCAAGCGTTTACAGAGAACTTTAATCTGCATGATTTTACCGGAGGTGCCCGATGAACTATTCTTCATCGCCGGTCTGGCATCCGTTTACCCAGCACCTGCTGGAACCGGTTACGAAAAAGATTGCCCGCACGGAAGGTGCCTATCTGATTGATGAAGACGGGCGCAAAGTTCTGGATCTGATCTCGTCCTGGTGGGTAATTACGCATGGTCACCGCACGCCACCGATTATGCAGGCCATTCGTGAAGCAACAGAACAATATGACCAGATTATTTTTGCGGAATATAGTCATGAACCGGCGGAGCATCTGGCACGGGAACTGATCCGCATTGCGCCGCATGGTCTGTCGCATGTGTTCTATTCCGACAGTGGTTCGACTTGCGTGGAAGTGGCGCTGAAAATGGCGCTGGGCTATTTCCATAATCGTTGTGAGCCGCGTTGCAGAATTGCGGTGATGGCGGGCAGCTATCACGGCGACACAATCGGTACTATGTCTGCCGGTGAGCGCGGCGTGTTCAATGCGGCTTATGGTGCACTGCTTTATGATGTGGCGACAATTCCGTTTCCTGCCGAGGGGCGCGAACAGCAAACGCTGGATGCGTTTGAACAGCTCTGCCGTGGCGGACAACTGGCTGCATTAATTGTCGAGCCGCTGGTGCTCGGCGCAGGCGGCATGAAAATCTATCCGTCTTTTGTGTTGCGGCAATTAAAAGCTATTGCCGAGGCGCATGGTGTCTTGTTGATCTGCGATGAGGTAATGACCGGTTGGGGACGTACCGGCACTTTGTTTGCCAGTGAGCAGGCCGGTATCACATCGGATATTCTGTGTCTCTCTAAGGGGATTACCGGCGGGGCACTGCCTCTGGCGGTGACACTGTGTGTACCGGAAATATTCGAAGCGCATCTCTCGACGGATCGCAGCCGCACTTTCTATCATTCGAGTTCCTATACGGCGAACCCGATTGCCTGTGCGGCTGGTTTGGCTAATTTGCAAATCTGGCGTGATGAGCCGGTTCTGCAACGCGTACAAAATTTGCAGGTGATGCAGAGCCGTGAGTTGCTACGTTTCAACAATGACCCGCGTTTTGAGAATGTCCGGCAATGCGGAACCATCACAGCACTGGATGTTAAATCGCAAAGCAGCGGTTATCTCTCGAATGTGGCTTTGCGGCTGAAAGCGTTTTTCCGTGCGCATGACATGCTGCTCCGGCCACTTGGCAATGTGCTCTATCTGATGCCGCCTTATTGTGTCACCGAGCAGGAATTGCAGCGCAGCTATCAATTGATTGATGAGGCGGTTGACCTGTTGCAAAGCGGCAAGTTATGAGCAGCTCCTATCCGTCATCCATTATCGGCTTTGGTCATGCTGTGCCAAAGCGTCAGGTGTTCAACGCAGAGATTGAAGCCGAACTCGGGCTTGAGACAGGCTGGATTGAACGCCGCACCGGCATCCGCAGTCGCTATTGGGTTGAGGATGGTAAGACACTGACGGATCTGGCAGCAGCAGCCGGACGCATGGCGCTGGGAAATGCTGGTATAGCGCGATCTGAAATCGGTATGGTGCTGCTGGCAACATCGACTCCTGATCATCTTTTGCCGCCTTCTGCACCATTGTTGGCACATAAATTAGGGCTGACGGGTGCCGGTGCCGTCGATCTTGCCGGTGCCTGTTCCGGTTTTCTCTATGCGCTGGTGATGGGGGATGCATTGGTGCGAACACAGGGGCGGGCAGTGCTGATTGTTGCGGCAAATATTCTCTCGCGCCGTATCAACCAGCAGGAGCGTGCATCGACTGTGATGTTCGGCGATGCAGCCGGAGCCGTTGTTCTGGCACCATCCCAAGGTGGGCTTTGCAGTCTGGTCAGTTCCACACTCACCAGTGATGGCAGTCATTATGATTTGATCGGCATTCCGGCAGGTGAAACATTGATGGCCATGCGCGATGGCCGCTCCATGTTTGCGCAAGCGGTGAAGACCATGGCCGAATGCGGCAAAATAGTTTTTCAACAGGCAGATGTTGAACCAGCTGCGATTGGTCATTTTGTGCCGCATCAGGCCAATGCACGGATTTTCGATGCGGTGGCAGAGCAGTTGCAACTGAGTCATGCGGTAACTGCCCGCACGATCAGTGACTATGGCAACTCATCAGCGGCAACCATTCCGCTCAGCCTGTCTCTGGGGCAGAGTGCCTATCGTAAAAATGATCTGATCCTGCTGACGGCGGCAGGCGCAGGCCTGACAGGCGGCGCGGCACTGCTGAGTTACACGGGATAATTCGGTTAATTTTATAGCCTGATTGCCGTATCACTATTTCACAAGGCATGGCGCGGTTTCTTATTCTTGTCTCCGATATGGAGGAATTGGAATGGTGAAGCAGCAGAAGCCTTTTGCGGGTATTACGGTGCTGGATTTTTCCCGCGTTTTGGCAGGGCCGTTTTGCTCTGCCATTCTGGCGGATCAGGGCGCGCAGATCATTAAAGTTGAGCCACCGCAGGGCGACGATCAACGTTATATGGGCGCAGTACGTAACAATCAGAGCATCAATTTTCAGCTGTTTAACCGCAATAAACGCAGCCTGAAACTCGACTTGCGCCAGCCGGAAGCCGTGAAGATCGCACAGGAACTGGCACTGAAAGCCGATGTGGTGCTGGAGAATTTTCGCCCGGGTGTGGCGGATCGTTTGGGGATCGGTGCAGAACAGTTGCAGGCGCTGAAACCTGATCTGGTCTATTGCTCCGTCTCCGGCTTTGGCCAGCAAGGGCCGATGGCCGCTATGCCGAGTTATGATGTGGTGGCGCAGGCGCTGTCCGGCATGATGAGTGTGACCGGCGAGGCATCGGGAGCCCCGACACTGGTTGGCGACTCCATCGGTGATATTGTTTCCGGCATTTATGCCGCGCAGGCCATTTCTGCTGCACTTTATCGTCGCTCCGTCACCGGACAGGGTGCACGGATTGATGTGGCTATGTTTGATGCGCTGTTCAGCCTGCTGCCGACGGTGCTCGCCGGATGGCAGGGCAGCGGCAACCGGCCTGCACGCTTCGGCAATCAGCATCCGCTGTCTGCACCGTTTGGTGCTTTTGCTGCATCGGATACGCCTTTCATTCTCGCTGTGGCCAATAAGGCGCTGTTTGCCCGTCTCGCAGAGGCGCTGGGCAAGCCGCATCTGGCGGAAGATCCGCGCTTTGCCTCCGACCAGTTGCGCAGTCAGAACCGTGATGCTCTGCAGGCTGAAATTGAGGATTGGTCACGGCACTATACTGCTGCTGAGGTGGTGGAGAAGCTCGGTAAAGCCGGTTTGCCCGTGTCAGAGATCTGGTCGGTGGATGAGGCCGCACAAAGCGCCCATGCGCAGCATCGCCAATTACTGCATGAAGTTGAACATCCGCAATTGGGCAAGCTGCTCGTGCCGGAACAGCCGGTGCATTTCGACGGCTTGCCGCGCGGTGACATCCGGCAGGCACCGGAGCTGGGCGCTGATGGTGCGGATATTCTGCGGGAGTTTCTGGATATGGATGAGACACAGATCAGTGCGCTGACAAGCGCCGGAATTGTCTGATTATCCTTGTGATTTAAGG
The DNA here is from genome assembly GCA_900470285.1 of Hyphomicrobiales bacterium. Lineage (GTDB taxonomy): Bacteria > Pseudomonadota > Alphaproteobacteria > Rhizobiales > Rhizobiaceae > Pseudochrobactrum. The sequence continues at coordinate 121,833 of UCAG01000014.1, forward strand.
GATGGAGTACAAGAATGGGACTACAGATTACGGATGCCGACCGCGCATTCGCAGCGGATGCACGCGCTTATTTGCGTGCCAATCTTCCGGAAGCGCTGGCCTATAAGGTCCGGCACAATATTCGCCTGACCAAGGAAGACTTGACCGGCTGGCAGGAAGTGCTGGCGGCACGCAACTGGTATGCAATCGGCTGGAGCAAAGAGATGGGCGGTGCCGGTCTGACACCGGTGCAACGCTATTTGTTTGAGCAGGAATATGGTGCGATTTGTGCACCGCATCCCTGTCAGTTCGGCATTGCTATGGCAGGGCCTGTCATTCACTCCTTTGGTAATGACGAACAGCGGGCGCGCTTTCTGCCGGACATTCGCGAGAACCGGACATTCTGGTGTCAGGGCTATTCCGAACCGGGAGCCGGTTCCGATCTGGCTTCGCTGGTAACTTCAGCCGTGCGGGATGGTGATCATTATGTGGTCAATGGTCAGAAAATCTGGACGACATGGGCGCAATGGGCAGACTGGATTTTCTGTCTGGTACGCACGCATAAAGGCGAACGTCCGCAGCAGGGCATTTCCTTCCTGCTGATTGATATGCGCACTCCTGGCATTACGGTTCGCCCGATCCGCACATTGGATGGTGAGGCCGAGTTTAACGAGGTGTTCTTCAATGATGTGCATGTGCCGGTTGAGAACCTGATCGGTACCGAAGGAGAAGGCTGGGGCTATGGCAAATATCTGCTCGAATATGAGCGTTTTTCCATGTCCGGTGCTGCGCGTTCCAAGCGTATTCTCGGTGAATTGAAAGAAGATGCTGCACGCCTTGGTGTAGCGAATGATCCGCTGTTGCAGGATCGCATGACGCGGATTGAAATCCAGCGTCTGGCGCTGGAGCATATGGAGTTGAAACTCCTGTCTCAGAGTGAAGCGGGTGAAAATCCGGGCCCTGAAGCTTCTAAGCTCAAAATCCGCGGTACAGAAATTGCACAGGCATTGGCGCAACTGCGGCTGGATATTTTCGGAGCACAGGTGCTGCCTTACAGTGAGACATTTCTTGATGGTGAGGCAGATGCGGAAAATCCGGCGGCTGCAGGTGCGGCTGCAGCATGGCTCAATTTGCGCAAGCTGACGATCTGGGGCGGATCAAATGAAATTCAGCGCATGATCCTTGCTAAGCAGGTTCTGGGTTTAAGGTGAGGAGAGCGGATATGCAGAAAACACGCGAAGAAAAAGCAGATGAACTGCGGATGCTAACGGATTTTGTGACCCGCTTTGCTGCCGATCATACACCGGAAAACGGATTGCCGCAAAATGATCTCGATTTGTGGCCGCAGATTGCGGAAATGGGGCTGATTGGTCTTGCGCTGCCGGAAGCATCAGGTGGTGCGGAACTGGGCGCAGAAGGTCTGACGGCAGTTGCACAGGCTCTGGGAAGCGTTGCCTTGCCGGTGGATTTTGCCTGCGGTGCGGCACTGGCAGCAAGTCTGTTATGTGAAGCGCAGATAACTAATCCGGATGTTGCGCCATTGCTGGAAAGCTTTCTCGCAGGCGAGATGCGCTTAGGCATTGCCGGTCAGCTGGCGACTGCTGCGCAGGGGATCAAGCCCGCGAACCTGCCTGAACTGACCGGCACTGGTCTCACACTCACAAAGCAACAGGTCTTGGGTGCACGGGAGCCGGAAAAGCTGCTGTGTCTGGTGCAACAAGGTGGTGGCGTTGTTCTGTGTCTGGTTTCTCCGGAAAAGACGCAGTTCCGTCAACTATCAATGATTGACGGCCGGATGATGAATGAAATCACGGCAGATAGTGCACCGGCAGATATTCAGGTGCTGCTCTCCGGCGCTGATGTACAACAGCGCATCGCGGCTTGCGCCGCAGATATTCTGATTGCCGCTGCCGCAGACAGCCTTGGCGCGATGGATAATCTTTATCGTCAAACACTGGATTATATGCGGATGCGCAAGCAATTCGGCAAAGCGCTTGGCTCTTTCCAGACCATTCAGTTCCGTCTCGTGGATATGTCCGTGGCACTGGATGAGGCAAAAGCTCTGGTGGAAGCCGCAGCGGAAGCACAGGATAATGGTGCGGAAGATGCCCGCGCTCTGACACTTGCCGCATGGGTGCAGACATTGTGGTCAGCCCGTCATATCGCACAGGAGGCCGTTCAGCTTCACGGTGGTATTGGCATGACCGAGGAATGTGCAATTTCTCCGCTGGTCAAGCGCCTGCTGGTGAATGAACACAGCTTCGGTCAGGCGGAAGCCTATATGTCAGTCTATCGTCATCAGTTGGCTGCCTGAAACGCCTTGCGTAGACAAGCGAGCAGAATATGCTCTGGCTCATTGAGATTGCGGGTGCCGCTGGTGCCCGCAGTCAGATAAAAATGCGGCGCATCCGGCAAAGTATACTGTAACAAGGGTTTCGCGGAGCTGACATTGTCTGCGAGCGCCGCAGGGATAATTGTGCTATAGCCGTTGCCTGCGAGTGCCAGACATAATTGCAATGATTGTGTTTCCAACGCGGGTTGATACTCTGCGGCTTCCGGCATTTGCATCAACGCGTTGCGGATACTGTCACCGGTAGCAGGCAAAGCCAGCGGTGCGTCCTCTGCATCAATATCGGAAATATATTGCAGTGGCCCCAGATCAGTTAAGAATGCAGCATTTTCAGGGTGCATTGTACTCTCAAGCAGAGCGATGGAGCACTCTCCCTGCCGCAAATGTTCCTGCAAAATATGTGCCGGTGCTTCATTCACTTTCAAAAGCACATGCGGGCACAGGCGCTGCCATTCCCGCATCGCATTGCTGATCGCTGTGGCGCTGATCGGGCTGAGCAAGACCATCGGGCTGAGGCCGAAGGAAATCACCGGCTCGTCCATTACTGCAATTTGCTGCGCACCCTGACGGATCGCATCAGCCAGATTGAGCACGCTTTGCAGCAGCGGCGCTTTATGCACTGCTGTCGGCAACGGGTGCAGGCCTTTATAATGGCGGGCAAACAGGGCTGTGCCCATCAGTTGCTCTGTTTTGCGCAATTGTGCGGACAGGGCAGGTTGGGTCTGATTGAGCCTGCGGGCGGCTTCGCTCATATTACGGCAATGATAGAGCGTCAGAATACTCTGAATATCGCGCAGGGATACCGGCGGATTATAGAGCGTCACAGTCTGTCTGCTCAGTTCTTCACGCACCAGCTTGATAAAGTCCTGTGCGACGACAGTCAGCTTTTCATCTTTCGTGATAATTTTCGCTGTGACAGGGCTATGCAACGGGTTTTCCAATTGCAGCACAGCAAGATCATTGCGGCTGATGCCGCTGGCAAGCAGACTATGCGGTGCCAGCAAGAGTACCGGCTGCTTGGCTTGTTTCAGACGGGTGAAAATCCCCACATCTTCCGATGTCATTTCCGGCGCAGGCAGATCATGCTGACGGCAATAGGCGCGGATACGTGCTTCTTCGGCTGGTAAGAGTGGCGGCAGCCACAGGCTGTAATTGCGCAGATCTTCTGAGCTGAGTGGAGTCTGAGCTTCATCGGGCACAAGGCCGCCCGCAACGGCAATCCATTCATCATCAAACAGAAATTGTTCCTGCTCGCTGCTATTTTGTGAGGCATAGCCCAACAGAATATCTGTATTCTCAGTGCTGCTGGTGTCGAAAGCGCTGATCAGTGGTGAGCGGAAATGCACTTGTGCATAATATTCAGGATGGGAAAGGCGGAAAGGTCGCACGGCAGCAGTTGCCGCACGGGACAATTTGCCGAACATGAAATGCAGCGGTGAGCTGACTTTGAGCGCAGTAGAAATGGCCTTGCCGGAGAAAGCGGTTTCTACTGCCTGCAAGGTCGCGGTTGCCTGCTGAAACAACCAGCGTCCGGCTTCGCTTGGCACCAGACCATTGGGGCCGCGTACAAAAAGCTCCAGCCCCAATTCCGTCTCAAGCGCAGAAATTGCGGTGCTGAGTGTGGAGGGCGAAATCTGTTCGGCTTTCGCCGCTTCTGCATGATTATAATACTGGCAGGCCAGAACAAAATAGGCGAGAGAGCGAAGTTCCATGGTCTGTGCAGCTTTATGTTTTTAAAGGACAGTTTTCTATAGCTGTTCCTCAATACAAATGACCAGCTAAAAACAAGGCAGAGGCAGACAAAACAAAGCCGGCCATGCGATGCAGAGCCGGTCTTGTTGTTGTTATATTTATTGGTCAGGCGCTGAAAGTTGTTTCCGTATTCAGCGGATAGATCGGACGGCGCAGTTTTTTATAATCGCGGGCGCTGAGATTGGCTGTGCTCAACCCATCGGCATCCACTTCGATAATCGCTGATGCGATAGGCCCGAAAGCAGCGCGGAAATGCTGCTGGGATTTCACCACAACAATATCATAGTCAGCAGGCTCAATACCGACGCTGCGGAACAGGTTTTTATCCAGCATTTGCTGGCGTTCTGATGAGATCAGCATGTCGGTATTGCCGACACGGAAACAGACACTTTTGCCGAGCGAAGCAGGCAGCCCCTGAAACATCGGGCCTTCAAATGTGATATTGCCATCTGAAATGGCGATGACTTCACCTGTTAAGGTAATCGCACCGCCACCAATTTTCGGGTCAATCTTGCCGCCAAGGCTGACCGTGCATTGTGCACCGATACCCGCCGCTGCCAGTTCCTCAACGGCCTGCGGGTCACAGAAAGCACCAAAGGCCGCACGCCCGACATTGGTTTCCAATAAGCCCTTCAGTACGGTTGTGGCATCGCTATAGGCACCGCAGCCCGGATTATCGGAGAAGTCGGCGATTACCAGCGGGCCTTGCTTGGTGTTATTGGCAAAATGTGCACGGATTGCCTCGGGCATTTCCGGCGCCTGCAAGCGATTGTCCTCATCCTCGCGGCGGTTCCAGATTTCCTGACACAGTTGTTCGGCATGGCTGACAGCCTGTGCTTCCCCGGCCTTGTTGCGGTCATAGCAAACCACGGCAGAAGGGCCTGTGTTAAATACATCGGCATCATAGAAGCCTGCATTAATTGAGGTGGAAAGGATGCCGTCTTGTTCTGCGATCTGGTCGGCAACTTCCAGAATTTCAGTCATCGCGCAGGCATGAGTGGTGCGGCCGTCATTGCAACCATTGAGCATTGGCGGCTGGCGCACGGCAATCGCAGGGCTGATCTGACCGCGCATTGCTTCTTCAAGCAATTTACCTGCCTTGCGTCCGCATTCTGCCATATCCACATGCGGATAAGTGCGGAAAGAAACGGCAATATCCAGTAGTGCGCTCATTTCAGGCGCGCTGTTGGCGTGCAGGTCGAATGTACCGGCAATGGGGATATCATGGCCTACGATATTGCGGATGAATTGCAGCAATTCGATCTGGGCATCATCCGCGCTTTCCGTACACATGGCACCATGAAAAACAATGAACACGCCGTCTGGTTTGTGTCCTTCAAGCGTTTCAGCCACATCGCGCTGAAAATGCTCAATCATCGCTTTTTCAACCAGACCACCGGGTTCGGCACGGGCGGCAACCGTATAGACCGGCTCCCAGCCATAGGCCTCACAACACTCGATAAAGCCGCCGATCTCGGAATTGGTGCCACGGCAATGGGTTTCGATCTCCTGACCTTTAAAATAATGGCAGAGATGGAAGTCCTTCAAAGTGGTTTTCAGTTTGGAAAACGTATTGGTTTCCTGATTGAGTTCAAGAACGGCAACTTTGAAGCTCATAGGGGTATCTTTCATTTATACGGCAATGAGTTTGGCAGACGAACGGGTGTTCTGCCCTGCCGTTGTTTGTGGCAGGACAGAAGGATAGAGCCTGTAAACGGAACGCTGTTTCAGGCTTCGGGGGAGATGGAGATTATTTTAAATAGGTGCTGGCATTGACCGGACGCGCCATAATGTCGAAGTCAAAATATTGCTGGCGGATCTTGTCATAAGTGCCGTTTTTCATAATTGCATCAAGCGCTATGTTCAGGCGATCCGCCAGATCGCCGCTGTCTAAGCGGACAGCCATGGCATTGCCCTGTGCCGCATCGAGAATGAAAGGCTTACCGGTAAATTCGCAGCAATTGCCGCTGTCCTGTGCCAGCCAGTCGCTCAGCGCCATCTGGCTTTCCAGCACCATGTCGAGACGGCCGCTGTCCATATCAAGGAAAGCTTCGCTGAGAGAATTATAGAGTTTCACTTCATTGTCTGGGAAATATTCTCTGAGAGTCTCAACGGCTACAGAGCCGGACTGCGTGCCGATGATTTTGCCTTCCAGAGCCGCTTTAGAGACATCCTGAATACTGAGATCTTTGCGGGCGATGAAATGCATCGCATTGAAATAATAAGGATGACTGAAGCCGACTTGCTTTTTGCGCTCGTCATTGATGGCCATGGAAGCAATCATGACATCAAATTTGCCGGATTGCAGGGCAGGAATAATCCCTGACCATTCATGGGTGCTCCATTCACACTCAATTTTCATTTCTGCGCAGACGGCCTGACCGATATCATAGTCGAAACCTTTGATTTCGCCACTGCCGGATACGTAGTTAAAAGGCTTGTAATCGCCTTCAGTACCGATGCGCAGTTTTTCCGCGGCCATTGATGGTGCCGTGAACAGGCCGAGTAGCAGGCAGCCTGCCGCTGTTACAGATAAAGCTTTCATGAGAGTTCCCTCGATTATATTCTTTTAATATCCGGAACGATTGTAAAGCTGAATGCGCAGTGCTTCCCCACACTGGCGCAATGCGCTTTTTATCAATTAAAATATTGATATTAATTGATAATTTTATTTTCATATTTTGTTTATGGTTGGAGCATGATGGATTTTATAACCGTATGCAATGTGAAAGAATTGACGTAAGGTATCGAAATAATTCATATCTGAGTATGAAACGGGGAAGAGATGCGCGATTTGCCGGGGCTGAAATCATTACGGGCATTTGAGGCGGCAGCGCGTGGCGGCAGTCTGACGGCGGCGGCTGATGAATTATGCGTCGGGCAGGGCGCAATCAGCCATCAGATCCGGTTGCTTGAGGATTATCTCGGCTTGCGGGTGTTTATCCGCAGGCAACATGGTGTGGAACTGACACAGGAAGGCACCCTGCTTTTTACCTCCTGTCAGCGGGCATTCGACGATCTGGCCGGAACTATCCGGCATATCAGCCCGCGCACTGCGCAGAAAATTTTGCGTGTTAAAGTCGGGCCGTTCTTTTCGATGAAAATTATTGCACCGCGCATTTCTGAATTTTTGGCGCAGCATCCGGGTTTGCAGCTGCATCTGTCCCATCTTGATACCAATGTTCCCGCATCGGGCCAGCCGGATATTGTGATCGATTATCGTCTGGGTGCTGTTACCGGAAAATTCTCCCGTCAATTGCTGCGGGAAAGGCTGGTGCCGGTCTGCGGTGCATCAATCCGCAACCAATATAACAGCGTGGCGGAATTACTATGCAGCAACCGGCTGCATTATCGTTCTGTTTCTGAATGGCAGAGCTGGATTGCTACTTCCGGCCTGATGCTCGGGCATAGCCAGCAGGATCTGATTTTTGATGACCAGCATATTATTCTGGAAGCGGTGAAAGAGGGGCAGGGCGTGGCACTGATTGATCAGGCGCTGGTCGAACAGGAATTACGCACCGGTCAGATGGTCTTGGTGTCAGAACATAGTTTTGAACCGCAGGAAACCTACCAGTTTGTCTGTCAGGAGGATTTGTTCCGTTCAAAGCCGGTAACAAAAGACTTTCTCGACTGGTTGTTGCGGGAAGTGGCATTGCGTCGGAAACAACAGGATTCCACCGCGCTCTTTCTTGATTAGCTTGTCATTTATCGCGGCAGTGCCTTGCGCTGGATCATGGCAATATTATTCCGTCCAAGGTCAATGCCAAGCTGACTGCTTTCCGTGGCTATATGGAAACCGCAAAAGTTCTGGATTGAGATGCGGTCAACAAAAAACCGCCAGATATGGAGCCGCCGCTGGAACCGCACTATCGAGCGTTAATCAGCTGTTTTCTGTTTAAAATATACATGGCTTGCGATCTCTGATTGCGGGCTTTTATTTTACCTTCTTGATATTTACGCCTATTTGTCAGACATTCAGCATCAATATTCAGAACAATCATGTCGACATTCTCTTGAAAATAATTAAACAGGCAGGATTATGCATGCCTGATACGAATTGAGAGATAAGTGAAATAACGGGAGTTTTCATGTCCAAGGCAGAAAGTGCCCAGGCTACACCGGCAAATCAGATATTTGACAGGATATGGCTCTCAATTGCCGAGCGGAAACTGAAGCCAGGCACACGGCTGAAAGAAGAAGAGCTGGCGGAAATCTTTGATGTCAGCCGTGCGCGTATCCGTCAGGCTCTGGCGACGCTTGAGCGTGAAGGGCTGGTGACAATTCAGGCTAATCGCGGCGCATTCGTCTCTGAGCCATCGGTGGAAGAAGCGCGGGACGTATTTTATGCCCGTCGCGCTATTGAACATCGTGTGGTTGAGCGTCTGTGTGAGCGTATTAATAAAGAACATGTTGCGCGCCTCAATGCCCATGTGGAAGAAGAGCGCAATGCGGACCGGCAGGGTAATCGCACGGATATTATCCGTTTGTCCGGTGGTTTCCATCTGTTGTTGGCGGAACTTGCAGGATCTTCATTCCTCTACGGTATTGTTAAAGACCTTATTTCACGCACATCGCTGATTACAGCTGTTTACCGTTCACGCCATTTGCATAATTGCGGACCGGATGAGCATCAGGCGATTGTCGAACATATTGCCCGCGGTGATACGGAGGTGGCAATCAAAGCCGTGATTGAGCATCTCGATCGCGTGGAATGCGAACTGGAACTGGAAGATGATAAAGACCAGTCCTATAATCTGCGTGCTGCCTTGCTCTGATTATCGTTTCTGATTTCAAAATCTTAACTCCGGAAGCCTAATGGTTTGCCGGAGTTTTTTATATCATTTAAAATATTTGATGACAAATATGTTGACAATCATGCCTACATAAAACATCGTTCTGATATGCAATTTACTTTGTCGCCCCGAGGATGGAGGGCGACTGCATATGTCGGCGAGAGGGGCGACCATGACTTCATTACTCAAAAAACTATTATTCTGTACGGTTGCGACTTGTATCAGCACGGCAGCTTTTGCTGAGACACTGCGCTGGGGCGGTGCACGCGATATTTTCTCGCTTGACCCGTACTCCTATGGCAGCACGTCCAATCTGGCGTTTCTGAACCATATTTACGAAGGTCTGGTACGCTATACGCCTGAATTCGTTGTCGAACCTGCGCTGGCGACAAGCTGGGAACTGATCGATAACAAAGTCTGGCGCTTCAAACTGCGCGAAGGTGTGAAATTTCAGGACGGTTCCGATTTTACCTCGGCAGATGTTGTCGCTTCGATGAAGCGCGTCAGCCATCCGTCTTCACCGTTGCGCGGTAATATTCCGCTTTTCGTTGGTGCGACGGCCGTTGATGATTATACGGTTGATATTGAAGTCTCTTCGCCGAGCCCGCTGTTCCTCAACGATATGACTAATATTTTCATGTTCGATGCGGACTGGCTGGTGAAGAACAATTCCGAGATGCCGACTGATGTCGGTGGTCAGGTTGAAGGCTATACCACTTTCCACACCAATGGTACGGGTCCGTTTAAACTGGAAAGCCGGGTACCGGACAGCAAAACTATTCTTGTGAAGTATGACGGCTGGTGGGATAATGCAAAGCATAATCTCGATCGTATCGAATTCACGCCGATTGCTTCGCCTGCAACTCGTGTTGCCGCACTGCTCTCCGGTGAAATTGATTTGGTAGACGGCGTGCCGCTGCAGGATGTAAAGCGTCTGGAAAGCACGCCGAATATCCGTGTGGAACAACGTCCTGATCTGCGTACCATCAATCTGGTGTTCAACCGCAAGGAAAAGCTGAACGACGGTCGCGATAATTTTTTCAATGATATTCGGGTACGTCAGGCGATTGACCATGCGATTGACCGCGAACTGATTGCCAAACGCGTGATGCGCGGCATGACCCATACAGCAGGTACAGTAGTTGCACCTGAAATTCCGGGTTATACAAAAGAGCTGGATATTCCGACAAAATATGATCCGGAACTGTCCAAGAAACTGCTGGAAGAAGCCGGTGCTGTCGGTTCTGAATTTACTTATCTCTGTATGAATGATGAGAGCGTGAATGAAGAAGATGTCTGCTCGGTGATTGTGACTATGCTCAGCCGTGTTGGTCTGAAACCGAAGATCGATATTGCGCCGCGTGCTGTGCAGGCACCGAAACGTTCCAGCGGTAAATCCGATATGTTCATGATCGGCTGGGCGAATGAGCCGACACTGGATGCCTATTCCATTCTGGTTCAGGTTCTCTCAACCCGCAAAGGTGCTGCCGGTGTAGCCAATTATGGCGGCTGGTCTTATCCGGAGCTTGACGCGCTGACTGAAAAAGCGGCTCTCGAGATGGATCGTGACAAGCGTCTGGCACTGGAATCCGAGGCACTCGGTATCGTCAAGTCTGAAGTGATTATGATCCCGTTGCATCAGCAGCCTATGGCATGGGGTATGACCAAAAAAGTGGAAGATGTCACCATTCGTGCCGACAATAAGCCGCGCCATTGGCTAACACGTATCGCTAAATAAGCGTAATATTTGTTGAATTTCGATATTTACAGCGCCTGTAAGGTCAACTTACAGGCGCTGTTTTTGTTTTAAGATCAGGTTTTCCCCGATATTATATGTTTTCTCTAATGCTTTGTAAAAAAATATGTCGACAATTTAGTTGACAATGAAATCTGAATTCCACACACTCTCCCCGTCCGGACAAAACACCATCAAGAGTGAAGAGCCGGTTGTCTTTTTTGGGGAACAAATTCATGAAATTCAGAAAATCGATCCTCGCGGGTTTGATGGCTTTTGCATTAGGTCATACCGCGCATATTGCTTCTGCTGAGACATTGCGCTGGGGAGCTGCACATGATGTCTATTCGATGGACCCTTATTCCTACGGCGACAGCTATACGATTGCGTTTCTCAGTCACATTTATGAAGGGCTCGTGCGCTATAATGCCGATCTGAAGATCGAGCCTGCTCTTGCAACCAGCTGGGAGGTTGTCGGCGAGAACACATGGCGCTTTAATCTGCGCAAAGATGTGAAGTTCCATGACGGTGCGGATTTCACCGCTAAAGACGTTCTGGCTTCGCTCACCCGTGTAAGCCACCCGACATCGCCGCTGCGTGGTAATCTGCCGGCCTATAAATCCGCTAAAATTGTTGACGACTATACAATCGATATCGAGCTGACTGGCCCTTATCCGCTGCTGCTCAACGACCTGACCAATATTCATATGTTTGATGAAGACTGGCTGGTGAAAAACGATTCTCTGCTGCCAACCGATGTGGGCGGGCAGAAGGAAGGCTATGCGACCTATAACACTAATGGTACCGGCCCGTTCAAGCTTGAAAGCCGTGTGCCGGATAGCAAAACTATCCTGCTGAAAAATGAAGGCTGGTGGGATAAGCCGCAGCATAATATCGACAAGATCGAATTCACCCCGATCACCTCTGCAGCAACCCGCGTAGCAGCTTTGCTTGGCGGCGATGTGGATTTCTCTGAATCCGCACCGACACAGGATCTGGCGCGTTTGGCTTCAGCTCCGGGTCTGCGCCTGATGGAGCGCACTGATCTGCGCACTGTGTTTGTCGGCTTCCAGCGTCGTGAGAAGCTGCACAACGGTAATGAAAACCAGTTCAACAAGCTGGGTGTGCGTCAGGCTTTTGCCCATGCACTGGATATGGATCTGATTAAAAAGCGCATTATGCGCGATAAATCCCGCAATGCCGGTACGATTATTGCACCGGAAATTCCGGGCTACACGAAAGAACTGGATACGCTCTACGGCTATGATCTGGACAAAGCGAAATCGCTGCTGAAGGAAAACGGCGCGGAAGGTTTCCCGTTCACACTGGTTTGTACCTATGAGAATTACCTGAATGAAGAAGAGCTGTGCAACGGCATGATTTCCATGCTGACCCGTGCAGGTTTCAAGCCGTCGCTGGATATCGGGCCGACAGCCGTACAGGCACCGAAGCGTACAGCCGGCCAGGCTGATGCCTATATTCTCGGCTGGGCGAATGAGCCGATGCTCGACAGCTATTCTATCCTGATGCAGGTCATCCAGACCAAATCCGGCGTTGCCGGTGTGTTCAACTGGGGCGGCTGGTCCTATCCGGAACTGGACAAGCTGGTGACAACAGCTTCCACGGAAATGGATCGTGAGAAGCGTCTGGCTTTGCAGACACAGGCACTGGAAATCGTCAAAAAAGAAATCATCCAGTTGCCGCTGCATCAGCAGCCGATTGCATGGGTTCTCACTGATAAGGTGGAAAGCGTTGTCCAGCAGGCTGATAACAAGCCGCGTCACTGGCTGACTGTTCTGAAGAAATAATAAAATTAGCTATGCCGCGGTCATGCAGATTGCGGCATAGCATGATTATCCTTGGGAGAGGGAACTGAATGCTTGTATTTATAATCAAGCGACTGGCAAATGCGGCGATGGTTATGCTCGCCGTGGCATTGCTGGCTTTCATGATTTTCCGTTTTGCGGGCGATCCTGTTGAACTGATGGCCAATGAACAGATGAGCCAGATCGACCGTGACAATCTGCGCGAGCGGTTGGGGCTGAATGACGGTTTTATTACGCAATATGTGCGTTTCGTCAGCGATGCTGTTCAGGGCAATTTCGGTATTTCCTACCGTAACGGTCAGGAAGTGCTGGGGCTGATCGCCGAGAGCTTTCCCGCAACGATGGAGCTGGTGATTGTCGCCACCCTGCTGTCGCTGATTATCGGTATTCCGATGGGGGTGATTACGGCCATCCATCGCGGCAAATGGTATACGGAGCTGTTCCAGTTCGCCTCGATCATCGGTGTGTCCCTGCCGAGTTTCGTAGTCGGTATTCTGCTTATTCTCGTCTTCTCGGTAAGTTTTGGTTTGTTGCCCGCCTTCGGCCGCGGCGATGTTGTGCAGCTCGGCTGGTGGTCAACAGGCTTCCTCACTCATTCCGGTCGCATGGCGCTGATCCTGCCGTCTATTGCTTTGTCGCTTTATCAGATTACGCTGATTATGCGTCTGGTACGCGCTGAAATGCTGGAAACCCTGCGCTCCGATTTCGTTAAATTCGCCCGCGCCCGTGGTATTCCGCGCTATCGCATCTATTTCCGCCATGCATTGCGCAACTGCCTGATGCCGGTTGTGACCATGACCGCGATGAATGTCGGTTCTCTGATCGCCTTTGCACTGATTACAGAAACTGTATTCCAGTGGCCTGGCATGGGTATGCTGTTCATTCAGGCTGTAACCTTCATCGATATTCCGGTAATGGCCGCCTATCTTTGCATTGTTTCTTTCATCTTTGTTGCGCTGAACACGCTTGTTGATATCACCTATGCGGTGATTGATCCGCGCCTGCGCGCCGCTACACGTTAAGGGGCTCTCATGACAGACAAAATAAACGCCCCGCTTGTAAAACCGCAAAGCCGCTGGCAGCGTATGCGCGACAGTGATCTGTGGTGGTCATTCACCCGCAATAAACCGGCAATGATTGCAGCTTTTCTGTTGCTTTTCATGATTGTTACCGCTTTTGCAGCACCACTGATTGCTCCGCAAAATCCGTTTGATCCGTCACAGCTTGATCTATGGAATTCCGAACTGCCACCGATCTGGAATGCGGACGGTCAGTGGCCATATCTGCTGGGTACAGACACGCAGGGGCGCGATATTCTCTCCGCCATCCTTTACGGGTCGCGTATCTCCATCCTGATTGGTGTGGCTTCCGTTGTGCTGTCACTGATCGTGGGTTTGAGCTTTGGTCTGATCGCCGGTTATATGCAGGGCATTATCGATAATCTGCTGATGCGTATCGGCGATGTGCTGCTGTCAATCCCGACCATTCTGATCGCAATTCTGGTCAGCGCTGTGGTGCGTCAGATGTTGCCTGCCGACCTGCGTGATTATGCGGCTGCCGGTGTTCTGGTGCTGGCGATCACACTGTCCGGCTGGGTGCAATATGCCCGTACCGTGCGTGCGCAGACGATTGTTGAGCGCTCCAAGGAATATGTACAGGCTGCACGTCTTCTGAAAGTGCCGTCCCGCCGTATCATGATGTACCATATTCTGCCGAATACACTGACGCCGATCCTTGTGGCAGCGACACTCAATTTCGGTATGGCAATTCTCACCGAAGCCACGCTCTCCTTCCTTGGTATCGGCATGCCGCCGAGCCAGCCGAGCCTTGGCACACTGATCCGTCTGGGCAACCAGTTCCTGTTCTCCGGCCTGTGGTGGATCACCGTTTTCCCTGTTCTGCAGCTTTGCCTGCTCGTTGTTTCTGTCAACGTGCTCGGCGACTGGCTGCGCGATGCCCTTAATCCGAAACTGAGGTAAAATTTATGTCTGATCTTTTGTTGCGCAATGTGCGCCCGCAGGCAGGTGCTCTCACCGATATTCTGATCCGTAATGGTCGTATCGTTGAATACGGAACCAATCTCAGTACGGATGGTGTGGCTGTTGAGGATGGTCAGGGACATATTGTTATCCCTGGTCTGATTGACGCTCATACCCATCTGGATAAAACCAACTGGGGTCTCGACTGGCATGTAAACGGCAAGCAGGCGAGCTTGCGCGAGCGTATTGATTTTGAACGTGAAAAGCGTCTCGAAATCGGTCTCGACCCGCATATTCAGTCGATGCGCCATGCGATTGGTCTGATCGCTCACGGTTCCAGCCATATTCGCAGCCATGTGGATATTGATACGACCCATGGCCTGAAAATTCTCGAAGGCGTGTTTGAAACCCGCGAGAAACTCAAAGACCTGATCGACATCGAAATCGTGGCTTTCCCGCAATCCGGCCTGATGGTGATGCCGGGTACATTGGAACTGCTGGATGAAGCGTTGCGTCAGGGCTGTGAAGTGCTGGGCGGTATTGATCCTTGCGGTATCGACCGCGATCCGAAAGGCCAGCTGGATGCGCTGTTTGCCTTGGCTGTGAAACATGGCAAGCCGATTGATATTCACCTGCACGAACTGGGTGAGCTCGGCGCTTTCACTATGGAACTGATCTTTGAGCGTATCCGTGCCAATGGCATGCAGGGTAAGGTCGCGATCAGCCATGCTTTCACGCTGGGTGCGAATGATTATCTGCGTGTGTCGAGCCTGCTTGAGCAACTTCGCGAACTCGATGTTGCTATTCTCACCACCGGCGCACCTTCTGTTCCGGTTCCGTCTGTGCTGCGCCTCAAAGAAGCGGGTATCCGCATGGGTGCCGGTTGTGACGGTATCCGTGACACATGGGGCCCGTGGGGACAGCCGGATATGATCGACCGTGCCAAAGTGATCGGCATGAAAAACGGCCTGCGCCGTGACGTTGATCTGGAACATGTGCTGCATATCTGCTCGCAGGGCGGTGCTGATGTGATGCAGCTGGAAGGCTATGGTCTGGATGTTGGCTGCAAGGCTGACATGACATTGCTCACCGGTCAGACACTGGCTCATGCCGTTGTTGATGTGGCACCACGCCCGCTGGTGATTAAAGGCGGTCGTGTTACTGCGCGTAACGGTAAAGCAGTGGTGGAAATGCCATGACAGACAAGACACAATTCACTGCACTTGAAAGCCTGAAACTGGGTGTACGTCCTGAAGGGCGTACACTGCTCAGAGCACAATGGGTGCTGGGGCATATTGATGGCCAGCACCGCTTGTATAAAAATGGTGAAGTGGTAATCGAAGACGGCGCTGTGCTGTTCGTCGGTCATGATTTTGCCGGTGAGGTTGCCCGCCGCCTTGATCTCGGCAACGCACTGATCAGTCCGGGTCTGATTGATCTCGATGCACTGTCTGATCTCGATACAACCATTCTCGGTATTGACCACCATCCGGGTTGGGCGAAAGGCCGTGTCTGGCCAAAATCCTATATCGACAGTGGCCCTTATGAAATGTACAGCCAAGATGAGCTGGCATTCCAGAAGCGCTTTGCTTTTGGCCAGCTGCTGCAAAACGGTATCACCACTGCAGCACCGATTGCCTCGTTATTTTACCGCGAATGGGGCGAAACCGTTGCGGAATTTGATGCGGCAGCGGATGCAGCCGGTGATCTCGGTCTGCGCGTTTACTTAAGCCCTGCTTACCGTTCCGGCGGCATGATGCTGGAAAAACCAGGCAAAATTGTACCGGTCTTTAACGAAGAGCGCGGTTTTTCCGGCCTCAAAGATGCTGCGGACTACATCACTCGTCAGAATGGCCGTCATGGTGATCTGGTGCGCGGTATGCTGGCGCCGGATCGCGTCGAAACCTGTACCGCTGATCTGTTGAAGCGCACGCAGGATGTGGCGCGTGAACTGGATTGTAAAATCCGTTTGCATATGGCGCAGGGTCAGATGGAAGTGGAAACAGTGCGCAGCCTTCACGGCACCACTGCGCCGGTCTGGCTCAACAGCCTTGGTGTACTCAATGACCGGATTATTGCTCCTCATGCCACCAATGCTACAGATGAAGATCTGACACTATACGCGCAAAATAATGTGTCGATCATTCATTGTCCGCTGGTTTCATCCCGTGGCGGCAGCACGCTGAAGTCGTTCTCCAGTGTGAAAAAGCGCGGCATCAATATTGCTATGGGCACCGACACCACACCGCCCGATATGTTGATGAACCTGCTGATCGGGCTGATCACCTGTCGTATCAGTGACGGTACACCGGAAAGCATCCGCTGTGCTGATCTGTTTGATGCAGCGACACTGGGCGGCGCTAAAGCACTGGGACGCGACGATCTTGGCCGTCTGCAGGCAGGTGCCAAGGCTGATATTGCCGTGTTCGGCCTTGATGATACATTCATGGCACCAAGCATTGATCCGATCACCACGCTGGTCACCGGCGGTTCCGGCAAAGTCACTAAAGCTGTGTTTGTGGATGGTCGTCTGTCGATGCGCTTTGGTGAAGTTGCAGGCATTGATATGCAGGCAGCACGCGCACAGGCACAGGCACAATATGATGGCCTGATCGCCAAATATCCTGAGCGTTCCTACAATAATCCGCCGGTCTCAGAGATTTTCCCGCCGAGCTATCCGCTGGCCGGAAAACACGGAGAGGAAGCATAATATGGCAGAAACCTCTTCTCAAAAGCCGACCCTTGAGGTCAAAAATCTGCAGGTTGATTTTCCGGGACGTCGCGGCACACTGACTGCATTGTCAGATGTCAGCCTGTCCATCATGCCGGGAGAAATTCTCGGTGTGGTTGGTGAATCCGGTGCGGGTAAATCCATGACCGGTCTGGCTGTGCAGGGCTTGCTTGAATCTCCGGGGCATATTGCCGGTGGTGAAGTTTTGCTCAATGGCCGCCGCATTGATAATCTCAGCGACAAGGAAATGCAGAAAATCCGCGGCCGTGAAATCGGCGCGATTTTTCAGGACCCGCTGACCTCACTCAATCCGCTTTTCACAATCGGATCGCAGCTGGTCGAAACCATCACCCAGCATTTGCCGCTGAACCGCAAACAGGCACAAGAACGTGCAATTTCGCTGTTGAAAGAAGTTGGCATTCCGGCACCGGAAGACCGCATCAATCATTATCCGCACCAGTTTTCCGGCGGTATGCGTCAGCGTGTTGTGATTGCACTGGCACTGGCCGCAGAACCAAAACTGATTATTGCGGATGAACCGACAACCGCGCTGGACGTGTCTATTCAGGCGCAGATTACTTCGCTGTTGCGTCGTCTGTGCAAAGAGCACGGCACAGCAGTAATGCTGGTCACCCATGATATGGGCGTGATTGCTGAAACCGCTGACCGTGTGGCCGTGATGTATGCCGGACGTCTGGTGGAGAACGGGCCGGTTGAAACCGTACTGAAAAATCCGAGCCATATGTATACACGTGGGCTTATGAGCTCCATTCCGGCACTGGGCAAGCGTGTGGAGCGGCTGAACCAGATTGACGGTTCCATGCCGCGTCTTGATGCCATTCCGTCCGGTTGCGCATTCAATCCGCGTTGCGTGAAAGCGTTTGACCGTTGCCGTAGCGAGCGTCCTGATCTGATGCCGGCAACGGATGGTATCGGTGTCAGCGCCTGCTGGCTCAATGCGGGAGCTGCCTGATGAGTGATATTGCTATGAAACAGAAACCTGCTGCCCTTGAAGTCAAAGATCTGAGCATTTGCTTTGATGTTTCCGCTCCATGGCTCAACCGTGTGATCGAGCGCAAACCGCGTCAGATGCTGCATGCAGTCAATGATATCAGTTTCAGTGTGCCGCAGGGCGGTTGCCTGAGCCTCGTTGGTGAGTCCGGTTGCGGCAAGTCCACTGTGGCGCGTCTGGTGACCGGTCTTTACCGTCCGAGCAATGGTGAAATCCGTTTTGCGCCATCAAAAAGCGGCGCGCCATTGTCAGCCCATATGATCTTTCAGGATCCTTATGCGAGCCTTAATCCGCGCTGGCGGGTACACAGCATCATTGCTGAACCGCTGCGTGAATTGAAACTGCGTAAGACCGAAGCCGAGATCAATGATCGTGTGGAAGAACTGCTGAAAATCGTTGGTCTTGCACCATCGGACGGCAAGAAATTCCCGCATGAGTTCTCCGGTGGCCAGCGCCAGCGTATTTCCATTGCCCGCGCTCTTGCCGGTGAACCGGAATTTCTGGTCTGCGATGAGCCGACTTCAGCGCTGGACGTCTCTGTGCAGGCACAGATTCTTAACCTGATGCGCAGGTTGCAGGACGAGCTTGGTCTGACCTTCCTGTTCATCAGCCATGATATGAGTGTTGTCCGCCATATGTCGGATCGCATTGCGGTGATGTATCTGGGACGGATTGTTGAGGAAGCGGATACAGAAACACTGTTTGCTGATCCGAAGCATCCTTATACGCGTCTGCTTTTGGAAACGATCCCGAATATTGCTGAACCGCATCGTGATCGTGTGGTCGGCGGCGGTGAAGTGCCAAGCCCACTGAAACCGCCTTCGGGTTGCACATTCCATCCGCGTTGTGCGTTTGCGGACAGCCGCTGTTCGGCAACAAAGCCGGAGATGAAAGCCTATGATGACGGCAGCCGCGTTGCCTGCCATCGTATCGGAGAAATCTGAGGTTTAAATTTAGACGAACCCTCCGTGCCGAAGTTTAAAAAACTTTGGCACCCATCCGGCAAAAGGCGGCAGAGTCCTCTCTGTCGTCTTTTGTTTTTTAGAGTGCCGTGCGTCTTCTTGCGTACGCAAAATCCGCTCTGGCACTTTATGCTGCAGGCAATAAAAAAGCCTCCGGACAGGATGATCCGGAGGCTTTAGAATATAGTTTTGACAGTGTTATTTCACACGCGGATAGTCATAGGCACCGGCTTTGGAGGTGCGGTATCCGGCGCTGACATAAGCTTCAGCCAGTTTGACCGCAGCGGTCACACCGTCAATCACCGGCAGACCGCAACGCTGTTCCAGCCGTTCGCACAGTTCAGACATACCGGCACAGCCGAGTACAATCGCTTCTGCATGGTCTTCGCGTTTGGCGCGCTCGATTTCCTGCACCAGCATTTCTTCCGTATGGCAGGCATCTTCTTCCAGTGCCAGCACCGGCATATCAATCGAGCGTACGCGACGACAATGATGGGTGGCACCATATTCCTGCACCAGATCCTCAATAATCGGCACCGAGCGGGGCAGGGTGGTGACGACAGAGAAGCGTTTGGAAATGGTCATGGCAACCTGCACAGCGGCCTGACAAATGCCGAAAACCGGTCCGCCGGCAACTTCACGGGCGGCATCCAGTCCCGGATCATCAAAACAGGCGACAACATAGGCATTAAAGCCATTCGCTTCACCTTCGCGGATGAGCTGCAGCATAGAAGGAACAGCCATCGCTTCATCAGCATGACCTTCAATACTGCGCGGGGTGTCTGCCGGATTAATGGCTTCAATGACGGTGGTCGGCAAAGCTGCGCGGCGGGCGCTGCGCTCGGCCTGATCGGTCATGGATTGGGTGGAGTTCGGGTTGATCAGAAGAATGCGCAAAACTTCAACCTTTATTGGTCAGGCGATCCTGAAACGCAGCTAATCCTGGCGATTTCAGTACAAACTGGTTATCGGAAGCGATGTAATTATCGGCATGCAGGCGAGCGATCGGTTGATAGACCTCCGGATTGACGTAGCGGCCTGCCTCATCCAGACAGTCGCGGCGCACATGCATATGTACGACCTCACCAAGCACAATCACACGGCGCTCATAGTCGATCAGCCGTTCTACCCGACATTCCATGGAGCACGGCGATTGAGGCAGCCAGCGTGAGCAAACCTGCGTTCCGGCCTCTGAAGTCAGCCCGGCCATGGCGACTTCATCGACATCCGGCTCAAAACCGATCCCGCAAACCAGCATGGCGTCGGAAATCGCCATATCCACCATATTCACGGTAAATTCCTGTGTTCTGCGGATATTGAGAACCGTATCTTTTTCCCGACCGTCCTGCCTTGTCTGAATACCGAGAATGACAATCGCAGGATCATGGGAAAAGACGTTGAAAAAGCTCATCGGGGCGGCATTGTCCTGCCCGTTTTCCGCGCGGGTTGTGACCAGAGCAATCGGGCGCGGGCCGACAAAATTTGTCAGCAACCGGTAGCGATCCTGCGGATCCATGCGCGTGAAATCAAAATCCATTCATGTTCCCCCGTTTATTGTTGTGGAGTCGGTTCAGCTTAGAAAAATTCGGTAATATTGTCTACAAATATGTTGTCAATAATATCTTTCTTTGTTTGCAATTAAAGAAAGGAAATCTGCTGTATTCGGCGAAGCTAAGCTGATATATGAGATTGCAAATTCTGAAAGAAACGGAAGGTCTGGCTGATGATTGGTGGTTCTGATTACGCTACGGAGCTGAGCGCAATTCGCCCGTGGGTTGATATTGCACCGGCAATATCCATTTCGGAGCGGCTGGAACGTATTGAAAAAGCCCGCAGACTAATGACGGAGAGTGGCGCAGACGCGCTGATCGTCGGCGCGGGCACCAGCCTCAATTATTTTACCGGTATCGGATGGGGCATGATCGAGCGTCTGGTGGCGATGGTGTTGCCGCTGAAAGGCGAACCTTATCTGATCTGCCCGGCTTTTGAGGCGGGTTCTCTAGAAGCCGTGCGGATTATGGATGCACGCATCCGCCTCTGGGAAGAGCATGAAAACCCGTCTGAGCTCGTGGCGAAAATTCTGAAGGACGAGAATTGCAAGGTTCTGGCTATTGATCCGGCGCTGCCATTCGGCATGGCCAGCAGCATAAGCAAAGCTGCACCTTCCGTCACCTTGCAGGATGCAAAGGGGATTATCGACGGTTGTCGCAGCGTGAAGTCACTGGCAGAAATTGCGATCATGAAACAGGCTATGCAGATGACACTGGAAGTGCATCGCCGTGCCGCCCGCATTCTTCATGCCGGCATCAAAGCCAGCACAGTTCGGAATTTCATCCATGAAGCCCATAAAGCTATCGGCAGCAATGGCAGCACTTTTTGCGCCGTTCAATTTGGCCGCTCAACGGCTTTCCCGCATGGTCTGCCGCAGGATGATGTGCTGGTTGAAAACGATGTGGTGCTGGTGGATACTGGCTGTCTGGTGCAGGGGTATAATTCCGACCTGACGCGTACCTATATTTTTGGGACGCCGACCTCTGAGCAGCAGCGCATATGGGATATTGAAAAAGAGGCACAATTGGCGGCTTTTGCGGCTGCTAAAATCGGTGCAACCTGCGGCTCTGTGGACGATGCAGCGCGTGTGGTGCTTGAGCACCACGGTCTCGGGCCGGATTACCAGTTGCCGGGTCTGCCGCATCGTACTGGTCACGGTATCGGGATGACTATTCACGAAGCGCCATATCTGGTGCGTGGTGATCAGACCGTTCTGCAAGCAGGCATGTGCGCTTCCAACGAGCCGATGATTGTCGTGCCGGAAAAGTTCGGCATCCGGCTGGAAGATCATTTCTATATGACTGAGCAGGGCGCGGAATGGTTTACTGAGCCGGCTTTCAGCATGACGCAGCCATTCGCGTGAATTAAAAAAAGCCGCTCAGTTTTGAGCGGCTTTTTTGTTTCCGGAGCGTGAATTATTTGCGCAATTCGGCTTCAATTTCATCCAGAATCTTGTCTTTGCCGATACCGGTCAGAAAGGCGAGGCCTTTAATGACCGGTTTGGTCACAGATGCTGAAATCGGTGTGGTCGAGACGATGAAATCCACATTGTCAGCAAGAGAAGGCACTTCCGTAGCTTTGGCCTGCTGAGCATTGAAAGTGAGGCCGCGTTTTTTCATTTCCTCGGTTACAGTGGCATTCACCGCAGTTGAGGTGGCGATGCCGGTGCCGCAGGCAAAGAGAATGGTTTTCTGTTTAGCCATGAGGTCGCTCCTTATAATATTATTTAACCGAGTAGTTTTTTAAGGTCGTCTGTTGTCTGTGCCAGTTTCAGCCCGTCGAGAATCTCCGGTGACTGAATTGCGCCCATAATGGATTGCAGTGTTTCAATCTGTTTGTCCTTGTCATTAATGGCAAGCAGGAACACAGTGCCGACGCCGACTGTTTCCTCCGGATCTTCCATATTCGCGAAATCAACCGGTGTTTTCAGCGTGGCCATGGCAATTGCTGCTTTCAGCACATGCTCAGGATCAGTGTGCGGCACAGCCACATTGTCCGCGCGCTCCAGCGGCAGGCCGGTCGGCATGGATTGCTCGCGTTTCACAACCGCATCGGCATAGCTGTCTTTAACATAGCCGAGCTGATGCAACCGGCTGGCCAGGAGACGGATAACCTCCTCATTGGTTTTTGCCTCAACGCCGAGCAGAATTGCGTCAGCTGTAAGGGAATTGAAGAGGCTGGTAGCCATCCTGTTTCTCCGTTTACTATGAATATTGTGCATTTACCCCGCGATAACGGGGTAAATGCTTGAGATGATTGTCAGGTTGCGGCCTGATCTGCAGACTCATCAGCGGCACCGGCTGCACGCTCCCAAGCCAGCGTATTGCGGCGGTAGAGTACAAACAGGGCAGCCACAACTACAGCCAGTACACCGATACCGGCAACGCCAAGCCACTGAATTGCTTCAATGATAACATATGGAATCCACAGGAAGCCATCGACCACCGAAGTAATCTGCAAAGCATTATCCGGCAGCTTGAAGCCTGAAGAGACGGCGGCGCTGGTGAATAGCGGTGCCAGAGCATTAGCCACATAGAAGCCGATTGTCAGCGTGATTGTACCGACAATAACCATGCGGAACACATTGCCGTTCAAAAGCGGGGCTGTAAGCGCCACGATGAAAGGAATAACCGCAAGATCAGCAAACAGGATAACGCGGTTGCCCGGCAGGATAACCGAGAGCAGGATCGCAATCGGCACAAGGATCAGCGACGAAGAAATCGCAGCCGGATGGCCGATCAGGATCGCTGAATCAAGGCCGACCAGCAATTCGCGGTCGCCGGTGCGCTTGCGCACAAATTCCTGCGCGGCATCAGATACCGGTAACAGGCCTTCCATCAGAATTTTCACCATGCGCGGCAGCAGCAGCATCACAGCGGCCAGTGTCATACCTGTACCGAGAACCTTGGCCAGTACCGTGCCGAAATCACCGGCATTGTAGAAGGCGATGGTTCCCAGAACCAGACCGATAATCAGGCCGAGCACCACCGGTTCCCCGAAAACACCAAAGCGGCGTTCAATGGTTTCTGTGCTGATATTGACTTTGTTGATGCCCGGGATGCGGTCGAGCACCCAGTTTACGACAATGGCAATCGGCAGAATTTGCGCCGATGCAATATGCGGAACAGAAATGCCTGGCACATCATAGAATTGCTGAACGGCACGCGCTGACCAGTCGGCAAACAGCAGCGACAGCGCGGCAACCAGTGCGGCAATGGCAATACCATAGGCCAGATTGTCGGTCGCAGCGACAACGAGCGAGCCGATAAAGGCGAAGTGCCAGAAATTCCAGACATCAACATTGAGTGTGCGAGTCCAGCGCATCAGCAGCAATGCAATATTGACCGCGATGCCGACCGGAATAACCCACAGGCCGACGGAAGAGCCGAAGGCAATGGCGGCGGCAGAAGGCCAGCCCACATCAACAATGTCACGCTTGATGCCGGTATTGGTAACGATTGCCTGCGCCACTTCACCGATTGAGGTGAACATCAGGCCAAGCACCAGATTAATACCGATAAAGGCAACGCCGATGGTGACGGCGGCACGAAATGCCTTGCCGACCTTTGCCCCCAGGATGACGGCGATAATAAAGATCACGATTGGCAGCAGGACTGTTGGCCCCAGTGTATCAATCGCGGATTTCAAGCCATTCAGGAATTCATTCATATCTCCAAGCCTCCCGGGATATGTAAGAGCGTTATTATGTTGTGATGCAACATTTGTTTTTTATTTAATACCAAAGTGTATCTGCGAAATTTATATCCAAGTCAATCGGGGGCAAATATGACCTGAAGAATTTCGCTCTTAATAAGCCGTGTTTTTAGCAGAAAATATACAGAAATTTACGCAGCTCAGAATTTTTCCCTGATGCCACGCATTGGTTTTCGTGACGCTGCGGCGGCATAATTTTACGTTCCTGTACCGTGGCATGCGACTGTTTTACCGCAGATGAATTGAACAGAGGTATTGACTTGAATACAAATGTTCAATACCCGATTATAGAACTGATAAAATCAGACAGAGCGCCAAGCACCCAAAACGCTCTCAGGAGGAACTCATGACCACCAATGTTGCGCTGACAGGGCTTGCCCGCGATATGAAAGCCCGTGCTGATAGCGGCAGGCCAATTCGTATCGGCCTGATCGGATCAGGTGAAATGGGCACAGATATTGTGACCCGTGTTGCGCATATGCCCGGTATTGAGATTGGTGCTATTTCCGAATTGCGTGTGCCGAATGCGCTGAAAGCTGTTGATATTGCTTTTCAGGAAAGTGGTCATGGCCGCGAGGTTAATACTGCATCCGACCTGACAGCCGCTATGGAAGCGCACAAAGTTGCTGTTACCGACAATGCCGATCTGATCCTTGAGAATGATCTGATTGATGTGGTGATCGATGCGACGGGCGTGCCTGCTGTTGGTGCGGAAATCGGTCTGCGTGCCATGGAGCACGGCAAACATCTCGTCATGATGAATGTTGAAGCGGATGTAACTATCGGCGCTTATCTGAAGAGTGAGGCTGACCGCCTCGGTGTTACCTATTCACTTGGTGCCGGTGACGAGCCGTCTTCTTGTATGGAGCTGATTGAGTTTGTGTCTGCTATGGGACACCCGATTGTTGCTGCCGGTAAAGGCAAGAACAATCCGCTGAACATTGATGCGGTGCCGGACGCCTATATGGAAGAAGCAATCCACCGCAATATGAATGTGCGCATGCTGGTGGAATTTGTGGACGGTTCCAAAACCATGGTGGAAATGGCGGCAATCGCCAATGCCACCGGTCTGGTACCGGACAAAGCCGGTATGCATGGTCCGGCCGCAACGCTCGATCAGTTATCCTCAACCCTGATCCCTGAAAAAGATGGTGGTGTGCTCTCCCGTGTGGGCGTTGTCGATTATACGATCGGCAAAGGCGTGGCACCGGGTGTGTTCGTCGTTGCCGACATGTCCCATCCGCGTATTTCCGAGCGTATGGAAGATCTGAAAATGGGTAAAGGCCCGTATTTCACCTTCCACCGTCCTTATCACCTGACCTCGCTGGAAGTGCCGCTGACCTGCGCCCGCGTCGTACTCTACGGCAAGCCGGATATGGTGCCGCTGGATAAGCCTGTGGCGGAAGTCGCAGCTGTGGCCAAGAAGGATATGGCGGTCGGTGAAACCCTCGATGCCATCGGTGAATATTGCTACCGCGCATGGATCATGACGGCCGGTGAGGCACGTAGCGCCAAAGCCATTCCGTGTGGTTTGTTGCAGGGCGGTATCGTTACTGCGCCGATCAAAAAAGGTGAGTTGGTCACCTATGCCAATGCCGCTGTGGCAGCAGGTTCCAAGATCGCAGAATTGCGCGCTCGTCAGGACAGACTGGTCTACGGCGCCTGATAGTTTTGAATTTGATATACGGTCTCATCAGGCCCCCGTTCTGATGAGTGCCTTGAGGAGTAAACTTTGATGGCTCAGGTCAAAAAGGCTCAGACGGACGACAGCACGAAGGGTGATTTGCGCAATCTGCCCTTTGCTTTCCGTGAATATTCACCGGAAAAGCTCAAAGAAGCGCTGCATAAAATGTATCTGATCCGCCGCTTTGAAGAGGGCGCGGAAGAAAGCTATATGCGCGGACTTATTCACGGCACCATGCATCTGTCTATCGGACAGGAAGCCAGTGCTATGGGAATTTGTCTGCCGCTGGAAGAAAATGACATGATCGGCTCGACCCACCGTGGCCATGGTCATTGTATCGCCAAAGGTGCTGACATTGGCCGCATGTTTGCCGAGTTCTTCGGCAAGGAAACCGGTTATTGCAAAGGCCGCGGCGGTTCCATGCATATTGCTGATGTTTCAAAGGGTAATCTCGGTGCCAATGGTATTGTCGGCGGCGGTATTCCGATTGCTGTGGGTGCTGCGCTGTCGGCCAAGAAACAGAAAAACGGCAAGGTCGTTATTTCCTTCTTCGGTGACGGGGCCAACAATGAGGGCGCGTTTCACGAAGCACTGAATATGGCTTCGGTCTGGAAGCTGCCGGTGGTTTTTGTTTGTGAAAACAATGGCTATGGCATGTCAACCTCGACCAAACGCTCGACAGCGGTTGAAAATATTGCTGACCGTGCGGTGGCCTATAATATGCCGGGTGTGATTGTTGACGGTAATAATCTCTCTGACGTTGCTGAAGCCGCTCATGAGGCGATTGAACGTGCGCGTCGCGGTGAGGGGCCGACCCTGATCGAGAATAAGACCTATCGTCTGCGCGGCCATTCCAAGAGCGACCGCAACCGTTATCGTACCAAGGAAGAGATCGAGGATTGGGCAACCAATCGTGATCCGATCGCCCGTTTTGAGACTGATCTGAAAACTTACGGCTTCATCACCGATGCCGAAATTGAAACAATCCGCACCAATGTCGAAAAAGAGATCGCTGACGCTATCGAGTTCGCCAAGAACAGCCCGTCACCGGATCTCTCCAATCTGACACGCGATGTATACACGGACTGATAGAAAAATGGACACGACAATCCGTGAGTTGAGTTATTCGCAGGCTATTCAGGAAGCGATGGCAATCGCCATGGAGCGCGATGAGCGCGTTTTCCTGATGGGGGAAGATATTGGTGTTTACGGCGGCGCTTTTCAGGTCACCGGCGATCTGGTGCATCGTTTCGGTGAAGACCGTGTGATGGATACGCCGATCTCCGAGCTTGGCGGTGCCGGTGTTGCGGTTGGTGCAGCGCTGACCGGTATGCGCCCGATTTTTGAATTCCAGTTTTCTGATTTTGCGGCGCTCGCAATGGAGCAGATCGTCAATCAGGCGGCAAAAATCCGTTACATGCTGGGTGGTGCGGTTTCCGTGCCTCTGGTGATGCGCTTCCCTGCCGGTTCCGGCACCGGTGCCGCAGCGCAGCACAGCCAGAGCATTGAGGCGTGGCTTGGCCATGTGCCGGGTCTGAAAGTTGTCCAGCCTTCCACCCCTTATGATATGAAGGGCATGTTGCTGGCAGCGGTTGAAGATCCTGATCCGGTGATGATTTTCGAGCATAAGCTGCTTTATAAAATGAAGGGCGAAGTGCCGGAAGGCTATTACACCGTGCCGCTTAACAAGGCGAAAGTGGTGCGTGAAGGTACAGACCTCACCATCGTTGCCTCAGCGATTATGGTGCATAAAGCGCTGGATGCAGCGGCAGAGCTGGCCAAAGAAGGCATTAATGTTGAAGTGATTGATCTGCGCTCTGTGCGCCCGATTGACCGCGAAACCATTATTGCCAGTGTGAAGAAAACCTCGAAACTGATGTGTGTTTATGAGGCGGTCAAGACATTGGGCATCGGCGCTGAAATCAGTGCGCTTGTCGCGGAAAGCGATGCATTTGATTATCTCGATGCCCCGATTATTCGTCTTGGCGGTGCGGAAACACCAATCCCTTATAATCCTGATCTTGAACGGGCAACGGTGCCGCAGGTGCCTGATATTCTCAAAAGTGCCCGCGAACTTGTGAAGGGGGCGCGCTAGTCATGGCGGTTGAAGTCATCCTGCCTAAAGTTGATATGGATATGGAGACCGGCCAGATTTCGCGCTGGTACGCCAAGGATGGCGATACGGTCACCAAAGGTCAGTTGCTGTTTGAGATTGAAACAGACAAAGCCGCTATGGAAGTGGATGCACCGGCATCCGGTATTCTAGGCGATGTGTCTGCTGCGGAAGGCGCAGTCGTGCCGGTCGGTCAGGCCGTTGCATGGATCTATGCTGAAGGCGAAGAGCGGAAGGTTGTCAGCCAACCGGTTGCAGAACCCATTGATGAACCGTACGTGCAGCCTTCAGTCTCTGAAACCCCCGCTGTGCAACCGGTTATTACCTCCGTACCGGTTGCACAGACTGAAATTACAGGCATTCGTGCGACACCACTGGCACGCAGACTGGCAAAAGATGCAGGTCTTGATCTGAATGCGGTACAGGGCTCCGGTCCTAAAGGTCGTATTCAGAAGAAAGACATAGAGTTCAGCTTGGCGGCTGCGGCACCTGCTGTTTCGCCGGTGCAGGCCACCGTATCCCGTCCGGTTGTCACATCACCGGCGCAAGGCGCGCTTAATGCCGTCTGGCTGCGTCAGGGGGAAAGCGGGCAGCTGCCGATTGTGCTGATCCATGGCTTCGCGTCAGATCTTAACAGCTGGCGCATGCTTCTGGCCGGCGGTACTTTGCGCAATCCGGTTCTGGCGCTTGATCTGCCAGCCCATGGCGGCTCACCGCGTTACGTGCCGGAGAGTATTGATGCGATTGCGGCCAGTGTGGAAACAACGCTGGCAGCTCATGGGGTTGAAGCCTGTATTCTGGTTGGCCATTCCATGGGCGGTGCTGTGGCAGCTGTCACAGCCGATCGCGGCATTGCGGATGTGCGCTCGCTGGTTCTGATTTCTTCTGCCGGTCTCGGCCCGCAGATCAATGGTGCATTCCTCAACGGTTTGGTGCAGGCCAAAAGTGAGGCAAGCATTGTGCCCTGGCTGAAAGAACTGTTTGCCGATGAAAACATGCTCTCCAGAGCTTTCATCAATGCAACGGTTGTGCAGGCTCAGGATACGGAACTGCGCGCAGCACAAGCCGGTATGGCGGCGCATTTATGTGCAGACAGTACCCAGACGTTTGAAATCCGCTCAAGCCTTGAGGGGCTGGCAATTCCTGTACGGCTGATCTTCGGTGCGCAGGATCGCATTATTCCCGTGGCTCATGCCCATGGCCTGCCGGGAGACGTGGGTGTGCATGTGTTCCGCAATTGCGGACATATGCCTCAGCTGGAGCAACGTGATGCTGTGCTGCGTATCATCGGAGAGTGCAGCAGGGCAGCACAATAAAACTGCAGAAAACAGGTTGCATACCGTTCCCTCTGTATAGCCTGTTCTTCTGATCCACCCCCGCAGGATGCAAGGTTTTCCTTCCATCCTGCGGGGATTTTTTTATTTTAAGTCTGTGATGGCTGCGTAAGTGCAACGGCAGGATGGTCCGCGCCGAGTGCGCGCTGCACTGCCGCGCGTGCCGAGGCAAAATCCGGCATCACCCAATTGGGCTCCTGTCCCAAAAACTTGTCGAGGAAGGCGATGGCAAAACCCGGCATTTCAGACGCATTCTCACGATATGTCCACCAGGTGCGCAGATCATTGGCGCTCTGGTCAATATCAGGACTTGTTCCGAACTCCTGTTCCTGTATCGCGGCAATCGCGCAGATACAGTAATTGGTATAAAGAAAACCTTCCGGCCAGAAGCGGATGATTTCGTTTAAATTCTCCATCTCGCCTGTCAGAACTTTATCCGGCGCGCTCACTGCTTTGGCGGGGTTGAGGCGGATCAGTTCTTTAAGAACCAGACCGGCGGCAAAAATAATGAAATCCTTACGGTCTACAGCAGCATAATGTTTGTTCTGATTGACCAGCTCGATCCAGTTGAGAAAGGCTTCCGTCAGGCGTTTTTCATCAATATCATAGCGCATACCGGTCATTTCGGTAATCAGACCGGCATGTTTTCGCAAAGTTGCCCGAAACCAGCGCAGCTGACGCAACCTGTGCCGTAAATCAGGCACATTTGCCATCTGGTTTTTGAATAGCAGATCCATCATGAGCTCTTTCTTGTGTCGGTCTTTTATGCGGGCACTTCATTGACAGTAATCATAAGCGATGACAGGAGAAATGTCATGGTCCATTCGCTTTGACCTGCGTGTAATGAATTATACATATTGACATTGAAAAAAACAAATGTTCTCTAATTCACTCGGGAGAATGAGCTGATGACGGGTTCAGAGGCAGTCGGGAGGATATCGTATGGCGATATGGCAATGGGCATTATTAGCTTTGGCATTGCTCTGGGGGTTCCAGTCGCTGGGTGTCTGGTTCCAGATGCGTCATTATACCGATGTCATGAAGGGCATCAGCAATAAATACAAAGACGGATATGTTGGTGCCGGTCATGTGCGCGGGCGTTTCGGTAAGGGCGTTATTGTTCTGATCGTGGTGGATCATGATCTGGTTGTGCGCAGATTACTGGAGATGAGCGGTCGCACAGTCTTTGCCAAATTCACCCGTCGTGATGCTTTTGAAGGGCTGACACTGGCCCAATTGCGGGAGCAGCTGGAGCAGGAAAAATTTCAGCCGGCTGTGGCACATGCGGTGCGTTCTGCAATCGAACAGGCTGAAAGGCTGGCTGATACGTCTGGCGGAGAGACCGGACTAACCGGTCTGAAGACTGTGGAAGCCTGAACTAAAAAGAGTAGGGGAGGCCGCATTTCCGATGCGGCAATCAGGGAGGTAATATGTCAATTACAGCAATGTTGGCACAACATGCCGACGTCACCATGCAATCCCTGCACCATGCGGGGGGGCTGGTATCCGACGCAGTGTTAAACGCGGGGCTGCACAGCAAAATGGCAGTGCAGCAAAACGGCAATGATCTCGTGGTTCTGGCGCAGGCCAGCACTGATACGGGAACAGCGGCTGCAACCGGCGGCAATATCACTGTCGATCAGTTCCGTGAACGCCTGCAAAATGTGCAGCAGGAAGAACAGCTGGGCTGGCTGACCGCTTTGGGTAAACACTTTATCGGTGTGTTCCAGAAGGGCGGCGAGGTTCTGACCGGCTTTGTTACCGGCATCATCCCGACACTGATCGTGCTGATGACCGCTTTCTACGCGATCACCGAACTGGTGGGCGAAAAGCGTGTGCATGGTCTGGCGCGCGGTGCCGGACGTATCGCGCTGACCCGCTATACGGTTTTGCCTTTGCTTTCGGTCTTCTTCCTGACCAATCCGATGGCTTATACTTTCGGTTCGTTTCTCGAAGAAAAGCACAAGCCTGCATTTTACGATGCTGCGGTTTCCTATGTGCATCCGCCGCTTGGTCTGTTCCCGCATATCAATCCGGGCGAGTATTTCGTCTGGGGCGGCATTCTTGTGGCGCTGCTGGAACTGGAAAAGAAGGGCGCAGTGCCGGGCGGTTATCATATCACTGTGGCCATCTGGTATGCGCTGGTCGGCCTCGTGGTGATCCTGCTCAAAGGTATGCTGACAGAACGTATTACCGCCATTATGGCGCGCCGTCAGGGCATTGAGCTCTGAGGGGCGGGAGGGGAACATGGCAAAAACCTACAAATCCGTAACGATTAATCCGGGTTCCGGCGGCTGGGGCGGCCCGCTGACCATTCAGCCGACCGAACAGCGCAATAAAGTTGTTTCTGTCACCGGCGGCGGTATTCACCCGATTGCCCGTCAGATTGCAGATCTGACGGGCGCAGAAGCGGTTGACGGCTTTAAAAGCCCGCCGATTGAAAGCGAAATGGCTGTTGTAATCGTGGATTGCGGCGGCACAGCACGCTGTGGTGTGTATCCGCGCAAACGTATTCCGACCGTTAATGTGATGCCTGTTGGCCAGTCCGGTCCGCTTGCGCAATATATTACCG
This sequence comes from Hyphomicrobiales bacterium, assembly GCA_900470285.1. Taxonomy (GTDB): domain Bacteria; phylum Pseudomonadota; class Alphaproteobacteria; order Rhizobiales; family Rhizobiaceae; genus Pseudochrobactrum. The sequence goes on from UCAG01000014.1 coordinate 153,920, forward strand.
AAGATATTTATGTGTCGGGTGTGAAGTCTGAAAATATCGCCCTTGCAGATGGTTCCGCACCGGCTGCTGCCGCTGCGGCACAGACCAAGGCTGAGGCGCCTGCCGCTGCACCGGTTGAACAGCCTTCTGAAGGCGGTCTGATCGGCTTTATCAGCAGTGTCGGCCGTGTAATGGGCGGTATTGTCGGCGTGTTCTTTAATGCCGGTCGCCGTACCATCGATCAGGTTATCCGTAATGTTCTGCCATTCATGGCCTTCGTTACAATGCTGATCGGCTTCATCCTCTATACCGGTATCGGCGATATTCTTGCACAGCCGCTGGGACCGCTTGCCAATAATATTATCGGCCTGCTGATCCTGTCCGCAATCTGCGGTCTGCCGTTTCTGTCACCGGTACTCGGGCCCGGTGCGGTGATTGCGCAGGTGGTTGGTGTGGCAATTATCGGGCCGCAAATTGCTAATGGTACAATTGCTCCGGCAATGGCTCTGCCTGCACTGTTTGCCTATAACACACAGGTCGGTTGTGACTTTGTGCCGGTCGGTCTGGCATTGGGTGAAGCCAAGCCGAAAACCATCGAGATCGGTGTGCCTGCGGTTCTCATCAGCCGTCAGATCATGGGGCCGGTTTCGGTGCTGATTGCATGGGCTGTGAGCCTGATGGTTCTTTAAAATACACAATACAAAGAGCGGTCTGGTCGCCAGGGACTGACCGCTCTTTCAATACTAATTTGAATGACAGATTGAAAGGTTCCGCCATTATGACAATTTCTCTTAAAACGCGGATTACCGCTGTGGGTCCTGAAGTGGCGGATCTGGCTGAAGGCGGCGTAGTTATCCTGTTTGCTGACGGCTCTCCGTCAGAACTGGCTGAGGTTTCTGTGCTTCATGCGGTGGAAGACCAACCGTCTGCAGAAGCCCCTGCTACCGGCGCAAAGATCAGCATCGGTTCTCTTGAGGCGACTATTACTTCTGTCGGCTCCAGCGCGTGGCAGAAAGTGCTGGATATCGGCCATGTGGTGATTTCGTTCAACGGTTCTGAAAGCACCGAGCGTCCGGGAGAAATTTGCGCTTCCGAAGTGGATACGCAGGCGCTGGTGGCACAATTGCAGGCCGGCGCCGCTATTATCATTCACGCATAATATTTAGACGACTGAAACAGGTATAGCATGGAACGCTCGACAATCGTACGGGTGCATGAAGGTTTACATGCACGGCCGGCTACCCGCTTTGTGAAGCTTGCCAAGAGCTTTGAATCGGACATTGAGATTGCTAAAGCGGACAAAAGTGTCAGCGCAAAAAGCTCTGTGAAGCTGATGCTGCTCGGGGTCAAGGAAAATGACACGGTGACCGTACGAGCCGAAGGTGCAGATGCGATTGAGGCACTGGAAACGCTGATCGGCTATCTGGAAAATCCGCTGTCGGGTCTGGATGAAAATGTGGATGCTCTTGGTGCTGCGAGCGTGCCAGCACCTGTTGAAATAGCCGTTCCGGCTGTTGCGCAGGTAGAGCCGGAAGATGCCGGTTTTATCACTGGTATTGCGGCCAGTGAAGGTGTGGCAATCGGGGAGGCCTATCCGTTTTTTCCGCCGGAAATCGCTGCCGATAACCGCACGTTGAAAACCTCTGAAATACCCGCAGAACTTACCCGCTTTCATGACGCTGTCGCGCATGTTCAGCAGCGCATGGATGCGGAGTTGAAAGCGGATAATCTTGCCGAGAGCGACCGCGGTATTATTGCGGCATTGAAGGATATTGCTGCGGACGAGACCTTGCTTGATGAAGCAACAGGCCTGATCCGTGGCGGGCTGGATGCGCTCTCCGCCATGCTCGGTGCCAGTGCAGCCGTTGCCCGTCAGTTCTCAGAGATTGATGATCCTTATCTCAATGCCCGTGCCGATGATGTGCAGGCCGTTGGCCGTCAGATTTGTCTGGCACTTCTGGGACAGCAGGATATAAGTCTTGAAGCCTTGCCGGATGGTGCCATTCTGATCGCTGAAGATATCGGCGCATGGGATTTCGCCCGCGCACCGCTGAAAAAGATCGGTGCGATTGTTTGCGGTCATGGCGGCGCAACCTCCCATGTGGCGATCATTGCCCGCACCCATGGTATTCCGGCGGTGCTCGGTCTGGGTAAAGCGGTGCATCAGCTGAAAGATGTGAAGCAGATTGCTGTTGACGGCAGTAAAGGCCGTGTTGCGCCGGATCCGGATGAAACAATATTTGCGGATTTCAAGCAGCGTATTGCAGACGCGAAGCTTGAAAAACAGGCTTTGGAAGCCTACCGCACCATGATCCCGCAGCGGGCAGATGGTACGGTGATTGAGGTGGCCGCTAATCTCGGTGCACTGGAAGAGATTGAGGTGGCACAGGCTGCCGGTGCGATGGGTGTCGGCTTGTTCCGTACCGAGCTGTTATTCATGAAGCATATGCATCTGCCATCGGAAGATATGCAGACAGAAACCTATTCGGCTTTGCTGAAAGCTTTTGCACCTTATCCGGTGATTGTGCGCACGCTTGATATTGGCGGGGACAAGCCGATTGCCGGTATTGAATTTCCGCAGGAGGAAAACCCGTTTCTCGGCTGGCGCGGTATCCGTATGTGTCTTGACCGATTGGATATTTTCAAGCCGCAATTGCGTGCCTTGCTGCGTTCTGCCGTCAATGGGCAGCTTAAAGTCATGCTGCCGATGATCTCGGATGTGGCGGAAATCCGCGCAACCAAAGCTTTAATTGAAACCTGCCGGCAGGAACTGCTCAGCGAGGGCAAGGCTTGCGGTCAGTTTGATCTTGGCGTGATGATTGAAACGCCTGCCGCTGTTTTCGCCGCACAACAGCTGGCACAGGAAGCCGCTTTCTTCTCAATCGGCACCAATGATCTGACCCAATATGTTATGGCTGCAGACCGGCTTAATCCGACAGTTGCCAAGCTGAATGATGTTTCACATCCGGCGGTAATGGCTGCCATTGAGATGACAGCAAAAGCAGGCATTGAGGCCGGTATTATGGTGGGAATGTGCGGTGAGGCGGCAGCAAGGCCGGATCTGATTGCAGAATTTATCCGCATGGGGCTGACAGAACTGAGCATGAGTCCCGCTTCAATCCCGCGGGCAAAGAAGCTGATTTCTGAGCTTAAATAAATTTAAACACCGCCGTAAAATACATTCTTATGGCGGTGTCTTGTCTTTACGGCAGATGAAAAATCAGTGTGGCAAATAGTTTTTGCAGAGCCGCTTCATCCTTGTTCTGCAAGCTTTCAAGAATACGCTCGCCGCGTGCTTCCACTGCCAGCAGGGCGCTTTCCAGATTATCAATATTTTCCATATCCACCGGTTTGGCCGTTGCCAGACCGCAGGCCAGACTAATGGCAGCAAAGCCCGAAATCAGGGCTTGTTCGGACAGGCTGCTGGACTGGCGCACCGGTTGTTGGCGCAATATTTCCTGAAACAGCGCCGTGCACAGTCTGGCAGTCTGCTGGATCACATCTGTTTTCGGGTCATGCAGGCGGGCAATATCCGCACTATAGCGCTGTTTCATATGGTTATAGACCGACATGAAAACCGCTTCCTGAATCAATACATTTTCAGCTTTATTACGGCGTAATACGGCTTTGGTCAGATAATACATATCGCGATGAAACGCGCGCTGCCCTTCTTGTCCGCTTGTGAAATAGAAGCTTAAGCCCTGCACATCCGGCGCATTTTCATGAATGGACGGATTGTCGGAAACCAGTGAAATAGAGATATTTTCGGCCGTACTGAATGCTTTATCCATCACGGTTGCCGCAACATGTGCAGCACGGGTGAGGACAATATCCGGCAGGATTGCCGGTTCTGCAACCTCATTCTGACCGTGACGGGTACGGCGCAGGGCATAACGCAGGCCTCGCAGCTTGTCTTTGATACTGACGGCGATGTCGTTCGGAATGTCCTGATGCATGGTCGTTCATCCTGCGCGCATGATGCGGGTATAACCCGAAATGATGACGGGATTATTGTTTCTTCATGGCGGAAAAAGCAATAAGCTGCGTGCAGAAAAACATGCGTATCGGCCGGTCTTTCAGCGGGCAGTATAAGTATATGCAAAATATTCGGGGAATTGGGTTGAAAAGCACGAAACGCAAATCGGGTAATGTTCAGGAAACACCGGAATTTATCGTCGGATCAGAGAGCGTCGCCAGCGAAAATAAGACCAACCGGCTGCGCACCCGCGCGGCGTGGATGTATTATGTTGAGCAGATGACCCAGAACGACATTGCGGATGTGCTTGGTGTCGGTCGTGTAACAATTGTGCGGTTGCTGGCTGAAGCCCGTGCCCGCAATGAGGTGAAAATCACGATTGAAGGCAAGCTGGCCGGTTTGACTGCTCTGGAAAGAATGCTGGAGCAGACCTTCGGGCTGGAGCGGGCAATCGTTGCGCCATTGTCAACACCGGAGACCGACCCGATTGTGCCGATTGCCGCTGCAACCGGTGCCTATCTTTCCGAGAAAGTACAGCATGGCATGCGTATTGGTGTGGGCTGGGGGCGCACATTATCCGGCACTTTGCAGCATATCGGTGCGCGCAGTCTTAATGATCTTAAAGTGATTTCGCTTCTCGGCGGAATTGCACAGCCGCGCCGGTTCAATCCGCCGGAATTTGCCTGGCAATTTGCGCAGATTTTTCAGGGCGAGGGCTATCTGATCCCCGCACCGGCACTGGTTGACAGTCAGGAAACCCGCGAGGCATTGGTTGAGCGCTGCGGTTTGAAAGACGTTTTCGAAATGGCTGATGATCTGGACATGGTTCTGCTCAGCATCGGCGGCATTGAGACGGCCAGCAGCACATCTTATCGTGTTGGTCTGATTGATGACGCGCAGAAGCGCTCTTTGATTGAGAATGGTGCAGTCGGCGATATGCTGTTCCATTTCTATGACCGCAACGGTGAGATCGTTTCCGATCCGGTGCATGAGCGCGTGATGTCGGTCAGTATGGATAAGTTGCAAAAAGCTCCGGTGCGTATCCTCACTTCCGGCGGACCGGAAAAAGTTGTGGCATTGCTCGGTGCAATGAAACTGCTGAAGCCAACGGTTTTCATCACCGATGAAATCAGTGCCGCTGAAATGCTGAAGAAATATCAGGTTGAGAGTTAAAACTCTAACGTCTCCCTCCGGCTGAGGAGGGAGACTGCTTAGCCAATCTTTGGATTAAAGATTCTTGATCGTATTGATGCGATCGATACCACCGACAACTGGTGCAAAATCATCCCAGACGGTCTTTGCACCGGCCTGCCACTGGTCATAATTTTCCGGTTGCAGAACCTGCGCACCATGCTCTTTGGCCGTGGTGATCGCTGCGGCTTCATCATCAACGATCAGCTGATTAAAGTAGGTGGTGGCCTCTTGGGATGCCTCCTGCAGCACCTGCTGCTGTTCGGCATTGAGACCGTTCCAGAAATTGGCAGAGAAATAGACCACGCCCGATGCCCAGATATGGCTGGTTTCCGTGACAAACGGCACAACCTCATAGAGCTTGAAACTCGCATAGGCGGATTTTGTCAGATCCATCGCATCGGCAACGCCGGTTTCCAGTGCATTATAGGTTTCGGTGATCGGAATGCCCACCGGCGTGGTGCCGAAATTGCTCCAGAGTTTTGTATGCAGCGGGCTTTGAATAACGCGGATGCGTTTGCCTTTGAGTTGTTCCGGCTTGGTCACGGCTTCTTTGGCCAGCAAATGCCGTGCGCCGTAATTGATGAAGCCGGTGGCAATAAAATTCTGAGCCTTCAGTTTTTCTTTCAGATCATTACCGGTCTCGCCCTGCACAGTTTTCAGCACATGGTCAGCATCTTTGAACAGGAATGGCAGGTCGAGAATTTGCAGCTCCGGCACCCAGCCGGACAAAGCGGAAACTGTGGAGAGACTGCCTTGCACGGAACCAAGGCGGATACCCTCGGCCACTTCCTTCTCACCACCCAAAGCACTGTCTTTGACGATATTGAAACGGAATTGTCCCGGCAGTTTTGCTTCCACGAGATCACGGATTTTTAGCCAGATTTTGGTTTCCGGCTTATCATCGCCGAACAGTGAGGCAATCGTGATGGCAGTTTTAGCCTGCGCCGTGCGAATGAGGGCTGGCATGGCAAGAGCGGTTGCTGTGCCGAGCGAGGCGGTGCGCAGAAAATGGCGACGGTTCAGCGTAATCATAGCGGATAATCCTTTATGCGGGCGGGTCAGATGAGCAAAGCCCATGCGCCGAGAATGACGAGAGAAAACAGCAGAGCGATGAAATAGGGTGTCATGGCCTTGAAAAGAGCGGTGGCGGGCAGGCGGGTAACTCCGCTGACGACAAAGACCAGCATACCGACCGGTGGTGTCAGTCCCCCAATCATCAGGTTGACCACGAGGATGACGCCGAACATGACCGGATCAATACCGGCGGCAACCGCAATCGGCAGAAAGATCGGACCGAAGAGCAGAATGGCAGCGCCGATATCCAGAACAAGACCGACAACCAGTAGCACGAGATTGATGATGATCAGGATGACAACCGGATTGGCACCGAAACCACTGACCAGATCGGAAATCGTGCCGGAAATATCATCCACCGCCAGCAGAAATGCGAAGGGACTGGCCGTGCCGATCAGCAGGCCGATCGCGGAAGCTTCTTTGCCGGATTGCTTGAAAATATCATAGAGCGAAGTGATGCCGACTTTACCGATCACAGCCATGATCAGTGTGTAGATTGCGGCAATGGCGGCGGCCTCCGTAGTGGTGACAACACCCATGCGGATGCCGACCACAACGATAATACCAAGGCCGAAAGCCGGTATGGCACCGATAGCGGCCTGTACACGCTCCCGTCCGCTGGCACGCGGCTGTGCAACCTGTTCCTTCACTGTCAGATGAATGGCCACGGCAAGACAGACGGCCATGACAGCACCGGCAAAGAAGCCGCCGACCAGCAGAGCGCCGACGGAGAGATTGGTTGCCGCGGCGAGAATAAGAAAGGCAATCGACGGCGGGATGACATTATCCAAAACGGAAGTTGCCGCTATAATCGCACCGGCCTGTGCAGGCGGATAACCACGCTTCACCAGTTCCGGCTGAAAGGTTGCCGAACTGAACGCGGCATTGGCAACGGAAGAGCCGGAGGCCCCGGAAAACAGCACACTTGTCAGCAGCGTGGTTTGTGCCAGTCCGGCACGGCGATGCCCAACAAGAGAAGAGGCGTAATGCACGATTTTCTGGGCAATGCCTGCGGCGGTGAGCAGGCTTCCGGCCAGCAGAAAGAACGGGATCGCCAGCAACAGGAATTTGGAAACACCGGTGACAGTGGAGGAAACCACAGCCGGTTCCGGCAAGGTACTGCCAAAGGCAATGGCAATATAGGCACCGGCGAGAAAAGCATGGGGCAGCGGTGCGGCAACCAGCAAACCGATCAGAGCGATCAGACCCAGTACAATACTCGGGCTCAAATCCGTATCAATATGGCTATGACTGACCGTGATATAGAGCGCTGTTGCTATAATACCGGCGATCAGGACGTCAGCGGTTTTATTTTCGCTGATGCGCTGTAATCCCAGCACAATCACAATGAAGAACCCGCCAAGCCCGAGAAAGCCGAACCTGATCCATTCCGGCAGGCCGAGTGTCGGAGAAATGCCGCCAAGCAAACTGGCAATACGTGCACTGCCGAAACTTAAAATCAGCCCGCTCATCAGTGTGAAAACATCGGCAAAAACAGCCGTCACACGCTGAGCGGCAGGAGACAAACGCGAAGTCACCAGATCAAGCCGCATCGCTAATGCCGAATTGATGGCCAGCGGTGCGCCGAAGGCAATCAGCGCAACATAAAGCCATGTCGCCAGCTCTTCAGAGCCGAGAAGACCGGTATTGAAGCCGTAGCGCAGCACAACCGTTGTCAGCACAATCAGCAGCAGTGCAGCCAGCAATGTGGCGCAGATTGCCCCCAGCATGGCCTCAATACCTGCCAGCAATGCTCTGGCAAGCGACTGAACCGGTGTGGCTGCAATTGCGGGATAGGTCTTCACTGTACTCATCATCAGGCCGTTTTGAGCTTGGAGAGGTCGCGGTCAAACAGAGTTGACCATGTATAATGCTTTGCTTGCGTTACTTCGGTCGAAACATCAAGGCGTGGCAGCACAGTTTCTCCGAAACGGTAGGCTTCTTCCAAAAGCGGCATGCCGGAGAGGATGAAAGTTTCCACACCCGCTTCACGATAGGCTTCCAGTGTACGGATAACCGTATCCGGTGAGCCGACAATGGCTGTGCCGGGACCTGGACGGACAAGACCAATGCCTGCCCAGAGGTTCGGCGCAATTTCCAGATCACGCAGGTTCTCAGGCTTAACGCCGCCATGTAAAGCGCTCATCCGCTGCTGGCCAACGGAATCCGTATTGGAAACGAAACGCTGATTAGCGGCAATGGATGCGGCATCCATCTGGGCATAGAGATCATTGGCAGCCTCCCATGCTTTTGCATCCGTATCGCGTACAATCACATAAAGGCGGATGCCATATTGCATGGTACGGCCGAATTGTTTGGCGCGTTCTTTAACCTTGGCGATTTTCGCACCGATCTGCTCCGGCGTTTCACCCCATGACAGGTAAGTGTCGGTATGCTTGGCGGAAACATCAAGCGCTTTATCGGAGGAGCCGCCAAACCAGAGCGGCGGCGGGGCAATCGTCTCCCCCACCGGCAGTGCCAGTTTGGCACCTGTCGTTGAGAAATATTTGCCCTGATAATCCACGCTTTCACCGGCAAACAGCTTGTGCCAGATGGTCAGATATTCATCCGCCATGTCATAGCGTTCATCATGGGAAATGTTCATGCCATAGGCACCGAGCATTTTGGCGTCACCTGATACGACATTGACCAGCAAACGACCGCTGGAAAATTCCTGAAAGCTCGCCGCCATTTTGGCAAGCAGGGTCGGGGCAATCAGACCCGGATGGATGGCAACGAGAAATTTCAGCCGCTCCGTATAAGGCAGCAATGAATTGGCCAGTCCCCATACGTCATGGGCGCCGGTGGCAAAAAGTGCGCCGGTATAGCCCAGCTGATCATAGGCCATGGCAAGCTGCTTGTAATAACCGAGATCAACTTTGCGGGAACCTTCAGGCTTCCAAGGATAGGCACCGTCAGGTGCGCACATATACCAGAAAATATTCATATCAGTGTCCGTATTCCTAGATTTCGGTGATGGGGGCGATCAGGCAGCTTGCGGATAAATCTGCGCAAGACGGTCAAAGTGCCCGTGACGATGCAGAACCTCTGCTTCTGTCTGCTGTTCTGTGAGAATGGTGTCGTCTGCCGGAATGACGGTGAAATCGCGTGAGGCAATTACCTTTTCCCAACCTTGCAGGCTGGCTTCCGTTGCACCGCTTTCCACCAGCCTGCGAGCAGCCTGATGCGGATCCGCTGTGATTTCGTGGCCGATCCGTGCCAGTTCCTGTGCAATTGCTAAGCGGGTTTCGACATCAAGTCCGCTGTCTTCAAGCGTCCAGAACAGAGAGCGGTTGGGAATGGTTGAACCGCAACGCGAGAGCAGACGGATATCATCGCGCTCAAGGGCATTTTCCAGACGCGGTGCCATGGCAATCCATGCATCAACACGACCGTCGAGCAGAGCTGGCAGGGCGTCATTAACTTCCGGCTCGACGCGTTCAATATCAGCGAGGTTGAGACCGGCCTCTTCAAGATTGCGTGCCAGATAATAAGTCTGGAAAGAACCGTCGACCAGCCCGATACGGCGGTGCTTCAGATCAGGAATGGATTTGATCGGGCTGTCAGCGCGTACCAGAATTGCGCCATTGGCAGGGCGCGGAGCGGAGGCGGCAATATATTGCACGTTCAACCCGTCCAGTGCGGCAGTAATCGGTGGCGTTGAGCCGGTGCCGCCAAAATCAATCTTGCCTTCCGTAATCAGGCGGCCGGTGTCGCGCCCTTCACGATAGCTGACAAACTCACCATCCAGTGTGGCAAAGGCATCAGGCCAGACTTGAGCGATACGCAGATGCAGATTGCTGGGATGAACACCGATTTTCATAAACTGCCCTTTCAGATGGCAGGCAGAAACCGGAATTCTCTGCCTGTGATGCTGAGATACAATTTACGTTTTTGTAAAATGAATGCCAAAGCGGGCTGTTCTAATTTTGCGCGGATTTGTAACGGATTATTCTAGTTTTTGACACGGGCGCAGGTCATAATTTTTAACGCTTTAATTTATAACATATTGATTAATATTGGTTATCAATATATTTTTTTATAGAATGTTTGCGCGTTGGTTATAAAGAGAGGTTTAATGACCAAGCCGGTTGCAGCCCGTTTATGTCGTTCCGTCACCACAGCGAGTGACCTGCTTAAGTTGCTTGCTAATGCAAACCGGCTGGCGCTGGTCTGCTATCTGATGGAGCAGGAAGCGCAGGTCGGTGAGCTGGAAGCGGAACTGCGTATTCCGCAACCAAGCCTGTCGCAACAATTGAGTATTCTGCGTGAGGCAGGTGCCATTGCTTGCAGACGCGACGGTAAGACGATGATCTATAGTGTGGCCGACCCGCGTGTTGAGCAAATTGTTCTGCGGTTGCGGGAGATTTTTGACGGGCTGGAAGATGTGACCGGACGTAATATGACAAACCGTCCATCATCCGACGCGGTGCCCGAGTTAATGTTCGACTGATATGATTGATCTCTACACATGGATAACGCCCAACGGGCTGAAAACCTCTATTGCACTGGAAGAGTTTGGCTTGCCCTATCAGGCGCATGCAATTGATCTGACCAAAGGCGAGCAGTTCTCGGATAGCTTTCGAAAGATCAGTGCAGGTTCTAAAATTCCGGCGATTGTCGATCATTCAAACGAGCTGACATTGCTGGAATCCGGTGCCATTCTGACCTATTTCGCGGAGAAAACCGGCAGGTTTTTGCCAGCCACAGGCGCTGAACGCTATGCGGTGATGGAGTGGGTTTTCTGGCAGGTGGGAGGCTTAGGGCCGACACTTGGCCATACGCATTATTTTCTGACCTATCATCCGGATGCGGCACCGGCAGCATCAACGCTCTTCGCACAGGAAACCAAGCGGCTTTACGAGAAGCTGGAGCTGCATCTCACCGGCAAAGACTATCTGGCAGGAGACTATTCCATTGCCGATATGTCGGTCTGGCCGTGGGTGTCACGTTTTGAACGCCATAAAATCAATCTTAATGATTATCCTGCCGTACGGCGCTGGTATCTGAAGATTGCGCAGCGTGAAGCTGTGCAGCGCGGCTATCGCGTGCCGGTTTTTACGGGGGAGATTCCTTTGCCTCTCCCGCTGACACATGACACATCTGAAAATTCCGAGGAAAGACTATGACTGCGCTCCGCATAACCGGATTTTCCGGCAACCTCACCAGCCCGTCTAAAACCCGCGGCTTTGTTGAACATATTTCCGGACAGGCAGCTTTGTCGCTTGGCGGTGTGTCATCCGTCTATGATATTGCCGATCTGGGGGCATCTTTTCCGGCTGCACGCTGGCCGTCACAACTCGACAAGCAGGCTTCTGATATTGTGGATGAAATCGCTGCGGCTGATCTGTTGGTTGTCGGCACACCGACCTATAAAGGCAGCTATACAGGGCTGTTCAAACATTTCTTCGATTTGCTTGATCCGAAATTACTGCGTGGTAAACCGGTTATTCTGGCTGCAACCGGCGGCGGTGACCGCCATTCACTGATCGTCGAACACCAGCTGCGCCCGCTGTTCGGTTTCTTTGAGGCTTTTGCCCTGCCGACAGCGATTTATGTTTCAGATCGTGACTTCACCGATGGCAAACTCAGTAATCCATTGATTGAGAGCCGCATTGCACAAGCGGTTTCTGAAGCTGTGCGTGTGGTTTCCGGCCATCATTATCAACAGCAAGCTGCTGAGTGAGGGTTTCACTCAGCGCAGCATAATCAGTGCCATTCCGGCGACAACCAGCAGCGCACCAAGCCATGCACCATTGGCGGGGCGTTCACCGGTGCGCAGCCATAGTAGTGGCAGAATAATCACCGGTGTTGTGGCCGAGATGGTGGAGACGATACCGACTTTGCCGCCGGAAAGTGCAAAGAGCAGTAAAGTCATGCCTAATGCCAGCGAGAGAAAGCCGGTCAAAGCGGTGAGGAAGGCAATTTTCAGCGTAAAAGGCTTTTTCGGCTTGAGTGCCGGTACAGGCAATTGTGTCAGCACGGTCAGACAGCAGGCGGCAATACCCACGCGCAACAGGGAAGCTAGCGCCGGATCAATTCCGCCGGCCATGACAGGGCGGGCAATGATGGAGCCGATAGCCTGACCGGTTGCCGCCGCCAACCCTAACCCGACACCAATCCAGAGCGGGCCTTTGATCTTTTCCCATTCATGGATTTGCGCACTGCGCTTGCCGAACAGAATGGCCAGTAAAACTCCGGATATAGTGACGGCGATGCCGAGCACACCCATCGGCGATAGTTTTTCATCCAGCAGTAGCCAGCCCAGCACGGCGGCAATCGGAGCATTGAGGGCAAACAGAATACCGGAACGGCGGGGGCCAAGACGGTTCAGAGCGGTAAACAGCAAAGAGTCGCCGACAAAAATCCCGATCAGGCCGGAGAGCAGCAGCGGCACAGCGCTATCCCAGCTGAGATCCCGCCATGTACCGGTGACCAGCACATAGACCAGCAATAATCCGGTGACGAAAACCTGTCTGCCACGGTTGAATGCCAGTGCGCCGACATGGCCTGCCGGAATAGCGGAAATAATACCTGTAAACGCCCAGCAAGTCGCGGCTCCGAGTGCGGCGAGTTCATATACAGGCATAGTCGTGATCCGGATGCAGGATGAGAAATGTTTGAATAACAAAGGCTTCTACAGATACAAAGCCTTGCCGTCCAATCATATTGCGCAGAGCGGATCATCAAAGTTTCAGATCAGATCATGTCTTTATGCAATGACCGGGTTTGAACATGGTCTTACTGCTTTTGCTCACGCATAAAAAAATGTGGCCGCGAAAATCGCAGCCACATTCATGATTTCAAATTGTATCTGTAACTTATGGAGTTACGTCAAAACCGAACCATTTTTCGGACAGCTTTTTGATTGTGCCGTCTGCTTTTGCAGCTTCAATCGCTTCGCTGAACTTCTTCTGCAGTTCAGGTTCGTTCTTACGCAGACCTACAGCAACACCACGGCCCAATACGCCGCCTTTGAAGTAAGGACCGGTCAGAACCATGTCTTCATTGCCTGGCTTTTTGGCAGCATCGGCGAGATAAGCCAGAGAGGCAACAACCAGATCAACGCGGCCGGACTTCAGATCCAGATCATGCTGTTCAGTGGTTTTATATTCGCGGATATCAGCGGAATCTTTGAAATAGGTGTTGAGCAGTGTCAGGCCGAGCGAAGCGGTCTGAACGCCAACGGTACGGCCTTCGATCGACGTTGCGAATTCGCTGATCAGCTTCTTGGTGGCTTCGTCGTCGTTTGCAAGAAACGCGGTTTCACCGGTATGTGGCAGTTTCGCATACGGGCTGTCTTTCAGCGTTGCGAAAGTCTGTGGTGTCAGGCCATAGGAAACCGAGAAATCAATGGTTTCTTCACGCTTGGCAGTGGCAGTCAGACCAGCCATGATTGCATCAAACTTACCGGCGTTCAGCGCAGGGATCATGCTGTCGAACGGTGTTGCAACGATCGTGCATTCCACTTTCATGTGGTCGCAGAGATATTTGCTCAACTCGATTTCATAGCCGTCGAGTGTGCCGTCAGCTTTGGTGAAGTTGTACGGACGGTAAGCACCTTCAGTTGCGATGGTTACTTTGGTCCATTTCTTTTCTTCAGCCTGTGCAGTGACGCTGGCCGATACGGCGCCGAGCAGCATTGCAGAAGCAAGAAGCGATTTGGTGATGAGGCTGATTTTCATAGAAGCACCCTGTTTCATATTATTTTTATTCATTTAGAGCGGCTCCATTCAGGATTGAACTTTTGAGCCGCTCTGTATCTTTGTTGTTACGCATTATCCTACGCAAAACCGCTTCGCGCTTTTGCTGGAAATGTTTTTAAGCCGCATTTTCGTGGCTGATGAATTTGCGGAAACGCTCTGATTTGGAATTGGTGAAGACTTCAGACGGTGCGCCGTCTTCTTCAACCTGACCCTGATGCACAAAGATAACGCGGTTGGACACGTCACGGGCAAAGCCCATTTCATGGGTCACAACCAGCATGGTACGGCCTTCTTCGGCAAGACCGCGCATCACGCGCAGAACTTCGCCGACCAGTTCCGGATCAAGCGCGGAAGTCGGTTCGTCAAACAGCATGACCTTTGGCTTCATCGCCAGAGCGCGGGCAATCGCTGCACGCTGCTGCTGACCACCTGAGAGATGCGAAGGATAGTAGTTGCGCTTGTCAGCAATACCAACTTTTGCCAGCAATGCTTCGGCCTCTTCAATGACTTCAGCGCGGTTGCGTCCTTGCACATAGATCGGCGCTTCGATCACATTTTCCAGAATGGTTTTGTGTGACCAGAGATTGAAGCTCTGGAATACCATGCCGAGTTCCGAGCGAATACGCGAGACCTGTTTCTTGTCAGTCGGGTGATTTTCGCCTTTGGAATTCTGTGCCATCTTGATGGTTTCACCGGAAATGGTGACCGTGCCGGATGTCGGTGTTTCCAGAAGGTTGATGCAACGCAGCAGCGTGGATTTGCCAGAACCGGAAGAACCGAGAATGGAGATCACTTCGCCTTCGCGGGCTTCGAGCGAAATACCTTTCAGCACTTCGACCTGACCGAAATTCTTGCGCAGGTTTTCGACTTTCAGCGCGACCGGTGCGGATGCGGATACAGTATTGCTCACGATAGTTTTCCTTCTGTAGGAACATTGCCGCCAGAGGTTGGATTGCTGGTCGGTATGCTGACAGGAACAGGCTGACGCAGATATGGCGTCAGGCGGTATTCAGCCAGCAGCAGAAGACGGGTCAGAATGAAGTTGATGGCCAGATAAATCGCACCGGCAACAATGAAGACTTCAATGGCGCGGTAGCTCTCGGCAATCAGCTTGGCAGCAATACCGGTGACTTCCATCAGGGTGATAATCGAAGCCAGGGACGTGGCCTTGACCATAGAGATCATTTCATTGCCGTAAGCCGGCAATGCCTGACGAATAGCCAGTGGCATTGTAATGCGGCGGAAGGTGGTGAAACGCGACATACCGGAAGCTTTGGCAGCTTCAATCTGACCATGAGGCACGGATAGCAGGCCGCCACGAATAATCTCACCGGCATAGGCTGCGGTGTTCATCGTCAGTGCGATCACCGCACACCAGTAAGGCTCACGCAGGATCGGCCACAGGAAAGAGTGGCGAACCGCCGGAAACTGGCTGAGGCCGTAATAAATGATGAAAATCTGTACCAGCAGCGGCGTGCCGCGGAACACAAACACATAGATGCGTGCAATCCAGTCCAGCACGAAATTGCCGGAGAGGCGCATCATAGCGATGATCAGCGCAAGACAGGCACCCAATGCAATGGCTGTTGCAGCCAGTTTCAGGGTCAGCGGCAAACCTGCCAGCATCGCCATGAAGGATTCAGCGAAAAACTCAAAACTCATTGGGCTCTCCTCACGCCGCGCGAGAAATAGCGCTCAGCAGACTGCAGAATGCCGCCGGAAACAGACGAAATCAGCAGATAGAGGGCACCGGCGATCAGGAAGAAGTTGAACGGCAGACCGGTAGAACCGGCACCGATCTGTGCCTGACGCAGCAGTTCCACAACACCGGTGACAGATACCAGAGCGGATTCTTTCAAGGAGACCTGCCACACATTGCCCAGACCCGGCAAAGCATGACGCAGTGACAGAGGCGCAATAATACGGCGGAATTTCATCCAGCGACCCATGCCGCAGGCTGTTGCTGCTTCCAGCTCGCCTTTGGCAACGGCTTTAAACGCACCACGGAAAACTTCCGTATGATGTGCGCCGCAGGAAATAGCGATGGCCAGCATACCGGCGAGGAAGCCCGGAAAGCCGAGGAACCCTTCCGCACCGAACAATTTGCCGATTGCGGTAATTGCGGCACTGCCACCGAAATAAAACAGATAGATGATCAGCAGATCGGGAATGCCACGGATGATCGTTGTATAGCCGTCCGCAATGGTACGGGTTACACGTCCGCCGGAGATTTTAGCCCATGCGCCGAACACACCGATGACAGCGCCGAGCAAAAAGCCGGTCACAGCAAGGGCAACACTCATCAAGGCGCCGGTGAGCAGAACATGCCCCCAGCCGTCAGGCCCGAAGCTGAGGATTTCAAAAAAGCTGAGTTGCTTCATAATGTCCTTGGCCTGTTAGAGAATAAAAGAGAGAAAGTCATAGTCATATCCTGTAGCCGGCCTTTAATGCAGTTGACGGGGCAAGGCTGGCTGAACATCGTCCGTTGCAGGACGGATGGAAACTGTTATGCCGGAGCGTTTTGTCAGACCGGCACGGGCAGCAGGCATTTCAGCTCGCGCAACCATTTGTCCGGTCATTTTCCATAAAGGCAGTCGTGTATCCTGCACACAACTGGCATCTGCGATGTCGCTGAGGTCAAAATAAGCAGGGCTTTTCTCTTCCACGATATCCCAGATATCAGAATGATTTTTCATTGCCTGCTCCGTTTGACCCTGCGCCCCACAGGGTGTCTGCCATTATAGCGCTTTCGCGCGGATTTACCCGTCAGGCTGGGAACCTCAACCGGTAATACAACTTATTATTGCGTTCTGATAAAATTCCTTGGCTCCGCATACAAGTGCTGTTTTGCATAATATGCTCACATTCAACATAGTTTGATGCAGAATGTGTGTATGCAAAGACCTGTCAGGGGCAGGGTATATCCTCCGTTGCAGACAACCTCCTCTTTCTGCAACGCAAATAACTACAGTGACGAAATGGCAGAGTACAGGCACAATAGTGCTCAAAAAGGCGTATCTATCTGCCACTTTGGGCAGATGATATACCGTTTTGCGCGTTTGTTTGTGAACTTACAGCAATGAAGTTATGTTCTGTATGCGACTTATGGGGGCGCACTCAGGACTCATGCACAGATGCACGTCAAATTATTGACTGTTCACCAACCCTAAGATCAGCTGATGGACATTGCCGCCCTGTGACATTTCCAGACGGTCAAAATCACGGCCGCGCTGGCGTTGTTCCTGAAACAGTTCCGAGAGCACTTTATTCAGTTCTGTCTTGAATTTTACGCATTTCGGGTCTTTGGCAACAGACATGCCAACGGTCGCAGCTTCAATTTTCTGCACCATCTCTTTGATGTAATCACCATGAATATGTTCATGTTTTTCAATGCCATCAAAGAAGGTTGACCAAAGGGCTGCGGTTTGCGGCGGCAGCTTCTGTGCCGGTTTCGGCAATGTATAAGTGATGGTCAGTTTCGGTTTTGCAGACACTAATGTGCAATTACCGTCATCGGTTTTATATTTACGCGACCAAAGAAGGGTATAATTTGTATGAGCAATGGTGCGGATATTTTTGCCGATCAATGGCCCTTTCTCGCCGATAGCGGCATAGAGTGCAGGACCTGTGGTACCGGAAATGGCGTAGGGTTTAACCTTTTCAATGACCTCAGCCTGAGCGTGGCCTGCCCATAGAGTGGTGCTTGCGAGCAGTGTATAAAAAATGCTTTTAAGTGACATAGATAATTTCCGGTTTGACCGACATTACACAGAATTGCCGGAACCGGCTGTCTGCAACACTTAAAGCATTTTAACCGGCAGGGGAATCACCAATCCGGCAGGTTTTTCAGACCTGCCGGATGATGCTGTTATGCTGAGATATTTGAATTATCGTACAGGGATCGCAACCGGACGCAGTGGCGCCGCATCACCGCCGCGGATTTTCAGAGGTCCGCCGATAAAGGCAAATTCATAGACTTTGTCTTTTGAGAGTTCATCCAGAGCAATCAGCTCAATAATCGGTGCGCCCTGTTGTGCCAGCAGATAGGTATGCAACGGCACATAATCATCCGCGACTTCTGACGGGAAAGTCTCGAAGCTCAGATTATCCGCACCAACAATCATCGCGCCGCCTTCTTCAACCAGATAACGTGCTGCATCAAGACCCATTCCCGGAGGTGCAGCCATATAGGCTTTTGGGTCATTGAAGAGCTTCATGCGACCGGTGCGGATCAGGACAATATCGCCTTCCTGAAGCGTGGTCTTTTGTTTGGCTAGTGCATCTTTGAGATCCTGCGGTGTGATGCGGTATTGATCCGGTAGCATATCCACGCCTTTGGCAGCAGCCACGTCAATCATCACGCCACGGGCAATCAGCGGCGGGAATTTTTCAATACCGGTGCGGTTCCAGCCACGATCACCAAGATGTTCATCGGCTTTGAAACCGTTCCAGATTTTACCGTGAATACCGAAATGGTTGAGCGCATCAATATGTGTGCCGGTATGGCTATACATGGAGAAAGCTGTGCCGGTATAGCTGCGGGTCGTGTTCATATCTTTGCCGACACCCATCGGATCGTCAATCTCGGTACCGCGCGGTGTATGGGTCATCCAGAACTGATAATGCGGGTCACCGGCATCCTGCCAGCTTGGCATACCCAGATAATAATCTGTTGCCAGATCATAGACTTTACTGCCGTCGATACGGGAAAGAATGGCTGCACGTGAAGCGGGGGTAATCAGATTGAGGCGGCCAATTTCATCTTCGGGACCCCATGGGCTGATGCCGACTTCCTGCCCGCTGACAGCAACAGCCGGTTTGGCTGCGGTCTCAGCGAGTGCAGGGGAAAAGGTGGCGGAGAAGCTGGCAGTGCCGAGCATCAGCAGGCCGAGCAAGCGGCCGGAGAAGTTTACAGGCATGATTGTTCCTTTTGGAAATATAGTGTTTGGGAGGAGGAGTGTTCAGGCGGATTGCATCATGTCCTGCAAACGGCTTTTCAGCAGTTCAGCAGGCGTGGTTTGCAAACGGATCGGGTCGGTTGTTTTGTCCGCAGAGCTGACAATCAGAGTGGGAATTGAGCGGATACCAAGCTGCATGGCCTGCATGCGGTCTGCTCGTACGCATTTTGCTGCATCTTCACTGGTCATAGCGGTGGTGAAAGCTTCACGATCGAAGCCCAGAGAGACAGCAATATCTGTGAGCACTGCGGCATCACCGATATTGCGGTTTTCTGTGAGATGGGCACGCTGTACCGCGTCGAAATAATCCCAATGGGCTATGTCTCCGCCAAGCATATGGGCAGCCTGACAGGCAAGTGCCGAAGCCAGTCCGTTCGGATACTCAAAGGTCTGCGCGCGCATGCCTTCAATATTGATACGCTGTGCATCGTCCTGTCTGGCGCAGGCTTCCCAGTGCCCCAGAATTTCGCTTTTGGCGCGTTCCATAGAGCCGAATACCTGCACCATCTGTTCGCGGGAATCCTGCAAGACAAATGTGTGGTGATGTACCTGAATGCCGAGTTCGCCGGCGACCTGACGCAGTCGTGGTGACATGACGTAGCACCAGCCACATACAGCATCATGATAGAAATCAATGATCAGCGGCGAGGTGACGTTGTTTGCTTGGAGTGTCATTGTGATGTCCTTTCGTTGAACATCACATTACCGGTCTCACCGCAGCGGAATAAGCACGTGGCGGTGCAGACAGTTTTTACTGCAGGTTAAGAATGCGCGTTTAGCCCACCTGCAAAGCCCGTGGCAGGTGCTGGCTGAGAAAGTCGACAAAGGCTTTGACCTTGGGCTGCAAATGGCGGCTGGTCGGATAGACCGCATAAATATGACGCGGCTCATTCACGAGAGCAGGCAGGATGCGCTGTAATTTGCCATCACGAATAGCGGGATCCGCAAGGAAAGACGGTAAGGCACCGATTCCCAATCCGGCAATCAGCAAATCACGCAGCATCAGACTATTATTGACCTGACTGTGATCACCATTAGGTGACAGAGCGTTGCTGTCCGGCTCCTGCGCCTCGCTGTCAATGGTAACGCCTTGCGTATGTGCCAGACTGTAATTCAGTATTTTATGGCGATGGAGATCTGCCGCTGTTTCCGGTGTGCCGTATTTCTCAAGATAGACCGGCGCGGCACAGAGTTTCTGTTCAAGAGAGGCAAGGCGGCGGGCAATCAGTGTGGAATCTTCCAGAGTATTTCGCAGTCTTATGGAAACATCAAAACCATGGGCAACGGCATCAACCAGCCGGTCTTCCATCACCAGATCCAGCTGCAAATCCGGATATTGTTGCAGAAATCCGGCCAGCAGCGGCGAGAGCGTGCTGAGTGCAAAAGACAAAGGCGCATTAACACGTAATTTGCCGCTTACCCGCTGGGATTGTTGTTTGATTGAGCGCTCGAGCATATCCAGCTCGTCCAATATCCGGCAACAATCGGCATAATAGGTGCGACCGGTTTCTGTCAGGCTCATACTGCGTGTGGTGCGCTGAATGAGTACCGTATCGAGATGCGCTTCCAGCGCCCGCAATTGTTTGCTGAGACCGGCGGGAGAGATGCCCAAATCTTCTGCAGCCTTTGCCAGTCCGCCAAGTTCGACAATGCGGCGAAAGGTGCGCATAGTGTTGAATGTATCCATGACGGCGGGGGCTCCGGTTTTGCTTCAGACAAATGAGTTCTGGCTGGTATCCCTGTTTTTAGTTGGGATCATTGTGGTTTCATATAAAATAATCAATGGAACTCAAACAGAGATCGTTCCACTATCATCTTGCGGAATCACCTGATCTGCTCAGGTGCCGGATGGAATTGGGGAATACCATATGAATATTTATACAAAGGCCCTTTCAGCCACTGCGCTTGCATTGGTACTGGGCGGGCTGGCTTCAGCGCAGGCTTCAGCCAAAACACTGATCTACTGCTCGGAAGCAGCGCCGGACAATTTTGATGCGGCAACCACCACATCAGGTGCAACTTATGACGCTTCGGCGCGTAACGTGTCCAATGGTCTGATTAAAATCAAGCGCGGCTTAACAGAGCTGGAACCGGGACTGGCGACAAGCTGGGAGATTTCGGAAGACGGTAAGGAATATACGTTTCATCTGCGTAAAGGCGTGAAGTTCCAGACAACCAGCTATTTCACACCGACCCGTGAATTCAATGCGGATGATGTGATTTTCAGTTTTGACCGTCAGGGCAATAAAGAAAATCCGTTTTACGGTAAGGGAACCTGGCCGCAATATGGTGCCTATTCTTTCCCGACACTGATTAAAGAAATCCAGAAGATCGACGATCATACGGTTAAGTTCGTGCTGAACCGTCCGGAAGCAACCATGATTGCTTCGCTGTCGCTGACATTTGCAGTCATTCAGTCCAAGGAATATGCAGATCAGCTGGTAGCAGAAGGCAAGACCGATCAGCTGAGCCAGTTGCCGGTTGGTACAGGTCCGTATCAATATGTGGATTATCAGGCGAACAGCGCTGTGCGTTTTCAGGCCAATCCTGACTATTGGGGCGGTAAGCAGAAAATCGACAATCTGATTTTCGCGATTACGCCGGATGCATCGGTACGCTTTCAGAAGCTGAAAGCGGGTGAATGCCATATCATCGCTTATCCGAACCCTGCGGATATTGATGAGATGAAAGCCGATCCTTCGCTTGAAGTGCAGCGCAAAGAAGGCCTGAATATTGCATTCATGGCCTATAATACTGTTGTTGCACCATTCGATGATGTGCGCGTGCGTAAAGCGCTGAATATGGCGATCAACAAACAGGCGATCATTGATGCCGTCTTCGGTTCAACCGGTATGGTCGCGATCAACGCAATGCCTCCAGGCGTATGGGGTTACAATAAAGACGTCAAAGACGACGCCTATGATATTGAAGCATCGCGCAAGCTTCTTGATGAAGCCGGTGTTAAAGATCTTTCCATGAAGATCTGGGCAATGCCGGTGCAGCGTCCTTATATGCCGAATGCACGCCGTGCAGCAGAGCTGATGCAGGCGGATCTGGCGAAAGTTGGCGTGAAGGCTGAGATCGTCTCCTATGACTGGAGCGAATATCTCAAGCGCTCGCTCGAAAAAGACCGTGATGGTGCGGTGATGCTCGGCTGGACCGGTGGTATGGCTGATCCGGATAACTTCCTCGCAGCTTTGCTGGGTTGTGAAGCTGTCGGCAGCAGTAACCGTGCCAACTGGTGTAATGCGGATTTCGAAAAGCTTATTCAGGCGGCTAAGCTGACAACTGATCAGGCAGAACGCACCAAGCTTTATGAACAGGCTCAGGTAGTCTTTAAAGAACAGGCGCCTTGGCTGACGATTGCCCATCAGGTGATGGAACAGCCGGTCAGCAAGAAAGTCAAAGATTTCCGTGTCGATCCTTTCGGCGGCTATCTCTTTGAAGATGTTGATATTGAAGAATAAGCAACACGATCTTACCCGTTTTTGGTGAGCACTTGTTTGAAAATCAATGGCGCCGTCACCGGCGCCATTTCTGCAAGATGAAATGAAACTGTAAGCTGAGTTGAAAGAATCCGATGGATATTGTTGAACGTTTTCTGAACTATACCCGTATTAATACCACAGCCGTATCCGATGCGGGAAAACTCCCGTCCAGCAGTGGCCAGACGGAACTCGCCAATCTTCTGGCAGGAGAGCTGCGTGATCTGGGGCTTGACGTGGAAATGAGAGATCATTCCATCGTGGTTGGTACATTGCCGTCCAATATCAAAGATGCCGGCCGTCAGGCACCGGTGATCGCATGGGTCGCCCATATGGATACCAGCGGTGAATATACCACTGATACCAAGGCGCATGTGGTGGAGTATCAGGGCGGGGATATCGTCCTCAATAAAGCACTTGATATCGTTATGCGCGTTGAGGAATTTCCGGAACTGAAGCGTTACGAAGGCGACCGTATTATAGTGACAGACGGCACCAGCTTGCTTGGTGCGGATAATAAGTCAGCGATCGCTGAAGTGATGCATGCGATGCAGGTGTTGCAGGATAATCCGCAGATTGAACATGGCGAGGTTAAAGTCGTGTTTGTGCCGGATGAGGAGATCGGCCTGCTTGGTGCGAAAGCTCTGGATGTGCCGAGCCTCAATGCGGATTTCGCCTATACGCTGGATTGCTGTGCAGTGGGTGAAATTGTCTATGAAAACTGGAATGCCGGTGAGTTCCACATCACTTTCCGCGGCCAGCCTGCCCACCCGATGTCGGCTAAGGGCAAGCTGCGTAATGCCATTCTCTATGCCCAACAATATGTTGGTATGCTGCCGGCGGGTGAGCGGCCGGAACATACGGAAAATCGTGAAGGCTATTACTGGGTCAAAGGTATTCAGGGCAGCGTGGCATCGGCCAAAATCGTGGTTGATATCCGCGATTTTACTGTAGAGGGCTATGATAAACGCCGTAATTTCATTGATACACTCGCGGCAAGCTTTAACCAGTTGCATGGTGAAGGCACAGTCTCGGTTGAATATCGTCCGATGTATCGCAATGCTGCCGAAGGACTGAAGGGTGATAATTTCTATCCGGTTGAGCTGGCTTTGGAAGCGATGAAAGCTATTGGTGTCGAACCTTATGCCATTCCGATGCGCGGTGGCTATGATGGTGCAGTTCTGTCAGAAAAAGGTCTGCCTTGCCCGAACCTGTTCTGCGGTGCGCATAATTTCCATTCAATCTACGAGTTCCTGCCGGTGGCTTCACTGAACAAGGCATCGGAGATGGTGATTGAGATTTTGAAACGCGCAGCAGCGGCTAAACGCTGATTAAACATACGAAAACAGTTATGAATGTTACAGGCGCGGTGTTATTCCGCGCCTGTTTTTATTCGGTCAGTAACAATGTGTGGAAGCCGGTAATACGCAGCAGATGCGCACGCCATTCGGCAATGGCCTGATAATTATTCACATACCAGCGCAAGGCTGAATAAACCTGATTGAACGCACCGACTGTCATCATCAGGCCACCAAAATTAAGACCGCCGGAAAAATAGATCGGTGCAGCAGCCAAAATCGGCACCACAATAGCCATCCAGCCAAAGCCTGATGAAATCCAAGTAAGATTGGTTTCCATAAGGATCAGCTTTTTTATGCTGAAATACAGGCCTTGAAATTTACCGCGCAAAAAGCCGATTTTCCGCTCGCTCTCATTGGCCATCGGATAATTATCGTTTTCACTGATAATCTTAACAAGAGCGGTTCTGAACTCGGCTTCCTGCGCTTCACGGGCGGCGTTCAGTTTGACCAGCCCGCGCCCCACTAAACGGCTTAGGGCAGAGGCAAGTCCAACATAGAGAATGGCCGCCCAGACCATATAGCCCGGCAGTGAGAATTCGTAGCCGTTATAGCGAAATACAAAACCTTCCGACACATTCCACAGAATGCCGATAAAACTGAATAAGAGGATGGAAGACTGAATGAAACCGATTGTCAGCCCCGTGGTTGAATCCGCCAGTTGTCTTGTATCCTGATGGATGCGCTGGTCGGGATTTTGCGCATAAAAACCGGTCTTATCGAGTTTGGATGCCTTGTTGCCATGTAGCCAGCAATCAAGAAGATTTTTGACGATAGCTTTGCGCATCATTACGGAAAGCGTTTGCTGAAACCAGTTTTGTGCAACATTGAGAACCAGCAATCCGGCAGCAATAAAGACAAAGATCTGCAACTGCCGGATAAATTCCGGAACATCCCGCTGCTCAATGGAATTGTAAAACGGTACATTCCATTGATTGAGCGTTACCTGCCCATAGGCGGTAGCCAGCAAAATCAGCAGCAGTGTAACAGACATGGCCGCCAGTTTCAGAAACTCTTCCGAGGAATTCAGAAGCCTGCGCAGAATGCCGAGTTGCGTGAAAAAGGGAATGTCCGGTAGGTGGCTGTCGCTCTGAGGGTCTTGTTGATGTGGCACCGAAATGACTTCTTTCAGCTGCTGCATAATTTAAAATCTTAGAGCGACCTTTGTGCGTCCAATGGGGTGCACGGCTCTCTGATGACCCTGTAATTTTAGGCTGACTGCAAAGTAATTGAATTCGGGGAGCCGATCCAGAGCGGCCATTGAAAAAAATACGCAGCAATTTCATGGATAGTGGAAGAAATAAGCAAAAAAATCCCCCGAACCATTGCTGGTCGGGGGATTGTATCTCAGACTGAACAGGAAGATCAGTCTTCTTTGCCGTAAATGCCGGTATGGATCACGCCGTCTGCACCACACCAAGCGCGATACATGCCAGGGCTGTTGAACGGCAGCTCGATATTACCTTTGGCATCAACGGCGATCAGACCGCCGGAGCCGCCGAGTTCACCGAGTTCCTGCACCACATCACCCGCAGCCTGTGCAAGGCTCTGGCCTGCCCAGCGCATACGCGCATCAATTTCGTGACCAACCGCCCAGCGAATGAAATATTCGCCATGACCGGTGGCGGAAATCGCTGCGGTTTTATCGTCAGCCCAAGTACCGGCACCAATCACAGGGCTGTCACCCACGCGACCCGGTGTTTTAGCGGTCATGCCGCCGGTGGAGGTGGCAGCAGCAATATGACCGTGTTTGTCGAGTGCAACAGCGCCAACGGTGCCGTGTTTGCGTGCCGGATCACCATCATCAGCAAGACCGAGACGGCGACGTTCCATTTCCGCTTTCAGCGCGTCCAGACGTTGCTGAGTGCCGAACCATTCCGGTTCCATCATTTCCAGACCGGCATTTTCGCAGAAACGTTTTGCGCCTTCACCAGCGAGGAACACATGTTCGGTCCGTTCCATCACCGCGCGTGCTGCCAGCACCGGATGACGCGGGCCGCAAATGCCGGTGATCGCACCGCAGGCACGGGTTGCGCCGTCCATCACGGCAGCATCCATTTCGTGGGTAGCATCAGTGGTATAAACCGCGCCGCGACCGGCATTGAACAGCGGGTTTTCTTCCAGCGCCATAACAGCTGCAGTGGTTGCATCCAATGCGCTGCCGCCTTCATGTAAAATTTTCAGACCGGCTTCGAGACAGGCTTTGAGGCCTGCGTGATAGGCGGCTTCCCGTTCCGGTGTCATGTTGGATTTCAGGATCGTGCCTGCACCGCCGTGGAGTGCAATTACAGGAGTAGTTTCAGACATAATATTCCTCAGATATTGAAAAGCCGGAGAAATTTGCCGCTATTTCACCAACAGCGGCAAGTTCATCAGTCAGAGCGCAGTTTCGGATCCAATGCGTCGCGCAGACCGTCACCAAACAGGTTGAAACCCAGAACCGTTACGAAGATTGCAATGCCCGGAAACAGGGTCAGGTGATCGGCAACGCCCATATAGGAGCGACCGTCTGCCAGCATGGCACCCCATTCAGGGCTTGGTGGCTGTGCGCCCAGACCGATGAAGGAGAGGGATGCCGCAGTCAGAATGGATGTCCCGATACGCATGGAGAAATAGACGATCACATTCGGCAGTGTGCCTGGCAGAATGTGGCGCAGCATGATCACGCGGTCTTTAACCCCGATAGCGCGGGATGCATCCACGTAAACAGTGCGCTTGAGCTGCAATGTTGTGCCGCGGGCAAGGCGGGCAAAAACCGGAATCGAGAAGATCGCAACCGCATAGATCACATTGGTGATGCCAGGTCCCAAAATCGCGATAACCGCAATCGCCAGCAGGATACCCGGAAAGGCCAGCAGCAGATCGCACAGACGCATCACGGCGGAGTCAATCCAGCGGCCGTAATAGCCGGAAATGATGCCGAGCGAGACGCCCACCAGAGCACCCAGTGTCACGGACAGGAAGCCGACAGACAGTGAAATTCGTGCGCCCCAGATGATACGGCTGAAAATATCGCGGCCATAGGTATCCGTACCTGCCCAATGGGCAGCACTCGGCCCCTGCAGCACGGCATTATAATCCGGAATGGTCGGATCATAAGGCGCAACAAACGGCGCGAAGATAGCCATCAGCACCAGTGTGATGATGAAGATAAGCGCAACCATAGCCACTTTTTGTTTTTTAAAGCGGCGCCAGAATTCGGCCAAAGGCTTGCGCATTTTTTCGGTGGGTTCCACCACAACAGTTGTCGCACTCATTTGTAGCGGATCTCCGGATTTGCGAAGGCATACAGCACATCAACCAGCATATTGATGAAAATGAACTGCAGCGAGAACAGCAGGATCAGCGCCTGAATGACCGGATAGTCACGATAGGAAACTGAATCGACCAGCAGACGGCCGAGACCCGGCCATGAGAACACACTCTCAACCACAATCGAGCCGCCGAGCAGGAAGCCGAATTGCAGACCGACCATGGTGATGATCGGGATCAGCGCATTGCGCAGGGAGTGTTTCCAGATCACACGGCGCTCCGGCACACCTTTGGCGCGCGCAGTGCGGACATAATCTTCACGGGCAATTTCGATGAAGGAAGAACGGGTGAAACGCGCCATCACCGCAGCAACACCGACGCCAAGCGTAAAGGATGGCATGACAAAATGCTGCCATGTGCCGTAGCCGCCGGTCGGGAACCAGCCGAGATGTACGGAAAACAGATTGATAAGCAGCAGGCCGAGCCAGAAAGGCGGAAAGGAAATACCGGAAACCGCAATAATCATACCCGCGTAATCAGGCCATTTGCCGCGTTTGACAGCGGAGACAACGCCGATCAGCAAGCCGAGAGCCGTTGACCAGAGCATGGCGAACAAGGTCAGCCAGACGGTTGGCATCAGGCGGGCGCCGATTTCTTCCGCAACGGTGCGGCGGGTTTTCAGCGAAATGCCGAAGTCGCCCTGTACAGCGCGGGTAAAATAGCGGACGAACTGTTCAGGCAGCGGTTTATCAAGCCCGAGCGAGGAGCGCACAACGGCGACATCTTCAGCGCTGGCTTCAGGGCCGGCAACAAGACGGGCAGGATCACCGGGCAACATATGCACGAAGGCAAAAACGCAGACCATCACCATCGCAATGACAGGGACAGTGGCCAACAGCCGTTTGATCAGATAGGCAAACATGGGTTCCCTTCCGGAAAAAAGTGCTGGCCTTCAAAGCATATCTCGAAAAGTGCGAAACGGTTTTCGGATAGATACGCGTCAAAATAGAAGCCAGAGCATTTTCGATGATAAAATCAGACTGAAAATGCTCTGGTAAAGGCCAGCACGTTATTTCACGCGCTGTTATTCAGCAAAAGCGGCATCTTCGAGCAGGAAGCCGCGGTCAGGCAGCATATAAACGCCCGACAGGCTTTTGCTCTTGGCTGCAATATTCTGACCTACACCAAGGAAAATCCACGGTGCATCCTGCCATGCAAGCTTCTGCACTTCCGCATAGGCTTCAGCACGTTTTGCCGGATCCGCGGTTGCAATACCTGCTTCAATCGCAGCATCAACCTTCGGGTTTTTATAATATGCAACATTGAACATTGCAGGCGGGAAGCTCTGGCCGTAAAGCAGCGGGCGAATACCCCAGTCAGCATCACCTGTCGAAGCAGACCAGCCGCCGTAATACAGCTGCACAGTTGCATCTTCAGGCTTATCAACACCCCAGACTTTCTGCGCGGCAACACCGGCTTCAAGCGGCACGACATTGACCTTTACATTGATCTGCGCCAGCTGTTGCTGGATGAACTGCGCGGCACGCAGGGAGCCGGTATTGGAGGCAGCCCAGACTTCTGTTTCAAAACCGGCTTCGAGACCTGCTTCTTTCATCAGCTCTTTGGCTTTGTCGAGATTGAAAGTGTAGTCACCGGCTTTCACATGGAATGCCAGAGCCGAAGGAATGATGGAATCTGCTGGCGAGCAGTAACCATTGGAAACAACTTTACAGAAAGCGTCTTTATCAACGGCATAGTTCAGAGCCTGACGCACGCGCAAATCATCAAACGGCTTCTTCAGGTTGTTCATGGCGACATAGGTTTCAACGATCGACGGTGTCGCTTCGACCTGAACATTCGGATTGTTTTCGACTGCCTTCATCAGTTCAGTCGGGAATGTCGGAATGTACTGAGCTTCGCCGGTTTGCAACATGGCGAAACGGGCGCCGGATTCCGGAACGGAGCGGATGGTCACGCCGTCAACTTTCGGCATGCCTTCTTTCCAGTAATTGTCGTTTTTCACGACTTCCAATGTATCTGCAGCCCAATGTTTGAAAGTGAACGGGCCGGTGCCGACCGGATTACGGTCGATATCTTTGCCGAATTTTTCCAGCGCTGCCGGAGAAATCATCATCGCGCCCGGATGGGCGAGAGAGGCAACCATGGCACCGAAAGGCTCTTTGAGGATCAGTTTGATAGTTGAATCGTCGACGGCCTGTACTTCCTTAACCATGGAAACAAGGCTGCGGCGGGACAGTTTGTTATCCGGATTTGCAAGACGGTCGATGTTAAACTTGGCAGCAGCAGCATTGAAATCTGTGCCGTCGTGGAACTTGATGCCCTTGCGCAGTTTGATTGTAAACTCGGTGGCATTTTCATTGGCTTCATAGCTTTCAGCGAGAAGCGGGATTAGTTTCATATCCTTGTCGAAACCGAACAGCCCCTGATAAATCAGGCGCAGTGAAGTCTGGGACAAGGTGTCATTGACCACAGCAGGGTCAAGACCGGTCAGGTTGTCCTGAACAGCAACAGTGAGCGATTTCGCCCATACAGTGCCCGGAAGCATGACAGCGGCAGCTAATGCCGATGACAGCAGAATTGATTTCAGTTTCATTAGTCTCTCCTTCCACTTATTATTTAAAATCACCGATCGGGTGGCGGGCTACAAAATGGCCGGGTTCCACCTCAATCAATGGTTTGACAACAGGCATATCGTCGGGCTTGCGCACCGGACTTGGAATTTCGCCCTCGATCAGCGGTCTGTTACGGTCGCGCCGTGCCGGATCGGCAATCGGCACCGCAGAGAGCAAACGACGGGTATAAGCATGCTGCGGATTTTCAAAAATCTGGCGGCGCTGACCGATTTCAACAATCTGACCGAGATACATCACGGCAACACGGTGCGAGACGCGCTCAACCACGGCCATGTCATGGCTGATGAAAATATAGGACAAGCCACGTTTTTCCTGCAATTCCATCATCAGGTTGATGACCTGCGCCTGAATGGAAACGTCCAGTGCGGCCACAGCCTCATCCGTAATCAGAATATCCGGATCACCGGCCAGAGCGCGGGCAATACAGATACGCTGACGCTGGCCGCCGGAGAACTGATGCGGATAGCGGCGCGCATGTTCCGGCTGCATACCGACATCGCGCAGCAATTGCACAACGCGCTCCTCAATCTCATTGCCCTTGGCAAGGCCGTGGGTAATCAGCGGTTCGGCAATTGAGAAGCCAACTGTCAGGCGCGGATCGAGCGAGGCAAACGGGTCCTGAAACACATATTGGATCTTGCGGCGAACGGCGAGTTTCTCAGCGCCGCTCAGCTTGAAAATATCCTTGCCGCGATAGTGTACTGAACCGGAAGTGGCTTCCTGCAGCATCATCAAAGTGCGGCCGGTGGTGGATTTTCCGCAGCCGGATTCCCCCACCAGTGCCAGAGTTTCGCCCTGACGCAGATCAAAATTGACCTGTTCAACCGCGTGTACACGACCGGCCAGTTTGGAGAAGAAACCACGGCGGATATCAAAACGGGTGACAAGATCGCGTACTTTCAGCACAGGTTCGTCGGATTTGATTGTATCCTGCGGCGGGGAGACTTCAAATTCAGCAGGTTTGCCATCTGCATGATCAGCTTTGAGCATCGGAAAACGGCGCGGCAGGTCTTCGCCATTCAGCGCACCAAGACGTGGCACAGCGGCCTGCAAAGCACGGGTATAAGGATGCTGCGGTGACTTGAAAACGTCCTCTACAGTGCCTTCCTCAACCTTCTCACCGTGACGCATCACGAGAACGCGGTCGGCTACTTCTGCCACCACACCCATATCATGGGTGATGAACAGCACAGCCATGCCCATCTCCTCCTGCAACAGGCGGATAAGGCGCAAAATCTGTGCCTGAATGGTCACGTCAAGCGCTGTGGTCGGCTCATCGGCGATCAGCAGTTTCGGTTTGCAGGACAGTGCCATTGCAATCATCACGCGCTGGCGCATACCACCGGAAAGCTGATGCGGGTGGCGGTCAAGCAGGCGTGCTGCATCGGGAATACGGACTTTTTCCAGCATGCGCAGCGCTTCTGCACGCGCTTCTGAAGCAGAGCAATTCTGGTGCAAACGCACAGCTTCGGCAATTTGTTCGCCAACGGTGAAAACCGGATTGAGCGAGGTCATCGGCTCCTGAAAGATCATGGCAATATCATTGCCGCGGATCTTTTCCATCGCCTTCAGGGAGTGTTTGGTGAGATCGGTGGTAACACCGTCATTGCCGGTAAAGTGGATGCCGCCTTCGGTGATCTTGCCGCCGCCGCTTTCCACAAGACGCATGATTGCCAGCGAGGTTACGGATTTACCGGAGCCGGATTCACCAACCACAGCCAGCGTTTCTCCGGCCTTGATCTCGAAAGACAGGTTCTTAACCGCACGGAATGTGCTTTCATCACCTTTGAAATCAACGCTGATATTCTCAACGCGGATCACCGGTGCTGTTTGCGGGTTACTCGGCTTCACTGACATCCGTGGTCCTCGTTTTGGACTGCGGATGCTGTTCATCATCCGCATAAAAATAGGGCATGAGAAAGCGTGTCATCGATACGGCATCGGACACGCTCTGATGATGGGCCGCCAGAACGGCGAGAATAGTTTCAAAAGCGGCAAGTGCGGCAATGCCGGAACTGTGCAGAACCGGATGATCCGCCGGAATAAAAATTTGCTCATGGCTGAGGGCGCAAAGCGGAGAATGCGCTCCGTCTGTAACCGCGATGCAATAGGTGCCGCGACCGCGGGCGAGTTTCATAAAATCGACTGTGTGTTGTGAATAGCGTGGCAATGCCATGGCAATCAGCAGATCTTCAGGGCCGAGGCCTGCGATTTTAAGCGCGACCCGCTCCATGCCGTTCTCACCGGTCAGCATGATCTGCGCACGGCTGAAAGGCAGCAACCTGTCGGCAAAAAGCTGGAGCAGATTGCCGCTGACACCAAAGCCTAAGAAAGCGATGCGCTGGGCGTTCTGGATACGCATGGCAGCACTTTCCCAGACCGGATTGTCGGCTTGCTTTGCAACAGTCTGTACCTGTGAAAGGGCATTCTTGAAGGCGTCTTTAATCACACGGCGCGGCGGAATGTGACGGGCGCGATCGATGTTTTCAACCGGCTTCAGCAGAGACTGATAACCCTGTACGGCATGGGCGCGAAATTCGGTGAAACCGTTCAGGCCAAGCGCTTTGACAAAACGTGTGATGGTGGCGGTAGAGGTTTCGGTGGCTGTTGCCAGCTCTTCAATGCCCATTGTGGCAACCGGAAAGGGGTTCGTCAGCACGAAATCAGCAATTTTCTGCTGATTGGCTGTCAGGCGTGACCACTGTGCTTCAATAAGCGCCGGTAGATTCACCGATCTTTCCCCCTCATTATTCTCCCGAAAAAAATCCTATCAAAAAAGATTCAAAATGAAAATCTTTTTCATTAAAGTGTCACAGAAATAAATTTCTACGATACAGAATGAAATTCAGCCGCTGTTCGGATGGGAACAGCGGCCTGAAACAGGTTCAACAGAGAGGGAGCCGAAGGCTTTGTTATTTCAGGCTTTTGACCGCGCCAATATCTGAACCATCCGTGCGAGTTCGGCTTCACTTGAATTGGCAAAGCCAATGCGGAAAGCCTCTGTGGCACGGCTTTTATCCAACTCAAAATGCGCACCGGGCAAGACGGAGAGGCCGGAACGGGCAGCATTTTCAGACCATGTTTGTGCGCAAAGTCCCTGATTGAGTCTGAACCAGATGGCCAAACCACCGGCCGGAAGTGAGAACCGGCCGTCTTCGCCGAGTAAGTTTTGCAATTGTCCGGCGAGAAAATCGCGCCTTGCGTGATAAATCCGGCGGGCTTTGCGGGCATGGCGCTTGATAGTGCCGTCAGCGAGAAGGTCACTCAGGGCAAGTTCCAGCGGCAGGTCGCCTTGCCGGTCAATCGCCTCACGGTGCCGGATCATCCGCTTGAGAATATCCGCCGGTGCAACAGCATAGCCGATACGAATACCCGGAGCCAGAACCTTGGACAGGGAACCGAGATAGATAACCGGCAGTTCCTTGCCGGAACGCGCCGTTAGTGGCAGGACGGGACGGCCGTCATAGCGATATTCATTGTCATAATCATCTTCGATAATGACCAGTCCGTAACGCTGTGCAATATCAAACAGGCGCAGGCGTCTTGCGGCGCCGAGCGTGACTGTTGTCGGATATTGATGATGCGGTGTCAGGTAAACGGCTTTGAGTTGCGGGTCTTGTCGGGCAAGTGCTTCAAGAGCATCAACATCAATGCCGCCTTCATCCACTGCTATGCCGCAGATGTCTGCGCCCGCTGCACGAAATGCTGACCACGCCAAAGGATAACCCGGCTGTTCGACGGCAATTTTTGTGCCGGGCTCAATGATTGCTTTTGCAGCCAGAAACAGCGCCATCTGGCTGCCGCGGGTAATGAGGATATCTTTCTCAGTTGCCACCAGACCGCGCTCGACATTCAGATAGGCTGAAAGATTTTCCCGCAGGGATTTATTGCCCGCCGGATCACTGTATGAGCCGCCATGGGTGAAATTGGTGCTTGTTAGTGCACGGCGGAAAGCCTGTGCAAAAGCGGTGGTCGGCAGCAGGCGTGCATCCGGCGCGCCGTCAGAAAATTTGAGCGTAAAAAGCGGCAGATTGCTGTTCACCGGAGAGGGTTGTTTTCCGGCCGGTGCTGTTTTTCCCGAGCCGGAAACGTCCGGCAGGTCATGGGAAACAAAGGTGCCGCGCGAAGGTTCCGCTGAAAGCCAGCCCTGCATTGTCAGTTCGTGATAGGCCGCATCAACAGTATTGCGGTTGAGTTTGAGTGTTTGCGCCAGCGAACGTGTGCCGGGCAATGCCGCGCCGGGTTTAAGGCGGCCGCGTTCAATCTCGCCGATAATGGAGCGGGCTAAGGCTAGAAAAATCGGTTCCCGTTCGCGGGCAGAGACTTCGATTGCAAGTGCGGTACTTTTTCTCATCACAGACCTGAATTGATAGAAGGCAGGATACTGCCTGTTCCATATTAGAGCGGAAGAGAGGCTTCAGACGCCGGTCAGCCTTGCAGGCGGCGTGACCAGTCCTCCGTTTTCCGTGTGGCCAGACGTTTGACAGCATAATCGCGCCAACTCTGCGCAAGATGTTCAAGATCAGCCATCACAGCCAGTTCTGCAAAATTCAGCGTGTCGACATATAAAATATGCCACGCCTTGCGGATGGTCCAGTCAGGTGAGGGGCGTTCAATCAGTCGTAATGTATCGCCGGCTTCAACAAAGCCCTCCTGCAGAACACGATAATACCAGCCGGTTCGGCCGCTGCGCTGGACGCGCAGAGACATGTCGCCGGTATCAAAGCGGAAATTAAGCTTCCAGCAGGGCTGCCGCCCCTGACTGACCTGAATAATGGCGTCGCCAGCCTGAAATATATCCCCGATTGCAATATTTTCTTCTGTCAGGCCGGTGGTCGAAATATTTTCGCCGAACGCGCCTGCCTGTTGCAAGACATCCCGCTCGCCGATTTCCTGCTTCCAGACTGCATAATGTTCATAGGCGTAATGATGAATAGCCTTTTCCGGCCCGCCGTGATGCTTGCGATCGCCTTGTGCATCCTTGGTAAGGCCTTCGGTGCCGAGCCAGTTCTTGCCCTGTGACGGGATTTTGGCAATTGCACTGGGGGCTTCGCGGGGCCCGAGTGGGGCGACGGAACCGGTCAGAACTGTATTTATCGAAATCATATCTGCGTTCTCTGGGCATAAGGAGAGAGCCATTTCTGATCAATATCATGTTTGATATTGATCAGAAATGGAGGCCGATCTTGGATTTGAACCAAGCTGAACGGATTTGCAATCCGTTGCGTAACCTCTCCGCCATTCGGCCTGATCTTGGGTCTTAGGGTCGTGCGATTTTAAAAATATCTTGGGAGGATGTTTTGTAAAACCGTCTCCTGAATAATGCTGTTCAGGGTAAAGCGGATGGTCCGGTTTTTATATTTTGATCAGGCCGGTAACGCTGCGTAATGCATAGAAACACAGAATAAGAAGCCAGATTAATCAGTATATCTGCCAGTCAACCGGCCTGTTGTTGTCGGATTATTTCTGCCATCGCTTTTATTACAGGTCGAGATTGCGCAGCCAGTTCTCAAAACTGACCTGCTTGCTGTTCGGTACAGGAAAATCTGTCGGTTCCGGATGTGGTGCGGATAGGTTTTTGCGTACTTTGCTCGGGCTGACGCCGAATTCATTGGTGAATGCACGGGTGAAATTTGCGGCAACATCAAAACCCGCTGTTTGGGCAATATCCAGAATTCTGTCCTGATTGGCCGGATCCTGCAATGTTTCATAGGCCGCTTGCAGACGTTGTTTGCGGATATAATTCAGGACGCCGCCATGAGACTCGAACAGTTGATAAAGCCGCGTGCGGGATATGCCGACCGACCGGCAGATTTTCTCTGCTGTGAGTTGCGGATCGTGAAGATTGTGATGAATGTAGTGATGCACCCGCTCCATGGTTCCGAAGCCGATTTGCCCCGGATGGTTATGGTCTGAGCGGACGCAGGGCTCAACGCCGTTCACAATCATATTCCTGATTGTTTGTACGATGCCGGGCAGGTCATCCAGTGTCAGCGAGGGTAAATGTGTTTCAACTTGAGCCAGAAAATTCGCCAGCAGCGTGGCAAGTGTACCTGACAGAATGGAATTATTGACAGACTTGAATAGACCGGCCTCGCCGGAAAACAGGCTGTATGGCATATAGAGCAGCACAATTTCAGAACTGGTGCAGCGCCCCCGATAGGGGTGTCCGAGTGTGCGGAAGGCCACACGACCCGAGCCGGTTTTAATGACCTTGCCGTCAACCTCCGTCCATGCCTGCCCGCTGCGTCTTAGTCCCAGATACCAGTGATCAATCGGGCTGTAGCGCAATTGTGCAGCTGTGCGGGCGTAGCTATAGGCATCACTTTGTTGCCGGACAAACAGCATTTTCCCGAAATGCCAGACAGTATGGGTCGCGAAAAATCCGTCTTCAGGCAAAACATTGTCCGGTAAACGGACATCAATAATCGGCCGCATATAGGCGCGCCATGCCTCGAATTGCTCTTTAGGGGGCAGATCCTGCGTGGAGAAACGCAGTGATGGTAAAGGCGGCGCGGTTGAGGGAATGATCACCGGCTCAATGACATCCTGACCTGTGCGGGGGAAGCGACGGCGCTCAACCTGCGGCCATGTTATTTCAGCTCTCAGCCGGTCAGTGTTTTCTTCCGGGGTGTCAGACTGCTTATGCATCCGCTTCCTCCCGTCCACTGCATCTCTTCGCAGTGAAAGCCCGTGAAATCTCTCAGCACATCATCTTCGGGCAATATCTTATCATATAAAATAAGAAATGTACGAAATGATAATTTTCAGGATGCAGCGATAACGACAATCCTTTGACGGAGCAGTATATAGTATATGAAAGTAATTTCGTTAAAATTCCGTTTATATTTTGAGTATTTTTATTAAGTTTACTTAAGTAATTTCATTAAATTTCTTTTTACATCAATGCAGATTTAAAGATGAATTTGATGGAGTTGAAGATGAGTGAACTTAATCAACAAATTGGTAATCAGTCTGGCAGAACACCTGTACGTGAGCTTTATACTGTTCAGTCGGATATATTACATAAGCAGATTATTGTTACAGGCGGAGCCGGTTTTCTCGGTTCGCATCTCTGTGAGCGTCTTCTTCGTTCAGGCCATCGGGTTATCTGTGTTGATAATTTTTCAACCGGTAGCAAGCAGAATATTATGCATCTGCTTGGCTATGACACTTTCAGTGTTATTGACCATGATATTGTTGAGCCATTCGATCTGGAAGCGGATGAGATCTACAATCTCGCTTGTCCCGCATCGCCACCGCATTATCAGGCCGACCCTGTGCATACAACGCTGACCAGTGTGCTGGGCGCGTATAATCTGCTGACACTGGCTGCCCGCTATAATGCCCGTATTTTTCAGGCATCAACATCAGAGGTTTATGGCGACCCGCATATTCATCCGCAGGTCGAAACCTATTGGGGCAATGTCAATCCGTTCGGCCCGCGCTCCTGCTATGATGAGGGAAAGCGCTGTGCGGAAACCCTGTTTTTCGACTTCCACAAAGCTTATGATACCGAAATAAAAATCGTCAGGATTTTCAATACTTTCGGTCCGCATATGCGGCCGGATGACGGGCGTGTGGTCTCCAATTTTATTGTTCAGGCGCTGAAGGGCGAGGACATTACGATTTACGGTGACGGCACTCAGACCCGTTCCTTCTGCTATGTGGATGACCTGATCGAAGGTTTTGTCCGTTTGATGGCGGCCGATGCATCTGTGACAGGACCGGTTAATCTGGGCAATCCCGGTGAGTTCATGATCGGTGAACTGGCGAAGATCGTGATTGATCTGACAGGCTCCCGCTCGCGTATTGTTCACCATCCGCTGCCTGTCGATGATCCGCGTCAGCGCCGTCCTGATATCTCGCTTGCAATGCGTGAACTGGGCTGGCAGCCGCAGGTGCAACTGACCGAAGGTCTGGAAAAGACAATCACCTATTTTGACAGTCGTCTGAGCCTCTCCGGATACAGATTACGGGAGATGGCCAGATGACAGCAAAGCGCATTCTGATTACGGGCGGTGCCGGTTATATCGGGAGCCATACAGCCAAGCTTCTGAAATTCCGGGGTATTGAGCCGGTTGTTTATGACAATTTATCCACGGGGCACCGGTCTTCCGTGCGCTATGGTCCTCTTGTTCAGGCGGATATTCTGGACACGATGCTGCTGACGGAAACGATCCTGCGCTACATGCCGGTTGCTGTTATTCATTTTGCCGCGTCTGCTTATGTTGGGGAATCCGTTACAGATCCTGCAAAATATTACCGTAATAATGTCTGCGGAACTTTGTCCTTACTGGATGCCTGTCGCGAGACAGGGCTGGATAAGGTTATCTTTTCTTCGAGCTGCGCCACTTATGGCGTGCCGGCAAATCTGCCGGTTGCGGAAACTGCCGCCCAAATCCCTGTCAGCCCTTATGGTCAGACCAAGCTGATCGCTGAACATATGCTGGCTGATTATGCCTCGGCCTTCGGACTGCGTTATGTGGCTTTGCGCTATTTCAATGCCTGCGGCGCTGATCCGGAAGGTGAACTGGGAGAGTGGCATGATCCGGAAACCCATCTCATTCCTCGCGCGCTGTTGGCAGCAGCCGGAAAAATCGCGCAGCTTGAGATTTTCGGGGATGATTATGACACCGAAGACGGCACCTGTGTGCGGGATTATATTCATGTCACCGATCTCGCCCGCGCGCATGTTCTGGCTTACGACTATCTTGCCGGTGGCGGTGACAATCTTGCTGTCAATCTCGGTACAGGACATGGCTCATCTATCCGCGAAATCCTTAGTACGATCGACAAGGTAACCGGTCATCCGGTTCCCGTTATTATCCGTCCGCGTCGTGCAGGCGATCCGCCGGCTCTTTATGCCGATCCCGCTCTTGCACGCCATATGCTCGGCTTTGAACCGCAATATTCGGATCTGGAAACAATCGTCCGGACTGCGGCTCCTTTCTTCGGACTGGAGGCGAGATCATGACACTTCCTGCCGTCGACAGACAAAAGTCTTTCACGCTGAATGGTGAACCGCTGCTGGCATCCGTATTTCAGGGCTACAGACGGGCAGAATATATTGCCGGTGTTGCCATATGGCTGGCGGCTTTCATCTATTTCTGGGTCTGGTGGCTGCAGCCTGAACATCATGTGAGTGTATTCGGCAGTATTGTTGCAACGCTGGTGCTGGCCTGGCTCACATTGCTGCCAGCCTATTTTCTGGGCATGTTTTATTTTGCGGTTAAGCCCGTCGGTGCATTGCGCATACCGGAGAACAGCCGGATTGCCATGGTTGTGACCAAGGCACCGTCGGAACCATTCTCAATTGTCGCTGAAACTTTGCTGGCGATGCTTGCGCAGACACAGGCGCATGATACCTGGCTTGCGGATGAAGACCCGTCACCGGAAACACTGGCATGGTGCCGCACGCACGGGGTTTTCGTATCGACACGTAAAGGCCGCGATGATTATCACCGGCAGACATGGCCACGCCGTACGCGCTGCAAAGAAGGCAATCTTGCGTTTTTCTACGATCATTACGGCTATGCGCATTATGATTTTGTTGCGCAGCTTGATGCCGATCATGTGCCCGAACCGGATTATCTCTGGCAGATGTTGCGGCCATTCGCTGATCCGGCTGTCGGTTATGTTTCCGCACCCAGTATTTGCGACCGCAATGCTGCGGAAAGCTGGTCGGCACGCGGCAGGCTCTATGCGGAAGCCAATGTTCACGGTTCCTTGCAGGCAGGTTATAGCGGTGGTTTTGCGCCGATGTGCATCGGCTCGCATTATGCGGTGCGCACTGTAGCGCTCAAGGAAATTGGTGGTCTTGGGCCGGAACTTGCTGAAGATCATTCCACAACGCTGATGATGAACGCTTATGGCTGGCGTGGAGTTCATGCGATTGATGCGATTGCGCATGGCGACGGTCCCCGCACTTTCGGCGATCTGATTACACAGGAATTTCAGTGGGCACGCAGCATTGTGATGATCCTGCTGCAATATTCGCCGGATATGATCCCGCGTCTGTCGCCGCGCCTGCGTTTCCAGTTTTTGTTTTCGCAGCTTTGGTATCCGTTGTTTTCGCTGCTCACAGCAACACTTTTTGCCATGCCGGTTATTGCGCTTATTCGCGGTGAGAATTTCGTGGCCGTCACTTATCCTGACTTTCTCACGCATTTTGTGCCGCTGTCGCTGATCCTGCTGGTTTTCGCTTATCGCTGGCGGGCAACCGGAACATTCCGGCCTGAGAACGGTAAAATTCTGAGCTGGGAGAGCGCGCTCTTTCTGCTCGCCCGCTGGCCTTGGGCACTGGCAGGCTCGGTTGCGGCATTACGCGACTGGATGACCGGATCTTTTGTGGATTTCCGCGTGACACCGAAGGGAACATCCGAGGTTGATCCGCTGCCTTTCAGGGTTCTGGTTCCTTACGCCTTTGTTGCGCTCGGTTCCGTATTGGCGGTGTTTCTTGTGCCAGATGCCGGCGAAAGCCGTGGCTTCTACCTGTTCGCCATTCTCAACAGCGTGACCTATGCAGTGCTGCTGATCGTGGTGCTGGTACGGCACAGCGTGGAAAACAAAGTACGCATGACCACGCGCTATTACCGTCCGGCAGTGTTGGCAACCATTCTGTCTCTCATCCTTCTGCCCGGAATTGCGACCTTTGAGCGGGGACGTGAAAGCCTCGAAGTGCTTGCCTGGGGCGCAAAACATGTCCGGCTTTTTGATGAACGCTATTCGGCAGCCGGTGCCGGTGTCGGCGGACAATCGCTGCGCATAACAACATTCAGACCGCATTGGCGCTCCGGCGCATCAACAAACATATCGGAAGATTAGAGCGTATCCCGAAAAGTGGGAACAGGTTTTCGGATAAGATACGCGCAAAAACAAAGAGATAGAGCATTTCATCGGATTTAATCAAAACTGAAATGCTCTAGGAAATTATAACAGGGAGGCGCCTCAGGGCGTTGCAGATCATGAAAATCACGATGATAGGAACCGGATATGTCGGCCTCGTCAGCGGCACCTGTTTTGCACATTGGGGCAATGACGTTATCTGTGTCGACAAGAATGCTGCAAAAATAGCCGGACTTAATCAGGGCATCCTGCCGATCTATGAACCGGAACTGGACGGGCTGGTTAGCAAATATCATCAGGCGGGACGTTTGTCTTTCACCTGTGATCTGGCCGCAGCAGTCAAAGATGCGGATATTGTGTTTATCGCTGTCGGCACACCGGCGCGCGCCGGACACGGCGATGCGGACCTGTCATTCGTTTATATGGCTGCCAAGGAAATCGCACCGCATCTGGCGGAAGGTGCAGTGGTCGCGGTTAAGTCCACTGTACCGGTCGGCACCGGTGATGCAGTTGACAAGATTATCGGCTCGGTGCGCCGCCGCGGCAGCTATTCGGTTGCCTCCAATCCTGAATTCCTGCGCGAAGGCGCGGCCATTCCTGATTTTCTGAAGCCGGATCGCGTGGTGATCGGTGTTGAGGATATGCATGCACAGACTGTGCTGATGCAGCTTTATCGCGATGTCTTTGCGCCGCATGATGTACCGGTTGTCGTAACCAGACGACGCACATCTGAGCTGATTAAATATGCTGCCAATGCATTTCTCGCGACCAAGATTACCTTCATGAATGAACTGGCCGACCTGTGCGAACTGGCAGGCAGTGATATCAGCGATCTGGCGCTGGGCATCGGTCTTGACCGGCGTATCGGCTCCAGTTTCCTGAACGCAGGCCCCGGTTATGGAGGTTCCTGCTTCCCGAAAGATACGCTGGCTCTGTTGCGCACCGCGCAGGATTACGGCGTTGCCCTGCGGGTAGTCGAGGAAACCGTGACAGCGAATGAAGCACGCAAGCGCAAAATGGCGCTGAAGGTGCTTGATGCTGTCGGCGGTGATGTGGACGGGCTGACCATTGCGGTTCTTGGCCTGACATTCAAGCCGGATACGGATGATATGCGTGAAGCACCGTCCGTTCCTCTGATCGAGACTTTGCAGCGTTTCGGGGCAACGATACGCGCTTTTGATCCGGTGGGAATGCCGAATGCCGCGCAGATGCTGGATGATGTGGCTTTGATTGATGATCCTTATGAATGTGCACGCAATGCGGATGCCGTTGTCATCGTGACAGAATGGGATTGTATCCGCAGGCTGGATCTGACCCGCTTGAGAAAACGCATGAATGCACCCGTTCTTGTTGATCTGCGTAATGCTGTTTCTCAGGAGAGTGCAGAGGCAGCGGGCTTCCGTATCACTATGATTGGTAAACCTGCCCGAAATCACAAGGAAGCACATTCTGCCGGCAAGGCAGCAAAGGAAACACAGCCTGTCCTTCAGGGACGGGGCGCAAGAGGCAGGCTTCACACCGGCAATGATGAAAAAGCCGGAATAGCAGGGAGAAGCAGGCTATGAACAAAGATAACAACAAGACCAGAATTCAGAAATATGGTGCAGGCGTACACCGGTTTGGTGTTGTGCTGGCCGCACTGGCAATGTTGGGTGTGCCTGTAATACCGGCCGGTGCCGCAGAACCGGTCAAAGTGCCCGCGCAGGCAAGAGCAATGACCGCTGCAGAGCTCTATGTGCTTTACCGGGATAAAACCTGGCAATGGCCGGACGGCGCAGGCCGCATGCAGGATAAAGACCGCACCTTTATCGGCTGGTCGGGTTCAGGGGATGATACCCGCTGGGCTGAAGGGCGCTGGGTACTCAGTGATACAGGGCTGATGTGCCTGAAAGCCGACTGGTATGGCATTCAGGCAAAGCAGGGCAAAGAAGCCGGTAAAAGCTGCTTCCGCCACCGCATTTATGAAGACACGATTTATCAGAAGAAAGAACCTTCCGGCAGCTGGTATGTTTTTAAACATGCCAAAGCCGCAGACAGTGATGAGTTCAAAAAACTTGTTGCTGAGGACACTGTGAGCGCACAGCTGGCAAAGCTGCAGCCGCTCACACAACAGGCAGATGCCAAACAGCAACCGTTCTCTGCACAGGCTCCGAACGGTGCAAATTAAGGCAGGAGAAAGGCAATGGGTAAGATATCCAAAATCGTTGCATTGTCATTCGTCGGGGCCATGTTATCCGGTACTGCTTACGCCGCAAGCAGCACTCCGCTCGGTATCCCTAACGAGATGTCAGCAACCAAAGATCAGCCATCCACGAAGCGTCCGGTGATTACGCAGGCATCGGTCGGTTTCGGTGCGTATGATCCGCACGGGGACTTCGGGGATGATAAAAATTCAAAAATCGAACATCTGTTTCTGCCGTGGGAAGATGTCGAGCTGGGATCATTGACGCTTGCTGATGATTACGCGCTCAAACGCGGCCGCACGCTGCTGATTTCGGTCGAGCCATGGTCATGGTCGCCGGACTGGCGTATTTCCTCACCGCAACTTTTGCAGAGTATTCTGAAAGGGGAGCGGGATGTCTATATGGCTAAAGTCTGCACGGAAGCTGCAAAACTGAAAAGTCCGGTTATCATCCGTTGGGCGCAGGAAATGGATGAAACAGATAACCAGTTTACCTGGGCGCATTGGCAGCCTGATGAATATGTAAAGGCGTATCAGCGTATGGTGCGTGTGTGCAGGGAAAGCCTACCAAATGCCAAATATATGTGGTCACCAAAAGGCAATGAAGGGCTTCAGGCCTTTTATCCCGGCGATGACTATGTTGATATTATTGGTCTTTCCGTCTTCGGTTACCAAAAATACGACCGTGCAACCAAGGGCGGGGATCAGACTTTCTCGGAACGTCTGGCACCGGGCTATGACCGTGTAAAAGGTTTTGGCAAACCGATCTGGGTCGCTGAGCTGGGTTATGACGGTGATGCCTCATATGTCCGCAACTGGGCGGAAAATGTTGCCAGGACCCATCCGGAATTTCCTGAACTGAAAACCGTGGTTTATTTCAATGACCGTGAAGTTTATCCATGGCCGGACGGTTTCGGAAAGCCTGAATGGCGCGTTGTGAATGCACCAACCAACTGAATCACGCTGTCTGAGCGTG
The DNA here is from genome assembly GCA_900470285.1 of Hyphomicrobiales bacterium. Classification (GTDB taxonomy): domain Bacteria; phylum Pseudomonadota; class Alphaproteobacteria; order Rhizobiales; family Rhizobiaceae; genus Pseudochrobactrum. The sequence continues at coordinate 197,562 of UCAG01000014.1, forward strand.
AGGGAGGCGATTATGTCAGTGTTTCGTACAATGACACTTATAACAGCGGTAGCCGGCGGATTGGGTTTGAGCGTCTCTGCTGGTTTTACGGCTCAGGCGGCATCAGGCGCAGACACGGCTAAGCCGCTCAGCAGTTCCGAAATCTACCGGATTTACAGCCATAATTCATGGATGTGGAAAGACGGAGCTGGTTATTTTGCCGTGTCAAAACGGCAATTCAAGGCATGGTCCGGCAGAGGTAGTAATGCTTCTGCCGGTCAGGGGATCTGGTTTATCACCGATCCTGGAAAATTATGTTTCCGTGCGACATGGTATGAAAAAGGTACCAGTTTTCCGGCAACAACCTGTTTCAGCCATCGCGAAAAGAACGGCGTGATTTATCAGCGAAAAGAGCCGGACGGTGACTGGTATATTTTCAGACACGCACCGGCAAGAAAAGGTGATGAAATCACCAAATTCCGCCGGGGCGATTATGCGAGCAGACAACTGGACCGCATGATGCCGGCTATGGCATCCAACTGACTATGAAGCTGGCGGCAGATAGCCTGTTTGCCGTCAGCTTCTGTTAAAGCAGCGTGTTTTGCTGCCGAAACCGCTTGGTGTGCAGATATAAGGTGCACGTCCCAGATAATTTGCGGAAGCCATTTTGGCTGATTTTGAAGAAGACGCTGATTTTGTAGCAGCAACACGCGGCGTACGTTGCGTGCGCGGGGCTTTCATATCATCTGCCTTGGCGATGGCCGTGGTTTTTGCAGGCAGGCCATAACCGACTTTGGTGACAGACGTTGCCTGTGTCTCAGCGACATTATAACCAGTGCTGCATCCGGCAATGGCCAGACTACCGGCCAGAACGGCTGTAAGAGCGAGTGTTGCGGATTTGAAAGGCATGCGATGACGGTGACCCGCGAGGATCTTTGCGGAGAAGAGTTGCATTCGTGTGAACCTTTGTTCCGATGCCGTGACACAGGAACTTATAAACTGAATAAATTAATACGAAGTGATTAAGGTCTGGCGCAATTAGTAATTGAAGCAATAGCTAATTGAGTTAGATCTAAAATTGTAAGGGTTTCATATAGTATCAGTCTTCGGAACCCAACCCCTTTTGTGAGAGTGTCACCTGACCACCGGACGGGTTTGAATTTTATAGCCCTAGTTTTTTTGTTTCTCAGGTGCGTTGAGTTAAAAATTTGGCAATTCAATAAGTTGCCTGCCCGCACCCGTTTCCTCTGCAGTCGGTGATCTCAGCGCATTTGCAATGGATTTTGTACGGATGGTTTAATTTGCGTCGAAATGGCACATGCAGAGCAGGAGATTCTTTATGCGAGATTTATCCGGTCTTATTGTTGAGTTATGCAGAAGCGGAAATTGCGGAAGAATTCCGCTATAAAAGATTTTTCAGTTTGGGTCGTGCAGAGCAGGACTGTCATTGTTTCGTGTAAACTATGTGTGGCTAAAAATGCGTTTTAAGTAAGATTTACCAATAAAATCATAATATTAAATCAAAGGTTGTTTTGGTTCGTTTTTTAATTTTAAATGCTGTTTTTTATAGTCATTGATTAAAATGCTAAAAATTATTCCTCGATAATAAAGTCCTTGACATATTTCTGCTTTACCGGAATTATCCATTTTAGCGGACATTTTTCCACCAGATCCGATATTTCTGCCGAAGGGAAGCGGCGAAGTATTTTCAGTTGATCCTGTGGGTGAGCCTGATCTGCGCCTGATAATAAAAAACAAATATCTTCAGGGGAACATAATGAGGAAGACTCTTCTGGTTAACCGCCGGTCAGCGTTGAAGCTGGTTGCGGCAGGGACGGCTGTGCTGTCGTCACCATATATCATCAGACCGCGTCCGGCTTGGGCCGAAAACGGTGTTCTGAATGTTACGACCTATGACAAATTTCTGCCGCAGGACTTTCTGGATAAGTTCCAGAAGGATACCGGTATTGAAGTGCGCGTTCGTCTGACAGACGATCAGGGCAAGCAATACAACCTGCTGACTGCAGAAGGTGCCAATCCGTCAACCGACATCGTGACTGTTGCAGGGCACCGCTATAGCCAGTTCATCCAGTCCAAGCTGATTTCTGCAATTGATACAGACAAAATCAGTAACTGGAAAAACCTTAATTCTGTCTATCAGGATGCCAAATGGGCACGCGTTGAGGACAAGCTCTGGGGTCTGCCAATTCTGGCCGGCTATGAGGGACTTGCACGCAATACCGATTACGTTAAGGAAGCGGACAGTCTGGAGATCATGTTTGATCCGGAATATAAGGGGCAGACCTCTTATATCGTCAGCGACTTTCTGACACTGGCCATGCAGTATCTTGGCTATGACGGTGATTTCGTCAGCTATACGGATAATCGTGAGCTTGCACAAAAGGCCACCAATGATGCCCGCGATCTCCTGATTAAACACAAGGATATGGTGCGTAAATATTACGATGCCGGTTCTGAAGTGCAGCAGATGTTTATCAATGAAGATATTTATCTGGCGCATTCTTGGTCAGGTCCGGTTGCCAAGCTGATTATGGAAGGCCATCCGATCCAGCTTTCTGCACCGAAAGAAGGCACATTCGGCTTCGTATATACGCTGAACATCGTCAATAACGCACCTAATCAGGAAAATGCCTATAAGCTGCTTAATGCAGTTCTGGCAGATCCGGCAGTCGGTGCGTCGATGACACGTCAGTCCGGTTACAGTTCCACCATCAACGGTGTTGCTGATCTTTTGAATGACCGTGAGAAAATGGCAGCAACCTTGCCGCAGAACCAGCTTGAGCGGGTTATCTTCTTCAGCTCCGTCAACCGCGATATGAAAAACGAACTGGTTGACCGTGCGACTGCCGAGGTCAAAGCCGCCTGACGGTTCTGCGTTCTGAATGAATGTTTGCGCCCGATCCGGCGCAAACATCCTTCCCGTAAAATGACTGTCTGATGAAACAGCACGACATGCGTCGCAGGGCTGAACAGGAAAGCTATATGTCTGACACCTCTATCAGGGACGATATTGGTATAAGCCAAAAAGCGGAAATGCCGCGCTATTCGACACGGATAGCAAAAGTCATGAATTCCGGCTTGTATCAGAAAACATTGGGAGCCGCGGTCAATTCGCGTTACGGACGCGTGATCCTGCTGGCAGGTTTTCCTCTGCTCTGGCTCATTTTTCTGCATGTCGGGCCGATTTATCAGATGCTGAAAATCAGCCTGATGTCGCAATATCCGCTGCCTGCGGGCAGTGAGCCGCAATATACGCTGGATAATTATGCGATCTTCTTTCAGGAGTCGATTTACTTCACACCCCTGATCCGCAGCTTCTTTTTCTCACTTTTTGCAACTGCGGCAACCCTGATCGTGGTTTATCCGGTCGCCTATTATGTTGCGAAAATTGTGCGTCCGGAAGGCCGCTCCAAAGCACTGTTGCTGCTGCTCGTCCCGTTCTGGGCAGGGGAGCTGATCCGCACATTCTCGGTCATTATGCTGCTGGCAAATCGTGGTGCGCTCAATGTTCTGCTGCGGGAAATCGGTCTGATCGACCGGCCGATCCAGATGCTTTACGGCCCGTTCTCCCTGACATTCGGTCTGATCTATCTCGTTTGTCTGTATATGTTGCTGCCACTTTATTCCGCGATTGAGAAAATCCCGTCCTCCTATCTCGATGCCGCTGCTGATCTTGGTGCAGGCCCGTGGACACGTTTCCGCAGAATTATCCTGCCTTTGTCCAAGGAAGGCATTATTTCGGGCTGCTCACTGGTCTTTCTTACGACAGTCGGTGTTTTCGCTACGCCGATGCTGCTTGGCGGGCCCGGTACGGTGATGTTCCCTGAAACCATCAGCGGTTTCTTCCACGGCGCCAGTAATAAATGGCCGGTAGGTGCGGCTTTTGCCATCATCATGCTGGTAACCGCTTTAACCGCAGCCGGAATTTTCATGCGCCTTGTCGGCGGCCGTAAACGGAGGGTGATCTGATGCGTAACCTGTTTCATGATGCACCGCGCACGGCTCTGACAGCAACCTATTGGGCCTTCGTCATCTATCTGATGCTGCCGCTGATGCTGATGATGGCGATGAGCTTTAAAGATGCCAGTTTCATCGCCTTTCCGATCAGCGAATGGACTTTTGACTGGTATGTCAAGGTCATGCAGGACAAGCAGTTTCTCGAAGCTGTTATCTATTCTGTTCTGATTGCTGCAGCGACCACGCTGGCGGCTACCACGATCGGCACGTGGATTGCCATGCTGATTGTGGCGGAAGGGATTAAAGGTCAGGCAATTATTTTTGCGCTTGCCTGTCTGCCTGCTGTCGTGCCGGGGATGATCTCGGCGATTTCGATGCGTATTTTCATCTCGTCGATTGATATGCCGACCGGCACAGCCGCCATTATTCTGGGGCACACAGTGCACGCCGTACCTTTTGTGGTGGTGATGGTGCTGACAAGACTGCGCACAATGCCGGGCAATCTGGTGGATGCGGCGCGTGATCTCGGTGCAGACAGTGTTGTGGCCTTCTTCCGGGTGACGCTGCCTTATCTCTGGCCTGCAATCATGGGCGGTATGATCTTTTGCGTGCTGCTGTCGATTGATGACTTTGTGCGCACCTTCTTTCTCGGTGGTTACAAACCGACGCTTCCGATGCTGATTTTCGCCAAAGTACAAGGCGGTATGTCTCCTGAAATCAATGCCATGGCAACGCTTGTCCTTTTGGTGACCGCAGCCGTCGGCCTCTATGCAGAATATAAAACCCGCCGTTCGAGGACACGCTAATGGAACCGATCGTTAAATTTGAGAATGTAACAAAAAGCTATGGTTCTTTTGTTGCGGTGGAAGAGCTTAACCTGACCATTGAAGCAGGCAAGTTCATCACATTGCTCGGGCCTTCCGGTTGCGGTAAATCCACCACTTTGCGCATGCTCGGCGGGTTTGAAACACCGACATCCGGCCGCATCATCATCGCAGGCAAAGACGTGACAAAGCTGCCGCCTAATAAGCGCGATGTGAATATTGTGTTTCAGGATTATGCGCTGTTTCCGCATATGTCCGTTGCTAAGAATATTGCTTTCGGTCTGGAGCTTAAAGGCCGCGACAAGCACTTTATTCACAAGCGGGTGACCGAGTTGCTGGAACTGGTACAGTTGCAGGATTATGCACATCGCCTGCCATCAGAACTTTCCGGCGGTCAGCGTCAGCGTGTGGCTCTGATGCGTGCGCTGGCACCGGATCCGCAGGTGTTGCTGCTGGATGAGCCGCTCTCGGCGCTCGATGCGAAACTGCGCCAGCAGATGCAGATCGAGCTGAAATCCATTCAGGAAAAAACCGGCAAGACCTTTGTCTTTGTTACACATGATCAGGAAGAGGCACTCACAATGTCTGACCAGATTATTGTGATGAACAAAGGCCGCATTGAACAGATGGGTGATCCGCATACACTCTATCGTGCGCCGAAGAGCGTTTTTGTCGCCAACTTTATCGGTGAAACCAATCTGCTGCGCAGTCAGGTTTCCGGTGTTGAAAATGACATGCTGAAGCTGAACTGGAATGACAATATTCTGACGGTTCCACGCGGCACTGCGAGCGTTTCAACGCAGGACGGTTATTTCATTGCTCTGCGCCCTGAAGCGATCCGCTGCACACAAACAGCACCGGAAAGTCAGAACCGTCTGAAAGGCCGCATCCGTCAGCTGGTATTTAAAGGCAATCATACATCTGTCTTTGTTGAGGTGGACGGCGGTACGGTTCTCAATGCGCTCAGTCATCCGGCAGACATCACCTCTTCCGTCGGGGATGACATCTGGGTCAGCTGGAAGCCGGAAAGCGCAACAGTCCTGCCTGTTTCGAACTGAGGTCATGCAGATCATTCCGGTCGCTTTGATGTGACCGGAACTTCATCATTATCTGAGAAAACCGGATGGAAATGAGTTATGCAATATAACGCGCAGGCGCCGCTTAAGGTTGCTGCTTCCACTCTTGAAGAATTGGAACTTCGTGTCCGCGATGATCTGGCCTGTCTGTGTTATCCGCCTGCAAACTGGGTGGAAACAACTGATGGTGCAGAGAAAGTGCATGATGTCGTGATTATCGGCGGCGGCATGTGCGGGCTCGTTGCCGGATTTTCACTGCTGGCGGGCGGCATCCGTAATATTCGTATTTTTGATCGCAGTCCTGAAGGTTTTGAAGGCCCGTGGCTGACCTATGCGCGTATGGAAACACTGCGCTCGCCAAAACAGCTGACAGGTCCTGCATATGGCATTGCTTCGCTGACATTCCGCTCGTGGTATGTGGCACAATTCGGCAATGATGCATGGGCTGAGATGGATAAAATCCCGCGCCCGATGTGGATGGACTATCTGCGCTGGTACCGGAAAGTTCTGTCTCTGCCGGTTGAGAATAATGTCGAGGTAAAATCCATCCTGCCGGAAGGGCCGCTGATGCGCCTGACACTGGCGGGCAGCGGTGCCAAGGAAGCGACAATTCTGGCGCGCAAAATTGTCATGGCGACAGGCCGTGACGGTATGGGGCATCCCAATATTCCGGATTTTGTAGCGGGGCTGGACAGGAAGTTCTGGGCGCATTCTTCTGATGCGATTGATTTTCAGGCACTGCGTTCCAAACGGGTGGTTGTGGTCGGTGTGGGAGCCTCTGCGGTAGATAATGCCGCTGAAGCGCTGGAAGCTGGTGGCAAAGAAGTGCGTCATCTTATCCGCCGCAAGGAAATGCCGCAGATCAACAAGCTGATGGGTATTGGCTCCTTTGGTTTTACGGCCGCTTTTTCCAAATTGGATGATGCCCGCCGCTGGCAGATCATGAATTATTCATTGCGCACCCAGACCCCTGCGCCGCGCGGCTCAACGCTGCGGGTCAGCCGTCATGACAATGCGTATTTTCATTTTAATGCCGGTGTGAAATCGGTCGAGCAGAGCGGTGATGAACTCATTATCACAACGCAGGACGGTAGCCGGCTGGTTACGGATTTCCTGATCCTTGGCACCGGCTTCACCGTTGACCCGCTGGCACGCAAAGAACTGGAAGCCTATGCGGATAAAATCCTGCTCTGGCGCGATTGCTATACACCTCCGGCCGGTGAGGAAAATAAAGAACTCGGCAATCATCCTTATCTCTCAGCGGATTTCTCTTTCCGCGAGAAAGAGGCGGGCACGGCTCCGTGGCTGGCTAATATCTACAGTTTCAATGCCGGTGCGGCGGCCAGTCTTGGCAAACTGAGCGGTGATATTCCGGGCATCAGCGAAGGCGCGGCCATTCTCGCCCGTGAAATTGCAGCCCGGCTTTATCAGGAAAATTTTGAGCAGCACTGGCAGGCTTTGCTGGATTACAGCACGCCGGAACTGCAGGGCGATGAGTGGAAAGCTTCACCTTTGCCGGATGCAGAGCAGATACAGTCGCAGCAGGCGGAGGAGGTATAATGACGGAAACTGCGGATATTCTTATCAGCGCCGCCGGTATCGGAGCCACGGATCCTCTGCGTGAGGTGCTGGCAGGCCGTGCGGATATTCTGGCGCTGACACAGCAAACTCATGACAGTGCCTTAATGCCTGCTGATGCGGGAGGGCTGTCCCGTGCCGAGCGTGCCGCTATTGCAGTACGTGTTGCCAGACATAATCAGGACGAAGCGCTGACACAGCATTTCACAATTTTACTGGAACAGGCGGACAATGCCGCAGAAGCGGCTCTCATCGCTGATCAGAATTTCAACGGTGGTGACGATCAGCGTTTGCAGGCTTTGATCCGGCATACGGATCTTGTGACGCGCTCTCCTAAAGATGCCACAGGTGCCGATATTGAAAAGCTGCGTCAGGCCGGTGTGAATGACGCTGATATTGTGCGGCTTTCGGAGCTTCTGGCATTTGTAAGCTATCAGCTACGTGTCGCAGCCGGTTTGCGTTTGATGAGAGGTTTACATGGGTAAGACCATTCATGAATTCACGACAACAGTGCCGGTCTGGAAACCCTATGTGACGCCGGTTGTGCTGGCGGATGCGACGTCGGAGCAGCTGGATGCGCTGAAAGTCACGCCGTCCAACACCAAGGTTTCTGACTATCTTCTGGTGCTGGCACATGATGCAGAAACGCTGAAGCACCGGTCACCGCTGTTTAATGGCGTGATGTATAATCGCGGCGGCATGTCCCGTGCGGAGCGGGAAATCGGGGCAGTGGGAGCTTCGGTTGTAAACCAATGTATTTATTGCGCGGCGGTGCATGCAAGCCGCTATAACCAGCTGGCAAAGGAAGAGGATACCATTGCCGCCATTTTTAAGGATGGTGTGAATGCGGATATTGAACCGCGGCTGAAAGCAATTTTCAATTTTGCAGTTCGTCTGTCGGCCTGTCCGCCGCAGGCTGATGCAACCGACATGCAGGCGCTGACCGAAGCAGGGCTGGATCAGAATGAAATCCTCGATCTCATTCTGTCTGCATCGCTTTTCGGCTGGGCAAACAGACTGATGCATACATTGGGAGAGCCTGTAGAGGAATAGGTCTGCGGCATAGTTTGAGGAGTGAGCAAATGAAGCAGCTGACACCACCGGAAATCGGGCCTCGTTTGCAGGCTTTGCGTAAAGAGCGAAAGCTTACACTGGCGGATCTCTCCGTTATGGCAGGCGTATCGCGTTCCATTCTTTCCGAGATCGAGCGCGGTAATGCCAATCCGACCTATGGCACGCTGTGGCATCTGACACAGGCACTTGGGGTTAATCTGGATTGCCTGATGGGCGGCGTAACCAATGAGCGGACAGATCAGATCCATCTGCTGCCCGGCAATCTGACGCCGACGATCCGTAGTCCGGACGGTACCTGTACTTTGCAGATTCTGGCACCGGCCAGCATGATTGCACTGATCGAATGGTATCTTTTGACTTTTGACCTCAACGGCAAACTGGAGAGTGAGGCACATAGTCCGGGAACAATGGAGCATCTGCATTGCCTTGAGGGCGAAATCCACGTTTCCAACACAGCGTCGCAAACGGTGGTCAGGGCGGGTGAAACAGCCCGTTATTCGGCAGAGGTGCCGCATTGCCTGACCAGTATTGGCAGTCAGCCTGCCAAAGCTTTTCTGGTCGTTGCCTTTGCCGGTGTTAATGGCGGCTTTGGCAGCAATTTACGACCCAAATAACAAAATGCGGAATAACCGCAGAATAATTTGAATGATTATGAGTGAGGAACAAAAAACTATGCGGGTAGGGATTATTGGCGCCGGATCAATCGCGTTTGGTATGGCAGCATTTCTGGAACAGACAGGCCACACAGCTATTCTTTGGTCACCATCGGGTGAGCGCACAAAAGCGCTGGCCGCAGGGGAGGCGCTGACTGCCTCCGGTGCTGTGACCGGCACATTCCGGCCGCAGGTGGCAGCGGATGCGCGTGCATTGGCCGAAGGCTCTGATGTGCTTGTGGTGGCTCTGCCTGCCTACGGGCACAAGGCGGTGCTCGATGCTGTGGCACCTTATATTCGTGCAGAACAGAGTGTTATTATCAGCTCTCATGCCTCCTTTGGTGCGCTCTATCTGTCCCGCCTGCTGGCTGCGCGTGATATCAGCGTGCCGGTCATTGCGTGGGGAACTACGGTTGTCTCAGGCCGTCAGCTGAGCCAGACGGAAGTGAATGTGAACACTGTACGCAAACGTATTGATCTTGCGACAGTGCCGGAGTCTCGCAGCGCAGAAGGGCTGGCGCTCTGCCAGACACTGTTCGGGGATCGTTTCGTGGATCGTGGCAGCCTGCTGGCCATCGCTTTGTCCAATCTCAATCCGCAAAACCACATGGGTATTGCACTGGGTAATATGACCCGTATGGAACGCGGTGAAAGCTGGAGCCAGGGGCAGAATGTAACACCGAATGTCGGGCGTCTTCTGGAAGATCTGGATCAGGAGCGCATCAATGTTGCTACTGCTCTGGGGCTGCAAGTGCGGACAATCTTCGAGCATTTCCATCTTTCATTTCATGTTCCTGTCAGCTCGATTTCGCAGATGAATCAGGAAATGCATGCCGCAGGCAATGGCGGTTCCGGCCCGACCACAGCGGACAGCCGCTATGTCACGGAAGATGTGCCGTTCGGTCTGGTGATGACTGCCAGACTGGCTCGCCTTGCAGGTAAGCCTGCCGAATTGCATGAGGCAGGCGTTAAAATCTTCTCGGCAATGTACGGACGGGATTTTACTGCTGAAAACGATCTTTTGAACGCATTAAATATGGATGCGCTTTCCCTGTCTGACCTGACCGGACTTTGCAAAAATGGTTATGCAACCGGTCAATAACTGATCTGCATTCTGTCTGCCCTGCATCGGAAAAAACTGATAAAATGCGGGGCAGATGCCGGTATAATTGTGAGAGAGCTTCAAGCATGACACATGATTTTCTTCGACATCTCCGTTCCGAGCTGGATGGCCTGAAAACATCCGGCCTGTATAAAACCGAGCGTATTATTACCTCCAAACAGGCCGGTGAAATCGAAGTGGCCTCGGGAGATCGCGTTCTGAATTTTTGTGCCAATAATTATCTCGGACTGGCGGATAATGAAGAACTGACAGAATCTGCGAAACAGGCGCTCGACCGTTATGGCTACGGCATGGCCTCGGTGCGTTTTATCTGCGGGACGCAGGAAGAGCACAAACAGCTGGAAGACCGGATTTCCTCATTCCTCGGTATGGAAGATACCATCCTTTATTCTTCCTGTTTTGATGCGAATGGCGGGCTTTTTGAAACGCTGTTCGGTGAAGAAGACGCAATTATTTCTGATGCGCTGAACCATGCCTCGATTATTGACGGTATCCGTCTGTCGAAGGCAAAACGGTTCCGTTACGCCAATAATGATATGGCTGCGCTTGAAGAAGAGCTGAAGAAGGCGGAGGGTTCCCGCTTTAAACTGATCGCCACAGACGGTGTGTTCTCGATGGACGGGATTATTGCCAATCTGCAGGGCGTTTGTGATCTCGCGGACAAATATAATGCGATGGTCATGGTCGATGACAGCCATGCGGTTGGTTTTGTCGGCAAAAATGGTCGTGGCTCTGCTGAATATTGCGGCGTTGAAGGACGGATTGATATTATCACCGGCACACTCGGCAAGGCGCTTGGCGGTGCATCCGGCGGCTATACATCTGCCAAGGCTGAAACTGTGGAATGGCTGCGTCAACGCTCACGGCCTTATCTGTTTTCCAACACACTTGCGCCGGTTATTGCTGCGGCATCGCTGAAAGTTTTTGATCTGATTGAAAACGGTGCGGAGCTTCGTGCCCGTCTCGCTGCGAATGCAGAATTGTTCCGTCGTGAAATGACAAAGCTCGGCTTTACACTTGCCGGAGACGGCCACCCGATCATTCCGGTGATGCTGGGTGATGCGGCACTGGCACAGAAAATGGCCGCACGAATGCTTGAAAAAGGCGTCTATGTAACCGGCTTTTCGTTCCCTGTGGTGCCGAAAGGTCAGGCGCGTATCCGTACACAAATGTCGGCAGCCCATTCGGAGCAGGATGTACGCAAAGCTATTGCGGTCTTTGAACAAACCGGCCGTGAATTAGGCATTATCTGAGGGAACTCCAATGACGAATATGATGAAAGCCCTGGTGAAAGCAAAGGCAGAACCGGGTCTGTGGATGGAGCGTGTTCCTGTTCCTGAGATCGGCCCGAATGATGTGCTGATTAAGGTCAAAAAATCCGCAATCTGCGGCACGGATGTGCATATATGGAACTGGGATCAGTGGGCGCAAAACACAGTGCCTGTGCCGATGGTTGTCGGTCATGAATTTATGGGCGAGATCGCAGAGATCGGCTCGGCTGTGACCAAATATAAAGTCGGTGAGCGGGTTTCGGGTGAGGGGCATATTGTGTGCGGCAAGTGCCGCAACTGCCGTGCAGGTCGTGGCCATCTGTGCCGCAATACGCTTGGTGTAGGTGTGCACCGCGCCGGTTCTTTCGGGGAATTTATCTGCCTGCCGGAATATAATGTGGTGGCTATCCCGGATGAAGTGCCGGATGAAATCGCTGCTATTTTCGATCCTTTCGGCAATGCTGTGCATACGGCTTTGTCTTTCGATCTGATCGGCGAGGATGTGCTGGTTACCGGTGCAGGCCCGATTGGCATCATGGGGGCAATGGTTGCCAAACGTGCGGGCGCGCGCAAGGTTGTCATCACCGATATCAATCCGGTACGGCTGGATCTGGCCAAAAAAGTCGGCATTGATTATGTGGTGGATGCCTCAAGAGAAAATCTTGATGACGTCATGAAATCCATCGGTATGACAGAAGGCTTTGATGTCGGGCTGGAAATGTCCGGTGCTGCACCTGCATTCCGCGATATGATCGACAAGATGAATAATGGCGGCAAGATCGCTATTCTCGGTATCGCCCCTGCCGGTTTTGAAATCGACTGGAACAAGGTCATTTTCAAAATGCTCAATCTGAAAGGCATTTACGGGCGGGAGATGTTTGAGACCTGGTACAAGATGATCGCCTTTGTGCAGGGCGGGCTTGATCTGTCTCCGGTTATTACCCACCGCATCAGGATTGATGAATTCCGCGACGGTTTCGAGGCCATGCGCTCCGGCAATTCCGGCAAAGTGGTCATGGACTGGTAAATACGGCTTACGCATTTTATGCTGCCGTCAGATTTTAGCGATCTGACGGCAGTTTTTGTTTTAAGATACTGTATGAAAGTCTTATTCAGCGCCTAGTCTCAGATATTTCTCAATCATATCCACAACGTGAAGGCGGCGTGTGCGGATATTTTCCTCCGAGGATATATCGACGCCAAAAGTAACGGACAGCGTATATTGGCTGGAAAGATACATGAAGCTGAGAGAGACGATAGAAATATAAAGCTGGGTGGCATCGATCCCCGAGCGGAATATTCCTGTCGCAACACCACGGTCGAGTTGTGTCTGGATCGACTGAATAAACGGGCGTGACGAGCGCGGTATGCTCGGAATGGTACTGATGAACTCTCCCTGCAACAGGTTTTCGCCAAGTACGAGTTTGATAAAAGCGGGGGTGTCCCGCATATAATCAAAGGTGAATGCGGTCAGGGTTTTAATCGCATCCATCGGGTCGCGGTCGAGTATGCTCAGCTCCGCTTCCCTGCCGCGCAGCTGGTTGTAAACCTGTTCCAGAGCCGCTTTATACAGCGTCTCTTTGTTCTGGAAATAATGGTAAAGCATGCGGATATTACAGCCTGCACGCTCGACAATACGCGATGTGCTGGCACCGCTCAGGCCATATTCGCAAAATTCAACAATGGCTGATTCGAGAATAGCCTGGCTTGTGGCTTGGGCATTGCGCGAGCGCACAGCTTTGGAAGTGTTCATATCCACTTTACTCATTCTGTAATCCTCCGACGCTCTGACATTTCAGACCGTATATTTACGCATTTTGCAATGAGGGCAATTGACAAGAAAGTAAGTAATAGCTTACTTATTTAAAAAAAACTACTTCTTGTCACGCATGACATAAAAAGAGGAGGGGAAAGATGATTAAGGGAATTAAAAAGGCCCTGCTGCTGGGGGCTGCACTGGCTGTCAGTGTCGCGGGATCACCGGCACAGGCTCAGAAATCTGATCAGATTACTGTTGCGATTACCGAAGGTGTGACTGGCTATAATCCTTATGCGGATTCCGTTGTGCTGATCGGCTCGATCTGGTGTCAGATTTATGGCTGCCTGACGCGCTGGGATTTTGAACAGGCAAAATTCGTTCCGTTTCTGGCAGAGAGTCTTGAGCCTGAAGATGATCTGAACTGGATACTGACATTGCGTCCGGATCAGAAGCGTCATAACGGAGAGCCGGTTGTTATTGCAGATGTGATCCATTCGATGGAGCGCGCGCGTAACGACCCGCAGAGCATGTCGCAGGCCTCTGTCCAGTATATTAAAAATGTTGAAGCGCTTGATGATCTGCGTATGCGGATTACAACAACGCAAAAAATCTCCACGCTGCCGAATTATCTGGCATTCATGCAAATCACATCCAAATCCATCTATGACAAATACGGCGCGCAGGAAGCTGATCGTCAGCATCCGATTGGTGCAGGCCCGTATAAATTGGTGGAAGTCGGTATCGGCAGCCATATTGTGATTGAGCGCGTGGATGGCCATCCGATGGTCAGTGAGACAAATCCGAAGCGCATTCTTTACCGGATGATGACCGAGCCGGAACAGCGTGTGACCGCGCTGGCCAATGGCGAAGTGCAGATTGCGCAGGGAATTCCGCCGCAGCTGATTAACCGCGTGCAGCAAATGTCGAATGCGACAGTTGAAATGGTCGATTCCGCAGAAGCTATGTTCATTGCCATGAGCCCTGAGACCAAGCCATGGGATGATGCACGGGTACGTAAAGCGGTATGTCATGCAATCAACCGTGAGGGTATTGCCCGCGCTATTCTCGGTAATCAGGCAACCTTACTGAACGGACCGGTCGGTGCAGGCCAGCTTGGCTATGATGCAGATTACAAAACACCGTTTGATTATAATCCGGAAAAAGCCAAGAGCTTGCTGGCAGAGGCTGGTGCAACCGGTGTTGCGGTTGATCTTTACACGCCGGTAGGACGCTATATTGCAGACCGTCAGATTACCGAGGCGATTATTCCGATGCTGGAAGAGGCGGGCTTTAAAGCAACGCTGAAGACACCGGAATGGGCAACTCTGTGGACGAATGTACAGCGCGGCGACACACCATTCTATTATATGGGGCGTGGCAATATGCTGGATCCGTCCCCTGCGCTGGCGCAATATTTTGAAACCGGTGCATCACCGCGTCTGAAATATTCCAATGCGGAAGTCGATAAATTGCTGCAGGCCGAGCGTGAAGAATTTGACTTCACCAAACGGGTCTCCATGCTGAATAAAGCCATGGTGACAATCACGGAAGACGCTCCGGCTTGTTTCCTCTGGCTGCACCGACTGGCATGGGGTGTTTCCAAAAGCATCGATTTCAAACCGAGCAAAGCCGACCGCGTGAACGGCTGGGAAATCCACCTGCGTTGATTTCCGATACAAGCTTTCTGAAGCCGGATAAGGGATATTCCTGTCCGGTTTCGGGAGCCTGCCGATCCGGTTGCACTGATCAGACTATGTACCCGTCTTTTTAATATTGCGTATGCCGCAGCCGGAAGTTTACTTCCGCTTTGCCGTGGCATGCTCCGGTCAATTTCCGAGGATTTTCCATGTTGGGCTATACGCTGAAGCGCGTGTTGGGCACAATTCCTGTGCTCTTCATGGTGACACTTTTGATTTTTGTACTGATAAAGCTCGCACCCGGCGATCCCGTGGATATGCTGGTCAGCGATGAGGTAACTGAAGAGATCCGGCAGAATATCCGTATTGCCTGGGGGCTCGATCAGCCTGTCTATATTCAGTATCTGACCTTTATCAAGAATGCACTGATGGGAGATCTGGGAGAATCCTTCCGCTATCGCGAACCTGTCATGGATCTCATTTTACAGCGTTTGCCGGCCAGTATTGAGCTTGCCATCTATTCCACACTGCTTGCCGTCATTCTGGGATTGCCGCTTGGTGTCTGGGCTGCCAGCAAGCCGAACTCCTTTGTCGATACGATCGGCTCAATCGGCGGATTTTTCGGTATCAGCCTGCCAAATTTCTGGCTGGGGATTCTCCTGATCCTGCTCTTCGCGGGCATGTTCAATCTCCTGCCATCGGGCGGACGTGCAACATGGGGCATGGATGTTCCGGCTATTACAGGCTTCTTGACAATCGATGCACTGCTTGCAGGGCGTTGGGATGCGCTTTGGGATGCAGTGCGTCATCTGACATTGCCGGTTATCGTATTGGGCACCAATATGGCGGGCATCATCATGCAGATTACCCGTGCATCCGTGCTGGAAAATTTGCAGGAAGATTATGTCATGACCGCCCGCGCCAAGGGTATGTCAGCGCGTGTTGTTCTGTGGCGCCATGCTTTCCGCAATGCCCTGATTTCCGTTGTCACCATCATCGGGCTTGAATTCGGCACACTCATCAGCGGCGCGATCATTGTTGAGACGGTCTTCTCTTGGCCCGGCATCGGCTATCTGCTGCTGCAGGGCATAACTTTCCGCGATTTTCCGCTGATTACCGGCCTTGTCCTCGTCTACACCTCGCTTTTCGTTTTCATTAATCTCGTGATTGACATGATTTACACGATTGTCGATCCGCGTATCCGTCTGAGGTAATGCCGATGACTTTCCGCTTCAGTACAGAAAAACTCACAGAGATTGTCAGAACACCGCAAGCTGTTTTTGGTCTGGGTGTTGTCAGCCTGTTGTTGATCGCCAGCCTCTTTGCCCCTTTGCTGGCACCGTTTGATCCGAACAAGCAGGATCTGATGCTGGCTTTGATGCCACCGCAGCCGACCGGCCCGCATTTTCTCGGTACGGATCATGTCGGACGGGATCTGTTGAGCCGCATCATTTACGGCTCACGCGTATCGCTGATTATTGCTGTTGCCGTGGTTATTTTCTCCGGTCTGGTTGGTGTCACACTCGGTGTGGTTTCCGGCTATTACGGCGGTCGTGTTGACTCTGTCATTCAGAAATTTCTGGAGGTCGTCTGGGCTTTCCCGCCCTTGCTGCTGGCGATTTCCATTGTCGCTTTCCTTGGCCAGAGCCTGGGCATTCTGATTATCGCACTCGCCTCACAACGCTGGATTCCCTATTGCCGTCTGGCACGCGCCGAGGCGCTGAGCTTGCGCGAACGGGATTTTGTTGTGGCCGCTAGGTCTCTCGGTGCGCGGGACGGTCACATCCTGTGGAAACATATTCTGCCTAATCTCATCCAGTCATCCCTGATTGTCGGTACTTTCGCCATGGCGACAGCGATTATTGCTGAATCAAGTCTCAGTTTTCTGGGGTTGGGTGTACCTGCATCAACACCGACATGGGGCGGAATGCTGGCGGATGCGCGCTCTTACATCAGCACATCCTGGTGGATGGCATTCTTCCCCGGCCTTTGCATCTTCACCACGGTGCTGGCCATCAATCTGCTTGGTGATGTTCTCAGAACGCATTTTGATCCTCGTCTGAGCACGAGATGATCTGAACTTCGTTATCCAAAAATTCTGCAACTTAAAAAGAAGGAACAACTACTTTGGTCGAACGTATTGAAATCTCAAAGACTGATGGCGCTCTGAAAAGCATGGCCGTTGTTCATAATGATATGGTGTTTTTGTCCGGTGTGCATGCAACCGACACAAGCGGTGATATTAAAGAGCAGACGAGAGAAGTGCTGCAGAAGATCGACCGGCTTTTGGAAACCGCAGGCTCCGATCACAAATCCATTTTCGTTGTTCATATCTGGCTGAAAGATATGCGCTATTTCGGTGCCATGAATTCTGTGTGGAATGAATGGGCTGACCCTGCCAACCCGCCGGCACGTACCTGCGTCAGCGGAGAACTCTACCGTTCCGATGTGCTCGTGGAAGCTGTTGTGATTGCTTATCGCAGCTGAAACGCAGACCGAACTCAAGCCTTAAGAACTGGAGAACCCTATGGAACTGAGAGAGCTTGGCCGGATCGACGGAGCAGGACATCAGCCGAGAATATGTCTCGGAAAAGCATCCGACAAACTGGCTTCGGTCTGCCTGACAGCACCGGATAAAGGGGGAGATGTCAAAGACCAGTCTTTGCAGATCCTGAATATTATTGATGATTATTTTCAGAGTGTCGGATCATCGCGCAAAGACATTTTGATGGTGCAGGTCTGGCTGTTCGATATCAGCGAATATGACGCTTTTTGCGAAGTGTGGAATGACTGGATTGATCCTGAAGGTGTTCCGGCATTGTCGGTTGTAACGGGACATGCGGCACGACGTGACTGCGCTGTGGAAATTCGCGCTTACGCCGCTTGCTGAGACCATAAAGCCTGTTTGCCGGAGATTATGATGACCGAAAAATTGCTCGAAATTTCTGACCTCGCTGTAAAGTTTAAGGGCATGGATGCCACAACTTTTGCTGTGAAAGGCATAGACCTTGCCATCGGGCGCGGGGAGATCGTGGCGCTGGTCGGTGAGTCCGGCTCCGGCAAATCGGTAACGGCCAAGTCGGTGATGCGGCTGGTCGGATTTATGGGCGGCACAATCACCGGCGGGCAGGCGCTGCTCTATGACAAAGCGGGACAGAGTGTTGATCTCTACGCGATGGAAGAAAAGCAGGTGCAGACGCTGCGTGGTGATCGCATTGCTATGATCTTTCAGGAGCCGATGACATCGCTTAATCCGGTTCTGACGATTGAGGCGCAACTGGCCGAAGTTGTTATCAGGCACCGGCAGGTGAGTAAAGCTGAGGCGGGGCGTCTTGCATTGGAGGCGCTTAATCAGGTGCGCATTCCGGAAGCCGAGCGACGGTTGAAGCAATATCCCCATGAGCTGTCAGGCGGTATGCGCCAGCGTGTGATGATCGCCATGGCCATTTTGTGCAAGCCGGATTTGCTGATTGCTGATGAACCGACGACAGCACTGGATGTGACTGTGCAGGCGGAAATTCTGGCTCTGCTGAAAACTATTCAGCAGGAAACCGGCATGGCCATTCTGCTGATTACCCATGATATGGGGATCGTGGCCGAGATCGCCGACAAGGTTGTGGTGATGCTGAACGGAGCAATTGTTGAAAGGGGGGAGGTTCACGCTGTTTTCAACAATCCGCAGCATGAATATACCCGCCGCTTGCTGGATGCCGCGCCTAAACTTGGCGAAATGCGCGGTAATGATGCCGTTGCCGTTGAGAATACATCGGATGCTGTACTAAGTGTGCGCAACCTCGTGACACGGTTTTCTGTGCGTCAGGGCATGTTTCAGCGCGTTGTTGCCAATGTTCATGCAGTGGAGAATGTCTCCTTTGAGCTGCGGGAAAAAGAAACTTTATCACTGGTTGGCGAAAGCGGTTGCGGTAAATCCACGACCGGCAAAGCAATCATGCAACTGATACAGGCCAATAGCGGTGAAATATGGCTGCAGGGGCGTAAACTGGGAGATATGAATGCCTCGGATATGCGGGAAACTCGCAAACGTATCCAGATGGTTTTTCAGGATCCTTATGCGTCTTTGAACCCGCGTATGACAGTTGCGCAGATTGTTGCGGAACCGTTGCATATTCATGGTATGGGAACTGCCGCTGAAATACAGGCACGGGTTTTGCAATTGCTGGACAGGGTGGGGCTGACAAAAGCACAGGCAGACCGCTATCCGCATCAGTTTTCCGGTGGTCAGCGGCAGCGTATCTGCATTGCCCGCGCATTGGCTCTGAACCCGAAAGTCATTATTGCCGATGAGCCGGTTTCCGCTCTGGATGTGTCCATTCAGGCGCAAATTCTGGACTTGCTGGAGGAAATTCAGGAGGAGTATGCCATTTCCATCCTTTTCATTTCCCATGATATGGCGGTAGTTGAAAAAGTCAGTGATCGCATCGCGGTCATGTATCTGGGGGAGATTATCGAGATCGGCCCGCGTGATGCTGTCTTGAGTTCACCTGCACACCCATATACACGACGCTTGCTGGATGCGGTGCCGATTGTGCATCCGGAGAAGCGTCATGAGCGCAAGCTTTTGTCCCGTGAACTCAAAAGCCCGATCCGTCCGGTTGGCTATCAGCATGAGGCAATTCCGCTGAAGAGCGTCGGCTTTGAACATTACGCACGTATCAGCTGACATATAAGACAAGATTCCGGTAAAGCAGGCAGTTTTTCAGGGCGCTATGAGCGGGGTGCGTGGCTGCCTGCTTCACTATGCCTGCAGGCAAAACGATCAGGAGAAAGACGAATATGAAGGGAGGCAGAAATTATATTTTCCTGATGGCTGTTATTGTTGTGGCACTTAATCTCCGGCCTTTTATTGCGGCTATCGGCCCTCTCGCAGAAGATATCAGTCACGCAACCGGACTGAGCCATCACGGTATGGCGCTGCTGACACTGATACCTATGGCGCTGATGGGCTGTGTAGCATTTGCCGGTCCCGCATTGTTACGCACGGGTGAGATGCGCGGCATTCTTCTTGCGGCGCTGACCTGTATCACTGTCGGTACTTTGATGCGGCTGACTGTAACCACAGGGCCTGCATTGCTGATGACCGCAGCAATTATCGGCCTTGGCGTTGCGGCGGTGCAGGCGCTTTTTCCTGCAATTATCAAGCAGCGTTTTCCCGAGCATTTCGCCAATATTATGGGGTTATATTCCGCTATGCTACTGGCAGGCGGCGCGCTTGGCGCGCAATTGTCACCTGTTATTGTGCAGCTGACCGGAACATGGCAGGCAGGCTTAGGTTATTTTGCAATCCTGGGACTTCTTGCAACTGTTCTGGTATGGGCGGTACTTCCTGCTTCTTCCTCAGTTCAGACCGGTAAAAGCCTGACAAAATTGTTCTCTCGTCCACGGACATGGTTGCTGATGATTGCATTCGGGCTGGTGAATGGCGGCTATTCATCCGTCATAGCCTGGCTTGCGCCTTATTATCAGGAAGCGGGGTGGAGTGTTACGGCAAGCGGTAGTCTGCTTGCCGTCATGGCGCTGTGTCAGGCTGTTTCTGCTCTGATTATGCCTGCTTTGGTGCACGGCAACAGCCGAGATCGCAGACCATGGCTGTGGCTGGCGCTGGCGATGCAGTTTACAGGATTTGCCGGTTTTGCTTTCGCACCTGCAAGTGCCCCGTTTCTTTATGTTGCGCTTGTCGGTGCCGGACTGGGGGGCTGTTTTTCACTGCTGCTGGTGGTGGCTCTGGAGCACATTCCTGACCCGTTACAGGCCGGAGCGCTTTCCGCAGTCATGCAGGGCGGGGGCTTTTTGCTGGCAGCCCTGCCGCCTTTGATTGTTTCCGTGCTTCATGAGCAGACCGGAAGTTTTGCTGCGGGCTGGAAATGGCACATGGTCAGCATTGCTATTGCGGCAATCCTGACCAGGCGTCTTGATCCTGAAACTTACAGTCCCGCTATGTTGTTGCTGACTGAGCCCGTGAATGCATCGGATCTGTAAACGGCCTTGTCAGGCGGCGATTATCCAACCGCCGTTGTCACCATGCTTCAGCATCGGTGTGGTGAAGCAGCCGCGTGTCATCTCGGAAAATTCAGTGCCGAGTTGCTCAAGCGGGGCACGCCAGCGCTGGGTTTGCAGCATTGCCGCACCGATAACCACCGGTTTGAGTGCACGGGAATTCAGCAGATTGAGCGCAGCCACAATCGAGGTGCCGCTGGAGATCACATCATCGACCAGAGCAATGCGGTGGCCATCAAGCAGCGGCAGCATACGCGGGTCAATATAGAGCCGCTTGATCTGATCCGGTGTGGTAATGGAAGACAGCGGCACCGACAGTTCTTCCTCATACCAGAATTTGCGCGAAGTCCCTAAAGGCACATAGCGGCTATGGCCGAGTTTGCGCGCTACTTCACTGGCAAGGGTCAGACCCAGTGTCGGCAGACCGACAATCACATCCGGCTCAAAGACCTTTAGCTTGGCAGCCAGATCATCAGACAAAGCATCAACCACATCAAAGGCCGCCTGATTGACGATCAGGGATGCCAGCGCATGTTGTTTATCCGAGAGCGGGCGGATCGGCAGTTGCAGCTGACGGCCGTCATCCAGCGTGGCCGGAAAGAAGTTTTCGTGCACGCCCTGCACATCAAATGTTTCAGGCGCATAGAGTTTTTGCCAGAATTCATGCGGTTGCATCATGGTCTCCCGACAATTCCTGTTCGACAAGGCGTGTCCAGAAACGTACGCCGTGTTCAATGGCATCGTCATTGAAATCATAGGCAGTATTGTGGTGCAGGGCACCGTCTATAGCAGGGCCATTGCCGAGCCAGACATAGCAACCCGGTGCTTCACCGGCGAAGAAGGCGAAATCATCGCCCGCAGTGGAAGGCGGGAAGCTGGTGCGCACTTTGCTGCCAAACACATCCTGTGCGGCACGCAATGCACGGGCTGTGGCATCGGCATCGTTGACAACCGGCGGGATGCGACGGATGAAATCATACTCGGCAGCAATGCCATACATCATCGCAGTGCCCTGTGCGAGGCGGCCGATTTCTTGTTCAAGCTGGTCACGGACATGCGGGGTATAAGCACGGGCTGTGCCGCCGATTTCCACAATATCCGGAATAACATTGAGCGCCTTCGGATCACCTGCCTGCAAGGAGCAGGCGCTGACGACAGCCGGTTGCAACGGATCGACCACGCGGCCGATAATCGTCTGCAATGAGGCGATGAAAGTTGCGGCTGCCGTGACCGGATCTTTGCCGAGATGTGGCTTGGCACCATGGGTGCCAGTACCGCGGAAAGTCACACGCCAGCTGTCGGAAGAGGCAAGCTGCGGGCCTTCAACCACAGCGATTTCATCAGGATCAAGACCCGGCATATTATGCAGGCCATAGACCGCATCGCACGGGAACAGATTGAACAGTCCTTCTTCAACCATGCGCTTGGCGCCACCACGCCCTTCTTCTGCAGGCTGGAAGATGAAATGCACAGTGCCGGAGAAATTACGGCTTTTGGCAAGCGCACGGGCTGCACCCAGCAGAAGCGTGGTGTGGCCATCATGACCGCAGGCATGCATTTTACCGGCGAATTTTGATTTATAAGGACGATCTGCCATTTCCGGCATGGCCAGCGCATCCATATCTGCGCGCAGACCAATGGTACGGGTGCCGTTACCGATCTGCAAAGTGCCGACCACGCCAGTGCCGCCAAGACCGCGATGAATGGTGATACCTGCCTCCTCCAGAAGTTTGGCAACAATATCCGAGGTGCGCTCTTCTTCAAAACCGAGTTCAGGATGCGCATGCAGATCGCGGCGCAACTCGGTCAGAAAAGCAATATCGTCGAGGATAGGATCAGTCATAGGTATTACTCTGTCACTTGCAAAATAGGGGAGGCCAGCACTTGTCCGGTTTTAACATCGGCAATGCCCTGATCAGTTTGGTGCGGGCCGGCATTGCAGGCTAGTGTTGCACCAAAACAGGCTTTGAAAATGAGATAAGGCGGCTGCCAGTCAACCACATCATCCATCGCTGTACGCAAAGCTGCAAATTGCGCGGCGACATTGGCCAGCGATGCCTCGGACACCAGACCGGAGACCGGCAGCGGCAGCAGGGCGGTGACTTTGCCGTTCAGCGCAACAGCCATGCCGCCACCGGCAGCAATCACGGCATTGGCTGCGAGTGCCATGTCTTCTTCGTTGCCGCCAAAGACTGTGAGATTATGGCTGTCATGGGAAACTGTGGTGGCGAAAGCACCGCGCCAGCTGCCCCATTCACGCAGGAAGCCAACACGCGGTTTCGCTTCTGCGCGGCCATGGCGATGGGCAACGGCAATCATGGTTGCACCTTGCGGCGGCACTAAAAAACCATTGGCGACTTCCGTTTCCGTTTGTCCCCATTGGGTAAAGCGCGGACGATCAATGGTTGCCACCACAACGCGCTTGGCATCGCTGCGAATACGGAAATCATCGGTGTTTAAAGCCTCGATCTTCATGGATTGCAGGAAATCACCGGCGCTGGTGTTGGTGAGCTTTTGTGCGAGAATACCATTTGAAGCAGCTACCGCACCATTGGTCAGCACGGTTTGTGCAGTGAAGTCGGACAGGTTGTCGAAGATCACAATATCTGCACGGCGACCTGCCGCAATCAGGCCGAGGTCATCACGACCAAAGCGGCGTGATGCATTGAGCGTTGCCGCCTGCAATGCCCATTCCGGTTTCATACCGTAGCGTACCAAGCGGCGCACTACGTCATCCAGACCACCGGCATTGAGCAGATCGTCGGGGAACACATCATCCGTGCAGAGTGTCACTGTTTGCGGCAGATGGCCGAGGCGGTTCAGTTCCTGCACAAATTCCGGCAACAGATGGTCATGGGAGCCACGCATCTCGATCGTCAGACCGGCACGCAGTTTTTCCATCAGATCATGGCCGGAAACCAGCTCATGATCGGAGGTCACACCCGCTGCCATAAAGGCCGCGAGATCAGAGCCGGTGAGGCTGCGTGCATGGCCACAAACCGGCTTGCCCGCTGCCAGCCCCGCATGGACAATGGCACTCATGCGCGGTTCGCCGTCAATGACATTGCGCATGGTCATGACTTCAGCAATACCGCCGATTTCAGGTCGCGCCAGCAAATTATTCAGCACAGCGGCATCAAAGTCCGCTCCGGCCAGTTCCAGTCCCGGTGCGGAGGGCACACAGGAAGGTGCCAGCATAATGGTACGCAACGGCAGATCACGGGTTGCCGCAATTGCCCAGTCAACACCGGCTACGCCATGCACATTGCCGAATTCATGCGGATCCCAGACAATGGTTGTTACACCACGCGGCACCACGGCATTCGCATAGGTGGCAGGGGTGATCATCGAGCTTTCAATATGCATATGCGTATCGATCAGACCCGGTGTGATATAACCGCCCTTGGCATCAATGATTTTTGCCGCATCTTTGCGGCTGTCCGGTGCATGAACGGAGGCAATCAGAGCGCCGGTGATGCCGATATCGGCACGGCGATGCTCGCCGGTTACCATATCAATGACGGTGCCGTTGATAATCAGACAATCAAAAGCTTCTGCACCGCGTGCCGCCGCGGCTGCCTGCAGGCGCAGTTCAGGAGAACTCAGATCAAAAGGTTCTGCACGTGTCATGATTTGGCTGCCTCTGTCCTGAGGGTGTCGAGGATAATGCCGAGAATAGCTTCCGCATCGCCATCAGTTGCATAGGCCGCGTTGAATATGGCATGGCTGGAGCGGGTTTCTACCACGGTGCGGCCGCGTGTCATCGAGCCGCAAAGTTCCGCACCGATGAAAGCCCTGTCAAAACGCACCAGATCAGGACGGGCAAAAGCCACAGCTGCTGCCGGATCATAGAGTGCCATAGCTGTTCGGCCGCGCGAGATCGCAATGTTGATAAAACCGCCGGTCATATCGGCAATCAAAGCGGCATTGGCACCACCGGCTGCACGGATCGGATGCACATCATCCGGTGTGGCGAGAATTTTACGGCAGAAATCAAGCTCTACCATTTTCAGTGGCAGCTCATGGGCAAGCACAATCGCCAGTGCTTCCGGATCGGCCAGAGCGTTAAACTCGGCTGAGGCCGTGTGATTGCCTTTGCCAACGCCGCCGCCCATCCAGACCAGCTCGTCAATCCGTGCTGCCAGATCGGGGCGTGCCAGTGCCAGTGCGGCAATATTGGTGAGGGGACCAAGTGCGAGAACGCGCTTGGTGCCGCAGGTATTTTCAAGCCAGTTGCACAGGGCAGTGAAGGCACAGCCCTGTGTATTATCTTCACAGGCAGGTAGGTTCAGACCGAGTGTCGGAATGCCGGTTTCGCCGAGAATTCCGGCGGCAGTTTCAATCTCCGCCAGAACCGGTTTGTGCCGCCCGCGATAGATCGGAAAGTCCCAACCGAAAACCTGTGTCGCGCCCGCCGCATTGCGGCAGACCTGACCAAGCTCCGTATTTCCGAAAACCAGAGACACACCGTCGATTTCAAGACCCAGATGTTTCACCACCAGAATGGCAGCGATATCATCAAAGCCCATATCCGTATCAATCCAGACACCCATGCTGAAATTTACTCCCGTTCCAGAATTGCCGCCTGATCAATTGGCAGATCAAAGGCAACCTCATCGCCCAGTGCATAGGCAGGCAATGTGGCATCAACATCCGCTTTGACAGAGCCGAATGGTGTTTCCAGCACATATTCACGGGTATTACCGGCAAATGCTGCACCGCGCACAATACCTTTGAGCGGGCCGGAACCAAGCGTGACGATCTTCGGGCGGAACGCCAGACCGGCAGCTTTTGGCAGTGGTGCATTGAGCGGCACTTCAGCAGTTTCGGAATAGAGTTTGCTGTCGCGGATCGCATAGACATTCTCGAAGCCGACAAAATCCGCCACAAAGCGTGATGCCGGATGATTGTAGATCTCTTCTGGTGTGCCGATCTGTTCAATCGCACCGGCACGCATCACCACGATACGGTCAGCCAGCGCCAGCGCTTCTGCCTGATCATGGGTCACGAAGACCATGGTGACGCCGGTTTCCTGCTGCACGCGCTGCAATTCAGTGCGCATGTCGAGACGCAGACGCGCATCCAGATTGGACAGTGGCTCATCCAGCAGCAGCACTTTCGGTTCCATCACCATCGAGCGGGCAAGGGCAACACGCTGCTGCTGGCCACCGGATAATTCCGGCGGCTTACGGTCAGCGAATTTGGCCAGACCAACGGATTTCAGGCCGCTTTCAACCTTCTGGCGCAGTTCATCGCCCTTGATGCCTTTGAGTTTGAGACCAAAGGCAACATTATCAAATACGGTGAGATGCGGGAACAGCGCATAGGACTGAAACACCAGCCCGATTTCGCGCTTATTGGCAGCAACACGGGTAATGTCTTTGTCGTCAAGACGGATAGTACCGCCTGCCACATCCATCAGGCCTGCAATCGCACGCATGGTGGTGGTTTTACCGCAGCCCGAAGGGCCGAGCAGCGCCAGCAACTCACCTTTGTTGATTGTGAGATTGAGCTTATCCACGGCTGTGGTGTTGCCGTAACGCAGTGTCAGCTGGTCGAGAGTAAGAAAGGCTTGATCAGACATAGCGAGAGAATCCTAGGAAACGTTCTGCGAGAAGGACAATGCCCATGGACAGAAAAGCAAGCAGAGAGGAGAGGGCAGCGATGGAAGGGTCAAAAACGATTTCCATATAGCCCAGCATATCGATTGGCAGGGTGCGCACACCGGGACCGGAGAGGAACAGTGACACCGGCACCTGATTGAAGCTGGTGACAAAACCGAGAATGAAAGCGGAAAGAATACCGCCTTTGATATTCGGCATCACCACGCGGAAGAAAGCTCCGGCGCGCGAGCAACCGAGCAGCACAGCCGCTTCTTCCATGTCAGAGCGCAGGTTGTTGAGGCTGGCGGACACCACACGCACGGCATAAGGCAGTACCAGTGCCGTATGCGCCAGAAACAGCGCCAGCGTGATGGACATACCAACCGGCACCACGAAATAACGCAGCAGTGCCAGACCGACGATGATGCCCGGCACAATGATCGGCGAAGAGACGATTGTGCGCACAGTTTCAGAAAACGGCATGTCATAACGTGCCATCGCATAGGCTGCCGGTACGCCGAGTGCCAAAGCCACCAGAGTGCCGCCGACCGCCAGAACCATGGAAGTAACGAAGCTCTGCTGGAAGCTCTCGATGGTAAAGACCTTATAGACCCATTTCAGCGAGAAGCCCTGCGGCGGGAATGCCAGTGTGTCACCGGCCGAGAAAGAGGCGGCAACGATGATGAGGAACGGGCCGATCAGAAAGACGATGACGAGCCAGAGAACCAGATTGGCCGGATTAATCAGCCGTGAAAGCAAATTCGAGTTCATTTTTTGCCCTTCACTGTTGCAATACGCTTCAGAAGAATATTCGCGGCAAAGCTCATCACGACGAGAATGAGTGCGATAACGCTGGCCGCAGCAAAATTATTGGATACGGTTACATGCTGATAGAGCAGGGTTTCCAGCATCAGAACCTTGGAACCACCGAGAATGGCCGGTGTGATATAGGCGGTGAGCGAACCGGTGAAAACCAGAGTACCGCCGACAACCAGACCTTCTTTGGTCAGCGGCAGAATGATTTTCCAGAAAACGGTAAACCAGCTGGCACCGAGCACGCGGGCGGCGGGCACCACATCTTTCGGCAGGTTTTCCAGCGCACTGATCAGCGAGATTACCATCAGCGGCAGAAACAGTTGCAACAGACCGATGAAAATTGCGGTTTCGGTGAACAGAATACGCAGCGGTGCATCGCTTAAGCCCACAGCCTGCAAGGCCTGATTGATAATACCGGTGCGGCCGAGAATAACGATCCACGCATAGGTACGGGCAACCGGCGAGATCATCATCGGCAGCATGATCAGACCGATCATCCGGCCTTTGGAATTGGCAGGCAGGCCGACAATCGCCCATGCGGTGGCATAGCCGATAATCGCGGCGACAACGGTTACTTCCAGTCCCAGCCGCAGGGTGCGCCAGAACACGGTGCGGTTCATCGGCTCGGAGAAAAAATCAATCCATGGGGCAATTGTCCATCCTTCTGTCGATCTGAAACCTTCAGACAGCAGAAGAATGACAGGGACGAGGAAGACAAGTGCCGCGAAAAGCGCTGCCGGCAAGGCCAGCCACATGGCTTCGGTGCGGTTGTTGAACATAAGCTTTCCTATAAGACAGGTGGCCTGACCGGAGGCGGGATAATGCATCAAAAAAAGAAAGCTGCCCGTGAACCGGAAATGTTACGGGCAGCTGCTGTTATTTGGGCCGGATTACTGGCCGATTTTGGCGTTCCATTCTTTCAGCCATGTGTCGCGGTTGTCGAGAACGACATCGGACGGAATCAGCTGAAGGCTTTTAGCGGTTTCTTCGCCATAGGTAATGTTATCAGCAACTTCGTCAGAAACCTTAACTTCCTTATTGGCAGGGCTGTCGACCAGCTTTTCAGCAATTTTGGTCTGAATTTCTGTTGAGAGCCAGAAGTCCATGAATTCCAGCGCCAGATCGCGGTTCTTGGAATCTTTGGCAACGACCATCACATTCATGCCGCCGGTCTGGCCTTCTTTCGGTGTTGCCCAGCCGAGCGGCAGGTCAAGTTTGGTGAAAGGCGCCCAGGAGAAACGGCCTATTGGCGCTGCCCAGATTTCTTCCTGCTGCATCAGCTGCACGAGCTGCGAGGATTTGACGTAGAAAGTCACAATATCGTCGGACTTTTCACCAACCGCAGCAATGGCGTTTTTCAGGTCAGCTTCATTATGGCCGAGGGATTTTTCCAGCATGTAAAGTGCTGTCGGGCCCTGATTGGTGGTCACATTCGGGAAAGCAATATGCGGTGCATATTCAGGCTTCAGCAGGTCTGCCCAGGATTCGATCTTCATCTTGTCGGTGCGGTAGACGATCGAGGTTGCGTAGAATGTGTAACCAACGCTCATGCCGTCTTTGTTCGGGTCTTTGGCAATGTCGTAGAGCTTGTCGAAGTTGGAAAGCTTGGATGTGTCGATCTTGTCGATCAGACCGGCGCGGGAGGCCTGCAGCGCATCGGCCATGGAAACAACAGCCATATCCACAACAGGGCTGGCTTTGTTGGCTTCCATTTTAGCCAGACGCTCTACGCTGTTGCCGGTTTCAACAACCAGTTTACAGCCGCATTTTTCTTCAAAAGGCTTGTAGAGGATTTCTTTGAAATCATCCTGCGCAAAAGCGTAAACCGAAATGGTCAGGGTCTTGTCAGCGGCGTAAGACGCTGTGGTCAGAAGCGCCATGGTGGATGCGGCGATGAGTTTCTTCAGCACTTTTAAAGTCCTTTTGCGAAGTGAGATGAGTGATCAGACAGAATAGAACGGCATGTTTGGCGGGTAATCAGCGTCATTGGCACACGGGATGTGCCAAATGTCGGCACCGGCCCTTTGCGGCTTTCACTTTTGCCTTCAATAGCTTGCACCAGTGAGGCAATGGCAATCTCACCGATGCGCGGCAGATCCATGCGCACGGTGGAAAGCGCAGGCGTAATACCTGACGCCCAGAACAGGTCATCAAAACCAATAACACTGACATCATCCGGCACACGGTAACCACTGTGATAAAGCTCGGTCATCGCACGCAGGGCATGCACATCAGACACTGCGGCAATGGCCGTTGTGCCGGATGCAATTTTCTCATTCAGGCCGAGATGGGCGCCTTTGCCGAATTCAGCCTCGTGATGTTCAATCCACAGAACATCAATGTCTGTCTGTCTGCCTAATCCTGCACGAATACCGCCCAAGCGGTCATTTTGCACGATAGAGGCCGGATTTTTACCGATCAGCAGCACTTTACGGTGTCCGCCGGACACCAGATGCTGACCGACCAGTTCGCCGCCCTGCCAGTGATCCGCCGCAACCGTATTGCCGGGCGTTGAAGGGCTGTCGATCACCGCGACAGGAATATCCAGATCCGCAATGCGGGTGCCAAGACGCGGTACAATCACCAGGCCATCGACACCATATTCAATCAAGCGGTTGATCGCCTCAGTCTGCAGACTGACGTCGCCGCGCGAGTCTGCAATCAGAATACCATAACCGGCTGCCGCTGCCGCAGCTTCAATTGCCTGCGCAATCTGTGGAAACAGAGGATTGGCAATATCCGGCAATACCAGACCCAGCACGCTGTTGCGCCCTGTACGCAAAGCCCGCCCTGTATGGCTCGGGACATAACCCATCTGGGCAGCTTTAGTTTTAATGCGGGAGATAAGACTGGCCGATACGCGTCCTTTGCCGGACAAGGCATTGGACACCGTTGCAACTGACACGCCAAGAGCCTTAGCGACATCGCTAAGATTGACCGTTTGTTTTGGTTGCAGGGAATCGGGCATAAGACGATCTTGATTAAACGATTAATCACCTTTCGATACGGCTTCTTCGCCGGAGAGTCAATGCGACTAAGACGGATGTTTTACCGGATAGGTTGCAGGGATTATTTCAGAGTGTCAGCGCTGTGGATTGCGGTAGTGCGCCCCCAGCCGAATAGCACTGCGGTACTGTGTGCGGCTAAGGCAGCCATAAAAGTCATCCAGAACAGGCCGTGCCATTGAAAGTACAGGGCAAAACTGAGCAGCATCAGCCATGTAATCGCAAACCAGCCTAGAACTGCCCATTGTCTGCCCTCGCTGATACCGCCTAAAGCAATGGAGCCGGTTGCGAGGAAAATGAACAGCAAAGCCTGTTCTGTGACAGATTGACTAAGCTGATAGCCATAGAGCCAGATATAGCCGGTAACGAGTGTAAACAGGATGACCGCACCGCTTAAGATAATAAAACCGGAACTGACAAAATCTGGCGCTTCCTGTTGTTTCTTCTCTCTGCGTGCCTGCAAATATTGGCGAAAAGGCTCATTGCTGGCAACAAACGGGTTCTGAGAAGACTTGTTACCTTTTACGCCATAGGCGAAATCTGTTTCGGGCAGATCCGGACGATAGGTGCCAAACAATCTGTCCCAGAACACAAAACTTCCTGCATAATTCGAGTCTGAATAGGCTCTGTCATCCACATGATGGATGCGGTGATGCGCCGGTGTGACCAGAATATGTTCCAGAAAACCAAGCCTTGGCGTGAGAGCGCTGTGGTTCATCAACTGAATGGCATAATGCAGCACCGAAACGGTGATGAAGACGGACAGCGGAACACCCAGTAGTGCCATAGGGATAAAAAAGGGAATGGAGGCGAGGGAGGAATACCATGAATTGCGCACGGCCAGCGACAGATTGAAATGCTCTCCCTGATGATGCACCACATGCACGGCCCAGAGCAGCGCGAATTTATGATGCAGACGATGCAGCCAGTAAAAGCAGAAATCCCACATCAGAATAGCAAACAGCCATAGCCAGGCCGGCGGCCAGTCCGACACAATATTCAGACTGAAATTTGCAACGATAAAACCGTAACAGGCAAGTTCCAGACCACGAAACAGCCAGAGCATCAGATGGCCGGAATTCAGGTTGAACACCACATCATGCCAGTCGACTTTTTCCTTGCCTGTTTTGCTCAGGATAATCATTTCACTAAGCACAAGGATAATCAGCAGAAAAATCGGAAAGGTAATAGCGATCATGTGGCGCGCCTCACAGCCATTTCCGCTCTGATATTCAGCACCCGCTTAGTGAGCAGGCCTGCGCAGATAGCCAGAGCCGCACCGCCGAGCAGGTCTACAAATTGGTGGCGATGTAATTGCAGAATAGACACTGTAATCGCTGCGCCCCACAGCGCTATAACGGAGCTGCGCAGAATATGTGTTCTTTGCCAGAGCGCGCAGACTGCCAGCATTGTGAGCGTCACATGCAGGGATGGCAGGCAGTTCTGCAATGAATCATATTGGATCAGCAATTTCAGAACCGAGGCGCTGAATGTATCCTGTGTAACCGGCGGAAACTGCATTGTTGTTGGCCAGAAAGTGAAAATGATCCCTGCGCCTAAGGCAGAAAACTGCATGGATCTGGCCAGCCAGACCAACCGTGTTTGCGGGCAAAACAGATATGCCAACGCCACCAGCGGGAAAAAAGACAAGTATAGCCAGATGGCATTTGGGTCGAAATCAAACCACAGATCAATTGCTGACGGCTGCAGCATGATGGCCGATGCCTGATCCTGACTACTGGTCAGGCTGTAAATCAACCCGACAGCACCCCATCCGGTCAGCATAGTCCAAAGGCGCAAATACAGCGAATTCATCCGGTCTCCCGCTCATTTCCCGTCTGCGAAACATGGTCTTTCGCTGAAGCACAGACCCGTTAAATAGCCCGACTTTGCCATCATTGTCACTAAACTCCGTTACAAAACGTCTCTTGACGGAGACGGGCTATCATGCGACCCCGTTAAGGAACACCATAATTTAATTGCGAGTATCAATGGCCATCGTTGAAAATGGTGCGGGAAATCCCGGATTGAAACCAGGGTTGAAAATCGCAGGAACCGGCGCTTATCTGCCTGAAAAATGTGTTCTCTCCACGGAAATTGATGCGATGCTGGACTGGCCGTCCGGTACTGTGGAAAACCGCTTTGGCCTCAATGCCCGCTATGTGGCGCAAGGTGCGGAAACCAGTTCTTTCATGGCTGAGCAGGCCGCATTGCAGGCACTGGATGCTGCCGGTATTGCGCCGCAGGAACTTGATCTTATCCTTGGCGCCTGCGGGGTAATGGAGCAGGTTATTCCTTCAACCGCCACATTGGTTCAGCACCGGCTGGGTTTGGGGAAATCCGGTATTGCAGCTTATGATGTGAATGCAACCTGTCTCAGTTTTATTCAGGCGCTTGATCTTGCCGCTATGAAAATTCAACTGGGGCTTGCCCGCAATGTACTGATTTTTTCCGCAGATATTGCCTCAGTCGGTCTGGACTGGAATGAGCCGGATGTTGCCGCCATTTTTGGCGATGGTGCAGCGGCCGTTGTGCTGACAGCCGATGGCGAAGGTCTGCTTGCCAGCCGTTTTGAAACCTATTCGGAAGGGCGCGATGCCTGTGTGCTTGCTGGTGGCGGCACGCGGATATCAGCCGCGGTTGATCCGGTGGCGGCAGCGGATGCCTCTTACTTTCGCATGAACGGGCAGGCGGCTTTCCGCGTAACAGCGCGTTATCTGCCACGGTTTTTGAAGCGTTTATTCGCGCAAGGTGAACTGAATATTGCGGATATTGACTGCATTATTCCCCATCAGGCGAGCGGCCCGTCGCTGACACACGGGCTGGCACGGATCGGACTTCATCCGGATAAGGTTATTCAGACATTTTCGCGTTTCGGCAATCAGATCGCCACGTCCATTCCGATGGCACTCCATATGGCGGTGACAGAGCAACGGCTTAAGCGCAATGATCTGGTCTTGCTTGCCGGTACTTCGGCAGGGATTTCCATCGGCGGGACAATATTGCGGTATTAATGGCAAAGATATTGGTGACAGGGGCAACAGGATGCCTCGGCAACGCTCTGGCAAAATATCTGACTGCGCAGGGACATCAGGTTCTGGCGCAGGGGCGTGATGCGCATGCCGGTCAATTGCTGCACGCGCACGGGATTGAGTTTATCTCTTTTGACCTGCGCGCCAATTATCCGGCGCAAGCCTTTCAGCAGGTTGATATTGTCTTTCATTGCGCCGCTCTTTCAACAGCTTGGGGCAAAGCGGAAGATTTTCAGGCGATCAATGTAACCGCGACACAGCACCTGCTGGATGCTGCACGCAAAGCGGATGTGGCGCGGTTTGTCTTCGCATCTTCACCGAGTATTTATGCCAACGGAGAAGACCGGTTTAACCTGGCGGAAGATGCGGAATTGTCTGCAAATTTCCCCAGTCATTATGCCCGCACCAAATATGAAGCGGAATGTCTGGTGCTTGCCGCAGACCGGCAGGGAGCTATGCGCACCAGTGCCTTGCGTCCCAGAGCGATTTACGGCACCGGTGACCGCTCGCTGATGCCGCGTTTACTGCAGGCAATCCGCCGCGGGCGGGTGCCGATGATCGGCGGCGGGCAAA
Organism: Hyphomicrobiales bacterium; assembly: GCA_900470285.1. Classification (GTDB taxonomy): domain Bacteria; phylum Pseudomonadota; class Alphaproteobacteria; order Rhizobiales; family Rhizobiaceae; genus Pseudochrobactrum. The sequence goes on from UCAG01000014.1 coordinate 231,558, forward strand.
GCCGGATCGATATTACTCATGTGTCGGACGCAGCACAGGCTATGGCGTTGGCCGGTTTCAGTGAAAATGCCTGCGGTGAGGTTTTCAATATCACGTCCGGCAAGGCTTACAGTTTCTCGGAATTGCTTGCAGCAGTCTGTGCGTTAAACAGTGCTCATCCGCGTGAAATTCATATTTCCTATGGTAATGCCATGCGGCTGGCCAAAGGGCTGGAATTTTTGCATCGCATTTTCGCACCTGACCGCGAGCCGGTGCTGACCTGTCAGGCCGTGGCCTCGCTCGGTCGCAGTCTCACACTGGATATCAGTAAGGCGCAGGAAAAACTGGGGTACAGGCCGGCCGTGGCGATTGAGGACGGGATTAAAGATTATGCCGGCAATCTCTGAGACCATTCTGGATTTTATATCTTTTCATGTCGGCTATTGCAGCGGGCCACTGGCTATGACACAGCGCGGTGCATCGTGGCGCATCGGGCGCTTTCCTGCCGGTATTGCAGTGCTGCGCCATCCGGTGCGCGGCACTATTCTGTTTGATACGGGGTACGGTAGGCTGTTCGAAGAGGCAACGACACCTTTCCCCGAGCGGATTTATCGCTGGCTGACACCCGTTACCTTTGATGCTGATGACAGCCTGCCAAAACAGTTACAAAAGCGTGGTATTGCTCAACCGGATCTTGTTTTTCTTTCGCATCTTCATGCCGATCATGTGTCGGGCCTGTTCGATCTGCCTGCAATACCGCTGGTAATAACATCGCGTCAGGCGATTGAGAAACTGGTCGCGCCCCGTCTTGCGACTTTACAGGCGGGATGTCCGGTGCTCATTCGCGACAGACTGAAATCTCTGAATTTACAGGCCGTCGAGTCATTGCCTTGTGTCAGCCTTGCAACTTACGGGCTTGAGGCTTTCGGCAATGGTTATGATCTTCTGGGCGATCAGTCCGCGCTGGTCGTGGAACTTCCGGGGCATGGCTTCGGTCAGACAGGTTTGTTTCTGCCTGCCACAACACAAGGCGCAATTTTTCTGGTGGCGGATGCGATCTGGAGCTTTGAAGCACTGAGACAAAACCGGTTGCCGCCGGATATGACTTTACGCCGTCTTGGCGACCGCAATGCTTTTATCGAGACCTTTGCAAAGCTGCGCGCATTTCATCTGGCCAATCCGCAGGTGCGGATTATGGCCTCGCATTGCATGGAAGCCTATCCTCTGAACAGTTGCGAGGAGAGAGGATGAACCCGCTTTCCGTCTTTTTTCGTGCCCGATATGGCAAGGGCTTTGCATCCCGTGAGGCGATTGCGCAGCATCAGCAAAAAGCATTTCAGCATCTGCGCCGCAATATCATGCTGCGCTCTCCTTTTTATACGCCTTATGCCGGTAAGCCGCTGTCTGACTGGCCGTTGATGAATAAAGCTCTGATGATGGAGCATTTCACTGATATCAACACCGCCGGTATCACTAAGGAAGAAGCGCTGCATATTGCGCTGACCTCTGAGCAGGAACGTGATTTCGCACCGATGATCCGCAATATTGCTGTGGGGCTTTCCACCGGCACATCAGGACAACGCGGACTTTTTGCCTCGAATAAGCGCGAGCGGGCATTATGGGCCGCGCTGATGCTGGGACGTTTTTCACCGTCATTTCTGCAGCGGCAGCGTGTGTCCCTGTTTCTGCGCGCCAATAATATGCTCTATGAGCGGCTGGGCTATGCGCTGATCAGTTTTGAATTTTATGATCTGTTACAATCATTTAACAGCCATTTGCAAAGGCTCGCGGATCAGCAGCCCACAGTGCTTATCGCACCGGCACAAATTCTTGGTTTGTTAGCGCAGGCGCAAAAGGAGCGGATAATCAATATCGCCCCGCGCTGTATTATCTCCGTGGCGGAAGTGCTGTCGCCGGAGGACAAAAGCGCGATTGAAGCGGTGTTTGGTGTGCGGGTCGATCAGGTCTATCAATGCACAGAAGGTGTTCTGGGCATGACCTGCCGTGCCGGTAACCTGCATCTCAATGAAACCTATATGCATATTGAGCGTGATATAATTGATGAAGCCAGCGGGGCTTTTGCGCCAATCATCACGGATCTGACCCGCGAGACGCAGCCGGTCCTGAAATATCGTCTCGACGATATATTAATTCCCGATAATGAACCTTGTCCGTGCGGTTGCGCCAGTCTTCGTCTGAAGCGGATTGAGGGGCGTTGCGATGATATTCTCTATTGGCACACAGCAGACGGCACATTGCGTATGATCCCGTCTGATCTTATCCGGCAGGCAGTGGCGACAGCCAGGGCGGGTATCAGCGATTATCGGGCTGTACAGCACGGGCAGCAACTTCTGGAAATATGGCTGGAAGCGGCCGATTATGAGCAGGCCTGTGCAGAAGTGACACGTAATTTGGCGGCACAGGCTGTGTCAGTGAAAGCGCAATTGCCGGAACTGCGCTTTCATGCAGGTATTCATACGCAATATGATCAGAAGCGGCGGCGCGTCATCGCTAAGCCCTGAGACTGCTTGTGAGCAGCCAGCAGGTTGGATATTTATCCTTTTGTGAATAAAGGAGTGACAATCTCCTTCAGGATGCCGAGCGCTGCGGCATTGGCCTGATCGTCGTCCGATGCTTCAAATTCCGCAAGTTCAATCCCTGCAATTTTCTCATGCGGCAGCGCTGCAAATAACGCGCGGAGCTGTTCCGGAAGCAGGCCGTTCTGCACTTTATACGCGGCAGGAACAAAGCCCGGTTCAAGCGCATCCCAGTCGACATGAATCCAGACCGGTGCATCGCCGGTGGCTTTCATAATGGCTTCCGGTGTTGCGTCGGATGGCGGAATAACTCTGACACCGGCTTTTTGCAGCAATGCAGCCTCTTCATCATCAATATCCCGTCCGCCGACAATAATCACCTGTTCCGGTCGCAAGCCGCTGCCTGAGCCGCTGTCCCACAGGCCGCAGGCCGCAGCAACAACCATGCCGCCAAGATAGCCCGAGCCGGTTGTGGCAGGGGTATTGAAATCGCCATGGGCATCAATCCACAAAACCACACTGTCCGGCCGTTCCCGTGCGGTTACGGGCAGGCTGGCGAGACTGGCTGAGCAGGTATTGGCAAGCAAAACAGGTATCCGGTTTTGGCGAAGGCTGTTTGCCACAGCATTGCTGATAGCGGTTAATGTGTCATGCGCCTGAGGCAGGCTCTCTGACCAGTCATCCTCTTTGGCCGGTGAAGGTGTTCCGACCGTGTTGACAGTTGCGGGTATGAGTTCCCCAACCATTGCGGCGGTGAGGGCGGCACCGGGAATTGCGCCGGATGTACGGTCGGCAATACGGCCCTGAGAAAGAATGATGTCGAAGGCCATATCCGGTCTCGCTTTTCATGGTAACGGAATTTGCTGTTGCGCATTTCTATAAGCGGGATAAATATTTGTCATCTTTAAACTTTTCCCAGAACAGCATATTCAGCGAACAGCAACGGCACGCCGTGACTGGTCAAATGGGGGGCGCCGGACGCGACAGCGCAGATACAGCTTGGGAAAGCCACTGTGTAATATGCGGCTGTTATATATTTCAAAGTCAGATGAATCTGAACCTGCGGGAAGTGAAACTAACCGCAGCGGGCTTCCGGTGAAGTCTGATGCCACGCTGACGCTTATTGAGGCGTATCTTCTCCGGTGCTTATTCTGGCCGGTTGGGTCAGCGGTTCCGGTACAGGAGCCCCGGTGAGCAATTGTTCGCGTCCGGAAAAAATGTCGCCCTGAACCTGTTCTGTCAGACGTTTGGCATCGCGGCTGCGGATATCATAAAGCGTATCAATCGCGCTTTCGTCATCAAGACCGAGCTGGCGCAGTCCTTCCATGCCGAAAAGCAGCGCGGATTCAAACGTCTCGCGCAATTCGAAATCAACACCGGCTTTGAGCAATTCAATGGAGTGGGTTCGGTCAAACGACCGCACCAGAAGTTTCGCAACGGGAAAATGCTGTTTAATCAGATCAACAATGTGATTGGTCACTTTGGGATCATCAATACAGATCATAATAATTTCAGCTTCATCTGCACCTGAATGATGCAATATATCGAGCCGTGAACCGTCACCATAGAAAATCCTGAAGCCGAATTTCTGCGCTTCACGGATGCGGTTCGGGTCGGATTCAATGATGGCGACTTCTGTCTGGTGCGCCAGCAGCAACTGTGACGCAATCTGCCCGAAACGCCCGAAGCCGATCAGCAAAACCCTGCCTTTCAGATTGCAAACCGGTTCAACGCCGTCGAGGGAGGCGGCTTCCTGTTTCATAAACCGTGCGCCTGCCAGCAGGATCAGTGGCGTGACTGCCATGGACAGAATGATCACCGTTGAAAACAAAGCATTGTCACGGGCATTAATAAGGCCGTTGCCGAAAGCTGAAGTGTAGAGCACGAAAGCAAATTCACCGCCCTGCGCAAAGAGCAGGGTACGTTCCAGTGAGTGATGGTGGCCGGAGCCGAAAAGCCGTGCAACCGTATAAATTCCGACGGCTTTGGTAAGAATATAGGCAATCAAAAACAGAAGGATCGTCGGCCAGTCGGTTGCCACAATGCCGAGGTCGAGTGACATGCCGACGGCAAGAAAAAACAGCCCCATTAAAAGCCCTTTAAAAGGCTCAATATCGCTTTCAATCTGGTGACGATAACTCGATCCGGAAAGCATAACACCAGCCAGAAAAGCACCCATCGCCATGGAGAGGCCGCTGGCTTCCATCAGCAATGCGGCTCCGAGCACAACAATCAAAGCACCGGCTGTCAGAACTTCGCGGGCGCGGGCGCGGGCCAGCAAGGCAAAAAACGGATCAAGCAACCACCGTCCGACGGCGATCAGCAGCAGAATGGCACCGACGGCAATTGCGATGCCGGTCAGGCCGCTGGCCTCCTGTTGTTGAGGTGCAAGAAAGGCCACCAGTGCCAGCAGGGGCACAATCATCAGATCTTCAAGCAACAGAATGGAAACGGCTTTTTGTCCTTCAGGCGTCGCGATCTCGCCGCGCTCCTGCAGCATTGACATGATGACGGCTGTCGACGACAGGACAAAACCGGCTCCGGCAATCAGGGCTGTGACGGGAGCAAGACCGAGAAGCATCCCGACACCGCTGAGAAGGGCAATACAGCCGAGAACCTGTGCCAGTCCGAGGCCAAAAATCTGATGCCGCATCGTCCAGAGTTTGCCTGGACGCATCTCCAGTCCGATGACAAAGAGAAACATGACAACGCCGAGCTCGGAAAAATGCAGAATTGTAGCTGGGTCGGTAAACAGCCCCAGAACGGATGGTCCGACAAGTGCTCCGGCAGCGAAATAGCCAAGTACAGAGCCCAGACCAAGTCTCCGGAAAAGTGGTACAGCAGCTACACCTGCTGCGAGAAGCACGACTGCCGGTCCGAGTGTTTGTCCAAGCCCTTCTGTTGCCATAGACGCTCCGTCCCGAATGTTGGATTTTAAGTATTGCTTATATAAAAAGACATTATTTTTGTACTCTGGTCAATATAGTTACCGAAGGGGCTTCCCCTTCGGCAGGGTTCTGCAGGAGGGAGTGCGGCTCTGATCCGCTTTTGCAGGAAACCATAATGCTTTTGCCTTTTTCAGCGATAGTAATTATGCCGGTAACTTCTTTGACTGTTGCTGGTGAAATTGCGTAATCGATTGTGATCGTGATGCAGTTTTATGGAAAATCATTTTTGTATAGGTTGAAGATATCCGGTCAGATGACCGGTCCATATTTGCACTGAAGGGCTTTTATAATGCTGATTTCTTTTATGCATAAATCCGGCTGGGCGCTGGCGGCTTTAACTGCAGGTTTGATGACAGCTCAGGCTGCTACGCCTTCTTTTGATTGTGCAAAAGCATCCGGTGATGCCGAGAAGGCTATTTGTGCATCTGCGGAGATTTCTGCAGCCGATAAGAAACTCGCTGAAACCTATGCGGAATTGCTGAAAAAACTGGATAATGAAGCAGCCACAGCCCTGCGAAGTGACCAGAGGCAGTTCATTGCAGACAGAGATGAGCTTTTCAATCTGACCACACAAACGCAGGAGAGACTGACCGAGCGGCTTGAGTTTACGCTGACCAACAGGGAGAAAATTCTCAGGGCTGTTGAAGCGGTGCCTCCGGCGGGATTACAAGGCATGTGGCGTAACAATAATGCGCTGCTCACAATTTCTGCTGACAAGGCCGGTAAGCTTACTTTCGACAGTAATGGCACTGAACAGGTCACAGGCTATTGGACATGTAATGCTGAGGGTATTGTAGAGCCTCAGGGAGAAGCAAAAGGGAAAGTTGCAGTCGATGATGGCTGGAATATAGAACTGACCCGCGCAGGTTCAGTATTGAAACTCACGGAAAGCGGGCCTTCCGGCACGCCGCCTTATTGCGGTTTGAACGGTGCAATGGCCGGTACGTATTTTTATGTGGGGGCTGCACATTAGAACGCTGTGCACCTCGTTGGGCGCACAAAACTCGCTCTGGCACTTTAAAATTATGCTTTAAGCTGCGAGTTGACACGGCAGTATCGTTTGGGGAGCGGAGCGCTGAAGTATCATCAGCGCTCCGTTTGTGTTTATGCGGATCAGAAACGCAGGGTCATACCGCCGATAACCGTACGGCCACGGCCGAGTTTTTGTGCATCCATATATTGCGCGGGCTTGTAGGCCTGATTGGTGATATTCTCAATATTGAGGAAGAAGGTCGCATTTTCATTATACGTGTAGGAGGCATAGGCATCTGCAAGCATATAGCCTTCAACATCAATCAGCTGGGGTCCCATCGGTGGTTTCACCGCTTTGGTCTTGCCGACACGGCGGATTTGTCCGCCGATTGTCAGTTTTTCATCCAATGCGCGGAAACCGGCATTAATGGTCACAGTATAATCCGGCAGACCATTCAGTTCGCCAATACCAAAACCGCCCGACCACATGCCATAAGGCAGGTCTGTTTTGGTTTTTGAATAGGAAATACCGGCAAAAGCAAAACCGCTGTCATAATTGGCTTCCAGTTCAAAGCCTTTGATGCGGGTTTTGCCTGGTATATTGATGAATTTCAGCATCGGCATATTCTTCATCGAGTAAGGACCCGATGTGATGTAATTTTCAACATCATTGCTGAAATAATTAGCTTTCATGCGCAGCGCATCGCCGGAAGCCAGCACATCTTTTTCAAGCACATTCACACCGAATTCCCAACCCTTGCTGGTCTCGCCTTCAAGGTCAGGATTAGGGCTGGTCGGGTTCGGTGTTTTGCCATGTGCACCAGGGAAGAAAGTTTCAGTCACAGTCGGCGGACGGAAGGTCTTCGCATAGGTGCTGTAAAGCTGAATGCCGTCCACAGGTGTTACAGCCAGGGTCACCCGCGGGTTGAGGCTGCTGTCAGATCGGTCAATGTTTTCAAGTACAGTCTCGCTGCCGCGCTTCTGGGCGACGTCACCCTGCAGCCGGAATGTGTCGTAGTGGAAACCGGTTGTCAGATCGAACATGCCATAGGAGAAAGTTGCATCAGTAAACAGGCTGCCAATGCCGGTCTTGCCATCTCCGGGGCCACCTTTACCCCAGGATTGCCCGTTAGTCACATCATCATGGTAATAGGCGCCGCCATAGGTCAGTTTCAGCGCAACATCATTGGTCAGATCCAGATGGCTGCGATTGGTGACATCAATCCCCATACCCTTATCGCGGGTGAACTGCCCTGCATAATTTCCTTCCGTAAATCTGACCTGCGCATCATTATAATAGGCGTTGACGGTCAGGTCGATCAGGTCATTATCAGGTGTGAAATCATAGCGCGCCGTATAAGTCTGATTGCGATAGGTCTGTGGTTCACTGCGGAGTGTGGACTTGTTATTATACCAGACACCGCCCAGCAGCAGCTTGTGATCCTCACCATTGCCAAATTCCAGTTTGGCAAGGCCGGATTTCAGATCTTCCTGCTGGTTGGGATTTGTCAGGCGACGCCCTTTTTCATCCACCCCGCTTTTGGGTGCGCCGGAGTCGCGGCGGTTGAAAGCACCCATAAAGCCGATACCGTTTTGCGTGCGTGCACCGGCTGCTGCCATTCTTGACCAGTCATAGGCGTTATTACCGAATTTAATGGTCGACATGGCACCGTAGGAATTGCCGGGCAAGATCACATCATCAATACCCAAAGTGCGGAAATTGGCCGCCCCGCCCAGCGTGCCGACACCGGCAGTTCCACCCAGAGAGCCGCGCCCCATATCCAGTCCTGCCAGCAGATCGCTGTCGATAAAGGCAGAGCCGCCGGACACACCATGTCCCATCACACGGATATTCTGGCGGGCACCGTCAATCATCATATTCACACGGCCATAGCCTTCCATTCCGCGTATATTGACCGCTACACCGGCGCCCGACATTGCTTTGCGGGTAAAGGTGCCTGCGGATGAGCGCAGGGCATTATCAATATTACCGGCATTTTTCTCCTGAAGTGTAGCCGCATCAATGGAAGTTACCGCCGCCGTTGTCTCGTAAGGAGCATCTTTGCCGGCAACCAGACCGCTGACACTCTGCGTGCCGGTGCTGACAGTAATTACACTCAACTGTACATCCGCATCGCTTGCCTGTGCTGCATTCTGTACGCCGGGGCGGATCAGTGTGAAGGAGCGCGCATCATTGCGGCGATAGGAATAGCCCGTGCCGCTGAGCATTTGTGCAAGCGCCGCATCGACACTCAGCCTGCCTCGCACGGGTGCGGTGCGGATATTGGCGGGCAGGGTGCCGTCAACAAGGATATTCGTGCCGGTTTGGGCTGCAAAACGCACAATCGCGGAAGATAAAGGCTGTGCAGCAAGCGAAAAATCACGGTTTGCTTCTGTGGCTGCCGTTGCAGTTGCTTCAGGTGCCTGTGCATGAGCTGCGGGCATAATGAGTGCAGCAACCGCTACAGAACAGGCCCAGATATGCGGACGCAAAATCATACGCTTTTTGAAGTTTCCGCTTTTTACCGGCAATGGCATTCCGTTTCTCCAGATCAGCAAACAGGTTCTGACTGTAAGACGGAAAACTTTTGTGATTTTCTGATAAGAATAATCATATTTTTTAAAAATAATTTGGGAGAGCGCTCTAAGAGTAATTTTTTGCTCTAATTTTAAAGTGTTAGAGCGCGTTTTGTGTACTAGGTCTGGCACACGGCGCTCTATGCGCTGTAAATCAGTGTGCCCCACAGTGGTATATGACGGGTTTTAATCGGCAATGTCTGAGTGAGCTGCGTCAGAACCGTGTCGATGTCCTGAATATTGATGATCAGTGTCACCGGACGTTGCGCAAGGCTGCTATCCATTAATATCAGCTGTTCTGCCGACCAGCGATTGAGCACCTGAACAATCTCGCTCAAAGGCCGGTCGATGAAAACCAGTCGTCCTTCCAGCCATGACAAATCAACCTGATCGTCCGCAGGTAGCGGGGTACTGATCTGTTGCTTTTCATAGGTGAGTTTTTGTCCCTGCTGCAAGGTGACAGACTGTGCAGCATAATCAATGCGCACTGCATGTTCTGTCACCAGAACTTCAGCCAAATCATTGAGCAAAGCAATATTGAATTTTGTGCCAAGCGCTGTCACGCGGCCGGAAGCTGCCTGAACACTGAAAGGTGCCTGACCGCGTGCAACACTGAAATAGGCTTCGCCGTGGTGCAGGATAATATTGCGCTGCGCCTCTGTTATTTTGACGGACAGAGCAGTGCCGCCGGACATATGAATTTGTGAGCCATCCGCTAAGTCCACAATACGGCGCTCACCGCTGGCGGTTTTAAAATCCGGTACGGTTGTTTTCATCACGCCATAGCTGCCTGCACCAAAAGCGGCGAGCAACAACAGCTTGCCGAAATTGCGCCGGTTCATGCGGCGTGTGGTCTTGCGTTTTTGCATCTGGTGCATCTGCGCTGTGCCTGCCCAGAGTATTTCTGCTTTTCTATAGGCTTCGGCATGGCGCGGATCAGCTGAAATCCAGCGCTGATGCGCGACTATTGTCTCGGTATCGGCTTGTCCGTCGCTCAGCACAGTAAACCAGTCGATTGCCCTGCGCATCACCGGATCGAGTGCCTGTTCGGCCTCAGCGCTCCAGTGTTCATTGTCGCCGATGTGTGGTTTGGTGGTCATGCGCGTTTACCTGTCAGACCGTTTTCTGCCTGACTGACGCGATATTGCAGATGGATCATCACGCGGTTCATCTGGCTATAGGCAGTTTGCAGCGGCAGATGCAATTCACGGGCAATGTCAGCAAATGTCTTGCCATCAAGCCGCATGAGATAAATCCGGCGCGGAATATCTGGTACTTCCGATAATGCCTGTTCGAGTATGCGCATGAATTCAGCGCTTATCAAAATCTCATCGGCTAACGGGGCAGGATCGGCAAATGTTTCGCTTAACGCGGCGGTGTGGCCTGCCAGCGGGTTCAGTTTCTGGCTGCGGGCATGGTCAGTCTGCAAATTTGCCGCTACGCGAAAAAGATAGGCTTTGTGATTATCGGGCAGGGTTGCAAATTTATTTTTACGCGCTGCTGTCATCAGGCGCAGAAACGTCTCCTGGGTCAGGTCTGCCGCCACATCCTGCGCAGCTCCGCGACGGCGCAGAAAACGTTGCAGCTCTGCACTGTAATTTCTAAAAAGGTAGGTGAAGTTCCACATTATCAGGTCAAAAACTACCGCTGCCGCATAAAGGATTCTGTCAGAAATTTTATGCTGTGTAGTAAATATGACTTAAACAATCAAGTTAATCTATATAGTTGTTCAGGCTGTAATATGTGTGATCGCTCCGTTTAAAATGAGCGTCATCTCCGTAATTCGGTACAAACAAGCCGGTCGGACATTGACGCCTGACCGGCTTGTTTTTTGCATTTTATTTGCGTGCAACAGGGCGGACCAATGGTGTCACGCGTCTGATGGTGACACGGCGATTTTCCTGCTCGGCAGCTTGCGTGCGGATTTTCAGGAAGCGTTCGCCATAACCCTGCGTTACGAGGTTTTCTGCCGGAATATCATAGACTTCTGTCAGCAGGCTGGCCACAGATTCCGCGCGCTGGTCGGACAGCACGAGATTGGCACGGTCAGAACCGATAGCGTCTGTATGACCTTCAATGAAGAAGGTTTCACCGGGATCTTTGGCGAGCACTTTTTGCATTGCACTTGCAACTTTGCGCAGGGTTTTGGCCTGCGACAGTGAAACCTCGGCACTGCCGGTGGCAAAATGAATTGTATCGAGATCGATACGGCGCACCTTATCACGCAGACGCGCCGAGTGACGTACTTCATCAATCGTGTAGACGCGCTCAACCCGCTCTACAGGTGGCAGAGCAAGGAAGTCGTAGAAATCGCGTTCCGGATCTGCGGCCACATCAATAATATAGTCGCTGACAGGAATGGTCAGCCGCATCGGCGGCAAATCATATCCGACGTCGAAGATCGCTGCACGCGGACTGTCATCATATTCAGGTGCATAGATCATCAGATATTCATTGCCGTCACGGTCGATACGTGAGCGCTGCAGAATGTCGCCGTAACGATCATAGATTGTTACGATCTCATAACCGCCGGGACGTACAATGGTTTCGCGCAAGCGGCCGCGCGGTAGTTCATCATAATATGAACGCTCAGCATCACGACGCAGGCGGGGACGATCATCACCACGGACGAAGATGCGGTCGCCCGTCTCCAGAATGATGCGGTTGTCAACTTCCTCAACGACTTTCACATTGGTGATATTGTTGATTGTCGTGTTGTTAATAACGGTATTATTCACAACCGTATTGTTGATGATATTTGTGGTGTCCGGAACCACAAAAGCAGGTGCATCTTTGATGCGCGTGCCTTCTTCCTTGAGGTTGGATTCAATCTGCTTTGGCAGATTTTCAGAGATCGTGGCCGGAATTTCAACCTGAGCAGCGGCATCATTCACAGGCGGGGGCGTATTCTGCTCCTCGGCTGCACGCTGTTGTTCACGCTGTTTACGGCGCTCTTCTCTGGATTGGTTGCCGCCGTAATTATCCGCATCCTTATCACTGTCAAGAATGGCCGCTCCGTTTTCAACGGGCAGAACAATGGTTTCATCTGTGCTGGCAGGATCTTTGGCAATCTCCTGCTTTTGCTCAGGTGTACGCTCGTCAATAATTTCAGCTTTAGGTTCGGCAGGCTGGTTGTTTTCAGGCTGCTGAACTTCCTGCTCCGGCTGTGGCTGCGGCACCTGCTGATCTGGTTGTTTGGCCGGTTCAGCCTCTTGTTCCTGAGGCTTTTCATCCGTTACAGGCGGTTGAGGAGCAGGTTGTTCAGGTGTTGTCTGAGGGGCAGGCTGTTCTTCCGGTTGCTTTACAGGCTCCTGTTCGGTTGGCGCAGGAGGTGTTTCTTCGGATTGAGCAGGTTTCGGTTCAGGCTCCGGCTTAAGATCAGGCTTTGGCTTTGGTTCTGGCGCTGGCTTCGGCTCCGGGCTTTCCTTAGGTTTGGATTGCTCTGCTGCCTCTTTGGCCTGCTTTTCTGCTTCTTCGTCTATAGCTTTTTGCTGGTCAGCATTTTTCTGCTGTTCGGCAGCGTCTTGCTGTGCCCGTTCTGCAGCCTGTTTTTGTTCTTCTGCCTGTCGGGCAGCCTCGTCCTGCGCCGCTTTTTTCTGCTCTTCAGCTACACGTTTCGCCTCTTCTTCGGTCGCGCGCTGTTGCTCGGCGGCACGTTGCTGTTCTGCGGCCTGTCGTTCAGCCTCTTCCTGAGCGGCTTTTTGCTGCTGTTCGGCTGCGCGTTTGGCTTCTTCTTCGGCCGCACGCTGTTGCTCAGCGGCACGTTGCTGTTCTGCGGCCTGTCGTTCAGCTTCTTCCTGAGCGGCTTTTTGCTGCTGTTCGGCTGCGCGTCTGGCTTCTTCTTCGGCCGCACGCTGTTGCTCAGCGGCACGTTGCTGTTCTGCGGCCTGCCGTTCAGCTTCTTCCTGAGCAGCCCTTTGCTGTTCTTCAGCTGCGCGTCGCGCTTCCTCTTCGGTTGCGCGCTGTTGTTCCTCAGCCTGTTGCTGGCGCAGCATCTGGTCGTCAGCCGGCTGTTCGCTGTTTTCCTGTGCAAGGATGATCGGTGCTTCAGATGTGCCTGCCTGAACAGGCTGCATCATGATGGAAGCCGAGAATGCCGGAAAAACAACTGTTGCGAGCAGTTTAGAACGAAAACTCATAATCCCTCTCCTTAGGAAGGCAGAAATTGCATAGGTTGCATTTCGTCAATTCCCGATCGAAATAATACTTAATTGCCGGTGCTTATTATTTGCTGATTTATGGCAAATTTCGGCGATATGAGGAAATGGTTAGTTCACGTTTTATGAACCTTTGCTGAATGTCAGAGAGCAGAGGTCTTATGAGTATAGCGAAGTCCGGTCGTTGCTAAGCCGGTTTGCCGGCGAGAAATGCGGCACGCGCGACATCCTCCACCTGATGATCCTGTAATGTGCTGGTTGCGATACGCACTGCGGTCAGTGGCCGGACAGAGAATTTGGAACCCGGTGCGACAGCAATATTGCGGGCGGCCAGTGTGATCATGGCAAATTGTTCGGATTCCACCGGCATCAGACAGCACAGACCATGATTGTCCGGAATTCTTTTGCCGTGAGCGGCCAATGCCTGTTGAAAATGGCTGGCACGCTGCCGGTAAATCTGCTTTGCCTGCTCCAGGCTGTGTTGCGTTGCCTCATCTTTGAGTAGCCATGCCACTGCTGATTGCAGAATACGACTTGTCCAGCCGGAACTGAAGCTGCGATAAGACTGAATTTGTTCAACAAGACTGGCTGAACCGGAGAGAACTGCCAGACGCAAATCAGGACCTAAAGTCTTGGAATAAGACAGAATATGTACCACCCGATCAGGGAAGCGTGTGCCGAGCGTCTGACGCGGTGCCATGGCAATATCGGCAACACCGTCATCTTCAATGATGAGTGTATCATGCCCTTGCAAAACATCACCCAGTGCCATCAGCCGCTCTTTGCTCATGCAATGGCTGGTCACGGAATGAACCCGTGGCTGAAACAGAAACGCGGCAGGTTTCTGCTCCAGAGCAGATGCCAGTGAAGAGGGTAGCGGGCCTTGATCATCACAGGTGACCGGAATGATTTTAGCACCAAAATCTTCAAGAATATCAAGAAGACGCATGGCTGTCGGATCTTCAATGGCGATGGATGATCCGGGCGTCACAAGGGCATGAATAAGCGTGTAAGTGGCGTTATAGCCGCCATTGGTGGCCAGAAAGGCTTCCGGCTCATAAGGCCAGTCACGGCGCACGGCTTCTTCAAGCTCAGGTAATATGCGCACACGCTGGTAGCTGTTGAGACCCTCCGCCTGTGCACCGTGGCGCAAAGCCTGTTCCAGTGATGGCAATAAAGCTGTGTCCGGTATGGCCATGGAGAGATCCAGCACATCATCGCCGTAATTGCCGAAGCTCATCAACCGTGCCGGTTTTGCTGCGAAATGATCACCGCTGACCCATGTGCCGTTGCGGCCTTTGCCATTGATAATCTTGAGCTTACGCAACTCGCTCAAGGCCTCGGAAATAGTGGCGGGGCTGATCCCCAGAACATAAGCCAGATCACGGATCGGCGGTAATTTAGTGCCGACCGGCAATGCGCCGCGTCTGATTAATCCTGCCATGTCGCGGGCAATGCCGCGCATCGTGCGGTCTTCAAGGTGGCGGGCAAACCACTCGCTGGAGAAATCAGGCACCATAACTATTTATCCGATTTAATGTTCAGTAACATAATAACGTTTGATCAGTTTAATTTGAACATTTAACTTCATTTGTACAGAGGAAATTTTGAGGGAATATTTATGCCGGTTAAATTGCGTATCGCTGTGCGTGACTGGGATTATCTGACGCCGCTGGCTTTGGGTGATGTGCGTTCTGACAAACTTGATGTGATTGTTGATCGTGTGGGCACGCTGGTTTCGCATCCGGGAGAAGATGAGGCTCATGAAGCGTCCGAAATGTCATTCAGCCGTTACGTTTCTTTGCGTGATGAGAGTGATACCAGCATTACCGGCATTCCGAATTTCATCATGCGCGGTTTCCGTCATCGTTGCATCATCACCAGTACAGACAGCGGTATTACCGGTTTTGAACAGCTGAAAGACAAGAAGATCGGCGTCACCGGCTGGCGCGATTCCGGCAATACATGGACACGTGCGGCACTGCGCCGTCATGGTATCGGGGTTGAGGATGCTTATTGGTATGCAGGTCGTCTGACAGAAGCGCATCCGGTTACAGATCGTCTGGACGGTTTTGGCCGTGCAGGCCGGATTGAGGCTATGCCGGGTGAGCAACCGATGATGGATGCCCTGCGCGAGGGTGTGCTGGATGCGGTATTCACACCCTTTATGCCGGATGGTTATTTTGGCAAAAATTCCGGTTTCCGTCAGGTGCTGACCGATTTCCGCAGTGCGGAGCTGGCCTATTATAATGATGTCGGTTACGTGCCGGGCATGCATCTGATGGGTATCAAGCCGGAAATTCTGGCAGAACATCCGTGGGTGGCGCAGGAACTGAGCGATCTCTTGGATGAAAGCCAGCGCGTGTGGACGGCAAAGCGCCGCAAATATGCGGAAACTACGCCCTGGATGCTCGATGAATTGCTGAAATGCGCGCAGGATCTGCCGGAAAACTGGAATGTCAGCGGTATCGCTGCCAATGAAGCGATGATCAATGATTTCGCTGAGGAATTGCATTTGCAGGGTATTTTGCAGCGCAAACTGAGCGTTGAAGAACTGTTTCCGTTTTATGCGAACAAGGCGTGACGGCGTTAACTGTACATTGCGCCAACTGAACTATTGGGAGAGTGAGATGAAAAAAACTATACTGGCAGCTGCTGTATTTGGCAGTGTTTTTGCACAACAGGCTTTGGCTGAGGATGTGAAAATTCCGGAACAGGCATTGAATGAGGCGCTGCGCGCCCGTCTGCCGGAAGACATCATCAAGGCCGGTGTTATTAATGATGTGAATTCCGGTTCCTTCCCTCCTTACCAGATCATCAATGGTAAGGACGTGAACGGCGCTGCGACTGACATGACCGATGCACTCGGTCAGCTGCTCGGTATCAAAATCACCCATTCAACAGTCAGTGGTCTGCCATCGGTTCTGAGCGGTATTTCTGCCGGACGTTACCAGCTTGGCTTTGGGCCGAACGGTGATTTTCCGTCCCGTCAGGGCGCCAATGATTTTGTCGACTGGGTGCGTGAATATGTGGTTTTCGCAGTAAAGCACGGCAATCCGGAAGGCATCACATCGCTGGATACAGCCTGCGGCAAGCGTATCGCTGTAATGGCGGGCGGTTCGGCTGAAAAAGTGATCAAGGAGCAGAATGAGAAATGCACAGCGGACGGTAAGCCGATTGAAGTGCAGTCTTATAATGACCAGCCAAGCTCCATTCTGGCTGTGCGCTCAAACCGCGCCGATGCGTTCTTCTCATCACAGGCACCTCTGACCTATTTTGTTCAGCAGTCCAATGGTCAGCTGGAACTGGCTGCAACCGGCCAGAAGAACGGCTTTGACGACTTGTATCAGGGCGCAGTTCTGCCAAAAGACTCTCCGCTGAGCGAAGTGTTCCGTGATGGTATCCAGATACTGATCGACAACGGCACCTATGCCACGATCATGAAAAAATGGGGTCTGGAAAAGAACATGATTGATAAAGCCGGTGTCAATCTCGCCGGAAAGACCGCACAATGAGTGAGTTGCGTGGTTCAGGCACAGCCGTGGGTGATGTCGAACGTTTCGACGTCGCCCGTGCGCGCGCACCCTTTCCGCTGAAACGTGTGATCCTGTGGGCTGTTGTTCTTGGTGTGGCATTGGATTTCGGTATTATTGTCGCCAATAATCCGAATTTCGGCTGGCCGGTCGTTGCCGCTTATTTCTTTGATTCCACGGTGATGGAAGGGCTGTATATCACCCTCAGTCTGACTGTTGTGGCGATGATTATCGGTGTTGCACTTGGCCTTATTCTGGCAATTGCCCGCATGTCGCAGGACAGGCTGGCAAGCTCGCTGTCCAATCTGTTCATCTGGTTCTTCCGCGGCACACCTCTGCTGGTGCAGCTGATTTTCTGGTACAATCTTTCAACCTTGTTTCCGAAAATCTCGCTGGCTATCCCGTTCGGCCCGACACTTGTCAGCTGGAATACCAATGATCTCATCACGCCGCTGACTGCCGCCATTGTCGGTCTGGCGCTGAATGAAGCAGCCTATATGGCGGAGATTATCCGTGGCGGTCTGTTGTCCGTTGATAAAGGGCAGGGCGAAACCGCAGCCGCTTTCGGTATGACACGGGCACGCGCTTTGCGTCGTATCATCATCCCGCAGGCCATGCGTTCTATCGTGCCGCCGACAGGGAACCAGCTGATCAGTATGATTAAAGCGACATCACTCGTCAGTGTTATCGCCATGGCCGATCTGCTTTATTCTGTTCAGTCGATCTATAACCGCACATTCGAGGTTATCCCGATGCTGCTGGTTGCGGTTGTGTGGTATCTGCTGATCACATCCGTGCTGAATGTCGGGCAGAGTGCGATTGAACGTCATTATAACCGTGGTGAGCGCGGCGATGCGGTCAAAGATGAGGCGCCGGTTAATACCCAGGGTCAGGCAGAGGAGAATGCATAATGGATAAGACCAGCAATATGCAAAAACCTCTTGTTCATGCCCATAATGTGCACAAAGCCTTTCACGGTATTGAAGTGTTGCGCGGTATTGATCTGGAAGTGCGCTCTGGTGAGGTCGTGGTTATTCTCGGGCCTTCCGGTTCGGGCAAATCCACCTTCTTGCGTTGCATTAACAGGCTTGAAACCATCGACAAAGGTTCGATTTTTGTCGATGAGCAGCAGATCGGTTATAAATATAAAAACGACCGCCTGCTGCCATTGTCAGACCGTGCTATCGCCAAACAGCGCAGCCAGATCGGGATGGTGTTCCAGCAGTTCAATCTCTATCCGCATATGACTGTTTTGCAGAATGTGATTGAAGCTCCCGTCGGTGTTCATGGTCGCAGCAAAAGCGAAGCTGTTGAAACGGCCAAGGAACTGCTGGCAAAAGTCGGTATGTCCCACAAGATCAACGCCTATCCGCGCCAGCTTTCCGGTGGTCAGCAACAGCGTGTAGCGATTGCCCGTGCACTGGCAGTGAAGCCGAAGCTTATTCTGTTTGATGAGCCGACTTCCGCGCTTGATCCCGAGCTGGTGGGTGAAGTTTTGACAACCATGCGCAGCCTTGCTGATCAGGGGCAAACGATGATCGTGGTAACCCACGAAATCGGCTTTGCCCGTGAAGCTGCTGATCGTGTGATTTTCATGGATGGAGGCAAGGTGGTTGAAGAGGGCACGCCGGAAGAGGTGATCGAAAATCCTCAGCATCCGCGTACCCGCAGCTTCCTCAGTCGTTTTATCTGATAAAAAACAACACGCCGGAGACAAAACCGGCGTGTTTTGCATATAGAGCATTTCACAGTCAAGTTGGATCAACTTGACGTCCGTGATAATGCGACCAATAAAGAATCTAGAGCAAACGCTATGATCCAATCTGGACGTAAACCGCTCTAGTGTGCAGACAATTTGAGTCTCTGACCGCAATGCAACATGCTTGCCGATAACTATTACAGGAGATCCCGTTATGAGAACGGGAGATGACCATGACACAGTCCGATAATTTTGCCCGTATCACTGATCTTGAACCACGCCGTGAAGCGTTGGAAGAAATCCGCCATCATCTTCATGCCAATCCCGAACTTTCTTTCGAAGAAGAGAAAACCGCTGCCTATGTGGCTGAAAAGCTGGAAAGCTGGGGCTATGAAGTCACGCGCAATGTTGGCGGTCATGGCGTTGTCGGTTGCCTGACAGTTGGTACCGGCGGTCGCAGTGTTGCGATCCGTGCGGATATGGATGCGCTGCCAATTCTGGAAAAAACCGGTCTGCCTTATGCAAGTACAGTGGCCGGTAAAATGCATGCCTGTGGTCATGATGGTCATACAACTATGCTGCTTGGTGCGGCTGAACATCTGGCACAGACAAAGAATTTCAACGGTACCGTCACACTGGTGTTCCAGCCTGCTGAAGAAGCCGGTGAAATCAGCGGTGCGCAGGCAATGATCGCAGATGGTCTGTTCGAGCGTTTCCCGTGCGATGCGATTTTTGGTCTGCACAATCATCCGGGTGCACCGGAAGGCACTGTTCTTACCCGTTCCGGCCCGATGATGGCAGCGGCTGATACGGCTTATATCAAAGTCATCGGCAAAGGCGGTCACGCCTCCCGCCCGCATCTGACCGTTGATCCGGTGATGGTCGCCTGCAGTCTGGTTATGGCTCTGCAGACTGTGGTTGCCCGTAATGTCGATCCGACAGAAACAGCGGTGATTACTGTCGGCACTATTCACGGCGGTGAAGCATCCAATGTTATTCCTGATGATGTTGATCTGGCTGTGAGCATCCGCTCTTTCTCACCGGTTGTACGTGAGTTGCTGCAAAAGCGCGTTTGCGAACTGACTGAGCAGCATGTGGCAGCCTATGGCGCGACAGCTGAGATCAAATATGAGCTGGGCTATCCGGTGGTGGTCAATTCTGATGCGGAAACCGCTTTTGCGACAGAAGTTGCGCGTGAGCTGATCGGAGATGCCAAGGTTTCAACCTGTCCTCTGATTCCGGGCAGCGAGGATTTTGCTTATTTCCTTCAGCACAAACCGGGCAGCTTCCTGCGTCTTGGCAATGGCGTGGATTCTGCTGTGCTGCATAATCCGAAATATAACTTTAATGATGCCAATCTGCCGGTTGGTTCTGCTCTCTGGGCGCGACTGGCTGAACGTTATCTGGCTGCCGGTGGCAACAGCTAAAGCATGTCTCCCAAAAGTGGGCACCGGTTTTGGGATAAAGACATGCGTTAAAACAAAGAAATAGAGCGGGTGCAGTGGATCCGATTACATGCAGCACGCTCTTGTGAAACGCATCTGAGAGATAAAAAGGTGGTTCGCCGCCTTTTTATCTGCACTCCTATTATTATTTCCTGCGGCTGGTGCAGGCTTCATATCCGTTGGCAAAGAGACGACCGGGGCGCATTCCGATCATGCGCGGCACGTCTGCCAATGTGGTAGCGCCCACAGAATGCGCCATAGCGATTGTTGCCTGAGCACAGATCGCAGCATCTTCCGCAGCATTATGATGATGAAAGCTCAGGCCAAGATAATCAGCCAGAATATTCAGCTTGTGTGACGGCAATTGCGGCCAGACTTTTTGTGCCATTTTGACGGAACACAGATACTGAAATTCAGGATAGTTCTGCCGGTATAAATCCAGAGATGCACGCCAGACACTGAAATCAAAAGCAGCATTATGAGCAATCATTGTTGCTCCCGTAAAATCATCGGCGAATTCATCCATCACTTCCGGAAACTCTCCGGCATTTTCCACATGCTCCGGACGAATGCCGTGGATGGCAATGTTGAAAGAGGAAAAACGCATATCTTTCGGGCGAATGAAGCGTTCTTCAACACGCACGACCTGATCATTTTCAATCCATGCCAGACCAACAGAACAGGCGCTGCCGCGTTGTTCATTGGCAGTTTCAAAATCAATTGCAATGGTTTTCACGGGATGCTCCGGCACTGTCTGTATGTGTTGTTACTGGAGAATAATGAGCGCATGGTCAAGAACCGGAGCTGCTGATGGCGGTAAAGCCGTCAGATGGCACTCCATTCTTCCATTCTCTCACGAATGAGATTGCGTAGAATGGGAAACATCGGCGGCTGGGAACGGCCGGACAGACGGATGATGGCAAATTGTGAGGTATCTGAAACAGGACGCACAGGAACTTCCACCAGTTGTCCAGAGGTTATCAGTTCATGTGCCGGTGCGATAACGCCGTAATAAATGGTCTGACTGCTCAATGTGGTCTGAAGCAACCCGTCAATCGCATCGGAGTGGAAGGTGACACTCTCATCCGGATGGGCTTCCGGCCCGTAAATCGCGACCATATTGCGTATCTGCTCCGGCGCGAGAATGGTGGTTGCCAGCGGCCATGGCCGTAAGTCTGAAAACTTCACTCGTTGATTTTGCAGTATGGGGTGCCCCTGGCTGACCAGAAAACCTGTGCGCAATGCCGGCAGCATTTCAATATGCAGGTCTGCGGTTATCGTTACGCCTCTGATCTCCACGACCAGCATGTCCAGTGTCCTCTCCCGCAATGCCTGTACCTGCAGCGGAATAGAACCGCGCATCAGCAGAATATGCAAAGACGGATTGGTGGTTGAAAACCGGCTCAGAAGCGGCGCTGTGAGCAGGGCGCTTGGTGTTGATCCAAGTCCGATCCTGATACGTCCTGCACTGCCTTCATGTTGTTGCTTGACCACACGATGGAGTTCTTCTGTCTCGAACAATACGCGGCGTGCATGGTCGAGCACCACATTGCCAAAAGCCGTGACTTCACAGCGCTTGCCGATGCGGTCGACCAGCTTCATTCCCAGCTCGGCTTCCAGCTGCGCAATGCTGCGCGACAGTGCCGGTTGAGTCAGATGCGCATATTCAGCTGCCCGCGTGAAGGAGCCTTTCTCAGCAAGCGCAATAAAATGTCGTAATTGCTGAATGTTCATGAAACTTTCCTAAATTGGTATGCGTATTATGCATGATTATCAAATTTACTATGCATTGGACAAATGAAAATGCACCTCGTAGCTAACATTGGTAATGGTTTCTAAGTTTAGGAGGGTGGAGTCATGAAAAACATCAGAACGCTGATTGAGCGCGATGTTGAGGAGTTTGTTGCGTTGAGGCGCGATCTGCACCAGCACCCTGAACTGGCATTTAACGAAATCAGAACCGGTGGCATTGTCGCTGATCTGCTGGAAAAATGGGGCTATAAGGTTGAGCGCAATATCGGCACGACCGGTGTTGTCGGCCAGTTGCGCAACGGTGATGGATCAGCGGCCATTGGTCTGCGTGCGGATATGGATGCGCTGCCGATTTTGGAAGCAACCGGTCTGCCTTATGCCAGTGTTAATAGCGGTGTGATGCATGCCTGCGGACATGACGGTCACACAACAATGCTGCTTGCCGCTGCCAAAGCGCTGGCTGAGCGCCGCAATTTCAACGGTACTGTGAATCTGATTTTCCAGCCTGCTGAAGAATATGGCCGTCCTGATAGCGGTGCAGCCCGTATGGTTGCTGACGGTTTGTTTGAAAAATTCCCGTGCGATGCCGTGTTTGGTATCCACAATATGCCGGGTTCCCCGCAAGGGCAGCTGCAATTTTATGACGGTGCGATGATGGCATCGTCTGACAGTGTTTCTGTCAAGATCACCGGTCGTGGCGGTCATGGTGCGCAACCGCACACAACGGCCGATCCGATTGTTGCAACCGCTTCTATCGTGATGGCATTGCAGACTATAGTGGCACGAAATGTTAACCCGCTGGATGCTGCTGTTGTTACTGTCGGTGTTATGCAGGCTGGCAAAGCTAATAATGTTATTCCTGAGACTGCACAGATCGAACTGACAGTGCGCTGTTTCAAACCGGAAGTCCGTGATTTGCTTGAAGACCGGATTCGTGATCTGGTCGCCACGCAGGCACAGAGTTTCGGTGTCAAAGCTGATATTGATTATTGTCGCGGCTATCCTGCCTTGCAGAATTCCACTGAAGAAACAGAGTTTGCACGACAAGTCGGTCAGAATTTTGCCGCTGAAGGTAGTTTTGTTGCCCAGACCACGCCGATGACCGGCAGTGAAGATTTCGCATTCATGCTCGAAAAGCGCCCCGGTTCTTATGTTTTTCTCGGGAACGGCGATCAGCCAGGCCCTGTGAGCCGTGCGCTGCATAATGACGGCTTCGATTTTAATGATGCGAATATCGTTGAGGGAGCCGCTTATTGGGTAGCCTTGACGGAGGAATTCCTGAACGGCACCAGAGGCCGTAAAGACTAAAACTATTATATCTGTTGGAGGATAACCATGAGCGCTTCTGTTATGCACGCGCCGAATACGGCTTCGGACGATCTGTCCGGCCAGTCTGAAAAACCACCGGTCAAGGCAATTGCCGCGGCCGTTGCCGGTAACGCTCTCGAATTTTACGATTTCATCGTCTATTCGTTTTTCGCGGTTTATATCGGGCAGACATTTTTCCCGCTGGGCAGTGAAACAGCAAGCCTTCTGGCCTCGGTTGCGGTTTTTGGTGTGGGCTTTTTCACCCGTCCGCTTGGCGGCGTTCTGATCGGTGCTTTCGCGGATAAGGCAGGGCGCCGTGCTGCAATGATCCTGACCGTGACGCTTATTACTGTCGGTACATTGGGGTTGGCCGCAACACCAAGCTATGAAACCATTGGTATTGCTGCACCGATTATCGTTCTGCTATGCCGTCTGTTGCAGGGGCTGGCACTTGGCGGTGAAGTCGGACCGGCATCGGCCATGCTTATTGAAGCTGCACCGCGTGACAAGCGCGGCCTTTATGCCAGCTGGCAGATTGCCAGTCAGGGTATTGCCGTTGTTGCCGGTGGTCTGATGGGCGTGCTGGTGTCATGGTATCTGCCGCATGAGGATCTGGTGTCATGGGGCTGGCGTATTCCGTTCCTCGTCTCGCTGGCGCTTATTCCGATTGCGCTTTATATCCGACGTGCATTGCCGGAAACTCTGGAAAAGCCGAGTGATAAAACCGGTGCACAGATTGTGACTTCGGTCTTCTCTGATCACACCCGTTTTCTGGTGCTTGGTATTCTGGTGATGATCTCCACCACCGTGTCGACACAGGTGGGCAACTATATGACCACCTATGCCATTCAGACACTGAAGCTGCCGGCAACACTGGCACAGGCCGGTACAGTGCTTGGCGGTACGATGACTTTCATTTTTGCTCTCGTTGCCGGTTATCTTGCTGATAAATACGGCCGTAAAGGCGTGATGATCTGGCCTCGTATCGTGCTGATGATCGTTATTATTCCGCTGTTCTTCTGGCTGTCGGAATCTAAAGATGCGACTGTGCTGTTGATTGTAACCGCTGCGATTACACTGCTCACCTCGATGACAGGCGCTGCAAGCCTTGTGGCAATCCCTGAGATGATGCCGATTGCTTTGCGTGCCACCGGCGTTTCCCTGATCTATGCGATCGGCGCGACATTGTTTGGCGGTACCACACAGTTTATCATCACATGGCTGATCGGCATTTTTGGTGCTGTGGCACCGGCTTATTATGTGGTTGCAACCAGTGTGATTTCGCTTGTGGCAATGTTTATGATGCCGGAAACCCGTAATTTTGACGTTAAACGTTAAAAGATCGCGCATTTGAGAATGGACAGACTGGCTGGCATTGTTTAGCCATTCTGGCTCACAAGCGGGCGGTGATACGGTGTAAACCGGTCACCGCTGCTTTCATGACTGTTGGTTACGCAATAGCGGTATCTCAAAGGTGTAAAATAGTTGAAACAGCGTTTGCGCGCCGTACTCGATGAAATCGAGGCTGAAATCAAAGATACCGGTATCCGTGGCAAAGTCGCTGATTATATTCCGCCTCTTGCACAGGTTGATCCCGCGAAATTCGGCATATCCATTATGCTTCATGACGGCACATTGATTTCTGCCGGTGACGCTCAGGAAAAATTCTCCATCCAAAGTATTTCCAAAGTGTTTGCTCTGGCACTGGCTCTGGGCAAAAGAGGGGACGGCATTTGGCAGCGTGTCGGCCGCGAGCCTTCGGGCGATCCTTTTAACTCCAGTGTTTTGCTTGAGTTGGAAAAAGGACTGCCGCGTAACCCGTTCATCAATGCCGGTGCCATTGTTATCTCGGACATTTTGCTGAGTTCGCATCAGCCTCGTGAAACGATCGGCGAGATTGTGCGCTTTGTGCAGTCAATTGCTGAGGATGACAATATTTATATTGATGAAGTGGTGGCGAAAGCAGAAGACCGCACCGGCTTCAATAATGCGGCTCTGGCCAATTTGTTGAAAGCAAATAAAAATCTCGACAATCTGCCGCCTCATGTACTGGGCGTGTATCACCACCAATGTGCCTTGGCGATGTCCTGTGAGCAGCTGGCGCGGGCAGGCCTGTTTCTTTCTGCATCCGGCCGCAATCCTGTCAGTAATCACCGTATTGTCAGTGTGGAACGTGCCTTGCGTATCAATGCGCTGATGATGACCTGTGGTCACTATGACGGCTCAGGTGATTTTGCATTTCGTGTCGGCGTGCCAGCCAAAAGCGGTGTCGGTGGCGGTATTCTCGCTATCGTTCCCGGTATTTCATCCATTGCTGTGTGGTCGCCGGGTTTGAACCAGCACGGCAACTCGCTGCTTGGCACACGGGCTTTGGAAATCCTGTGCCGCCGTATGGGCTGGTCAGTGTTCGGGCGCTGAAGCGACATTCTCGGCGAGATTTGCATCGGGCAAAAACGAAAAACCTCACTCCTGAAGGGGACTTACACAGAAGCTTCGTTTTGAAACCGGATTGCGCCAGCATTTTGTTGCATCGATATAACGAAGTCCGGCTGTTGTTACCTCGTTGAGTAACCACGTACCATCTTTTTGATAGACGACGCTGCGGTCACCGTCGGGCCATACATAGACTTCGAGCCTGATCTGACGGCGTTCTTCTTTGAGTTGACCGGCAGCTTGATAAAATGAAAACTCACGGCATATCTTGTCGGAATAGACAGACCCGCGGTCATCCTCAACGCGGCACTGCACGCGGTTATGGGAATATAGTCCCTTGCTCCAGTCGGTCAGCAATTTCCGGTTCGCCTGACAAGCCTGCTCAATATTGTCCATACAGCCCATGTCATAGGCTCTTGAAGCTTCTGATATAATGTCACCTGAATTTTGCAGATCGTCGGGTGTTACAGGGTTTACGCTGTCAGGGTTATCATGTGCCTCCAGCAACATATTTCCGTATTTGATGCAGGCCTCGCCATCTGTCGTCTTCACGTAAGGATGAAAACATCCGTTCCGATAGGCTATAGCGGCTTTTTGTAAATCCGCTTCTGTACCAAGTCCTGAGGCATAGATATTTCCGGCCAGTTTGCATGCATAAGGTGACAGCCCCAAATCTGCAGAATTGCAGGCAAATTCCGACCATTGCAGTGCATCGGCATAGCGGGTCTTCTGACTTAATGCGAATTTGGCCGCATCATAGCAAATACGCACATCCGCAAGTTTTTCGCTGGCGTGAGTAACCTGATATCCGCACGCTTTGGTGTAGACATCCATCGCGGCGTTAACTTCACTGGCGGAATCCAGAGCATTCGCCAGTGAGAGGCAAGTACTGGCAGGGTTGTCATCAAAGCGACAACCGGTGCGCAGCACGGACAACAGAGTGACGTTTTTGTCCTCTTCAGGTGACTGATTTATCTCCGGATTATTTTGCGCTTTTGTAGCGATAAGCGATGCTAATGTCTGACAGCCATTGATATTTTCATTATTACACGCATTCGCCAGCATTGTCTCAATACTGTGTACCTGATCCGTGCTTTCCAGAGAAGCATAGGCAGATACCGCAGAGTTGCACGCCTGCGGACCGTTGGACGTCTTGTCTGTCATGCATGTCATAACAAGCGTGTCGTAGACTTTGCGCTGGGCCGGTTTTGCCGTTTCGAGATTCAGATCGAGCGCAGCACCCAGACTGTCACAAACGCTGTCCTTGTCAGACTGTCCGGCGCACAACTTGATTGCTCTGGCAGCTGCTATATTCCGGTCTTCAGCAGACCAGTGATCAGCTAGTTTGGTTTGTACTGCGCAGGCTGCGGGATCACCCGCGATACAGCCGCGCTCAAGCAAATCCTTTGCTTTTGCAATTCTTGTATCCGTGACCGGCGGCGTTTTGTTTGCCTGCAGAAAATCACGATATTTATAATAAGCAGGTTTACAGTGTACAATATTGGGTTGTGGCGGGCCGGGCGTACAAATTTCTTCGGTCAATGATCCGAGTGAATAATTCTCGTCGGCTGTTGCAGATGTATATTCACCGCGGGCTTGCACGACATATCCGAAGGCATCAGGAACTTCTTCACAAGCCCATGCAATACCGGATCTGCATGCTGTGAGTTTCGCGGTAAAGTTCGATGCGGCCTCTGCAAGCGTAGGCTTTGTATAAGTTGCGGTGCCGCGGGCAAGCAGAATGCAGCTCACAGCCTGACGTGCGTCGCAGCCCGGCTTGGCAAGTTCAGGCAGTACAAGATCTTCAGCATTACCGGTGCCGCCCTCGACCGCGCGAAACTGCGCATTCTCCAATGTATTGTCTGAGCGGTTGATCGCCATCTGACAGCTGCGTATGTCTCCCCCCATACAGCCCATCAGAGCGTAATGTGTAACCTTTGCGGGTAAAGTGCCGTCCGGATCTTCTATATTGTATATCGCTTCAGCATAACGGCTGCAGGCTTCGTTCAAACCCAGATCGCAGGCTTTCTTAAGATCAGTCGCATTTTCTGTCTCTCCCATCAAATTGCGGGCGGCGGCAAGACGTTCAGAGGCGGATGCAAAATTTCCGTATTCTCCGTCTGAAAATTCCTTTTCATTTTTTACTAATGCTTCAATGAATTCGGTTCCAGTTGAGCATTCGCTGTTTTCAGGGAGATTACTGGCGCGCCCCATAATATTCCCGCTCGCCCGAATGTTAAGCAGGCCAAGAGAAAGCGCATATTGACCGTCAGCCAATCGGTAAGCGGCCATGGACGGGCGATATTCTTTCAGAGCAACGGCTTGCTTGTTTAAAGCTGTTAGCGTGTCTGTTTTAACCGCGATCAGATGACAGGTATTAGGAGGAGCCAGAAAATTGTGCCCGCCGTCAGAACGTTTAGTGAAACCGCAAAAATTACTGATTTTTTCTACAGGCACAAAACCTGTCGCACGTTGCAGGCCTGTTCCTGTTGCATAGTCGACTGCAAAATAGGGCAGATTATCTGCCCCGAAGGTGACGTCCTTTATCCGAACCTCTTCGCCTGATTTTAGCACACGGGCAGGGGATTGTCCCGGAGCAGTCATCACTGATGTGGCTTCGCATATGTGTCTGGCACTCAGTTCCTGATAGGGAGGTAAATTTTGGGACAGAGCAGAATGAGTTATTGTGAAAACCGACAGTAACAGCACCGATAAGCGCACAGCTTCTTTTTTGATCCGGCTTATACTGATCACTCTGCAAATCATCATGCTTTCTCCGCAATAATTCCGCACGATACAATGCCGGAATACATGCTTCATGTAACATAGATAATAATGATCTGAATATATTATCTTCGCGCGATCAAACACATGCGGAGTTCACAGCTCAATGACCTGTTTGCTCACTCTGGCCTGTTCTGCAGCCAGCGCCATCAAATGACTTGTGACCGATTTATGCGCAGCGGTTCTGATTTCACGGCCAAACGGTGCGCGAAGAGCCGCGGCGAAATCTTCCATCAACCGCAGATCGCCGCCCATATGGTCGCCGGCAAGTGTTTCAATCTGAATTGTAATATCCGGCCGGTCATCAAAGAATTTAATCACCAGACTGCCGTCTTCAAAACAACCGGTCAGTTCTCCCTCGCTGCCACCGATATGGATATGGCGTTCGGTACGTTTGTTGAAGGCATGAACCTCAAAACTGGCGGTGATATTATTGGTAAATTCAATGCCGACAATCTGCCGGTCAACCACTGTATTGTCACTATGATAAACACAACGGCCATAGGGTCCGTTAAGGATGGCCTGCGTACGTGCTTCAATGCTGGTATCAACGGAAATCATCGATACCGGCCAGCCGGTATGGTCTCCCAGATAAATCCGGCGTGCGGAATAGGGGCATGTCATTTCCACCAGACAGCCATCGAGACAGCGCTCAGCAGCGCCTTGCGGAGCATTTTTAGGTGTAAATTGTTTCAGGCTGCCGAAACTGGAAATACGTAATGGCGTTTCATCGGTCAGCCAGTGCAGAATATCCATATCATGGCTGCATTTCGCCAAGATTAGCGGACTGCCGTCTTCTAAGCGCCGGAAATTACCGCGCACATAACTGTGCGAGTGATGGTAATAGCCGATATTCTCGGAAGCACGAATACTTTGCACAGTCCCGAAAATCCGGTTCTCAATCAGCTCTTTGATTTTGGCAAAAAACGGTGTGTAGCGCAGAACATGACAGATCATCAAAAAACGCTGGTTGCGTTCCGAGGCTTCCGCCATACGTTGACAGGCTTCAACCGTGGAAGCCATCGGTTTTTCCAGCAGCACGTTGAATTTGCGATCCAGAGCGGCAACGGCAACAGCTTCATGATCCTTATCGAGATTGGCAACCACAACAGCATCAATATTTTTGAGCGCATTGAGCATGGTGATACTGTCTGAAAAGCAGTTCTCCGGCGCAATGCCATGCTTGTTGGCAAATGCAGCAACCGCATCCGGTTTGATATCGCAGACGGCGGTAAATTTCATAAGATGCGGGTTTTTCAGCGTGATATCGCCATAGGCATTGCCGCGATAACCGGCACCGATAAGAGCAACCTGCGGGATCTGTGTCATAATGCTATCCGCTGTAACGGTAAAAAATGCGGAGCTTTAGAGCGCTGTATATCGAATAGACACACAAGGCTGTAGGCTCCGCAGTCTGGGGGTGAAGGTGTAATGGTTATGATTTGCGTGCGCCGACCAGCTCATCCCACTTTCGGAAAGCCTGCACCATTTTTTCCGGTTTCAGCGGTAGCTCAATCGGATTATTGGCAATCAGATCATCATATTCAGGGCGGCCGAATTGCTTGATAATGTCCTGACTATGCTGTGGTGCCATGGAAAGCGGTACATTCTTCACCGCAGGCCCCGGATAGAGCGAACCTTCATTATAGGCAAAGGCCTGTGCTTCCGGTGTGAGCAGGAACGCCATGATATCCAGCGTCACCGCCAGAACATCCTCTTTCACGCCTTTCGGAATGCACATGAAGAAGGCATCGGAAACCCAGTGGAAGCCTTTCAGTGTGGAGATTTTGGCTGTTTCCGGCACAATGCCGACTGCGCGCGGATTAATGTCCCAGCCGGTGGTGGTCACGATAATATCGCGTGAACCTTCGCCGAATTCTTTCATCGTTGCGCCGGTACCCGCCGGATAATAATCAATATAATCGCCGAGTTCCGCGAGATAGTTCCATGTCTTCTCCCAGCCGTTGATCGGATCGGTCGGGTCTTTATCACCGAGAATATAAGGCAGCCCCATCATGAAGGTGCGGGCAGGGCCTGAATTTGTCGGACGGGCATAGAGGAAACGTCCCGGATTTTCTTTTGCCCAGGCCAGCAATTCTTCGGCACTTTCCGGTGCTTTTGCCACGCGCTCCGGTGCATATTCAAGCAGCGGGCCCGAAGGGTAATAGGTGACAACCACACCGTAACCGGCACCCTGAATTTTATGCAGGTTCAGGGCTGCAGGCTCGTAATTGGCCTCAATATCAGGGAAAGTTTCATTAAACTCCGGCAGAATTTGCATCCATGTATCTTCGACAAGTCCGGCTGCGAGACCGTCACTGCCGGTCAGCACAAGATCAATATCAACACGGTTACTCTTTTGCTGTACTTTGAGTTTACCGGCCAGTTCGGTTACTGGTGCCTTCAGAAACACGATTCGGGAAACCTTATCCGGATTGCGCTCGGCATAAAGTTCAAGCGCAGGCTGTACGAGCGACAAAGCCCCGCCGACATCCATCAGCTTCACTTCGACCGGTTTGGCCGGCAGCGGCATTTTGCGGGCAAAACTTAAGCCGCTGCCGGCCAGAAATGCGGTGACGGATGCACCTGTAATCAGCACGCGCCGGTTCATTCTCAGATCATTGACTTTCATCCTGTTCCCCTTTTTATTTTTATAGGTTGAGCGGTTTTGATGCTTATGCGTCATGCTCCGGAAAGGCTGCTTTCCGTATAAACAGATCAGATGTCCATTCGATGAAACCCACAGGCTGCTTAATGCCTCGGGCAGCGAGGACAGGTGCCAGAAGTGCCTCAACATTAGTGGATGCCATGTGCACTGCTTCTTTAAAGGAGGCAATGCCCCATGTCACAAGATTGCGCACGGCCTGATCGAGACACAGTGTTGAACCGGCGAGACCGGCACCATTCGGATTTTTGACCATGCCATTGTCATGGCGCTCAATCTGCATATCCGCGAAATGATAAAAGCCTGTCTCCACCGCTGCTGCGGAAACCGCATCGGTTACCAAAACGGAACGTGAAATCCCCTTCGCCCGTATCATGACTTTGAGCGCTTGCGGCGGAATATGGAACCCGTCGGCAATGAAGCAGGCGGTGAGGCGGTCTTCGGCCAATTGAGCAAACAGCGGATTATCCAGCTTTGGCATATGTTGCGGCAGGCCATTGCCGAGATGGGTGGAAAGGCTGGCTCCGGCCGAGGCCGCTTGAGCCGCAGTCTCAAAGTTACACTCAGAATGACCGATGGCTGTGAGAATATTGCGGGCCTTCATGGCTGCAATGAATTCTTCAGAACCGGAGAGTTCCGGAGCCAGCGTCACCAGCAGGATCGGTGTGGTGATCCGCGCCTGTAGCTCCTCAATCAGGCTGGCATATGGTGGTGTCATAACGCCAGCCGGATGGCATCCGGCAAAACCCTGTTGCGGGTTGAGAAACGGCCCTTCAATATGCAGGCCTAAGCACATCAGACGGCCAAGTCTGCTATGCTGAATGGCATTATCCAGCATTTGAATACGCTGCAGCAACACATCCGGTGCCGCAGTGATAAGCGTCGGCAAACAGGCTGTGACACCTGTCGCGAGCATAGCTTCTAATGCATGGTCGAGTTCAGATGCGGTAAGCTTGCCGGAGTTGAAATCAACACCGGCAAAGCCGTTAACCTGAATATCGGTTAAGCCCTTGGTGCGCATGACAAAAGCGACGCTGATTGGGTGTCGAGTAAAGCCACAGTGTTGTTGTGGTTCTGCAAGATGGATGCCGGATGAAGCGGCGTTACTGATCCTTCAAGGGCATTTTTAACAGCCTGCGCCTTGCGTTGATCCGGCACGGATAGAATGATCAGGGATGATTTCATAATCTGTTTAATGCTCATGGAGATAGCCTGAGCAGGCACATCTCCCAGCGTGGCAAACCAGCCTTCACCCATTTGCTGACGGCGGCAGGCTTCGTCCAGATCAACAATAATATAAGGTTTGTCGGTCTCGAAATCGGCCGGCGGGTCATTAAAAGCCAGATGGCAATTTTCCCCGATACCTGCAAAGCAAACATCAATGGTCTCATCGACAATCAGTTTGCTGAGCCTGCCGGCTTCTGCTTCCGGATTGTCTTCGGCGTTGATTTCATGGAGTGTCACTTTACTGCCGAGGGGCTCAACAAAGCGCTCAATCAGATAGCGGCGGAAGCTTGCCGGATGGCTCTTTTTCATGCCGACATATTCGTCCAGATGAAAAGCGGTGACTTTGGACCAGTCAATATCCGGTTCGCGGATCAGTACTTCCAGCATTTCAAACTGGCTGGCACCGGTAGCAACAATAATTGAGGCTTTCCCCTTATTGCGCAGAGCCGATCTGATGGCTTCCGCACCACGTTTTGCTGCAGCCTCTCCTAATTGCTGTTTCGTGTCGAAAACACGTATTTCCACGCCACTCTCCCCGTTTTAAAAGGCAAAGCATCAGCATTCCCGCGCATGACGCGGGCTGCATAGCTCTGATTGTTAAGGCTGACCGGTCGGGTCGCTTTTTTAAGCTGACAATGACCTCTGCCTCCTCCTGATTAAAAGAATACACCTTCATTTTAGGCTTGCAAGTTATTTTTGAATAATATTATTCAAAATAATAATATGGGATGAGTTGCTATGCAGAATTTTCAGAATCTCCGCTTTTCCGATGCGCATCAGCGTGATTGTGCCCGTGTTGTCAGCAGTCTGCTGGAGGCGGACGGGCAGTCCCGCGCCAGCCTTGCGGCTGCCCTTGAACTCACGTCCATGACAA
The DNA here is from genome assembly GCA_900470285.1 of Hyphomicrobiales bacterium. GTDB lineage: Bacteria > Pseudomonadota > Alphaproteobacteria > Rhizobiales > Rhizobiaceae > Pseudochrobactrum. The sequence goes on from UCAG01000014.1 coordinate 264,448, forward strand.
CCTCCCGCATTATAGCGGATTTGCTGGATAATGGTTTTGTAACGGAAGACGTGGCGGAAAGGCGCGGACGCGGGCGCCCCGGAACACTTGTACGATTGAATGCAAAGCGGATCGGTTTCACTGTTATTAAAATGACCAGCTATCTGGTGGAAGGCGCTTTGCTGGATTTGCAGGGGAATATTATTGCCTCGCAGACAAAGCGTTTGAATGATGCTGCTGATAATCAGCAGATGACGGTTTTTCTGCAACAAATGATACAGACCTTGCGGGCTTCACAACCGGATATGATGGTGCATGTCGGCACGACAATTCTCGTGGCCGGTATTGTCGATGTTAAAAAAAGGGTTTGGCTGATTACTTCCCGCTGGCCGCAGGTGCGGGACTTTAATCTCGCTGAAGCCTTAAGCCCTGTTACGCCGCTTGTCTGTTTGTTCCGCCAGCTGGATATCGAGCTGGATGTACATTTCAAAGCAGAGACTGCGCCGGTCAATACAGCCGCATTATTGCATTGGGGTTGGGGGATCGGGCTTGCCTATTGTTCCCGCGATGTCGCCAGCATTGCCCATCAGGGGCCTTTTGGTGAGATCGGCCATTGGCGTTTTGATACATTGCAGGATCGCCCTTGCGGTTGCGGAAACCGAGGTTGTCTGGAAACGGCGGTTGCCCTGCCGGTCTTGTTGCAGCAACTGGGGCTGGATGAGCTGATAGGTTTGGGTCAAGAGCAGGATATCGGCGGATATTTGCAGGATGCATCACTTGCAGACCATGCTGATATGCAGCTGGCAATTCGTCTTGTGGCGCGGGCGCTGGGCAATATGTGCCGCATTCTGTTTCCTGACAGAGTGTATCTGACAGGGCCGTTTACTTCTAATCAGGCTGTTTTTACTCAGCTATGCAGTCAATTTCATGCAGAAGGGCTGGTTGGTGCTTTAAAATTGCCGGATGTGATTGTGGTACAAACCGATAATCAGGACATTTTGCACAGCGCTATTCGTCCGCTGATTGAGAGTGCACTCGGAAATTTACCTGCAATTGCAGCGGGGGAATTATAGCGTATCCCGAAAAGTGTGAAGCGCCTTCGCGGGGAAATCAGTCCACCGGACTGATTTCTAAATCCCGCTTCGATCAGATAAGATACGCGTTGAAACAAAGAGTTAGAGCGATTTTACTGATTTAATTTTAACGGGAACCGCTCTAAACCCGCCGTCAGATCATACGATCTGACGGCGGTCATCTTTATTAGTTGTTAGACTGTTTGGCGCGGGCAACAATCTGTGTCGGATTGACAAAGCGCAGTGCCAGCAGCAGCCATACCAGAGTTGTAATCATATAGATCACTGCCATGGCATCAATAGACTGGACTGAGCGTACGCCCGAGGCAAAAACGGAATAATAGAGCGCCACAACAAGGGTCTGGCTGGTTGGTCCTGCGGTGAGGAATGTCAGCTCAAACATGGCGACTGTGCGGACAAGCACCAGCAGTAATGCAGCCAGAATGCCGGGCAGCAGCATCGGCATCAGTACATAGCGGAACAACTGGAATTTATTCGCACCGAAAACATGGGCAGCCGCTTCCACTTTCGGGTCAATCTGTTCGATGAAAGGGATCATCACCAGAATAACAAAAGGAACGGTCGGCACCAGATTGGCCAGCACAACGCCCCAGAATGTCCCCCCGACACCTGCCTGATAGAGCACAGTTGCCAGCGGAATACCAAAGGTGATTGGCGGTACCAGCAAAGGCAGCAGAAACAGCAGCATCACCAGATTGCGGCCGGGGAAATTGCGGCGCGCCATCGCATAGGCTGCCGTAACACCGAGCAGACCGGACAGAGCCACAACTGTGAAGACGATCTGGAAGGTGACAATCAGCACATCACCGAGCTGGAACTCCCGCCATGCAGTGAAGTACCACCGTGTTGTCAGTGCCTGCGGCAGCCATGTGCCGAGCCAGCGCGTTGAAAAGGACGAGAGCACGACGGTTGCGATCATTGCCAGCAGGTTGATGACAAAAAAGGCAACAATGACCCAGACGGCGGTGATCCATAATTTGGATCCGATAGAGGTATCTCTGATCATATTAGCCTTTACCTCCGCTGGTCGCGCCGCGATAAAACAGACTGCGTATGCCAAGGACTGCCGCGACAATAGCGAGCTGTACAGTGGCCATAATCATGGCAACGGCGGATGCCATTGAATAATCATATTGCTCAAAGGCTGCCTGATAGGCGGCAATGGAAATTACGCGTGTCGGCCCTGCCGGAGCGCCAAGCAACACGGCGGACGGGAAGACTGCGAAAGCCAGCACAAAGGACAGGCAGAAAGTAATTGCCAGTCCCGGCATCAATAGCGGCAGAAGGACGTGCCGGAAACGCTGCCAGCTTTTGGCGCCGTGGGTTGCTGCCGCCTGTTCCAGCGCCGGATCAATACCGGTGACATAGGATAGAGTAAGCAAAAAGGTGAATGGAAAGCCGGTAATAATCAGCGATGCGAAGACGCCCCAGTAATTATTGGTCAGCTTTAAAGGGCTGTCGACAAGGCCGATAAACATCAGCGTGCGGCTAAACCAGCCCTGAGGCCCAAGGTAATTGAGCAAGCCTTCGGCCACCAATACTGTACCCAGTGTGACTGGCAGAACAAGAATGGTGGTGAGCAGGCGCTGACGGCGCATCAGCCGGACACGGAATGCCACCGGTACAGCAATCAGCAGGCTGATCAGCGTGACAGGGATGGCCAGCCACAATGTCGTTCCGATGGTTTTATACAAAAACGGATCGGAGAAGAATTTGATATAATTGGCAAACATACCTTCGCCCTCTTGCGGGGTGAAGGAGAGCAGCAAGCCATAGATGAACGGATAGATAAAAACCCCCAGCAGGAAGATAACCGCAGGCAGAACCAGCATGGTTGTGCCGTCGATCCCTTTGACAGCGAGTCTTTGTCGTAGTGACAGTTTTTCAAGATCGGAAGAGGTGTTCATGTGTCACCTCACGCCGGAAACACAAGAGCACGGGCAGGGTCGATAGCCAGCGCGATAGCGCTGCCCGGTGCTGCATTTGCTGAAGCGTGAAACACCAGCTCATGTGCATTATCGGTACTGGCAGTACCGACAAAATCACGGCCGCGATATTCAATAGTCTCAACTTTAGCCAGAATATTTGATTGGATGGTTGATGCGCTTGCGGCTGTCGTGCTCACATCATCCGGTCGCACTGCAAGAACAGCATTTTGCCCGACGGACAGCGGCACCCGTGCGGTACCGGAAATATGGGCATTGCCGATATCAAGTGTCACTTTGCCGTTTTGTTCGGCGATAACTTTACCGGAGAGGCGGTTGCGGTAGCCCATGAACTCAGCCACATCCAGATGATCTGGATGTTCATAAAGTTCGACCGGTGAACCGACCTGCCGGATCTCACCATCGCGAAGCACCACAATCCTGTCGGCCAGTGACAGGGCTTCATCCTGATCGTGGGTCACATAAATTGTTGTGGCACCAAGCTGATTATGAATGCGGCGGATTTCAGCACGCATTTCCAGACGCAGCTTGGCATCAAGATTGGACAATGGCTCGTCCATCAGAACCAGAGGCGGTTCAATCACGATGGCGCGGGCAATGGCAACACGCTGCTGCTGGCCGCCTGATAGCTGCCCCGGCAATTTGTCTTCCTGACCATGCAAACGTACCATGGCAATGGCGGCTTCCACGCGGCTGTTCATTTCCGCTTTGGGTGTGCCGCGCATTTTCAGGCCGAAGCCGACATTCTGGCGTACAGTCATATGCGGAAACAGCGCATAATTCTGAAACACCATGCCAAAACCGCGATCTTCCGGCTTCAGGGTGTCGATACGGGTTTTATCGATATAAATACCACCACCCGTTGTTGCGAGCAGTCCGGCGATACAGTTCAATGCTGTGGATTTTCCGCAGCCGGACGGGCCGAGCAGGGCAATAAATTCGCCTTTCCTGATCGAAAGGGAGATGCCTTTTAATGCCTGATGAGCTCCGAAAGACCGGCTGAGCTTTTCAAGCCGGATTTCCTCAAAGGGTAGTGACGCAAGTTGCATGAAATACCTCATTGCCGGATGTCACCTGAAAGGCAGATGACATCCGTCGTTTACCGGTTTTATTTTGGCTGGCTGGCGACTTCTTCGTCCCAGCGGCGGAACGCGACGACCATGGCATCCGGATCAAGCGGCAGCTCCACCGGATTATTGGCGATCCAGTCGGCATATTCTGCGCGGCCATATTCCGCGATGGCATCCTGACTGGATTGCGGTGCCATGGAGAGCGGCACATCTTTGACCGCAGGACCCGGATAGAAATAGCCTTCATCATAGGTATAAGCCTGCTGCTCAGGGGTGAGCAGGAAGCTCATCAGATCAAGCAGAACAGCGAGTTTTTCATTGCTGACACCCTTTGGCACGCTCATGAACTGCGCATCGGCAACCCAGTGGAAGCCATCCAGTTTGGCAACAGCTGCTTCTTTCGGCACCACGCCAAGCACGCGCGGATTGATGTCCCAGCCGGTTGTGGTCACCGTCATATGACGGGTGCCTTCGCCGAGCTCTTTCATCAGAGCGCCGGTGCCGGTCGGGTAATATTCAACATATTTATGCAGCTCTTTCAGATAAGCCCATGTCTTATCCCAGCCTTTGACCGGATCACGCGGATCTGTATCGCCGAGCAGATATGGCAGCCCCATCAGGAATGTGCGACCGGGGCCGGAATTGGCTGGACGGGCATAGGCAAATTTATTCGGATTTTCTTTTGCCCATGCGAGCAGTTCTTCCGCATTGCTTGGTACTTTTTTCACATGCTCAGGCATATATTCGAGTAGCGGGCCCGACGGATAATAGACGACTGCAACGCCGTGATCTTTGGCAAATGCCTGCATACGCCATGCCGGTTCCAGATAAATAGATTGCAGGTCGGGCAGCGCACTGGCGTGATCCGGAAACAGCTTGACCCACAGGTCCATTTCCAGTCCGGCAGCCAGCGCATCTGCGCCGGTCAGCACCAGATCAATATCAAGACGTTTGGCGGCCTGCTGCGCTTTCAGCTTGCCCGGGAGTTCCGGTGCCGGTGCTTTGGTGAAAGTGATTTTTGAAACCAGTTCCGGCTTAGCCGCAGCATAATTTTCAATTGCTTTCTGGGTTAGCGCCAGATTACCGGCGACATCAACAATGTTGATTGCGACCGGCGATGTCGGCAGTGCCAGTTTGCTCTGCGCCCAGAGTTTTGTTGCCGGAAGTGTAGCAAGAGCTGCCAGACCACCCAATGTCTGTCTGCGTGTGAAGTGCATGACTGTTCCTCCCCGTTGATTTTTATTGGTCGTACGGCCTGCCTCCTCAGAAAGACCGTCTTTTATTTTAATATATTAGTCTATCAATTTTGCAGGGCAAGCAAAAAATATCCCGTTTTTACGGCTTGGTGCTTACGGACCTGAAATTCTGAACTGTTTTAGCCGCGCCGCTTGTCAGTAATGTTTCAAGCTGCTGTAAAATGACGGATTTGAAACGTGCATTTTGAGCGAGTTCAGGTGCGAAAATGCTATCAAAAGCCAGCAATGCATTCAGTATATCCTGCGCAGTGGTGAGCCCCGCCGTTGCTTGCAAGAGTTGATCACGCAGCGGATCGCGAATGTCGATAGCCTGTCCGTTTTCATCTTTACCGGTTACAAAGCGCATCCATCCGGCAACGCCCAATGCCAGACGGTCAAAAGACTGACCGGCCAGAAGACGGTTCTGGATTGTATTGAGCAGGCGTTGCGGCAGTTTCTGCGAGCCGTCCATAGCAATCTGCGCAGTTCGGTGATGCAGAGCCGGATTACAGAACCGTTCAATCAGCTGGTCTTTATAGGTTGAAAGATCAAAATCCGGCAGAGCGGGCAGTGTCGGCGTTATTTCCTCATCCATCATGGCGCGGATGAATGTTTTGAAACCGGCAGCGGCCATGGTCGCGGATACGGTTCCATGACCGGCGAGAAAGCCGAGATAGGCAAGTGTGGAGTGACTGCCGTTGAGCAGACGCAGCTTCATCAGCTCAAAAGCGGCGACATCGCGGACAAAACTTGCGCCGGATTTTTCCCATGAAGGGCGACCGGAAGGGAAATGATCTTCAATCACCCATTGGCTGAACGGTTCTGTGCAGACCGGCCATTGATCTTTCACGTTCAAAGCACGGCTGACACTTGCGCGATCCTGATCGGTGGTTGCCGGTACAATGCGGTCAATCATACTGGACGGGAATGCAACATGTTCCGTGATAAAACGGCCAAGTTCCGGATTTGTCAGCTCGGCAAGCCGGACAGTCACACGCTTCAGTGTTTCTCCGTTGGCAGGCAGATTATCACAGGAGAGAACTGTGAAAGGCTGTAGTCCTGATGCGTGTCTTCTCCTGATAGCCTCGACCAGAAAGCCAGGTGCAGAGCGCGGCGCATGCGGGTGTTTCAGGTCATGGATAATATCGCTGTTGCTCTCATCCAGCGTACGGCTGGCGGGGGCGTAGCAATAGCCTTTTTCGGTCACAGTGAGCGTGACAATGCGGATATCCGGCTGGCACATGGCTTGCAGCACGGCTTCCGGATTTTCCGGTGCGACCAGAATATCGGTGAGACAGCCGATAACATGCAGTTTTTCACCGGCACCATCACGGACAGCAACGCTATAGAGATAATCCTGCGGGGCGAGCGCATCTCTGGTGTCGGGACTACGCAGAGAAACACCGGTAATGCCCCAGCTCGGGTCATCCTGCAGAATATTTTCTGTATACACTGCCTGATGCGCACGGTGAAATGCACCGATGCCTAAATGGATAATCCCTGTTTTCAGATCAAAACGGTCATAGGCAGGCTTGCCCACAGTTGCAGGCAGATCGGCTAAGGTTCTGTCAGATAGAGAATTGAGTGTTTCGGTCATAATTTATAAGCCTGTTTGGCCAGCCGGTAGCTGAGGTCATGAGCGACTTCATAGGCTTCTTCCTCATCAAGGCGGTGCTCAGCAACAAGGCGGGCAAGGAAAGCGCAATCCACACGCCGTGCCATATCATGGCGGGCGGGAATGGAAAGATAAGCGCGGGTGTCGTCATTGAAGCCGACAGTATTGTAGAAACCGGCGCTTTCCGTCGTCAGTTCACGATAGCGTCTGATCCCCTCCGGACTGTCATGGAACCACCATGCGGGGCCGAGCTTGAGGGCAGGGTAATGCCCTGCCAGCGGTGCGAGTTCGCGGCTGTAAGCCGTCTCATCCAGCGTGAACAGAATAAGCGTCAGGCGCGGATCATTGCCATGCGCATCCAGCAATGGTTTGAGTTCTTTCACATAGCCGGTCTGGTTCGGAATATCCGCACCTTTGTCAAATCCGAAAGCGGAGAAAACTTGCGGATTGTGATTGCGGTATGAGCCCGGATGGATCTGCATCACCAACCCGTCATCAATACTCATGCGAGCCATTTCGGTCAGCATCTGTGCGCGGAACAATTCCGCATCTTCCGGTTTAACCGGTTGTTTGATGATGCGTTCAAACAGCGCTTCCGCTTCCCCTGCCGAGAGATTGGCTGTCTGTGCAGTCGGGTGACCGTGATCGGTGGATGTTGCGCCGCGTGCCTTGAAATAGGCGCGGCGGTTGCGGTGCGCCTGCAAATAACCCTGATAAGTCATCGGATTATTTGTCAGTGCGATAAATTTTTCCAGTTCACTATGAAAGTCCGGTCGGGATGCATCAACCACTGCATCCGGCCGGTAGGCGGGCACAACGCGGCCATGCCAGTTTGAGCTAAGGATCGCATCATGATGTGTCAGCGGATCATTGGCGGAATCCGTAGTGGAGATTACTTCAATATTGAAGCGGTCATATAGCGCGCGCGGACGCATTTCCGGCATCGCCAGCCTCTCGGAAATCAGGTCATACAGCCGGTCGGCATTGTTCTCGCTGAGACGTTCTGTAATGCTGAAAACGCTCTCCAGAGAATGTTCAAACCAGAGGCGGGACGGTGTGCCGCGAAACAGAGGCCAGTGTTTTGCAAATAATCGCCAGATGGTGCGGCTGTCGGTTTCCACCGCTGCACCATCCAGACGGGCAATGCCTAATTGCTCCAGCGGAATACCCTGCGAGTAGAGCATACGGCAGATATAATGATCGGGTTTGACAAACAGGGTTGCCGGATCGGGAAAAGCGGCATCTGTTGCATACCATGACGGTTCGGTATGCCCGTGCGGAGAGATGATCGGCAGTTTTTCGACCGATGCGAACAAGCGGCGCGCTATGGCGCGGCTGTCTGCCTCCGCAGGCAGAAGGCGATCCGGATTGAGTGCCATTGCTGGTCTTTTCCTCCCTGACAGACTTTGAGGTCTGTTTCCCGTCATTGCTGTCCGGCTTTTTCTGTCTGCGGTTTTTGATCCGTCTTGTACAGAATTTGCATCCGGCGCTTGGCGAACAGTAAATAATAATATATTAGTATGTCAACAGCGCATGGATTTTTTGTTTCGGATCGCAGTTGCGAGCGGATAAACAAGACCTGAAGACTTGAGATTCAGGCAGGAGAACAAGATTGAACACGCAGCCGACATTCGGGCAGATATCATCAGGAAGGCGGCCTGCCGCAGGACGTGAAACCGCAGCAAAGCTGATTTACCGCGCATTACAGGCGGATATTGTTGCAATGAAGCTGCTGCCTGGCACGGCGCTGAACGAGAAAACTTTTATTGAGCAATTCGGTGTGAGTCGCACGCCGGTGCGTGAGGCACTTATTCGTCTGGCTGAAGAAGGGCTGGTCGATATTTTCCCGCAGTCAGGCACTTTCGTGGCGCGCATTCCGGTTGATCTGATACCGGAATCTGTGGTGATCCGTCAGGCGCTGGAAGGAGCGACGGCGGAACACGCGGCATTATCATCGACACCGGAAGCAGTCGCTAAGCTGGATGAGCTGATTGATATGCAGCAATTCCATGCCAGCCGTGAAAAGCTCGGATTGTTTCATGAAGCAGACGATGCTTTCCATGAGACAGTTGCGGAAATCGCCGGTTATCCCGGCATCTGGCAGCACCTGAAACTCGTGAAAATCCAGATCGACCGTGCACGGCGCATGACCGTTCCGGTGCTGGGGCGTATGGATCAGGTTTTGCGCGAACATAAACTTATCAGGGATGCCATTGCCGCCAAAGATGCTCCGGAAGCGATAAAGGCGATGAAGCATCATCTCAGCGCGGTTCTGCCGGATATTGACGAGTTGCGGAAAAGCCATCCGGATTTCTTTGTCTGATCAGGCGTTCGTCTGCTGCCGCAGATTTTCAAAATCATAAAATATAAAAACTTATTCGGAGGAGGGGTTAATGCGTCAAGCGTGGAGATGGTTCGGGCCGGATGCCGGTGTGCCTTTGGATGCTGTACGTCAGGCCGGAGCGACAGATATTGTGTCTGCTTTGCATGATGTGCCGATCGGACAGGCATGGACGTCCAGCCAGATTGCAGAACGCAAGACGCTGATTGAAAATACCCCTTCTGACCGCACGCCGCTTGTCTGGTCTGTGGTGGAAAGCATCCCGATTTCGGATGCGATCAAGCGTGAAGGCGGTGCTGCAAAACAGGATATCGCTGCATGGATTGCCTCAATGGAGGCTTTGGCGGCACATGATATTAAAGTCATTTGCTATAATTTTATGCCGGTTGTGGACTGGTGCCGCACTGATCTGGATTATGTAACGCCCACCGGCGCGACAGCCATGCGTTTTGATCAGGATCGTTTTGCTGCTTTTGATCTGCATATTTTGCAGCGTAAAAATGCGGAGCAAGATTATTCCGAAGCTGACCGTCTTGCCGCCCGTGCAACCTATGAGGCGATGAGCGAGGCTGAGATTAATCAGCTGATTTTCAATATTGCCAGTGCTTTGCCGGGTTCGACAACCGAGCCGCTGACGATACCGGCTTTCCGCGACAAGCTGGAAACCTATGCCCATGTCGATGCTAATAAGCTGCGGCAAAATCTGATTGCCTTTCTGGAAGAAGTGACCCCCGTTGCGGACGAGCTGGGTGTACGCCTGACCCTGCATCCGGATGATCCGCCGCGCTCCCTGTTCGGACTGCCGCGCATTGCTTCAAATGAAGCCGATTATGCTGCGATTTTTGATGCGGTGCCGTCTCCGGCCAATGGCATGTGTTTCTGTTCCGGCAGTCTTGGCGTGCGGGCGGATAATGATCTGCCTGCAATGGCGCGCCGCTTTGCATCACGTATCTATTTCTCGCATTTACGGGCAACCACGCGACAGGGTGACGGGCGCAGCTTCTATGAAGCCGCTCATCTTGAAGGTGATGTGGATATGGTTGCATTGCTGCGTGCGCTGGTCGAGGAAGACCGCAAGCGGGATAGCGGATCAAAGATTATTTTCCGCTCTGATCATGGTCACCGTATGCTGGATGATCTGGCAAAGCAGGTGACACCGGGTTATCCGGTTATCGGCCGGCTGCGCGGGCTTGCAGAATTGCGTGGTGTGATCACCGCATTGGATGCCGCTGCTTTATGTCCGGCAAAGGCGGGCGGGTGAGCGATGACCCGTCAGAACAGTCCGGTTATTGTCCTTCATCCGTCTGACCATGTGGCGGTTGCGCGGGTGACAATCCGTGCCGGAGAACCTGTCGGCAGTGGTGAACTTGTAGCCGCTAATCTGATCGGCAAAGGGCATAAAGTTGCACTTGTACCCATCACAAAAGGACAGGAAATCCGCAAATACGGCAATGTGATTGGTGTCGCGACAGAGGATATTGCTGCGGGTACGCATGTGCATCTGCATAATCTGGCAATGCTGCCGTCACAGCACGAGCATGAGTTCTGTGTTGATTATGCGGAGCCGGAACTGTTTCCTGAAACGGAAAGACGCAGCTTTTTGGGTTTTGACCGCGGTGTAGGCGGGGTTGGTACGCGCAATTATATTGGTGTGATTGCGACGGTGAATTGTTCGGCCACAGTTTCGCAATATGTGGCGGATCATTTCAACCGCATGGGCGGGCTGAAAGACTACAATAATATTGACGGGGTTGTGGTGCTCGGACATGCAGGCGGCTGCGGGATCAATACGCAGTCGGAAGCCTATCGGGTTCTGACCCGTACGATACAGGGCTATGCCCGTCATCCCAATTTCGGCGGCGTGTTGCTGATCGGGTTGGGTTGCGAGACCAATCAGATTGCTCCGATCCTTGAGCATTACAAGCTGGAAGAAGGCGAGCGTTTGCAGACGCTGACCATCCAGCAATATGGCGGCACACGGAAGACAATTGAAGCGGCGATTGCGGCGATTGAAAAAATGTTGCCGGTTGTGAATGCGGCGCAGCGCACGCAGCAGCCTCTGTCGCAGCTTAAGCTGGGTTTGCAATGCGGCGGCTCGGATGGCTATTCGGGTATTTCCGCAAATCCGGCACTGGGTTATGCATCGGATTTGCTTGTGCGGCATGGGGGCACCAGTGTTTTGTCGGAAACGCCGGAGATTTACGGTGCTGAACATTTGCTGACCCGCAGGGCGGCGCGGCCGGACATTGCTGAAAAGCTGTTGTCGCGGATCGATTGGTGGCGCGATTACACGCAGCGCAACGGCGATGAGCTTAATAATAATCCGTCTCATGGCAATAAGCTGGGCGGGCTGACCACAATCCTCGAAAAATCGCTCGGTGCCGTGGCGAAAGGCGGCTCTATGCCACTGTGTCAGGTTTATGAATATGCGCAGACAATTGATGAGGCGGGTTTCGTATTTATGGATACGCCGGGTTATGATCCGGTTTCTGTGACCGGGCAGGTGGCAGGGGGATGTAATCTCATCTGTTTTACCACGGGGCGCGGGTCGGTCTCAGGTTTCAAACCAGCGCCGAGTATTAAAATCGCAACCAATTCAGATATGTACGAGCATATGAAGGAAGACATGGATCTGAATTGCGGTGAGATCGTTACCGGTGAAGAGAGTATTCAGCAGGCAGGGGAACGTATCTTTGAGGAGATTATCGCTGTTGCTTCCGGCCGCAAGACAGTGAGCGAGATTTACGGCTATGGCGATAATGAATTTGTGCCATGGCAGCTCGGGGCAACGACCTGACAAACAAATAGCATGACGGGGGAACGGTGAGGAAAAAGCTCTTTTTGTCTGCCGGTGAATGTATGATTGAAATGTCCTCACTGGGAGGCAGTGAGTTTCATCTTGGCTTTGCAGGTGATACTTTAAATACCGCATGGTATGCCCGTGCTTGCTTGTCTCCGCAGGAATGGGATGTGTCGTATTTTACCCGTATCGGTACGGATAGTTTTTCTGCCAAGATGAAAGATTTTCTGAACCGGAACGGGATCGGTACTGACTATATTGAGGAAGATGCGCAGCGTCAGGCTGGTCTTTACCTGATCGAAGTTGAGAACGGGGAACGGCATTTCACCTATTGGCGTAATCAGTCGGCAGCACGTCTGCTGGCGGTTAATCAGCCCTTGCTCGCCAAGGCTTTTTCCGATGCCGATATCTTATATTTTTCTGCGATTACGCTGGCTATTCTTTGTCCTGAGCAGCGGGTAGTTTTTATCTCTCATTTGCGAGATGCTGCCCGCGCCGGAAAAACGGTGGTATTTGATACCAATATCAGGCCGCGTTTGTGGGAGAACCACGATATTTTGCGCGAAACAATTATGCAGGCGGCAGCGGTTGCGCAAATTGTTTTACCGAGTTTTGATGATGAAGCGGCAATGTTCGGTGATCGTAGCTTAGAGGATTGCGCTGCCCGCTATCGTGCAGCCGGTGCGCAAGCTGTTGTGGTTAAAAACGGCGGCGGTACAATGCTGATTGCTGATGACAGTGGCACACGTCAGATCACGAATATTGAGCCACTTATACCGGTGGACACAACCGGTGCCGGAGATTCATTCAATGGCGGTTTTCTTGCAGCATTGCTGAGCGGTAAAGATATTGAGACGGCTGTTAAAGCCGGTCATGCTGTTGCCTCTCAGGTGGTGATGCAACGCGGTGCATTAATGCCGATGGGGCAATTAGTGTAATATACAAAAGCCATTTATTTGCAGAGCCCTAATAAAAAAGGCCGGTTTAAACCGGCCTTTTTTATTCATTTATTTTACTGGTTTGATATTCATCGCCAGCGTGTCTTCATCAGCGCGCGGTGTCAGTTCCACCTTGTCCTTCTTCACAGCCCATGCACTGAGCTGAATGGCAAGCGGCAGATCAGGACGATCCGTTGCTACCAGATTATTCGCCTTTTCAAGTAAAGTGCGGCGCTCATCTGCATCCATCGCTGCGGCTGCATCTTCAATCAGCTTGTCCATTTCCGGATTGGCATAGCCGCGCACGTTAAACGCACCCAGCGATTTTGCCGGTTCATTGGAATGCATCAGCGATGACAACATGTAATTGGCTTCGCCGGTCAATGTACCCCAGCTTGCCATATAGAGCGAGTATTCACCGCGGGTTTTCGCAGGGTTGAACACCGCCGCCGGAACGCCGTTAACATCCGCAGTAATGCCGATAGCTGCCAGCATCTGGGCGACTGTAGGTCCCAGTTCATTCGGCATACGGTCATTCGAATAGCTCAGTGTGATTTTGAAACCATCCGGATAACCGGCTTCTGTGAGGAGCTCTTTTGCACGATTAATGTTGAATTCCGGTGCCTGCAACGACTTGTCATAGCCGAAAATATTGGAGGTCACCAATTGCGTCGGTACGGCTGCCATGCCTTCCAGAGCGAATTCAACTATGGTCTCGCGGTCAATTGCCAGATCAAAAGCCTCTCGCACACGCGGGTCAAGCAGCGGGTTTTTGTCCAGCTTGCTGCCATCCTTGGCAAATACCATCGGGCTTTTTTCGCGGAAGTCGAATTCCAGATAGCTGATATAGATGCTCTCGTTTTTCACAACTGTCAGCGATGAATCCTGTTCAAGAACAGGCACATCCGAGGCCGGCACTTTGGAAATAACATCAACCTGACCGGCTTTGAGCTGGGCAACGCGGGCAGCATCATTCGGAATTTCCTTACGGATAACGCGATCCCACGGCTGTGCACCGCCCCAATAACCGTCGAAACGCTCCAGAACCAGATCCTGTGTCGGCGCCCATGAAACGAATTTATAAGGGCCGGTGCCGATTGTCGCTTTACCGGTATTGAAGCCTTCTGCTGCGGTTTCCTGCGTTGAATAGGCAGCCGCCGCTTTATGTGAGGTGATAAACAAACGGATAAAATCATTCGGCAATGTCGGTGCAGCAGAATTTGTTGTCACGCGCACAGTCAGAGGGTCGACAACTTCTACTGATTTAACGCGGCGCACAAAAATCGTTGCCGGGTTTGGCCCTGTCACATGCGGAATACGCTCGATGGAGAATTTTACATCTTCCGCTGTAAAATCCGAACCGTCATGGAATTTCACGCCTTCGCGCAGTTTGAATTCCCATGTTGTATCATTAAGCGCCTGCCAGCTGACAGCCAGAGACGGCTCAAGCTCCAGATTATTACCGGAACGGATAAGCGTATCGAAAATATGTTTCGTTGCCTCCGCATTAGCGGCGGTTGCCGTAAAATGCGGATCCATCGAGGCAGGGCCGGCTTTAATTGCCATAACCAGATCGGCGGCCAAAACCTGTCCGGCGCTAAAAAGCAATGTTGTGCCGAGCATTAAAGCATGCAGTGTTTTTTTCATCTGAATAGTCCAGTCCCCATTTATTAGTCTTGTTCAAACTCTTCATCACGCTCCGGCAGATCGGAGGCAATTGTTTCCGGCCATTCGCGGGAGGCGATCACCAGTTTGGTCAGCAGTTCCGAGAGCATCATGCGCTCAGCAGGGCTGAGCGTTTCCAGCATCAGGCGTTCGCGCTCCAGCATCGGCGTCATTTTCGCTTCAACAATGGCGCGTCCGGCATCGGTCAGGCACAGCACAACACGGCGCAGGTCATCACTGTCACCCTCGCGTTGTACCAGTTTCAGACGGGTCAGCTTTTTAGTGGCGCGGCTCAGTGTGTTTTTCGGAAAGCCGGAACCGGCAACAACTTCGGACAAAGTCGTGCGGTCGCGCAGAAACAGTGAATACAGAACCACAAATTCCGGTCGCAGCAGATCATGATCCGCACCGATCAGCCCGTAGATCGGATTGTTGTAATGCAGTGCCAGATAGTTAATCCGGAAGGACAACCAGCACGGATTTTCCCATAATTTAGTATGCAGAATATCGCTTTCGCTGATGCGGCTGTCTGCCGCCTCACTGCGCCCCGCGCGCCCCTCCAAAAGAGCGATTGCTACGCGTTCCTCCATCACTTCTCCCCGTGACAGTTTAGCAATTAAGTTCCATTCAGAACAAGATATAGCTTGTTTTAAGGATGTCAAACGTAATTTTTGTTCCAATTGGAACTTGTCTGTGAAATATTTTCATGGATAATAGTTTTCAGAAACCCATGAGCGCAGACTCGGGAACACATTTGAAATGAGAGGAATTTCACATGCATATTAACGCCATGCACTGGGCACAGGTTGAAGAGCGCGTCAAAAAGGACGACCGCTGCATCCTGCCGATCGGCAGCGTTGAGCAACATGCCCGCATCAGCCTTGGTACTGATATGATTTTGGCCGAAAAGGTATCGCTGGATGCCGCCGAGCCGCTCGGCGTGCCGGTTTTTCCCGTTCTGCCTTACGGACTTGCGTCCAGTTTCGCGGATTTTCCGGGCACTGTATCCCTGAGCCTGCGCACCTATATCGGCGTGATTGAAGATATTCTCGACAGTATCTACCGCGCCGGTTTCCGCCGTATCCTGATCGTCAACGGTCATGGCGGCAATGCACCTGCCGGTACTGTTGTGTCTGAGTGGCTGAACCGCAACCGCGATGCCAGCGTCAAAATGCACGATTGGTGGCGCGCACCACAAACCATGGGCAAAGTACTGGAAATCGACAGCCGCGCTTCGCACGCCTCATGGATGGAAAACTTTCCGTGGACACGTCTTGCAGGCGTTCAGCAGCCGGAACATGCGGTAGAGCGCATTGATTTCGGCGCTATGGCTCGCGTTGACGCCGGTCGCAAACGTGCGCTGTTAGAGAGCTGCGAAGGCAATTATCACGGCCTTTTTGAACGTCCGGATGCCAATATGCTCGCGATCTGGGATGTTGCTGTGCGTGAAACCCGCTTTGAACTCGAAAACGGCTGGCACTGATAATCATAAATTTCCGGACAGGAGAAATCCTGTCCGGCATTCGAAATAGTTAAGCGGATGCGGCGGGAGGAAACTGTCCGTCATCCGCTTTTGGGGGAGCATAGCTGATGATTGCATTTATTGTCAGACGCTTATGGCAGGCAGCATTGGTGATGCTTGTCATGTCGCTATTGGTGTTTATGGGGGTCTTTGTCATCGGCAATCCTGTCGATGTGCTGATCTCACCGGATGCGACACAGGAAATCCGTGACAGGGTGATCGCCCAATACGGGCTGGACCTGCCGGTATGGCAGCAATATCTGCAATTCATGAGCAATCTGCTTCATGGCGATTTGGGGCGCTCCTTCGTCTATAATATGCCTGTCTCCGAGCTGATCGCATCACGCCTGCCTGCGACTGCCGAACTGGCGCTGACTGCTGTGTTCATGGCCAGTCTCATCGGTATTCCGCTTGGTATTTATGCCGGTTACAAGCCGGACAGCTGGGCGTCGAAAATCATTATGGCGCTGTCTATTCTCGGCTTTTCCGTTCCGACTTTCTGGATCGGACTGATGCTGATTATGGTCTTTGCCGTGCAGCTTGGTATCATGCCAGCAGGCGGACGCGGTGCCACGGTTTCCGTGCTCGGTGTTCCTGTCAGCTTCCTCACCCTTGACGGTCTGCATCATCTGGCACTGCCTGCAATCAATCTGTCGCTGTTTAAACTGTCGCTGATGATCCGTCTGGCTGCGTCCGGCACGCGTGAGATCATGCTGACCGACACGATTAAATTTGTCCGTGCCGCCGGTATTAACGAGCGCACAATTCTGCGCCGTCATGTGCTGCGCCTGATCTCCATTCCGCTTGTCACCGTCTTTGGTCTGGAGCTTGGCTCAACCGTTGCTTTTGCCGTTGTTACCGAGACAATCTATTCATGGCCGGGTCTTGGCAAGCTGATCATTGACAGTATCACCTCACTCGACCGTCCGGTGATGGTGGCCTATCTGATGCTGGTTTCTCTGCTTTTCATCACGATTAATCTGATTGTGGATCTGTCCTATGCCGTGCTCGATCCGCGCATGCGTCAGGGAGGTGGCAAATAATGTCATTGCTCAACAGCAGATCATTACAATTCTGGTCGGAATTCAAACGCCATCCGGTGCCTATGGTTGCCGCTTTTATAGTGCTGCTCATCATTTTGCTGGCCGTCTTCGCACCGCTGATTGCACCACAGGATCCGTATGATCTTTCCAGCCTTGTGTTGCGGGACGGACGCCGTGCACCCGGTTATATCGGTCAGGGCGGTTACACCCATATTCTGGGAACCGACGGACAGGGGCGCGATCTCTTCTCCGCCATTCTTTACGGCTTGCGCATTTCGCTGGAAATGGGCCTGCTCGCCGGTGCGATTGCCTTTGCCATTGGCGCATTGGTCGGTTCAACGGCAGCCTATGTCGGCGGTCGTTTTGAAGCCTTCATCATGCGCGTCATCGACCTGCAGCTTTCCTTTCCGGCTATTCTGCTGGCCTTTGTGGTGGCAGCACTTCTCGGACAGGGCAAAAGCCAGCTGATTATTGCTCTGGTCTTTTCGCAATATGCCTATTTTGTGCGTACGGCTCATGGTGCAGCCTCTGCCGAGCGCAACAAAGACTATGTGGAAGCCGCGCTTTCTGTGCCGATGAGCGGTTGGTTCATTGTGACCCGTCATATTCTGCCCAATGCCATGCCGCCACTGATCGTGGTTGCAACAGTACAGGTCGCCTCGGCGATTTCACTGGAAGCAACACTGTCATTCCTTGGCGTCGGCCTGCCGCCGACAGAACCATCTCTCGGCATGCTCATTTCCAACGGTTTCCAATATCTGCTGTCCGGCCGCTACTGGATTTCGATTTATCCGGGCATTGCGCTGATCATTCTCATCATGGCGATCAATCTCGTTGGCGATCAGATCCGCGACCAGCTTAATCCGAGGTTGAACAAATGACAGCTCATCTTCTTGAAGTCACTGATCTGCATACGCATTTCGAAACCCGTGCCGCTACGGTCAAATCTGTCGATGGTGTTTCTTTCTATCTCGACCGCGGGGAAATTCTGGGGCTGGTGGGTGAATCCGGTTCCGGTAAATCTATCACCGGTTTTTCTCTGATCGGGCTGATCGACAAGCCGGGACGCATCGTGCAGGGCTCCGTTAAACTGGAAGGGCGTGAACTTGTCGGCCTGAGTGAAAGCGAGTTGCGCAAATTACGCGGCCGTGAAATCTCGATGGTCTTTCAGGATCCGATGATGACACTCAATCCGGTGCTGACCGTTCTTGATCAGATGACACTGGCACTGCGCGCCCATGAAAGTATTTCGGACAGCGATGCCCGCAAGCGTTGTGTGGAAGCCTTGCGCCGTGTGCGCATTGTCGATCCGGAACATAAGGTTGATTTCTACCCGCATCAGTTTTCCGGCGGCATGCGCCAGCGCGTGGCGATTGCCATTGCTTTGCTGCACAATCCGAAGGTCGTGATTGCGGACGAGCCGACTACAGCACTTGATGTATCCGTACAGGCGGAAATTCTGACCGAGGTGAAAGCACTGGTCGCCGAGCTTGGCATTTCGATGATCTGGATAAGCCATGATCTGGCAACTGTCGCTTCAATTTCAAAACGCATTGCCGTGATGAAATCGGGCAAGATTGTCGAGACCGGCCCCGCTTCAGAAGTGCTGAAAGCACCAAGCCATCCTTATACACAAGGTCTGCTGGATGCCCTGCCATCACGTTCCAAACCGGGGCAAATGCTGGGCAAACCGACGGATGAAGAAGAAGCATCGTTTCAAATCGTGGCACCGGTAACAGAAGCCAAGCCGGATTTTGTGACCGTTCGCAACGCGGTCAAACGCTTCGAATGGAAGAGTGATTTCTGGGGCAGGCTTGGCCAGAAAATCGGCCTGCTAAAACCTCGTAAACCTGTCATCGCCGTCAATCACGTCAATCTGACCATCGCCCGAGGGGAGGCGCTGGGGCTGGTCGGAGAATCCGGATCAGGTAAATCAACGCTCGGCCGCATGGTCTGCGGGATTTATCAGCCGACTGAGGGGGAGATCCGTCTATCCGGCCAGCCTGTCATGTCTGACCATGTACACGGGCGCAAACTGACAACCAAAATCCAAATGATTTTTCAGGACCCGTTTGCGTCACTTGATCCGCGTCGCACCATCGGCCAGTCCATCGCAGAAGGGCCGATTGCCCATGGCCTGACCAGCAAAAGCGAAGCCCGTGCCTATGTGGCACATTGGCTGAAAGCGGTGAGCCTTGACCCGGCCTTTGCAGACCGCTACCCGCACCAGTTTTCTGGTGGTCAGCGTCAGCGCATTGCCATTGCCCGTGCATTGGCGATGAAACCGGAAGTGATTGTCTGTGATGAACCGGTGGCCTCACTTGATGTGTCCATTCAGGCGCAAATTCTCAATTTGCTGCTGCGGTTGCGCAAGGAACTGAACCTGACATTGCTGTTCATCAGCCATGATCTGTCGGTTGTACGCCATCTCTGTGACCGCATTATCGTTATGCATCACGGAAAAATTGTTGAAGAAGGCATGGCTGAAACCATTTTTGAAGCACCGCAGCAGC
This sequence comes from Hyphomicrobiales bacterium, assembly GCA_900470285.1. Classification (GTDB taxonomy): domain Bacteria; phylum Pseudomonadota; class Alphaproteobacteria; order Rhizobiales; family Rhizobiaceae; genus Pseudochrobactrum. The sequence goes on from UCAG01000014.1 coordinate 284,209, forward strand.
CTTATACAAAAATGCTGCTGGATGCCATTCCGAAACTGGCTTAAGCGCAGAACACCTGCCACTTTATACAGCGCGACACGATGAAGCCGCGCTGTATAAATGACCGGTAAAAACGGCTAGTGCTGTATTTTGATAGTAAAGGAGATATCTTTGAAAAATCTGACGTTTTTCAGTTTTCTGACCTTCTTTATACTCGTCACCGGCTTTTTCAACCTGTTGCTGAATCCTGCGCCTTCGCAATATCCGTCGATTGGCGGTGGCGGATACGACTTGTCCGGATTTGTCTATACGCTGTGCCTGCTGCTTTTTACTTGTTTGTGGTCTGTCATCCTGCTGATTACCAGCCAATGCGTAAAAAAGCCGGTTACAGCACGCCGGCTTTTTATTCTGGCTATGATCGGCGCTTTGACATTTGTTGTCTCGCTACTGCTTTATCACGATAATCTGACGTAAAAATATGATGCTCTGTCAGGCAGTTGAGCGATGCCCTTCCTTTGTTCTCCTCATTGTAAGATGGGGCTTTCCAGTTCGGACATAAAACAAAATGCTACTCGGCGCGGTTTGTTGCTATGGCAGGTGCTGCGGAACGAATGAGCAGAAAAGCGAGTACAGCAGCTATTAGCGCAAGTATTGCAGCAAAGTGTGACAGGCTGGAGATAGCCGATGTAAGGGCTGTGATTGCTGTATCATATGCTTCGTTCTGATCGCTGTTGGTTGCTGAAACTGCTGTGGTAACATCGCCGGAGGCCACACGTTCGAGAAATAACCTGTCGAATTGTGAAAGGTCACGGATCAGGCTGGCGCTGAAAATTGCACCAAGTCCGGCGATGCCTATACCAAAGCCGAGTTGGCGCATGGTGTTGCTGATACCCGAAGCCATGCCGCTGCGGTCTGATGGAACAGCGCTTATTGCGACATTCGATAATTCGCCGTTAATCAGTCCGGCACCGACGCCGGTTGCGATCATTCCCGCATAGAGTGCAACTGCCCCGTAATGATTGACGAGGCCAAGTAAAAATGCACCCCCAGCAATAATGAGCAGTCCGGCCGATAAAAACAGCCTTGGTGAGATTATCATGGCAAGACGCGCGCTGACTGGACCCATGATAAGTAGCGGAACTGCCATCACAACCAGAGCCAGTCCCGTCTGAGAAGGACTATAGCCAAGGACGCCCTGAATATAGACCGGCAGATAAACGAGCAGGGTGAAAAATGCGGCTGCAATGGCTATTGCAACGACAGAAGCTCCGGTGAATACCGGATTGGCAAACAGTGACAGATCAAACATGGGGCGGGCTTGACGCAACTGTGTCCGCACGAAGAGTGTAAACAATATAGCGGCTATAGTGAGCAAGCCGATGACTGTCAGACTTGTCCAGCCGAGATTATTGCCCTCAGTCAGCGTATACATCAGCAGCATAAACATGGCAGTGAAACTTAAAAGTCCGGTCCGGTCGATCGGCCCCGCTTGCGGATCACGCGACTCTCCGGCGCTCCACATAGTTACCCCGATCAATGGCAGACAAACCGGCAGATTGATGAGGAATATCCAGCGCCAGCCCAGATTATCCGTGAGAAGACCGCCGGCTAATGGCCCGAGAGCAGATCCGGCACCAACGACTACACCCCAGATGGCGAAAGCCTTTACGCGCTCTTTACCGTGAAACACCTGTACCATTAACGCAAGACCGGCACTGAGCATGAATGCGGAACCGGCTCCGGATACTGCACGTCCGAGGATCAGCATGGACGGGGCTGACGCGATGCCGCAAACCACAGAAGCACCGGTAAATATCCAGAGGCCACCGATGAAAACACGTTTGCGCCCGAAGCGGTCGGACAATGCGCCGCCTGTCAGAACCAGGGCAGCGAAGGTCAGTACATAGGCGTTCAGAACCCATTGGAGTTCGGTAAAACCGGCTCCTGTTGCGCGCTGGATGTGGGGCAGGGAAACGGTCACAACCGTTGTGGCGAGAGGTTCAAGAAAGCTGGCGACACATACGGCCAGCAATAGCCAGTATCGGCGATGGTCATAGAATAAAGCGGGCATGGAATATCTTTCGGATTCAGATAAAATCCATGAGACGCTATTGCGGATATAAAAACATATTAAGCGCTTATTATTCTCTTCATTGGGGAATAAAAGTGTGCAATTGGATGACGGATGAATCTGGATCGTATGGGTGACATTATTGCTTTCGTTCGCACGGCGGACGCGCGCAGCTTTACGGTAGCGGCAGAACAACTCGGCCTGTCGCGTTCGGCTGTCGGCAAGAGAATTGCGCGGCTGGAAGAACGGCTTGGTCTGCGTTTGCTGCATCGCACCACCCGCAATGTCAGTCTTTCCGATGAAGGCGCAGCCTTTTATGACCGGTGCCAGAGAATTCTTGCCGATCTTGATGAGGCCGAGGCGGCCATGGCAACACGCAGAGAGGAACCGCGCGGGCGGTTGCGGATTGATGTCCCGTTTTCGTTCGGCCGGTTGCATATTCTGCCGGTTCTGCACCGTTTCATGGCAATGTGGCCTGAGCTGGCAGTCAATGTCAGTTTCAATGACCGGTATATCGATCTGATAGATGAAGGTATTGATCTTGCCATTCGTATTGGCGGGGCTGACGACAGCCGGTTAATGGCCAGAACGCTTGCACCGCACCGGCTTGTCACCTGTGCCACACCGGCCTATCTGGAGGCGCATGGCGTGCCTTCCTCAATCGAAGACCTTGCGGCACATAGCTGCCTCGCCTTTATGCATGCCGGTCGTCCCGCTGACTGGCGGTTCCTGGCTGACGGCAAGATGCGAACGCTGCCGGTGCACGGGCGTTTTTGTGCCGGCAATGCAGAGGCGCTGCGTGACGGGGTTTTGGCCGGTTACGGAATAGGCCAGTTAGCCACATTTCTGGTTGGTGAAGATGTGCGGGCCGGACGGCTCATTCCTGTTCTCGGAGCTTTTACTGCGGAAGGAGAACCGATCCGCGCTGTTTACCCGTCACCACGCAATCTTTCACCGAAGGTGCGGCGATTTATCGATCTGATTGTTGAGAGCTGGTCACCGCTACCGGACTGGGATCATTAAAACAGGCTGATATTGTTGCTAATGATGTGGTTTAAACCGGCCGGAATGTCAATGAATAACCCTGTACTTTGCATGATCTGTTCAGCATCCGTTGACAGCGCATACGGGCGGCCTTACTCTATATAAATATATTCTAAAGTATAAATTTTCCTCTTTAATTTTCATGGTGATAGGATGATGACACGCCGTCAAACTTTGCTGGGGGCTGCTGCCACTGCGGTTGGTCTGTCGGTGCAGGCGCGCCGCGGGCATGCGGAAGATTTATCCGCGCGTGCTGCCGGTTTTTGGTATCCGGAAGAAACAGAACCGCATGAGCGCACTTTCATGCAATGGCCGGTAAATCCCGCTGTCTATGACGATCCTGATTTTCTTGATGATATTCAGAAAACTATAGCGAAAATCGCTAACACGATCGCAGAGTTTGAACCGGTTGTGATGCTGGCTGCTGCAAAGCACCATCGCGCTGTTCGCAAGCTGGTATCGCAGAAAGTAGAGCTATGGGACATTCCGACTGACGATTTATGGTGTCGCGATTCCGGCCCTTCATTTGTCATCAATGGCAAGGGCGGACTGGCTGTCACACAGTTCAATTTTAATGGTTGGGGGAACAAGCAGACCCACGGCGCAGACGGTAAGATCGCTGCACGGATAGCCGAACGATTGGGTTTGCAGGTTTTTGATGCAGGGCTGGTAGGAGAAGCAGGAGGTGTTGAAGCCGATGGCCGCGGCACGCTGATTGCTCATGAAAGCAGCTTCGTCAATGCCAATCGCAATCGGGGCAGCAAAGCTGAAATTGAGAAGATGCTGCTGGATACGATGGGTGCGCGCAAGATGATCTGGGCACCCGGAATTATTGGCGCAGATATTACCGATTATCACATTGATGCGCTTGCCCGTTTCGTTAAACCGGGACAACTGCTGATCCAGATGGGCGATGAGATTGACGCTGAAGACCCATGGTCGGTTGCCTCCTTCGAGACGCATGACATTCTGGCCGCAGCGACTGATGCCGAGGGGCGCAAGCTGGATATGGTCATTTTGCCGGAACCTTATGATATCCGTTCGAAGAGCCGCGATTTTGTGTCTTCTTATGTGAATTATTATGTTTGTAACGGCGGGGTGATTGCTGCGGAATTCGGAGATCGTGAGGCCGACGAGAGGGCTGCGGCTATACTTGGCAAATTATATTCCGGTCGCGAGATTGTTACGCTGAATATCGATCCGGTAGGCGAGGTTGGTGGTGGTATCCATTGTGCAACCCATGAGCAACCCAAGGTCTGAACATGTGGAACTGGCTACGGCGCAATACTGAACCTTTAGCCGCTTTAGGCGGAATTGCCACGGCCTTTGCCGCGCTTTCAGCGTTGATTATTATTCCGTATCAGGTCGGTCAGGCCGATCTGATACAGCGGGATCAGACCGCACGCGAAATATATCGCGAGTTTCTGAACCTGACTGTGCAAAAGCCCGAACTGGCGCGGGCGGATTATTGCTCGCTCAGTAATAAAACAGAGCTCACCGCTTACGGGGCATATGTTGAATATCTGCTTTATACGGCTGAGCAGATGGTCGAGACTTCGCCGGACTGGCGCACGCCGATGGCCGGATATTTGAGCGATCACATGGAATATCTTTGCGATCCCGACGGGCTGGGTGCGCGTGATGGTGTGGCTGATTTACTTGCGCAGACGGGACTGGTCTGCAAACCCGAGAATACCTGCCCGCAAAGCACCGGCCCTTAGAAAATAAATATAAGCGGGGGATTTCATATCCCGACGACATTAGCACATCAAGCCTGAATGCTTTTTGATGAGCAACAGTGCTGTCACTATTCTGGTGCTGTCCCGGTCATTGTCGCAAAACGGGGGCTGTTTCGGCTTTTGATGCGTGATGCAAGATTGCATTTGTCATCCCTGGGGAGGGGGTAATCATCAGATGAGCTGGTAATAAAGTCGAAGAATAACTCTGCTTTGGGGGCTAGCCCATAATCTTTGCTGTTAAGCGATTATTGTTATTAAGTTTACGTTAACTTTTGTTGCCTTGGTGCAACTGTGACGGGTTAAACGTATTGGATAACAACAAACACCGGTTGTCCCCGATTCACGATAAACATATAGCTTTTCCTGATATTGAAATGAAATTTTTGTGTTCGACGGCCTTTTCGTTCCAGAAACACAACCTCAGATAATCAGGAGCGTAGCCGGTGTTGACAACTGAAAGTGTATTAAAGTCTTTCTTTGTACGGTGCGCGTATCTTTTATCAGTTGCAGTTTTATGTTTTTCTCTGCCTGCCTATGCGCAGGTACAGCGCAGTTTTATCAACCAGAGCTTTGAAAGCCCGAATTTAGGCAGTACAAACTGTTATGCGGTTTTGCCGGAAAGTCAGATTCCGGGCTGGCTGACAACGCATTCAAGTGCGGCTACCAGCAGCGGTTGTACGCTGAAGCCGAGCACCCCTACCGGTCGTCTTATCGAAATGTGGACGAACGGGTTTCAGGGTGTCAATGCTGCAAGCGGCACGCAGTTTGTTGAGCTGAATGCGAATGAATCTTCACGGCTGTATCAGAATGTCTGTCTCGTAAATGGTGAGCAGTTCAGCTGGCAGTTTTCGCACCGCCGTCGTGCAAATTCCGGAACGGAAAGTATTTCGTTTAATATTGCGGCGACACCGACCGGCACAACCAGGCAGATTGCACGTTCTGATGCAAATGCCAGCTCATGGTTTCCCCGTAGCGGAACATATACCTATAACGGAACTTCCGGTGTTCAGACACTCGGGTTTGAATCCCTGAATGCCGGCAGTGTCGGGAACTTTCTCGATAATATTCAGATCACGCTCACGCCTTATGTCGAGTTTCAGCCTGGTACCAGTTCCGGGAATGAAAATATTCCGACAGCCAATCTGCCAAGTCTGCGGGTTGCCGGTACGCTGACATCAAATGTTGTTGTTCAGGTCACGCTCAGCGGAACCGCCGTGCTTGGTACGGATTACACAACGCCGACGGGCACAAACAGCTTCAGTGTTACAATTCCCGCAGGCGACTATGACGGTACGCAGCGCATTGAAACCGGCGTTCGTGTTCTTGATGATAATATCATTGAACCTGATAAGACCATTCAGTTTGCAATGACGGCTAATCCGGGTGCTTATACAATCGCGAGTACCCAGAGTTGCGGCGCGCAGGCTAACGGAAGCGCGACTTATACAATTCTTGATGATGATGCCCGTATCAGGCTGAATAAAGCACTGAACGGCAATCGTTTTGCAGCTGCGGATCAGTTCAGCCTTTCAATCGCGGGTGCGACTTCCGCAAGCGCGGTCACAACCGGCTCTGGTTCTTCCGTCAGTGGTCAGGCATTGCTTTCGGATGTGCGTCCGGGCACAGCCTATACACTTTCTGAAGTGGTTACAGGCAGCGGAACGATTAATAATTACAGTCCGGTTCTGTCCTGTACCAATGCCAAAACCGGTTCGCCGACAACTTTACCGTCCGGGGCTGGATCGAGTTTCAGTGTGACACCTGCACGTGGTGATGATATTTCCTGTATTTTTACAAATACGACGAAAACCGCATCGCTGACGATGGTGAAAACGGCGGGAACGCCGACCGGCAATACAGCCGGCTCAACAATTCCTTATACTTTTACTATCCGGAATACAGGTCAGGTGCCTTTGTCATCGCTCCTGATTACGGATAATAAACTGGATGCTGCTGCAAGCTGCCAGCCGTCAACTGTTGCCCCGAATGCGACGGCCACCTGTACCGGTGTGCATACGATCACACAGGCAGAAGTTGATGCCGGTAAAGTTGATAATAGTGCAACGGCAACGGCTACGCCTCCGGGCGGCGGTACACCGCTTACAACACCGCCAAGCACCACTTCGACACCGCTGGTTGCAAACGGTGCTTTGACCCTTACCAAGACTGCAAAAACCCCGTCAGGTAACACAGCCGGATCGACAATTGATTATGAGTTTGTCATCCGTAACACCGGCAATGTGACGATCAGCAGTATTGCACTGAGTGATCCTAATATTCCTGCGCCGGGGCCGTCCTGTCCGGCAGCATTGCTTGCGCCGAATGCAAGCATGACCTGTACCGGTACGCATACGGTTACACAGGCGGAAGTTGATGCGGGTAAAGTCGATAATACAGCGATTTCCCGTGGTAAAACACCTGCGGATGCTCCTGTTACAAGTAATGAAGCTAAAGTTTCAACGCCGCTGACGCGCACACCTTCTATGAAGCTGACAAAAGCAGCCGGTGCTCCGAGCGGAACTGCGGTCGGTTCAACCATTGCCTATTCTTTCCGTGTTGAAAATACAGGCAATGTGACGCTGACCGGTCTGACAATTGCCGATCCGAAACTGGATACGGCTGCACAATGCGCGCAGACAGTCCTGCTGCCGGGTGCTGTAACCACCTGTACCGGCACGCATACGATCACGCAGGATGAGTTTAATGCGGGTCAGTCTGTCAATACGGCAAAGGCGCAGGGCAAAGGACCTGACAGCGGTAATGTTGACAGTAATGATTCAACCGCCACGACACCGATCACCCGCGTTGCAACCCTGACTGTTCAGAAAACAGCAGGTGAGAAAACAGGTGATACAGCCGGTTCAACCATTCCGTACAGCTTTATTGTCCGCAATACCGGTAATGTCACGCTCACAGGTGTTACAGTCAACGATCCGAAGCTTGATGGTCCTGCGGTTTGTGATGTGACGACATTGCTGCCGAATGCCACGGCCACCTGTACCGGCACACACACAATCACGCAGGCTGAGGTGAATGCGGGAACTTCGAATAACAGTGCGACTGCAAGCGGTAATGATCCGGTAGGTACAACCCGTACCAGTCCGCCGAGTACAACCACAACATCTCTGACACGCACACCGGCGATTACTGTAGAAAAGCAAGCCGGTGCGCCGAGCAGTCAGAATGCAGGCGGTACAATTGCCTATACATTCAATGTGCGGAATACGGGGAATGTCACATTAACATCCGTCGGTATTAATGATCCGAAACTGAATGCGCCTGCCCAGTGTCAGGCGACAGTACTGGCGCCGGGTGCGACAACGACCTGTACCGGTACACATACGATTAGACAGAGTGAAGTCGATGCGGGTACATCCGATAATACAGCGACAGCCAATGGTCTGCCGCCTGCAGGCTCGCGTGTTATCAGTGAGCCAAGCAGCACGCAGACCCCGCTGACACGCAGCTCTGCAATCTCGCTTGTTAAAACTGCCGGCGCGCCGAGCGGTAATACGCCGGATTCAACGATCAGCTATTCTTTCACTGTAAAGAATGAAGGCAATGTGACGCTGACCGGTATTAAGATCAATGATCCTAAAATTCCGGCGCCGGGCCCGTCCTGTGTGGTCACTACGCTCACGCCGGGTGCTAGCACAACCTGTAGCGGTGTCTATAAAATCACGCAGGGTGATATTGATGCGGGTGAGGTGCAGAACAGTGCCACAGCCACAGGTACATCACCGACAGGCGATCTGACCAGTGATCCGTCCGGTACGCTGACACCGATTACCCAGTCAAAATCTCTGACCGTGGTTAAAACGGCAGGAACACCTTCCGGTAACACCGCTGGATCGACAATCGGGTACACATTCGTTGTCCGGAATACGGGGAATGTGACGTTCAAAACCGTTGCTATCAACGACGCACAGCTCGATGCGCCCGGCGCAGTCTGTCCTGCAGGGGATCTTACTCCCGGCAGTGAAGTGACCTGTACCGGCACGCATACAATTACACAGGCTGAAATTAACAGCGGTCGCGTTCGTAATACGGCAACTGCCACAGGTACACCGGCAACAGGTGATCCTGCGACAAGCGGCCCGAGCAGCACAGTGACACCTATTGCCAGCGTACCGTCGCTGACGATCACAAAGCTGGCCGGCACACCAAGCAGCCAGAATGTAGGCGGTACGATTGCCTATACTTTCAACATCCGGAACACAGGCAATGTGACATTGACCTCGGTTGGCGTTAATGACGCGAAGCTTGATGCCGCAGCAGTATGTGCGGTAACTGTTCTTGCGCCGGGAGAAAGCACCAGCTGTACCGGAACGCATACAATCACGCAGGCTGAGGTGAATGCCGGTCAGGTTGACAATATAGCAACCGCCGCAGGTCTGACGCCGAACAGCACACCTGTTGTCAGTCAACCGGATACAGTAACAGTTCCTGTGCAGCGCACGCCAAACCTGACTGTTCAGAAGACGGTTACTGCAGTAAGCGGCAACAATGTCGGTGACACAATCACTTACGCTTTCCGCGTGGAAAATACCGGTAACGTCACTTTAACTCAGGTTCGTATCAATGATGAACTGGCAGGGGTTGTACTTGCCGGCGGTCCGATTGCGTCTCTTGCGCCAGGCGCGGTTGATACAAACACATTCACTGCGACCTATACGCTGAAACAGGAAGATGTTGAGCGTGGTGAGATTACGAATACGGCCAGAGCAACAGGCACCGGCCCTGACAATACAGATTTTGTGAGCCAGCCCTCCACGACCGAGACATTAATCACCGCTGCACCTCAGCTCTCCCTTGTGAAGACTGCAGGTATACCGAGCGGCAACAGTGCGGGGTCGACGATCAGCTATACATTCCGTGTTACCAATACAGGGAATATCAAAATTGCCGGCCTTGCGGTGACTGATCCGAAAATTAGTGCTGTGACTTGTCCGGTTGCTGCGCTTGCTCCGGGTGAGGTCACACTTTGCACGGGCAGCTATGTTCTCACGCAGGCTGATGTTAATGCGGGGCAGGTGGATAACACTGCTGTTGCCACGGCAACGGGAACACGCGGCGGTTCGGTTGACAGTAATGAATCTTCCACCAGCACACCGATTGTTGCTGAGCCGGACATTACACTGGTGAAGAATGCCGGTACACCGACAGGTGAGATTGCGGGCTCGACCGTAGATTTCAGCTTTGTTGTTACCAATACCGGTAATTTGCCTTTGAAGAATATCGCTTTGACGGACCCTCAGATATCTGCGGTGACTTGTCCGAGCGTTGCTTTGGAGCCGCAGGTCTCAATGACCTGTACCGGTACTTATACAATCACACAGGCTGATGTCGCAAAGGGCAGTGTTGTCAATCAGGCGACTGTCCGCGGTGAGACGGATAAAGGTGTTGCGGTTACAGATGAAGATGCCGAAACAGTCCATATCAAACAGAATCCGGCGCTGGAAATTGTCAAAACTGCCGATCCGTTCAGCGGAAGTGCTGTCGGTGATGAGATCACTTATAATTTCAAGGTGACCAATACCGGAAATCTGGATCTTACCAATGTATCTGTGACTGAAACATTGCCTGATGTCGTGCTGAACGGTGCGGTTATCGGCAATCTTGCGGCCAATGGCGGCACGTCCACAATCACCGGTACTTATAAAATCAAGCAGGAAGATATTAATCGCGGCTATGTTCTGAATACTGCTTTCGCATCAGGTACTGACAGCAATAATGGAGCTGTGCGCAGTTCTGACAGCTCCACAGATACGAAGATTGCGCAAAGGCCGGCACTGACACTGGATAAGCGGGTTGTATCCGGTACACCGCAACAAAATCGCCCGGGTTCGGAAATTCAATATACATTTACAGTTACGAATTCCGGTAACCTGCCGCTGTCCTCTATTGCGGTTTCTGATGATAAGACTGATGCGCCGGTCAGTTGTCCGGTTACGGCACTTGCTCCGGGTGCCAGCACGATTTGTACCGGCTCCCGTGCCCTGACACAGGCCGATATTAATGCCGGAAAAGTGGAAAATATTGCTACCGTAACCGGCGTGACGGCAAAGGGCAGTACTGTTACCAGCCCGCAGTCCGCAGCGATAGTGACGATTCCGGAAGAAGGTGCTCTTCTGACGGAGAAGAGCGTTGCGACACCAACCGGTAATACAGCTGGTTCTATTGTTCGCTATACTTTTAAAGTCACGAATACCGGTAATATACCGCTGACACTGGTTGAGATTGTTGATCCTAAAGTGCAGCCGCTGATCAGCGGCGGTCCTTACACAATGCAGCCGGGTGACGTAAAGTATTTCTCTGCTGATTATACGCTGACGCAGGCTGATATTGAGAGCGGTAGAATTGACAATACTGCCCATTCTACCGGTACGACGCCGTCCGGTAAAAAAGTGGACAGTCCGGACGATTCAGCAACAACGACTGTTGATGCGGCTCCTGCACTTACACTGGTGAAAACCGCCGGCGAACCTTCAGGTTCAAAGGAAGGTGCGCAGATTGTCTATACTTTCCGCGTGACGAACAGCGGTAATGTCAGAATTGCCAATCTGGCGATTGCTGATCCGCAGGTAGCCGGACTGGTCTGTGATGTGCAGGCGCTTGATCCGAAAGCCGTTGCAACCTGTACCGGTACACATACGATTACACAGGCTGAGGTGGATGCGGGAAAAGTCCTTAATACGGCAACCGCTACAGCAACACGGCCGGACGGCAGCAATCCAGTCACCAGTAATGAAAGCAGCACAGAAACGCCGCTTGCATCTGTCCCGTCTGTCGAACTGACGAAAACAGGCAGTGCACCGTCAAACAATGCTGAAGGCGGTACAATCAGCTATACATTTACTGTCCGTAATACCGGTAATGTGACGCTGAATGCTATTGCTGTGAGCGATACCAAACTTGCCGCTGCTCCAAGCTGTGCTGTTACAGTGCTGGCACCGGGGGCAGATACGACCTGTACCGGCACTTATACGCTGACACAGGCTGACGTGGATGCCGGTAAGGTTGATAATGAGGCGACAGTCAGTGGTATGCCGCCTGCAGGTACTGCGGTGACTGACACTGATGATGTAACTGTGACAGTGAACAAGACCCCGTCACTGACTGTTGAGAAGACAGCCGGTACCCCAAGCGGTAACACAGCGGGTTCGACCATTACTTATACATTTATTGTGCGGAACACAGGTAATGTGACGCTGACCGATGTTCGTCTGAACGAGCAGCTGGCGGGTGTGGTCCTTTCCGGCAATCCGATTGCCTCACTGGCACCGGGCGCTTTTGATGATACGACATTTACTGCGGTCTATACGCTGACGCAGGCTGATGTGAATCGCGGTTCTGTGATCAACACTGTTACGGCAACCGGCGCAGTGCCGGGCGGCGGCACTGTACAGGATGATGATAGTGTTACGTCATCCATCCAGCAGCAGCCGGCAATTTCTCTTGCTAAACAGGTTGTGGGAACACCGGGCAATGCGGCCGGTGAGACAATCGAATACAGCTTTACAGTTAAAAATGAAGGCAATGTCACATTGACCGGTATTGCTGTAAACGATCCGAAGATTCCTGCACCGGGTGTATCCTGCCCCGTTGCGGTGCTTGCCCCGCAGGCTACGACCGTTTGTAGCGGTACCTATACGCTGACACAGGCTGATGCGGATGCAGGTCAGGTTGACAATACTGCAACCGTAACCGGCAATCCGCCGTCAGGTGATCCTGTTGACGGTTCCGGTAGCACGACAATATCTCTGCAGGAAACAGCGTCTCTGACACTGGTGAAGACCGCAGGTACACCAAGCAGTTCGGCAAAAGACGGCACGATTGAATATACGTTCACAGTTACCAATACCGGCACTGTAACGCTGGCCAATCTGACAATTGCCGATACTAAGCTGCCGGTTGCACCAAGTTGTACTGTTACAACACTTGCCCCTAAAGCCGAAACCACCTGTACCGGTACCTACACCCTGACACAGGCTGATGTGGATGCGGGCAAGGTTGACAATGAGGCAACAGCAACAGCCACTTCGCCTAAAGGTACAGAGGCTTCCGATACGGATGATGTTTCTGTTGCTCTCAGCCTGACACCGTCGCTGACTGTTGTGAAAACCGCAGGTACACCGAGCGGTAATACAGTTGGCTCGACTGTCGGTTATACATTCCGTATTGAAAATACCGGAAATGTGACACTGACCAATGTTCATCTGAATGAACAGCTGGCAGGTGTGGTGCTTTCAGGCAATCCGGTTGCTTCTCTGGCACCGGGGGCTGTTGATGATACAACATTTACCGCTGTTTATACGCTGACACAGGCGGATATTGACCGTGGCTCTGTGGTGAATACCGTTACAGCGAACGGAACCGCACCGGATAACAGCGCGGTTACGGCGGACAGTCAGGTGACCGTAACAATTAAAGCTGAGGGTAAAATCGGGCTGGAAAAAACAGCCGGTACTCCTTCGGGTAATATTGCCGGTGCAACGATCCCTTATACCTTCAAAGTTACCAATGAGGGTAATGTCACCCTGAGCAATATTACGCTTGCGGATCCGAAATTGCCTGAACCGCCTGTTTGTGAAACAACGATTCTGACTCCCGGCGCGAGCATGAATTGCACAGGAACTTATACACTGACGCAGGCTGATATTGATGCAGGCAAAGTGGATAATGAAGCGACTGCAGCTGGCACAACACCGGCAGGTGATCCTGTTGAGGGGGCTGATACTGCCACTGTGAATATTGCACAGGACAAAAATCTCGGCCTGCAGAAGAAGGTTACAGAGGGTGATCCGTTTGCTGCGGTCGGTGATACAGTCAGCTATGAATATCTTGTGACCAATAATGGTAATGTGACAATCACCAATGCCATTCAGGTTGCAGATGACAAGATTGCCGCGGTTTCCTGTCCGGCATTGCCGCAGGGTGGACTTGCGCCGAAAGCAACGCTGACCTGTACCGCAACCTATAGTATCGTGCAGGCCGATCTGGATGCCGGTCAGGTAACAAACCGTGCAACAGCAACAGACGGATCCGTTACATCCAATGAAGCGACTGCAACGGCACAGGCAACGGTTACACCGGGGCTTGCGGTTGAAAAGAAAGCCGGAGCGCCTTCAGGGAATACAGTCGGTTCGACAATCGATTACACATTCACAGTTACCAATACCGGTAATGTGACTATTAAGGGTATCCGTATTAATGACAGTCTGCCGGATATTGTCATCACCGGTGGTCCGGTTGATCTTGCTCCGGGTGCCAGTGACACAACTTCGTTCCGCGCGACCTATACGCTGACACAGGCTGATCTTAATGCCGGACAGGTGGTCAATGTCGCAACTGCAACGGGAACATCTGTGAACGGCAATGATCCGCTGACCAGTGATCCGAGTGAAGTTATAACCAAACTCAACCCGCGTGCAGCCCTGACTGTTGTCAAGGAAGCGGGCGATCCTTCCGGAAACACAGTCGGATCGGTTATTGATTATGTCTTTACGATCACCAATACCGGCGATGTGGATCTGAAAGATGTAACGCTGGCAGATGCGCTGCCTGATGTGGTGATTTCCGGCGATCCGATCCCGCTGCTTGCTGTGGGGCAGGTGGATTCCACAACCTTTACCGCACGTTATGTTCTGAAGCAGAGCGATCTTGATGCGGGTCAGGTTGTGAATTCCGCGACGGTGACAGGTGCGCCTGTTAACGGCAATGATCCTGTAACCAGTGATCCGAGTGAGGTCGTCAAGCTCATTGAACGCGCGCCGAAGCTTGAGCTGGTTAAATCCGGCGAATTGAAAGATACAGACGGCAACGGCACATTTAATGCCGGAGACCAGATTATTTATCAGTTCACAGTGAGCAATACCGGTAACCAGAGCATCAGTGATGTTGTTCCGGTTGATAATGGTCCGGTCTTCAATAAAAAACCTGCCTCAAACAGGCTGGGTGCATTTACACCGTCGTCAGCAACTTTGCTGCCGGGAGGAAAACAGGTCTTTACTGCGACTTATGTTTTGAGTGAAACCGATATTGATGCCGGTGCAGGTATCCGCGACGGTGTGGTCAATACCGCAACGGCGACGGGGCGTTATGGTGCAGGCGATGAAGTAAAAGCTGCGGAATCGCAATTTGTTCTGTCGCTGCCTGCCGGTATTCCTTCGGATATTGTCATTGCAAAACGTGCGGGCCTCAAACAGATCCGTCGTGGTGAGAAAGCGCCGTTTACAATCACGGTAACCAATAAGAGTAACCGGACTGTTTCAGGTGTGATGGTCACAGACCGTATGCCGTCGGGTTTCCGTTATGTCGAGGATTCTGCAAGCGTGAACGGAACAGCGGTGACACCGGTCATCAATGGTCTGAATATACGCTTCCCTGATCTGACAATTGCGGCAAATTCCGAAGTGGTGATCCGGCTGCAAATGCTGGCGCTCAGTTCTGCTTCCTCAGGCAAGCACACCAACCGTGCCATTGTAACCGATCCGTCTGGCAATACACTTGCTCCGGATGCGACCGCACAGATCGAGATCATGGTCGATCCGGTTTTCGAATGCGGTGACATTATCGGTAAGGTCTTCGACGACAAGAACGGTAACGGTTATCAGGACGAGGGTGAGCCTGGTCTTCCGGGAGTCCGTGTTGCCACGGTACGCGGTCTTCTTGTGACGACAGATAAGTATGGTCGCTTCCATGTGGCTTGTGCGGCTCTTCCGGATTCACGTATCGGCAGCAACTTCATTATGAAACTGGATCCCCGCACGCTGCCGACAGGCTACCGCGTGACAACAGAGAACCCGCGCGTTGTGCGTTTGACAGCCGGTAAAATGACGAAGATCAATTTCGGTGCTTCGCTCGGCCGTGTTGTACGCCTCAGCCTCAAGGATAATGCATTTGTTTCCAACAGCCTGCAGCTGAAGGAACAGTGGAGCAAAGGGCTGGATCAGCTGATCGGGGTTCTGAAACAAGAGCGTTCAACATTGCGCGTTACCTATACGACAAAAAATCTGAAGGCAGCCCGCCAGCGGATGAATGCGGTACAGGAGGAGATAACCAGACGCTGGAAGGCCGCAGGGGGCGGCTATGAACTCGACATGGAAACACGCGTGGAGGCTGACAAATGAAACAGCAAAAACTAAACTCCATCGCTTGCGGAACTGTCGGTGCAGATCGTCTTATTCGCCTGATGCAACGCGGACTTCTTACCGGTTGTGCTGTCATGGTTGTTAATCTGAGCGGCGGGGTTGCCTCCGCTCAGGAAGCTAACAAGGACAGTCCGGCTGTGCGGGGCAAGGTTCTGGATACAAGCAGAACTGTCAAAAACATTCCTGTCGCTCCGAATACGGAGCAAAGCGGCGATGAAGGTGACATTCCGTTTTCAATCAGCGTGGACGGTGAGCCGCTTGTAGAGAGCAAGAAACCGGAAACCAAAGCTGCGGATGTTAAACCGGCTTCGGGTGGAAAACAGACTGCGGATGCACAGCGTAAAACGGATATCGGTCTCAGTGCGGTTGATATTCAGGTTAAGTTTGACGGGTTGGAAGCACAGCCGCTGCTGAACATATCGACGGTACCGGTGCGCCGTGCTTACAAAGCGGGTGAGCAGGTTCGCTTCCTTGCCACATCCAATTATCCGGCCTTTATTGAACGTTCGGAAATTCGTATTTATGCGCTGCAGGACGGCAAGGATGAAGAACTGGTTACAGCTGTCCCTGTGAATATTAACGGGGAAGCGGGCTGGACTATGCCTGCTATGCGTCCGGCGATAGGCAATGCAGAGCCAAAATATAAATATGTATTGCGCGTTTATGACGGTACAGGACGTTATGACGAGACATTGCCGCGCTCCCTTGCGCGTACGGATCGTGATCTTGAGCCGGAAAAACAGGTCAAGCTTGAGGGCGAAGCCCCTGGCATGGGTGAGGATTATACGGGGCTGCGGAATATTCCGATCCATGGCGGAGCCGTTACGGTTTACGGACGTAATGTGCCGGAAGGCTATAATGTCCGTGTTCTGGATGATACGATCCCTGTTGACAGGGACCGTGCTTTTGTCATGCAGCGTATCCTGCCGCCGGGTGACCATGATGTCGGCGTGGAAGTTCTGAGTAATGCCAAAGGCAGCGCGCTTGACTTCAGCCGTCAGGTTAACATCCCGAAAAATGACTGGTTCTATGTGGCATTGGCCGATCTGACTGTCGGTAAGCGTTCCGGCGATCAGAATATCGAAGCCGTTCGTGACGGGGAATATGACAAGGTCTATACCAAAGGCCGGCTGGCTTTTTACCTCAAAGGTAAGATCCAGGGGAAATATTTGCTGACAGCATCGGGTGATACCGGCGAGGATAAGATTGAGAATATGTTCCGCGGCATTGATGCCAAGGATCCGCGGCAGCTGCTGCGTCGTCTTGATCCGAATGATTTCTATCCGGTTTATGGCGATGACTCGACCATGGTTGATGACGCGCCGACCAACGGCAAATTCTATGTGCGTCTGGATCGCGGCGACAGTCATGTGATGTGGGGCAATTACAAAGCGATTATTAAAGGCACGGAATTTATGCGTTCCGAGCGCGCGCTTTACGGTGCCAGTGCTGTTTATCGCTCGGAAGAGACCACTTCTTTCGGTGAGCGCAAGTCGGAGGTCACACTCTATGCGGCACAGCCTGACAGCCTGCCGCAGCGCGATGAATTTCTCGGAACAGGCGGCTCAGCCTATTTCATGCGCCGTCAGGATATTACCGTTGGTTCGGAAACAGTCACTGTTGAGATCCGCGATCAGATTACCGGACAGGTGCTGGAACGCCGGACACTGCGTTATGGTGAGGATTATTCCTTCGATTATATGCAGGGTGTACTGATCCTGAAACGTCCTTTGTCTTCCTCAACCGGCACAACCGGACCGGTGCGCGAAGGTGCATTGGGCGGAAACAGGGTCTATCTGATTTCGCAATATGAATATACACCACCAATCGGCGAGATCGACGGCTATGTCTATGGTGGACGTGCACAGCAATGGCTTAATGAGACAGTCCGTGTCGGTGTTACCGGTATGAGCGAAAATACCGGTCTTGCCAATCAGCAGGCCTATGGCGCCGATTTACAGATACGCAAATCGGAGAAAACCTTTATTGAAGGTGAGTTTTCACGTTCTAAAGGGCCGGGCTTTGGTATGTCCCGTTCAACTGACGGTGGTCTGACACTCAGTGATGTGCGCACCACCGGCACCCGTGACCGCGTGGCAATGGCCTGGCGCACCAGAGCACAGGTCGATCTGGAAGATCTGACCAAAAGCGGTATTAAAGGCACTGCCGGTATTTATTATCAGGAGAAGCAGGCCGGTTTCTCAACACTGGCGGAGCAGGTTGCTGCCGATCAGCGTATCTGGGGTGCGCATGCTGATATTGATGTGACAGACACGGTCAATTTCAAACTGACCTATGATGATTTCACAGAAGATCAGGCCTATAGCGATATTGATAATCGTGCTGTCGGCGGGCGTACAAAGCGTAAAGGGACTGCTTCAGCCAGCAAGCAGTTTAACGAATACTGGAAAGCGTCTTTCGGTGTTTCCTACATGGAGCTGCAAAACCCGCTCGCCAGCTCTTATAAGTCCGGTTACAACGGTTCCCGTCTGGATGCGGGTGCCCGGCTGGAATATACGCCGGATGCGGATCAGCTTTATTATATATTCGGACAGGCAACATTATCGCGTTCAGGTGATATCGACCGCGGTGACCGCGTGGGTGTCGGCTCCAAATATAAGCTGACCGATAAGGTTAATCTGGAAGGTGAAATCTCTTACGGTACGAATGGTATCGGGGGACTTGCCGCAATTGCCTATAACCCGACAGCTGAAGATACATATTATATCGGTTACCGTCTTGATCCGGACCGGGCTTTCGATCTTGACCGGACTTATGATCTGTCGGGCACAGATCACGGGACGATTGTGTTCGGGGCACGCCGCAAACTTAATGAATACTGGTCGACTTATGGTGAGAACAATTACGATCTCTTCGGTCGCCGGCGCTCACTGACAGAAACCTATGGTGTGACTTATACACCGGATAAAATCTGGACATTTGACGGCGGTTTTGAATCCGGCAGAGTTAATGATGATACGATCGATCCGGTGACGGGCCGCGAACGCTCTGACTTTGACCGTACTGCTGTTTCCATGTCGGTTGGTTATAAGGATGAAGACCGGATCAATGCCCGCATTCGCGGTGAAGTCCGGTTTGAAGATTCTGAGGACGGCACACGGGATCGTAATACCTATCTGCTTGCTGCTGGTCTTGGCTGGAAGACCAGCGAGGACTGGCGTCTTCTCGCTGCAGTTGACGCGGTTTTGTCAGATTCCACGCATGAAAGCTCATTCCGTGATGGCAATTATGTCGAAACATCGCTGGGTTATGCCTATCGCCCTGTAGACAATGACCGGTTGAATGCGCTGTTTAAATATACCTGGCTTTATGACCAGCCGGGTGAAAATCAGGTCAGTGCTATTACCGGTCAGGATTATGGTCCTGCGCAACGCAGTCATATCCTGTCAGCGGATTTTACTTATGATCTTTTCCCGTGGTTGTCGGTCGGTGCCAAATACGGTTTCCGGTATGGCAAGGTACGCTATCGCCTGATGGAGCAGGATCGTGAGAAATTCGGAGAATGGCAGAACTCATCTGCCCATCTGGGTATCATCCGCAGTGATCTTCATATTGTGAAGAACTGGGATGTGCTGCTAGAGGGGCGTGTTATGCATATGCCTGAGGCCGGAACGACCGACTATGGCGCACTGACAGCAATATACCGGCATGTCGGTGAGAATTTCAAAGTCGGTGTCGGTTATAATTTCGGCAAATTCTCTGATGATCTGCGTGATCTTTCACTTAATGACCGTGGTGTATTCCTCAATGTTGTAGGAAAGTTCTAAGCGGGCATAACAGACGGCGGCAGGGAAACCCTGTCGCCGTGTTTGCATTATGGCGTATCTGTTCAGCAGGCAGAATTGAACCGTCTTTGCCTGCAAGTCTAAGCTGTTTTGGACAGGCACGATGAAAGTTATATTGTTGGCGATCAGAATGCGCTGCTCTTAAGGGGGACAGGCGAAGCGTCTTAAGGATTCGGACGCTGTTGATATTCGCCGGTATAAGCGGTTTTTCTGCTCAGGTGCATTAATCGCGACTTTTTGATGTATTTCATCTGCTGATTTTCGCAGAGGTTCCGAATATAAGCATTAAATAATGAATAATTTTAGAGTAATAATAATTTTATACAAAGAAAGTCGATATTTGCATAGATTATGAACTTATAATCAATTTCATTATAAAATTAGAACTTTGGCTTTGAAAATCGAACAGAAACTGCCAATGAAATTGGGGGACGTATTTTTATTTGATTTTCATGTGGAATTTATATTTTATTAGCGTACTCTAATAATAAACCCGTTTTCATGAGTGCAATTAATGCTGATCGATTTTCTTTGCTTTTAAATAAGCGAGGAGAACGTTATGCTTGTTGTTGTTACACATAAAAATAATGGTCATGTAAGTACTGTTTCTGGAAACAAGATCACGCTATCCGAACCCAGCATTGTGAAGCTGGCGCTCAGCCCTCGTGATGTTTCTGATTTTCAGCGGGCAGGTGAAGATCTTTTGATCCACTTACATAATGGTACAACAATACGTATCGTTAATTTTTATAAGTATTTTATTAGCAATCAAGATAATGATCTTGTTCTCGAAGACGGTGACGGAAAGTTGTGGGCTGGCCACCATTCTGATGGTTTGGCAGACTTTAACTTTGCGGAGATTCAATCTGTTGATCAGCTGGTCGAGAAAGATCGGGGTATATTACCGATTTTGTTGGGTTTGGGCGGCCTTGGTGCAATAGGTGCTGCCGTTGCAGGAGGCTCGGGTGGAGGGGGAGATCGGGGGCCTGGAGGGCAGCCTGGTGAGAGTGATCATACACCTCCGGAAGCTCCCGTCGTCAAACTTGAAAATGATACTGGTATTGTTGGTGACGGTATAACGAAAGACGGCAATGTTATTGTCAGTAATCTGGAAGCCGGAGCAACTTGGGAATATAGTATTGATGGCGGTAAAACCTGGCAAAAAGGGACAGGTAATAGTTTTGAATTAGCGCCTGGTGATTATGAAAACGGGGATGTACTCGTTCGCCAAATTGATCAGGCGGGGAACATAAGTTCAAATGGTTCTCTGGGGGAAATTACAGTTGATGTGACAGCACCGGGTGCAGAGTTTGTTCTGAGCGATCCGGACGGCGACAATATCCCGACGGCAACAGGCACAACCGAGCCGAATTCTGATGTGACGGTAACCTGGCCGGATGGTACGCA
>UCAG01000015.1 GCA_900470285.1 Hyphomicrobiales bacterium
CAAATTTGCTCTTTGCCATCTGAGCTCTCCATCAATTTAGCCTGCTCAGGCATTCTAATTTTAACGAGCGTAAGCCAAAAGGCTTACGCGAACTTCTTCTGAATTTCTGCGGCGACCGCAGCCGGAACCGGCTCATAATGGTCGAACTGCATGGTGTACTGGGCACGACCCTGAGACATCGAACGCAGGTTGTTCACATAACCAAACATGCTGGCCAGTGGAACATTTGCATTGACGACGGTGGCAATACCACGGGCTTCGGTACCGGAAATCTGACCGCGACGGGAATTCAGATCACCAATAACGTCACCAACGTAATCCTCAGGTGTCACGACTTCGACCTTCATGATCGGTTCGAGCAACTGAGCGCCGGCTTTCTGTGCACCTTCGCGGAATGCTGCACGGGCAGCGATTTCGAAGGCCAGAACAGACGAGTCAACATCGTGGTATGCACCATCGATAAGGGTCGCCTTAACACCGAGCATAGGGAAGCCAGCCAGAGGACCTGCACCCATAACGCTTTCGATACCCTTCTGAACGCCCGGGATGTATTCCTTAGGAACAGCACCACCAACGATCTTGGATTCGAAGATGAAGTCATCGCCCTCGTGCGGCTCAAATACGATCTTAACACGAGCGAACTGACCGGAACCACCGGACTGTTTCTTATGTGTATAGTCGATTTCAGCTTTACGGGTGATGCTTTCACGATAGGCAACCTGCGGCTGACCAACGTTAGCTTCAACCTTGAACTCACGACGCATACGGTCAACCAGAATGTCGAGGTGAAGTTCACCCATACCGGCAATAATGGTCTGACCGGATTCTTCGTCCGACTTAACGCGGAATGAAGGATCTTCAGCAGCCAGACGGTTCAGGGCGATACCCATCTTTTCCTGGTCAGCTTTAGTCTTTGGTTCAATCGCGATTTCGATAACCGGCTCAGGGAATTCCATACGTTCCAGAATAACAGGCTTCAGCGGGTCGCAGAGCGTGTCACCGGTTGTAGTTTCCTTAAGGCCAGCCAGAGCAACGATATCGCCGGCAAATGCTTCTTCGATATCTTCACGGGAGTTCGAGTGCATCTGCAGCATACGGCCGATGCGCTCACGCTTGCCCTTAACGGTATTTTCAAGGGAAATACCCTTGGTCATTTTACCAGAATAAATACGGGCAAAAGTCAGAGAGCCAACGAACGGATCGTTCATGATCTTGAATGCAAGCATCGAAAGCGGTGCTTCATCCGAAGATTCACGAGTTGTTTCTGTCTCGGTCTTAACATCAATGCCCTTAATCGCAGGAACATCAACAGGAGACGGCAAGTAAGCAACAACAGCATCCAGCAGAGGCTGAATACCACGGTTTTTAAACGCAGTACCGCACAGAACAGGATGGAACTGAACAGCGATCGTACCCTTACGGATCAGAGCGCGCAGCTCATCATTGGTTGGCAATGTGCCTTCCAGATAAGCTTCCATTGCAGCTTCATCGATTTCAACAGCAGCTTCGATCAGCTTTTCACGATATTCTTCAGCTTTAGCCTGAAGATCAGCAGGAATTTCTTTTTCTTCTGCTGCCGCACCGATGGAACCATCCCAGACATATGCCTTCATCTCAATGAGATCGATAACACCCTGGAATTCGTTTTCGGCGCCGATTGGCAGCTGAACACAAAGAGCCTGCGCACCGAGGCGTGATGCAACCATTTCTACACAACGGTAGAAATCAGCACCGATCTTGTCCATTTTATTGACAAAGACCATACGCGGTACATGGTACTTTTCAGCCTGACGCCATACGGTTTCAGTCTGCGGCTCTACACCGGCGTTAGCATCGAGAAGCGCAATCGCACCGTCGAGAACACGCAGGGAACGCTCAACTTCAATCGTGAAGTCAACGTGTCCCGGAGTATCGATGATGTTGAAGCGACGCTTCTTGCCATCCTGACCCTGCCAGAATGTGGTAGTCGCAGCAGAGGTAATGGTAATACCACGTTCCTGCTCCTGCTCCATCCAGTCCATTGTGGAGGCGCCGTCGTGTGTTTCACCGATTTTATGGTTCTTACCTGTGTAGAACAGGATACGTTCAGTCATCGTCGTCTTACCGGCGTCGATGTGAGCCATAATACCGAAATTACGGTAGTCTTCGATTTTATATTCGCGGGCCATAATATTTGCTCTTTGAATAGAGTTCGACGATTACCAGCGGTAATGCGAGAATGCGCGGTTAGCTTCAGCCATACGGTGCGTATCTTCACGCTTCTTAACAGCCGAACCACGGTTGTTTGCAGCATCAAGCAATTCGCCGGACAGACGATCAATCATCGTTGTTTCGTTGCGGTTGCGAGCAGCATTGATCAGCCAGCGGATTGCCAGCGCCTGACGACGCTCAGGGCGAACATCAACAGGAACCTGATAAGTCGCACCACCTACACGGCGGGAGCGCACTTCCACATGCGGCGCAACATTGTCGAGCGCCTGATGGAACATCACCAGACCATCCTGTTTAGCCTTGGCTTCAACAGAATCCAGAGCACCGTAAACGATGGACTCTGCAACAGATTTCTTACCATGAAGCATGATTGCATTCATGAATTTGGTCACAACCAGATCGCCAAACTTAGGATCCGGATTGATTTCACGCTTTTCAGCACTGTGACGACGGGACATATTTGTCTCTTTAATTACATCGGGCTCAACTCACCTGAGGATCAGATGGCCGGTATCCCCGGAAAATTATTATTTAGGACGCTTAGCACCATACAGCGAACGACGCTGTTTACGGTTTTTAACACCCTGGGTATCGAGCACACCACGGATGATGTGGTAACGCACACCCGGCAAATCCTTGACGCGGCCGCCGCGGATCATAACTACCGAGTGTTCCTGAAGGTTGTGACCTTCACCCGGAATATAACCAATGACTTCAAAGCCGTTGGTCAGACGAATCTTTGCTACTTTACGCAGCGCCGAGTTCGGCTTCTTCGGGGTCGTTGTATAAACGCGGGTACATACACCGCGCTTCTGTGGGTTTGCCTGCAGAGCAGGAACCTTATTACGCTTAACCTGCGCCTGGCGAGGTTTGCGGATCAGCTGGTTTACGGTAGGCATTGAACCTTCCTCTACTAAATAAACTCGTATCTTTTGCCCAAATGGGCCGTTTCACCGTTATGCATATGCACAAAATCGGACATTGTGCCAACGCTAGCGCTGGCATGCCCGAACAAAAGCAGAGGAAGTCACCTTCATGCGAACGGCAATTTGCATTTTAGATCGTAAAACGAACCCTGTTTGAGACAAACTCCAGAGTGTGTCACTCCGGAACAGCCAGCCTCACATCGGCTCAGATGGTGTGCTGATACGCTTAAAGGTGCGTTTCGTCAAGACCGGCAGCGGAGTTTTCTGATTTATGACAGACAAATCGGAATTTCAGCCCTTAAAAGCGGGTAATTTTGTCTGAAAATGCATCACTTGTTATGCAAATCACATAAAATACCGGCAGAATCCTTATCCGGCTGTCCTTTTGGATCATTATCTTTTATGCAGACAGTCTGATTCAGCCGTTTCAGGCCCTGATACAGGGCGAGTTTAACCGGAAATTAAGGAATGCCCCGTGTCAGACACAAATCCCGATTCGAATGAAGTGTTTCTCATTATTGCAGATGCATGGAAAGACGGCGAGAGCGATCCCGTCAATGTCCACATCCTGTTGAAATCGGAACCGGAAGAGGATGTCATTCAGGCAACTTTGGAAATCCTCGCCAATGAAGGTTTTGCTGAAGCCGAAATTACCGAAATCGGCACATTGACCGAACAGCCGGAAGAAGAACCATATCTGAGCGGTTATAATACCGCCCTCTCCGGTCAGGTTGCGATGATCGAATTTGATGGCTCCCATGAAGATGATGAAGACGAAGAATAATCGTCCCTCACCTTATTTATGATAAAGCGCCGCTTCATGCGGCGCTTTTTTTATGAACAGTTTTCCTGCCCGCTAAAGCATGTCTGGCTCAAATGGATTCATTTTGCGTTCACGAACATACGGCAACCAAAAGAGTCTAAAGTTCCGTTAAACGCGACACGCTCTAACAAAAAGGCCACCCGAAGGTGGCCTTTTTTCATTTCTTATAATGTCGGATTATTCCGCTGCATTATTGGTCATATCGACCAGCATTGCATTTGCAGCATCCGCACCGGAAGTTTTGCGGCGCTCATCGATAATCAGATCATCGCGGGCTGTCGCAATACGACGGATCTGGCTCATCATACCGCCGGTACCGGCAGGGATCAGACGACCAACAATCACGTTTTCCTTCAGACCCTGCAGCGTATCCATCTTACCGGCAACTGCCGCTTCGGTCAGAACGCGGGTTGTTTCCTGGAAGGAAGCAGCCGAGATGAAGGAAGGTGTCTGCAACGATGCCTTCGTAATACCGAGCAGAACCGGCAGACCTTCAGCAGGTTTCTTGCCGTCTTCAACCAGACGATCATTGATTTCGTCAAGTTCAATACGGTCAACATGATCACCCGGAATATAGGTGCTGTCACCGGATTCCGTGATCTCAACCTTCTGCAGCATCTGACGAACGATCACTTCAATATGCTTATCGTTGATCGTCACGCCCTGCAGACGGTAGACTTCCTGAATTTCGTTCACGAGGTAAGAAGCAAGTGCTTCCACGCCCTTGATCGCCAGAATGTCATGCGGTGCAGGATTACCGTCGAGAATATAGTCACCCTTTTCGATCGCATCGCCATCCTGAAGATGGAAAGGCTTGCCTTTAGGGATCAGATATTCAACCGGCTCCAGATTATGGTCATTCGGTTCAATAATGATGCGGCGCTTGTTCTTGTAATCGCGGCCGAAACGGATTGTACCATCAACTTCAGCGATGATCGCATGATCCTTCGGACGACGAGCTTCGAACAGTTCAGCCACGCGTGGCAGACCACCGGTAATATCCTTGGTCTTCGCGCTTTCCATAGGCAGACGAGCAATCACGTCACCGACGCGAACCGTTGCACCTGGCTCAACCGAGAGAATAGTCTCAACGGAGAGCTGGAAGCGGGCTTCACCACCCTTCGACAGTTTCGCAACTTTGCCGTTCTTGTCTTTAACAACGAGAGCAGGCTTCAGATCCGAACCGCGTGGGGTCGAACGCCAGTCAATAACAACGCGCTTGGTGATACCGGTGGATTCATCGGTGTTTTCAGCAACCGACAGACCGTCAACCATATCTTCGAACTCAATCACACCTTCAACTTCGGTGATGATCGGACGGGTATACGGATCCCACTCGGCCAGACGCTGACCGCGCTTCACTGCATCACCGTCATCGACGAACAGGCGCGAACCATAGGTTACACGATGACTTGCACGTTCCTTGCCGGACGCATCCATGATGAGAACGGCCATGTTACGGCCCATAACCACCAGATGACCGTCGGAATTGCGAACCACATTGCGGTTACGCAGTGCAACAGTACCTTCATAGGAAGCTTCCAGATAGGAGCTGTCCACAACCTGCGCTGTACCACCAAGGTGGAACGTACGCATGGTCAGCTGAGTACCAGGCTCACCGATCGACTGCGCAGCGATAACACCAACAGCTTCACCTTTGTTCACCGGAGTACCGCGTGCAAGGTCACGACCATAGCACTTGCCGCACACGCCGGAGCGGGTGAGACAGGTCAGAGCCGAACGAATACGAACGGTCTGGATACCGGCTTTTTCGATCACTTCCACATGACGCTCTTCGATCATGTCGCCGGAAGCAACAATCAGCTCACCCGTAGCCGGATGATTGATGTCGTCCAGAGCAACACGGCCCAGAATACGCATACCGAGCGAAGCCACGATCTGACCCGCATCAACGATCGGGTTCATCGTCAGACCAACGGTTGCACCGCAATCCGGTTCAGAAATGATCGCATCCTGCGCAACGTCAACGAGACGGCGTGTCAGATAACCGGAGTTAGCAGTTTTCAGAGCCGTATCGGCCAGACCCTTACGGGCACCGTGTGTCGAGTTGAAGTACTCGTTCACGGTCAGACCTTCTTTAAAGTTCGAGATAATCGGTGTTTCGATAATCTCGCCCGAAGGTTTGGCCATCAGACCGCGCATACCGCCGAGCTGACGCATCTGTGAAGGCGAACCACGGGCACCGGAGTGCGACATCATATAGATGGAGTTCATCTGCTTCTGACGTCCGGTTTCCGGATCGAATTCAACAGCCTTAATGCGGGCCATCATTTCGTCGGCGATCTTGTCAGTTGCTTTACCCCAGGCATCAACAACCTTGTTGTACTTTTCGCCCTGAGTGATCAGACCGTCATTGTACTGCTGTTCATATTCCTTGGCCAATGCTTCTGTATCGGCAACGATCTTCGCCTTGGCATCAGGAATGACCATGTCATCCTTACCGAAGGAAATACCGGCACGGCAGGCATGGGCAAAGCCGAGCTGCATGACGCGGTCACAGAAGATCACTGTCTCTTTCTGACCGCAATGACGGTAAACCAGATCGATCATCTTGGAGATGTTCTTCTTGGTCATTTCCTGATTGCAGATATCAAAAGGAACATTGACGTTCTTTGGCAGCAATTCACCGAGGATCAGGCGACCAGGCGTTGTATCAAAGAGTTTCGATACAGGCTTGCCTTCCGCATCAACAGACTTGAAACGGCCCTTGATCTTGGTGTGCAGCGTAACGGTCTTGGTTTCCAGTGCATGCTGCAATTCGCCCATATCAGCGAAGACCATGCCCTGACCGGGTTCGTTTTCAGCAACGATCGACAGGTAATAGAGGCCGAGAACCATATCCTGCGACGGCACAATGATCGGAAGACCGTTTGCCGGATGCAGAATGTTGTTGGTCGACATCATCAGAACACGCGCTTCAAGCTGCGCTTCAAGCGACAGCGGTACGTGAACAGCCATCTGGTCACCGTCGAAGTCCGCGTTAAACGCAGTACAAACGAGCGGATGCAGCTGGATTGCCTTACCTTCAATCAACGTTGGTTCGAAAGCCTGAATACCAAGACGGTGCAGCGTCGGCGCGCGGTTAAGCAGAACCGGATGCTCGCGAATAACCTCATCAAGGATATCCCAAACCTCTGGGCGTTCTTTTTCAACCAGCTTCTTCGCCTGTTTAACAGTCGAAGAGAAACCCTTGGCGTCAAGACGTGCGTAGATAAACGGCTTGAACAGTTCCAGAGCCATTTTCTTCGGCAGACCGCACTGGTGCAGTTTCAGCTCAGGACCGGTCACGATAACCGAACGACCGGAATAGTCGACGCGTTTACCGAGAAGGTTCTGACGGAAACGACCCTGTTTACCTTTCAGCATATCCGAAAGCGACTTCAGCGGACGCTTATTCGCACCGGTAATGGTACGACCGCGACGGCCGTTATCAAACAGCGCGTCAACAGCTTCCTGCAGCATACGCTTTTCGTTACGGATAATGATGCCAGGCGCACGAAGCTCCATCAGGCGCTTCAGACGGTTGTTACGGTTGATCACACGACGGTAAAGGTCGTTCAGATCGGATGTCGCAAAGCGACCGCCATCCAGCGGCACCAGAGGGCGCAGATCCGGCGGGATCACCGGAACGATCTTCATGATCATCCACTCAGGACGGTTACCGGATTCCATGAAGTTCTCAACGATTTTGAGACGCTTCATCAGCTTCTTGGTCTTCAGTTCCGAAGTGGTTTCGGCCAGATCAGTGCGCAGCTGCACAGCAATCTTTTCGAGTTCCATTGTCGCCAGAAGATCATAAATCGCTTCCGCGCCGATCAGCGCTGTGAACTGGTCTTCACCGAATTCATCAACAGCAATCATATATTCTTCTTCTGAAAGCAGCTGGTGCTCTTTCAGGGAGGTCAGACCTGGTTCTGTGACGATGTAGTTTTCGAAATACAGAACGCGTTCGATATCCTTCAGCGTCATATCAAGCAATGTGCCGATACGCGAAGGAAGCGACTTCAGGAACCAGATATGGGCAACAGGAGCAGCCAGTTCGATATGGCCCATGCGCTCACGACGCACGCGTGACAGCGTTACTTCAACGCCGCACTTCTCACAGATAATGCCCTTGTATTTCATGCGCTTGTACTTACCGCACAGGCACTCATAGTCCTTGATCGGGCCGAAGATACGGGCACAGAACAGACCATCGCGTTCAGGTTTGAACGTACGGTAGTTGATCGTTTCTGGCTTTTTGATCTCGCCGTATGACCAGGACAGAATCTTCTCAGGGCTGGCAATCGAAATCCGGATGGAATCGAATGTCTGCACCGGAGCCTGAGGATTGAAAAGATTCATGACCTCTTGGTTCATGCCGTTCTCCTTAGGGCATCATGCTTCACAAAAGTTGGCCTACTTCGCGACAGCATCATGCGTTTGAATCTATATGCAGAGCAGTATCCGGCACAGGCTTTAGCGCCCTGATACTCTCTGACGGGCAATTGCCCTAATCTGCGCAACGGCCAGACACAGCGCCTGAAACCGTCATTCTTTCAAAACATACTGCCGAATAATGGCAATAATGGCGTGGCGCGGAAAACCGCGTCACGCCTTTGTTTTTACTCTGCTGCGTCAGGCAGCTCTGTCGGCGCTACTAGGTCGCGTGTGTCGTCGAGTTCGACATTCAGACCAAGCGAACGCATTTCCTTCACGAGAACGTTAAAGCTCTCCGGAATACCCGCTTCGAATGTATCGTCACCACGTACAATCGCTTCATAAACCTTGGTACGGCCTGCCACGTCATCAGACTTGATGGTGAGCATTTCCTGCAGCGTGTAAGCTGCACCATAGGCTTCAAGCGCCCAGACTTCCATTTCACCGAAGCGCTGACCACCGAACTGCGCCTTACCACCCAGCGGCTGCTGTGTGACGAGCGAGTAAGGTCCGATCGAACGGGCGTGGATCTTATCATCAACCAGGTGGTGCAGTTTGAGCATATAAATATAGCCCATTGTCACCTGACGATCAAAAGGTTCGCCTGTACGGCCGTCATAGAGCGTCGACTGACCGGAAGTTGCCAGACCTGCATCTGCAAGCATCGCATTGATGTCTGCTTCAACAGCACCGTCAAAGACCGGCGTTGCAATCGACACACCGCGCTTCACCTGATCTGCAAGCATGAGGACACTGTCGTCATCATAAGAGCGAACCGGTTCGTTACGGTCATTGTCCGGATAGATATGTTCCAGAGTGTCACGCAGCGGCTGGATATTTGCGGTCTCTTTATAGACCTCGATCAGTTGCCCGATCTTCTTACCCATACCGGCACATGCCCAGCCCAGATGTGTTTCCAGAATCTGGCCCACATTCATACGGGACGGCACACCCAGAGGGTTAAGCACGATGTCCGCATGGGTACCATCTTCAAGGAACGGCATATCTTCTACTGGCAGAATGCGGGAAACCACACCCTTGTTACCGTGACGGCCGGCCATCTTGTCGCCTGGCTGGATCTTGCGCTTAACAGCAACAAAGACCTTAACCATCTTCATGACGCCCGGAGCCATTTCGTCGCCGCGCTGAACCTTTTCGACTTTATCCATGAAGCGTGTTTCAAGCAGCTTCTTGGATGCGTCATACTGGTTGCGCAGAGCTTCAAGTTCGCTCTGGCTCTTTTCGTCTTCAACGGCAAACTGCCACCACTGGGAACGCGGATATTCAGTCAGGATATCGCGGTTAACCGCAACGCCCTTCTTGAAGCCCTTAGGACCAGCAGCAGTAATCTTACCTTCCAGCATATCTGCCAGACGACCATAAGTGTTACGGTCAAGGATAGACTGTTCGTCGTCGCGGTCTTTTGCCAGACGTTCGATTTCTTCACGCTCAATCGCCATTGCGCGTTCATCTTTTTCAACGCCGTGGCGGTTGAAAACACGAACTTCCACAACAGTACCGTATGTTCCCGGAGGCATACGCATTGAGGTGTCACGGACGTCAGAAGCCTTTTCACCAAAGATAGCGCGCAGAAGCTTTTCTTCCGGCGTCATCGGGCTTTCACCCTTTGGCGTGATCTTACCGACGAGAATATCGCCAGGATGAACTTCCGCACCGATGTAAACAATACCGGCTTCGTCGAGGTTCTTCAGTGCTTCTTCCGATACGTTCGGAATATCGCGTGTGATTTCCTCAGGTCCGAGCTTGGTATCACGGGCAGCAACTTCGAATTCTTCGATATGGATCGAAGTGAACACGTCATCCGAAACAATCTTTTCAGAAAGCAGGATGGAGTCTTCGTAGTTGTAACCGTTCCAAGGCATGAACGCGACGAGCACGTTACGGCCAAGCGCCAGATCACCCAGATCGGTCGACGGACCATCAGCAATGATGTCGCCCTTCCCTACACGATCACCAACGCGCACAAGCGGACGCTGATTGATGCAGGTGCTCTGGTTAGAGCGCTGGAACTTCATCAGACGATAAATGTCAACACCGGACTTCGAAGGATCGAGGTCTTCGGTTGCACGGATAACGATACGTGTCGCATCCACCTGATCAACAATACCGCCGCGGCGTGCACCAATAGCTGCACCGGAGTCACGGGCAACAATCGGCTCCATACCGGTACCGACAAACGGCGCTTCCGCACGCACCAGAGGCACGGCCTGACGCTGCATGTTCGAGCCCATCAGAGCGCGGTTGGCATCGTCGTTTTCCAGGAACGGAATAAGCGCGGCAGCAACAGAAACCAGCTGCTTCGGCGAAACGTCCATCAGATCCACGTTTTCACGCGGCGCCATCAGAACTTCACCGGAGTGACGGGAAATTACGAATTCTTCAACGAATTCGCCATTTTCACCGATTTCAGCATTGGCCTGAGCAACATAGTGCTTGGCTTCTTCCATAGCGGAAAGATAAACGACTTCATTGGTGATCTTGCCGTCAATAATTTTACGGTAAGGGCTTTCAATGAAACCATATTTGTTGACGCGCGCAAAAGTTGCGAGCGAGTTGATCAGACCGATATTCGGACCTTCCGGTGTTTCAATCGGGCAGATACGGCCGTAATGGGTCGGATGAACGTCGCGGACTTCAAAACCTGCGCGTTCACGGGTCAGACCGCCAGGTCCGAGAGCCGACAGACGGCGCTTATGGGTAATTTCAGACAGCGGGTTGGTCTGATCCATAAACTGTGACAGCTGCGAGGAGCCGAAGAATTCGCGAACAGCGGCAGCAGCCGGCTTCGCATTGATCAGATCCTGCGGCATGACTGTATCGATTTCGATCGAGGACATACGCTCCTTGATCGCACGTTCCATACGCAGCAGACCGACACGGTACTGATTTTCCATCAGCTCGCCAACGGAACGCACACGACGGTTGCCGAGATTGTCGATATCGTCGATTTCACCCTTACCGTCACGCAGCTCAACGAGCGTTTTGATAACAGCCAAAATGTCATCTTTGCGCAGAACACGAACAGTGTCCGCTGCATCGAGGTCAAGACGCATATTCATCTTAACACGACCAACAGCCGACAGATCGTAACGCTCTGAATCAAACAGCAGCGATTCAAACATCGCTTCTGCGGAATCCATTGTCGGAGGCTCACCCGGACGCATCACGCGATAGATGTCGAACAGCGCATCCTGACGGGACTGGTTCTTGTCAGCAGCCAGTGTATTGCGGATGTAAGCACCCACATTCACATGGTCGATATCAAGAATATTGATCTCGTTGCCGCCGGTTTCGAGCAGAATCTTCAGAGTCTTTTCGTCAATTTCATCACCGGCTTCGAGATAGATTTCACCGGTAGCATAGTTGACGATATCCTCTGCCAGATAGGAACCGAGCAGATCATCATCCGTCGCGCGGATAGCCTTAACGCCCTTCTCCGCGATCTGCTTGGCAGCACGCGCAGTCAGCTTGCGACCGCTTTCAGCAACAACTTCACCGGTATCAGCATCAAGCATATCGCCGATGATTTTCATACCTTTGAAGCGATCAGCCGAATACGGAATACGCCAGTTTTCGCCGTCACGTGTATAAGAAACAGCGTTATAGAAGGTCGAAAGAATTTCTTCGCCGTCCATACCCAGCGCCATCAGCAGCGATGTGGTAGGGATTTTACGACGACGGTCGATACGTGCGTAAACGATATCCTTGGCGTCGAATTCGATATCGAGCCAGGAACCGCGATACGGGATCACGCGCGCAGCGAACAAAAGCTTACCCGAAGAATGGGTCTTACCTTTATCATGGTCAAAGAATACACCAGGCGAACGGTGCATCTGCGAAACGATAACACGCTCCGTACCATTGACGATAAAGGTACCATTGTCGGTCATGAGCGGCATATCGCCCATGTAGACATCCTGTTCTTTGATGTCTTTAATGGACTTTGCGCCTGTATCTTCGTCAATATCAAAAACGATAAGACGCAGTGTCACTTTCAGCGGTGCTGAATAGGTCAGATCACGCTGGCGGCACTCATCCACATCGAACTTTGGCGCGTCGAATTCGTACTTGACGAATTCGAGCATAGAGGCCCCGGAAAAATCCGAGATCGGAAACACCGACTTAAAAACAGCCTGCAAACCTTCGTCAGGACGTCCACCCTTAGGTTCATCGACCATAAGGAACTGGTCATAGGATGCCTTCTGAACCTCAATGAGGTTCGGCATCTGGGCGACTTCTGGAATCTTGCCGAAAAATTTGCGTACGCGCTTACGACCGTTAAAAGAGTGGGTCTGAGCCATCGTCGCTCCTCGTTCTGTGCCTTACGGCGTTCTGAGCCCGTGGGAATACCAGGGCCTGTTGCTTGCCGTCTTACGACGGTCCTATGAACGGGTCAAAACCCGTTTCCTGACAGCTGCTCTTCTGTCAGGAAAAGGGTTTGTAACCGTTTGAACTATAAAATCTGCCACGCATCATGAAAGACATATACAGTTCATTATGCTATCCATTTTTGTTTGTCACCTAAAATCAGATGCTTACAAAAAACGTCCGCTCATAAGCGGAAAACGGCGGGCTGTTAAGCCCGCCGGATCACTCAAATTACTTGAGTTCAACCTTAGCGCCAGCTGCTTCGAGCTGAGCTTTGATTTTTTCAGCTTCGTCTTTCGACGCGCCTTCTTTAACAGCCTTAGGAGCACCTTCTACGAGGTCCTTAGCTTCTTTCAGGCCCAGACCGGTGATCGCGCGAACTTCTTTGATCACGTTGATCTTGTTTGCGCCGCCATCAGCGAGGACAACGTCAAATTCGGTCTTTTCTTCAGCGGCTGGTGCAGCAGCACCGGCAGCAGCAGCAACTGCTACAGGAGCAGCAGCAGATACGCCCCACTTTTCTTCAAGAAGCTTGGACAGTTCTGCAGCTTCCAGAACGGTCAGTGCGGACAGGTCTTCAACGATCTTTGCGAGATCAGCCATTTGTATATTCCTTTGATTAAGGTTTGAACTGTTATAACAGCGAGAACGGCCTTACGCCGCCTCGTTCTTCCGGGCATGTGCGCCGATAACGCGAGCAATTTGACCTGCTGGCGCGCTTGTGAGCACAGCGAGACGGGTGGCTGGTGTCTGAACCATACCAACCAGCTTGGCGCGCAGTTCGTCGAGCGACGGCAGGGAAGCAAGAGCTTTCACGCCTTCTGCATCGAGAGTAGTCGCACCCATAGAACCACCAAGAATGACAAGCTTGTCATTGGTCTTAGCGAATTCTACCGCTACTTTCGGAGCTGCAATCGGATCGATTGCATAAGCAATTACAGTCTGTCCGGTGAACAGATTTGCAATGCCTTCGGACTCCGTGCCCTGAAGAGCGATTTTGGCAAGACGGTTCTTCGCGACTTTAACGGCGCCGCCTGCTGCACGGACTTTTTCGCGAAGATCGCTCATCTGTGCAACTGTGAGACCGCTATAGTGGGCCACGACGACCGAACCGGACTCTTTGAAAGTGCCGTTCAGCCAAGTGACAAATTCGCGCTTTTCCGCTTTTTCCACTGTCTCTCTCCAGTTGATAAGAATACACAGGAGTATTCTTACCGGGTTGCCTTTGCCGGATAACGTGTAAGAAGTGCTATCCAACTTACGAGGTTCCTGTCCCCTTCTCCTTCACCGCCCGAGAGCAGATCCGGTCAAGGCAACTACGGTTCAAACCTTAAAACACAGCAAAGCTGCAAAAAATAAGGTCATTCCACGTCTCATGCAGGCTCATAAAATTAAGGCGAACCACCTGCAATCTCGGACAGGATACCGGAATTTTACTTCCGGTGATCCGGGCCCAGAGGCCCCGGAAACTTGTTTCAATTCGAATGTCGCAATTACTCGGGCAACATTTGAATCAGGCTTTTACAGATTTATTCCGTAAAAGCAAATCAGACGATTTTAACGCTCGAAGGTTCAACCTTGACGCCAACGCCCATGGTCGAAGAAACCGCTACGCGCTTCAGGTATTCACCTTTTGCACCGGCTGGCTTAGCTTTGAGAACTGCATCTGCGAAAGCGCGGATGTTTTCTTCCAGAGCCTTAACTTCGAAAGAAGCCTTACCAATACCTGCATGGATGATACCGGCTTTTTCAACGCGGAATTCAACTGCGCCGCCCTTGGAAGCCTTAACAGCACCGGCAACATCAACAGTCACAGTACCGACTTTAGGGTTTGGCATCATGCCGCGCGGGCCGAGAACCTTACCCAGACGGCCAACGAGTGGCATCATGTCAGGGGTAGCAATGCAGCGATCAAAATCGATATTGCCGGCATTGATGGTTTCGAACAGGTCTTCCGCACCAACGATATCCGCACCGGCTTTCTTAGCTTCTTCAGCTTTGTCACCACGGGCAAATACAGCAACGCGAACAGTACGGCCTGTACCGTTTGGCAGATTAACAACGCCGCGAACCATCTGGTCAGCATGACGTGGATCTACACCGAGATTCATCGAAACTTCGATAGTTTCGTCGAATTTCGCAACAGCACGTTCCTTTACGAGACCAAGAGCAGTGCTCAGGTCGTAAAGTTTCATAGGCTCTACGCCTTCACGGATTTTAGCGACACGCTTTGAAATTTTCGCCATCGTATCAGCCTTCCACCTTCAGACCCATCGAACGGGCAGAACCTTCAACCATGCGCATTGCAGCTTCAACGTCAGACGCATTCAGGTCTTTCATTTTGGCTTCAGCAATTTCGCGCACTTTGTCACGGGAAACCGTGCCGGCAGAAATCTTGCCAGGCTCTTTCGAACCGGACTTCAGATTAGCAGCCTTCTTGAGGAAGTAGGTTACAGGAGGAGTCTTCATCACGAATGTGAAGGACTTATCCTGATAATAGGTAATCACGACCGGAACAGGCGAACCTTTTTCCATTTCCTGCGTGGCAGCGTTAAATGCCTTACAGAATTCCATGATGTTAATACCGCGCTGACCCAGAGCCGGACCGATTGGCGGCGATGGATTTGCGGCGCCAGCAGCTACCTGTAGCTTCAGCTGGCCTGCAACTTTTTTAGCCATTACTATCTGCCTTTTTTCTTGCCCCTCAGGGCAATGTTAAATGCCTTTACAGCACTCTATCACCACTGCATATGCAGCGTTGCAGCGGGTGGTCCGGTTAACAGAGCGGCTAAGCCTGCGCCCCTTCCACCCAATTTGTCACCTTGGTGACAACTCAGCCCTTAGGCTGAAATGATCAGAGCTTTTCAACCTGACCAAAATCGAGATCAACAGGTGTTGCGCGACCAAAGATCGACACTTCAACCTTCAGACGCGAACGATCATCATCAACTTCCTGCACGATACCGTTGAAGGAAGCGAAAGGACCGTCCGAAACACGTACAGATTCACCCACTTCAAACGACACAGAAGCACGTGGACGCTCAACACCTTCTTCCACCTGAGAAAGAATCTGCTGAACTTCACGGTCACTGATCGGAACAGGCTTCGACTCTGTACCGAGGAAGCCGGTTACGCGCGGGGTATTCTTAATCAGATGATAGACATCATCTGTCAGATTGGCACGAACCAGAACGTAGCCCGGAAAGAATTTGCGCTCTGCGTCAACCTTGCGGCCGCGGCGCACTTCCACGATCTTCTCTGTAGGCACCAGAATTTTTTCAAAAAGATGAAACAGACCTTTTTGCTTCGCCTTTTCTTCGATTGCTTCAGCAACCTTTTTTTCGAAATTCGAATATGCGTGTACGATATACCAACGCGCAGTCATTATGCTTCTCCCGTATAGCTCACACCAGCCAAATGCCAACCAAGCCTATATTAACGACCGAGACTCAGAAGCAATTCAACGCCATAAGCCATCAACTGATCCGCAAAAAAGAAAAACAGCGCCGCCAGAAAAGCCATAATAACAACCATGACGGTTGAAATAACAGTTTCACGCCGGGTTGGCCACGTTACTTTAGCCGTCTCAGCACGAACCTGACGGAAAAAGGTAATCGGATTTGTTTTGGACGCCATTTGCCACTCTGCGCTTGAAAAAAATTAATCCCAATCAAAACAAGCCGTTAAGAATGTATTAATCAGAAAGAACTCACAAGATTACGGCACGTCGGACGAAAACTCAATCCCACGCACCGTTTACGTATTGCCCTACATAGAGCCGATTCCATAAAAAAACAAGCCCATATGCTAAGATATAATAAATTCCGGCATATCATGCACGGAAAGTGCATGGCGCCCCTGCCCTGTGGCGGGTTAATATTATTTATAAAACGACTACGCTGATACCCAAGATCAACTCACGATCTATTAAGCACAAAAAAGCGGCACTGTAAATCAATACAGCGCCGCTTTTCTGAAATGGCAGGGGCAGCAGGGCTCGAACCCGCGACCTACGGTTTTGGAGACCGTCGCTCTACCAACTGAGCTATACCCCTAAACTCTTCCGCCCTAATCTGTCAGACCGGCGGACAAGGCTGGCGTACCAGCCTCGTGAAATCTTATTCGATGATCGAAGCGA
>UCAG01000013.1 GCA_900470285.1 Hyphomicrobiales bacterium
GTTCAGCCGGACGGCGATGTCAGTGTTGTTGTGACAGATCCTGCCGGTAACAGCGGCACGGGGAATGAGAGCTGGACGGCGGATGATATTACACCGCCCGATACCAGTGGCACGACGGTGAGTGTCGGCACGATTGCCGGTGACGGTGTTGTCAATGCGAGTGAGGCAGCCGGTTCTGTTGCGATCACCGTGACGATTGCCAATCCGCCATCGGATGCAGCGACCACAGCGGTCAATGTTCTGGTTGACGGTGTGCCTTATGCGGCAACGGCGAATGGCGACGGCACCTGGACGGCGTCTGTTCCGGGCAGTGCACTTGCAGGNNACGGATGCGGCAGGCAATGCGGCCGATCCGGTGACAGGCTCTGCCAATTACAGTGTTGATGTGACAGCGCCGGGTGCACCTGCTCTTGAACTGGCAAATGATACCGGTGTCGACGGCGATGGCATATCGAGTGTTGGTACGGTTACAGTCACTAATCTTGAGAGCGGCGCTCAGTGGGAATACTCGACTGATAATGGTGTGACTTGGAACAATGGGACAGGCACAAGCTTTGTCTTGCCGCAGGGAGATTATGCCGCCGGTGCAGTGCAAGTCCGTCAAACCGACAGTGCCGGTAATACCGGAACAGCCGGCTCGTTAGGCGCTACGTCTATTATCAGCCTTCAAGGCGCAAATGATGCGGCTGATGCGGATATGGGTACTCGTGAATCCGTAACGCATGCCCCTGTGTCGGATGAAAATCTGCAGCTTCTTGGGCTGCTGGATAATGGCAGTCAGGCCGCGGGCATCAGCTTTACTGTGGGGCAGGGCTCCACAGGTGATATTGTAATCCAGGTCAGTCAAAATGCATTGATCGCTGTTGCTGATGCTTTCAACGTAGAAATCTACGATGCAGCCGGTAATCTTGTTCACGTCCTGACAACAGGTAACGATCCGCTTGTGGGTGATGTTCTTGGTACAGGAATATTGGGTCTGACAGGGGATAACACTCTTGTTGCCAATATTACCGGACTTGCTCCGGGTGAGTATAAGGTTGTGGTCCGAAAAGGGGAAAGTGCTCTTGGGACATTGCTGGATGCAGACGGTAACGGGGTATCGCTGCAGGAACTCGGACAAGGTGGTGTTGTCCTTGGTCAGGAAAATCAGGCTCTTGTACTGGCCGCTATTGAAAACGCACTGAACGGAGCGCTTTTACCCGGCCTTAATTTGCCTCTGGGAACAGTCGTCAAAAATATTCTGCTGCCTGTTCTTGATACAACGACTGCACTCGGTGCCGGTGATCTTGTTGAAGTGCTGAGTAACAGCCTGAATGCTTTAGGTTTGTCTCATCTGCTTGATCAGGTGCTTGGTGCTGTTGCGCATGCACTTCTCAATAATACATTGACGCTTATTCAGGATACATCAGTGTCGGTCTCGTTGACTGAGCACAGTTTTGCTGATGGCGATACGCCGGTCAGCGGCAATGTGATTGACCCTGATATAAACGCCGACGGAGAGGCCGGAGAAGATCAGGTTGTTCCCGGAACGAAAGTAACCCAGATTGAGAACAGTGATGGGGAGGTCATACAGCTCAATAACGGAAGTGCCACAATAGAGGGTAATCATGGTACTCTGGTTATCAATGCGGATGGTTCATATACCTATACACCGAATGGTAGTCCAGCTTCTGTGGGGCAATCGGATACATTCAGCTATACAATTTCGGACGGCACAAATTCGACAACCGCGAATCTGACAATTAATATTGATGGCGCGCTTGTAACGAATGATACTGCACAAGCCGGTATTGAGTATGAGTATCTTGTGACAGCCGGCGTGAATATGAATGATGCGATTAGTGATAGCTGGCTGATCACGCTGTTGCCGCGTGAAAAGATAAGTGCATCATTAACTGTAGCGCAGAACACCACTCAGGATGTTACCTTAACCATTGATGCCGGTAATCTGCTAGGTCTCGGCGGTTCGGTTGTGGTCTATGTTGAAGTGCGTACGCCGGGAACAAATACCTGGACGAGCCATGCGACCTACAATTCATCGCAATTGCTAAGCTTGTTAGGAAGCGGGGGGCCGGGTAAAATTCTGGTTCCTGATCTGGATGCGGGTGAATATCGCATCAGAACCGTTACCACAGGGGTTGGTGTTGCCGGAAGTTTCTCGGTGGACATTACTTCTGAAGTTACTCATCTTGATCAATATGCACCAAATCCTCACGCATTTTCTGCTCATGGCGATTTGTTTGCAAATGATCTTGTGGGTGCGGACATTCCGCCATTGTCGATCTCTCATGATGGCACAACATTTATCAATGTTGTATCCGGCACGCCGCAGGTTGTTCAGGGGGCATATGGTTCGCTGCAAATCAATGCAGATGGTACATATACCTACACACCTGATAGCCGTGCTTCTGTTGGGGGCGAATATACGGATACATTTACGTACCGTATTGAACATAACGGAACTTATCAGGAA
The DNA here is from genome assembly GCA_900470285.1 of Hyphomicrobiales bacterium. Lineage (GTDB taxonomy): Bacteria > Pseudomonadota > Alphaproteobacteria > Rhizobiales > Rhizobiaceae > Pseudochrobactrum. The sequence continues at coordinate 2,474 of UCAG01000013.1, forward strand.
GCAACGCTGACTGTAACAATCAATACGACTGTTCAGGGTGACACTGTAGATTCCGGTGCAGCAATGGTTGCGTTCTCCATTGATGATGCGGATGTTGTTCCTATGAACGACTTGCTGGCGGATGCAGATGACACTCCGGCCGGACAAGATCATAATATGGCAGATCTTCTACAAGACTTTGCCCTTGATGATGGCGGCAATGATGTGACGCTGCCGTTCAGCGATACAATGTCTGATGAATTTGAACCTGCGAGTATTTTCACAGAAAATCTCACGGCGCCTCTGACGACAATGATACCGGAAGATCCGCTTGCTCATTTGGTCCTGGACCCTCTGATCAAGGATGATGACTTACATTCGATGCATATAGCCTGATCAATATTTTGACCTCCGCTGCGGCTTAAATCGTGGCGGAGGTTAACTGCAGCTTTCAGGGGACTGAGCATAACGGATTGTAAATGCAGAAAAATACGGTCTTAGGACGTTTGACAATTATAATGTTGTTTTTCTTTCTTTTGTCTGGTTGCCAGACATCAGAGGCTGAACTTGTACCTTCTTCAAAAAAAACTGTGCTGCCAAAAACCGCAGAGATATCCTCATCGGATACTATCAATAAAAATGCTGCAGCCGCTGATCATTCAAGTCATTCTGACGTAAGTAGTAAAGCTGGTTCGAAGCGCGCAGATAACGGCTCTCTTACTCTGGAGACTGCAGTCCGGCGGGCTGTCGCATGGCATCCGGCAGTGGACGAGGCAACCGGACGGATTTACGAGGCAGATGAGCGTATACGGGCTGCTGAAGCCGGATATTACCCCCAGTTAAAGGCGGGCATTGGTTCAGGCTATCAAAGTCGCAACCGTGATAGCTGGCGGCCGGATTTTAATATTACCGCTTCGCAATTATTGTATGATTTTGGCAAAGTCTCAGGCTCGGTAAATTTTGAGAAGGCGGGGAAAAATCTCAATCATGCACGTCTTCTGGCTGCCGTGGACAATCTTTCACGAGACACAGCCAATGCGCTGATAGAAGTACAGCGGTATGAGCAGCTGTCTGGTTTCGCACGGGCACAAGTCGAAGGGGTGAAACGTATCGCCGGTCTGGTTGAAGAACGGACGAATAAGGGCGCGAGCACCATGTCGGACAAAGTTCAGGCCGATGCGCGCGTCGAAACCGCGTTAGCGACCCAATTGCAATATCAGTCTGAACTTGATCGTTGGCAAGTGGCCTTAGGTTCTTTGATTGGCAGTGCTTCTGCCCGTCCTGTTTCAGATGTCCCTGCATGGCTCAGCAAATCATGCGACGTGGCTAGTCCTGTGTGGGAGGATGTGCCTGCAATGCTTCAGGCTGAGGCTGAAAAAGAAGAAGCTAAGGCACAGCTGTCGATGAATAAAGCAGAAGCGTTGCCGACTGTTTCTCTTGAAGCATCCACAAACTATGATCTCAATGGATCATATAATAACACGACTGATCGTGATCGCCGGCTGGATTACAGCGTGGGGCTGAATGTATCTTCCAGCTTGTATAATGGCGGCAGAACCAATGCGAAGAAAAGAGCTGCGGCATATGCTTTGGAAACAGCGGATGCTGCAATCAGAAGAGCGCGTTATGATGTGCAGCGCAATTTGATGGAAGCACGTAGTCAGATAGGTTCATTAAGCCGGTTACAAGGTTCTTTAAAGACGCGCGCGAGCATGATGGTACAGACACGAGATCTCTACCGCGAGCAATATTTAGAGCTTGGTACCCGTACTCTGCTGGACTTATTAAATGCGGAGCAAGAGCTGCATGAATCCCGTTTTCAGCTTGCCAATACTGAACATGATTTGCGTTTGTTAAATATTGGCTGCCTTTATAATTCAGGTAAGCTCAGGAACAGTTTTGGTATTAATCCGGACACACTGCGCGGAGGGGCGACGGTTCAATGAAGGGCGGTGATGTTTCAAGAGAAGAACTCAAATTAAACTCCGGCATAACTAATCAGGAGGCTGACAGACAGTTTCATGATGATATGTGGCTGGAATCTTTATCTTTAATAGCGAAATACTATCGTCTTCCTATTTCCCCGGAGAGTTTGCGCTTGACTGCACAGGCAGATGACGGTTCCGGCGATGAAGTAAAAATCCGTACAATTGCCCGGCGTATCGGATTAAGCGTTAAGCTCATAGAGCGACCGCAAATAGAACTTTCTGCTTGGCATGTGCCCTTCGTGCTTGAATTGCAAGGCGGGCAGCTGGCTGTTGTTCATAAAATCTCCCAAGGCCAGATGGCAGGCGTCTGGCTGAGCGGCGATCAGGGATTGGAACACCAGTTTCCGCTCGACGAGCTGCTTTTAAAAACCCAGCGTGTTTTACTTGCCCGTCTATCAAAAAGTGCTCCTGATGTGCGGGTTGATGCTTATATCAAACCATATGAAGATAACTGGCTGAAGCGGATAATTTTCAGTGATCTAAAGTCATACAGCCATGTGATGATTGCTTCACTCATCGCAAATACATTGGGATTGGCCGGCATTATTTTCTCAATGCAGATATATGACCGTGTTATTCCTGCTCAGTCATTTAATACATTATATGTGCTTTTTAGCGGGGTCGTTCTGGCAATCGCATTTGATTTTATGATGCGCAGAACCCGCATGAGCATAATTGATATGCTTGGAAAAAAAGCAGATCTGCAAATGTCTGATGTGGTTTTCGGGCATGCTTTGAGAATTAAAAACCGCGCCCGACCGGCCTCCACCGGCTCTTTCATTTCGCAGTTGCGCGACATTGAACAGGTGCGGGAGTTGCTGACGTCAACAACGGTCGCTGCAATAGCGGATTTACCTTTTTTCCTGCTGTTTCTTATATTGTTTTGGTGGCTGACAGGATCACTTGTTTTTATCCCTCTTGCCGCTCTCGCCGCTTTGCTGTTGCCGGGAATTCTTTTGCAGCCGCGACTGCGCAGACATGCCAATGAGGCTATGCGCGAAGCCTCCTTGAGGAATGCCATGCTTCTGGAAACTGTTCAGGGCATTGAAGATATTAAGTCCCTGCAGGCAGAGAGCCGTTTTCAACAGCAATGGAACCATTTTAATGCGGTAACCGGTGAAGCGCAGATCCGGTTGCGTTCAGTGACGAACACACTGGGTGTCTGGACACAAAATGTGCAGGCGGGTGTTTATGCGCTGACTGTTTTTATCGGTGCGCCTATGGTGATCAGCGGAGATCTTACGACCGGTGCTTTAGTGGGCGCTTCAATCCTTGGCTCAAGAATGCTGGCGCCTATGGGACAAATCTCTCAAATTGCTGGCCGTTTTCAGCATGCAAGGATTGCCAAGAAAGGTCTTGATGATCTGATGCGGATGCCTGTTGATCATCCTGATCATGAAAACCGCATTCATTGTCCGAATATATCGGGTTCCTATAGTTTTAAAAACGCGCTGTTCCGCTACGGCGGCCAAGACACGCCCCCTGTGCTTTTGGTGAAAAAACTACAAGTAAAACAGGGGGAGCATATTGCTGTTCTGGGGCGGAACGGGGCAGGCAAGTCGACATTACTGATGGCAATGTCCGGATTGCTGGATGCCTGTGACGGCGAGGTCTTGCTGGATAATTTGTCATTGCCCCAGATTGATCCTGCGGATGTGCGGCGCGATGTCGGCTTGTTGACGCAGAACTCACGGCTTTTCTTCGGAACACTGCGTGAGAATATTACTATGGGTGCACCTTATGCGTCTGATGAGCAAATTCAACGCGTGCTTGTCATGGTTGGCGTTGATGGCTTTATCAAGAAACTACCTGAAGGGCTTGAACATCTTGTTCAGGAGGGCGGAGCCGGTCTTTCAGGCGGGCAGAAACAAGCAATTTTGTTAGCTCGCTTATTGATCCGTGATCCGGCGGTTATTTTGCTTGATGAGCCGACATCCTCGATGGATGAAGCGACCGAACGGCATTTCATCGAACAATTTTCGAAATGGAGCACAGGGCGTACGGTCGTTATTGCAACACATCGCATGCGGGTATTGGAACTGATCAATCGGTTGCTAGTCGTCGAGAATGGTCAGATTGCTTTGGATGACACAAAAGAGCGTGGTCTGCAGACATTGTTCGGCATGAGCAAAGTTGCAATGCCCAAAACAGAACTGTGAGGAAACCGATGGCTGCCATTGGTGACGATTTTGAAAACTGGGTAAACGGAAGTCAGGACGGCCAAAGACTTAACCGTTCCAAAAAACTTGTCCGGCTCGTCTTTCTGCTTTTCCTCGTCATGCTGATCTGGGCTTACTGGGCAGTGCTTGATGAGGTATCCACCGGTACGGGCAAAGTCGTACCGACATCACAAGAGCAGGTGATACAGTCACTGGAAGGCGGTGTTTTGGCTAAGCTGTATGTCCGGCAGGATGATGTCGTCGAGCCGGGTCAAATTCTTGCACAACTTGATCCTACGGTTACAGAAGCGACGGTGCAGGAAAGCGCAGCTAAATATCGGGCGGCACTTGCCAGCTCTGCCCGTTTGACCTCAGAGGTTAATGGTACGGAAGTTGCATTTCATCAGGATCTTAATGGTTTTCCTGAGCTGATTGCATCAGAAACAAAATTATATGAAGCCCGTCGCCGCAGCTTAACAGAGTCGTTGAATTGGATCGCTGAATCTAAAAAGCTTGTTGAGGACGAACTGGCGATCAGTCAGTCGCTGACTAAAATGGGTGCAGCGAGTAACGTGGAAGTTATTCGCTTGAAACGACAGCTGGTAGAGCTGCAGCTGAAAGAAACAGAGGTACAATCGGATTATATTGTAAAAGCCCGTGAAGAGCTGGCAAAAGCAAATGCGGATGTTGAGGCGCTTTCATCTGTTATTCGCGGTCGTTCAGATTCACTTCAACGAATGACCTTGCGCTCACCGGTACGCGGTATTGTTAAAAATATTGAGGTCTCAACCGTAGGCGGCGTGGTTCCGCCAAATGGTAAGCTGATGATTATTGTTCCGCTTGATGAGCAGCTTCTGGTTGAGACCCGTGTTTCACCACGGGATATTGCATATATCCACCCGCAACAAAGGGCCAGCGTTAAGATTACGGCTTATGATTACGCAATTTATGGAGGGATGGAGGGTAAGGTTGTCAGTATCTCTCCGGATACGATCCAAAATGAAGTAAAGCCGGAAGAGTTTTATTACCGCGTTTTTATTAAGACGGAAACTGACGCTCTTTTTAACAAGAATAATGAGCGGTTTCCGATCGTGCCGGGGATGGTGGCATCAGTCGATATTCATACCGGCAGTAAAACTGTGTTCGAGTATCTCGTGAAGCCATTCAACAAAGCAGGCGAGGCTTTGAGAGAACGATAATATTTCAATATTATTATCTTTAATCCTGATTACTTAGCGTGCTCTGCCGAAATAAGGCCTTAACCCGTTGAGGCTTTATTGGCTCCGCGCTTCAATCCGTCTAAAAGCTCAATAAGTTTTGTTAATATAATGTCAGGAAGTTTCTTGCCGAATACGGAAACCCATGAGCCTCAGCTTGAACAGCTTAAGCAAGATATTGCACAACTGCGTCAGGAACTGGTTAGGCTGAGAAAGCATGAAGCTGCTATTACAGCATTTATAAATACTGCTCAGAAGCGTAATTTCTGGGTGATTTGCATGATTTTGATCGCAACAATAATAGGTTGGCTGGCAGGGGGCTCGGTTTGGTTGCGGTGGTATGTTCTGCCTGTTACGCTTCTCTTATGCGGTATATTTTCAGCAGGGGCTGGCGCACTGAAATTTTATGCAACACGTAAGATTGCGAGGCTTGAAGCTGTCGCAGCCAATGCAGAATTTGCCATTTCCGAATTTAAATTTTGAGATTGAATTCAGGTTGGATGCAAATTGAAGTTTATTATTAAACCAGCAATTGCTCTCAAATATGTGTTTGAAAGCAATTGCTGGTTTTTGCGACAGAAGTGATCAGGTAAGTGGCGACATGACACCTTTTTGGTATGCCGGACGGGATTTTAGTCCTTCATACCAATCTTCCAGAGCCGGCATTGATGGCCGTTCTATAGGAAATGAGAACCACGAATATGCGATAGCGCCTAAAGGGATATCTCCAATCCCTAAGTGGCTGCCTGATAAATAAGGTGTTTTTTCCAGCTGAGCATTTGCCATGGCCATCAAAGGCGTACAGTGTTTAATGCCCAGAGCGATTTCCTCTTCACTGCGCTGCTCGGGACTATGCCGGATCAGGTTCCAGAATAGATCCCGAAAAGGCATTCCGAAAGACAAGGATGCCCAGTCCATCCATTTTTCAGCCGCATACCAGGTTTGGATATCAGCTGGTGCGAAAGATTCCTGACCGTATTTTTTAGCCAGATAGCGCACAATTACATTGGATTCCCAAAGCACGAATTCTCCGTCTTCAAGGCAGGGGATGCGGCCATTGGGGTTTTTTGCAAGATATGATGCTTCGTTTACGAGCCCGAATTCACCACCTGCCGGAATGGATTCATATTTAAGATTAAGCTCTTCCGCACACCAAAGTACCTTGCGGACATTTGTTGAGTTAGTTCGACCCCATATTTTCATCACTGCACCTTAAAATTATGCAAATAAGCAAGAACCGGATCATCTAAGCGCCGAGTCTAAAGGATGCGCAATGCCTGCGGGATGGTTTCCGGTGCAAGAGGAACATAAATTCGGTGCACAGGTTTGATTACGAGAAGCAAGTCAGCCGGTGTGAAGATACGAAGGCACTGAAAGACGAGGCCAGAGAAAACTCCGGAGAGGCAAATGCGTAACTATCTGGGTTTGGCGGCTTTAATGTAGGAGAAAAACTACCCGCTTCACCGCAACATAATCAGCATGCATCGTGGCAGTGAACTGCATTTATTCAAAAGGCTTTGTGGGGGGGGGCTGAGTAACTATTTTCTCATTTTCCGAAACTGTGCCGGGCTGGAGCCTATAAAACGCCCAAAGAGCCGGGTGAGATGAACCTGATCTGCAAAACCGCATTCATAAGCAATTTGAATAATCGGCATATTAGTGTCAGTTAACAGGCTGCGTGCCTTCTCAATTCTGCGCTTAATAATAAACTGATGCAAAGTGACATCTGTTGTGCGTTTAAACAAGCGTGCAAACTGTGCAGCTCCTACTCCTGCCATAGATGCAAGCTGTTCTACGCTAATACGCTGATGAAGATGTGCATCAATAAAGGAGTAAACCTTTTGAAGCACAGGATGGGGTAATCCTGTTTCTAAGTTCGGATTATCCGATGCGCATAATGAGTATCTGGCAATAATGCGGGCGACTATGGTGCGTGCGATATACTGCATTTCCAGCGGCGAGAAATGTCCGCCGGAGCAAAGAGCATTGTTCACTGTACCAATAAAATTTTCAAGGAACCCGTCTATAATTTGAAAATTATGAACTAAATTAAATAATGTGTTTGTTAAAGTTAAAAACTCAAAAGCAATATCTTGCAGTAAATCCTTTGATATGTAGATATTTATGACTTTTGCATGCGTGCATATTGAGGCTTCAAAGGCAACATCAGGAGGCAGGCAAAGTATAAACCCTGGTTGCAGAAAAATATCGCTTACTAAATTTCCGATTTTTAAAGTGCCCCGAATGTCCCCTTCGAGCACCATGGAAATTAATAATGAATCCACAGCGGCAAAATCAGTATTAAATGGGCGTATGACAGCAGTATACACATACACATTGTGCCATCCACATTGTGCGCTCGTGTTTAGAATCTCTATGTTGTTAATACGTCCAGTATCATGGAAATTAACTGCACGAGTTGTTTTCTGCACGAATAGGCCTCTTTAGCAACATTTATAAAAATACATTCACACGCAAATTTATGCGCTTTCCGTCATTTTAGTTGCTATCCCATTTAATTGTCTGATGCTCCGCTATTCTTATTTTTTATTCATTATATGCGCGAGAGGAGTCTTTAACTTGATATATTAAGTTCGCAACAATTACAATAATTTAATGTACGAAATGTTTCTGCCGTTCACAGCTTGTTAGCGACATTGCGCGGCGATTTCGTTCGAAAGAGCCTCTTCGTGCAGGACTACGGATCTGTTGTGAATATTCCATCTGCTGCTAGATTTGTCGCTTATAGTATAAGTAAATTAAGTGGCATGGATTTGCATATTTAGCGAAATATTCTGCTGATTATACAAAATATTCTAAAATCACTTATTAAAAACAATAGTTCCAGTTAACATGTCGTTGTATTTTGCTTGAGAAGCAGTTATATCAACATAAATAATAAAATATTTTATTTAGATTTAATCATCGTTTCTGGTCTGGAATTCATGATTTAAGATGGTTGTATTTATAAAAAATGGCAATTTTATCATGATTTTAAATTAACTGGTTTCATTATAAATAGAAAGAACTCTGTTTATCCCGACTGTGTTCGGTTTTGTGACTAGCGGGATGTGACATATTGACGGTGAATTTACGTCTGTTTTCTTGTCATTCTTGAGGGTTGTTTATATCACCTCTGAAAATTCTGGGAATGTTAGAAAGCACCTGAAACCAAGTACGTTACTTCTGTTTTTGGTGCTATCTAACGACTGAAATCAAAGATCTATGTGTTGTGTCTGTTTGAGTAAGGAAGAGTTACTCATATATATGATGCGCCAATGTATCACCGGAATATTCTGATCGCAGCAGTCCAATCGTACTCAAGCGCGGCATCAGTTCATCCAGTGCCAGATCCATCGAACCGGAAGAGCCGCCGGGTGCAGTAATAAAGCCGTCTATCGCACCTGCGTCGCGCCAGTGTTTGATACTGTCAACGGCATCGTCAACGGTGCCGATAACCTGCCAATGCCCCGCGCTGATCACTTCCGGCCTGTGGAGCAAATCGCGTAAAACAGGCTCTTCACGTTCAATCAGCCTGCGCAGCAGACCGGCATGGGTTTTGCTGCGCAAAACGGCCGGTACAGGCGGCAGGTCTGCCGCTCTGACCGGTTGGTCATCTGCCCAGTCAGTCAGGTCAAGGCCGGTCATGTCACGGATAGAGGCAATTTTGCGGGCACGGCTGGTGCGTGCATGGGTATAGATAAAAAGTTCTTCCGCTTCTTTGCGTGTCGGAGCGAGATAGAGGCTTAAACCCGGCAACAGGCGAACATCATCTGCTTTGCGCCCGTGGCTTTCTGCGAGGCTGCGTAAATCCTTCCGCAGATCAATTGCTGCATCCAGATCAGGCGTGGCCGAGAAAATTGCATCGGCGACAGATGCGGCAAAGCTCCGGCCTGCCGGAGAAGCACCTGCCTGAAACAGCGGAATGGTTACATCACGGTAAGATGGCAGATTAAGCGGGCCTTTGACTTTAAAATGTGCACCTTCATGGTGAACAGGCTGAATAAGGCTTGTATCTGCAAATTGCCCGCTCTGCCTGTCACGCTTCAAAGCGGCATCAGGAAAACTCGCCCATAGACTGCGTACAACTTCGGTAAACTCCGCAGCTCTCGCATAGCGTTCATCCGAGGATGGCATGGTTTCAAGGCCAAAATTCTCGTTGCCGTCCAAGGCGGTCACGATATTCCAGCCTGCGCGGCCATTGCTGATCTGATGTAGCGACATGATCTGCCGTGCCACCACATAAGGCGGCATAAAGGTCGTGGAGACAGTTGAGAGCAGGCCGATTTTGGAGGTTTCCCGCGCCAGTGCCGCCATCAGTACGGTTGAATCGAGGCTGCCAAAACCCGGGCTGGTTTCCATGATCTGCGCATTGAGAAACAGGCTGTCCGGTCTGAAGACAAAATCAAGTTTTGCAGCTTCGGCGCGGCGCGCAATATCGACAAAAAAGTCGGTGCCGAATGTATGTTCGATATTGCTGCCGGTATGGCGCCAGCCGTCACCACTGAGCCATGTGGGAGCCAGCGACATGCCGATATGAAGTTTTTTATGAGCCATCGCGCTTTCCTGTCATGCTTTCAGAGTGTCTGTCATTCATAGAAACCGCAGCCCTGAAACAGGCTGCGGAAAAGTGGCTGCAATCAGAAGCTGCCTTTAATACCGACACCGAACATGCGCGGCAGTGTCATACTGGCTTCAACGCCGCCAATACCGCGATTGGTTTGCATGTAAGTCGGGGCGCGTTCATTAAAGATGTTTTTGATGAAGCCGTAGAGTTCAACCTGTTCGGTGAAGGCATAACTCATTCGTGCATCTGCTACCGTATAAGGCTTGATCCAGAATGTCGGCGTATTAGCGATATCGGAGAAATAGCCGTCAACATGACGTACCTGACCGGAGACATTGAACTTGTCCGTAACATCCCAGCTTGCGCCGATGCTGAGCATGTAGCCCGGGGATTTGGCAAATTCATTACCTTCATAGGCAGCGTTGTTAGAAATTGTATCAATCTTGGTACGCAATATACCGGCGCTGGTTTTCAGTGTCAGATTATCGAGTGCCTGATAATCGAGTCCGAGTTCCATACCATAGCTATGGGTCTTTTCGGCGTTGATCGTGTAGGACTGGAAGACACCGGTGGAGACTTCAACCGGAATATTATATTGGGTATTCTTCATGTCCATGTAAAATACGTTGCCGTTGACCGTCAGCCGGTCGTCGAGCAGTTTTGCGCGTGTAAACAGCTCATAGTTCCACAGCGTTTCTTCTTTGAACGGCTGCCATCTGCTCACTGTTGCTGCCGGATTGATATAGAGTGAAACTCCGCCCGGATTATAACCGCGATTAATCAGCCCGCCGAATGTCAGATCAGGTGTTACATCATAGGCAAGTGAGAGTTTTGGCAGGACCGCTGAAAATGTCTCGTCATAATTGACTGGTGCTGTTGCCATAACTGAAGTGCCGTTACGACGGATTTTATCCTGCTGATAGCGCAGGCCACCGGTTGCCGTCCATTGATCCGTTAATTTGTAGCTGACCTCTGTGAAGACACCGATATTGTCCTTTTTGTCATCAAAGGCAGAAATGCCACGCAAATACAGCGCTTCGTCAGATTTTGTATGGGCATAGAAAATACCCGCAACACCGCTGATAACATCGTCCTGATTACCGAAGTTCACGCGGCTTTCATTGGAGATGTTGGTCTGGTCAACGTCGGCATCGCCATTATTAATCACACCGGTAATGCGATTGACGCTTGATGTTGAATATTGGGTCTGGTTGAACAGTTTGATCCCGTTATCAAGCTCATAGCTGAGATCAAGAATACCGGTACTGGTGTGCTGTTTCCATGTCGGCATTGTTGTTGTTGTATGTTCAAGATCGCCAAACGGTGCGGAGGCTGCTTCCTGTGTGGGGCGATTTGTATTGTTATAGGAATAGGTCAGTTTTGCTTCAAATCCGGAAAGCTCTGCCGGCTGCCATAACATTTTAAAGCGCGCATTGAGTGCACGGAAATCCTGATTGGTATCTCCGTGCTGGAAAGCCGGATTGATATAATCAATAAATGTATCGCGACCGGAATAGTCGACGGCCAGACGTGCCGCGAGCTCATCCTTATAAATCGGGCCGGAGAGCATAAAGGACGCACGTTTGGCGTTATAATTGCCGATTTCTGCCTGATAGGCGGCTTCAGGAGTAAATGTCGGATCTTTGGTGTTGACGACAATCGCACCGGCAATGGCATTTGCACCCTGTGATGTTGTCTGCGGGCCGCGGAACACTTCAATATTATCGAGGTCCCATACGGATGTCGCGCCGAAGAAATATTCATTATAGTTCAGATAGTGACCGTCGAGATTGATGGTTGCGCGCGGCACCGTTCCGCCCCAGAAGACATTTTGTCCGTTATTCGGCCCCTGTGTATCTTGTCCGCGAATAATCGGCGCACCGACACTGTCGCTGTAAACGACATTTGGTACATCTTTCAGAACTTCGGTGACGGATGTGTCGCCGGTCTTTTCTTTGGCAATATCTTTGCCGGTAATGATGGTGACCGAGGTTGCCGTTTTTTGCAGGTCACGCTCCAGTTTTTCGCCGGTAATCACGATCGGTGCGAGAACCAGAGGTTTGCTGTCGGTTGCAGCTGCATCTTCCGCATGAACGCTGTGTGCCATCAGAGCGGTGAGCGTTACAGTGCTGACACTATAGAAAAATCTGCGATTGAACCGGCGCGACATGGCATGACCTTAAAATATGAGTAAGATATTCATATTCAATAAACGATCCTTGTTGGATTCCACAATAAGGAATGCATACCGCAAAGTGGTAATTGCTTTTGATAATGGTTGTTGTTGCATTTTGGCAACTCAGTCATGGGTGCGCAGATTGCCGCATATGAACGATGCTTCTGTGAAATAGCCATAATCATGAATGACTTCATGCGTTTACAAGGCTAGACTAGAGTTGCCCTGCCGGTCTGCGTATTGGTGGCGTAGTAACGGGAGGAGAGACCGGTTTGACAATACCAGTAGACGAGACGGATAATTCAGCGGAAGTCTTTCCTGAAAAGCGTTCGGGAACCATTCAGTCCGTGTCGATTGCTACGCGCTTTCTCCATATTCTCGCCAATGCACAAAGTGAACTCGCCCTTGGCGAAGTCGCCCGCCGTGCAGGCACCGGCGGTTCTACGGCGCATCGTTATTTACAGAGCCTCGTCAAAGAAGGTCTTGCCAAGCAGGATCCGGTAAGCGGGCTATATGATCTGGGGCCGGCAGCACTCAGTATTGGCGTCAGTGCACTAAGGCGTATAGATGCGGTGGAGGTCGCGGCAAAACATATGAAAGCCCTGACCCATCGTCATGCGATCAGCGGTGGTATTGCGATCTGGACGGACAGGGGGCCGACACTCGTTCGCTGGTACAGAAGCGCGTATTTTTCAGTCAATCCTCTGGCGCTTGGTGATATTCTGCCCGTTGATAATACAGCCTGCGGGCTGGTTTTTCAGGCTTTTCTGCCAAAGGCGAATATTAAAGCTGCACGCCAATTGCAGCCACCGCATTTTCGCGGCAGGCCAATTGATAATGCGGTGCTTGATCAGGTGCGTTCAGAGCGGTGGTCAGAAATGACCAGCCATCTGCTTTCGAATGTAACGGGACAGGCAGCCCCCGTCTTCGATGCCCAGCAGGAGATTGTGTGCGTTATGACGACTGTGACAGATCTCGGGCAGCTGCAAACTGAAGAAGAACGTATGGCACTGTTCCATGAAGCAAAACTGGTCAATCAGGCAACCAGCGGTTTGCGACCGGAATAGGTTTATCCGCGTGGCTTATATTGGCCTGTAGGGACAATGAGCGGCGTGCCGGAAACCGGATCTGCAATGATCATGGCTTTCAGGCCGAAAACGGTGTCGATCAATTCTTCACTAACAATATTTTCCGGTTTTCCCTCAGCCACAACGGTTCCTTCGCGCATGGCAATCATATGCGATGCATAGCGGCAGGCATGGTTCAGATCATGCAGGACAGCAACAATTGTGCGGCCCTGACGATTGAGATCCGCGAGCAGATCCAGCAACTCAATCTGATGAGCAATATCCAGAAAGGTGGTTGGCTCGTCCAGCAACAGGATTGGTGTTTCCTGTGCCAGAACCAAAGCAATCCACACGCGCTGGCGCTGACCTCCGGATAATTCTCCGACTTGCCGGTCGGCGAGGGCTGATATTTGTGTGGCCTCCATTGCTTTTATGACAGCCTGTTCATCGGCCGCTGACCACTGACGTAAAAATGACTGATGCGGATAGCGGCCACGGGAAACAAGATCGGCTACAGTAATGCCGTCCGGTGCGACAGAACTTTGCGGAAGCAGTCCCAAACGTCGCGCAGCTTCTTTTGGTGGTAGCGTTGCAATTGACTGACCGTCGAGAATGACCTGTCCCTTTGCGGGTTTCAGCAGACGTGACAGTGCCCGTAACAAAGTAGATTTTCCACAGGCATTTGGCCCGACAATCACTGTGAAAGATGCATCCGGAATGGCCAAGGTAAGGCCTTGCGAAATCGTTCTTTCATCATAACGCAGCGTTACGTCATCAGCATGCAGGCGATGCGTCATCAGGGTTTCCACTTATCAGCAAACTTTGCATGTGTATTGCATTGTAGAATGCATTCTGCAATATGGAGTCTGTTACTCAGGTATTTATTGCCGCCGCTATCTGGCCGAAATCAGCAGAAAAAGAATCCGTTATGATGATTGCAAAACGTTTTTTCGTCCTGTTTGCAGCGATATCTGCTTTACTGTTTTCGGTGTCTGCCGGGGTTGCAGAGAATTCAGACTGGCCACGTATCATCAGGCACGATGCCGGTGAGCTGAGTTTAAATGCAAAGCCGTTACGGATTGTTTCCACTACACCGAGCGTGACCGGAATTTTGCTGGCAATCAATGCTCCGGTTGTGGCGACAGCAGCAACCACGCCAAGCGGTCTGACGGATAAAAAAGGTTTTTTCACGCAATGGGCGGAGATTGCTGATCAGCGCGGTGTTGAAATTCTTTATGCTAATCTTGATTTTGATCTTGAGGCTGTTATCGGCTGGGAACCGGACTTGTTGATTGCATCAGCGACCGGTGCTGACAGTGTTCTCCCGCACTATGCTGAGTTAAAAGCACAGAATATACCAACACTTGTTGTGAATTATTCCAACCAGAGCTGGCAGAATATTGCCACACAACTGGGCAGGGCGACAGGACTTGAGGCTGAGGCGGGGCAGGCTATTGCCCGTTTTAACAGCCTTGCCGCAGAGGCGGCGGGCAAAATTCAGCGTTCCGCAGAGCCGGTCAGTATTGTCGGCTATAGTATTGGCGGCAGCTATTCGATTGCCAAACCAGCCAGCCCGCAGGCACAGTTGCTGACTGCGCTCGGGTTTGAAGTGGCCGGACTTCCTGCAGAGCTTGAGGCGGATGTCAGCCGGAGTACGGATTTTGCATTTATTTCGCATGAGAATTTATCTGCGGCAATTACCGGAAAATCTGTTTTTCTGATGCGCGGCTCTGAAGAGGACGTACAGGCATTTTTGTCTGATCCGGTCTTGCGCAATCTTGATGCTGTTTCCGGCAAACGGGTTTATCCTCTTGGTATAACATCATTCCGGATTGATTATTATTCCGGCCTGCAAATGCTTGAAACCGTTGTCAGGCAGTTCTCCGCACCATGAGTGATTGCTCTGAAAAGGTCGCGCAATGCCGGATGATCAACCGTTCGCAATGGCACAGACGACGTTTCTATGGTTTGATATCGGGCATTCTGCTGCTGGTTATTCTGGTGCTGGCCAGTCTGGCTCTGGGCTCCAGAACAATCGCATTGCGCGAAACATTTAATGCTCTGCAAAATTATAACCCTCAGAACGATCTGCATCTGATCGTCAGGGAATTGCGTATTCCCCGTACAATAGTTGCGGTATTGGCAGGGTTGGCGCTGGGTGTGGCCGGTGCAATCATGCAGGCAATTACCCGCAATCCGCTGGCGGAGCCGGGACTCTTAGGTGTTAATGCCGGTGCCGCAGCGGCTGTTGTGAGTGGTATGGTGCTGTTCGGCCTGACCTCGATGCAGCATTATGTCTGGTTTGCTTTTATCGGAGCCGGACTGGCTGGGGTCATCGTGTTTTTTCTCGGACAGGCACATCTGTCGGGCACTAATCCTGTTCGTCTTGTACTGGCTGGCGCCGGTTTGTCGATCGTGCTCGCATCGGTGACCGGCATTATTATCGTCAACTCGCCGCTGACGGTGCTGGATCAGGTGCGGCACTGGTCTGCAGGGTCTGTCGAGGGCAGGGGTTATGATGTGGCTGTCATTCTCGCTGTCGCGGTTTTCATCGGCCTGATCACTGCCATTATCCTTGCCGGAAATCTCAATGCAATAACTTTGGGCAGAGATATGGGAGAGGCTTTGGGTGTCAATATCCGGCTGACATGGATCATTGCCTGTAGTGCGGTGATGTTGCTGGCCGGTGCAGCAACAGCGGCAGCAGGGCCTGTTGGTTTTGCCGGCTTGGTTGCACCGCATATTGCCAGAATGATGACGGGCCCGAATTATCGCTGGATTTTACCTTATTCCGCATTGTTCTCGGCAATATTACTGCTTGGTGCGGATGTGGTTGGCCGTATCATTGCACCGCCGTCTGAAATTGCTGCCGGTATTATTATCACGCTGATTGGCGGGCCGTTTTTCATCTTTGTTGCACGTAAATACCGGCTGAATAAACTATGATGAAAACCGGTGATAAAATTATCTTCCGAACAGGCAGTTTTTCCGTTCAGTGGCGCAGGCGTGTCATAACGGTCTGCTGTATTTTAATGCTTTGTATCATTGCTTTAAGCCTGCTGCATATTAGCAGAGGGACGTTGAGTTTTACCCCGTCCCAGATCATGGATAGCCTGTTTGGAGCCGGTCATAATCCGACGACTGACCGCGTGATCTGGCGTATTCGCCTGCCACGTTTAGTAACCGCGCTTTTTGTTGGCGCATCACTTGGTATGGCGGGGTCTGTTTTTCAGTCCATATCGCGTAATGCACTTGGTTCACCGGATATTATCGGTTTCACAACAGGTGCGGCGACAGGCGCGATTATTCAGATAATCTTGTTTAATGCCGGGCCTTTGGAGACGTCACTTGCAGCTGTGCTTTCCGGTATCGGTGCGGCGATTTTAGTCTTTGTATTGTCATTGAAAAAGGGCTCTACGGGCGGCTACAGGCTGATCCTGACCGGTATTGGTGTTGGGGCCATACTTTCCGGTATCAATACTGTTTTATTGGTTGCGGGTGATCTGGATCAGGCCGCATCCGCACAACTTTGGCTGGCAGGCTCACTGAATACACGGACATGGGCACATGCCATACCGGCAGCGCTCGGTTTCGTGCTGATTATTCCTGTGGTGATTTTCTATGCGCGCCGTATGAATTTGCTCGAGATGGGGGATGATGCAGCCAGACAGCTGGGCATTGCTACAGAAAAAAGCCGTCTGATTATGGTTGTTGCTGCCGTGGGGCTGACGGCAATCGCAACGGCTGCGGCGGGGCCGATTGCATTTATCGCGCTTGCTGCGCCGCAGTTGGTGCGCCGTTTAACGCACTCGCCGGATGTGCCGGTCGTTTCCGGTGCCTTGATGGGGGCTGTTTTACTATTAGGGGCTGATCTGCTCAGCCAGAATTCACCGCTCAATCTTAAAATGCCGATTGGTCTTACCACCGGCCTGCTGGGCGGGATTTATCTTTTGTGGCTATTAGGTCGTGAGAGAAAAATTTAAACGCAGTCTTTTGACCGGACATTCAGACTATGTGTTTCAGGCCATCAGCTTGCCGGAGCGGATGGCCTGAAGTCTCTTTAAGGGCAAATTGTTTCAGAAACGGGTGCTGAAACTCATTTTAAAACTGCGACCGGGTGCTGGGACCAGTCCTGTTGAAAGCGGATCGAGATAATATCGGTCGCCAACATTTTCTACGCTGAAATCAAGCGCAACATCTTCGTTGAATTTATAACTGCCAAAAAGATCAACGATAGCGCCGGGATGATAATAAGGTGCCTCATTGGCAGAGCCGGTATGCCATTGGAAACCACCATAGCGTTTACCGAAGAAATAAACGCGGCTGCCAAGGGTCAGTTTCTCTTCGAGAAGATTTACGCCTGTAGTGACATTGCCCGAATATTTTGGTGGTATATTCATGACGCCATAGTCAAAGGCCACTCTGTCTGCACCGCATCCGGCGGGGAGAATAAGTGTGATCAGGTTAGCTTCCTTATCACGGCAGAAGGTTGCTTCAGAATACAGTGTCAGACCTGCGGAAGCGAAAAAAGCAGAACTGTCATAAGAGGCAGAGAATTCATATCCATTAAATTTAGCCTTATCAATATTGCCCCACTGATAACGCCAGAAGCCTTCAGGGTCGACAAAGCGTTCGCGAATGACATAATCATCGTAGGTGTTGTGAAAATAGACTGCTTTGAACCCCAGTCTGTCTTCATCCTGAAACACATTGTTACGCAGCAGATTAATGCCGACTTCAATATTGGCAGAGGTTTCCGGCCGCAAATTTGGATTAGGGGATACACCGGAGGCTTGTTTTACGGCAGTTTCACGCAGGCTGGGCGGACGCCAGCCACTGGTATAGCTACTGAAAATCTGAAAACCGTCTAATGGCTCAACCGTGATGCCAAGGGAAGGATTCAGGCGTGTGCCAGACTTTTCATTAAATTCGTCCAGTGTGGTATGTTCGCTTTCATTTTGATAATAGTCATAGCGTAAACTGCCGAACACTGTCAGCCAGTCTGTTGCTTTAAGGCTTGTATGGTTGAATATACTGGCTAATGTCCGCTCACCATTCGGATTGGCACCCAGATATGTACCGGAAAGACTTGTGCCGCCATCTTCTTTGGCGCGCTCACGCACATATTCAATTCCGTTGCGCAGCGATACTGTACCAAGTGCCGTGTCGAAATTTGAAACATTCGTAACATCACCACCGATCGTGCGGATACCTGTTTCAACAGATCTTGGCGGGGCACCGTAACTCGCACCACCGCTATAGGCGCGGATCACATTACTTTCAGATGCAATATCCGTGTACCAGAGATTAGCAGTGAGGCTGATCAGGTTGCTTTCTTCCGGCTTATATTCATAGGTGGATTTCAATGTATGGGTCTGTGTCCGGCTCAGATCATGTTGGGCAACACGATAGAATGAGCTGCTGCTGCGAATATAGGGCAAGAAATTTTCGTCCATTTCCCCATATTTGTTCTCGTAATAGATATAGCCAAGTGCGAGAGAATGTCCGTCGCCCCAGCTGGTTTTGCCTTTCAGCAAAGCTGAGGTCATATCCTGCGATGTGTTGAAAACCTCTTTGCCCGGGCCAAAAGGCGATAGTTTGGTTTCAGCTTTATAAACCGGAGAATAGTAAGAATCTTTGCCCTTTTTACCGGCGAAGTAGTTGCCTGCCTTACGGCGCGAAATACCTGCGATAAATTCATAATCCTCATTGGCATAGGCGCCAACAATATTGCCTGACCAGTTATCGCCGTCAAACATGCCGAAACGTGAATCTCTCGGATAGGTGACTTTATCTTCTTTACCGGAATTTTTGCTGGTTGGTGGTGGCGATGTTGTATTGCTGCCGAGACCACCCTTGATGCGCAGCGCATAGTTTTTGCCGTCTTTCAAAATATCAGAGGCTTCAAGCGTGCGCATATTCACAACGCCGCCCATAGCCCCCACACCTCCGGCGGTGGCGACCGGACCTTTGGCAATATCTACACCGCCAAGAAAATCGGGGTCGACATAGACTTCCGTGCGGCTGCCTCGATAGCCACGATAGGTGTGATTGCTCTGTCGCGTGCCATCGACCATAACATTCACGCGATTTTGCCCTTGCAGGCCGCGAATATTGACATCCACTGAAGCGCCGACACGGCTGCCCGGTGCAACAACACCCGGTGCTGATTTGAAAATATCGCCGAGTGATGTTGGCGGGATGCGCTGAATATCCTGAGCAGAAATATAGCTGACGGATCCCGGAGTTGTATAAACAGTCTCCTGCGGGCTGTTGCCGCTGATGATGACAATCGGCGCAAGAACAGTTGTACCGGCAGGTATATTTTGTGTCGTTGCTCCGGCTGAACGCTTGCTGATAGTGACTGTATTGCCTGATATGCGATAATCCAGATCTGTGCCGGACATAAGACCGGCCAGTGCATCTTCACGTGCGAATGTGCCTTTTATTCCCCGGGAGCGAAGTCCGCGTACCGTATCAGCCTGAAAAACAAGCTGCACGCCGGCGCGGTTGGCGTATTGTAACAGGGCCGACGATAAAGACTGAGCTGTAATGTCAAAGCCGATGCGCTCCTGAGCAAAAGCAGGCAATGCCGGTACCACACTCACAGCAATCAGACTGCTTGCAAGCAAGCGGGCAGTCATAAGCGTTGTGATACGATAGTTTTTTACGGAGTTTTGTTTTCTGCTCTGCTTGATTGTTGTTGCAGCAGCCCGTCTGTTTGTCATGAATGTACCAATCCGTTTATGGCGTTCGCTCTAATGAGGGAGTGATAGGCCCTCATGAGATTAAACACCTGAGATCAGCAGGGTAATGATTGCGGCTGGAGAATTATTTTTTGCCATAGATAAAAGCCGCAAGACCTGTATCAAAAACGCGGATTGGCAGCGCCTCAGCCAGAACATTCAGTGCATCATGACTGGATTCACTGTTGAAAACAGCCGTGACAGGTATTTCCGCAAGGGTTGCATCGGCGAGAATGATTTTTCCGCGACGATAGCGTTCCAGTTCGCTGAGGACATAATGTAAGGGTTTATCCTCAAAATAAATGCGCCCCTGCCGCCATGCTTCAGCCTCGGTAAGATTGGCGGGGTGTAGCTCACCTTTGACATTCCCGGCGTAATCGATCTGCCATCCCGCTTTTATAACAACAGGGGATGTGTTGGCATGATAGAGTTTGACTGCGCTTTCTAAGACTGTAACGGTTGCTGCATTGCCTATAAGACGAATATCAAACTGTGTGCCAAGAGCCTCGGCAGTACCTGTACCGGCAACCACTTCAAAGGGCCGGTTTGCCATAGGCGCAACATTAAACAGGGCTTGTCCGTGATGCAGGATAAGCCGGCGTGTCTCCGCATTGAAATCCAGTGAAAGAGCGGTGTGTGTACCAAGCTGCGCGGTGCTGCCGTCCGGTAAAGTTACAGACAGTTGTTCCCCTATGCCGGAGAGGTAATCGGCATAAAGAGCAGGATTGAGCAAAAAATAGGACGCGGGCAGTGCCGCTACAGCCAAACCACCCAATAGCAGGCTGCGCCGGCTGATATTGCGGGATTTCCGGTATTTTTTGTATTCCGGTTTTACAAGATCAAACCGCTCCCAAAGCAGGGATGCGCGCTGATAGGCGGCCTGATGAGCAGGAGAGCTTGTGAACCATAATGAAAAAGCCTTCTGCTCTTCAGCAGATACTTCTGCATCCTGCATTCGCACAAACCATTCAACTGCCTGTTGATAGGCAGGATCGATATTTTCATCCTGCATTTAAGGTTTGTCCGCTTGTAAAACAGCATCAAGTTGTATCAGTGCGGTAACAACCTGAGAAATGACTGTATTTCGGGATATGCCTTGCCGCGCGGCGACTTCTTCATAAGTCAGACCTTCAATCTTACAGGCGATAAAGGCTTCACGCCGCCTTTGTGGCAGAGCGGAAATCGCTGTTAAAAGGCGGTGCAATTCACTTCGATGCAGGGCAATCATCTCCGGAGATGGTTGTTGATCTGCAATATTTTCGGTCTCAATGCCTTGTAATTCGACGGCGCTACGCCGTTGATGGTCGCGAAGATAATTGAGAGCGAGATTTCTGACTGTACGTGAGGTATAAGCCGGCTGGTCGAAGAGCGGGCCTTGCGTTTTAAGAATATTCACAAAAGCCTGTTGAACTATATCTTCAGCACTTGTCGGATTGCCGGTAAAACGGCTGGCTAAAGCGCGAAGCCTCAGTTTTTCAGCTCTATAAAGTCTGGCAAGCCCCAGCGCAAACCCGTCCATGTATTTTAACTGGGCTCCAAAATTTCAACCATAGCTCCATCATGTACAAAATTTCACAGCGAAACTTCGAAGATCATAAGAAAATCAACGTTTGTATTTGATGTTTTATATATGAGATTTTTTATCATGTTTTATCGGCGGTGACAAGATTTCTTCATGACGGTTGATAGCCGTATAATCAGATGGCAGAGATGCTGACGGCCTTATAAAGCTCTGAGAAAGCGGTCGTCACCGGTGCAAAGGTTTGCAGCACCGGTGACGATAATTGTTTTCTCACCATGAAAGCAGAATTTGCGGCCAGAAATCTTTAAGCCGCCGCCTATGGTTCCTGATGCAGAAATGATCGCTTTAGCAGCGTATCATTCATAGAGATCATCTTGTTAAAAGGTCAGTAATTGCGCGCTCGATAGCAATGGTATCAGCATCATTCATTCCTTCACCTGCAACGTGCCCCCATGACGATTTCAAAATCCTCAACTCGGCTCTTGGTATCCGTGATGCTTCCTGAGCGGCATCTTCAACAGGAAAATACAGATCGCTGGATGAAGGCATAATAATCGTGTCAGCTTTGATTGATGCCAACGCTTTGTCGAGATCGCCTTGATATGTTTCATTCGCACTAATGTCGGCATGTTGTCCGGTCCATAGATGCGCAAGGATGTCGTTTGCATCCCGCTTGAGAAACCACCCTTCCCAGAAGTCTACGAGAAAGTCATCAAGCGATGCATAGCCGAGCGCATATTCATCCAGCCGCTCCCGAAAGAAAGCCTGCGAAAAACCCCATGCTGCGTAGATACGCGCCGCAACTCGAAGGCCGCCAGCTGGCTGGTTGATATAAAATCCTTTGTGATAACCGGCATCCAGTTCGATAGCCGCCCTGACACTGTCGAAAAACAAATGGAAGTGTCGCGAAGTGCGGGCAGCACTTTGAAAAGTAAAAAGACGTTCGACCATGTCGGGAAAGGCCGCTGCCCACTCAAAAGCCTGCGCTCCGCCCAAAGACCAGCCTATGGCGAGGCGTATCGTTTTAATAGCGAACTTTTCGGTTAGAAGGCGGTGCTGTTGTCTGACATTGTCGTGGATTGTCACCACCGGAAAGCGGCTTGCATCCGCAGGGGATGGGGTATTGCTGGGAGAGCTGGACAAGCCATTGCCGAACATATCGGGCACGATGATGAAGTAGCGTTCGGAATCGAGTGCACGCCCCGGACCAATAAGCCATGCCGCATCGTCATGTGTGGCCGCGAAGGAGGTCGGATAGAGAATAACGTTGTCTTTGGCAGTGTTTAAGGTTCCGTAAGTTTTGTAAGCCAGTTTTGCGTTACGGATACGACGCTTTGATTGCAACTGGATGTCGCCAAGCTCGAATATATTATGTGTCAATTTAGTGCTTCCGTTGAATGTTGAGGATGAGCATAAGTGCTAAGGCAGGCAAAATGGCTGCAAGCAGCAAATTTGTATGAAGATCGAAGCGGTTGACAATTTGCCCGCCTGTGAACGATCCGGCTGCGATACCGATGTTGAAGATTGATACGAAAAGTGCTGTTGCGATCTCGATGGCAGATGGCGCGGCTTGCATCATCCACGTCTGCAAGGTGACTGAAACGCCGCCATAGGCCAGCCCCCAAAGGAAGAGGAGCCCGATCCCTGTGGCGGGCGTTCCGCTCAGGAACGCAAATCCAAGGACTGCCGCCACAAGTGCCATGGCAATGATGCCCAGAGTTGCCCTGATCCGTTGTGTGGCAATCAAACCTGCCAGAAAGTTCCCTGCGATACCTGCTGCTCCATAAATGAAGAGTAACCCGCTGATCCATTTGGACGGGACATCAGATATAGTTTGTAAAATCGGGCGGACGAATGTGTAAGCCATGAAATGCCCTGTGACGAGCAACAGCGTCAGGATCAGGCCAAACTGAACGGATGGACGCTTAATTTCATTGATAAACTTGCTTATTTTGATGGACTGTTCGACGGGCAGCGCAGGCAAAGCCCACAGATTGAGACCAAATACAATTGCGCTGAAGATAGCCATTGCACCAAATGCCCAGCGCCAACCGGCTAATTCGCCGATCATGGCGCCGATTGGCACACCCAGTACCGATGCGGCTGCGACACCGCCGAAAATGATTGCCGTTGCTGTTCCGACCGATTGTATCGGTACAAGTCTTAATGCGAGACCTCCGGCAATAGCCCATATGCCTCCCATACAAAAACCGACAACGACCCGTGCGGCAAGCAGTGAATAGATCGACGGGGCGACTGCTGAAGCAACATTGGCTGCCGTCAGCAAAACAAGAAGCCCTGTCAGAATCCGGCGTCTGTCGATACTGCCCGCAACCAATATGACAAAGGGCGCAAAGAAGGCCGCGAGGAGTGCAGGGATCGAGATCATGAGACCGGCAATGCCCATCGAGATATCCAGTGTTCCTGCAATAGATGTCATCAAGCCGACAGGCAGCATTTCTGTTGTTACAACCGCAAAAGTCGAGAGACCCACTGCATAGACTGATGGCCAGCCTTGATGCCTTGCGGCTTGGATTCGTTCATTCTTCAGTTCCATAGTGAATGCCTTTGCTTCAGGAGCGGCAGTCCGCCCCAATCGTCAATGCAGTCTTTACTGGGTCTGAAAAATTGATAAAGTAGCAATAAAAGGCAACAGATGGGACGAATTGGAAATAATGCTTGATCATTTTGGCGATGTGCTGGCGTTTGTTCGCGTTGCGGATACGGCAAGTTTTACTCAGGCAGCCGAAAGATTAGGAGTTACACGATCAGCTGTCGGCAAAAGCATTGTGCGGCTTGAGGAAAATCTCGCCACACGTCTCATCCACCGCACAACGCGGAGTGTTAGCCTGACCGAAGAAGGCAGGTTGTTTTACGACCACGCTTTGCGTATCTTGTGTGAGGTGGATGATGCTGAGGCAACGCTGGCCGAACGTAACCAGACGCCTAAGGGAAGGCTTCGCATTGATCTTCCGACTGCTTTCGGGAGGTTGCATGTCCTGCCGGTGCTTCAGAGATTTCTTGCAGAGTGGCCGGAGCTGGAAGCCGACGTTTCATTTTCGGATGATTATTGTGATCTCGTTTGCGAGGGAATTGATGTCGCGATCCGCATCGGCGGGCCCACTGACAGCGGGCTCATTCGTCAGGTTCTGGCCCCCCACTGCCTTGTGACCTGTGCAACGCCGGCTTATCTGCAGCAGCGTGGAACCCCTTATGTCATTGATGATCTGCAGCACCACGAAAAAATTGTGTTTACCTATGCAAATGCACCGGTACCCTGGCGCTTCCAGATCGGGAGTGAGCAGCGGGATATTGCTGTACAGGGAATCCTGCGGCTTAATAATACCGAAGCAATTCGTGATGCCGTGCTCAACAATCTGGGCATTGCTCAGCTTGGTGCCTTCCTTGTCGGTGAGGATATCCGGCAGGGTCGCCTTGTACCGGTTTTGCAAACATTATGCCGCGAAGCCCCTCCCATAAGTGCTGTTTATCCCACGCGCCGCCATGTTTCGCCGAAAGTGCGCCGCTTTGTAGAAGCCCTTCGCAGGGAATGGGCTGCAGGTCCGCCATGGGAGGCAGGTTAGGCGCTTTATTGTGTCGCTGGTTGTGAGATAGGAAAGTAGCGCTTAATCAGTTGCGCATCACCCATTGTATATCTCCCTTTGATCCTGCTGAATCAAAGGGAGAAACCGCCGCAGGACATCTGATCGGGACTAAGCCTGATTAACTGCAGCACTATTCATTGTTAGTGCGGTGTTAAATCGTATCCAAACCACTTTTCAGACAATTCTTTAATTTTACCTGTCTCTTTAGCTTTTAATATCGCTGCATCAAACTTAGCCTTTAGCTCCGTGTCGGTTTTACGTAAGCCCACAGAACTCCCCGCGCCAAGAAAACCGCCTTGGAAACGTGGCCCGACAATGACCATTTCTGAGTTCGATGGCTTGTCTTTCGCAATCGTCAGGTATCCCATAGATGCCATTACAAAATCCACACGTTCAGACATCAGATCCAGATCATGTTGTTCGGTCGTTTTATATTCCCGGACAGTAACAACACCATCAAGATACTCTTTTACAAAGCGAGCCGCCATTGATGCTGTTTGTACGCCTACTGTTTTGCCTTGCAACTGAGGTTTAATATTATTGAGTGCTTCAAGTGCGGCTTGTTCATTGAAACCGAGGGAGAACAATTGGCTTTTCATCGGCAAGTTAACCAGATCACTGTTTTTGTAGGAGGCAAATGCTTGACCGGTGCTGCCATAAGAGCTTGAAAAATTAATGACTTCCTTGCGTTTGTCTGTTGCTGACATGCCTGCCATGATCGCATCAAACTTTCCGGCATTGAGTGCAGGAATTATGCCCTCAAAATTCTGTGCAACAAATTCACACTCAATCTTCATTTCGGCACAGAGATAGTTTCCGATTTCAATCTCATATCCATCCAGTGTTCCATCCGGCCTTGTCAGATTATAGGGAGGGAAGGCACCCTCTGTCGCGATGACAATCTTCTCCCACTTTTTCTCTTCTGCCTGCAGGTTCCCGGCAGAGAAGAGCACGACTGCTGACAATGTTGTTAATACAGCCATAGATGCTTTCAGCATTTTAATTCCCCTTGGATGAATTGTTTATTTTATGAATTGACGAAAACGCTCAGATTTAGAGCGTGTAAAAACTTCTTCCGGAGTGCCTTCTTCCTCGATTTCTCCCTGATGAAGAAAAATCACACGGTTTGAGACATCTCGTGCAAAGCCCATCTCATGGGTTACGACCAGCATTGTGCGGCCTTCTTCAGCCAAATCCCGCATGACACGTAGGACTTCACCAACCAGTTCAGGATCGAGGGCTGAGGTCGGCTCATCAAACAACATAACGGCCGGCTTCATGGCCAGGGCACGGGCAATTGCAACACGTTGTTGCTGGCCACCGGAAAGATGAGACGGGTAAAAATTGCGCTTGTCAGCTATGCCTACTTTTGCAAGCAGTGCTTCAGCTTCTTCTATACACTCAGCTTTAGGGCGTTTTTGTACGTGTACAGGCGCTTCAATTATGTTCTCGAGAATAGTTTTGTGAGACCACAAATTAAAGCTTTGAAAGACCATGCCAAGTTTGGCTCTGATACGTTCAACTTGTTTGCGATCCGACGGTATCACTTCTCCGCTATTCGTTTGCCGCAGAGCAATGGTTTCGCCTGCTATCGTGATTTCTCCGCTCGTGGGTGTTTCAAGCATATTCAGGCAGCGGAGCATTGTTGATTTTCCTGAACCGGAAGATCCGAGAATTGAAATGACTTCGCCATTTCTGGCCTCAAGTGACACACCTTTTAAGACTTCAAGCGCTCCGAATTTTTTATGCAAATTTCGTACACTTATTGTCGGCTGTGTTTGGATATTCATATTCATCAGGTCATGCCCCTTTAGGCTGGCGCAGATAAGGTGTCAGCGTATATTCTGTGTAGGCAATGACACGCGTCAGGATGAAATTGATGGCGAGATATAACAGGCCGGCAATAGCAAAGACCTCAACCACACGGTAAGATTCAGAGATGAGACGCGCTGCAACTCCTGTGATCTCCATCAATGTAATAATGGATGCCAATGAAGTGGCCTTAACCATTGAAATCACTTCATTCCCATATGCAGGAAGAGCTTGCCTGACGGATATCGGCAAAACAATTCTTCGGAAAATCAGCGAACGTGACATCCCGCAGGCTTTTGCAGCCTCAATCTGACCGTGCGGAACTGACATAAGCCCGCCACGGATAATTTCACCCGTATAAGCAGCCGTATTCAGCATGAATGCTATAATCGCGCACCAGTAAGGATCGCGCAGCAGCGGCCATAGAATGCTCTTCCTGACTTCGGGGAATTGGCTTAAGCCGTAGTAAATAATGAATATTTGGACGAGGAGGGGCGTGCCGCGAAAGACAAAGATATAGAAGCGCGCACTCCAATTTAGTATTGCGATCCCTGATGTCCGTGCCAATGCGATAAGCAGGCCAAGAGCTGTGCCAAGGGCAACTGCTGTTGCAGCCAACTGTAGTGTTAAGGGCAGGGCGGACAAAAGTTCAACGAAGGTTTCCCATGCAAACAACAAATCCATCACGCTCTCCTCACGCCACGATTGCTATGGCGTTCTGTGAGCTGAAGGGTCAGGCCGGATATCGTTGATATTGCCAGATAGATTAAGGCGGCAGTCATGAAGAAGTAGAAAGGAAGGCCTGTTGAACCTGCCCCGATTTGTGTTTGTCGCATGAGTTCGACGACGCCGGTCACAGATACAAGTGCGGATTCTTTCAGCACAACCTGCCATACATTCCCGAGACCCGGGATCGCATGTCTCAGCGTGAGCGGCATGATAATGCGCTTGAATTTGAGCGACTGACTCATACCGCACGCGGTCGCAGCTTCCAGCTCTCCACGGTGGACGGCACTGAAGGCGCCCCGAAATACTTCTGTTTGTTGTGCGCCGGACGTTATGCCAATGGCAATGGCACCGGCTAAAAAGCCCGGGAAGCTGATAAATCCACCCTCGCCAAACCATTTGCTGACAGCACTGATTGCCGCGCTTCCGCCAAAGTAAAACAGGTAAATAACCAGCAGATCAGGTATGCCGCGTATGATCGTTGTATAGGCATTAGACAAGTTTTTGCTAAAACGACCACCGGCTATTTTTGCCCATGCACCTGAGATCCCTATGAGAATGCCAAGCACATATCCTGCTACTGCGATCATGATGGTCATGCCGGCTGCGGTGACAAGTGCCTGTCCCCATCCGTCAGGACCAAAACTGATGATTTCTAAAAAACTAGGCTGGTTCATTTATTGACCTTCGTACCCATCAGGCGTGGCCGGCCTTGATTGGCTGACCACGCAACTAAAGAAATCTGCGTTGTTTATGCGCAGACTTAGCTGTGCTGTTTTAGAATGAGGGTGTCAGATCAATACTGCTCCAGCGTTTTGAGAGTTCCTTGATCGTTCCGTCTTGCGCGGCTTCTTTGATCGCCTTATCAAATTTCTCTTTGAGGGCAGCATCGCCTTTACGGAGTCCCAGAGCGACATCTGTTGCCAGCATTGCGCCCTTCATCTGGGGGCCGGACATGGTCAGACTATCATTGCCAGGCTTTGCCAGCATTGCTGCGCCATAGACGCCACTGTCAAAGCCCGCATCAATGCGCCCTGATTTAATATCCAGATCCCGTTCAATGGAGTTCTTATAGGTGCGAACGGTAACATTCTCGCCGAAATACGCGTTGATCAGTTGTTCTTGACTGGTCGAACCGATAACCCCGACGGTTTTTCCTTTCAGCTGATCGCCAATTTCGGCCATCACCGGATCTGCAATCTCTTTGTTGTTGAGATTTAACCGTTCGCCATTCATGGGTAGTTGTGCAAGCGGGCCGTCTTTAGCGACAATGAATGTTGCAACGCCTGATGCATATGGCACTGTAAAGTCGACAACCTGTTTGCGCTTTTCATTAATGCCAAGTGTCATGACAACATCAAACTTGCCGGCATTAAGGCTCGGTATCATTGCGTTCCAGTCACCTGCGTGAAGAGCGCACTCTAACTTTGCGCGCTCACAAAGATTTTTAATCAGGTCAACATCCAAGCCTGACAGCTGACCTTTTGAATCGAGTGCATTCCACGGCGGAAATGCACCTTCGATGCCGACATTGACAGGTTGTGCTGAGCTTGCTTGGAGAGTGATTGCTCCGAGAAGACACGCTGTGGTCATCACGCTTATTATTTTTTTCAAAATGATTTCCTCCCTTGTTTTCGTGTTATTTTAATTTTCAGATTTTGCTAGCAGAGCTCCGGACATTGCTTCTGTTGCAAGCTCCAGAGCATGCGCAATACGGTTTCGTGTCTGACGAGCACGCACAACATAAAACGGGATGTCATTCGGGTTCGCAGCATTGGCAAGCTCGCGTATTCCGTCGAGTGCAGGCCATGCAGAATGGGGCAGGGCGTTATCATGATGATAACGGTCACCCTGCGTATAATTCAGCGGAACCAAATTGCGTGACACGGACATCAGTGCAGAATTGATATGTCGGCTATTTTCGTCACTAAGATTGTGGATGCTTTGTTTTAAAGCGACCGCTGCTTTTTTTAATTTCAAGGCTTGTTCAATAAGGCCGCGAATATCAAAACGACCCTGCAGTTTTGCCTGAATATTCTCTAATTCTGTGATGAGCGCGTTAGCGGTTTTCTCGTAGTCAAACGGCAAAATTCTGCTGTGCAGTAATTGCTGTAATACATGCATGACAATGCGGGTATCACGTATCAAATTGTCGGGGTTGATATGCTCGGCAGTATCTTCAGGTGTATGCCACCACCATCCCAGTGCAGTCGGCATTTTTTCGGTGCTGGGCAGATGATGGCTCACACTGCCAAAGATTGAAGGCAAGCCAATGCCCCAGAATGACTGGTCTGCGGCTCTGCCATGACGATTGCCCTTATGTGACTGACCGGTTTCTGCATAAACAGCTTCAGACGCGACGGATTGCAACTCATCAATCACTGCAGAATTTGTGAGGATCACTGCGCCATCTGCGCCGGTTGAATCCACATTAACATGTGCAACACAACGCCGGTTGAGCTCCGACCAATATTCATCGGCATACCACGACGAACCGGAGTATCGTCCGTGGGAATGGCCTGACCAGAAACATATGCGTAATCCGCGTTGCCAGTCCGCCCTGTTTTCCCGCAACAATCTTGCCGCTTCCAGCATGGTGGCATTTGCACCACCATTATCCATGACACCGAAATGCCATGTGTCGTGATGTCCGGAAAATAAAACAAAAGGTTCCGTTTCATTGCGACGATCATCCGGCAATAACTCACAGACCAGAATTGGCGTTTTTCGCCAACCGGTATCAACTGTCGCAATCAGAGTTGCGGTAACAACTTCACCGGCTTCACATCGTTTGATGAGCTCAGCGCCATCATCCTGAGTGATGGTTGTAATAACCGCTGCCGGAAGATTTTCACGTGTATATTGGTCAGGACTGCCCCATACCGGCGAGACGCACATTTCATAAAGATTATTATTGGGGCTGATATGAATTTCCCCGATAACACCATGTATTCTGGAAAGATGTGCCGTCTCCTCCGTAGCAATACCTGAGATCAGGACAATTTTTCCTGCCACATCATTGCTCTGGTAGTCGTGAGCAGTGCCTTCAGAAATATAGATGAGCTCGCCAGCCAAACCCGCCGGATCGCTGGGGTGAGACATGGAGTGTGTAATACAGTTTAAGCTTTTGCCATCAAGGACAATACGGGCTTTACCGGGAAGGCTTATATAGGCGTCGTGCTGTATAAGTGACGTGGAATAGCCGTAGGATTCCATTTGCTGCTGCAAATAAAGAAAACTTTCGTATTCTTCGCGGGAACCTGAGAGCTTCACGCGTTTAGAAAACTCGTGAATATGGCTCATCAAACGCTCGCGATCCGGAGATGAAGTCAGCCTATGCATTCGCTTTCTCCGGAAGCGGAGGGAATACGTCATCAGGGATTGGATTTACAAAAGGTGTATCCGCCAAACGTTCTGAAAAATCAGCTTTTGCAAGTGAGATTTCATTCGGATTGTTCAGCAGCTCTATGGCTAAAGAGGCCATAGCATTGGCTGCATAGACCATTCCTTTATGCGCTGCGGGAAGTTTTCCTTGTGCTACTAATTGCCAGGAATGCCCCGGTGTGCCGATAGCATAGGTGGTGCTGCGGATTTGCACTGTAGGAACAACCCAGCTTACTGTGCCGACATCGGTTGAACCGACCAAAGTACCGTCGCCGCTATTGGGCGGAAAAATAAGATCGCACAGTGACAAACCAGCTTGTGGTTTTAAGCCAAAGCGCTCGAATGAAGCTGCGATATCTGCTTTGGTGTAAGTTTTTTGAAATTCTGCTGCAGTAGCACGGTCTGCGTCATCAAACTGAATTGGCCCCAGTTTCATGAGTTGCTTGTGCATCAATGCTTCGAGAGGTGTATTGCCTACGAGATTTGCATCGCCGCTTACAACTTCGTGGGTCACGCTGGTTCCGGTTATAAGTGCGGCGCCTTTGGCAATATCTCTTACGCGATCTGATAATTCCAGCAGTTCCGGCAGGGTACGAGCCCTTATCAAATAGCGTACTGCAGCTTTGGCCTGCACGACATTGGGTGCATGACCACCTGTGTCAGTTACAGCATAGTGGATGCGCGCTGTAGATGGCATGTGCTCACGCATGTAATTCACGCCGACATTCATGATTTCCACGGCATCGAGCGCAGAGCGCCCCAAGTGCGGGCAGGCAGATGCATGTGCGGCACGGCCCGTGAATTTGAAGATGATTTCATTACATGCGAGTGAAATTGGATTGTTGACGCCGGTGAACGGAGCAGGATGCCAGCAAATAGCAATATCTACATTTTCAAAAGCACCGGCTCTGACCATAAAGCCTTTGGATGAGCCGCCTTCTTCTGCGGGGCAGCCATAATAGCGAACACGTCCTTTTATGCCGTTGGCAGCTAGATAATCCTTTACAGCCGCTGCGGCGAGTAATGAGCCTGCCCCTAACAGATTATGACCGCAACCGTGGCCTTTTCCGCCATCAATGACAGGTTTTTGTACTGCGATACCTGCTTCCTGACTGAGGCCTGGCAATGCATCATATTCGCCAAGAATAGCAATAATCGGGCCTTCAGTGCCGGCTTCTCCCATCACTGCCGTTGGAATGCCTGCCACACCGCGCGTGACATGAAAGCCCTCTTTCTCAAGCAAGGAGGTATGTGCATCACATGCAAAATACTCTTCATAATTTAATTCCGGTCGGTCCCAGATCTGATCGCTGAGATCAGTGAAGTCTTTGCTTTTGGAATTAATTATTTTTGTAAGATCTGGCTTGTCGCACATTAAGTAGGCTCCCTTTACAAATAAAATCTATGACAAATTTAAAAATATATGGCAACTATATGAAAATTTTCATATAGTTATGAATGCAGCAGCTGGCTATGAAGGCACGGGGAGGCCCGCAATGTTAGATCAAAAACAGCTTGAAGTTTTGAGGGCACTTACCTCTACGGGCTCCACCATAGCGGCAGGCGAGACGCTGGGATTAAGCCAGTCCGGAGTAAGCCGGATTTTAAAACAGCTTGAACAAAGTGTGGGTTTCCCGCTGTTTACAAGGGCTAATAGCAGGCTAATCCCTAATCCTGAGGCCTATAGTCTGGCTGATGAGGCTGAAGTCGTTTTACTCGCCCTGGAGCGCGTTAACCGGCATGCGGAAGATTTGCGTACAGGCCGCCATGCTCATGAACTCGTACGCATTGGCTTGCCGCCCAGCTTGGCAGAAAGCTTTGCTCCCAAAATTATCAGGGAGTGCTTAAATGTTTATCCTAATGTTACAATTGAGACGTTTTTTGAGCGCGCTGATCTGATCATACAAATGATCGAGCAGAGAACGGTTGACTTTGGCTTTGTCCCTATGGAGTGGAGCGGAAGTCCGCATATCAGTGTAGAGCAAATTGCCTCGGGGGTGAATGTTTGTGTTTTCCATGAAGACTATGCATTCACGGATAAAGAAGAGTTGAGCCCGACAGATCTGAAGAATGTACCGTTGATTTTGATTGGTAAGAACACTCCGGAGCGGAGCGTTTTGGAAAATATATTTCGCAAGTACAAAACAGAACCTAATATCCGGATTGAGACGCATTCCAGCATTTCTGCGAGTGCATATGCTGCAGAGGGACTGGGGGTCGCTATAATCAGTAGTTTTTACCCTAATCTGTATCAGCATTTACCACTGATACAGCGGAAATTTGTGCCGGTCATGCATCAGAAATTCGGAGTGGCGAAAGCAGCGAATGTGTCATTTTCTCTGATTAAAAATACACTTTATGAAATACTGAAAGAGCAAATTCAAAAAGTTCAAGGTCTTGATCATGTTTAACTGATGGCATCTTTGTTAAGTTTGACTTTTAATATGCCCCTGAATTTATTGAAATAATAATCTGCCCTTTGAAGAAGCGCAACAAAGACAACAAACGGCTTTTGAAAAGCAAAACACCATTACTGCGCAAGAACATGCAGTGCTGCGATAGTGCAGAAACGCGGCACTAAGACACAATGTTGTACGTGTCTGTCTATATATATTTATCAATGATTTCAATTTTTTATTGGTGCCGCTTACGTGACTCGAACACGTGACCCCATCATTACGAATGATGTGCTCTACCAACTGAGCTAAAGCGGCAGGGAGATACTCCCGTCAGAATGCAGTGATTTTATGCAGTCTGTTCGGGCGCGTGATAACGAAATCTCATTCTGATTGCAAGGCGCAAAAGCAAAAAGAAACGGTTTCCGTTATGTCATTCAGAGGAATTAAAACTCTCTGATAAAATGAACAA
The DNA here is from genome assembly GCA_900470285.1 of Hyphomicrobiales bacterium. GTDB lineage: Bacteria > Pseudomonadota > Alphaproteobacteria > Rhizobiales > Rhizobiaceae > Pseudochrobactrum. The sequence goes on from UCAG01000013.1 coordinate 36,290, forward strand.
GTTCGCTTATTCTATCAGAGAGTAAATCTCAGCTATACCACTGTTTTTAAGACGTTTTGCAACCTTGTTAAGCCTGGCAAAGTGTGGATTTTGCTTCTTTATATTGCTCAATCCAGCGTTCCACCAATTCTCCGGCCGGCAGCACTTCTTTGACTGCGCTAATCCCCTGACCGCAACCCCAGATATCTTTCCAGGCTTTTGCACCGGTGGTGGCTTTATGGAAGTCCATTTTGCTCGGGTCAGCCTCCGGCAAATGATCGGGATCCATTCCTGCTGCTTCAATCGAGGGCCGCAGGTAGTTTCCATGAATGCCGGTAAAATAGTTGGAATAGACAATATCTTTCGCGCTGGATTGCACGATCATGTCCTTATAGGCGTCAACAGCATTGGCTTCTTTGGTCGCAATAAAAGGCGAGCCGATATACGAAAGGTCTGCGCCCATTGCCTGTGCTGCAAGAATAGCACGTCCGCTGGAAATGGCACCGGATAGGGCGACAGGACCGTCAAACCATTCGCGGATTTCAGCAATCAGCGCGAAAGGGGACAGTGTTCCCGCATGGCCGCCGGCACCGGCGGCGACAGCGATCAGTCCGTCTGCGCCTTTGCGAATAGCTGAATTGGCATGGCGGTTATTGATGACATCATGCAGTACAACTCCGCCATAAGAGTGAATTGCGGCATTCACTTCCGGCACCGCGCCGAGGGAGGAAATAACAACCGGAACCTTATATTTGACGCATAATTCCAGATCCTGCTGCAAACGCAGATTGGAGCGGTGTACAATCTGGTTGACGGCAAAAGGGGCAGCGGGCCGGTCAGGATTCTCCTGATTATATTGCTGAAGCCCTTCGGTAATTTCTGCCAGCCACTCATCCAGCTGTGTGGCAGTGCGTGCATTCAGTGCCGGAAATGCACCGACAATGCCGCTTTTGCATTGCGCCATAACCAGTGCAGGATTGGCGATGATGAAGAGCGGCGCACCGATTGCCGGTAAGCGCAGATTGTTTTTGAGAATATCCGGTAGAGCCATATTGCAGTTCCGTAATTGACGTAAACGTAAACGGTATATTGCTGGCAAGGATTGCAGGATGTCAAAGGCAAAATATAAAAAACTGTATCATTTTGGTTCAGGGAAGCTTGGTGGTTGACTTATATGTAATATTTACTGTGAAATATGCCAAGTGAGCATGTTTATGCCTTAGCGGGAGTTTTACTAAAGATGCGCCGATACGGCATATTATGGAAATAGAGATTTTTCGCGCAAATAGTCTTTGTGGAACAATATGTTAAGATCGTATATAATCTTTTTATATCCCTGTGATAGTTAGGATTTCATAAGACTTAAAAATAAGTTAATGCGTTGATCTGCTTATTCGTGCATCAATAAGAGCATCCGCGTATAAAGCCGGTAGTAGGAAGGGACAATTTTGCAGGGCATCGAAAGTGCAATACGCAACGCTTTGACCAAAGCGGATTCGTCTGATCCGGCTGTGCGTCAGCGGATTTATGAATCCGTCTGGAGCGCACATGAACGCGCAATGGCTGCGAATGCCCAGCTTTCAGATCCGCAACGTGCTGAGCGGCGTGAGAAGCTGAAAGCTGCAATTTCTCATATAGAACAGGAAATGCGAGCGAATGCGAACCGTGTTTCTGATGAGGAAATGCTTACACCTGCGCCGCAATATGATGGCGGATTGGGTGTTCCTGAACTGGATCATGGTGATGTACGCTCTCAGGGCAAAGGTTCCCGTAAGCATAAAAACAAAGCGGAAGCCGAGCCTGATCTGGGTTATGAACAGGGGCTCAGTCAGCCTGCAAAGCCGAAAAAACGCAAAAAATCCCGCATTTTCTCTTTGGCGCTGCCCGTAGCATTTTTGGTAACGGCCGGCTTTATCGGCTGGTCGCTCTATAATAGTTTTGTTACCATCGGGCCGGTAGGAAATGCGCCGCTTGCGCAATCCGGCAATGCTGGTCCTGTGATGCAGGGTAATGAGGCCGACAGTAAAGACTGGGTGACAATTTTCACCCCTGCGCAACCGGATCGCATTTCTGTTCAGGGAAAAGCGACTGCTGAAATCGGCGGCTCCGGCAATGCCCGTTATGTCCGTATTAAATCGCCGACTGCAGCCGATACGGCCAGCTTTGATATTGGCCAGGGTGTGCTGGATCAACTTGAAGGCAAACAGGCGACATTTGAAGTCATGGTGCGCAGTGACGACGGCGGAACCGTGCAAATGTCTGTCAGTTGCGATCTGGGCTCTCTGGGTGATTGCGGACGTAAGCGTTATGATGTGACAGACCAGCAAAGCAGTTTACTGTTTGATCTTCCGGTTCCCGAAGTGTCATCGGCAAACAGTTCCGGCCGTCTTGTTCTGACCAGTGATATTAACGGCACCGGCAAAAGCATCGATATTTATACAATCCGGGTTAAAACCGTAGAATAATCAATTTGCCGGAGTATCATCCGGCAGAAGCTGCATCAGATTTTGTATAATATCTGCCTGTGCCGGCGGCTTATCCCAGCGCAGTTTGGAAATGCGCGGAAAGCGCATAGCCAGTCCTGATTTATGGCGAGTGGAGCGGTTCAGCCCTTCAAAGGCGACTTCCACAACAAGCCCGTGCTGCCGGTCTGCCCTGACAGCCCGTACAGGCCCGAAGCGCTGAATTGTGTTCTCCCGTACAAATCGGTCGAGTTGTTTCATTTCCTCATCGGAAAAGCCGGAATAGGCTTTGCCGACGGGGAGCAGTTGTGCCTGTTCACTGTCATCAGACCAGACCGCAAATGTAAAATCCGAATAATAGCTTGAACGCTTGCCGTGACCGCGCTGGGCGTAAATGAGAACCGCGTCGATAATATAGGGATCGCGTTTCCATTTGAACCACGGGCCTTTTGGTCGTCCTGCACTGTAAACGCTGTCAGTACGTTTGAGCATCAGCCCTTCAATCACGGCGTGTGGCGGGTGGTTGCGCAAGTGCCGCAGTTCGGCAAATGTCTGAAAGTTAAGCAGTGGCGAAAGATCAAAATAAGACGGATCAAGCTCTTTGATGAAGGTTTCCAGATGCTGCCTTCTTTGCGCAAAAGGCAGATTGCGCAAATCTGATCCGGTAAGGCGGTTGCCGCGATGCAGCAGATCATAAACGCGGATGAAGGCAGGATAATCCTGCAATTGACGGGCAGAGACAGTTTTACGGTTCAGCCTTTGTTGCAAGGCATTGAAAGAGGCTGGTTCTGTTTTGCCGTCTGCATGGCGGATCAGCAATTCTCCGTCAATTGCACCCTCAAAACGGATGGCTGAGACGATATCGGGAAAGGCGTGGGTAATGTCATCACCGCTGCGGGAATAGAGCTTTTTGACCCCGTTTTCACTGACGGCCTGTACGCGGATACCATCCCATTTCCATTCTGCTGCAAAATCCTCCGGCGTGAGTTTCTCTGTTTCAGTCTCATCCAGCGGCGTCGCCAGCATGACGGGACGAAACGGTGCCGGATTATTATTTTCCGGCTTGCTGCTCCTGCCGTCGAGCCAGTTGAACAGGCTGACATAGGGCGGGGTCAGCCCGTGCCACAATTCCTCAATCTCGCTGAGTTCAACCTGACCGAAATCCGCAAGTGCCTGCTTTGCCAGCCTTGCGGAAACACCGGTCCGTAAGCCGCCGGTGACGAGCTTCAAAAGAGCATATCGCTCAGAGACATCAAGCGCATCCAGCAAAGTCTCAACCAGTTGCGGCGCGGCATTGCGCGATGTTTGCTGGAGTGTTGTGATAACAGTGCCGAGGGACAAGTCATTGACCGGCTGCACATTATCAGCAGCAGGCCAGATCAGAGAAATCGTCTCCGCGAGATCGCCGACATAATCATAGGAATAGGCAAATAATTCGCTGTCGACGCGTGTCATGGTCAGTGCGCGCAACAGTGCGGGCTTTACACTGTTTAACTCAAGTGTACCTGCCAGCGCGGCCAGTGCATAGCCGCGGTCAGGGTCAGCCTGTGTGCGGAAATAATTGGCCAGCAATAGCAGTTTTTCATTGCGTCGCGGCGTGAGCACCAGCCTGTCGAGCAATGCGGCAAAGGCTTTCATATGTCTGCCTCATCTTCATAGCCGACGAGATGCAATGGTTTCGCCGGGATGGTGTTGAGAGTGCACCAGCGTACCAGAGCTTCCTCGCGCCCGTGTGTCACCCAAACCTGCGAAGGAGAGAGTTCCGTGATTGTATCGGTCAGCTCATCCCAGTCGCAATGGTCGGAAAGGATCAGTGGCAGTTCAATTCCGGATTGTTTGGCTCTCTGGCGGATACGCATCCAACCGGAGGCATAACAGCTGACAGGATCAGGAAATCGTCTTGACCAGCGGTCAGCCATTGCAGCGGGCGGGGCAATAATCAGGCTGCCCGCGAAATCTGCTTTTTGATGTGTTGTTTCTGAAGTGGCAGGACGCAGCTCTCCGAGGGCAATACCCTGAGATTGATAATATTGGCAAAGCTTCTCCAAGGCGCCGTGCAGATAGATGGGGGCATCATAACCGGCCTGACGCAGCAGGCTGATGACCCGCTGTGCCTTGCCAAGCGCATAGGCGCCGACAATATGGCTGCGCTCGGGCAAAAGCTGTAAGGATTGCAGCAGCTTGGCAATTTCATCGCTTGGCCGCGGATGCCGGAAAACCGGCAGGCCGAAAGTGGCTTCGGTAATGAAGACATCGCAGGCCACGGGTTCAAAGGGTGTGCAGGTTTTGTCCGAAACACGTTTATAATCGCCGGAGGCGACAATTCTGGTTCCTTGATATTCCACTGCAATCTGTGCGGAACCTAATACATGGCCCGCCGGATAAAAGGTGACCGTAACACCGTTGATACTGAGCGGTTTTCCGTAATCAGCGATCTGACTGGTGCGCGCATAATGCTCGCCAAACCGGATGCGCATAATATCCAGCGTCTGGCTTGTAGCCAGCACATGATTGTTGCCTGCATGGGCATGATCGGCATGGCCATGGGTAATCAGCGCGCGGTCAACCGGACGCACCGGATCAATATAGAAATCACCGGCCGGACAATAGAGCCCCTCAGGGGCAGGGTGCAGCAGTTCTTCAGGACGCATGGAAATAACATAGACCGGATGCAGCTTTAAACAAGACCGTAGCCGGTGCGGATCAATGTGGCCGCTGTTTGCAATGAGCACTAAAATTGAACCCGCATTGGCTGTGTGAAATCCGCTCGGGTTGCAAAAAAATATCTTGTCAAATGCCCCGCATCACTGCATATCGCGTGCTCTGCAACAAATGCGGTAAGAATGGCGCGGGCATTTTTCTCTTCCGGTGATCTGATAGCGGATCGCCGTGCTCATTATGCGGTCATGATGTCTGAGGCGGGAGACCATTCCGCAGCAGCCGATCTGATGCGCCAGTCGCTTGACTATCTGACATCCCAGTTCCGGCAATGGCCTGCGGGCCTGTTTATGCTCAGCGAAATGCATGAAAATGCGGGTGAAACAGATGAAGCTGTGGCTCTCTGGCGACAGCTGCTGAAGCTTGATCCTGAAGACCGTTTTGGTGCGGGACTGAAGCTGGCACAATGCGGTCTTGGTGAAACACCGGATGCGGCACCGCCTGCCTATATTGAAGCACTGTTTGATGCCTATGCACCGGATTTCGAGGAATCTCTGGTCGATAAACTGCAATATTGCGGGCCGCAAAAACTGGCGGAGCTGATTACCAGACATTTTCCGGAGCGCAGCTACCAGCATGTGCTGGATCTGGGCTGCGGCACTGGTCTGATGGGAGAGGAAATCCATCAGCGCAGCGGTTTGCTGAGCGGTGCGGATCTCTCAGAAGCCATGCTGAAAAAAGCGGATGAGAAGCAGATTTATACAAGGCTGATTAAGGCAGATGTAAACCAGTGCCGCAAGGAGGATCTGGTCGATGAGGATCTGCCGCAGCCGGATATGATCCTTGCTGCCGATGTGTTTATCTATATCGGCCAGCTGGAGCGCGCTTTTGCTCTGGCAGCGGAATGTTTGCGGAGAGGAGGGGTGTTTGCCTTCTCGGTGGAAACACATGACCGGTCTGAAGCGCAGAGTTCAGACGGTTCATGTGATGATATGATTTTGCAGCCGTCTTTGCGTTTTACTCATTCTGCCCGCTATATCGAAAATTTATTACAAGTCAGTCGTTTTGAATTGCTGGATTATCAGCGCATTGCTCTGCGTCTTGATCGCGGAGAATATCTCGATGGTTATGTCTTTATTGCCCAAAAATGCTGAGCCGGTACGGTTTCGGCTTTCTGCTCTCTGAACAGAGATCAATCCGTGACGCTTTAAGTACAAACGGGACTTCACACCTGTCGGGATGCACCCTACATTCAGCCTGTGAAACCAATATCCGCTGCCGATAAATCTTCCGGTCAAGATGTTCTGCCCGCTGTCTTTGCACAGTGGTTTGCGGATAAAGGCTGGCAGCTGCGCCAACACCAGCGTGAATTGCTGGAGCGCAGTCTGGCGGGGCAGTCCACATTGCTGATTGCACCCACCGGAGCCGGTAAAACACTGGCCGGTTTTTTGCCTGCACTGACTGATCTGACATTGCGTGCACAGAGCGGTGCGCGTAATCAGCCACGCCGTTCCGGTATTCACACACTTTATATCTCGCCGCTCAAAGCACTGGCTGTTGATATTGAGCGCAATCTGTCAAAGCCGGTTGCGGAAATGGCACTGCCGGTAACTATTGAAACCCGCACAGGGGACACACCTGCCCATAAAAGGCAGCGGCAGAAACTGGCGCCGCCGGATATATTACTCACCACACCGGAGCAACTGGCTCTGTTACTGGCGGGCAAAGATGCGGCAGATTTCTTTACGGATTTGCGTTTTGTAATTTTTGATGAGCTGCATGCGCTGGTTACTTCAAAACGCGGGCAGTTGCTGGCACTGGGGCTGGCACGGCTGCGCAATCTTGCACCGCAGATGCAGACAATCGGCCTGTCGGCAACAGTGGCAGAGCCGGATGATCTGCGTCGCTGGCTGGTTGCGCAGGGCGATACTCCTGCATTGGCCGGACTGGTTACTGTGCAGGGTGGGGCAAAGCCGGAGATCAGCATATTACAATCCGGTGAGCGGATACCATGGGCCGGTCACAGTGCCGGCTATGCACTCGGCGATGTCTATGAACTGATCCGGCAATTCCGCACGACATTGATTTTCGTGAATACCAGATCGCAGGCCGAGCGGATTTTTCAGGAGCTCTGGCGTATCAATGAGCTGACCTTACCGATCGGTCTGCATCACGGTTCGCTGGACGCCACACAGCGCCGTCGTGTGGAGGAGGCGATGTCCCGCAATGCTCTGCGCGCAGTTGTGGCAACCTCGACCCTTGATCTTGGGATCGACTGGGGTGATGTCGATCTGGTTATCCATATTGGTGCGCCGAAAGGTGCCAGCAGACTGGCACAGCGTATCGGGCGCTCCAATCACCGTATGGATGAGCCAAGCCGTGCTGTTCTGGTGCCTGCAAACCGTTTTGAAGTGCTGGAATGCAATGCGGCGCTGGTTGCCAATGTGGAAGGGGTGCAGGATACACCGCCTCTGGCCGACGGGGCTCTGGATGTGCTGGCGCAGCATATACTCGGCATGGCCTGTGCCGAACCGTTTCATGCGGATGTGCTTTACGCAGAAATATGCTCGGCAGCGCCCTATCAGCATTTATCCCGCCATCAGTTTGACCGTGTTCTGGATTTTGTGGCAACCGGTGGTTATGCGCTGCGTGTCTATGAGCGGTTTGCAAAAATCCGCCCGATGCCGGACGGTCGCTGGCGTGTCAGCAATGGTAAAGTTGCCCAGCAATATCGCCTCAATATCGGTACGATTGTTGAAGCGCCGGAACTGAATATCCGCATGATCCGTAAGGGACGCAAACTTGCAGGAAGCGCCGCCAGCCCCATGCGCGGAGGGCGGATATTAGGGCGTATCGAAGAGTATTTTCTCGAAACGCTGACACAGGGCGATACGTTCTTTTTTGCAGGCCAGACCGTGCGTTTTGAAGGTATCCGCGACAATGAGTGTCTGGTGTCGCAGGCCTCCGGTGAGGATGCGAAAGTGCCGGTCTATGCGGGCGGTAAATTTCCGCTCTCAACTTATCTGGCCTCGGAAGTCCGTGCGATGCTGGCGGATGACAAAAGCTGGCAGCAATTGCCGGATCAGGTGCGTGACTGGCTGCAATTGCAGCGTGACCGTTCCCTGCTGCCGGCGCAGAACGAATTGCTGGTCGAGACTTTTCCACGCCAGAACCGGTTTTATATGGTGTGCTATCCGTTTGAAGGCAGGCTGGCGCATCAGACATTGGGGATGTTGCTGACGCGGCGGCTGGATCGGGCAGGTGCACGGCCGCTGGGATTTGTGGCAACGGATTATTCGCTGGGGCTGTGGGCGGCACGTGATCTGAATGCGATGATGGAAGGTGGTGAATTATCGCTGGATACATTGTTCGATCAGGATATGCTCGGCGATGATCTGGAGGCATGGCTGGATGAAAGCTATCTGCTGAAACGTACTTTTCGCAATTGTGCGCTGATTTCCGGCATGATTGAACGGCGTCATCCGGGTAAGGAAAAGACCGGCAGACAGCTGACGATTTCCACCGATCTGATCTATGATGTGTTGCGCAGCCACGAACCGGATCATGTTTTACTGCAAGCCACACGGGCAGAGGCCGCAGCGGGGCTGCTGGACATTGCCCGTCTCGGAACAATGTTGCAGCGTGTGCGCGATCACATTGTTCATCGTAACCTGCCGCATATTTCGCCTTTGGCATTGCCTGTGATGCTGGAAATCGGCAAAGAACGGGTTGCAGGAACAGATGATGATTTGCTGGAAGATATGACCCGTGAGGCACTGGAAAATTGACAAGTGTGATTAAGCAGGCGCATCAGGGCGGCGCGGATATTCTCATCAATGATACGCTGTGCCATCTCGATCCGCGCGGGGTATTATACCTGCCGTCATACCGGACGCTGGTGGTGTCTGATCTGCATCTGGAAAAAGGGTCATTCTTTGCTAAGCGCGGCATGATGCTGCCGCCTTATGATACGCTGGCCACATTAGCGCTGCTCAAGACCATCATTGATGATTATCAGCCATCTTGTGTCATCAGTCTCGGAGACAGTTTTCACGATTGTCATGGCGCATCGCGGCTGGCAGATGAGGCATCCGATTTGCTTCGCCAGATGATGAAAAGCCGCCAATGGCTATGGATTGAGGGTAATCATGATCCGGTGCACCCGGCGGGGCTTGAAGGGGAGAGCATGGCGCAATTCAGGCTTGGCGGTCTGATTTTCAGGCACGAGCCGCTTGCGGGAGATAATCCCGGTGAGGTGGCTGGTCATTTGCACCCCGCAGCAAAGATTATACGGCAGGGGCGCAGTGTACGGCGTTCTTGTTTTGTCAATAATGGGCGCCGCCTGATCATGCCGGCATTTGGTGCCTATACGGGTAGCCTTAACGTGCTGGATAAGGCATTCCGCGGGCTGTTTGATGTGAGTGGTTTTGACGTGCATTTGCGCAGTGAAACGCGGATATTCACTGTACATCCGCGTTTTTTACGACCTGACTAATTAGAGCGGTTTACGTCCAGATTGGATCATAGCGCTCGCTCTACATTCTTTATTTGGTCGCATTATCACTGCCGTCAAGTTGATCCAACTTGACTGTGAAATGCTCTAGTCTTTACGGAACAGCAATTGTCCGAGCCAGCCTGTGAGACCGGCGAGAAAAACAGCAAACAGACCATAGGCAAGACTATATTGATGCGCCGCCTCAAAAATCTGCTGCTCGAGACCGGCTTTGACAATATTGAGATGGGTATTAGCTTCCCCGATGAATACGCCATGGCGGAACAGCAAAGCGCGGGCTTTGTGCCGCCCGACCGGCACATTGGTTGACAGAGCAAGAGTTGCACGGAACAAGGTCTGTGAAACGAATTCGACCGAGCCGACTTTCTGGCTGTAAAGCCCCTGACGGGATTTCAGGTCGCGCAACTCCTGCCCGAAGCGCATGGCATTCGGATCAGCGAGCGTGCCATATTCAGGGTTCAGCGCGAAATAATTCACGCCAAGCGAGAGCTGGCGATAGGTTTTCTCATCGGTAATATCCTGCAGTGGTCGCGTGGATGCCAGAGAATAGGAAAGCGGCACAGATGTGAATGTTTCGGAATCCGCATTGACCCAGACGCCGAGATAACGTGATTTTTCACGAACGACGAGATTACGCTGCGGGCCTTCCAGCACCACGATAATATCGTAGCGTCCTTGCCTGCGGATCAGCGGATCGGCATTATCCAGCGCACCGAAAATTGTCAGATTGGTGCCGCTGAAATTGGAGGCAATGGCAATCGTTTCTGTCGAAAGGCCGATCTCGATTGTTTCCGGCAATTGCTGCGGGTCTTGCAGATTGGTGACCGCAGCCATTTCCTGTCCGCGCTCTTTTATTCGTGTAGCGGCATTACCGCTCTGGAGCGGTACCAGTGCGGAGAGCAAAACGGTTGCCAGTAAGCTTTTGCGGATAATCTGTTTCATCTTACTCATCCGCAAAGCCGATGGAGAAAAGATTATCCGGCTGAATGAACAGGCCGAAAGCCAGTCGCAGAGCAACGGCAAGAACCAGCAATGCCAGCAGCATACGCAATTGCTCGCCGCGCAATTTACGTCCGGCTCTTGCGCCGTATTGTGCGCCGATCACACCGCCGACCATCAGCAAAAAGGCCAGTACAATATCAACCGTATGGTTATTGGTCGCCTGCATGACCGTTGTAAAAGCAGTCACAAAAGTGATCTGAAACAGCGATGTGCCAACAACCACATTGGTCGGAACGCGCAGCAGATAAATCAGCGCCGGAACCATGATGAAACCGCCGCCGACACCCATAACGGATGAGAGCAGGCCGATACAAAAGCCGATAGCCAGTACCGGAATAATACTGACATAGATCATCGAGGCGCGGAAACGCGCCTTGAACGGCATACGGTGAATCCAGTTATGTTGCCCCGAGCGGCGGACATCCGGTGCTTTGCCGTCTTTGTTGCGGCGAAGAGTGCGCCAGCTTTCAACGGCCATCAGGCCGCCGACAGAGCCGAGAAAGACCACATAAAGCAGGGAGATAATCAGATCGAGCTGACCGAGATCACGCAGCAGCGAAAATATGTAAATACCGACCAGAGAGCCGACAAGACCGCCGATCACCAGCAATATGCCTAATTTGAAATCCAGTGTCCGGCGTTTGAAATGCGTAAGTGCGCCGGAAACGGAGGAGGCGATAACCTGATTGGCACCGGTGGCAACAGCAATAGCGGGCGGAATATTATAGAAGATCAGCAGAGGGGTAATCAGAAATCCGCCGCCAACGCCGAACAGACCTGACAAAAAGCCGACAGCCGCCCCCATGCCGAGAAGAACCAGCATGTTGACTGAAATTTCTGCTATTGGCAGATAAATACCCACGACCCACTACCATTACTATGACACTGCCGAAGATTGAAATCTGTATCCCTTTACCCGGTGTACAGCTAAGTTCCCCGCAGAGTTCTCCCGAAAATAATACCCGGCCTATCGTCAGACTTTGCAGCTTTTCGATGGCGGCGGGCGGTTATTCTTCGTGACCTGACAGAATTCTGAGTTTAGCCGCCATTTGCGGCGTTAAACCTGAAAATACCATATGCTGATGTCGTTTTTTGCGTGCTTCTTGTATGCAACACACTCATCGTCGCAAAAAACTGTTAATTTTCTGCGCCTTTGGCCGCGCCAAGTCAAACCATCACTGTGCATAAGATGATGCGAAACCGTCAGCCTGAATAGCCGTCGGAGATTGTGTGTGGCAGGTGTTGCAGTTAGGCCGCAATTTTATGCGTTCCCGCCATAAAAATACCCCTCTGTCAGTACGGCAAAGGGGTATGATTTCTTGTTATTGCTGATTGTTGCCGGTGCAAATCAGCTGTTTTTGGCAAGCAGTGCTTCAACCAGTTTCTGATCCACTTCGCCGGTTGGCTTCATGCCATTGGCTTTCTGAAAAGCGGAAATCGCGTCTCTGGTTTTGTTGCCCATAACACCGTCTGCCGTGCCTGCATCATAACCGTTTTTCTGCAGGATCAGCTGAATATTACGGACGGCTTTCTTCATATCGACAGAAGCTGTGGTAATAGCTTTGTCGTCAGCCCAGGCGTCCGGAATGCTGACCGAATTGGCATCCTCAATCATGTCCTTCGGCTTCCAGAGCTTGGTCAGGTTGATTGCCCGCTCCAGCTGTTCAGGCTTGAGGGATTTTGCAATCTGATCGCGTTTATCAGCTGCATCCGTATCACCGGCATTGGCAGCCAGTGCAAACCATTTATAGCTTTCTTCCAGATTCTGTGTGCGACCCAAACCTTTCGCTGTCAGAATGCCCAGATTATACTGGCTGTCTTTTACGCCGAGCTCTGCAGCGCGGAAGAACCATTTAGCAGCATTGTCATGGTCTGCCTTGCCGTCCGGTCCCATGGCATAGAGCACAGCAAGATTGTGCATGGCACTGGCGTTGCCCTGTGCAGCGGACTGTTCATAGAGTTGTGTTGCCTTGGCAGCATCACGCGGCATGCCAAGACCTTTTTCGTTGAAATTGGCAAGGCGGTATTGTGCAGGTGCAAAACCACGCTCCGCAGACAGCGCATACCATTTGGCAGCTTCCGCAAAATCGCTGGCAACACCGCGGCCGTCTGTATAGCGCATGCCGATTTCATAAAGAGCACGGGCATCCCCGCTTTCGGCGGCATTACGCAGGGCAATCGGGCCGGCTTCTTTCGGCACAGCAGGGACTGCGGTCAGTTTTGCCGTTGCAGCAGCTTCGCTCTGTTGCGGCAGGCTTTGTGTTGTCATCTGATCCGGTATTGCTGTTTCAGCCTGAGCCGTAACAACAGGCGTGTTGTTTGCAGGCAGTTCCGGCAGCGGTTGTATATCCGGCGCGGATGCTACCGGAGGATTGATGACAACAGGTTTGATCACGGCCTGTGTGCTGCCGGTCATAGATCTGGCAGAGAGAGGCTCTGTCGGAAATTCGCGCGAACCAAGGGGTTGCGCCTCTGTGGCGTCATAAACCGGACCATGGTTCAGGCTGGTAATCTGTAGTGTTGATGCAGTCTGCTCTTCCGGCTGAGCCGGATTATCAAGTGTGGTGATTGTCGGCAAAGCAGGCTTCTTGTCTTCAATCACAGTCGGAGCGGTATTAACCGGTGCCGGCTGCACGCTGGCCAGATCCGGTGACTGCGGAACAACGCTGTCCTGTTTTTCTGTCAGATAGGTGTTGCCAAGCTGTAAGCCGGTGACAGCGATGATAATTGCACCGATGGCCAGCAGAAGCGGCTTGCGCAGGGAGCGCTTTGGTTTGTCTGCAGTAGTCGTGCGGTCTTCATCCGATGTGATATCGCCAGCCAGAGTGCTATCGCTCAGGTTCTGATCGCGCAGGCGTCCGGTTTCATCTGCTGCAGCCTGTGCCGCACGGCGTGCCGCGCTGATGAGATCGGATTTGCCGGCTGCAGGATTATGATCCGGCCCGCGGCCACGCTGTTCATCGCGCACGCGGCGGATAATAGCGTTGAGGTCCGGCATTGCCGCAAGGGTCTGGTCGGTGCTTTCTTCTTCGGATTTGACCGGCATACGGTTTACTGTAGACGGAGTATCCAGTGTCAGCAAATCCGTGTCTTCAATCTGAAAAGCATCGGCTGCAGCTGCAGCAGGTCCATTGGGCTTGGAGCGGCGCACAGCCTGAGCGAGGCCGCTCAGCAGTGATTTGCGGGTTGTGCCAGTTGTTTCAGCTTCTGTATCTGCAGCCATTTTTTCCGGCACAGGATTGGCCGCAGATTTGACAGCAGCGCGTGCGGCTTCAATGGCGGCAGCAGCCGGTGAAGGCACAGCGGAAAATGCTGTGTTGCGCGGAGAGTTACCTGCGGCTTGCTCCGGATCATTGCCCCATTCAGGAATAGAAAACTGGCTGGTAAAACGTGTTGCATTATTCTGTTCGCGCGACTGGCCTGCAGAGCGCGAAGGCTGGGCAAAAGGCGGTTTTTGCAGATTGTCTTTTTCAATCTGTCCTAACCGCTCGGCGATTTTCAGTAATGTATCATGAACCTTGTTAAAGGTGCGGCTGTTACGCTCATCCGTATCACGGGTCAGCTGTTCCAGCGCCTTAAGATCATCCGCCAGCTGACGGGCAAAATCTGTGTCGCGGGAGGGACCCTTGTCCACAACCTGACGAATAGCTTCTTCTGCGGCTTCACGGGCAGCGCTCAGAACTGTGTCGCGGTTAATGTCGATGGCGCGTTCAATCACATCAAGGCGCGGCTTGATCTCTGCCAGTTCAGGCAGCAGGCTTTCCGGCTTGCTGAGTTGTTCTGTGATAAAGCCCAGCTGCTTTTCGAGATTGCGCATCAGTTGCTGATCGGCGGCCGGTGCTGCCGGCACAGCCTGCAATGCAGCAGTTTGTTCCGATACCTGGCGGGTAATAAGATCGAGGCGGCTTTCCAGCGCCTGAATAAACCGGTCATCATTCAGCGCAGTTTTATGGGCACTGTTGCGATATTGTTCATCCAGATGACTGGTCAGATCGGCAAAACGGCGGTCGAGTTCTTCAAAAACAGCGTTTTCCTGCTCAGGCTGCTGGCGATGATAGCTGGTCGCAAGAATTGCGCGGCTGATTTCGTCCAGACGTTCGTCCAGCTGACGAAGGGAGTGGCTCTGATTGTCCGGCAGCTGTTCAATAGCATGGCGCAGATCATCAAGGCGTGTCGTGATCGCATCCAGAGCCGGATCAATATGTGCCGACTGACTGGCATGGAATTTCTCAGTCTGCTGCTGTTCAAAATTGTCAAAGCGCTCATCCAGCGCATCCCAGCGATGGCTCATACGGCGCAGGGATTCTTCACGTGCCAGAGTCTCAACAGTCCGCTTCAACTCCTCGAAGTCACGGCGCATAACTGCATCGGTATTCGGGCTGTTATTGGCTGACAGAGTGCTGGTGCCGGCGATGAAGCGGTCAGCAGCGGAAAGGCGTGCCGGATTATGCCGGACGCCAGTCTCTGACGGTTGCAGTTTTTCGCTGATGGCTGCTGCCTGTCTCAGCTCTGTACGGGCGCGCAAACGCTGTAATTCGTTGGCAATGGCAGCCAGAGCTTCCTTGTGCGGATTGTCAGCCGACACAGATGCCGTTTGTGTGTGTGATGCGGCGACCGGATCAGTACGAAGAAATTCAAGAGCATCAGGCGATGCTGTTTCATCGGCAGCCTGTGTGTGGCGGGTATAATCTTCCGCTTCCTGTCGCCCGGCGAGATGATTTTCAAGAGCGGACAAAGTGCGGTTCAATTCCTCAAGCGATGCCAGCGGACGGCGCTCACGGCGCATATTCAGATTATCGAGAGGAGACCGCTGATTTGTCATCGCCGTTTACACTTTTCAAACTGTGCGCCTTAAAGGAGCTGGTCAGGTTGTCCGTTTGTTTTCGTCTGCAGGTCTTGCCGACGGGTAAAGCAAAGTCATTGTTGAGGTGGTGCTCAGTACCACACGAAACACAGATTTTGCCTCAGACACAGTTTTGTCGAAACGTGGTAAATAAGCCGTTAACTTTGATGATAATTCTTAACTTTATGTTTGGCTGAAAATAAATACGCTCAGATCCACCTGCCGTATCGGTTTTGTTCAGCATCCCCTGAAAGACGGCAGACAAGCTTTGAAATAATTGCCTTTTTAAGGATGTGCTGATTTAAAAAATGCAATCTCTGTTCAATAAAAAAGCCCTGCCTCATCGAGGCAGGGCTTTTAGTTCTGCTTGTGATCGTTAACGATCAGCAGATTAGAACTTGTAGTTTACGCCGATACGTACTTCATTAACCGATGTTTTGAAGTTACGATCGTTCAGGTATTCTTTTGCCCCGCCAACAACATTTGGATCAACCAGGGAAACACGGTTTTTACCGAAGTTTTTATGCAAGTACTCAGTTTTGATTGTCCAATTGTCAGTTACAGCATACTCGAGACCTGCACCAGCAGTCCAACCAACAACGGTTTTGCTTTCTGATGTTTCAAACGCAGCGCCTTTTGAGTAGCATTTACCAATGGTAACACCTACACGTGCGCTATCACAGCCGAGGGAGTACTTTGTGTTGCCCCACGCAATACCACCGGTTACGAATGGCAGGAAGCGATCAACCGCATAGCCAAGACGTGCACGAACTGTACCATTGGTGCTGAGTTTATCCGAACCATAATAAGGATCGTTTATGTTCGCGCCGCCCCAATTCTTTTTGATCGAACCGAAAGAAACGTCAGCTTCTGCACCGAGGACAACATTGTTGTCGAACTGCCAGTTATAACCAGCCTGCAAACCACCGAAACCGCCTTTTGGTTTTTGCTTGCTTGCTTCTGGGTTATTCACGTCATGGGATGTGCCCCAGCCGTAACCGGCATGTGCGCCGAGGTAACCACCGGTCCAGCTGAATGCGGAATATTCAACCGGTGCTGGTTCCGGAGCAGAAACGATAGCGTCTGCGGCGAAAGCCTGACCTGACAATACAGTCATGGCGAGAAGGGCTGCGATTTTTTTCATATCTAAAGTCCGTTCGTTAAAGAATTTGAACTGACCTTATCTGTAAAAAAATTAATGAACACCCTAAAATTATAGTTTAGAAATGACTAACGACTATTTGCCAAGTTGCTGAAATAACTGGTTTTTCTATAATTTTGGTCACATGGATAATTTTAAAATGAATTAATTGATTAAAATTCATAATGTTAAATTATTTTAGCTTAAAGTAATTTAATATTTATTGAATGTATTTTAGCTTTTCTTGATATATTTCTTGATGGTTATTACAGTTACTTGTGTTGCAAAAAAGTATCTGTTTTTCTGTGTGAATTCTAAAATTATTTTCTGAAAAATATAGTTTTTATACAAAAAAGCTTGGTTTTGAAGAATCGAGCAGCCTTTTCGGGGTTCTTAAACGGTATTCTTGTGCCTGAAACATCTGATTGATAGAGCTGCGACAGAAAGTTTGGATTTAAATTTTCAAAAACAGATTTTTGACGTTTACGCAAACGTCAAAATTTATTAGGCTGATATCCGAGGGTGCTGTAATAATTTTACTGCTTCATAAAAATGACGGTTTTCACGCAAGAGTGCATACTGTCAGGCGGATCCCGTGATAGGCTGTTAAAGAATTCATGGGAAAGCGAACAGACGCTGCCGGAGAGGAGTCCGGTTGTGTTTGGGCAGAAAGAGAACGGCACCACAGAGCCAGGCTATCCTGTGTTCTGAATGTTTGAATGACAACGCGCGGGAGAGGTAGCGTCTTAACGAACACCTCCGCCCGCATTCCGGCAGAACAATTATCTGCCGACGTCAAACTTGGAGGAAGTGCATGCCAGTCTATCGCGCGCCGGTTCAGGATACGCAGTTTATTCTGAATGATGTTTTGGGCGTCCAGTCCCGTAATGATCTGCCGTCCTATGCGGAAATGAGCGCAGACACGATCGAAGCCATTTTGCAGGAAGGCGCAAAGCTTGCCGAGCAGACCCTGTTCCCTGTCAATTACAGCGGCGACCGTGAAGGCTGCAAGCGTTTGCCAGATGCTTCCGTTAAGGTGCCGCAGGGTTTCAAAGAGGCCTATGATCAATATTGTGCCGGTGGCTGGGTAGGGCTGGCCGCACCGGAGGAATTCGGCGGTCAGGGGCTGCCCTATCTGCTCCATGCAGCGGTGGGTGAATATATGTCCTCTGCCAATATGGCGCTGATGATGTATCCGGGTCTGACGCAGGGCGCGATTGCCGCGATTATCACCCATGGTACTGACGAGCAAAAGCAGGCTTATCTGCCTAAGATGATTGAAGGTTGCTGGTCAGGCACCATGAACCTCACCGAACCGCATTGCGGTACGGATTTAGGTTTGCTGCGCACTAAGGCTGTACCGCAGGCGGATGGCTCCTACAAGATTTCCGGTTCGAAGATTTTCATCTCCGCCGGTGAACATGGCATGACCGATAATATTATCCATCTGGTGCTGGCGCGTATTGAAGGCGCACCGGAAGGTAATAAAGGCATTTCGCTGTTTATTGTGCCGAAGTTCAATCTTGATGCCAATGGTGAAGCGGGCACACGCAACGGCGTGACTTGCGGCTCCATTGAAGAAAAAATGGGCATTCACGGCAACTCAACTTGCGTGATGAATTATGATGACGCGACGGGCTTCCTGATCGGCGGTGAAAACAAAGGCCTGCGTGCCATGTTCACCATGATGAATGAAGCGCGTCTTGGCGTGGCATTGCAGGGTCTGTCGATTGCCGAAACTGCCTATCAGAATGCCGCTGACTATGCCCGTGATCGTTTGCAGGGACGGGCGCTGACCGGTGCGAAATATCCGGACAAAAAAGCTGATCCGATCATCGTGCATCCGGATATCCGCCGCACATTAATGACCATTCGCGCTTTTAATGAAGCTGGCCGTGCGCTGTTGCTGTCTACTGCTTTGCAGTCTGACATTGCGCATTATAGCAGTGATGAAGCTGTCCGCGAATTAGCCGATGATCATGTCGGTCTGTTGACGCCGGTGCTGAAAGGTGTGCTGACCGATAAGGGCTTTGACCATGCGGTCATGGCGCAGCAGGTCTTTGGCGGGCATGGCTATATTGAAGAAAACGGCATGAGCCAGTATGTGCGCGACGCCCGTATCACCATGATCTATGAGGGTGCCAATGGTATTCAGGCGCTGGATCTGGTGGGGCGCAAACTGCCTGCCAATGGCGGCCGTGCATTGATGGCCTATTTCAAGGAAATCGGCGATTTCTGTGAAGAAAACCGCGCAGATGAGGCGCTGTCTTTTTACACAAAACATTTGAAAAAAGGCCTGAATGATCTGCAGGGCGCATCCATGTGGCTGATGCAAAACGCGATGGCCAATCCTGATAATGCCGGTGCTGCTTCAACAGATTATATGCATCTCTTTGGTCTGGTTGCTTTTGGTCATATGTGGGCAAAAATGGCGAAAGCTGCACAGGAAAAATTGAATGCCGGTGCCGGTGACAAAGCCTATTTTGAAGCTAAACTTGTCACAGCCCGTTTCTATATGGAGCGTATTATGCCGGAAACGCAATTGCGTCTGGCACGCATCCAGACCGGTGCCGATACGATGATGACACTGCCGGAAGATGCTTTTTAAGAAACGCAGAGAGCGTCTTAAAAAGTTGGAAAAGTTGGGAGTTAATTGAACTATGGCTGATGCTTTTATTTATGATCATGTGCGCACTCCACGCGGCCGCGGCAAGAAAGACGGGAGTCTTCATGAGGTGCCTGCGGTGCGCCTTGGTGCTAAAGTGCTGGAAGCCCTGCGTGATCGCAACGGCATTGATACTGCAAAAGTAGACGATATTATTTTCGGCTGTGTTGATCCGGTTGGTGAAGCCGGTGCGGTTATTCCGCGCTCGGCTGCTTTTGAAGCCGGATATGATTTCAAAGCGCCGGGTATGCAGATTTCGCGCTTCTGTGCCTCCGGTTTGGATGCCGTTAATCTCGCCGCAGCCAAAATTGCAGGCGGTACGGATGAGCTGGTGATTGCCGGTGGTGTGGAAAGCATGTCCCGCGTCGGTATGGGTATGTCCGGCGGCGCTTGGTATATGGATCCGTCGGTTGGTTTTCCGGGCTGGTTCATGCCGCAGGGCGTATCCGCTGATCTGATCGCCACCAAATATGGCTTCTCCCGTGAGGATGTGGATGCTTATGCGGTGGAAAGTCAGCGTCGCGCGGGTGAGAGCTGGAAGAAGGGCTACTTCAAAAACTCGGTCATTCCCATCAAGGATATTAATGGCCTGACCATTCTTGACCATGACGAGCATATGCGCCCGACCACTGATCTGGCAGCGCTTTCCGGCCTTAATCCGTCTTTCGTGATGCCGGGAGAAATGGGCGGCTTTAATGCTGTCGGTATTCAGGCGCATCCTGAAGTTGAAACCATTAATCACGTGCACCATGCCGGTAACTCCTCAGGGATTGTCGATGGTGCTGCAGGGGTACTGGTCGGCTCCAAACGTGCAGGTAAAATGCTCGACATTAAACCGCGTGCCCGCATCCGTGCTTTCACCAATATCGGCTCCGATCCGGCGTTGATGCTGACCGGTCCTGTGGATGTGACAGAAAAACTGCTTGAACGTGCAAAAATGAAGCTCTCGGATATTGATCTGTTCGAGCTGAATGAGGCTTTCGCGGCGGTGGTACTGCGTTACATGCAGGCCTTTAATATTCCGCATAGCAAAATCAATGTGAACGGCGGTGCGATTGCTATGGGGCATCCTCTGGGTGCAACCGGTGCGATGATCCTCGGCACCGTGCTTGATGAACTGGAACGGCGTGATCTCAATACAGCACTGGTTACCCTGTGTATCGGTGCAGGTATGGGCACGGCAACCATCATTGAGCGTGTGTGAGGGAGGGTAGTCCAATGACAAATTACAAGAATTTTAAAGTTGAAACCGGCGCAGACGGTATTGCTGTTGTCACATGGAACATGCCTGACAAAAGCATGAATGTGCTGACCGAAGAAGTACTGACCGAACTCGACAAGATTATCGATCAGGTTGTGGCAGATGGCACGATTAAAGGCGCGGTGATTACGTCCGGCAAGGATACATTCTCTGGTGGTGCCGACCTCACCATGATGCAGGAAATGCTGGCGCGTTTCAAAAAAGAGCAGAAGCAGGATGCTGACAAAGCTGTCCAGAACCTGTTTGACAATGTCGGTCGAATGACCGGCCTGTATCGTAAGCTGGAAACCTGCGGCAAACCTTGGGTCTCAGCAATCAACGGTACCTGCATGGGCGGTGCGCTGGAACTGTCGCTGGCTTGTCATGGTCGTGTGGTTTCCGATGCGGAAGGCGTGAAACTGGCGCTGCCGGAAGTGAAGGTCGGCCTGTTCCCGGGCGCCGGTGGTACGCAGCGCGTGCCGCGTCTGGTCAACCAGCAGGATGCCCTGCAGATGATGACCACCGGTTCGAGCCTGACTGCTGCCCGCGCTAAAGGCATGGGACTGGTGCATGAGGTGGCTTCGGCGAAGAAGCTGGTGGAAACCGCCAAGAAAATGATCCGTAACGGGCTGAAACCGGTGCAACCTTGGGATGAGAAGGGCTTTAAACTGCCGGGTGGTGCGATTTATTCTGCAGCCGGTGCCAATCTCTGGCCTGCGGCAACGGCTATTCTGCGTCGCGAAACTTCCGGCAATTATCCGGCAGCACTGACCATTCTCAAATGCGTTTATGAAGGTCTGCTGGTGCCGTTCGATACCGGCCTGAAGATTGAACAGCGCTATTTCACGCATATTCTGCAGACCACAGAAGCGCAATCGATGATCCGCTCACTGTTCGTATCCCTGCAGGAGTTGAACAAAGGAGCACGCCGTCCGGAAGGCATCAAGCCAACCAAGTTCAAGAAAATCGGCGTGATCGGTGCCGGTTTTATGGGCGCAGGTATTGCCTATGTCACGGCCAAAGCCGGTATTCCGGTGGTTTTGATCGACCGTAATCTGGAAGCAGCGGAAAAAGGCAAAGCCCATTCTGCCGATCTGATTGCCAAAGAGATGCAGAAAGGCCGGATGACAGCAGAAGATAAAGACAAGCTGCTGGCATTGATTACGCCATCTGCCGATTATGCGGCGCTGGATGGTGCCGATCTGGTGATTGAAGCTGTTTTTGAAGATCGCGGCGTCAAGCAGGCGGCAACCGAACAGGCAGAAGCGGTGCTGGGGCAGAATGCAATTTTTGCATCCAATACTTCAACCCTGCCGATTACCGGTCTTGCCAAAGTCTCACAGCGTCCGAAAAACTTCATCGGTCTGCACTTCTTCTCACCTGTTGATAAGATGATGCTGGTTGAAGTGATTATGGGCAAGAAGACGGGCGAAAAGGCGCTGGCAACGGCACTGGATTATGTGCGTGCCATCAAGAAAACGCCGATTGTCGTCAATGATACACGCGGTTTCTACGTCAATCGTTGTGTACTGCGTTATATGTCTGAAGCCTATAATATGCTGGTGGAAGGCGTGCCGCCAGTAATGATCGAAAATGCCGCCAAAATGGCCGGTATGCCGGTCGGGCCGCTGGCACTCAATGATGAGACAGCGATTGATCTGTCGCAGAAAATTCTCAAGGCAACGCTGGCTGATCTGGGTGACAAGGCCGTTGATCCGCGCCATGTCGAACTGGTCAATACGCTGGTGGATAAATATGACCGCCTCGGCCGCAAGAACGGCAAAGGCTTCTATGATTATCCGGCGCGGCCTGCCAAGAAACATCTGTGGCCTGAGCTGAGCACCCTTTATCCGCAACAGGATGCAGACAAGGTGGATGTGGAAGTGCTGAAACAGCGTTTCCTCGTCACTATCGCTCTGGAAGCGGCCCGTGTGATGGAAGAGGGCATTGTGACCGATCCGCGTGAAGCCGATGTCGGCTCCATTCTTGCTTTCGGTTTTGCACCTTATACCGGCGGTACGCTGTCTTACATCGATGGTATGGGCGCCAAAGCTTTCGTGAAACTGGCGAAAAAGCTGCAGAAGGATTACGGCGCGCAGTTCAAGGCACCGAAACTCCTGACCGACATGGCGGATAATGGTGAAACATTTTATCAGCGTTTCAACCCCTATAAGGCCGCTGATAAAGCTGCTTAACACGTAGTTTTGATCACTCATGATAAAAATGGCGCGGATATCTCTGCGCCATTTTCGTTTTTGTTGATGTTCTGATGTATGAGCTGGGTTATACTTGCGAGGATTTTATTCCTTCGGATGGCTTATGTTTACCCATGCAGAACTCTGGTCAGCCATTGATATAGTGGCAAAACGGGCGCAATTAACGCCATCCGGTCTGGCACGGCGTGCCGGTCTTGACCCGACGACGTTTAATAGGTCCAAGCGTTTCGCGGCAGATGGCAGACCGCGCTGGCCGTCAACGGAATCTCTGGCTAAAATCCTTGAGGTTACTGCAATGGATGTGATGACATTCGCGCAATTGCTGACAGGCGAAAAATCCATTAACGCGCAGCAGAAGAAGCATGACAATGAACAGGAGTAAGTATGCGTAAACCGGCGACCCTTCGGACAATCCTGCCGCCGATCCTTGCTTTCAGTGTTGGTGCTACTTTATTTGCCGCTTATGTTGCCCCGTTTTACGGCGCGCTTGATCGTGAATCAGGCAGCGGTGAAACCGGTATTGTCGTCGAAAATTTCGATTTGCCGGAAGATATGCCGCCGGAGCGTTTGCCGTCCGGTACACTTACCGGATCTTCAGAAGGCGAAGAAAACAGCTCGCAACCGGATGATCCTTTGCCTGATGTTTCCGGTGAAATGCAGAATAAGCCTCTGGAGCGCGTAGACTCGCGCCCGCCTTTGAGCGATCTGGGGTTGGCTACGCCGGTGCAGGAAAAAACACCTGAGGCAACACAATCCGGGAAACAGGCTGAAGAACAGGCGGCGGCAGGTGGTTTGTTCTATCGTCCTGTCGCATTGGCTGCAGGCAGACTGGCGGTGGGCAATCGCACGATCGAGCTGAACGGCATTGATATTGTTGAACCCGATGCATCCTGTTCCGATGTGAATGGTGACGTCTGGCAATGCGGTATGCAGGCGCGCACAGCATTTCGCTCATGGCTGCGTGGCCGTGCAGTCAGCTGCAACATGGATGGTGTTGAGCAAAATCAGGAGCTGATGCGCACGAGTTGTACATTGGCGGGAACGGATGTTGCACGCTGGCTGGTAGAGAATGGCTGGGCGCGGGCAACTTTCGGCGGCCAGTATGCAGACAGTCAGACACAGGCTGAAAAAATGCTGCTCGGTGTTTTTGGCCGCAAACCGGTAGCGGATATGCCGCAAAGCTCCGGTGATAATCCGGCAGGTATCATGCCTGCACCTTCATTGCCTGCGGACAATACAATGCCTGATGTTACTGCGCCTGAAGCCACTACGCCGGCACAACCGGTTGCGCCGGACTTGCCGTTTCCACCTGCGCCTCAGCAGTAAAATATAAAAAAGCCGCGTTTCAGAAACGCGGCTTTTTCTTTTTTATTTTGAAGTCTCAGGCGCGTTTCAGTGCCTCGGCAATCAGGCCGCGTGTTTCATCAATGCCGTAAAGCGCTACGAAAGAACCAAAGCGCGGGCCGCGTTCCTGTCCGATCAGCACTTCATAGAGCATCTGGAAGAACGAGACAGACACACCAGGGCCACCATCAGGGCTCTTCTTATTGTGATCCTGATAGCGCTCAATCACGCGGGCCACATCCAGAATAGCATTCTGAATTGTTGTGCCGTCTGCACCGGTTTCCAGAGCAGTGAGCGCCTGATCAAGATGGCGCAGGGCCTGCTGTTCAACTTCATCCGGCGCACGGAATTTCTTGCTCGGCTTCACGAAATCATTGAAGTAGCGAATGGCATATTCCACCAGAGCATTGAGCTCCGGATGGGTTGCCGGAGATGCGCCCGGTGCATAACGCGAGATGAAGCCCCACAAAGTGCTGGCATTTTCCGCATTGGATGCACTGACAAGATTCAGCAGCATGGCAAACGGCACCGGCAGATCAACCTTTGGCGGATTGCCGTAATGCTGATGCCAGACCGGATTGTTCAGACGGGCTGCCCAATCTTGTTTTTCATAGGCCGCCAGATAGGTGAAATATTCATCCACGGCTTTCGGGATGACGTCGAAATACAGCTTTTTCGCTGTTCTCGGCTTCTGGAACATATACAGGCCGAGGCTTTCGGTCGGTGCATAGGTCAGCCATTCATCAATGCTGATGCCATTGCCTTTTGACTTGGAAATCTTTTGGCCGAGATCGTCGAGGAACAGTTCATACACGAAATGCTCCGGCGCACGACCACCAAGAATTTCACAAATCTTGTCATAGATTGTCTGGTTGGTCTGGTGATCTTTACCAAACATTTCAAAGTCAACGCCCAGCGCTGCCCAACGCATGCCGAAGTCCGGCTTCCACTGCAGTTTCACATTGCCACCGGTGACCGGCAGTGTTGTTTCCACGCCGTTTTCATCGTCAAATGTGATGGTGCCGGCTTTCGCGTCAACCTTTTTCATTGGTACGTAAAGCACACGACCGGTGGTAGGCGAAATCGGCAGGAACGGGCTGTAAGTGGCGCGGCGCTCTTCACCCAGTGTCGGCAGCATCACGGCCATGATGTCGTCGTAACGCTCAACGGCACGCAACAGAACCTCGTCAAAGCGACCGGACTTGTAATAGTCGGTCGCACTTGCAAATTCATAGTCAAAGCTGAAGGTGTCGAGGAACCGGCAGAACATGGTGTTGTTGTGATCGGCAAAGCTCTTATAGTCGCCGCCAAAGGGATTTGGTACGGCTGACAGTGGTAACTGCAAGTACGGCTCGAGTGCTGTACGATCCGGAACATTATCCGGAATTTTACGCATGCCGTCCAGATCATCCGAGAAGCAGATGATCTTGGTTTTAACCTTATCTTCGGTCAGAACGCGGAATGCATGGCGCACCATGGATGTACGGGCAACTTCGCCGAAAGTACCGATATGCGGCAGACCGGACGGACCATAGCCGGTTTCGAAAATCACGACCTCGGGAAAGCCGGTTTTCTCGTACCGTTTTATAATTTTCCGAGCCTCTTCAAAGGGCCACGCTTTCGCCTGTGCTGCTGCCGCAATCAGGTCGGGCGCAAGGTCGATGTGGTTTGAGCGGTCGGTTGTCATAATATCTTTCCTGATAGGAGGTGCTGGTTTGAAAATATCCGCACTTTTTTACGGGTGCGGATAGACAGGTCTATGGTGAGACGCGGGTTTCGTCAATGCGGTGCTGTGCTTTCTTTGCAAGCGCTGGGGGATATGATGCGCTTTCTTCGTAAGTGCAGGGGTGTAATGCAAAAATGATGGGGGTTGTGTGCATTATCCTCAGGCTGAAATGCAGTTGAACACTTGTTAAGCCCTATGGAATAGTTTCAAAGTCATAAAAAAGCCGATGCAGGAGTTCTTGGAAATGAAAATCACGCCGCAGGATGCGCTGATCTATATTATGGTAACGGTTTCAGCTGCGGATACGCGGATGACAGATGCAGAATTGTCCTCCATCGGAAATCTTGTGCATCGCCTGCCGGTTTTTACCGGCTTTGATGACGAAAGAGTGCCGGAAATTGCCGAGCGTTGCTATGAATTGCTGACCAAGGATGATGGTCTGGATCGTATTCTTGATATTGCCCATCAGGCCCTGCCGGAAAAACTCTATGAAACAGCCTATGCTCTGGCTGTTGAAGTGGCTGCTGCCGACCTGCATGTTGAACAGGAAGAACTGGCATTCCTGCAACTGATGCGTGATTTGTGGAATCTTGATGAACTGAGCGTTGCTGCCATTGAGCGCAGTGCGCGCGTGCGTTTCCGCAAGTTGTAATCAGGTGATGAGCGCATCCTTTTTTGAGATGCGCTTATTTTTTCTTAATAGAAGTCGACCGGAAAATAGCGCAGATACAGGTCGTCTAAAACACCTTTGCGCTCCAATGCATTGAGTGCATTATTGAAGGTGAGACGCAGGTCAGCATCCTGCTTGCGCAACGCAATTGTCATTCCCTGTCCGAGAAATTCCGGTGCCGGATAGGTGCCGCCTATAAAGCGGCAGCAGGAGCCGTCCGGTGCTGCATTATCACCTGAGATTGTGGTCGGGTTCATCCAGAGCGACAGGCTCATCGCATCACCGAAAAGCAGCGGAATTTTGCCATCCCTGAGATCCTTATAGAGAAGCTCGCTGCTGCTATAAGGGCTGCTTTTTGCTTTCGGGAAGTAGGCTTTCAGCAAGGCTTCATGGGCGGAACCGGCGAGAACGCCAACGGTTTGCTCGTCAGGTGAAAAGTTCTTATCGGCCAGTTTCGATGTTTTTGCAGTTGCAAAGCGGGCAGGGAGGCTGAAATAAGCGCGGGTGAAGCTGAGAGTGGTACGTTTTTCCCGATCCGGTGTCAGTCCGGCAATCAGCACATCGGTTTCATTTTTCTGCAAAGCGGGAAGCAGCTCATTCCACGGGCGGGCTTCGATCAGGCAGCGGCTGGTGATCGCCAGCTCCTGACAAAGCGCACGGATCAAATCAATATGATAACCGCTCAGCCGTCCTTGAGGGGAAAGACTGTTAAAGGGCGGAAAATCTGTGCCGGTAAGGAAACGTATCTGTGTTCTTTGTGAAATATCCGGTTTTGCCGGTTTCTGGTCGTCTCCTGCCAGATAAGGCGGAGCAGCGTAGGCGATTGCAATGCCGGTAGCGGATATTAACAGGGTCGCAGAGCAGGCAGCTGCGCAATAGTTTAACGCCCGCTTGAGCAGGGCGGAAATAGTATCATTGCGCATTGACTGGCTGCAGCTCCTGTCGGTTTATTCGAATTTTGCTCAGTATAAAATTTTCTCTCCTTTATAGAAAGTAGAACCTGCATGAACAATAAATTTATTTTTAAACAATGATTAATGTTGGTATTATTGAAATTTAATGATTTGTATATTGTATTTTTTACAGTTGATATTTTTTAAAGATTATTATTATTGTTAATTTATCGTAAATTTCAAAATATATTTGTTTTGTTGCTTCTAATTTAATTGAGTTGATTTTGGTTAAATATTCGCGGGGGCGAAATGACAATACATTTGTTGTTCTCACAAAGTTTTATAAAGCTCTGCGCCGGGTTCTCAGTCCGGCTTGTCGCTGCCGGCTTAGGTAAAGCGGATATTATTGCGGCCTTTGCCAGTGCGGCGCGGCATAATACGTCTTTTAATGATGAACTCGTACATAAAGGTGCAATTTCTGAGGCTGCGCTTTACCGGCTTTGGGCTGATGAAACGGGACTGACTTATGATGATGCGCCGGATGCAGGAGAGGTGTTGTTGCGTCCTTTTGATGGCCCGGCTCGTCTCAGCAGTATTCGTCATATATTGATTGCAGGGTCTAGAGGCCAAAGCCTGCTTTATATGGCGCCGGATCTCAGGGAATTGGCGATGCTGAAATTCTATTTGCGTCAATATCCTGAAATGCGCGAGCGTTTAAGACTATGCCCGCCCTCTGTATTAGTAGCACTTTTACATAACCGTTATGGCAAAGCCGCCGCAGGACGGGCACAAAAAATGACACCCGCACATCTTTCCGCCAGTCTGGTGCTGAACGGCTGGCAGGGTTTCTGCTTTGCCGGATTGCTTATCGGGCTGTTATGGATGTTTTTGACAGGGAGTGGCACTTGGCTGGCTTTTCTCTATTGGGGCATGACATTGTTTTTCTTTGCCTGTGTAACCATTCGTCTTCTGGCGGCATGGAGTGCACGACCATTACATATCAGACCGTTGGCACCGTACCGGCTTCATGAGTTGCCGGTTTATACTGTTTTGGTGCCGCTTTATAAAGAAGCCGGGATTGTGCGGCAGCTTGTACAGGCACTTATTGCCTTGAACTGGCCGGTCGCAAAATTGGACATCAAGCTGATTTGCGAGGCTGATGACAGTGAAACTTTAGCAGCGCTCTCACGACATAAATTGCCGGCACATTTTGAGGTTCTGAAAGTTCCCTCTATCGGCCCGCGTACTAAGCCCAAGGCCTTGAACTATGCATTGCAATTTGCCCGCGGCGAATATCTGGTTGTGTATGATGCGGAGGACAGACCGCATCGTGATCAGTTGTTGGAGGCATGGCAGGCATTTCAGCGCGGCGGTAATGACCTGGCTTGTCTTCAGGCGCCGCTGGTGATCGGTAATTTCAACTGTAACTATCTGACACGTTATTTTTCTTTTGAATATGCAGGATTATTTCGCGGGCTGTTGCCATGGTTCAGCCGTCGTGGTGCAGTGATGCCGTTGGGCGGTACGTCCAATCATCTCCGGCGCAGGGTACTGCAGAAAGTCGGTGGCTGGGATAGTTATAATGTGACGGAAGATGCTGATCTAGGCATGCGTCTGGCACGGTTTGGTTACAAGGTAGATGTAATTAATCGTCCGACAACCGAAGACGCGCCGGAAAATTACAAGGACTGGAAAACACAACGCACCCGCTGGTTCAAAGGCTGGATGCAGACATGGCTGGTACATATGCGTTCGCCTGTGCAAACCTGCCGTCAGTTAGGTGCCGCGCGTTTCAGTCTTTACTTGTTATATACAACAGGCCTTTTGTTATCGGCATTGCTGCATCCTTTTATGCTGGTCAGCCTGATTTGGGGTGCTGCTTTAACGGTTTCCGGTTATCATGATCAGTCCGTCATGGCGGCAGTTTTATTTAATGGTATGAATTTGCTGACAGCGTATCTGAGTTTCCATCTGCTGTGCCACAAGACGCTGCGTTATGAAGAAAAACGCCGGTACTATTATCTTTGGGGTGTGCCTTTATACTGGTTGTTACTGTCTGTTGCGTCGTGGCGTGCATTTTATCAGATGTTCACTTCGCCCCATCACTGGGAAAAAACTCCGCATTTTCCGAGCCGTATTGAAGACGGGCTGAAACATGCTGAGGCGGATAGGATGAGTGTACAGACTTTACCGGCTCATTATGCACAGGAAGGCCTAATCATCCGGCCGGATTGTCACAAAACCGCAATATAAATCATAAATAGTCCGGTTGTTCTTTTCGGGCAGGCAATGCACTTTCCGGAAAAAACATATGAAATCAGCAAAATAAATGTATTCTGAGAAACTGTGCTGCTATCTGAAAGATAATATGCGCATCTGTTGAAATAATACATAGCAGGCGTATTGCAACAGGGCAGGCATAAAGGCGGCATTCAGATTTATGGTTACTGGTCAGAAACAGCAAGGCGGCGTTTCCAACATAATGGCATCAGATACGGACGGAGAGCGGAAGCAGGAGAGTGGGCAGCAGAGATTGCTGGAAACTTTGCGTAAATCTGCGCCTTATTTGCTTATAGTTTTGCCGTTATTCTTACTCCTCCACGCTTGGGGTATTTCCACTCCGCTTGCAGTGACAGGCTGTCTGCTGCTCTTTATTCTGGTCATTGCTCTGGTGTTTTCCAGCACGCCGAAACCTGTTGCGGTCATGGCCAAAACCGGTAAGCGTGAAGGGCCGTTGTCGCGTTTATCCGGTGAGCGTCTTGCAGATTTTTTACCTGACCCGCTGGTGCTTTTCGATGCTGAGGGAACGATCCTTTATGTTAATCATGCCGCCCGGGAAGCGTTCCCGCCACTGGCGCGGGATGCTTCTTTGTATTTGTGTTTCCGGTCGCCGGAAATGCATTCGCTGATACAGGGGATTATTGCAGACGGGCAGGCCCGGTCATCGGATTATCTGGAGCGGCTGCCGTTTGAGCGCTGGTATCGCGCCTCGGTCATGACCTTTGAAACGGCTAAAGGTGAGGCGGATTGTTTTATCCTGATTTTCCGTGACCAGACGGAACTACGCCGTATTGACCGTATGCGCTCGGATTTTATTGCCAATGCCAGTCATGAGCTGCGTACACCTCTGGCTTCATTGCGCGGTTTTATTGAAACGCTGCAAGGCCCTGCGCGCGACGATGCTGCTGCACGGGAGCGTTTTCTGGGCATTATGCAGACACAGGCGGATCGTATGTCGCGTCTGATTGATGATTTGCTGTCTCTTTCCCGTCTGGAAATGAAGGCCGCGATTCCGGTCAAAGAGCGCATCGACATAGGACAGGTACTGAGCCATGTGGTAGAGACACTGGCACCGATGGCGACCGGTGTTGGCGTGGTCATTGAATGGGCGAAACCGGATCATCCGGTCTGGCTGCCCGGCGACAAAGACGAGCTGATTCAGGTGTTCCAGAACCTGATTGAAAATGCCTGCAAATATGGCCAGGCAGGCAAGCGTGTTATTGTCAGTCTTGATGAGCAGGGGGGCGAGACAACATCAACCACTGCAGATGCGCTGCGCGGTTTTTCTGTCAGCGTAGAGGATTTTGGCCCCGGTATACCGGCTGAGCATTTACCGCGTCTGACCGAGCGTTTTTATCGTGTCGATGTGGATAGCAGTCGCGCCCATAAAGGTACAGGATTGGGGCTCGCGATCGTTAAACATATTCTGACCCGCCATCGTGGCCGGTTGATCGTACGTTCACAGCTTGGAAAAGGCGCTGTATTCACAGTCGTATTTGCGGGGTCATAATTGAAAGATCGATCCGCGGGCTGACTAATCAGCGCGTAAAGCCGCGGATCAGGCGCCATTTCAGCGGGCGCACACCCTGCCAGAATGCAGTGGAACGCAAACGGGACATTATATCTTTATGCATTTCATAGAGGCGCCCCCGTAAAGTGGCACAGACGGTGAGGCGTTTGAGCGGAATGATCAGATCACAATTCTGTAATTTCCATTCTTCGTCACCAACGCCAAGATCAAGACAATTATAGCCTTGTTCTTTCAATTCTTTGATGAGCAGATAATGCAATATGTGGCCGGGAGAGTATTTCGCCCAGTTTTTCAAATTCGACGCAATCATGATGCCGTAATAATGCGGCCCGCTGACCAACCCCCACATGCAGGCGAGAATTTCTCCGTTCAGTTTCAGTGCGGAAAAATGCAGCACACCTGCTGATTGAAATGCCCGTGTTGCTTCATTGAAATAGCGGATTTTCTCAGGATATTTCTCAAATCCCGGTACATGGGTTTCAATAAAACGCTGTTGTTTTTCCCGCAGCATGAATTCCAGAAGTGCTTGATTTTCTGCCTCGTTTTTTGTTGTGACAAACGCGCAATCACCTAATTCATGGAGGCGGCGGAGTTTGCGCCGGATGATTTTCGGGCGCACAAGACTTTTCTGAATACTGTCCCAGTCATGAGACAATATATTGGCATGGCTGTCCGCTGAATTGCTCTTATTAGCGAGCAGGAATATCGGATTAGTCAGATTGCCCAGCTTTTCGGGCATGTTGTTGAAATCGGCGAAATCAAAGACCGGCAGAGCTTTCTGTATCTGCTGCCATATATTTTCTGCCTGTAAACGGGTCCAGATAATTCCGCAGGCAAACAGCACCGGTGAATTATAATCGGCCACGCCCTGATCCGTGAATGACAGTATGCGTGTTCCGTTGCGTATAAATATAGCAAGAGGCAAAAATATAACCGGTCTGCCGTCTTCCGTACGAACTTCCACAAGGCATAGCTCAGCCTTTAATGCCGGAGCGTAGGTTTCTTCCCAGACTTTCAAAAAGGTTGTGGTTTGAAAAATATGATAATTCGGGCTTGCATGGCTATACAGTTTGCCGGGGCCATCTTTCTCAGCGGCAGGCCAGTCGCCTGAAACATCCCGAACAGACTTAAAACAGCGGATATTATAAGTCGGACACAGTGAAATATGCGGATCAGAACTGAGGGCAAGATATTCGCTTTTGGGTATCTGCACGGGATCGATCAGGCTTAAATCCGGCTCTCCCCGGGAAAGCTGTATCGAACTGATTGATGCCATGCCGCTTTGCCTTGTTTTGTTCAATGATAGTCAGGCGTGATGTTGAAAGCCGTTTTATGTTTGATTGAAAATTGAGGCGACTCTGGCAGAATTGTGTAAACAATGTCCTAGGGAAAAAATGAAACACAGAATTATTTTTATTGTTTGCGAATAAGAAAAGTCAGTCTGTTGTTTTGTAGTATTTAAGTGATTTTTATTTAAGCAAGATATTAATATTAATGGTTTTTGCGAATATATTCTGAGGCTGTGTTTGATGGCAGGCGTTAATTGCATTTTATATGTCTTATGCCTATATGCGCGTGATAAGCCCGATGCTCAGACAAGCAGGATGTAAGATGACGGTCTCAATCATTATCAAAGCATTGAATGAAGAACGACGGATTGCCGCCGCGATTGAAAGTGCTCTTGCGGCTTTGCCTGATGGTCAGGGTGAGGTTATCCTGGCGGATAGTGGTTCCACCGACCGTACGATTGAGATCGCTAAGCAATATCCGATTGTTATTGCCCAGATCGAGGCACCGGCAAAACCAAGCTGCGGACTGGGCCCGCAACTGGGATACCAGTATAGCCGCTATCCTTATATTTGCCTGATAGACGGGGATATGGAGATTGCACCGGATTTTATTGCGCCTGCTTTGCAATATTTGCAGGAAAATCCCCGTGTTGCAGGCGTTGCCGGTCATGTGGTGGAGCAAAATCATGAGAGTCTTGAATATGTCCGCCGTGACCAGATCAAAGTGGCTTATAAAGGTGTAGGCACTGTCGACCGCATCAATTGCGGTGGCCTTTATCGGCGTGAAGCAATCGAAGAAGTGGGATATTTTTCAGACCGTAATCTGCACAGCTATGAGGAATATGATCTGGGTGTACGATTGCGAACCAAAGGCTGGACATTGTTTCGTCTCGACCGGCGTTTTGTTTATCACACGGGTCATGAAGTGAATGCTTATAGCCTGCTGGTCAGGCGCTGGCGGTCAAAATATATTCGCGGTATCGGTGAATTGCTGCGTGGGGCCGTTGGCAAACCGCATCTGAAAAACCTGTTCGTTGAATTGCCGGAATTGCGTTTGTGGATGATGGTTTACGGCTGGATTTTTGCGATGCTGATGGTTCTGGTTTTTGTGCCGGACTTTGCTTTCGCCGTTCTGATTGATGTTGTGTGGATCTTATGTGCGGTGGTGCTTATGGGTATCAAACACAAGAATATGCAGATCGGTCTTTATTCTGTGGTCGCATGGTTTTTCCATGCTGCAGCACTTCCGATCGGTTTTTTTACACCGAGGATTGATCCTGCTGCGCGGATTGAGAGCAAGCTTATTCCGGCAGCTGAAAAATCAGCCGGATAAAGTGAGGCTTAAGGCGTATCCCGAAAAGTGTGAAGCGCCTTTGTGGGGAAATCAGTCCGCCGGACTGATTTTTCATCCCGTTTCGGTCAGATAAGATACGCGTAAAAACAAAAAAGATAGAGTATTTCTTATATTTCCAGATGGGCCGGAAATACTCTAATCGGCCTGTGGCTGTGTTCTGGTTCTTTGCCGCCGGATCAGCCACAGCAATACCCACCAGACACTGGCGGCAATAGAAAACTCAATCAGATAAATTGAGATAAACGTACCGGTCGGCGGCATCAGCCATGTGGCGAATGCCAGCACAGGTGTGCCGAGCAGATTGCCGGCATTGAGAATAGCCGCGCGATATCCGTGCTCCCCCGCTGCTCCCATGACTTCAACTCCGATTGACCAGAGTGAAAAGGGGATAATAACCCAGCACAAAATTTGCGTGAAATAGACCATGGATTGATATTCATGGCCGAAAATCAGAGGCAGATAGGGCGCCAGACAATAAATAAAAACGGCTGTGAAAACGGCAATGCCTAAAGCTATGAATGTGGATTTTTTAGCCAGCGGCCATGCTTTGTCGATACCGTTTGCGCTAAGTCTGGCGAGCCGCGGATAGAGCAAACGGTTCATAGCATCAATATTCAGATAACTGCTGTCAACGATACGTCGTGCAACACCATAGCTGCCGATGACTGCAGGAGACAGCAGCAGGCCGAGCAGCAGCAAGTCGATATTTTGCCGAAATGCACGGAAGATGAATGGTGTTGCAAAGAAAATACCGAGCTTGATTTCTTCACGTACCAGCCGGAATTTCGGTTTTCCCAGACGAAGCAGCAATGCCCAATAGACGAGCAACACCAGCAAGTGACAGGAAAATTGCCACCACGCCCAGCCATTAATGGTGTTGACGCCGAAAACGATACAGGCCAGCACTGCAGCAAGCGTGCGGGCAAAAGCAAAACCAACAACGGAAAGATTGGCAGCTTTGAAGTTGCTGTGTCCGATATAGATTGCTTCAACAAGTAAAATGAGACGCAACAGAACAACATTCGTAACAAGATACAGAAACAGGCTGATCTGGTTCGTGACCGGATTTGTTGAAAACTCGATCCAATAGGGAAGTATCAGCATTCCTGCTGCTATCAGCAGGCTGCCGCTGATGCCGACAAGTATCAGATTATGGCCAAGCATAGAGGGATAAATTTTGTTATCCTGAGCGACCCGCCGTAACAGACATTCTGCCCCGCCCATACCGCAAATATGCACCACAATACTTGTGATCGCCATAATCGTGATGAACATGCCAAATTCAGCAGCACCGAGAAAACGGGCAAGAATAGCAAATGTTACAAGCTGTGCTACACTTGCCATTATGAGGCTTCCGCTGGAAGCCATATAGGAGAGGAGCGACGGTATATATCGTCTGATACGCGCAGACATGCGGTTGTCCGGCAACTCCGTTTCACTCATAGTTTTATTTCCCTTGTCGCAGCCTCTCTATAGCATTTTCCGGTGAAAGGGAATAATTTTAGACCCGAAAATATAAAGACGGGAAAGATCTGTTATTAATTATTATAAGTAAAATTTAAAATAATGCTTTACATGAAATCCAATACTTAAACTTTGCCGATGAGGCTTTGTTAACCTTTTTTTTTAATATCTCTGTTACTGCATAAATAAGATACAGCAATTGAGCCCTCTATACGGGTTTTGCCTCAAGCTATTAGAGATGTCTGATGTATACGCTGCAAGAATTAGCTAAAAAAGCCAAACCCGCGTCTGCCGGCAGCCGCGGCGCAGAAGCTGTTTTGCAGCCAGATACAGATATGCGGCCGGAACAGGATCGTAAAAGCGCTTCTGAGCCTTTGCAGAGAGATTATGCTGACAGTAACGAGGGACGTCCTGCACAGCGGAGCTGGGTTTTTCCCGTTGTTGGTTTTTCAGACATTATCAACTGGCTGCTGCGTTATTGGTGGCTGATCCTGCTGCTCACTCTTATAGGGGCAGCTGTTGGTATTGGCTTTGGTAAAACCGCCAAGCCGCGTTTCACTGCGGGTTCGGATATTCTTGTTGCACCGTCGAATTTGCAGGTCGTGCCGAACGATGTTTATGCAACCAGTATGCAGGCAGAAAGCCAGCTGATGGATATTGAAAGCAAGCTGCGCCTGCTGACTTCCGGTAATGTGCTGCAGCGTGTGGTCAATGAGCTGAAATTACAGGATGATCCGGAATTTAACGGAACAGAGAAGACATTATTCTCCGGCCTTCTGGGGGAGGCAAAGAAGGTGGATGGTGTTGATCCGGAACAGGCAAAGAATATTGCAGCCTTGCGTGAATTGTCGTCGCGTGTAGATGCCCGACGTCCGGAGCGCTCTTATCTGATTAATCTCACTGTCTGGGCGCGCGAGCCTGAGAAGGCTGTATTATTGACAGATACCGTTGCCAAAGCGTTTCAGGATGAGGTCGCACAGAATGAGCAGGATGGTGCTGCGCGTGCTGCCCGTGCGTTGACGGAGCCGCTGAGTGAACTGAAAAAAGCAGCAACCGATGCGGAAATGAAAGTGGCACAGTTCCGTAATGCACAAGGTCTTCAGACCGGTAATACCGGTGAGCTGGTCAGTGCGCAGGCTTTGACAGAAATCAATTCGCAGCTTGTTGGCGCGCTGAGCCGTCAGGCTGAAGCAAAGTCCCGTTACGCAGAACTGACCAGCGCCGGTAATCAGGCTCTGGATCCGTCCGGCACATTACAATCTCCGACGCTGACTGCATTGCGCACACAATATGCGACCCTGAAGCAACGCCTTGATGCCATGACCATGACTTATGGTCCGCGTTATCCTGAACTGGCTAGTGCTCAGTCCCAGATTGCAGGCTTGCAGGCACAAATTTCACAGGAGACGTCACGGATTTTGCGCGCAGCAAAACTGGATCTCGATCAGGCAAATTCTGTGGTCGAAACATTGCGTCGTCAGATAGAGACTGCGCGGTCTGCAGTATCTCTTGATACGGATGCACAGGTTACTCTGAATGACCTTGAACGTGATCGTCTGACGAAGACAACTTTATATCAGACCTATCTGACCCGTGCGCAGGAGATTGCCCAGCGCCAGCAGATCGATGCAACCAATATCCGTATTGCTTCACCGGCCTTGCCGCCGAAGAACCGTTCATGGCCTCCGGGTACAGCTCTTCTTACCGTAGCCGGTGCCGTTGTGGGCGGTGGTCTTGGTGCAGGACTAGCTTTGCTTTTCGGGTTTATAGGACTTTTCCGTGCACAGTCCCGCGCCACCTATGTAAAATAGGTGAAACAAGTTGCAGATGGATCGCATCTCCGGCATGAGCGATATAAGGGGGTTTCTTGCTGCAACCTTGTTTATGGCGCAGTTCCTCTTCCTCTGGGTCACCGTTGAGCCTTTTCCTGCGGAAATTTCTTCAGCCGCAGAAAGCGGGTCAAATCTGCTTAACCAGCTTGCTGCCTTGCTGTTGTTTGGCAGCGCTGTTTGTTATCTTGCTTTCTCTCCGTCAAGAAAACTGGTGTTACAGCCGAGGCCGCTGATGATACTGTTGTTCATATGGCTGATAGTGGCGGCAATTTTCTCTGCAGAGAGAGTCGAATCCCTGAAGCAGGTTGTCCTCTCTGGCATATTGTTGCTCAACGCCTCGGTATTTTTATTGCTGCCACGCTCTGAAGAGCAGTTTGCAAGAATGATTATGGCGGGATTGTTTATCATGCTGGGCTTTGCCTATTTCGGCGTGATATTTAAACCGTTACAGGCCATACATCAGTTCAGTTCTGAACTGGGGGATGAGCAATTGGGGAATTGGCGCGGTCATTTTGCCCATAAAAATGTTGCTTCTGCCGCCATGCTGGTCAGTGGTTTTTTTGGTCTTTATCTTAAAGACAAGGGCTTTCGGCTGGCGGGTTGGCTGATCCTTTTTTTATCGGTGTTCTTTTTGCTGCACACCGGCGGTAAGACGTCGACAGCAATGTTCCCGATGATCCTGTTGATCGCCTATGTGTTTGAGAAGATGGGTTGGCTGCGCTTGCCAATTGCTGTTGGTGGCGTGTTGGTGATAAATTTTTTAACGGTTGGTGCTGCTCTGATACCGTCGGTTTATGAATTTATTACATCACTTGGAGTTGATGCCAGTTTTACAAACCGTTCGGATATCTGGCGGCTGGCTGTAGGAGCAATCGCTGACAAGCCGTTTATAGGGCACGGTCTTCACGGGTATTGGCTGACGGATACACTGGTCAATAATGATACGGTTGAGAACTGGTCTCCGCGCGCTTTTAATGGTCACAATGCATGGGTTGATACGCTTATTAATCTTGGTTTTGTTGGCTTTGTGCTTGTCTTCATCTGGATTTTGGTGCTGCCCTTACTTTACATAAAGCGGATTTCTCAGCGAAATCTCTATACGCCTGTTGTGCGGCTTTATGTACGTATCTGGCTTTACGGTTTGTTTGCGAGTGCGCTTGAAAGTGTATTCTTTGAAACCGGCAGCTTGTTATGGTTCAGTATTATGATGGCTCTGTTCGGCTTGCGTTTGCAGGCATTGGCAGTGCCGGTTCCTTATGACAGGACACCGCAGTCTGCGTTCGCATCAGGCAGTATCGGAGTGAGACCGTGAAGCATAAAATCAAACACTGGCTCGGGCGTATTCAGGTGCATTTGATGCGCCGTCTCGCGCCGAAAACGATGCATGTTCTTCAGGATCAACCGGTCATCTCTTTCACATTTGATGATGTGCCGGATAGCGCTTTATATAATGGCGCAGCTATTCTGGAAAAATATGGTCTGCGTGGCACATTTTATATCACGGGGAATATGTCAGGTACTACGGAACCTGACAGGCAGCTGATTAGTGAAAGTGGCATTCGGGCGCTTGCAGATCGTGGTCATGAAGTTGGATGCCACACATTTTCCCACCCGAATATTGCTGCATTGAGCGGAGCACAACTGCAGAACGAGATTGATAATAATCGCTCTTTTCTGGACAGGGTTTTAGGAAAACTCAGCAATGGCCATAGTGCAAAGCTTAATTTTGCCTATCCCTATAATGCGGTATCCTATTTTTCAATCCGCCGTCTGGCACGTAACTACCGTACCTGCCGTGCGGGTGAGGATCGCGTAAACAGGGGCGCAACAAACCCGCAAATGTTGTATGGCGTGGAAATAGGTCAGCCTGAAACAAAGGCCTTAGCGCGTACGCAAATGATTGATGCGGTGAAAGCGCAACCCGGCTGGCTGATTTTCTTTACGCATGACATATCTGATACGCCGACCCCTTATGGCTGCACACCGGAGACTTTCGAGCGACTGGTACAATATGCAGTACAAAGTGGTTGTACCATCTTAACCGTTGATGAAGCATTGAATAATTATATGCCGCAGCAAGCGGCCTGATGCCGGAAAATTTCGGCCTGTATTATCCTTTTGCCGGTATGGGGAATTTCATGATCTCTGATGTGAAGCAGATGCGTTTGCTTGCCATTAATAATTATTTTTACCGGCGTGGCGGGGCGGAAGCGATCTTTCTCGATCATATGAGCCTGTTTGAGGATATCGGCTGGGATGCTGTGCCTTTTGCCATGCAGCATCCGGAAAACCTGCCGTCAGACTGGTCGCGCTATTTTGTGTCTGAAATTGAATATGGCCGTGAAAGCTCTGCGCTGACCAAGGTTAAGCAGGCTGCCAAGATCATTTATTCCCGCGAGGCGCAGCAAAATCTGAGTGCATTGCTTGAGGCGGCAAAGCCGGACATTGCTCATGCACATAATGTCTATCATCATTTGTCGCCGTCAATATTTGCGACGCTGAAGCAGCATAATATTCCGGTTGTAATGACAGTACATGATCTGAAACTAGCCTGTCCCGCTTATAAAATGCTGGTTGACGGTCATGTTTGTGAACAGTGCAAGGGTGGCCGGATTTATAATGTTGTTGCCAATCGCTGCATTAAAGGGTCGGTTTCGCTCAGCGGACTGGTTTTTGTCGAAACTGCCGTTCACCGGATGCTCGGCCTTTACCGCAATAAAGTTGATCGTTTCGTTGTGCCGAGCCGTTTCTACCGTGAGAAGCTGATTGAATGGGGCTGGCCTCAGGAGCAGCTGGTTTATATTCCGAATTTTGTTGAGACTGATCATCTGAAGCCGGTTTATGAAGCGCAGGATTATCTGCTGTTTGCCGGTCGCTTAGCGCCGGAAAAAGGTCTCAAAACGCTGATCCGTGCCGCAGCGCAATCCGGTGTGCGGCTCGTGGTGGCAGGGACAGGCCCTGATGAGGCAGAATTAAAAGCGCTGGCAGCGGAGCTCAACGCACCAGTGACTTTTGCCGGTTATGTGACCGGCGAAAAGCTGCATCGTCTGATCGGTGAGGCAAGGGCGCTGGTTCTGCCGTCAGAATGGTATGAAAATGCACCGGTCAGCATTCTGGAGGCCTATGCGCTGGGCACACCGGTGATCGGTGCGCGTATCGGCGGTATTCCGGAGATGATCCGCGAAGGCGAAACCGGACTGACTGCTGAGGCCGGTAATGCTGATGATCTGGCAGCACAACTAAGCCATATGGCTGCTATGCCGCTTGCGGAGCGTAACCGGATGGGGCTGGCCGGGCGTGAATGGATTTTGAATGAATTCTCGGCTGAAGCCTATCGTAATCGTATGCTCGCTCTTTACGCTGATCTGGGAGTACGCGCATGAGTAAGCGCCCCAAAGTGATGATGCTCGGTTTGCGTGGTGTGCCGCAAGTGCAGGGCGGCGTGGAGAAGCATGTTGAAGAGCTTGCCCGCGTTTTTGTTGAAAAAGGCTGGGATGTCGAAGTGCTGGGACGCAAACCCTATCTGACCCAGAAAAAGCCTTATCAGTGGGAGGGCGTGCAGGTTACGCCGCTCTGGGCACCGCTTTCCACGAAATTTGAAGCGATCGCCCATACATTTCTCGGTGTGCTCGTGGCGGCAGTGCGCCGTCCTGATGTCCTACATATTCATGCGATAGGCCCCGCTTTGCTGACGCCGCTGGCGCGGCTGCTCGGGCTTAAAACCGTCGTCACCCATCATGGTTTTGATTATAACCGCGATAAATGGGGCGGGCTTGCCCGTAAAATGCTCAAAACCGGCGAATGGGCAGGGATGCGTTTTGCCAGTCAGCGGATAGCCGTTTCCCGTCATATTGCTGAGGCTATGGCAGAACGCTATCAGGTCTCCGCACAATTTATTCCCAATGGTGTGACCTTACGGGAAGCCGGTGGTGCAAGCGCTGTGTTGCAGACATTTGCACTGGAGCAGAAGAAATATGTGGTGATGGTTGCCCGTATCGTGCCAGAAAAGAACCAGCATGATTTGATTGCCGCTTTTGCTGCCATGCAGGCTGCGGGTTATCACACGGATAAGAAACTGGCGATTGTCGGTGCTGCCGATCATCAGTCACCCTATGTCGATCAGGTGAAAGCCTTGGCCGCCAAAACGCCGAATGTCGTGCTCACCGGCATGCAGCGCGGTGATGATCTGACAGCGCTTTACAGCAATGCAGCTTTGTTCGTGCTGCCGTCCAGTCATGAAGGTATGCCAATCGCGATGATGGAGGCGATGGGCTACGGATTGCCGGTTCTTGCCAGTGATATTACCGCCAATCTTGAGGTCGGCTTACCGGAGGCGGATTATTTCCCTCTCGGAGATACGCAGGCCTTGGCAAAGCAAATGGCTGAAAAACTGGATCACCCTTTCAGTGCAGAGCAGGCGGCTGAGCAGGGTGCGGAAATTGCAAAAAACTATAGCTGGTCAGGAATCGCAGATCAGACTTTGGCGGTTTATCAGCGCCTGCTTTGAGTTTTGTGCGTTGGGAGGTGCAAAAAGCAGTGCATTTCCTGCCATGCCTTTGCAGTATATACGGATGAATTAATGCCGCTTGTGCATGATGCACCGGATATCAGGACAATAAAAAAGGCGCTGAGAAGCGCCTTTTGTTTGCATTGTTCGTCCGATTAGCGGGCGCGGCGGCGCTCTGCAGTCGGCTGGAAAGCCAGCTTGGAATGATAGCTGCAATAAGGGCTGGATTCACCGGATTCATGACCGCAGAAGTGGAAATCTTCATGCAGCGGGTCACCGACCGGCCATTTGCATGTGCGTTCTGTCAGCTGCAACAGGGTCAGGTGACGGGAAATCGGCACAACGACATTTTCATTGTGACGGATAATCGGTTCCGCAACGGCATCAGCCAGAACTTCTGCCTGCAGTGCAGCGGCACCGGAGGTTTTCATCACTGTGGCACGCATCGTTGGCTGCGGTGCGCTTGCACCGCCGGATGACATGCTGCTGCTTGATGTTGTTGTCGGGCGTGGTGCAGCGACCGGAGCGGGGGCCGGTTTCTTGCTGCGTGGCGTGGCGGTTGTGGTTTTGCCGCGTCCAGATAGTTTAAGCCGGTGCACTTTCCCGATTACCGCATTACGGCTGACGCCGCCCAGCTGGGCTGCGATCTGGCTTGCACTCAGACCTTCACTCCACAATTTCTTGAGAAGCTCGACGCGTTCATCTGTCCAGTTCATTGTGGCTCAGGCTCCGTTCTTTATAATCTTTATAGCGTCCGGTTATCGTTTTGGCGGGCCCGTCCAAGCAGGCACCATATGTACCGGACAGCTGGCGCTGTCGCACTAAATCTAGTCTTACTTTAATATGAAACTACCTTAAGCAAGGACTCCGTGACAAGCGCGGCGCCCGGTGCTGAAATGGTTTTCCCCAACCTTGGAGATCAGCGGGCATTTAATAGACCGGTTTTTTTTAAATACAAGGTTTTCGTGCAACACTTCGGAGTTTATTTCACAAGGGCAGGGCTAAAAATTGACAATTATGGTTGTACCGGTCTGTTGTTCAGGCCGGATCCCTTGTTGAGCCCCGTGGAAGAAAATTGCGCTACAGCGACATTTTGCACATTTTAAGGGGGCGGTTTTCACTCCGGGGAGCCGCGGTCTTTGATTGACATTTATATATTGGCGAACAATAGTGCATTGTCGAGCCGCCCTGAGGGCGGCTTTTTGATTTCATCTGCGCGCAACAACCGCTTCTCGGGGGGAGTTTGAGAGAACTCACGGAGACCGGTGAAGAATGATGTTGATGCCCGCTTCAATTTAAAGGCTTTGGAGGCCTTATTGGCATGACGACTGCGACTGTGCACCCGCTTTACGACACCTATAATCGTGCAGCGTTGCGCTTTGAGCGAGGGGAGGGCGTTTGGCTGATTACCGAGGGCGGCGAACGCTATCTCGATTTCGCAGCCGGCATTGCTGTAAATTCACTCGGACACAGCCATCCTCATCTGGTGAAGACACTTCAGGATCAGGCCGCCAAATTGTGGCACCTGTCCAATGTCTATGAAGTGCCGGGTCAGGAGCGTCTTGGTCAGCGTCTCGTCGACAATACATTTGCTGATAAAGTCTTCTTCACCAATTCCGGTGCCGAAGCTCTGGAATGCGCGATTAAAACCGCGCGCCGCTATCATTTTGCCAATGGTCAGCCTGAGCGTTACCGCATCGTTACTTTTGAAGGTGCTTTCCACGGCCGTACACTGGCAACCATCGCAGCCGGCGGTCAGGCCAAATATCTGGAAGGTTTCGGCCCGAAGGTTGATGGTTTTGATCAGGTGCCGTTCGGTGATGAAGCTGCCCTGCGCGCTGCTATTACACCGGAAACCGCGGCTATCCTTCTGGAACCGGTACAGGGCGAGGGCGGTCTTCGCTCCTTCTCAAATGAATTTCTGCGTCTGATCCGTCAGATCTGCGATGAAAACGGCCTGTTGCTGATTTTGGATGAAGTGCAGACCGGCGTTGGCCGTACCGGCAAATTCTATGCCTATGAATGGGCAGGTATTGAGCCTGATCTGCTGGCAACTGCCAAAGGTATCGGTGGCGGTTTCCCTATGGGTGCCTGCCTGGCGACTGCTGAAGCAGCCAAAGGTATGGTCGCAGGCGTGCATGGCACCACCTATGGCGGCAATCCGCTGGCTATGGCCGTCGGTGAGGCTGTACTGGATGTGATGCTGGCCGATGGTTTCTTTGATCATGTTAATGAAATGGCATCGCAGTTCCGTCAGGGGATGGCGTCGATCATCGACCGTTATCCGGATGTATTTACTGACGTGCGTGGTAAAGGCCTGATGATCGGCCTCAAATGCGCCGTACCAAATACAGATGTGATTACCGGATTGCGCGCAGAACATATGCTCAGTGTTGGCGCTGGTGACAATGTTGTGCGTCTGTTGCCACCGCTGACAGTGACAGCAGATGATATGCGTGAAGCCCTGAACCGGATTGAAAAGGTTGCAGCCAAGCTTTCCAAAGCTCCTGCATAA
Source organism: Hyphomicrobiales bacterium (assembly GCA_900470285.1). Taxonomy (GTDB): domain Bacteria; phylum Pseudomonadota; class Alphaproteobacteria; order Rhizobiales; family Rhizobiaceae; genus Pseudochrobactrum. Next base: position 80,414 of record UCAG01000013.1, read on the forward strand.
CGGTGACTGATAATGGCAAATGATAAGACTTTAAAGCATTTTACCGATCTCTCTGCAGTCAGCCCGCAGGACCTGCGCTTCATCCTCGATGAAGCACGTGCCCGCAAAGAACGATTAAAGGCCGGTGAGCGCGATAAGCCGCTTGACGGAAAAGTTCTGGCTATGATTTTTGAAAAGCCGTCAACGCGAACCCGCGTCTCTTTTGATGTGGGTATGCGCCAACTCGGCGGCGAAACAATCATGCTGACCGGTTCGGAAATGCAGCTTGGCCGCAGTGAAACCATTGCGGACACAGCTAAAGTTTTGTCACGCTTTGTCGATGCCATTATGATCCGTACAACCTCTCATGATCGCATGCTCGAACTTGCCGAGCATGCGACCGTGCCGGTTATCAATGCGCTGACCGATGATACTCATCCGTGTCAGATCATGGCCGATATTCTGACCTTTGAAGAACATCGTGGGCCGATCAAAGGCCGCACGGTGACATGGAGCGGAGACGGCAATAATGTGTTGCATTCTTTCATTGAAGCTGCGGCACAGTTTGATTTTCGTCTGAATATTGCCACACCTTCGGGCAGTGAGCCGCTGCCGCGTTTCGTTGATTGGGCAAACAGACAAGGCGCTAAAATTTTCTCGACCACCAGTGCCGAAAAGGCTGTGGCCGGTTCTGATTGCATCGTGACCGATACATGGGTGTCGATGGGGCAGGAAGATAATGCGCGCGGCAATAATGTATTTATGCCGTATCAGGTGAATGCGGATTTGATGGCGAAAGCCAATAAAGATGCGCTGTTCATGCACTGTCTGCCGGCACATCGCGGCGAGGAAGTGACGGATGAGGTGATCGACGGTCCGCAATCCGTGGTCTTTGATGAGGCGGAAAACCGTATGCATGCGCAAAAAGCGATTTTGACCTGGTGTCTTGAAGGACGCTGATCGCTTCTTATCTATAGGATAACGTATGGATCGGCTGCCCTGATCCTGATTTGAAGATTGAACCACGGCTTGCAGGTCGTATAACGCCTGCGAGCCGTGTGTTATTTATGGCGCAGTGATGCAGCCCCAGTGGCAGTACCCGAGGCAGCCAATGAAAAGAGACAAGTGATGAATAACCAGACCAGTACAGACCAGATGATGATTGATAGCCCGATGCCAGACCATGTTACCCTGTCCGGTGATGATGTTGTTGTGCCTTTTCAGGTTGAAGGTCTGGATGTGCGCGGCCGTACAGTGCAGCTCGGCGCGGCGCTGGATGCTATTCTGAAACGCCATAATTATCCGGAAGTCGTGTCCCGCCTGTTGGGCGAAGCCGCAGTTCTGACTGTGCTTCTTGGCACATCGCTGAAATTTGAAGGCAAATTCATTTTCCAGACCCGCTCGGATGGTCCGGTGGATATGCTGGTGGTGGATTTCCGCACGCCGGATGCAATCCGCGCCTATGCCCGTTTTGATGAAGAGCGTGTGGCAGAGTTTGTGGCTGCCGGTAAAACCAAGCCGGAAGAACTGCTGGGCAAGGGTACGCTGGCGCTGACCGTCGATCAGGGTGAGTTCACCCAGCGCTATCAGGGTATTGTTGCACTGGACGGCTCGTCGCTGGAAGATATCGCACGCAATTACTTCATGCAGTCTGAGCAGATTGCAACTGAAGTACAGCTGGCTGTTGCCAAGCTTTTCGAGCGCGGTGCCGATGGCAAAGCGATCGAACAATGGCGTGCCGGAGGTCTGATGGTGCAGTTTCTGCCGCAGTCCGAATTGCGTGCGCGTCATCGTGATCTGCATGGCGGTGATAATCCGAATGGGACTGAGGCTGAGCAGGCTCCGGTTGAGGATGAATGGCAGGAAGCCCGCTCACTGGTTGCGACCATTGAGGATTCCGAGCTGACTGACCCGCAGGTGCCGTCTGAACGTCTGCTTTATCGCTTGTTCCATGAGCGCGGCGTGCGCGTTTATGAGGGCACGAAAGTTGTCGATCATTGTGCCTGTTCGCGGGATAAGATTTTCGGTGTGCTCAAAGGCTTTTCGGCTGAAGAAATCGAACACAGCACTGAGAATGGTAAAATCTCGGTGACCTGTGAGTTCTGCTCCAGTCGCTATGATTTTGACCCGTCGGAAATTAACGTAACACAATGAGTGCGAAGCATGACAAAAGTGCCTGCCTGATACGGCAGGCACTGCCATCTGACGCAGCGGTGCTGCCGGAGATTGAACGTTCGGCAGTGAAGACTTTTGCAGCTGATCCGTCTTTGCATTTCATTCTCGATATGCCGGTTATGTCTGCTGAGCAGCATCTGGATTTTATGCAAAAAGGTCATGTGCTGGTTGCAGAATGCGACACTGTGCTTGGCGGCTTTCTGGTGGCGGAAGCCATGCCGGATGAAAAGCGTCTGCATGTATGGGAGCTATCTGTGCATCAGGATTTCCAGCGGCGCGGGTTTGGCCGTAAATTGCTGGATGCAGCGGCTGACATTGCTAAAGCGCAGGGATGCTCAAGCCTCAGCCTGACGACATTTGGCGATGTGCCGTGGAACCGGCCTTTTTATGAAAGCTGTGGCTATCAGGTATTGCCGGTATCGGAATATAATGCGCGTTTCCGTTCCATTGCTGAACTGGAAGAGTCCATCGGCCTGCCGGTTGAGCGCCGTGTGGCGATGATTAAAGCTATTTAGTCAGTTCAGAACTGGTCTGTGCCCCGGCATATCGAGCGAAAATGCCGGAATAGTAATGGGGAACAGTTTGCCTTCATCAGGGCTGCCGGCCTCATGATTTTGCATCATATAGCTGCCGGACATCATGCCGGATGAAGTCGTCAGCGGACAGCCGGACGAATATTGATAGCTGTCACCCGGTTTCAGAAACGGTTCTTCACCCACAACACCGGGGCCGCGGACTTCTTCAGTCCGCCCGTGGGCATCAGTGATTTTCCATGTCCGCGAGCGCAACTGCACCGGAATATCCGAATGATTGATAATCGTTACCCGATAAGCCCAGACATACCGGGATTCATCCGGTGAAGATTGCTCTTCCAGATAAAACGGCTCAACGGTGACTTCGATATTCTCGGTAATTGCGCGATACATAAGAACCACTCAGAATGGCAGGAGTGTTGCGGCTATCGTGAAACCGACAGCCGCATACCAGTTTAGCCTTGAGCCGCTTTCAGTGCAAAGCCAATATCGTCAATCAGATCCTCTGCATCTTCCAAGCCGATAGAAAGGCGCAACAGTCCGTCAGTAATGCCGAGTTCTGCTTTGGCTTCATCGCTGAGGTTTTTATGTGTTGAGGTCGCCGGATGGGTAATCAGGCTTTTCGCATCGCCGAGATTGTTGGAAATGCGGATGACTTCCAGCGCATTTTCAAAAGCAAAAGCTGCTTTCTTGCCGCCTTTAAGTTCCAGTGCAATCATGGTTGAACCGCCGCTCATCTGTTTGGCGATAATGTCTGCCTGCGGATGATCCTTACGGCCCGGATAAATCACACGGGCAATGGCATTCTGCTCGGCCAGAAAGTCAGCGACTTTTGCAGCGGATCGGGTCTGCGCTTCCACGCGCACGGCGAGTGTTTCCAGGCCTTTGAGCATTGTCCACGCATTGAACGGGCTGAGACCCGGACCGGTATGGCGGAAATAATCCTGCAGAACTTCAGTAATCCATTCGCGGTCAGACAGAACAACACCGCCGAGGCAACGTCCCTGACCGTCAATATGTTTGGTGGCAGAATAGACAACAATATGGGCGCCGAGCGCCAGTGGCCGCTGATAGAGCGGAGTGGCAAACACATTGTCGACGATCAGCTTGGCACCGACACTATTGGCAATGCCTGCAATTCTGGCGATATCCATCACTTCCAGTGTCGGATTGGTCGGGCTTTCCAGAAACAGCACTTTGGTATTCGGACGGATGGCGTTTTCCCAGTTCTCAATATTCACGCCGTCAATCAGAGTGAATTCAACGCCGTATTTTGGCAGCAGGGTTTCAATGATGTACCGGCACGAGCCGAACATCGCTTTGGCAGCCAAAACGTGATCACCAGCACGAACCTGACAGAGAATGGCAGCAGCAACAGCAGCCATGCCGGAAGCTGTGGCGCGGGCTTCTTCCGCGCCTTCAATCGCGCACATGCGCTTTTCAAACATATCCGTTGTCGGGTTTGCATAACGGGAATAGATGAAACCCGGATCTTCGCCGGTAAAACGGGCTTCGCAGGCCTCGGCGCTGTCATAAACAAAACCCTGTGTCAGAAACAGTGCTTCTGATGTTTCGCCATACGGCGTGCGGGTTGTGCCGCTATGCACAAGCTGAGTTGCAGGGCGAAGGGTACGAATATGTGTCTTTGTCATCGGTCCAACCTGTTTAAAAGGGTGGTCGGCAGGGTTCGGGCCACACCGGCCAATAAAAAACCGGCCTTTGCATGAAGACACAAAAAAGACCGGCTCGGAACCGCGGCCATATTTAGCGACTTCTTTAACGTGGCTGCAAGCCGGCCGGCCAAATCACCACGACTGATTTTGTAGGACTGTTATGATTATAATGTCAAGCACCCGATTTGACGGGACTTGACAGCGGGCAGTGAAATCTATCTGTAAATGCGCATATCACAGTAGTCCTCTTTTAACCGTTCATGGTTAGGTTGCGGCAAAATATAATTTTATGACTGGACAGATGATGACCCGAGATAGCGGAATTTTGGCAGACAGCGATATTGCAGCTCTGTTTGAAACCGGTGCGCTGACTTCAGCGCGGGACTTGGATCACGATCAGATGCAGCCTGCCAGTCTTGATCTTCGTCTTGGTGAAAAAGCCTATCGCGTCCGTGCATCTTTTATGCCGGGACCGGATACACCGGTTGCCAAAAAACTGGAACGCCTGAAACTGCACGAGATTGATTTGCGTGAAGGTGCGGTGCTGGAAACCGGCTGTGTCTATATTGTGCCGCTGCTGGAAGGGCTGTCACTGCCACCGGAATTGTCGGCTTCCGCAAACCCGAAAAGCTCAACCGGTCGCCTTGATATTTTCACCCGTGTGATCACAGATAATGCGCAGGAATTTGACAAGGTGCCTGCCGGTTATAACGGTCCGCTGTATCTGGAAGTCAGCCCGCGCACATTTCCGATTGTGGCGCGTACCGGTTCGCGTCTATCACAGATCCGTTTCCGTAAAGGCACCGCGCATATCAATGAAGCCGAACTTGCTGCATTGCACGCAGCGGAAACGCTGGTGGCTTCCGCTGTGCCGAATATTTCCAATGGCGGGATTGCCCTGTCGATTGATCTGAGCGGCGGTGAAAACGGCCTGATCGGTTATCGTGGCAAACATCATACGTCTGTTGTTGATGTCGATAAACGCGCGCAGCATGATGTGCTGGATTTCTGGGAACCTATTTATGATCGCGGCCATCGTGAATTGGTACTTGATCCGGATGAGTTTTACATTCTGGTTTCACAGGAAGCCGTGCATGTGCCGCCGCTTTATGCTGCGGAAATGACCCCTTTTGATCCGCTGGTCGGTGAGTTCCGCGTACATTATGCCGGTTTCTTCGATCCGGGTTTTGGCAATGTGTCTGCTGGTGGTAAGGGCAGCCGCGCAGTGCTGGAAGTGCGCAGTCATGAAGTGCCGTTTATTCTCGAGCACGGGCAGATTGTCGGCCGCCTGATTTACGAGCATATGCTTAAACGACCAAAGGCGCTTTACGGCAGTGATCTCGGTTCGCACTATCAGGCGCAGGGTTTGAAGCTGTCAAAACATTTCCGTTGAACTGCTTTTCGCGGCATCTCCATGCCCATTATATGATCAGTTCAGTGTCCGCGCATTTTCCGGATGCTTTGCAATTGCTTGAACATGGCGGGAAGAAACAGAATAATGACCACGCCTAGTGTCCAGACGGCCCAAAGGACAGGGCCGAGTGATGCACGCAGCAGAGCGATTGCAGGCCCGGTAAACTGAGAGAGATTAAGCGTCTCAAAGGCGGTTGCAGCTTCCTTGCCGGCGAGGGATTTTCCTGCGTCAATCAAGGCACCGCCGCCGGTTGTTACCCAGTTTATCAGGCTGTCAGCGACCATATAAAGCAGCATTAAAGCCAGTGACCAGACAATAAAGCTGATAATCATAAATGCGATCAGTTTTCGTTTGTTTTCCGGTGATGCCTGATAGTTATAGGGGCGAGAGCGGGACATTCCAGACCTCTTTTCTGACAGAGCTGCAGAATATTAACTTCCAGGTATTCGTTAATTCTGCCGCTGGTTTTCGTTGAAGCCAAAGCTGTAAGTTCACTCATGCTGCATGCTCTAGCGGCTGGAGAAGCAAGCATTTTTGTTGATACCCGTAATTAATTTTTCAAATGCCAATGCTGATTTGCGTGCTGACGTTAGAGCGTGTCGTATATTCGCGGGCGTTAAATGAGACCGTTAAGCTGTGACATGCTTTGGGTCTTTACAAAATTTGCTATCAACTTTATCGCTGTTGCGGGGTAGGGAGTGAATACAAAGTTATGGAGACGGAGAAGCTCGCCAAAAAAACTGTAGAGGCAGATACGCAGCGTCTGACGCTGGGTATTGTTGTTTTGCCCGGTTTTACTTTGTCAGCGCTCAGCCTGTTTCTCGATCCGTTTCGCCTTGCCGCAGATGATAAGGATAAGAGCCGCCAGATCCGTTGCGGCTGGAAAATCTGCACGCTGACCGGTCTGCCGGTGGAATCCAGCTCCGGTATGGCGGTGGAACCAACCGCCCCGATAGGCGCACTGGATGATTGTGATTATATTGTTGTTGTCGGCGGGGTTCTTCCCCATTACCGGCCGGGACAAAATACGCTGATTGAAGTGTTGAAGCGCGCTGACCGGCAGAAGAAAAATGTCATCGGCCTGTGCACCGCAGCCTTCATTGTGGCTGAAGCGGGATTGCTGGAAGATCGTAATTGCTGCGTGAACTGGTTTCATAAAGACGATTTCCTGCAATTATTTGACGGGTTCACGGCGGATACGACCAGTCTGTTTCATCGCAGTGGCCGGCATTTTACCTGTGCGGGCGGTTTGGGCGCTGCTTCACTGGCGCTCTCCATCATTCAGGCGGAAATCTCTGAGGAACTGGCACGTAAAAGCGCCTCTATCCTGATGTTTCCTTATGAGTTACTGACATCGGAGCAACCTGCGCTGAGTTTCAACGGCGTGCGTTCACCGATGATCCGCAAGGCAATCCGTATTTTTGAGGAAACGCTGGAAGATCCGCTGGCAATGGCCGAAGTTGCACGCCGTCTTGGTATTTCCACCCGTCAGATGGAGCGCGGGTTCCGGTTGGGACTGGGCAAAACGGCCTTTCAGGTGCGCGAGGAATTGCGGGTGCAGCGCGCCAAGGAATTGCTGATGAGCGGAAATGCATCTCTGCTTGAAGTGGCTGTCGCCAGCGGCTTTACGGATACACGCAGTATGAACCGCTCTTTCCTGCGTCAGAGTCAAAGCCTGCCGCGTACCTATAAAAACAGCCGCTGAAACCTGAGCGTAAAATAAAGCCGGTCAATTATCCGGCACAGGGAAGGCTTGTCACTTCAGATATTCGCGCTTATTTGTTGGTCTCAACAAAGGAGTGCTTGTATGTCTGACCGTGCTACCCGCTTTCTGGGCGATACACCGGGTCGTGTCATCGTTAAACTGATACTGGTGTCACTGATTGTCGGCGTTGTGATGCATGCCTTTAATTGGACACCTTATGATATTCTCTGGAATATCCGCGATTTCTTCGTGCGAATCTGGAATATGGGTTTCTCGGCATTGTCACGTTTTGCTGATTATTTGCTGCTGGGCGCGGCAGTTGTGATCCCTGCCTTTATTTTGCTCAGAATTATCAATTACAGGAAATAAAATGCATGCTGAAGACATGAAGCGGCTTCGGGAATGCATCTGAAAAATCCTTCTTTTTTATTTATGGTTTTCGATGACTGATACATTGCTGTTTTCTGATCTGATTTCACGCCGCCGGTTACTGATTGCCGGTGGCGCTTTATTGTTAAGCCCTGTCATCCTGCCGCTCTCCGATGCTTTTGCGGAGGATGATGTGGTGGCTATGGTGAATAAAGTGCGCCGCCAATATGGTGCGCCGCCGATGATGCCGGAAGCAAAGCTTGAACAGGCCGCACTGCATCAGGCACGGTTAATGGCAAAGCACGGCAAGATCGGTCACAGTATCGGCTGGGGAAACAGTTTTGGCGGGAGGCTGAAACAGGCCGGTATCCGCGGCCCTGCTGCAGAAAATGTTGCCTCCGGTCAGAAAGATGTGCCGGATGCGCTGAATGCCTGGCTGAATTCTGCCGGCCATCGTAAAAATCTGCTCGATCCGATCTTTACCCGCTATGGTCTTGCCTATGCGGCGCGGGCAGACAAGCCGCATTATCTTTATTGGGCGATGCTCTACGGTGTTGATCTGCCATAAATACAAAAACGGACAGGCGCGACAAATTGCTGTGATAGTGCAGAAACCTGCTGACCGTGGCAGTAAAACAGGATATGACTGTATAGGATCTTCTGCGCTGACCGGAAAAACTATCTGCACTTACTATCTTCAGGTGAGGAGCACGCACGGCTGACAGCAGGGTCTTTTATTCGCTGACAATATTCGTGTGGTATCTAAGCATTTCCAGTAACAGTGGAAGCCGGTTTGCGCCGGACAATGCGTTAATACCCAAATAGAGCGGTTCCTTGAGACCGCTTTAAGTGGAACCGCTCTATGTTCAAGCCAGATAATGACGCGCTAGAAACGTCTCTCGTTCGCCCGTTCACCGTAACGCACCGGATGGTGCTGACGATCGCTATTCCTATGACATTGGCCGGTATGACCACGCCTTTGCTCGGGCTGGTGGATACGGGTGTGATCGGACAACTTGGCAATGCCGGTATGCTCGGCGGTCTGGCTATGGGGGCTCTGGTCTTTGATTGTCTGTTTTCGGTTTTCGGCTTTTTGCGTTCCGGCACGACAGGGCTTGTTGCGCAAGCCATGGGGCGCGGTGACCGTTCAGAAGAAATTATGGTGTTCTGGCGCGCGATTATTGTCGCGCTGATTGCCGGTTTGCTGATGATTGCGCTTCTGCCGCTCACGCTTTATGCGGCTAATGATATCCTTAAACCTACATCCGATACAGCCAAAGCATTGAACGAATATGTGTCGATCCGTATGCTTTCGGCACCAATGGCACTGATCAATTTCTCAGTTCTTGGCTTGTTGCTGGGACGCGGTAAAGGCTTGTTTGGTCTGGCGCTGCAATTCCTGCTGAATGGCATCAATATTATTCTGGCGCTGGTTCTGGGATTGGGGCTGGGCTGGGAGGTTTCCGGCGTTGCATGGGCAACAGTCACCGGCGAAACCGTGGCAGCTATTACAGGGATGACTGTTCTGATCTGGCGCGGTGGCGCTTTGCGCAAGCTGGATGTTAACCGCCTGTTCGACAAAGCCGGTATGTGGCGGATGATCGTTATCAGCCGCGATATTATGATCCGCTCGCTGTTGCTGATGTCGACCTATGTATTCTTTGCCCGCGTCGGCAATGAAATGGGCACAATCACTCTGGCCGCCAATGCGGTGCTGATGAATTTCTATCTTGTTGTCGGCTTCTTTCTGGAAGGGGTGACGATTGCTGCTGAACAGCTGGCAGGGCGGGCAGTCGGTGCGCGTTACAGTCCGGCTTTCCGACGCTCCATTCAGCTGACCTTCTTCTGGGGGATGGTCATGGCTTTTGTCATGGGGCTGATCTTCCTCGCTTTCGGCGATCGTCTGGTCAATATTCTGACAACGGAGCCGGATGTCCGCACGATGGCAGTTTACTATCTGCCTTGGGTGTCACTCACGGCACTTACCGGTCTTTATGCTTTCCAGATGGACAGTATTTTTATCGGTGCCTCCTGGTCTAAAGACATGCGCAATATGATGTTCCTGTCGCTGTTTGTCTTTTTCGGTGTGCTTTACGGGACCCGTGACTGGTTGGGCAATCACAGCCTGTGGCTGGCGCTGAATATGTTCCTGTTTATTCGCGGGGTTACTCTGTCTGCGATGTTACCAAGGCGCTATCGCGGGGAATTTCCTGTCGCCTGACGATACCGTCTCTGTATTCAAACCTCTAATGGACAAAAATAAACCTGCCGGATCNNGATCCGGCAGGTTTATTTTTTGGCAATGATTTTTCTAAATTAGAAATATTTTTTTATAAATTATCTCTGCGGATGAAGTCCGGATTTTTCCTGTCCCGTCAGGGGAAAGGTCAATAAAAACTAACCGCTTAAGGCGGTTGGCAATCATTGTGTTAATTAAAAATTAATAAATAAAATCAATGACTAAACGCTACCTATGTTAACGAAGCATCAAGGTTAATAGATCATTATCTGACTATAGTCATCTTGTTGAGTGAGTGGAGTATTCCGGTGCGTAGTGTAGCTTTGCGGGCCCTGTTCGGCCGATCCGGCAATGAGCCAGCACAGGTCTGGTATTATCCTTCAGAGGGTTACTGCCCGCAGGATGGCCGTTATTATCCGGTGGCCGTAACCGTTAAGCAGAAGCGCAAATCAGCGACCCTGCCAAAGCTTCTCGCCGGAGTAGGGTTGTTTTTCTATTCAAGCAATGTCATCGCCTATCAGGACATGGCCAGTATGATGAGTGTTGTCGAGCAATCGGGCAGTCGCTGGGCAACCTATATGGTGGATGCGCCAGCGGGTTCCATTCATCAAGCGGAAATGCCGTTTGTTGATTCGTCTGTGGTTACAGGCAGCCTGAGCGCTGCGGCAGATATCAGCGGCGTGGGCCGTGTGGTAATGAGCGGGCGTGTTGCCGGCGGAAAACGCGGCGTCGACGATCCTAATCCCGATGAAAAACGTATCAGCCGCACTGACAAGCAGGGGCGTCTGGTTTCCGTGCAGACCAAAGCTCCGGCACGTATGTTCAATGCAGGCTCGCTCGCCGAGCAGGTTTCATCGGTGAGTCCCAGGCTGATGCAGCCGGTAGCCGGTAAAAAAGACGTCAAAACAGCTTTCGTCAAAGGTCCGATCCGCGGCAAGGAAGTGGAAATCACGCTCGCTTTCCATCGTCCGGAAGTGAAGCAGGTGGTGCCGGTACCAACAGCGCTCGCATCGCTGATTACCAATGACACACCGGATGTGCTGGCGCTGGGTTATGCACCGTCCAAGCCGGATTATGCCAAAACATCGCCTTTCGAGAGCATTCTGGTGCCGGAAAAAGACAATGGCCGCTTTATTCCGCCAATCAGTGCGCGGGATCACAATTGGGCGGCGACCCCGTTGCCACCGGCAGCATTCAGTGCTGCAGAACAAAAATGTCTGGCAGAAGGTATTTACTTCGAAGCGCGCGGTGAGCCGGTCAAAGGACAGGCTGCTGTCGGGCAGGTTATTTTGAACCGCGTACGCAACCCTGCTTATCCTTCCACGATCTGCGGCGTGGTTTATCAGAACAAAGACTGGCGTAATGCCTGTCAGTTCTCATTCGCCTGTGACGGTTTAAAACATCGTGTCACGGAGCCGGGGCACTGGCGTATGGCGCAGCAGGTGGCAAAAGCTGTCACTGCAGGTCAGATCTGGTTGCCGGAAGTGGGCTCAGCAACTCATTATCACGCGACTTATGTACGTCCCCGCTGGGCGTCAACGATGGAAAAAGTCAAAAAGATCGGCCTGCATGTTTTCTACCGGACTTACGGCGGCGGCTGGAGCTGAATTATCAAGGATTCGCTGTCTGAAATCACAGCATGAAGCGGGATTCATGGCCTGCTTCATGCTGCTGTCTGTTAAGTATATGATTTAATAATACAAAAAACCTTCAACTTCTGTGCAGACAGTGCCTTGACGAATGAGTTGGCTATTAATATGTTGCGGCCGACTTCACAGTGGGGTGAAAACCTCGGTTTTCTTGCCAAAGGAGGCATGAATGGCAGTCGGGAAAATACCCGAAAAGCCTCAGCAATCCGATGATACGGCAAGCGAAGCTGATGGTCCGGTTCTGATCGGATCACAGGCAGGCGCTCAGGGAAGTCTGGACGACCGTCTTCGTAAGCTTGAAAGCCATCTGGCTGCTAAGGGCGTGGGGGTGGAAACCAAAAAAGACGAACAGGCTGAGAAAAACGCAAGCTCTATGGCGCAGGCCATGAAATTATCCAGCGAGTTTGTTGCTGGTATCGTGGTAGGTGCGGTTCTGGGTTGGTTTTTTGACCGTGTTCTGGGTACGAACCCTTGGGGATTGATTATCTTTCTCTTCTTGGGATTCGGTGCCGGTACTCTGAATGTTTTACGCTCGGCAGGATATGTTGCAGAAAGCGGCAATAATGTGGGCGATAAGCAACAGAAAGAAAAATAATGTGCATAAAGGTTATCCTTCATATGCACGGCAGTGAATAAGCCTGTAAAGGCAACAGGGCGGCTCAGGCAAATTTGCTTTTGAGTGTTCTGAAAAGGCCGGAACGCAAGTTTGCGGTTGAGAAGCGCCCTCGGGCATGAATGTAACGCCTTCGGGCACGGGTGACAGGTGAGGTTAAGGTGGCAAACGATCCGATCCATCAGTTTCAGGTTTCCAGATGGATTCCTATCGATGTCGGCGGTGTCGATCTGTCGTTTACGAATGTGTCCGCCTTTATGGTGCTGACTGTCGTAACCGCTTCCGCTTTTCTGTTTCTGACATCGGCAGGTCGCGGCATTGTTCCGACACGTCTGCAGTCAGTTTCTGAGATGGCCTATGAGTTTGTGGCGTCCTCCTTGCGGGATTCTGCCGGTTCTCATGGGATGAAATTTTTTCCGTTTGTGTTCTCTCTGTTCACATTCATTCTTGTAGCAAACTTTATCGGCCTGTTCCCGTATTTTTATACCGTAACCAGTCAGATTATTGTTACTTTCGCGCTGGCGCTGCTGGTGATCGGCACAGTGATTATTTACGGTTTCTTCAAGCACGGTTTCCGCTTTCTCAAGCTGTTCGTGCCAAGCGGTGTTCCTATGGCTATCGTGCCGCTGGTATCCGCGATTGAAATCATTTCTTTCCTGTCCCGTCCGATCAGTCTCTCTGTGCGTCTTTTCGCCAGTATGCTGGCCGGTCACATCACCGTAAAGATTTTCGCAGGCTTCGTGGTTTCCATGGCTGCACTCGGTCCGCTCGGTGTTGGTGGTGCGATCCTGCCTCTGTTTATGACCGTTGCTATTACCGGTCTGGAATTCCTGGTCGCATTCCTGCAGGCCTATGTGTTCACTGTTTTGACCTGCATGTATATCAATGATGCAGTTCATCCGGACGGTCACTAACTGAAATTACTGCTGTCCGTTATCGGGCAGCAGTCTTGCCTATCTACCAATCAGGCTCTGCATTTTGAAAATACCTGTGTCTGACACATGATTTTGAAATAACAGGTCGCTCTGAAATATCACCGGCGGGTTTCCGCCAGAACTGAAATCCGCATTTATATCAATCCAGAAGGAGCTTAACATGGAAGCGGAAGCAGCAAAGTACATCGGCGCAGGTCTGGCCTGTTTCGGTATGGCCGGTACGGCTCTCGGCCTCGGCAACATTTTCGGTAGCTTTCTTTCGGGTGCACTGCGCAATCCGTCTGCCGCTGACAGCCAGTTCGGCCGTCTGGTATTCGGCTTCGCCGTAACTGAAGCTCTGGGCATCTTCTCGCTGCTCATCGCGCTTCTGCTCCTGTTCGCAGTTTAATCTTAAGCTGCCGGATTAAATCGGCCGCATATGCAAAAATCTCCTTGTGAGACCTGAAGGCATATGCGGCTGGTTATCGTTTATTAAGCCTGAGTGATAAGGGGAAAATGGATGTTCGTGTCCACGGCGTTTGCCCAAACCGCAACTGACTCTCAGCCGGCACCAGTGTCGGGAGCTGACAGTGGCAACTCTGTTGTGCACACTGAAACAGGTGTGGCGCACGATGCCGGTAAAGGCGTGTTTCCACCATTTGATTCCACCCATTATGCATCGCAGCTTCTGTGGCTCGCGATTACCTTCGGGCTGTTCTATCTGTTCATGTCGCGCGTTGTGCTGCCACGTATCGGCGGCGTCATCGAAACGCGTCGTGACCGTATTGCACAGGATCTGGAACAGGCTGCACGCCTGAAAACGGATGCTGACAATGCAATTGCTGCTTACGAGCAGGAACTGGCTGAAGCCCGCAAGAGCGCGGCTGTTATCGGTCAGGAAGCCCGTGACAAGGCAAAGCATGACATTGATGCTGAACGCAAAACCGTTGAAGCATCGCTTGAAAAGAAATTGGCTGAGGCTGAAGAACGCATCGCTGCCATTAAGGCAAAAGCGATGAGCGATCTTGGCTCGATTGCTGAAGAAACAACTGCAGAAATCGTTGAGAAACTGCTTGGCGGCAAGTCCGATAAAGCTGAAATCTCGGCTGCTGTTAAAGCTGTCAGCGCGTAAGGGAGACCATTATGGATGCAACATTTATTGCCCTCGTCGGTCTGATCATTTTCCTGGCGCTGCTGGCTTATCTTAAAGTGCCTGGTATGATCGGCCGTTCGCTTGATGAACGCGCTGCAAATATTGCCAAGGAACTGGACGAAGCACGCACCCTGCGTGAAGAAGCTCAGGCTCTGCTTGCTGAATATCATCGCAAGCGTAAAGAAGCTGAAAAAGAAGCCAGCGAAATCGTTGCTGCTGCACAGCGTGAAGCTGCAGCTTTGCTGAGCGAAGCAAAAGCGAAGTCGGAAGATTACATTGTTCGCCGCAACAAACTGGCTGAACAGAAAATCGCTCAGGCTGAAAGTGATGCTGTTAATCAGGTTCGTGCATCTGCAGTGGAAATCGCTGTTGCTGCTGCCGGTTCGCTGATTGCAAATAAAATGGACGCAAAAGCTGCCGGTGAAATGTTCAAAGCATCACTGGATCAGGTTAAAACCAACCTGAATTGATTGCAGTTCATAAAGTTCAAAAAAAACGCCGCAATATGCGGCGTTTTTTTATGTCTGAATATCAGTCATTTGCATTGTTCAGGCCGTAACTTATGCGCCGGCCGTCCAGCGCCCCTTGATCGGCGCGAAACTATAGCGGTGCAGACCGGCAACCGGTCCCTGCGTTTCAATCGCATCTCTGTGCGCAGTAGTACCGTATCCTGCATGTTTCTCAAGACCATAGGCCGGATGGATAAGACCGGCGCGTTCCATCATCCGGTCGCGGGTGACTTTGGCCACAATAGAGGCTGCAGCAATGGTCAGAGAACGCTGATCCCCTTTCACCAGCGTCATGGCGGGGCAGGACAGACCATTTGGTGTTTTATTACCGTCAATCAAAGCATAATCGGGTTGAACCGTCAGCGCATCAACGCAGCGTTTCATCGCCAGCAAGGATGCCGCCAGAATATTGCTTTCATCAATCGCACGCGCACTGAGGCTGCATAATGTGACGGCAACAGCCTTTTCCATAATTGTTTCAAACAGCCGGTTGCGCTTGGCAGCGGTGAGCCTCTTTGAGTCATCCAGACCTTCAGGCAGATTATCAGGATCGAGGATCACGCAGGCAGCAACAACAGGCCCTGCAAGAGGGCCACGGCCGACTTCATCGAGCCCTGCAATCAGTTTGTAACCCTGAGCTTGCAGCTGCTGCTCATGGCTGTAATCCGGTATGAATATTTCAGACTTGTCAGCCTTTGTCTTGGCTGGCGACTTCGGTCGCTTTTCAGAAAAAAGCGGAGAATCAGATGGTGCTTTACTCATGTGCTGAGATTGCATCCTATCTAATTCTCCGCAAGCCACATCGCAAAAGGGGGGCACGATGTGGAAGGCTGCCGGCAAAAGGACGGGCAGCCTATATCTGCTGGAGGGCAGATCAGAAAAGCGAGAGTTGAACACTGTTTGTTTGCGGCGGGGCAAACAGGTCACAACGCAGCCGTCGCTTATGAATATTCAGCCCAAGCTTTTTACAGGTAATCTCAAAGCGGCGGCCAATCTGCCACGCATAAGGGCCTTCACCACGCATCCGTTTACCCCATTCCGCATCATAGTCCTTGCCGCCGCGCATTGAGCGTAACAGGGACATGACATGGCGGTAACGGTCAGGAAAATGCTGCAGAAGCCAGTCCTTGAAGAGTGGTGCCACTTCATAAGGCAGGCGTAGCAAGACATATCCGGCTTCGCGCGCGCCCATCGCATAGGCGGCATCCAATATGCGTTCAATCTCGTGGTCGTTGATGCCGGGGATCACCGGGCCAAGCATCACCGATGCCGGAATACCTGCTTCATTAAGCTGCCGGATGGCCTGTAAACGCAAGCCTGGTGTTGAGGCGCGGGGCTCCATATTCCGTGCTAGTTTGGCATCCATCGTGGTGACAGAGAGAGCAACTTTTGCCAAACCACGCTCTGCCATCGAACCGAGAATATCAATGTCGCGGGTTACCAGCGCGGATTTGGTAATGATGCCGACGGGATGGTTGGCAGCATCCAGCACACTCAATATGTCCCGCATAATCCGCCATTTCTTTTCTACCGGCTGATAAGGGTCTGTATTGGTGCCAATGGCGATCGTCTTGGGAATATAACCGGCTTTGGAAAGTTCTTTTTCCAGTAGTCGTGCTGCGTCGGGTTTGGCAAAAAGTTTGGTTTCAAAATCAAGACCGGCAGACAGTCCCATATAGCTGTGCGTAGGGCGGGCAAAGCAATAAATACAGCCATGCTCGCAACCGCGATAAGGATTGATTGAGCGGTCGAAATTAATATCCGGTGAGTCATTGCGGGTGATGATGGTGCGTGGCTTTTCGATCTGGACTTCTGTTTTGAACGGCTCCAGTTCTTCCAGTGAATTCCAGCCGTCATCACTGTCGATACGTGTCTGACTTTCAAACCGGCCGGAAGGATTGATACCGGCACCACGACCGCGACGGCGGCTGTGGTCAATACGTAAGCCGGTGCCGTCAACAATAGCATTTGCCTGATCTGTGCGCTCCGATCCGAAGGCAGCCGAACGGGAGAAGACGGCCTGATCGGCTGGTCCGAAAACCTCCTGTAAAATTGCCATAGCTTTCTCCTTACCGGAAATGCCGTGACAGCATGACCGGAGCAAAACAATCAAAATGAAGCAATGAATACGGCGCGAATTATGCGACTCTGATGCGCCGTTTATGGTTCAAATTTAATCTGAAAATAAGAACAAAGCAAGAACTTAATTTATGTCTTTTCCGCAATTAGAGCGCCGTGTGCCAGACCTGCACACAAAGTTCGCTCTAACACTTTTAAAATTAGAGCATAATTTCACTTTAAACCGATCCCAGCTTAAGGAATTATGCTCTAGCTTTTGCGTTTCAAATGCTCATCAAGACGGGGCATGATTTCAACGAAATTGCACGGGCGGTGGCGATAGTCGAGCTGCTGGGCGAGAATACCGTCCCATGCATCGCGGCAGGCACCGCCGGAACCCGGCAGGACAAAAACAAATGTCTGGTTGATGAGACCGGCCGTTGCGCGGGATTGGATCGTGGAGGTGCCGATCTTGGCATAGGATTGCTGATGGAAGATCACTGAAAACCCGTCCATACGCTTGTCAAAGGCAGGCTCCAAGGCGTCAGGCGTTACATCGCGTCCGGTGAAACCGGTGCCGCCGGTGGTAATCACTACATCAATTGCCGGATCTTTGGACCATTGCACAACCAGTTCGCGAATTTTGGCAGCATCATCAGTCACGATCTGCCGGTCACGCAGCAGATGGCCTGCTTCTTCAATACGGGAGGCAAGAAATGCACCGGATGTATCTGTTTCCAATGTCCGGCTGTCTGAAACTGTCAGTACCGCAATACCCACCGGAATAAACGGACGTTCGGCTTTGACTGTATCGGACATGGCTGTCTCCGGTTTAAATTTTATCGGGCAGGGTCGTGGTTGCGCAGACAAACCAATGCGGATTTTGCTGTTGCAAATGCATTGCCGCCTGTTGCGCCTGATCCGCTGTATCATAAATACCGAAGCAGGTCGCGCCTGAGCCGGACATTTGCGCATATTGTGCGCCGCTGTCCCGCAAAGTCTGGAGAATCTCCGGCAATTGCGATGCAAGTTCTGTGGCAGGCGGCAACAGATCATTGCGGGTTGATTGCAGGAAACTGCAAAGCTCTGCCTGATTATTCAAGCGTGTCAGTTCCGGAAGCGCAGGATTATCACGCTTTTGCATATGTTTGAAAATTTGCGGCGTGGAAATTGCTGTTCCGTCATTCACAAGCACCAGTGACAGCACCGGCAGGTCGGACAGGCTCTGCATATCTTCACCGATACCCTTGGCAATCAATGCACCGCCGCAGAGCTGACCGTGCAGGCACATCGGCACATCGGCGCCAAGCTGCAGGCAAATCTGCTCAAGCAACGCCTGTTCCGCTTCGATATTCCACAGGCGCATAAGCAGCGCCAGCACTGTGGCGGCATCGCTTGACCCGCCGCCGACACCGGAAGCAACAGGGAGATTTTTTTCCAGATGAATGGCAACGCCGGAGCTGTGTTGCGGAAAATGCGCACGCAGAAGATCTCGCGCTTTTAATACAAGGTTCTCACTATTGGCTGGCAGTCCCGCACCAAAGCGGCCGGAAAGCGTAAAACTGTCTTCCTTCGCAGGGAAAACTGTGAGTTCGTCACCGTAATCGGCAAAGGCAACAAGCGTATCCAGTAGATGATAGCCGTCCTCGCGCCGTCCGGTCACATGCAATGCCAGATTAAGCTTGGCATAGGCTGTGGCGCGAAGATGTGAGGCAGTCTGCTGGCTCGCTGCCTGTGAAGATAAAATATCTGGCATGCGCTGGGATCAGTCTTTTTCTGCCGGACGGTAAACACCGGTTTTCGGGTCGCGCACCAGTGTGCCGCTGGCACCTGTGCGGGCTTCCTGTTCTGCCTGACGGACTTTCTGGGAAACACGTGCTGCTTCGCGTTTGAAGGAGCGATAGCCATAGATCGCAGCTGCAACCAGAAGGATCAGAAAAATCAGTTGTGGCATACCGGCTCCTTTCCGGAAAAATAACAGTGCCTGTTGATTTAGTCAGGCTATGACTTTGTTTCAAGAAGCTCTTATAGCATCTTATTCTGATGATATTATGATAGGCTCAGCCTGTTACAGGCCGTAGCGTGACCAAAGAGCTTTTTCTTCGAGCACATTCATCAGGCTTTCACCTGCCGCGCCAAGCATTTGCGCATGAGAAATACCGCCGGTATTTTTGCGCCCCAGCAGTCCGCGCGAAGGCTGGATCAGATTAAGTTTGGTTTTTTCGCCATAAAGCTTGCGCAGATGTGAGCGCATATCATCCAGACCATCAATCAATCCAAGCTGCAAAGCTGTAATACCTGTCCAGAACTGGCCGGTGAAGAGATCATCATTGTCCTGCAATTTACTGCCGCGGCGCTCTTTCACCATATCAATAAATGTCTGGTGAATTTCCAGCTGCAGCGCTTTGATATGTTCGATATCCGATGCCTTTTCCGGCTGAAACGGATCCATCGTGGCTTTATTTTTGCCGGCCGTATGCACGCGGCGCTCGACGCCGATTTTTTTGATCAGTTCGGTAAAGCCGAAAGACGCGGAAACCACACCGATCGAACCCAGAATGGAAGACGGATCAGCAATAATCTCGTCTCCGGCAATAGCGATCATATAGCCGCCGGAAGCCGCCACATCCTCAACAAAGACATGGACTTTCTTGTTCTTTTCTTCGGCCAGGTCACGGATACGCTTATAGATCAGCCGCGATTGTACCGGTGAACCGCCGGGGGAATTAATGCTCAGCGCCACAGCGGGACTGTGCTTGTTGTCAAAGGCTTTTTCCAGCTGAACCGCGATGCCTTCTAACGACAGATTTTGCCGTAAAGAGCTGTTGCCTGTCATGATCGCACCGCTCAACCGGACAACCGGAATTTCAACACTGGAAGCCCGGAAGCGGCGCGGGATAACACGGCTGATAAGTGACGGCACTGAAAATCTCCGGTGTGAAAATGCAGACGATAAAATAGTTTTCACCCGCTGTTATAGCCACAGCGGGTGAAAACTGAACCTGTTATTTTGCAGCGCGGTTGCGTGTGGAAATGCGCAGCAATGCCCAGCCACAGACGGCAGAGAGCAGGGAGCCGAGCAGAACACCAATCTTGGTCTCGCTGTGAAGCAGATCATTGTCAAAGGACAGCAGGCCGATGAACAGGCTCATGGTAAAGCCGATACCGCAGAGCAGTGACACGCCGTAAAGCTGTGTCCAGCTTGCTCCCATCGGCTTGGTGGCAATCCCTGCGCGGATAGCAATCCATGCAGCACCGAAGACACCAAACTGCTTGCCGACAAACAGACCAAGTGCAATGCCGAGTGTGAGCGAGTCGCCAAGGATCGACGGGCTCATACCGGCAAAGGAAACGCCCGCATTGGCAAAACCGAAGATCGGTACAATGACAAAGCCGACCCATTTTGCCAGCGCATGTTCCAGCGTGTGCAAAGGGGAGCTCATATCATCAGGACGGCCAAGTGCAGGCTTGATCGGAATAGTCAGTGCAGTCAGCACACCGGCAACCGTGGCGTGAACACCGGAACGCAGCACAAAATACCAAAGCACGGCACCAAGGATCAGATACGGGGTGAGGCGCATAATACCCATCTTGTTCAGAATAAACATCAGCGCAAAAATACCGGCAGCACCGGCGAGATAGAGCGTGGCAATATCGGCAGTGTAAAACACGGCGATAATGGCAACGGCGGCAAGGTCGTCGAGAATAGCGAGTGTCGCCAGAAAGACTTTCAGACTGGTCGGAACGCGCGGTCCGAGCAGCGACAGCACCCCGAGTGCAAAGGCAATATCAGTCGCCGAGGGAATAGCCCAGCCACGAATGGTTTCAGGATTTGACCAGTTGAAGCCCGCAAAAATCAATGCCGGAACAATCACACCGCCGGCAGCAGCAATGCCCGGCAAGGCGCGGTTCGACCAGCTGGCAAGCTGGCCGTCGAGAAACTCACGTTTGATTTCGAGGCCCACGAGGAGGAAGAAGACGGCCATCAGTGCGTCATTAATCCAGTGCAGAACGCTCATCGGGCCGAGTTTGCTCTCCAGAACCTGAAAATATGTGGCTGCAAGCGGGGAATTAGCAACGATCAGAGCCAGAGCAGCGGCAATCATCAGAGCGATACCGCTGGCGGATTCACTGTCGAGCCAATGGCGGAGCGTTGAGAAGGGGCGCTTGGTCTGGCTTTGTGTCATCCGGTATCGGCCTTTTTCTTTGCGGGCAGCGTTTTGACAACGCTCACCCCTTGATCTGTCTTCAGAGTTCCGCGCCTTAGATAGAGCGAAAGGCCTCTTCGGACAGTCCGTGTTTTCGGGAAAATGTGCTCCGTCCTCCTGAACAACAACCGTTACAGGCTGTCGCAACCATTAATGAGGCTTTCTGCACGTGGCGTAAATTCATGACCGGAACTTTTATGCAAAATTAACGGCGGCGCAAGAAAAACCGGAGCGCGGCTGCCTTTTATGCCCGTAATTACGACGCGGATGGCCTGCTCATCCGGTCTGGCATAGAGCGGGAGAATTGCGATGCCCCCAAAACGGCGCTCCATCGCGGACAGAATTTCATTCAGATTAGCGGGGCGCGCAATAATCGAAATACGTCCGCGCGGACGTAAAATGCCCGATGCCGTGCGTATCCAGCTTTCAAACATGCCCTCATGCATTACATGCGCCTGCGCCTTTAAATCGTCCGGCGTCGCACGGTCATGGCTCTGGTTGAAAGGCGGGTTCATAATCACATAGTCAAACTGATTATCAGCCAGCCCTACTTCCTGACGGGCAGGACCGGTCATGGTTACATCAGCCTGCAGGCATGACAGACGGCCATGCATATGGGTATTTTCGGTCAATGCGCAGGATTTTTCCGCATAGAGCAGCATTTCCGGTGAGCGCTCAATCAGGGTGACATCTGTGTTTGCGCAGCGCGAGGCAACGGCCAGTCCTGCCGCACCGGCACCGGCACCAAGATCCGCAACTTTACCTTTGAAATCCGTTGGCACCGCGCTTGCCAAAATCATGGCATCAACCCCCGAACGGTGGCCTTTTGCGGATGGCTGCACCAGATAGAATGCACCACGGTGAAAGGCATCGAGAGTTTCGCCATAGGGCAGAGAGCTGGACGGAACAGACATAAAGGCGGCAGTTTCCTGACTTGTTGCAGACTGAAAGCGATCAAACCGGCTTTAACCGATTCTGTATAGAGGCGGTGAAAGCCGCAATTCCGTTTGCTGACAGCAATTTGACATCTTATATCAGCAGAATATGCTTTATTGTGTTGTGTTGCGGCTCGCAACACTTGCCTTTAGCACGGTTTTTGGTGCATTTGACGCTTGAGCATAAAGGCCGCCTTGAATAATGTGTGGCTATAAAACGGGTCTCATTATCAGGCCGCGTGAACTGGAGATATGGCATTGGGTGTGGTTCTCAATCTCGATGAGAAAAAAAATCAGCAGGCGTCCATTCAGAAGCTGGTTGATCTGACGAAAGCGGATATGGGACGTGTCAATGCGCTTATCCTGTCCAAGGCCGGTTCTGATGTTGAGATGATACCGGAAGTAGCTAATCATCTGATTTCATCGGGTGGCAAGCGTTTACGTCCGATGATGACACTCGCTGCCGCAGCCATGTTCGGCTATGAGGGCGAAGGTCACGTGCAGCTCGCAACAAGCGTTGAATTTATGCATACGGCAACGCTTCTCCATGATGATGTGGTGGATGAAAGTGATCTGCGCCGCGGTAAAAGCACCGCACGGATGATCTGGGGCAATCAGGCCAGCGTTCTGGTCGGCGATTTCCTACTCGGTCAGGCTTTCAAAATGATGGTGGATGTCGGTTCGCTCGATGCGCTTGATGTGCTGGCAACTTCGGCTTCGGTGATTGCTGAAGGTGAAGTGATGCAGCTCGCCGCCGCCAAAAATATGGAAACCACGGAAGATGAATATCTGGCCGTGATCAAAGCCAAGACTGCGGCGCTGTTCTCTGCTGCTGCCGAAGTTGGTCCGATCATTGCCGATGCACCGCGTGCACAGCGTCTGGCACTGCGCTCCTATGGTCTCAACCTCGGCCTTGCTTTCCAGCTGATTGATGATGCGCTGGATTATGGCGGTTCGGCTGCGGATCTCGGTAAAAATGTGGGTGATGATTTCCGCGAAGGGAAAATCACCATGCCGCTGCTGTTGAGCTATCGCCGTGGTTCTGAAGAAGAGCGCGCTTTCTGGAAATCATCCATTGAGCAGGGCAATAATGATGATGAAGCCTTGCAGAAGGCAATCGGCCTGATGACCAAGCATGGTTCGATTGCCGATACCGTACAGCGTGCCCGTCATTTCGGCGAAATCGCCCGCGATGCACTGGCTCCGCTGCCGCAGAGCCCGCAAAAAGATGCTCTGATTGATGTGATTGATTTCTGCATCAGCCGTGTAAACTGATTATTGACCGGTGCCGGAGCATATTTCCGGTGCCGGACTTTGAAATACCCTTTTCTCCGGCCATATAAAAACCACGACATGGCCGGATGGTGTGTTTGTTTCGGAATAAGCCAGACTAGAAAATGCAAGGGGAAATGCCGATGCGGCGGAATACAGTTAAAGCGCGTGCTCTGGTTTTCGCTTTGATGGCAGGGGCGGCTTTCACAAGTGGTGTCTCCGGCACGGCCTATGCTGCATCCGGGGCAAAGGCAGCAGTGCCGGCAGATGAGCCGGTGATTGTCTCGCGTGCAGGTTCTTTCCCTGGCGCCTATCTGGCCGGTCGTATTGCCGAAATCGACAATAATCTTCCTGTAGCCATCGCTTATTATCGTCAGGCACTGGCATTTGATCCGTCAAACCAGCCGATGAAGCGTGATCTGTTGCTGTCCTATCTGACCGACGGTCAGCTGGATGAGGCGCTGCCATTTGCCCGTGCGCTTAAAAATGAACCGGAAGTTGAGCGTTTCTCCCGCATCATTCTGGCGATCAAGGCTTTTAACGACAAGCATTACCGCACTGCCCGTACCAATCTGAAGCTCACGCAGCAGTCAGAAATGGATCGTTTAGCAACCGGCCTGATGACGGCATGGACATTCTACGGCGAAGGTCGTCCGAAAGACGCGCTGGCAGCGGTGGATAAGCTTGACGGGCCGGTCTGGTACGATCTTTTCAAAACCTACACATCGGCATTGATTGCAGACAGCGCAGGTCAGACCAAGGCTGCGGATAAATTCTATGCGCAGGCCGTGGCTGATAAAGAAGGCGGCAGCGCTGCCCCTGATACTTATGAGCGCATCATTTACGCCTATGCCGATTTCAAACAACGTCAGGGCGATAAAGCCGGTGCGATCAAGCTGGTGGAAGATGCTGAGCAAATTCTCAGCGGCCGCGTGATCCTGCGCGAAGTACGTCAGAAGCTTGAAGACGGTGAAAAGCTTGACCCGCAGATGCGCAATCCGCAGCAGGGGGCGGCTGAGGTTCTGTATTCTTTGGGCACCGCGATTAATCGTGGTGGCGCTGAGGCTTTTGCAACAATATATCTGCAAATGTCCGGTGAGCTGCGCGAGAATAATGATGCCACATTATTCCAGCTCGGCGATATCGCTGCCAAACTGCGTCAGCCGCAAAAGGCTATTCAATATTATAGCCGTGTTGCAGATAAATCGCCCTATAAGCGCGATGCGGAAATGCAACTGGCGCTTAATCTGGCTGAAACAGACAAGCCCGATGAGGCGATTGAGCATCTGAAAAACAATCTGCGCAGTAATGATAAGGACAACCGTTCTTATCTGGCGCTTGGCGGTGTCTATGCCCAGAAAGAAGACTGGGCAAATGCGGCAAAGACTTACGATCAGGCCGTTGCGGAACTTAAATCACCTGTACGTCAGGACTGGCCGGTTTTCTATCAGCGCGGCATTGCTTATGAGCGTCTGAAACAGTGGGATAAGGCTGAACCTAATTTCCGCAAAGCACTGGAGCTGTTTCCGAACCAGCCGCAGGTGATGAATTATCTCGGTTATTCATGGGTCGATCGCGGTGAAAATCTGGAAGAAGCTTTGCAGATGATCCGCAAGGCTGTCGAGATGCGCCCGCAGGACGGTTATATCGTCGATTCCCTTGGCTGGGCCTATTACAAGCTTGGCCGTTATAATGAGGCCGTTGTTGAGCTTGAAAAGGCAGTTAAACTACGGCCTGAAGATCCGACAATCAATGATCATCTGGGCGATGCCTATTGGCAGGCAGGGCGCGGATTGGAAGCCACTTTCCAGTGGAACCATGCCATCGCCGGTAAGCCTGAAGCGGCAGAACTGGCCAAGATCGAGAAGAAGCTGAAGCAGGGGCTGACACAGACGGCGGAAGCTGAAGTGAAAGATATTGCGCCAGTAAAACCTGACACTGCACCGGAGAAAGCACCGGATGCTAAGCCTGCCGATCCTGCTGCCAAGCCATAATGCTTGCTTTCCGGCTTTAAGTCTTGACCGTTTAACGCGGAATAATTAGGACAAACTATCTGTTTTTCGGCGGAGCTGGGCTGTTATGGCTCAGCTTTCACCGTTTTCACCACGCATGATTTGCAAGAAGATCAGTTCTGATAGCTGATCTCGCCAAGAATGCTCCAATGAGGCCTTCCCGTGACTCGTATCATGACCAGCACATTGCCTGAACACCTGCATCCGACCCGCTCTTTTCAGGGCTTTATCATGGCGCTCCAGCACTATTGGGCGCAGCATGGCTGCACAATTTTGCAGCCTTACGATATGGAAGTAGGGGCGGGTACACTGCATCCGTCAACCACTTTGCGCGCTCTGGGGCCAAAGCCGTGGAATGTTGCCTATGTGCAGCCGTCACGTCGTCCGAAAGACGGCCGCTATGGTGAAAACCCGAACCGTATGCAGCATTATTACCAGTATCAGGTATTGCTGAAACCAAGCCCGCCGAACCTGCAGGAGCTGTATCTCGGCTCGCTGAAAGCGATTGGTATTGATACGGAGCTGCACGATATCCGCTTTGTTGAGGATGACTGGGAAAACCCGACTACCGGCTCTTGGGGCTTAGGTTGGGAGTGCTGGTGCGATGGTATGGAAATCTCGCAGTTCACTTATTTCCAGCAGGTTTGCGGTATCGAATGTTCTCCGGTCGCCGGTGAGCTGACCTATGGTTTGGAACGTCTTGCTATGTATGTGCAGGGCGTAGACAATGTTTACGACCTGAACTTCAATGGTCTTGAAGGTGAGGACAAGGTTACTTACGGTGACGTGTTCCTTCAGACCGAGCAGGAATATTCACGCTACAATTTCGAGATCGCCAATACTGATATGCTGCACCAGCATTTCATTGATGCGGAGGCGGAGTGTAAAGCTGTGTTGGCTGCTGGTGCCTCAGATTCTTTACATAAATGCGTGTTCCCCGCTTACGATCAGGCGATCAAAGCCTCGCATATTTTCAATCTGATGGATGCCCGTGGCGTTATCTCGGTAACCGAGCGCCAGAGCTATATCCTGCGTGTGCGCAATCTTGCGCGCCAGTGCGGTGAAGCCTTCCTTCAGACCGATGCCGGTGGCGTCAACTACAAGAACGAGACACGCTGATGCCTGATTTACTGCTAGAGCTTTTTTCCGAGGAAATCCCGGCCCGCATGCAGCGTAAAGCTGCCGGTGATTTGAAGAAAATGATCACGGATGGTCTGGTTGAAGCCGGACTGACCTATGAGGCGGCAACGCCTTACTGGACACCACGCCGTCTGACTTTGGATATTCGTGGTCTGACTGTGCGTTCAAAAGACGTGCATGAAGATATCAAAGGTCCGTCTGTTTCTGCGCCTGAGGCCGCAATTCAGGGTTTCCTGCGTAAAGCTGGCTTGAGCGATATTGCGCAGGCACATGTGCATTCCGACCCGAAAAAGGGCGATTTCTACGTCGCGCATATCACCAAATCCGGACGTGCCGCGGAAGAAGTTATTGCGGAACTAGTGCCGAATGTGGTGCAGAATTTCCCGTGGCCGAAATCCATGCGCTGGGGCAAGGCCTCAGCACAGTCCGGTTCCTTGCGCTGGGTGCGCCCGCTGCAGTCGATCATCTGCCTGTTTGGCCCTGAAACCGAAGAAACTGTTGTGGTGGATTTTGAAGTCGGCGGCGTACGATCCGGTAACATCACACGCGGTCATCGTTTCATGAGCGATGGCCAGCCGATCACCGTGCGCCGTTTTGACGATTATGTCGAGAAGCTGGAAAAAGCGCATGTGGTGCTTGATGCTGAACGCCGCAAGGAAATCATTCTCACCGATGCCCGCAACCTGAGCTTCGCTTCCGGTCTGGATTTGGTTGAGGACGAAGGTTTGCTGGAAGAAGTTTCTGGTCTGGTTGAATGGCCGGTGGTGCTGATGGGCGAGTTTGAGGAAGAATTCCTCTCCATTCCGCCGGAAGTGATCCGACTGACCATCCGTGCCAATCAGAAATGCTTTGTCACCCGCAAGCAGGGCGAGACAGATGCACTGTCCAACAAGTTCATTCTGATCTCAAATATTGCTGCCCGTGACGGTGGCAAGGAAATCGCTTTCGGTAACGGCAAGGTTGTTCGCGCCCGCTTGTCCGATGCTTTGTATTTCTGGCATACCGATCAGGCCGATATGCCGGATATGGACAAGCTGAAAGCTTCCGCTGCGAAATTTGCGCTTGATCTGACTAAGCCGCTCGATCAGCGCATGGCGCGTCTGGATGCGCTGAATGTAACTTTCCATGCCAAGCTCGGCACGCAGGGTGCGCGCGTGGCACGGATCAAGGCGCTTGCTGAGGCAATTGCACCGCTGGTTGGTGCGGATGTTGCGCTGACTGCCCGCGCGGCTGTGCTGGCGAAAGCTGATTTGCAGACCGAAGTTGTCGGTGAATTCCCTGAATTGCAGGGGGCAATGGGGCATAAATACGCTTTGCTTCAGGGCGAAGATGCTGCTGTCGCAACAGCACTTGAAGATCATTACAAGCCGCAGGGTCCGTCAGACCGTGTGCCGCGCGATCCGGTTTCGGTTGCTGTTGCATTGGCTGACAAGATCGACACGCTTGTCGGTTTCTGGGCGATTGATGAAAAGCCGACAGGTTCGAAAGATCCTTATGCGCTGCGTCGTGCTGCCCTTGGTGTGATCCGCCTGATTTTGGAAAATGATATCCGTGCGGAGCTGAAAGCACTGATCGCTCAGGCAGAAAAGCCGATGGCTTCCATCGAAGGGTTGGCATCAAAAGATGTCGGCGCTGATCTGCTGTCCTTCTTCCATGACCGTTTCAAGGTCTATCTGAAGGATGAAGGCGCACGTCACGATGCGATTGATACAGTCCTGTCAGCTGATGCTGATAATCTGCTGCTGGTTGCCCGTCGTCTTGAAGCGCTGATCGTTTTCATCAATGAAGAAGACGGTAAAAACCTGCTGGCTGGTACCAAACGTGCAGCCAATATTCTTGGTGCTGAAGAGAAAAAAGGCACTGTTATTGCCGCTAATGTTGATGCTTCACTCTTCAACAATGAAGAGGAAAAGGCACTGTTTTCTGCTGTGCAGTCAGCAGAAACCAAGGCCGCCGAGGCAATTGCCAAGGAAGATTTCTCAGCGGCTATGTCGGCTATGGTCGAGTTACGTGCGCCGGTTGATGCCTTCTTTGACAAGGTCATGGTCAATGATGAGGATGAAGCTATCCGCGCCAATCGTTTGGCGCTGCTGGCTAAAATCCGCTCGGTGACCGGTCAGGTTGCTGACTTCTCAAAGATCAGCGGCTAATTAAACATATTGATAAGAAAAAGCCGGAGTGGTGAGAACCGCTCCGGCTTTTTTATATTCAGTTTTTAAAAAAAAGATCAGGCCGGAATATCTTTGGCTGCCCAAGCGGTAGTTTCCATGTCGCGTAGCTCGGAAATATTGGCGACGCCTGCCTGCTTCACCAATGCGGAAAGCTCTTTGACAATTTCTTTCGGTACGGTCGGGCCGCGATAGATCATACCGGTATAAAGCTGCACCAGATCGGCACCGGCTTTAATTTTGGTGAGGGCGGTTGCGCCACTATCTACACCGCCGACACCGATGATCGGCATCGCTTTGCCGATACGCTGGCGCATTTTGGCAAGCACAATGGTTGAGCGTTCAAAAATCGGCGCGCCGGAAAGGCCGCCGGTCTCTTTCGCTTCCACCTGATTAACCAGATTGGTGCGTGACAGCGTGGTGTTGGAGATAATTAAACCATCGAGCGGGTGAGCCAATGCCACTTCGGCAATATCATCCAAACCTTCTTCTGTCAGGTCAGGGGCAATTTTCAGGAAAACAGGGCGTTTCAGGGTGCATTTTTCTGCTTCCTGATCGCGGGCTTCCAGAACTTTTTCCAGCAGAATATGCAGGCTGTCTTTGGCTTGCAGATCACGCAGACCTGGTGTGTTCGGGGAAGAAATATTGGCGGTGAAATATTTAGCAACGCTGTAGAAGCGATGAATACCGGCCACATAATCGGCCACACGATCTTCACTGTCTTTATTGGCGCCGATATTCACGCCGACAATACCGCAACTGCTGCAGCTGTTGCGCTGGCTGAGGCGTTTATAGGCCGCTTCATGGCCTTCATTATTAAAGCCCAGACGGTTGATCACCGCACGGTCTTCCACAAGGCGGAAGATGCGTGGCTTCGGATTGCCAGCCTGCGCGCGCGGCGTGATAGTGCCGACTTCTGCAAAACCAAAGCCGAGCTTCAAAAGTGCGTCCGGTACTTCAGCATTCTTGTCGAAACCTGCGGCCATACCAAGCGGATTAGTAAATTTAAGACCGGCAATCGTCTGCTGCAAAGCAGGGTCAAGCGGCGCAGGGCTGGAGAGAACGCCGGTTTTTAGCGCTGCAATAGACAGACCGTGTGCCTGTTCTCCGCCCATCGCAAAAAGTGCACGACGGGCAATATTTTCAAAAAAACCGCTCATTGTTCAAGCTCCGGAAACTGATGCTTGCCGTCACTGTTGAGCGGCAGGTCTTTCACCCAGCGCACCGCAGTGAGCTGAAGATGTGCGTAGAGATGCGGGAAGGCCTTGCCGCCGCGGGAAATTTCATAGCGAAGTTCATCGCCCAGCTGGTTTGCATCAACAGCCACCAGCAGCAGATCATCCTGACTGGCAAAATGCTTGGCAGCGGTCTCAGCAACTGTGTCATGGGTGGAAAAGTGGATATATCCATCCTGTAAATCAACAGGGGCACCGGAAAAATGCCCTGCCTTTTCAGCGTCTGCCCATTGGGCGCGTGTGGCTATCTTATAGATGGTTGTATGTGACGTATCACTGTTTGACATGAAAAACGCTATTGTTGTGAACGGAAAAGCTGTTCAGACATTTTATATATCTGGCCGGTTTGGCGCATCCGGCAGCTTTTAAGACAAAATTAAGTCACAAGCCACCTCTAAATTTTAATAAAGGGTTAACACCATTTTTGCAAATGAGCAAAAGTGCGTTCTGACAGTTTTGTGTTTTTGACAGAACACACTGGAAAATGCTTGGATAAAACCCATATACCAAGCAGACAGATTAAAGGAGTGGGCAGATGAAGAACCGGTCCGGTATCGCGATTGCGGTGGCAAAAGAAAACAAATCCAAGCTTATCATACGCAGTGCCGTTCTTTCGGCTCTTACAGGTCTGGCTCTGGTTTGGGGTATGAGCCCGTCTCCGGCACAGGACATGCAGCGCTACTCCATGGAGAAAACCGAAGCCGGAATTATCCGTCTTGACCGCCAGACCGGTGAGTTTGCACTGTGTAAGGAACAGGCCGGTAAAATTGAATGCGCTGAAACCAAACCGGCGCAACTGAGCAATGACGAACGCACGCTTCTGCTGGAAAAGCAGGTTGCCGATCTGACTGCGCGTATCGCCAGACTTGAGAAAAGCGGTGTCGCCAACAGTTCCCTGCCAAGTGAAGAAGAGTTCGAAAAAGGCTTAGGCTATATGGAGCGTTTCATGCGGTCTTTCATGGGCGTAGCCAAGAGCCTTGATGAGCCGGCACCGGTGCCGAACCGCACATAATTCCTTCCAAAGAAAAAGCACCGTTTCCGGCGCTTTTTTATTCTCTTAAATTGGTTTTAGCCGATATTAGCAAAGCGGCGTGTTGCTTCGATCAGCTCATGGGTAATACCCGGTTCGGTCACTGCATGACCGCCGTCTTCGACAATACGCAGATCGGCTTCCGGCCAGACTTTCTTCAGATGCCACGCATTGATGAACGGTGTGCACATATCGTAGCGGCCATGGATGATAACACCCGGAATATGGCGGATACGGTCAGCCAGACGCAGCAGCTGATCATCGGTATCAAAGAAAGCGCGGTTCTGGAAATAGTGGCATTCAATACGTGCAAAAGCGATGGCGAAGTGATCTTGCGCAAAAGCATTTTCGCGTTCTGGATCCGGCAACAGGGAAATTGCCGAACCTTCCCAGCGTGCCCAGCGGCGTGCCGCTTCAATCTGCACCTGCGGGTTCGGATCGGTCAGGCGACGGTAATAGGCCGCCACCATATCGCCGCGCTCGGCTTCCGGAATATGCAGCTGATAGGCTTCAAAGCGATCCGGATAGATGATACTGGCACCGTTGCTATAGAGCCAGTCCACTTCAAAACGGCGTGCCAGAAAGATACCACGCAGCACGAGTTCGCTGACGTGCTCAGGATGAGTCTGGGCATAGGCAAGACCAAGGGTCGAACCCCATGAACCGCCGAAAACCTGCCATTTTTCAACGCCGAGATGAGTGCGCAGACGCTCCATATCCGCAACCAGATCCCATGTGGTATTTTCGCGTAATTCCGCATGGGGCGTGGAGCGGCCGCAACCGCGCTGGTCAAACAGGATAATGCGATAGGCTGAAGGATCATGCAGACGGCGCATAGTCGGCGAGATGCCGCCGCCCGGACCGCCATGAATCATGATGACCGGCTTGCCGTTCGGGTTTCCGCATTCCTCAAAATAAATCCGGTGCAGCGATGAGACCTGCAACATCTCTTCCCGATAGGGTTGAATTTCCGGATAGAGGCTGTGGCGTGTCATGGGTCGTCCTTTTGCGTTATTTTATCTGCGAAGCAATAAGATTTTCTCTTGCATATAGAGCAGGCATCACCCTAACTGACAATACGGCACCATCGCGGCAAAAGCAGAAATCAGACTGTATATTGTACGCTTTGCCTGTAATATTGCATAATGAATATGCATGCCGTCTGCTACAGGCGGCTTTTATTATGCAGGAAATTGCATTCACCGGTTTTCTCATGCCGGAATTTATCATGAAATGAAATGTCGGCGGCCGGAGCGTATTTCGAAATTGTGAAGCGCTGAGGCAGGGGAAACCAGTTTGTTTGACCGGTTTCTGATCCTGATTACAATCAGTTATGTTGCATGTAAAAACAAAGAACAGAGCATTTTCAACTATGTCGGCGGAGCGGGAAGGGCTCTGTGTCTGAAGAAAATGCAAGATGAAAACAGGTCATTTCTAACTTTATCTTTGGTTACATAAAGAGATAAGGTGCTTTCAGGAGATGATTTGCGGGGAGACTGCTGAGGGGGCAGGCAAGGGGTAGGAACTTTATGGAATTGAATTTTATAATTGCCGACGATCATCCTTTATTCCGTGGCGCATTGCGACAGATTTTACAGGACGGTTTTCAGCCTGAGAGTGTGACTGAGGCTGACAATTATCAGCAATTGCAACAGGTTGCAGAAGAAGCACAGGATGTTGACCTGTTGTTTCTCGATCTGACTATGCCGGGTGTCAGTGGTTTGTCCGGTCTTATCAATCTCAAGGCGCAGCATCCGCAGTTGCCGGTTATGATTGTTTCCGCCACCGATGATGTCACTACAATCCGCCGTGCTATGGAACTCGGAGCCTCCGGTTTTGTTTCAAAATCCGCAAGCCTTGAGGAAATCGGCGAGGCCGTGCGTACCGTGCTGGACGGTGGGGAATGGGTATCCGGTGATATGGAGCTCGGCGCGGAAAATGATGCGGAAATAGCCGATCTGATTGCCCGTATCCGCGCGCTCACACCGCAGCAGACCCGCGTCCTTTCGATGCTGGGACAGGGGCTTTTGAACAAACAACTGGCCTATGAGCTGAATATTTCAGAAGCCACGGTGAAAGCTCATGTGTCTGCTGTTCTGCAGAAGCTGGGTGTGGACAGCCGTACACAGGCGGTGATTCTGCTCTCGCGGCTTGGTCCGGGGTTTGCGCTTCTGGATTGAGCGCATTGAGTAACTTAGAGCATTTCCAGTTTAAATTGAATCATTGGAAATGCTCTATCTGTTTGATTTTACGCATTATCCTACGCAAAACCGCTTCGCACTTTTGCTGGAAATGCTCTGGCGTGCCTTCTCACCGCATATGATAATGCGCCAGCAAAGCCCGCAATGCTGCGGGTTTCAACGGTTTGTTCAGCACATGAACATTTTCTTCCGTGGCCTGTAATTTGACCTCTTTTGAACGATCGGCCGTCAGCAGAACGGCCGGTATGGTGTGGCCCAGCGTTTCACGGATATAGCCGATCATATCCAGCCCGTTTTCACGGTTGAGATGGTAGTCAGCCAGAATAATATCCGGCAGGATTTTGACGCTGATCTGTGAGCGGGCGATATGATTGCACCAGTCTTTGAGTTGTGCGCCGTCACGGATCAAAGTGATATCGCAACCCCAGCCCTCAAGCAGAATGCGCATGCCGTCGAGGATCAGTGGATCATTATCAATACACAAGACGCGCATATTTTCGAGCGCATTGCTGCGGCGTCGGGCCTGTGACGGCTCGGTTGAAACTTCAGCTGCAGGCTCCTGAGACACCGGCATAATGATGCTGAAACAGGTGCCTTTGCCGTGCTCGGATTGCAGGCGGATTGTCAGATCCAGCACACGGGCAATACGGTCGACAATGGAAAGGCCAAGTCCCAACCCGTCTGCCTGACTGATCCCTTCATCCAGCCGGTAAAATTCGCGGAAAACCAGCTGTTGTTTTTCCGGCGCAATGCCGATGCCGGTATCCGCAACTTTGATTTCCAGATCGCCGCCACGACGGCGCACCCCGAGCAGGATTTTACCGCTGCGACTGTATTTGATGGAATTCGAGATCAGGTTTTGCAGCAGACGGCGCAAAAGATTGCGGTCGCTATAGACTGTGAGAGAGCAAGGCACGACACGAAGTTTCAGACCCTTCGTGGCTGCAAGCGGGGTGAAGTCTGTGACAACCTGTTGAAGCAGGCGATCCAGACGGAACAGCGAAAGCTCCGGTTTAAGCGCACCGGTATCAAGCCGTGAAATGTCCAGCAACGCACTGAGAATGCCTTCAACCGCTTCAAGGGAGGAGTCAATATTCCGCGCCAGTTGCGCTTCCGATGCGCCGAGCCTCTCACTCAAAGCAGTGCTGTAGAGGCGGGCGGCATTCAATGGCTGCAAAATATCATGTCCGGCAGCGGCAAGAAAACGTGTTTTACCGAAATTGGCCTCTTCCGCCAGTTTCTGCGCACGAACAAGCTGCTGGTTCACTTCCAGCAGTTCGGTAGTGCGATCGGCGACGCGTTGCTCCAGTGTTTCATTGAGACGCTTCATGGAGTTATCGGCTTCAACTGAAGCGGTAATATCAGTGTAACTGGCAACAATGCCGCCATCCGGCATCGGATTGGCTGCAATTTCAATGATTTTGCCGGTGGAGTGTAAGAGGATACGGCTAGGTTCATGGGTGCGCTCCAATGTGCGCATCATCATTGTGGCATCGCCCGTATGAATTTCGCCATTATGCAGCAACCGGTCGAGCACATCGGAAATCGGCGTGCCAACCTGTGTCAGCCCGTCCGGCAATTGCAGGAGATGGCGGAACCGCCGGTTCCAGCAGGTCAGACGGAAATCCTTGTCGAGGACGGTGATGCCCTGTTCCATCTGATCCAGCGCGGTTTGCAGCAAATCGCGATTGTGCTGCAAGGCTTCCGAGGCATCATCCAGCAGGCGCAGCGTGTCCGGTGCGGTATTGTCCTTACGCTGAAGCAGCAGCGACAGCACCAGACGCGCGGATGATGAGCCGATGGCACTACCCAATATTTGCTCAGCAAAACGGATCAGCGGTACATCGGCGACAGCTTTATCATCCAGCGGCTGATCGCCGTTATGTTCATAGCGGCTGAAAGCAAGGGCAACGCGGTCTTCACCCAGATAGCGGGCAATCGTATTTTTGATTTCCCCGACCGTGACACTGGTGCGGAAACGGCGAAGAACCGGCACGGTCTTCAGATTGCGCGGCATGAATGTGCTGGCCTGAATGCGCTCCAGCGGTGTGGACTGGCGGGAGAGCGAGCCGATCACGAAGAAAAGCGCATTAATGGTTAGGCTCCATAGTGCGCCATGGGTGAGAGGCAGGGCATCAACGCCGAACAGTGCCTGCGGACGCAGATAAGAAAGCCCCCATAAACCTTCCCGCAGAATCGGCGCATCAGGATTTGCCAGAGTTGGCAGCAGCAACGTATAGGCCCAGACAGCAAAGCCGCTGACCATGCCCAGGACGGCTCCGCGTGCATTGGCATTGCGCCAGATCAGCCCGCCGATCAGCGGGGGCGCAAATTGTGCAATCGCTGCAAAGGAGACCAGACCGATGGAGGCCAGCCCGAAAGTACTGGAACTGGCTCGGTAATAGCTGAAAGTCACCGCCAGAATAATCACGATGGTTGCACGGCGGGTATAGAGGATAAGGCGGGTCAGATCCCGTTGCTGATGTTTTTGGCGACGATAGACGTAGCGGATCAATAGCGGCAACAGCAGATGGTTGGAGATCATGATCGACAGCGCCACGCAGGCCACAATCACCATCGCCGTGGCAGCAGAAAGCCCGCCGACAAAAGCCAGCAGGGTTAAAAGATGTGAGCCTGCAGCCAGCGGCAGTGCCAGAACATAGAGATCCGCATTGGTTGTGGAGCCGAGATTGATAATGCCCTGCAAGGCGATTGGCAGGACAAACAGGTTAATCAGGATCAGATAGACCGGAAACAGCCATCGGGCGGTGCGCAATTCTTTTTCGCTGCGGTTCTCAACCACGGTGACGTGAAATTGGCGCGGCAGCATCAGAATTGCCGCTGCACTCAAAACCGTATGAACGATCCATGTGCTGGGGCTGGTGCGGGTTAACATACTCCAGAAATCAATGTCCCGCTCCTGCAATTGCTGAGGCAGATCAAAAGGCGAGCCGAACAGAAAGAAGGTTGTGGCGATGCCGACAATCAGAAAGGCGGTGATTTTGATGACAGATTCCAATGCAACCGCAAGGATCAGCCCGTCCTGATGTTCTGTTGCATCCGTATGTCTGGTGCCGAACAAAATGGCGAATATCGCCAGCAGCGCAGTGACAAACAGGGATATATCGCCGAAGACATAGACAATCGGGTCATAGGAGGCCTGATATTCAGCCAGAACCATATCGACACTGCCGGAAACGGCTTTCAGCTGCAGGGCAATATAGGGCATGGATCCGACCACGGCGATACAGGTGCCGATCGTGGCAACGCTGGTGCTTTTGCCGTAACGGGCGGCGAGAAAGTCGGCGATAGAGGTAATACGCTCGGCTTTTGCCAGCCGCACCACATGACGCAGAAATTTATTGCCGAAGGTGAAAACCAGAATAGGGCCGATATAAATGCCCAGAAATTCAAGCCCGCGGTCAGCCGCAAGCCCGACCGAGCCGAAGAAGGTCCATGATGTACAATAAACAGCAAGACTGAAAGCATAAATATAGGGTCTTGGCTTGGAGCCCCAGCGCGATGCTTTACTGTCACCGATACTGGCAACCGCAAAGAGCAGGATCAGATAGAGAAATGCGATGCCGATAATGATCCAGCCGTGCATTCAGCCCCCTTGCTGACCGGTTAATGATTGCGGGACAGGAAAATCCTGTATATGGCTGCAATAATAGCAGTCTCTGTCGCTGATTATTCTGTACCTATGTTTGTATGCAACACTTCAGAATAATCAAGCAGTAAGCTATTTTCTGATCTTGAGACTATAATAATCTCCGCTACTTTGTTTTTATTGCCGGATATAAATGTTTGAATCAAAAAATGGCAGACGCAAGCGAAAATGGTGGTTTTTGAGCATCGGAACGAAGCGTATATTTGCACGTGAGTACGGAAGCGCAGAAAATTGCAATTTGCAGCCAAGTCGGGCGACTTTTGGATCAGGCATTAAAAACAGAGTAAGCCCCCGTACTTGTAAAGGATAGCTCATGCTAAAGGAATTTCGTGAATTTGCCCTCAAAGGCAATATGGTCGATCTGGCCATCGGTGTCATCATCGGTGGTGCATTTGGCGGTCTGGTCAATTCCATCGTGAATGACATTATCATGCCGATTATCGGTCTCATCACCGGTGGTATTGATTTCTCTAACATGTATATCCAGCTTGCCGGTGAGCCGAAGGGTACATTGGCGGCAGCGCGTGAAGCTGGTGCAACCATTGCTTACGGTAATTTTATTACGCTGCTGATTAACTTCCTGATTATCGCCTGGGTTCTGTTCCTTGTTGTTAAAGGCATGAACCGTATGAAGAAAAAGGAAGAGGCCAAGCCTGAAGCTGAAGCCGCAATTCCGGCGGATCAGGTTCTGCTGACAGAAATCCGCGATCTTCTGGCGAAAAAAGCCTGATTATAAAATTCTAAACCCGGCCTCAGAAATGAAGCCGGGTTTATTTTTAATTTGTCTGAGATTTTGGTTACATAAAATGTAACCGGCTAAACAAGACTCCGGCGCGACGATTATGCCTGCCATCCGGAAATGCTCTGGTTAAGAATATCCCATGTCCCGTCAGCTCTCTCTGAAAAATATCTATGCGCTTTTCCTGACATTTCTGATTGCCGGCAGTGGTGCCGCAATCGCTTATCTGACCGGATTGCCCATTCCTTTTCTGCTCGGATCAATGTGCAGTGTGACCATTGCATCTCTGAGCGGCATCCGCATTTACCTGCCTGTCTGGTTGCGCAATGCGGTTTTTATCATGCTCGGCCTGCAAGCCGGTTCCGGTGTGCGCCCTGAAACGCTGAGCCAGATTGGCGAATGGCCTTTGAGCTTTATGCTGCTGTTTGTAATGCTGGTAACTGTGACCGGCTTTACCTTTATGTTGCTGCGCTACGTGTTTCGCTGGGATGCACAAACCGCATTTTTCTCCTCTTTGCCCGGTGCCCTGTCTTTCGTGATGGCTGCAGCCAGCGAAACCCGAGCCGATCTGGTTAAAATCACCATTATTCAGACTGTGCGCCTGTTATTGCTGATTGGCCTGCTGGCACCGGTGCTTAATGTGCTTGGGCAATCCGCACCGCATATTGATTTTGTTGCAGGCTCAGGCAACCAGCAGCAGGAGTGGCTGTGGCTGTTTGCTGCGGGCGGTCTTGGTGCGCTGATCGGGCATTACAGCCGTTTACCGGGCGGCATGATGCTGGGAGCACTGCTTGCCAGTGCGCTAGTCTATGTAACGGGTTTTGTAACGGTGCGAGTGCCGCCTGAAATGGCGGACTTCGGTATGGTTGTTCTCGGTGTTCTGATCGGCTCGCGCGTTGATGCACGGCATCGCGGCGCTATCCTGAATTATTTGCCGGTAGCGCTTATGGCTTTCATCATTGGTACAGGAACCGCCGCGGCAATCTGTGCGCTGGCATGGCTGGCAACAGGGCTGCATCCGGCGCAGATTGCGCTGGCTTTCGCGCCGGGTGCATTGGAGGCGCTTACAGTGATTGCTTTCTCACTGGGCGTCGATCCGGCCTATGTGGCTTCGCACCATGTCGTCCGTTTTATGATGATTGCGATCTTTGTGCCGTTTCTTGCCAGATCGCTGCGTCGTATGGATGAAAAGCAAACAGCCGCACAGGCGGAGCTCTGAGCGGCTGTCAGGATTGAAACCGGCACGCAGCACCATCAAGCGGATTGTTTCAGCGGGCTGCCGGTAAAATCTGTCGCATAAGGAATGTTCAGAGCCTGCCAGACTTCCAGCAGGGCTTCTTTCAGACCGGCAATCAGC
This sequence comes from Hyphomicrobiales bacterium, assembly GCA_900470285.1. GTDB lineage: Bacteria > Pseudomonadota > Alphaproteobacteria > Rhizobiales > Rhizobiaceae > Pseudochrobactrum. The sequence goes on from UCAG01000013.1 coordinate 119,364, forward strand.
TCTTCCCCGTGAACAGGGGTCGGCGTGATGCGCAGGCGCTCGGTGCCGCGTGGCACGGTCGGGAAGTTGATCGGCTGAATATAAATGCCATGAACTTCCAGCAGGCGATCCGAAGCTTTTTTGCACAAATCCGCATTGCCGACAAAGAGCGGCACAATATGCGTTTCAGTCGGCATAACCGGCAGACCGGCACGTTTTAGCGTGTCTTTGGTCAGTTGCGCGTTTTTCTGCTGCAATTCGCGCTCGGTGCCGGAGGCTTTGAGATGACGAATGGCTGCAACAGTTGCATTAGCAATTGCCGGCGGCAGGGCTGAGGTGAAGATGAAGCCCGGCGCATAGGAGCGCACAGCATCAACCACAGCTTTGGAGCCGGTAATATAGCCGCCCAGTGTGCCGAAGGATTTGGCTAATGTACCTTCAATAATATCAATACGATGGCTCAGACCTTCGCGTTCTGAAATGCCGCCGCCGCGTGCGCCGTACATGCCAACGGCATGCACTTCATCAAGATAGGTCATGGCATTATATTTTTCCGCCAGTTCCACGATTGCTTTCAGCGGTGCCACATCACCATCCATGGAATAGACGGATTCAAAAACGATCAGCTTGGCGCGGTCTTTGCCTGTTGCTTTCAGCAGCTCTTCAAGATGCTGCACATCATTATGCCGGAAGATCTGCTTGTCGGCACCGGAATGGCGGATGCCGGCGATCATCGATGCATGATTGAGTTCATCCGACAGGATCAGGCAATCCGGCAGGAGTTTGGCAATGGTCGAGATAGAAGCATCATTGGAAACAAAGCCGGAAGTGAAAACCAGACCGGCTTCTTTGCCATGCAAATCCGCGAGCTCATGTTCAAGCTCAACAAGCGGATGATTGTTGCCGGAGATATTGCGTGTGCCGCCAGCGCCGGACCCTTGCGAGACGGCTGCATCAGTCATGGCTTTCAGAACATCAGGATTTTGCCCCATGCCGAGATAGTCATTGGAGCACCATACGGTGATTTCACGCGCCTGACCGTTATGGCGCCAGATTGCTTGCGGAAAGCGGCCGACAATACGCTCCAGATCAGCAAATACACGGTAACGATTTTCAGTGTGAAGGCGGTCAATGGCCGCTTCAAAAAACCGGCTATAGTCCATGAGGCATCTTCCTTTTCTTCACCGTTACCTAATCCTTTAGAGGCGTGACGTCTATAAGGCCATGTGCGGTAAATAGACCTAGGCCGGTTTTGCGGCATTGATTTCAGTCAATCAGGCCGTCTCCGGTTACGGGTTTTTGGTATATTCCGGTTGAAAAGACAGGGACTGTCGTAATTTTAGTCACAATCTGTTGTAAAAGATTGTGTTCAGAGTTAAATGATTTTGCAACAGACTGTTTAATCTTTGTGTTGCAATCATAATTTTCGGACGAGGCGGCTATGAAAAAGCAAATTCCGGTAAAGTCATGTGTGGCGCCAAGCCCGCGTATTGGCCGTCCGGCACGGATTTCTCTTGAGGAAATCGCGCGTGTGACGCTAAAAATCGGTCTCGATGATGTGACGATGATTGCAGTCGGTCAGGCGCTCGGGGTCGATCACTCCTCCCTTTATCGCTATGTCAAAGGCCGTAATGAATTGCTGCTGGCTGCTGCCGATCTGGCCATTACCGAACTGGACTGGCGTGGCAATCCTGCCGACTGGTATGAGTTTGCGCAAAATGTCGCCAATTCGGCCTGGGAATTATTCAACCGGCATCCGGGGCTGGCCGATGCCATGCGGGAACTGGAAGTATCCCCGCCGTCCGGTATCCGCGCTTTTGGCGAAATGGCTAACCAGTTTGTGGAATATGGTTTCTCGACTGAGGAAGCCGTTGTGCTGATCGATAGTATGATGGATATGACGGTCGATTACTTCACCGGCTGGCGCAGAGCCTATAAAAAACCGGGTCGCATTGGTGAGCGCGGAATTGAGAAGGTTGTGCAGTCGTGGCAGGCAGAAGCCGCACGCAATCCGGATACGGCGCGGCCGATCCTGATTATGAGCCGGATGATGACGGATCACCCGAAGGATTGGTGGGACAAAAAACTGCTTCTGATCCTTGATGGCGCGCAAGCAGTTTTTGACAGACGTCAGCAGATTTACGAAGCTGCTGAATGAGTGCAGCGGTCTGACCGGCAGCTAGAGCATGTCGCGGAAAAGCGGGGGCCGGTTTTCCGATAATGCCATGCGTAAAATAAAGAGACAGAGCGAGCGCAGTTAAACGCGACGCGCTCTATCTGCTGCCTGTCTTATCACTTCTGCCAATGTTTCTGTGTAGCGTGTTACTTCAGGCGCGCCCATTAACTCCCCGAATGTGCCGCGGGCTAAGGGGCCGGCGATAAACAGATTATCAGCAATATAGCCGTCTTTACCGACGGCACGCATGGTTGAATCTGTCTGATCTGTCCGGCTTGTATGCAGGCCGAGACCGGTAGGATCCATTTCAATCAGACCGTCTTCCCGCAGCATTGCCAATGGCGGGCACTGGCCGATAATATCGCCATGTGCAGGGCCGGTTGTGATAATAATGGCGTCAAAATGCTGTGTGATTGTTTCGGATTGTCCGCGCAGACGATAAGTTACGATAAAGCCGTGGCCGTTATCAGCGAGTGCAGCATCTGTGAGGTTCGCACCGAGAAATTTCAGTGTTCCGGCACGGCTGCGTTCATCAAGGGCATCATCTGTTTGTGTTGCTAAGCGAAACCTATGCGCATCCCAGAAAGTGCGCAGATGCCGGACAACGCGCTTGCGCTCACTGAGCGGCAGAGCATGCCATATCTCGCCGCCCTGATCGCGCAAAGTATCAATCACTGACTGCCATGGCACTGATTGCTGTGCTGCTTCACGGATTGTCCAGCGGATATTATGGAGCAATCGCACTGCAGATGTTTCCGCAGGGTTGAGAAAGTCGCCGAAAAAGCGCGGCGGTTTTGGCTCATCGGCTTTGAGCCGCAGATTGGAGCGGGAGCGCAGACCGTGACGGGACAAAACCGTGACATTGCCGCGATGTCCGTGTTGCGACAGACCTGCGACCATATCGGCTGATGTCAGACCGGCGCCGACAATCAGAACCGAACTGTCTTTACCAGTCTCCTGCAGTAACTGTCCGAGGGCGTCTGTCTGATAAGGATTGGCAATCAGTCCTTTTGTATGACTATCACCGGATTGCTGAAGTTTCTGCAATGGTGCAGGAAGAGCAGGCAGCGGATGCGATGCGGCAATCACCAGAAAGTCCGCCTCCAGTATTTCGCCTTTATCTGTAGTAACCTGATACCGGCCGGACGGGCAGCGTTTGGCGCTGTCAGCGCTGGCACATATATGTTGCAGATGGCCGCTCGCAAGCAAAGGGGCAAGCTGCTTTGCCATATAGGTGCCGAAAGTGCTGCGTCTTGCATAAATCTGGCCGTTTTCCGTCATTGCTCCCGGATCATTGCTCAGGCTGTGCTGCTCTTCCATCCATCGGGCAAAATGCGGCTTGTCCTCATAAAATATACTCATCCGGTCGGAGAGAACATTGAGACGAAAGGCATCCTCATTTGTAGAGTAAGCCAGTCCGGCACCAAGAGAGGGGCGTGGTTCTATGATTGTAATTTTAAGGTTTGCCGGATCGGTGATTGCCGCCAAATGAAAAGCCAGAGAAGCACCGGAGAAACCGCCTCCGATAATGATGATGGATTTTTGCCGGTTTTGATGATGCGGGCGGTCAGTGCAGGCAGAAGGCAATACAGTCAAAACATATATCCGGCTTCAGGAGGCATACTGTAATCTGTAAGAAAAATATTACAGCTTGTCCCTAGTTTATAGTAATGTAATCCGTTTTTGCAATTCTGCGATAAAGTAATTTTCTTTTAAATTAAACCGGAGCAAAAGTTGTCTCTCCGGCAATCAGAGGCCGAAGAGCTTTTTCAAAAACAGCAATCCGCCATCGGTGCGGCGGATATAGCGACGCGGCAGGCCAAACGGATCATCTGTTGCGCGGGCATGACCGCGTTTCGTGGTGGTTGCATGAACATAACCGGCTTGTCTGGCAATATCGCGTACAGCCTGTGTTTCGCCGCCATAAGGGTAGCAGAAATTGGTGACTTCAGCGCCGAGTATTTCTTCAAGGACTTTCTTGGAACCGGCGATCTGCCGTTCTGCTTCCTGCAAATCCGCATCGGGCAGATAAATATGGTCAAGTGTATGCGCGCCGACTTCATGGCCGTGTGCAGCCCAGTCGCGCAATTGCTCAGTACTCATGCAGGGAATTTCAATCGCGCCTTTCGGAATGTCCCATTCATTGCGTCCGCCGATTTGATTGGCCACAAAATAATTGGTGGCGGTAAAACCCAGCTCGTTCAGCACGGGCATGGCATGCTGATAGACATTGAGAAAACCGTCATCAAACGTGATAACCGCAACCTTGCCCTGTTTTTTACCTTCAAGATAAGGGCGGGCATCGTGCATGGACAATCCCTGATAACCCAGTCTTTTCAGCCAGCGCATCTGCGAATGGAACCGGTCCGGATGCACATGCAGACTGCGGAACGGCTTGTCAGACGCAGGCGGTACATCAATCGAATGATAAAGAAGAATGGGAATAGCGGAAGATTTCATCAGGCTTTTCCGGATTTGCGGGAATAGGTTTTGACGCTGTGCCGGTAGAAAGGCCGCATCAGTTCTCTGTGCAGTTTATGCGCCAGAGAACGGTTCTGTTTCAAGGTGCTGCCGCCCAGATTGGCTGATATTTCCTGTATGCCACCCGGCACGACAGAAAGCGGTTGCAATCCGGTTACCCAGTTCATCTGGGCAAAAGTATCAACGGGGCGGTCAAATCTTTCTGTCGCTTTTAGCAAGGTCTGCGCGGCATCACGGGTAATCAGCTGCGCTACCATACCAAGCCCGACAGGTACCGGACGAATGACTTTCGTTGTTCCCTGTTCAAAAACAACAGCGCCGGTCTCACGGTCAGAACGGAACGGCAGACGCACCAGTCCGCCTTGTTCGGCAACCACAGTGGCTGCCTTAAAGGCCGCAGGGAAGTCGGTTGTCAGCGCCACATCATCTTCGAGCACAAGTGCTGCATCCAGATTTTGATCGATGATTGTCTGCCATGTTTTACGGTGCGAGAGGAAACAGGCAATTTCGTTGTGGCTCAGGCGGAAGGGATAATAAGGCTTGTGCAGGCGCGTCTGATAGGCTTGTGCGACATCTGCATCACTCAGCTGTTTTGCATCAACAGCTGTAATGATTTCTGCCGGTACCGGTAACCGGGAGATCAGTTCACTCACCTGTGCACGGCGTTCTGTTGCGCGCTCCAGATGAATGATGAATGCTTTAATCTGCGGCTTTTGCATGACTAACCTTTGCCGGATCGGCTGATGTTTTTTGCTGATCGCAGCCCTGCGACCACATATAAGAATTGCCTATAGCAGCTTAAAGGTCTTGTCGGAAAGTGAGAAATATTACTCATGTAAAATGGAAAACGGGCAGATAAAAATCTGCCCGTCTGTTGTATTTTGGGAAGGCGGAGCACCGTTTAATTGAAACGCGCAGCGATCACCGGATTGCGTGTATAATTCCGCAGTGCCTGACGCAGTAATCCTGAAGCATCTGCATAGGTGGCGGGGAAGTCTGTGGGCTGATATTGCATAATATGCGGTATCGCTGCTTTTAACGACTGCAGAACATGTTGCGGAAGCCGGTCTGAACATTGAGTCAGGCGGCGGAAAATTACGCTGATGCGCACGGATTTTCCGTAAACGGCAACGTGAGGCTCCTGACCGGCCATATCCCAGTCTTCATAGGCATGAACAGCTTCGTGAAAACCGTTCAGCAGATAAATTGATGCATGTCCGTTATGGAGCGGCGGCAGTAAACTTGACATTCCTGTCTCCTCTGTCGGGCTGCTTACTACAAACTTTCCTTGCATGGAGTTCGCAGTAATTTGAAAAAATGCCTGTTTCTGTGTTTGCGGCGTACAGACAGGCCGTTGAAAATATAAATCTGTTTCCGGCGTTAAAGCCTGAACCGGAAGGTGCCGGCTGATTATCGCCTGATTATATGACAGTTCTATAATGGACGGCTGTTTCAGCCTGCATTTTGTTAGGGTTTTTAACCCGCAAAGACGATCGTGAAACAAAGATCGTACCTGTCAGAGTAACGAAAATATCGCTCTGGTAAATCCCGATATTATCGTACTTTCGGATAATGCTGTAAAAAAGAAAAATCTTTTTAAAATACAAAAAGAGAGAAGACGCCCCGTCCTCTCTCCCTGTGGAAATGCAGTATTGTGTTTCAGCTTTTTCCGAGTTCAACAGAGCGGTTACGGGCAGCTTCAACCGCTTCGCTGACAAGATTTTGCAGGCGGTTGTCGCCCATCAGCACTTCGAGGGCAGCTGCTGTTGTCCCGTTAGGGCTGGTGACATTAATGCGCAATTGCGATGGCGTATCCGTGCTTGCCGCAGCGAGAGCGCCTGCACCGTAAACTGTCTGCATGGCCAGCATGGCAGCGACATCCTGCGGCAAACCGGCGGTTACACCAGCTTGTGTGAGGCATTCAATGAAATGAAATACATAAGCGGGGCCGGAGCCGGATACTGCGGTTACGGCATCCATCAGGTTTTCATCTTTGACCCGTGCGACCTGGCCGCTGGTTTCCAGTAATTCTTCGGTAAAGCGCATTACATCTGCCTGCACATTACTATTGGCAAATGTCACCATCATACCCTTACCGATCGCTGCAGGTGTGTTCGGCATACAGCGGATGATCGCTGCCTGTGTGCCCAGAATTTTCTCGAACAAGGCAACCGGTGTGCCGGCAGCCACACTGAGAAAAGCCGAGGCAGATGCATGGTTTTTATAGGCAGGCAGAATGTCCTGGATGACTTGTGGTTTGACGGCAATAATAATCAGTTGCGGAGAGCCGCTAATCCCTGTGCTGTCCGGCAGCGCTTTGATACCGAGTTTTGCTGCGCGTTCACGCAAACTGTCTGCCGGCTCAACCACTGTCACGTCGGAAGGTTGCAATTTACCCGAGGAGAGCCATCCTTGCAGCATGGCAAATCCCATATTGCCGCAACCAACCAGAACAACAGTGTTATTTGCCATCAAGTGCCTCTCCTGTGATTTGCCCGACCATAGAACATTACACCGGCAGATGGAAATATCGTTCGCTGCGCAGAGTGATATTCCTGCTTCGAGATGGCGGTTGTGTCACATTAATCAGATAAATGTGAAATTTATTTCTTATAGTGGTTGCCAGAGTCATTAAGGTTTTGTTAACCATAAGGCAGAGTGATTTGCACCGGCTTCGCCGCGCTGCAAAGGCGTAACGGGTAAACGTGATTTACATTGTGAAATGCGTTGCTTCTGGCGTGTCGCTTATCTGCGAACAGTTTTGAAAAGCATTCATGATCTGCTGTGAATTTTATTCCGGTCGGTCAGGTTCTTTTGAGTCCGTTTTTTCGGACGGAACAGGCTTTTCGGACATGGGATTTCCAAAGTCCTTTCGGTTCTGGCCGGTTTTGGAAATGCGCGGAGAAGAGGCAAAGCACTCTGATACCGGATGCCGTTTGTGTATCCGGCGAATATTATGCCTGTGTCTTTGGCGCATATTATGCCTGCGTCTTTGGCGCATATTATGAATGACTGTGTAAATAAATTTTAAGACGGGGCGGCATTATGGAGCGTGATAATAAATTTTCCGGCACATTACCGCTTTTGGCCTATGCACCGCAGGATTTTGGCCTGAATATTCAGCGTTCCCGCGCTTACCGTGCGCGCGCCGCAATGGGGCGTACTGGTGTGCAGCCGCTGCGCAGCCATGCGCAGGCTCCCGCGCAGACACCGGCAAAAACTGAGAGAGCTGTGCTTGCCGAGCCTACACCGGCTTCGTCATCTTCTTTGTTCAAAAAACTGTGGCTGAACCTGTCCGGCCTTTTAAAGCGTGGCAAACAAGCTGAACAAATGGCGGATCAGTCTATGCAGCCGGTGGCTACAAGGCAAATTCCTGTCGCGCCTGTGGCAAGGCAGATGCCTGTGAAACAGGCTGATACGGAACCGCAGGAGCTGAAACAGCAACCGGCGGAAGAGGTTATTGCGGAAACGCACCAGCCGGTTTCCAAAACCTATGCTGCCATGCGCAAAAATGCGCTCGGCAATGCAGCTGCAGATCAGGCTATTCCGGAAGCCACAGACCTTTCCCATGCACTGGCCGAAATCCGGCAGGCATTGCGTGAGCACGAGAAGCTGGCCAATGCCAGACAGAATGAAAATTCGTCACGTTGATGCCGTTATTCCGATAGCATGACTGTTTTTTGATTGTCATCATCGCGCTGGCAGATTATGCGGGGGCAGGATGTGAGCGCGTGGCTTTGTGATCCCGCAATTTCGGCCTTGCATTGTTTTTTTGTCTGACGGAGTTGTGAGATGACGACTGAAACGAGCGGCGCAAAAGTAATCGATGGTAAATTGCTGGCAGAAGATGTGGTGGCGGCGGTTAAATCCGCAACATCCGACCTGTTAAATACAACCGGCATAAAGCCTGGTATTGCTGTGGTGATCGTCGGGGAAGATCCGGCCAGTCAGGTCTATGTCGCCTCCAAAGGCCGCAAGGCACGCGAATGCGGCTTCCACTCCGTACAGCACACATTGACTGAAGATACATCTGAGGCGGATCTGCTGGATCTGATCGACAGTCTCAATAATGATCCTGCCATTCACGGTATTCTGGTGCAGTTGCCGCTGCCGAAACATATTGATGAAGGTCGTGTCATCCAGACGATTGCGCCGGATAAAGATGTTGACGGTTTCCATTATATCAATGTCGGCAAGCTCGGCACCGGCGCTGTGGACAGTGCTTTTGTGCCATGCACACCGGCTGGCAGCATGATTATGATTGAGCGCCAGCTTGGCCGTGACCTGTCCGGTCTTACAGCCGTTGTTATCGGCCGCTCCAATATTGTTGGCAAGCCAATGGCGAATTTGCTGCTTGCAGCCAATGCCACTGTTACCGTTGCCCATAGCCGCACTAAAGATCTGCCGGCTTTGGCACGCACGGCTGATATTCTGGTGGCAGCGGTCGGTCGCCCGCAAATGGTCAAAGGTGACTGGATCAAACCGGGTGCGACTGTGATTGATGTGGGTATTAACCGCATTGATGCCCCGGAAAAGGGCGAGGGTAAAACCCGTCTGGTCGGCGATGTGGATTATGAAGAAGTCGCAAAAGTGGCGGGTGCGATTACGCCGGTTCCGGGTGGTGTAGGTCCTATGACCATTGCAATGCTGATGGCCAATACGCTGGTTGCCGCTTGCCGTGCAGCCGGTGTTAAGGCACCGAAATTTTGATTGTTACAATTATTATGTAAAAAGCGGCGTTGCCATACTGGCAGCGCCGCTTTTGATTTTAAAATACTGATGCGCCCTGATCCGCATGGCCTGCAATATGCCGGAATGCGGAGAACAATTCCCGTCCCATGCCGAAATGATTACGGGTAAGATCAGGTGTTTCAACATTGCGGGATTGCAATGCTTCCCCGCTCAGTAAGACAGACAGGGTGCCTTGCACGGCATCAAGGCGGATAATGTCGCCTTCCTGAATTTTCGCAATCATACCATTGTCAAGGGCTTCCGGTGTGACATGAATGGCAGAAGGCACTTTACCGGATGCACCGGAGAGGCGGCCGTCGGTTACAAGTGCCACGCGCTGTCCGCGATCCTGCAAAATGCCAAGCACAGTCATCAGCTTGTGCAGTTCCGGCATGCCATTAGCCTTCGGTCCCTGATAGCGGACAACAGCGATGAAATCACCTTCGAGCTTGCCTGCCTTGAAAGCATCCTGCATTTCCGACTGATCGTGGAAGATCTTTGCAGGTGCTTCAATCACATGGCGATCCGGCTTGACGGCTGAAACTTTAATGATCGCGCTGCCAATATTGCCGCTCAGCACTTTAATGCCGCCATCCGGCTGGAAAGGCGCATTGGCTTTGGCCAGAACTTTGGCATCAGCACTGATTTCAGGGGCAGGGCTACGAGCAATCGTACCATCTGCATTGAGTGCCGGTTCAATCGTATAGTCGCGTAGAGTCTCACCCCAGACGGTACGCACATCTTCGTGCAGCAGACCGGCATCCAGCAATTCACGGATCAGATAGCCCATGCCGCCGGCGGCGTGGAAATGGTTCACATCAGCCAGTCCGTTCGGATAGACGCGGGCAAGCAGCGGCACAGCAGCCGAAATATCGGAGATATCCTGCCATGTCAGTTTGATGCCTGCGGCTGCGGCCATGGCAATCAGATGGATGGTGTGGTTGGTGGAACCGCCGGTGGCATTGAGACCAACAACACCATTGACGAAAGAGCGCTCATCCAGCATTGCGCCGACCGGCGTATAATCATTGCCGCAGGCGGTGATCTGCAAAGCGCGCTTGGCGGCTTCCTTCGTCATCGCATCGCGCAATGGCGTATTCGGATTGATGAAGGATGAACCCGGAATATGTAGTCCCATGATTTCCATCAGCATCTGATTGGAATTGGCTGTACCATAGAAAGTGCAGGTGCCGGGGCCGTGATAGGATTTGGACTCGGATTCCAGCAATTCTGCACGACCGACTTTGCCTTCCGCATAAAGCTGGCGGATGCGGGCTTTTTCATCATTTGGCAGGCCGGATGTCATAGGCCCTGCCGGAATGAAAATCGCAGGCAAATGACCGAAGGTAAGGGCGCCGATCACCAGCCCCGGCACAATCTTGTCGCACACGCCGAGATAGACGGCAGCGTCAAACATATCATGGGACAGGCCAACGGCAGTGGCCATGGCAATAACGTCACGGGAGAATAGTGACAGTTCCATGCCCGCAAAACCTTGCGTAACACCGTCACACATTGCAGGCACGCCACCGGCAACCTGTGCAATACCGCCTGCTTCACGCGCTGCCTGTTTGATAAGCTGCGGAAATGTCTCAAATGGCTGATGCGCAGAAAGCATATCATTATAGGCGGTGATAATGCCGATATTGAGCATTTGATCGCCTGCCAGTCCCGCTTTGTCGGAAGGGCCGCAGGCCGCAAAACCATGAGCCAGATTGGCGCAACCAAGCGCAGTACGTACAGGCTTTCGTGATGCAGCTTCACTGATCCGCCCCAGATAGGCTTCACGGGTCGGGCGGGAGCGCTCGATAATCCGGTTTGTAATCGCCTGCAGGGTTTGATTCACGGTCATTTCAGTCTCCCGTACCGGTCAGAAACCGGTCATGCGCATTAATATTTAAACCGATTTAATAAATGTTTTAATATACGGAAAGTAAGTATAGCGAAAGAGTGGAAAAAGGCTGATGCGTCTATAAAGCGCACGGAAATGGACAGGGGAGAAAGGAAGCACAATGCGGCTCATTCTCCGGCCGTATATCAACGGAGAATGAGCGGATAATGCAGTAATCGCTTTGGGTTTATGGTGCCCAGTAAAGCTGTACGGCTTGTTTTGCATGGGCAAAAACGGCGCGTACGGGCATCAGATTAATATCTGCTTCGCTGAAATCGCTGGCCAGTGCTTCTTCCAGAACAGCCAGTTTCTTCTGCCCTTCAATATGCAGGATCAGCAGATCGGCATTTGCAATCACCGGCAGGGTAAGGGTCAGACGCGGTTCGCCTGCGCCTTCAGCCTGCATTGGCAGCACAACAGCACGGGTTGTCGGATCAATGGCCTGATCCAGCCTGCTGCCGCCGCGGAAGAAAGAGGCGGTATGGCCGTCATTGCCCATGCCGAGAACCACGACGTCAAAGGGTTTCGGCAGTGCATCAATGCGGTTTGCGGCAGTGACCGCAGCAACACTGGCTGTCTGGGCAGGAATATAAAGACTGACAAAAACGGCCTGCGCCGCCTTGTTCTGCAAAAGATGTTCGCGCGCCAGTTTCTCATTCGAACGGTCATTGTCCGGCGCTACAAAACGTTCATCGACAAGAGTAATCGTAACCTGTTTCCATGCCATATCCTGCATGGAGAGCGCCTCAAACAATTGTACCGGCGTTGTACCGCCGGATACAGCGAGTACGGCCTGTCCTTTGGCCGCGACTGCTTTATTCAGTTGATCCGCGATTGTCCCGGCTAATTGCAGCGCCAAAGCGGATGGCTCTGCAAAATCATGCCTTTCAATATTGGTTATGTCAGTCTCCATCAGTGTTTCTGCGCCTTTACACCCCTATGTGGAGTGTGGTGCAGTCATTTTGTATCTTTATACAGAATACCGCCTCAGACGGTATTCATTTCCTGCCTTTTTAGCGGTGCTCCGGCCTCAATTTTTATTACGGTTCTTGTATCCAGTCCCCTCAGAGACTGTCCTGCCCACCGTCTCGTAAGAGACCGTCATATGCAGCATCTCGTCAGAGATTGTCATGCCCTCGGTCTCGTCAGAGACTATCATGCCAAGTGCGGCCGTCACGCTCGATCAGGGCGATAGAACCGGAAGGCCCCCATGTGCCGGATGTATAGCCCTGAACTTTCTGTTCATTGCTCTCCCAGGCTTCCAGAATAGGGTCAATCCAGCGCCATGCGGCTTCAACCTCATCGCGGCGCATGAACAGGGTTTGGTTGCCGCGCACGACATCCATAATCAGCCGCTCATAGGCATCCGGATTGCGCTCGTCAAAAGAATCCGCAAAGCTCATATCCAGCGGAATATGACGCAGACGCATACCACCCGGACCCGGATCTTTAATCATGATCCACTGTTTTACGCCTTCATCCGGCTGCAGGCGGATGACCAGCTGATTAGCAATAATCTGTCCTGCACTGCTTTCAAAAATCGAATGGGGAATAGGTTTGAACGTCACCACAATTTCTGAAACGCGTTCGGCCAGTCTTTTGCCGGTGCGTAGATAAAACGGTACATTCGCCCAGCGCCAATTGCCGATCTCGGCTTTCAGCGCGACAAAGGTTTCGGTATTGCTGGTATTGCTTTCTAGATCATCGAGATAGGACTTCACCGGCCCGCCTGCAGAAGCGCCGGCGCGGTACTGGCCGCGCACAGTATTTTCCTGCGCATTATCGACGGTAACAGGCACGAGTGAACGCAGCACTTTAACTTTTTCATCATGCACAGCGTCAGCTTCTAGTGAAGCCGGCGGCTCCATGGCGACAAGGCACAGCAATTGCAGAATATGGTTCTGCACCATATCGCGCAGCGCACCGGCTGTGTCGTAATAGCCTGCACGTCCTTCAAGTCCGACAGCTTCCGCAACAGTAATCTGCACATGGTCAATATGGGCTGAGTTCCACAGCGGCTCATAAAGCGCATTGGCAAAACGCAGCGCCATCAGATTTTGCACCGTTTCTTTGCCGAGATAATGGTCGATACGGAAAATCTGGTCTTCGCGGAAAACACTGCCGATCGTGTCATTGAGGATTTGTGCGGACGCCAGATCACGGCCAATCGGCTTTTCAACGACGATACGTGTGTGATCGCTGATGAGATCATTGCTCTGCAAGCGCTGGGCAATATCGCCGAACAGGCTCGGGCTGACAGCAAGATAAAAAGCGCGGATATCCGCCGGCTTGGTTTTGATGAGTTTTTTCAGCGCAGGCCAGCCCTGATCGGATTTGGCATCAACCGCCACATAGGAGATGCGCTGCAGAAACTGTTCAATCTGCGCTTCATCAATCTCATCTTTTTTGACATGTTCATGAATGGCATTGCGGGCAAATTCACGATATTCGGCATCGCCCATTTCACTGCGGGATGCACCGATAATACGGGTCGGTTCGCTGAATTGTCCGGCACGCTGGCGCTGGTATAAAGCGGGGATCAGTTTACGTTCGGCAAGATCGCCTGAGCCGCCGAAAACGATGCAGTCAAAGGGCTCTACCGGAATTGTCTGGCTGGTCATGAACCTGTCTCTTTATTCGCGTTTTCCTGATGAGTTTAAAGAATATCTCAGGATATGGAGAGAAAGTGGTGGGATTTGGTCCGGGATCGGAACGATAGTCGAAGCAGTGATTTGCATTATAATCTAGCGAAATAACAGCGTTGACAATAGTGGCTTTTTAAATCGATTTAATGAATCGATTTAAAAATGTTAATTTACGGATATTTTTACCTGAGCGAACAGAAAACCGGCGCTTTCTCCTGCAAGATTCCCTTAAGCCCTGAAATGCTTTATGCATTGGGATGACTGATTTGCATTGTAATGAAAGTTTCTGGAGAAGAGTATGGCACGATTGAAAGATAAAGTGGCTATTGTGACCGGCGCCGGTTCTGGTTTCGGTGAGGCAATTGCCCGTCGTTTTGCGCTGGAGGGCGCGAAAGTAACCGTTGCCGATATTAATCCGAAACGTGCTAATGATGTTGCAAGTTCTATCGGAAAAAATGCTGTGCCGCTTGCTGTGGATGTATCGCGGAAAGATGATGTTGAACGGCTGGTCGGGGTGACGCTGCAACAATTCGGCCGTCTTGATATTATGGTCAATAATGCCGGTTTTGCTTATAAAAACATGCTGCTGACTGATGTGCCGGAAGATAGTTTTGATTTGATTACAGCTGTGAATATGAAGGCGCTGTATCTGTCCACGCTGGCAGTTGTGCCGGTGATGCGTAAGCTGGGCGGCGGTGCGATTATCAACACAGCGTCCATCGGTGCACAGCATCCGCGTAAAGGCCTGACCTGGTATAATGCATCCAAAGGCTGGGTGATGAGCGCGACTAAATCCATGGCGCTGGAACTGGCCGATGATAAAATCCGCGTCAATGCAATTTGTCCTGTGGAGAGTGAAACCGAAACACTGAAACTGATCCTCGGTCAGGATACGCCGGATGCTCGTGAAGCGCTCAAAGCTTCCATTCCTCTCGGGCGCTTCTCTAAGCCGGATGATATTGCCAATGCCGCTCTGTGGCTGGCCAGTGATGAAGCCGCATTTGTCACCGGTACATCTGTTGATGTGGACGGCGGCTACAGCCTGTAAGCGAAGTTAGCGTACGCGGGCAATATGGCGTTTCGTATTTGGTACACGCTCCATTTTGCCCGCTTGCATTAATAGCCCTAAGATACTCCACGTTAAGTAATCTTTCGAGCCGCCGAGATAATTGGTTGATAAATAAAGAGCCTTAACACAGTCGGAATTTGTGATGCCTATTGGATTTGCTTTGGCAAGTTCCAGCACCGCTTCTTGTAATAGCGTTAATCCGATTTGTGCCTTTTCAATTGTTCCGCTTGGTGCTGAAATGTTTGATTTTGTTGTTTTACGATGACCCGTAGGAATAACGGAGTTTAAAAGTGTTCCACCTGTTTTGATTGTTCCGAACGCCGATATGAGTTCAGCTTCAAGTTTCAATGCTTGTTGTTCGGTCAGGTCGTCAGCTAATATCGTTGTTACAACTTTACCGCCTGCATCTTGGATTTCTTTAATTTTTACGCCCTTTGGCGTTGTGTCGGGTGTCCAATGATCAAAGCGGCGAGCTCCATGACCTTTGCCGATGTAAAAGGCTTTTGCATTATGTTCCCCAGAGTCCTTCAGGGCATAAATGTAGAAAGGGTTAGTTATCATTTATAGACGTCCGAATATTCGTTGGTTAAATTCGATCCATCATGGCAAACCATGAGAGCGCAAGGAAAAGCAGCGGTGCACGGAATGTGCGACCGCCCGGAAATGCCGGTACTTTCAGCATTTCAAACTGACGCAGGCGTTCGCGATTGCCGGTCACCGTCTCGGCATAGAGTTTACCCATAAAATTGGCGAGCATCACGCCATGGCCGGAATAGCCGCCTGCGCTGATGACATTGGGCATAACCTCGCGCACAAAAGGCTGACGCGGCATCGTAATGCCAACCGAGCCACCCCAGCTATGCGTGATCTCAATATCTTGGAGTTGCGGATAGATTTCCGTAATCTGGCGGCGGATATGGGTGGTAATATCGCGCGGATTATCGGCCGTGTAGGCTTCACGTCCGCCAAATAGCAGCCGCCCGTCTTTGGAGCGACGGAAATAACGCACCACAAAACGGGAGTCGTCGACGGATTCACCGCCCGGTAAAACGCGGCATGTATCATCTAGCGGCACAGTCGCGCCGATAAACGAGCGGATCGGCATCACATGGGCTGCGCTGACCGGCTCCAGATTGCCGCCATAGGCATTGACTGCGATCAGGGCTTTTTCCGCATTGATGATGCCGCGTGCAGTTTTGACGATGACTCGACCATTGGATGAGGTAATGCCGGTGGCTTTGCTGTTCTCATAGAGCTTTGCGCCTGCCTGAGATGCTGTTCTCGCCAGACCGATCAATAATTTGAGCGGATGGATATGGCCGGTACCGCTGTCATAGGTGCCGCCGAAATAGCGTTTTGAACCGAGCTTTTCGGCAACCTCATCGCGCTCCATATAGCGCAGATGCGGATAGTTGAAGCGCGTGGCCATAATTTCGCTATGGGCTTTATATTGTTTGTCATAGCGCTGTTTATGCGTCACGGACATGTGCCCCTGCACATATTCCATGTCGATATTATGCTGTACGGCAAAGCTTAAAAGGTGATGTTTGGCTTCTTCCGCCAGATCAAAAAGTGCTTTGGCATGGTCGAAACCATATTGCTTTTCCAGATCTTCCGCACCGCAGCGCTGGCCGGTATTCAGCTGTCCGCCATTGCGCCCCGATGCACCGTCACCGAAGCGCGCTTCATCCAATAACACGACTTTAATGCCCTGAACCGCCAGATGATAGGCCGCGGACAGGCCGGTATAGCCACCGCCGATAATCACGACATCTGTTTGGACTGATCCGTCAAATTCGGGATAGCGCGGCCGCTCACTGATACTTGCCTCATACCATGACAGTCCTGGAGAAATCGGGCTCTGATAATGCTGTGACTGCTGCATTGGGTGCCTTGAGCTGGTGCTGTATGTCGGAGAGCAGAAAATTTATGGCGTATATTTCGGCAGAAATTGTTCCGGCACATTGATTAAAAGCAACGTGCCGGAAGGAATATTATACGTTGAGCAGCAGATATTCCCGCTCCCACGGGCTGATCACTTCCATGAAAGTCTCAAACTCTGCGCGTTTGATCGCGGCATAGGTGGTAGCAAAACTTTCGCCGAGCAGAGATTTCAGTTCCGCATCTTCTTCAAACAAGTTGACTGCCTCGATCAGACCGCGCGGCAGTTCCACCTCATTGCGGTTGACGGATGTAGCAACAGGTGCATCCGGCATGATCTTGTTTTTCAGCCCGATCAGGCCGCAGGCAAGCGAAGCTGCCAGCGCCAGATAAGGATTGGCATCGGAAGACGGAATGCGGTTTTCCACACGTCGTGCCTGCGGATCAGAACGTGGTACGCGCAGAGCGGTTGTGCGGTTATCATAGCCCCATTTGACATTGACCGGCGCAGAGGCATCCGGTGTCAGACGACGATAAGAATTCACATAAGGCGCAAACATCACCAAAGCATTCGGTACATGTTTCTGCATGCCTCCGATGAAATGATAAAATGCTTCGCTCTCAGTGCCGTCTTCATTGCTGAAGATATTCTTGCCGGTTTTTTTATCGACAATAGACTGGTGAATATGCATGGCAGAACCCGGCTGACCCTGAATAGGTTTGGCCATGAAAGTTGCATACATATCATGTTTGAGTGCTGCTTCACGGATGGTGCGCTTGAACATGAAAGCCTGATCGGCCAGTTCAATCGGATCACCGTGACGCAGGTTGATTTCCAGCTGACCAGCACCTTCTTCGTGGATCAGTGTGTCAATCTCCAGCCCCTGCGCTTCGGAGAAATGATAAATATCATCGATCAGTTCGTCGAATTCGTTGACACCGGCAATGGAATAGCCCTGACCGCCGCCAATGGCGCGACCTGAACGGCCAACCGGCGGGGTGAGCGGATAATCCGGATCGGGATTTTTGCGTACCAGATAGAATTCGATTTCCGGCGCTACAACCGGCTTGAGGCCGAGTTTGGCATATTCATCGACCACACGCTTCAGTACGTTACGCGGGGTGAATTCTGCCACGCGGCCATCCTGATAAACGAGGTCGCACAGAACCTGCGCGGTCGGATCAGATTCCCATGGTACAACGGTGAGGGTTGAGAGGTCGGCGACAAGGCGCAGATCACCATCATCTTCCGGATAGACGAAGCCGTGACCATCATCAGGATAGTCGCCGGAAATTGTGACCATGAAGACGGCGGATGGCAGAGCCAGTGTGGAATTGGAAATGAATTTCTTGGACGGCATCATCTTGCCGCGGGCAACACCCGCCTGATCGGGCGTGATGCACTCAATATCTTCAATGTCGCGCCATGCCAGCCATTCAGAAGCTTCTTTCCAGTTTTTGACGCCGCGCAGCGACTTGACATAGGCTGGTGTGCCGCGACGTACAGTTTTGCGCGGTTTTTTCTTCTCAGTAGGTGTGACAGGCATTAATCACCGGATAGCTGTTTACGTTAAGGTCACTATAGCTTCTCATGTGACCTTTAACAAACAGAGTAGCATTTGTGTGCGTAAGCGTAAGTCCTGTTGTCAAAAATATTTTTTGGCAGGAGCTGTTGAAAATGATGGCTTTGAAATACGCAGGCTGCCCGGAAATACCTTGGAGAATTTGAGGATAATGCAAGGTAATCAGTCATGAAATCAGAGCAACCTGCGATTGTGCGGTTCCACCAGAAATAACGACCCTGAGGAAATGCGGGAAGGGTGGTTGGGGGGGGATGGAGCCGAACCTGAGAAATCTGGATGCTGCCCTGCCGCCTTAAAACGGCGGGGCAATAGGAGGATGCTTAGGAAAGCTGTAAAGTTTAACTGTGGGTTACAACAACCGGTGTCAGCAGATCACCCCGCTGGCCTTCGCCGTCCCGCATTGCCGCAGGCATGCAATTAAAAGAGCATGGTGGCGAAGGCTGTTGAGCTTAATTGCGGGTTAAACAACCGGTGTCAGCAGATCACCCCACTGGCCTTCGCCGTCCCGCATTGCCGCAGGCATGCAATTTAAAAGAGCATGGTGGCGAAGGCTGCAAAGTTTAACTGCGGGTTACAACAACCGGTGTCAGCAGATCACCCCACTGGCCTTCGCCGCCATGATGGCGGGCGGAGCGCACCAGCTCAACGGATACGCCTGCGTCAACGGCTTTCATAACAGCATGGTTGAGGCGGTGAAGATCGTTGGCCAGCATGCGGATTGCAGCCTTCTGGTCTTCTGTCATAGCCGAAGCTTGTTCTTCGGCCCGTTCTTTAACCTGTGGTTTGGTCATCATGGTCTTTGTCCTTGGGTTATAGTCAGGTCGTGAGCTGAAGTTGCGTTTGAGGTGAATATCCGTAGCCGGAAGGATGCCATAAGGCTGGGTGAAGGAGAGAAACCGGCTACGGATGGCTGTCATGCAGAGTTGACTGGAGTCCTGCTCTGCTGATCCGTCTTCTGCTTATTCGGCAGCAGGGCGGAACTGGTCATGTTCGGTCGATTCACTCATGGCCGTTGTTGAAGACTGGCCGCCGGTGATCGCCATGGAGACAGCATCGAAATAGCCTGTGCCAACTTCGCGCTGGTGTTTGGTTGCAGTGTAGCCATTAGCTTCTGCCGCAAATTCTGCTTCCTGCAATTCCGAATAGGCTGCCATTTGACGGTCTTTGTAGCCGCGTGCCAGTTCGAACATGCCGAAATTGAGCTGGTGAAAACCGGCCAGTGTAATGAACTGGAACTTGTAGCCCATAGCACCCAGCTCACGCTGGAATTTGGCGATCGTGGCGTCGTCGAGATTCTTCTTCCAGTTAAACGACGGCGAACAGTTATAGGCCAGCAGTTTGCCCGGATGGGCTTTATGCACGCCTTCGGCAAATTTACGCGCCTGTTCCAGATCGGGTTTCGAAGTTTCGCACCAGATCAGATCGCAATGCGGAGCATAGGCCACGGCGCGGGCAATACATGGCTCAAGACCGTTCTTCACATGGTAGAAGCCTTCAACAGTGCGACCCTTGTCATAATCAACAAATGGCTGATCGCGCTCATCAATATCCGAGGTCAGCAGCTTGGCGGCTTCCGCATCGGTACGGGCGATAACCAGTGTCGGCGTACCCATAATGTCAGCGGCAAGACGTGCGGCATTCAGATTACGGATATGCGCTGCGGTCGGGATCAGAACCTTGCCGCCGAGATGGCCGCATTTCTTTTCCGAAGCCAGCTGGTCTTCAAAGTGAACACCGGCAGCACCAGCCTCAATGAAAGCCTTCATGATTTCAAAAGCATTCAGCGGGCCGCCGAAACCTGCTTCCGCATCGGCAACAATCGGCGCAAACCATGTGTCTACGGACAGGCCTTTGCCTTCTGCGGTTTCAATCTGGTCAGCGCGCTGCAAAGTGCGGTTGATGCGCTTGGCCAGTTCCGGCGCTGCATTAGCCGGATAGAGTGACTGATCCGGATACATGGCGGAAGCCGTATTGGCGTCGGCTGCAACCTGCCAGCCGGAGAGGTAAATGGCCTGCAACCCTGCACGAACCATCTGCATTGCCTGATTGCCGGAGAGGGCGCCCAGTGCATTGACGAAATTTTCCTCATGAATGAGTTTCCACAGGCGGTTGGCACCCATTTCAGCCAGACTGTAGCGGATTTCAACCGAACCGCGCAGGCGCTTTACATCTTCTGCAGTATGCGAACGCTGCAAGCCGTCGAAGCGGCCTTTTGGTGCGGATGGTACCAGATTGTAAAAATCAGTCATGATCAGATATCCTGTAAAACTATATCATCAGATTTTGTGTTGAGTTGTTGTTTTGTCTGTGACCAGATTTACAGACGTTAAGTTTATTGGCCAGAAAAATGCGCTATTTCAGTATTTTATTCGGGTTATGCTGTGTGAGTTGTGACAAGGTGAGTTTGTAAATTTGTAAGTTTTGTAAATTTGACAAATCGCAAGAATTAGTCACATTCTTTACAGATCGAATAAATCCGGTTGTTTCTTGGAGGAGCAGACCTGTGGCAGAACGTAAAATATTTGCCGGTGCGCGTATTCGGCGTATCCGCAATGAGCGGGCGCTGACACAGGTTGCGATGGCCGAAGATTTGGGTATCTCGCCATCCTATCTCAATCTGATTGAGCGTAATCAGCGGCCGTTAACGGTACAGCTGCTGCTGAAACTGGCCTCGGTCTATAAAGTTGATCTGGATCAGCTGCAGGAAGAAACCGGCTCCGTGCTGGCCGGATTAAAAGAAGTGTTTTCCGAGCCTTTACTGGCCGGTGAATTGCCGGGCGATCAGGAGCTGATTGATATTTGCGAGGCCGCGCCCAATGCGGCTGCGGGCGTACTGAAATTATTCCGGGCCTATCGTGAGCAGCAAAAGCGTCTCACCGACCTGTCCGATATGATGGTGCGCGAGGGCAAAGCGTTGAGCCTTGCGCCGACACGTCTGCCATTGGACGAAGTGCGTGAAGTGCTGGCGCGTAAGCCGCATTATTTTGAACGCATTGAAGCGGAAGCTGACAGTTTCAGCCGTTTGCTGAAATCGGAAGACGGGCTGGCTGTCGCGTTGAAACAATGGCTGAAACGTGAGCAGTCGATCACCGTGCGCACATTACCAGCAGCGACTATGCCGAACTGGCGGCGGCGCTATGACCGCCACTCATTACGCTTGTTTATCTCCGAGCGCCTGTCTGTTTTCGATCAACTGCGCGAAATCGCTATGGAGGCTGTTTCCATCCGTATGCAGGTGGTGATCGGAGCTGAGCTGGAAGATTTGAAGCTGAGCTCTGCGGAGGCAAAGCGCATCGCTCGGTTTGAACTGCTGCGCTATGCAGCCCATGCTTTGATGATGCCCTATACGTCGTTTCGCGAGGCGGCACAGCGTGCAAAATATGACATTGATGTGCTTCGCTCGCGTTTCAACGTGTCTTTTGAACAGGTGGCGTGCCGGTTGACCACGCTGCAAAAGCAAGGCGCTTCCGGTATTGCTTTCTTCTTGCAGGAGATCGATCAGGCCGGAAACCGTTTGCGGCATTTCGGAGCGCAGGGTTTTCCGCAAACGCGATTTGGTGGTGCCTGCCCGAAGCTACAAATTTACAATGCTTTTTCTCATCCGCAGCAATATCTGGCGGAGCAGGTGGAACTGCCGGATAAAACGCAATATCTGACCATCAGCCGCACGGTTGAAGGGCCTATGACTGGTTTTGGCGAACAACCGCGCCGCACAGCGCTGATGCTGGGATGTGATGTGTCTGCGGCGCAGGAAACAGTCTATGCGACCTATCTGGCGGGTATGTCTTCCGGCTCAGCTGTCAGTCCGGTTGGTACGGCCTGTCGTTTATGCGAGAGACAGGCTTGTCTTGCCCGTGCCGAACCACCGCTCACCCGCCCGCTGGCGCTGGATGAAATGGTGTCAGGTTTCTCTGCCTATGACTTCCAGTAAGGGTAGAGCATTTCCAGCAAAAGTGTGTAGCGCCTTCGCAGGAAAATCAGTTCGCCGGACTGATTTCTTTTCCCGCTACGATGCGTAGGATAATGCGTGAAATTAAAATTTAGAGTGGGGAAGATTCGGGCATTTTGCCTGTTATGGTTTCTGTGTGGCATATCTTTGAAAGATAAGGCTTATATCCCTGTTCTCAGGTGCCCGTTTTCACCGGATAAAATCCCCCATTGTGCGCCCTGAAGGACACACAAAGTTTAAAATTGTGTTCATTAAATTCAAATAATCGGCGCTATGCGGTTTAAGCGTCATCTTTCCGTTGACGAAAGCAAATTAATCTCAAAAGGTAACGGAGAATGCACATTGAAGGGCAATGTGTGAGGGATGATTTGGCTTGCAAGGCTTTTGCCCCATAAAGCTTTCTGGACGGAGTGACTGATGAAGATCAAAGCCCATTTGCTTTCATATGTTTCTGCCAGCTGTGTGGCACTTGCCGCGCTGCTGCCTGTTCTGCCGGCTGCTGCGCAGGAGCGCGTACTGAACATCTATAACTGGTCTGATTATATTGATGATTCCATCCTGAAAGATTTCACCAAGGAAACCGGCATCAAAGTCGTTTACGACGTGTATGATTCCAACGAAATCCTTGAGACAAAATTGCTGGCCGGTGGCAGCGGTTATGACATTGTTGTACCTTCTGCTGAATTTATGGGCCGTCAGATTCCGGCAGGTGTTTTCCAGAAACTGGATAAAGACAAACTGCCTAACCTGAAAAATATGTGGGACGAGATCACCAAGCGCACGGTCGCTTATGATCCGGGCAATGAATATTCTGTCAACTATATGTGGGGTACCACAGGGATTGGTTACAACAAAGCCAAGATCAAGGAAGCGCTTGGTGTTGATGAAATCGATAGCTGGGACGTGCTGTTCAAGCCTGAAAATTCGGCAAAGCTGAAAGATTGCGGTATTTATCTGCTGGATTCAGGCAGTGAAATGCTGCGTCCGGCGCTGCATTATCTGGGCTTTGACACCAATAACCCAACCGCTGAAAGCTTCGCCAAGGCGGAAGAACTTTACTTAAGCATCCGTCCGAATATCCGTAAATTCCATTCGTCTGAATATATTAATGCGCTGGCCAATGGCGATATCTGCATGGCTGTGGGCTATTCCGGTGATATTTTTCAGGCACGTGACCGTGCGGAAGAAGCTAAGAACGGTGTGGAAATCGGTTATTCCATTCCGAAAGAGGGCGCTCTGATGTGGTTTGATCAGATGGCCATTCCGGCAGATGCCAAACATGTTGAAGAAGCGCATGAATTTATCAATTATATCATGCGTCCTGAAGTGATCGCCAAGGCTTCTGACTATGTGTTTTACGCCAATGGCAACAAGGCATCGCAGGAATTCATCGATAAGGAACTGTTGAATGATCCGGCGGTTTATCCGAGTGAAGAAGTGATGAAACAACTCTTCGTTCCGATGCCTTACCCGCCGAAAATCAACCAGATGGCAACCCGCACCTGGACCAAGATTGTGACAGGGCACTAAGCAGATCAGGGAACAAACGGGGCAAATGCCCCGTTTGTTTTACAGCCTGTAACAAGCACCACAAACCAGCTGACAGGTTTCCGGAATTTTATCCGTGACATTTCAAATATGTTTAAGGCTTACAAGACCCGCAATATGAGGGGAACAGCATGAAATCTTTTGGTAGTTTCCGCCGCAAGTTCTCACCCTGGAACGATCCGGCCGCCAAGCCCTATATTTCATTCGAAAACATCGTCAAAAAATTCGACGATGTGACGGTGATTGATGATCTGTCGCTGAATATTTTTAACCGCGAGTTTTTTGCGCTGTTAGGCGCATCCGGTAGCGGTAAATCCACTTTGATGCGCATGCTGGCGGGTTTTGAAGAGCCTACTTCCGGTCGTATCATGCTGGACGGGCAGGATATGCGCGGTATTCCTCCCTATAAACGTCCTGTGAATATGATGTTCCAGTCCTATGCTTTGTTCCCGCATATGACTGTTGAACAGAATATTGGTTTCGGTCTGAAACAGGACGGTATGGCCAAATCGGAAATGGCAGATCGTGTGAACGATATGCTGAAACTGGTGAAGCTGGAGAAATATGCTAAACGCAAGCCGCATCAGCTTTCCGGTGGTCAGCGTCAGCGTGTAGCCTTGGCGCGTGCGGTTGCCAAGCGTCCGAAAGTCTTGCTGCTGGATGAGCCGCTGGGCGCGCTGGATAAAAAACTGCGCGAAGAAACCCAGTTTGAGCTGATGGATTTGCAGATGAATCTCGGCCTGACCTTCCTGATTGTTACCCATGATCAGGAAGAGGCGATGACCATGGCTGACCGTATCGCTGTGCTTGATAAAGGCCAGATCATGCAGGTGGCGACACCGGCAGAAGTCTATGAAGCGCCGAGCAGCAAATTCGTCGCCGATTTTATCGGCAATATTAATATTATTGAGGGTGAAATCAGCCGTTTCGCCAATGGCGTGGCAGATATTGAAAGTCCGGCGAATAATGTCGCCATCCGCACCAAAACCGGTAAAGAACTGCATGCCGGTCAGAAGGTCTGGTATGCAATCCGCCCTGAGAAAATCACTATCAGCCGCGAGAAGCCGGAAGATGCGTCGATCAATGCCTTGCAGGGCGAGTTGTGGGATATTGCCTATTTCGGCGATATGAACGTGTTCCATGTGCGACTGCCGAATGGCCGCACTATCAAGGCCTCCAGCATGAACTCCGTGCGCCGCACTGAAGACCCGCTGGGTTATGATGAACAGGTCTGGGTATCGTTTGAAGATGATGCCGGTATGGTTCTGGTTGCCTGATCACCAAAAGCGCATTCCGAAAAGTGTGAGCGGTTTTCGGATAAAATGCGCGTCATTAGAGCGCCGTGCGCCCGATAGGCGCACAAAGGTCGCTCTAACACTTTAAAACTAGAGCATAATTTCATCTAAAACTGTTTCAAGTTTAAGAAATTATGCTCTAAAGAATTGAGGAGTAGTCCATGCAAAAATTGATTGCAGCTATTGCTTCCAGAGCGGTGATCGCCGTGCCTTATATCTGGCTCGGTCTGTTTTTTCTGATCCCGTTCTTCATTGTCTTCAAAATTTCTCTGTCGCAGGTGGCGATGGCGATCCCTGCCTATGATCCGCGCTTTTTCTGGAGCGACGGACTGAGTGTCATCTGGCAGAAAATCCAGCAGTTTTCTTTCGAAAACTATATCTGGCTGACACAGGATTCGCTCTATTACAAAGCCTATTTGTCGAGCGTAAAAATTGCGGCAGTTTCAACCTTTCTGGCACTGCTGATCGGTTTTCCGCTGGCCTATGGCATGGCGCGTGCACCGCTGACACTACGCCCGACCTTGCTGATGCTGGTAATCCTGCCATTCTGGACATCATTCCTCATCCGCGTTTATGCGTGGATTGCGATCCTGAAGCCGGAAGGCCTGCTCAACCAGTTTCTGATGTCGCTGAATATTATCGACACGCCGTTGACGATCCTGAATACGGATACAGCGATCTATATCGGTATTGTTTATTCCTACCTGCCATTCATGGTATTGCCGATCTATTCAGCACTGGAAAAGATGGACTATTCACTGATTGAAGCGGCGCAGGATCTCGGTTGCACCCCGCTTAAAGCCTTCTGGAAAATCACATTCCCGCTGGCTTTGCCGGGTGTGATCGCCGGTTCGATGCTGGTGTTCATTCCGGCAATCGGTGAGTTCGTGATCCCTGATCTGCTTGGCGGTTCCAGCACATTGATGATCGGTAAGACCCTGTGGAGCGAGTTCTTCTCCAACCGTGACTGGCCGGTTTCTGCTGCCGTGGCGGTGGTGCTGCTGGTTATTCTGGTTATTCCGATTGTGTTGTTCCAAAAAATGCAGACCCGTGCCGATGGGAGTGGCAAATAATGAACACAACATCCTGGTCACGTTTTAACATTGTCTCGGTCGTGCTGGGCTTTGCCTTTCTCTACCTGCCGATTGTGCTGCTGGTGATTTACTCCTTCAATGAATCGCGTCTGGTAACTGTCTGGTCGGGTTTCTCGGTCAAGTGGTATGTCGAGCTTTTCAAGAATCAGGGGCTTAAAGATGCCGCGTGGGTGACGTTACGCGTTGGTGTATTGTCAGCCACGATTGCCACTATCCTCGGTACTCTGGGCGCGCTGGCTTTGACCCGCTATACGCGCTTTCGCGGCCGCACCCTGTTCTCCGGCATGATTTATGCACCGCTGGTAATGCCGGAAGTGATTACCGGCCTGTCCTTGCTGTTGCTGTTTGTGGCTGTCGGTTTTGACCGCGGCTTCTGGACAGTAACACTGGCGCATATCACTTTTGCCATGTGTTTTGTGGCAGTGGTTGTGCAGTCGCGTCTGGTGAGTTTCGACCGCTCACTGGAAGAAGCGGCAATGGATCTCGGTGCGCCGCCGGTGACAACTTTCATGAAAATCACCCTGCCGATTATTCTGCCTGCGGTGGTTTCCGGCTGGATGCTGGCTTTCACTTTGTCACTGGATGATCTGGTAATTGCGAGTTTCACTTCGGGGCCGGGTGCTACAACGCTGCCGATGAAAATCTACAGTCAGGTGCGTCTGGGTGTAACACCGGAGATCAATGCGGTCTGTACATTGCTGATCGGACTGGTGGCAACCGGCGTGATTATCGCTTCGGTCGTCAATAAGCGCCGCGTAGTGCAGCGCCAGCGTGATGAGCAGGCAGCTTTCCGCCTCGGCTAAGTTTCGTTACAAAAGATATAAACAAGAAAGCCGGTGTATCCTATGATGCACCGGCTTTTTGCTTATTTCGATGGTGAGATAAACGGCCTGTCCCATGAGCCGCCAACAAAAAAATGCAGGTTTTCTGCCGGTGGGACGAGCGGCTCTGTTACCGTCAGTTCTATGGGTTCCGGAGTAGTGACTGGAGCAGGCGGCGTTGCTTCACCGCTATCTGCCGGTGTGTCGGCGGTTTCTTTTGCCGGTTGCGGCAAGGTCAATGTGCCGGACAGCGCCAGACTGCGGTCGGTCAGCGGGATAATGCCGGTCAGCGATAAAGCGCCCTGCATGGTCTCCGCTTTGGTGGTTTCCAGTGTGGCCACACCATCGCCAAGCGAGGCTTTGACATCAAGACGCTTGAAATCAAGGCTGACTTTGTCGCGGCGTTGCAGGGCAAAGAAGCCCTCGCTTTTCATTTTGGCAATAAAGTCATTGAGGTCGAAACCCAGCATACGCCCATTATTCAGCGTGAAACTGATTTGCCCGCGCGCATTGCGCAACATGCTTTGCAGGCTTTGCGGTGAGGTTTCAGCTGTCACAGAAAGATTGCCCTGACCACTCAGAATAGGGTCATTCAAACCGAGAGCTGTTAAAAATGCGGCACTGTCGATATTGGCAGCGTTCAGCCGGACACCGATATTGTCCTGTCCGTCTGCGGTCTGGGACAATTTAATACTGGTCTGGATGGAGCCTTTGAAGGCTTTGGCATCGCCAATATCGAAGATTGCCTGCCCGTCGCGAATTTGCAAGGCAGCAGCAAGGCCGGTCATTTGCGCAGCGCCGATACTGGCATTCTGTGCAGAGAGGCGGATATCAAGATCGGCGCTGTTTAGCAGCCGCGTGTCAATCATACGTGGCGGGGCATAACGATAGCCGCCGTAATTCTTTGCCTCTTCATCCTCACTGACTTTTGTGACCAGTGTGGTGACAGTGTGAAAGAAAGAGACAGCATTCAAGGTCTGGAAAGCCAGAGTGCCGGTCACCACGGGCCGCTGTTTGCCGAAGCCGATTTCCGCAGCACCCTTGGCCGGCATATTATTGAGATTAAGTGCAATATCGGACAATTTAATACGCAGCGGTGTGGCGCTGACATTAGTCTCGATGCTGAAAGCGTCATCTGCAGTGGTACGCAGGGAGTAGCTGGCATCGGATGACAGGCCGACCCAGTGCAGACTTTCGCTGAGCGACGGGCTGGACAGGCTGAACGCACCTTCTGTGAAGATGTTTTCAGAAATATTGCTGCGTCCGTCAAAGCTGATGCTCAGTGGTTTACTGGTTATCTGTGCGCTCATCTGGCTCATGCCGCGCGCCAGCAATAAAAGCGGCTGCGCAACATTCAGATTATAATCCACGGTTTCATCATGCCAGACAGCCTTGCCCTTGACTGTTGCCGCACTGGTTGTCTGCGGCCAGTCGATGCTGGCATTGATCTTGCTGATTTGTTCCTGACGCTCGGTATTACGGGTCGTGAAACCGATACTGCTGTTTTCCAGAACCAGCCTGCCGAAAGGCATGGTTTGTAACTGCTTGTCGTTTTGCTGATCGTTCTCTGTTTTTTTCGCTGTCACATTGCGCGCCTGCCGGATGGCAAGGCCAAGGCGGCCGGAAGATGAGGCCAGTGTATTCACAAATTGCGGCAGGTCTTCTACCGGTTCACTCAAGGCGAAATGCGCATTGATGAGACGGGTTTCAGTAAAGGCAACACGACCGAAGAGGGCATCAAGCGGCGACATTTCCACTTCAATGCGTTCCGCAGCCATAAACGGGGTATTGGTATCCCCCATCTTGCTGACGGTGACATCGCTGAGCGAAGCACGAAAGACCGGAAAGAAGCTCATGCGTGGCGGTTGACGAATCTCAACGCTGTAGCCCGTCCATGCGCTGATATTCTGTGCCAGATGCAGCCGGATGGAATCGGTTGAAACAATATAAGGCAGAGCAGCCAGTGCTCCGGCAAACAGCATTGCTAAAATAACGATAACAGCCAGAACAGGGCGTATCAGCTTCATTGTGTTCCGATCACGTAACAAATTACATCAGGCGAAAATGATTTACAGCATT
This sequence comes from Hyphomicrobiales bacterium, assembly GCA_900470285.1. GTDB lineage: Bacteria > Pseudomonadota > Alphaproteobacteria > Rhizobiales > Rhizobiaceae > Pseudochrobactrum. The sequence continues at coordinate 148,586 of UCAG01000013.1, forward strand.
TTCAGCAAAAGTGTGAAGCGGTTTTGCGTTGGATAATGCGTAACACAAAGAGATAGAGCGATTCTATCGATTCAATATTAACCAGAACCGCTCTAGACCTCACTCCGCGAGAACGCGGGTCGGCGGAAAAGTAATTTCCACAGTCGTGCCCTGTTCCGGTGCAGATTCAATGGAGAACTGCGCACGGTTTGCCTCCACCATGGCTTTCGTCAGAGGCAGACCAAGGCCGGTGCCTTGCTGACGCCAGTCTTTGATGTCGGGATTTTTGAGGGTTTGTGTCTGGCTATTATGATTGCTGACCTGCCGGAAAGGTTTCAGCGCCTGTTCCAGCTCGCTCTGGTTCATGCCGATGCCGGTATCACGCACGCGCATCACCACATGACCTTCCGGCTCATAGCTGGTTGAAACAATCACCTGACCACCCTGACCGGTAAAGCGGATCGCATTGGACAGAAGATTGAGTGCCACCTGACGGATCGAACGGGCATCTGCCACAATATCCGGCAAAAAGGCCGAGAAACTGGAGCGGATAATCACACGCTCCCGATTGGCCTGAGGCTGCATCAGCGCCACAGCTTCAGCCAGTGCATCATTGAGCGCCACAGCTTCAAATTCCAGATCAAGCGCACCGGCTTCAATTTTGGAAATATCCAGAAGGTCGTTGACGAGTGCCAGCACATGATTGCCTGAACGGTGAATGTCACGCAGATATTCACGATAGCGGTCATTCCCGATCGGGCCGAATTTCTCCTCCGCCATCAGTTCGGAGAAGCCGATAATCGCATTCAGTGGTGTGCGGATTTCATGGCTGATCCGCGCCAGAAACTCGGTTTTATGGGTCGAGGCACGTTCAGCTTCCTGACGCGCTGAGGTCAGCTCTTCTTCTGCACGTTTCCATTGCGTAATATCACGCATCACCGCGCAATAGCCTTTGGAGGCAGGCAGTTTGCCGATGGTCATAAATAACGGAATGAAACGTCCCTGCGCTTCACGGCCGATCACTTCCCGCCCGTCATTGAGCAGGCTGGCAACACCATCGCCGGCAAGTCCGTGAATATAGTCAATCGCTGCACGCTGACTTTCAATAGCAAACAAAACGGCGAAGGATTTGCCTGACAATTCATTGATATCATAGCCGAACAGCGCCGCCGCAGACTGGTTGAGCGAACGGATTTTGCCGTCCTGCCCGATAATGACCACGCCGTCTGTGGCAGTATCCAGAATGGACGTCAGTTCATCAATCTGAGTTTGCAATGCATGAAAATCAGGTTGCGCACGATTGTCCGCGGCTGAGTTAACCGTTCCGGCATCTTCAGTTTTTGGCTCTACAGTCTCGGCAGACTGAAATGCCAGTTCTGATTGCAGCTGATGAACCGCATTGTCCTGCGGCGCAGTCTCTGCTGTAATGCTATCGACCAACTTTAACCGGCTTGGCTGTTTGCTGATATCGTCGTCATTATCAGCTTTCAGTACCAGCTCCGGCAGCAGGCTCAGCATCAGCGCGCGTGCACCCTGCCACGGAACAGACTGGAGATGGGCTTCAACAATCTTATGACCGCCATCGGCGAGGCGCAGGATCATACCGCTGAGATTGCTGTCGCCTGACTGGGCAAACAATGCGTCAATGCCACCGGCATGACGCAGATCATCCAGCGAACTATAACCGGTCATGTCAAAAAATGCCTGATTGGCAAAATGCAACCGGTCTGCACTGTGGATTAGCACCGGAACCGGCAGGCCGCTCAGCACATGCAGGTCTTCATCCTCCTGCGATGCCATATCGGCCTGTGCCGGTTTTTGTCCAGCTTGTTCGTGATGCTGATTATGGTTTGCAGGCTGTGTGTCATGCGGATAAGGTATATCTGCTGCTTCAACAGGCAGCTGCGGAGCCGCAATAACCGGCTCCGCCTGCGGAAGTACGGGGGTATCTGCCGCAGTAGGCTGCTCTGTTGGTGGAGATTTAGGTGTTTTCTGGAGGACCTCACGGCGCAAACGATCGGCTATCTCGCGGAAGGCACTGCGCTCGGTTGGCGATAAGCCGTTTTCCGGACGGGCAGGGCGGATTTCCGCAATAATATTGGCCTTATCTGCAGCAGGGACCTCGCTGGCTGGCTCAGTATCCTGCTGACGCTTCTGCGAAGCGCGCAGCGCTTCCATTAGAATGATTTTCTCACTGGAAAGAGGTGCGTTTTTCGCATCATTGGTCTGGGGTGCAGGTGCGTCCGGTACGACAGGCCCTGATATCAAGGCCATGCCAATGGCTTCAGGATCCTGCTCTGTCAAAGAGGGATAGAGAACGCCAAAACCGCTGAAACCGGAGAAGGCCTTGTCGCGCGCAAAAGCAGGTAATGCAGCGAGATCAACAGGAACGCGCTGATCTGTGCCCTGAACAGGCCAGAAAATTCTTTTGCCTGACCACGTTTCCTGTTGTTTCAACAGGGCGGTAATAACACCATCATTATCGAAGCCGAAAACTTTAGCCACATCAGAAAATTTACGGCCGATAATATCAGCGGCATTGTCGCCGACAATTGCTGCAAATTCCGGTGAGATTTCCGTAAAACGGCTGTCAGCATCTGCTTTCCAGATAAACCGTGCAGGGGCGCTTTCTTCAGCCGCAGGAACAGTAGTTTCCGGATCGATTTTTGTGCTTTCAGCGGCTTCGGAGGTCTCAGCTGCATCCGGTGCGGGTGCAACTGAAACAGCACTATCCTGCACCTTTTCAACGATAAAGAGATAAGGTGCCTGTTCATTCTGATCGTCAAGGCGGATCATCATTGCGGGCAGGGTGCTTTGGCCGGCGCGTACACGACGGCGCACAATGCCATCGGCTTCATCCTGCGCTTCAACGGTCAGATCAGCCAAAGTGTTGCTGTTGATGTTCAGGGCATTAAATTGCGCATCGCTGTTCAGAATGGTTCCGTCTGCCTGCACTTGCACAAGGTGATGATGGGGCAAAGGCGGAATAATGTTGTTTGCTGTATCTGTTGCAGCTGTAGTCATGAGAATGACCGGCTCATTAGCATGTGCCAGCGTCAGCGGTGTTACAGTGCATTGCTGCAAGGCAGAGTGCAAACCGCCGCCCAAGCGCAGCATAATTGTCTTCGCGCTCTCGGTGTTAAGATCGAGAGCCAGAATCTGACGCCGTGTCTGCGGGCTGAAATCCGCATTCTGTCCGATAAGTGCTGCAGCTACATCTTCCCCGAGAAGACGGGCGCCGCTGTCATTTGCCCAGAGTACAGTTTGCAGATCGTGCGACAGCACCAGGATTGCGTCTCCCCTTGCGAGAGCCGCACGGATGCCGGAAAGAGGGATCAGCTCCATGAAATCCAGATGCTGTTGCATATATTTAGTTCCGTACCCGACCAATAACTGATTTGATCTGTCTTAAGCTGTTGTCTGTTATCGGAAAATTTTGGTTCCGACAGAGAATTTACAGGCATTATCACCACAAAGCGGGCGGTTCTGACAAACACTTTCTTAACTATTAGTTAATGTCCCCAAGGGGCAAAGCACTGTCTGATGAAACTTGCGGATAATAATCTCCTGCTGCGGCTTCATCTGTCAGGGCGCATTATGGTTAATCAGTGGTAAATACAGGGTTTACATGGCATAATCATGATGAAAACATAAAAGCATCGCATTGGTATTCTGGTTTTTCAGGCAGGCAGAATGAAATCCTGAGCAATAATCCGGTAAGGCATCATATTTTCACAAAGTTTTTTTGATATATGCTTGCAATATGCGATGATTTTACGTATCTGACCCCTATCGGCAGCCTGATTGATTCACTGCCGGATTGGTACGCGGTCGTAGCTCAGTTGGTTAGAGCGCAGGATTGTGGCTCCTGAGGTCAGTGGTTCAACTCCACTCGACCGTACCATTCTAAATTTCCCGCTTTCATATCAATAGATTATGATCTGATGCCTCATCTGTGGGCAGAGCAGTTTTGTTTTTGTTCTGACAAAAGCGGAAATGCTCCGCTTTTGTCCGGTATGATTTTGCTTAATAGTTCCGGCTCGGATCGACGTGGATATTGCCATCGTCATGGACCTGAATTTTCACGTCTGGATTTCCCTCAAATATCTGATATTCAACACCGCGGCGCATTTTCCATTGATAGCCGCGCTGAGGGTTGGATGCATTCGAAGGCTCCCATTTCATTTCTGAAAATTCTTTGCCTTCAGACCAGCGATTTTCTTTTTTGGCAAAAACCTTGCTTGGCGTGTCAGCCGGATCGCGCAAATTGAAATCGTAATAGTTTTTACGATCCTGAAGGATAATATCGCGGGCATTTTTCAGGGGCTTGCCCTTTTCATCAACTTTATCACGATCGCTGATATGTGCCGTATAGCTCTCAACCAGTCTGGCCGGTTTTGATGTTTCATGGCTTGCAGATGATGGCTGATTTTGGCTGGCGACGGGCTTGGCCGTCTGTGTTGTGCTTGTTGTGCATGCTGTAAGCACGGAAAGCGATGTAAAGACTGTAATAATGCCGGTATACTTCAATCTTTTTCTCCCCCGCTGATTGAAGCAACAGATATATGTTATTTTCTGAGGGATTAACACTATGGCAGTTCGTTATTTCCGGTTATGCCGGATGAAATGCTTTGACGTTGCCAGAATAAATTGCAGGATATATTTCAGAAAAGCGATCCCTGACCGCTATCCTTTGAGCGGGAGACTTTGCTTTTCTTATCTTTAGGGGAAGCTTCCGCGGAGTGCGGGGTTGGAGTCTGAATTGCCGGAGCTGACGCTGAACCATCCGCAATGACGGAGCGATCGCCGTCATGAAAGCGAAGTGTCAGATTTTCGCCTGTTTGCACTGCCGCAGCAGCTTTAACCGGTAATCCCTGATCATTCAGAACAATAGCAAACCCACGCTTGAGAACACTTGTATGAGACAAGGTTTCCATCAATCGGGTCAGCTCCAGACTGCGGGTCCGGTATTTCTGCAGACTATGACGTAAAGCCTGATCGCCGCGCCGTTGAAGATTGGCGATATTGAGTGCCCACAGACGGGTGCGTCGCAGGATCAGTTCACCGGTCAGTCTTGCTGAAGTCTGCCGCAGAAAATTGCGGCTGTTCTGCGTTTTGAGCGACAGGCCTCTCGGCAGGCGCTGATTGAGTTGTTGCAGCTGCAAGCGGCGCTCTCTGATCTGCTGATTGAGCAGACGCGGGGAGAGGTGACGTTTCAAACCATCAAAACGCGCACGTTTTTGTTCTGTACTCACCAGCAATGCGCGGCCCAGTCTGGAGCCTGCTTCATCAAAGCGGCGTCTCGGCAAGGCAAGCAGCTGATCGGTCGAGGGTAATGCTCTTTGCAAAGCGCGATAGGCTTCACGCCGCCTGTCGATCAGACGTGTCATGGCCGATGCCAGTCGTGCGCTGTAAGACGCAAGCTGTGCCTGCAAATCTGTACGAACCGGAACGGCCATTTCTGCGGCTCCGGTTGGCGTCGGGGCACGTATATCTGCCGCAAGATCAATCAGTGTCCAGTCGGTTTCGTGACCTACAGCTGAGATAACCGGTATATCGGAGGCAGCAACGGCGCGTACTACGTTCTCATCATTGAAGCCCCAGAGGTCTTCCAGACTGCCGCCGCCACGGGCAACAATCAGTACATCCGGTCTGGGCAGCACTTCGCCAAAATATGCCGAGTTGAAACCGGCAACGGCACGGGAAACTTCCTCGCCGGTTGTCTCTCCTTGCACACGCACCGGCCAGACCAGTACATGCAGAGGGAAGCGGTCGGTAATCCGGTGAATGATGTCGCGGATTACCGCGCCGGTCGGGGAGGTGATGACGCCGATTGTGCGGGGCATAAAAGGCAGCAATTGCTTGCGGTCTGCATCAAACAACCCTTCACGTGCCAGCCGCTGCTTGCGTTCTTCAAGCAAAGCCATCAGTGCACCGGCACCGGCAGGCTCCATCTGCTCGATTACGATCTGGTATTTGGATGAGCCCGGATAGGTGGTGAGCTTGCCGGTGGCAATCACCTCCATACCTTCTTCCGGCCTGAATTTAATGCGGCTCATGGAGCCGCGCCAGATCACGGCTTCAATGCGCGCGCGATCATCTTTCAGAGCGAAATAAGCGTGGCCTGAGGAGTGTGGTCCGCGATAGCCGGAGATTTCGCCGCGCACCCGCACATGGCTGAACGTATCTTCAACAGTACGTTTCAGCGCACCGGATATTTCCGATACAGAATATTCCGCAACATTTGTCGCGTTATTTTCTGTCTGGCGGTCGGGCGAATCTGAAAAAAAACTCATGACTCTATTGGCCATTTTATGGGCTTGGCGGTCAAGAGACTTTGCTGTTGTGCACCGTGAAACGGCCGGGGCAGAGCACTTCACAGTCCAATAGAATCAATCAGGCACCCGTGACAACGCTACCAAACTGAGAATCTGGAGCGAACACTATGATCCGATTTGAATATAATTCGCTCCGATCGGGCAAAATATGCGCAAAACAAAAAAGTTAGGGCGTCGCTCTGATTTAATCAGACCGAAATGCGCTCTAAAAACAATTTTACCGGAAATGGCTTTGATTATTCAGAAAAGCGGATCGGTTTACGAAAACTGGATTTAATAGCAGCTGCGATCAGGTCAATGGCGGGTGCATGAATGCCCTGCGCGCGAATGAGAGATAAAGCACAGGATGGCAGTTTGGGGAAACCGTCTTCCTCATTGAGTACGCGCATGCCGCTTCCCATCATATTATCAGGCAGGATCGAAATTGCGCTGCCGGAACGCACCGCCATAAGTATGGAGCGTGCGGAGGATGTGGACAAAACGATACGATATTCGCGTTGCATCGTATTGAGATTATCCGTCAGTACTTTACGCCAGCCGCAATTTGTCTTGTTCATCGCCAGCGGTATAACGGGCTCTTCATGCGGAGAGTTTTCAGCTGAGGTCGCCCATACGAAACGGCTGGTATTCAGAACCTCTGAGCGTTTTTGCCCTGTATTATGCGTGATGAGAGCAATATCCAGCGCTCCGCGCCGGATATGGTCAATCAGCGCATCCGTCTGCTCACAATGCAAAATGGTTTCAATCGCCGGATAATCACGGAATATGGGCTGCAATGCATCCTGCACCATATGCTCCAGATAAACGTCAGGAAGGCCGATGCGTATATTGGCCTGTATCTTATCTGTGCGGAATGAGGCGACTGTTTCATTATTCAGCTCTATAAGACGCCTTGCATAATTTAACAGTTTTTCGCCATGCGGCGTGAGCAGGAGATGGCGCCCTTCACGGGCAAATAGCGGTTTGCCGATACGCTCTTCAAGGCGGCGGATCTGCATGGAAATTGCAGACTGGGTTCTGAAAACACTGTCTGCCGTTTTGGTGAAACTACCGGTTTCGGCAATCAGCAGAAAAGTACGCAACTGATCTAGGTCAAGTAGTGTCTGCATGCCATGCTCCGGTTAAGTTCCGGTAATCATATGGAATATCTTAATGAAGGCAAATGATTTTATTGTAATTTTTTAGTATATTTACGTGTGGAAATATAAAATAAGATAATTTTAATATATTGTGGTTTGCTTTTATTAAGACCTGTTCAGCTTTGTTAAGAAAATCATTATGTATGCTGACACAAAGTCAGGTGTATTTTACAAAATAATAAAAAAGCGGCTGCATTTTTTGAAACGCACAGCCGCTCTTTATCAGTAAAGGCAATTAGTATGAATAGGCCTTAAAGACTGGCTCTACAGACTGGTTCCAGTCGCTGCTGAAATGAGACAGCATTACCTCTGCCAATGGTTTTCCGGACTGAATGATCGCTTCCAGCGGCTCAAGATAGATACTCTCGTCACGGCCGTTTTCATCCGTCTGTTTGCGGTTCTTAAGACCCTGAGAGGCGATTGCGACGGCTTGTGCTGCAATATCTGCGACTTTACCCTTGCCGAAGACTGTGGCAAGGCCGCTTGCAGGCACGGCATTACGCATTGCAACCACTTGTTCGAAGTCCCAGTCCTTCGTCAGATCCAGCGCCGCATTCAATGCATCCTGATCGTAGAGCAGGCCAGCCCAGAAAGCGGAAAGTGCTGCAATATGGGACAGAGGACCGCCGTCAGCTCCGCGCATTTCAAGAAAGCGCTTAAGGCGGACTTCGGGAAACAGTGTGGAAATATGGTTTGCCCAGTCGCCCATATTGGGCTGTCCGACAGACGGATGATCCTTCATTGCGCCATTCAGAAACTGGCGGAATGTAATATGGGTGCAGTCAATATAATGTCCGCCACGCATAATGAAATACATCGGCACATCCAGTGCCCAGTCTACATAATCAGCAAAACCGAAGCGTTCTGAAAACACAAATGGCAGGACGCCTGCGCGTCTGTTATCTGTGTCGCGCCAGATGTCGGAGCGCCATGATTGCAGGCCGTTTGTTTTGCCTTCTGTGAATGGTGAGGAAGCAAAAAGCGCTGTCGCAACGGATTGCAGCTTCATGCTGACCTGCATTTTGTGGCGCATATCCGTTTCAGAACCGAAGTCCAGATTCACCTGAATGGTCGAGGTGCGATACATCATGTCCAGTCCCTGGCTGCCAACTTTAGGCATATAGGCTGTCATGATGGCATAACGGGATTTCGGCATTACCGGCGTTTCGGCGCGCGTCCATTTCGGGCTGCCGCCCATGCCAAGGAAGCGGATGCCGAGCGGCGTGGCGATGGTTTGCACATCTTTCAGATGTTGGCTTGCTTCCGCATAGGTCTGGTGAATGGTCTGCAGCGGCGCACCGGAGAGCTCAAACTGACCGCCGGGTTCCAGAGAGATTGCGCCCTGGCCTTGCGGGCTGACCAGTCCGATCAGTTTGCCTTCGTCAATGATAGGATCCCAGCCAAGGCGCTGCTGCATCGCTTCCAGAATAGCGCGGATACCTTGCGTACCCTCATAGGGAACAGGGCTGTTATCTTTGGTGTAATAGGGAAATTTCTCATGTTCAGTGCCGATGCGCCATTTGTTCTGTGGCTTACAGCCTTCTGCGAGATATTCAGCCAGTTCCTCAATGCCGGAAATAGCTGTTTCGTCTGTGGTATCCCGAGCCATGCTTTGCATTACCCTATTTTGTAGTTGTCACTATTCATATATGTGATTGGCGTTTTTTTACCCAACACGCAAGTGGAATTATTTGGCCGAATTATTTGGAACGATAGCAGGACGCGTAATTGAACCTTGTCCTGTTGCGAAGAACCCTGAAAAAAATGCGCTATTGCCGGAATTATGCAGGGACCGGTGCATAAAAAACGCAATCACTGCCAGTCGCCGATGCTCGCCTGAATCACAGCCATAGCGGCTACCGCAGCGGTATCTGCACGTAAAATTCTGGGGCCAAGCGGAATCGCAGTGACAAAGGACTGCTTATGCAGATATTGACGCTCATCTTCTGAGAAACCTCCCTCAGGGCCGATGAAGACGCCGGCAGGTTTGCCTTTCAGGCTGGTCAATAGTGGCAGAGGATTGTTGCCTTCAGCGGCCTCGTCGCAGAATATCAGTGCGCGCGCCTCATCCCATTGTTCCATGAATTTATCAAAACGTAACGGCTCTCTGTATTCCGGCAAAGACAGGATTCCGCATTGTTCTGCGGCTTCACGCATATTGGCCTGCATCCGTTCACTGTTAAGCTTGGGCATCTGACAGTGCTGGGTGATAACCGGCTGCAATACAGAAGCGCCCATTTCTACGGCCTTTTGGATGATATAATCCATGCGGCCGGTTTTCAGCGGGGCAAAACAATAATGAAAATCAGGCGCTTCCGGCTGTGGGCGTGTCTGCTCGGCAGGATGCAGAGAAACGCGTTTTTTGCCTGTTTGCTCTATGTGAGCCAACCATTCACCGTCGCGCCCGTTAAACAGCAAAATATTGTCACTGTCCCGCATGCGCAGAACATTGAGCAGGTAATGTGCCATATCCGCCGGAGCCTCAATGGGGTGATCCGGTTGCAGAGGGAGGTCAATAAGCAGTCGTTGCATTCTGTAATTTGCGCGCATGGGCTACGGATGGCAGAGAGAAGGCCGGCAGGTCAAGTGATAAAGAGTTCTGTAGCCTGTGAGCAAAAAAACAGAGCGGTAAAATAGACGGAGAAATCCCCGGTCAAAGAAAATCTGGCGGTTATTTGTGGTGCTGTAATTGTGCTTATCACGGAGACTCACTGCGATGGCTCAGCCGGAAATTCGGAGCTTGGGCGGCGCATTTTGCTTATGCGTAAAGATCTATGGTTACTATTTGATTGAGTGAGATCGGGTTTTTACGCTGCATAGGGGCGTTTCAGTTGCTGATCTGCCACAATGAAAATCAAACTGATTTTTGTATGTGTTTTTAGCGTGTATCTTGCGCATGTTTTATTGCTGTTAAGATCGCCTGCTTATATCTGGAAGCACCTTTCAACAATGCTGAGTCCGTGTGCATTCTTATGCAATGTGCCGGTTCATGCTGAATTTAGTCCGCTTCCGGGAGACTTGTTTCCATGTCCGCAAAGAGCGCCACGCTCCTGACTGTCCTTATGCTGTCTGCAATCCTGTTTACTGGATTGGGTTTGCTTTCCGTTGAAACCGGCGGCAGTGCTGTTGCAAATGACGGATACGGAATTTCGTCCTTCCATCATTAAGGCATTTCCGGCAAAACCGGGAACCGGTTTTGCGTGAGGCAAATGCGCAGAAATAAATAATCCGAGCGGTTCCTGCAATTCAGCCATAACCGGAGTTGCTCTGATAAAGTTCGGGATTGACTGATATTTCTCTGACGGGGAATATCATTTTTCATGAAAAAGCCGCGCAGGTCACTGATCGCGCGGCTTTTTTGTGTCTGATTTTCAGGGAGTCCTGTATTTGTTCAGTCGTTGATTGCATTTAATGCTTTTCTGCGAGCGGGCATTGCCACGCGGCCGGTTGCATTAATGCGGAGTGCCGACCTCATCGCGATATTCGAGAATGTCGCCTGGCTGGCACTCAAGGACGCGGCAGATTTTTGCCAGTGTTTCAAAACGTATACCGCGTACTTTGCCGGATTTGAGCAGGGATACATTGGGTTCAGTGATGCCTATATCAGCAGCAAGCTGGCGTGAGCGGATTTTTTTACGTGCTAAAACAACATCGAGATTGACAACAATTGACATTTTTCACCTTAAAAAATTGAATAAAAATAAATTTATACTTGGCTCTGTTTTAATTTTTAAAATTGCATGGAATTTTCATAATCTGATTTCGGAAAAAACCGGAAATACAATAAATTAACAGGCGGAAAAAAATCGTCCTTTCTCTATTGGAAATTTATAACTCATCATATGAAAAAAACCATAAATGGATACTGCAATAAAATGCAGGTAATAAAAAGGTAGTTGTTAATTTTAAATTGTAATTTACATGTAATGGTTAATTAATTTTATATTATTTTGTATTTATAAAATTAGATTATTTAATAAATATTTGTTTATTAATTTATTATTTAAGTAAAATTATATTAA
>UCAG01000016.1 GCA_900470285.1 Hyphomicrobiales bacterium
ACTGTCAACACACACAAACGCCTTTTATGGAATTTTTATAACAAAAACCGAAAAACATCGCCTCTCCCATCCATTTATCCCCTCACCACACCGCTCCAGCACTCAAATCCATCCCCAATCACCAAAAAAACACCACCAAATATATCAAATCACCAAACCAAACCCTTGCTTCGACTCGCAAATCCAGAATCAAATTACGGAATCATCACTCTCAAACCCGAATCCATACCCAAAGCAGCATTTCTTATGAGGGTATTGATGCTCATTATATATTGTAGTTTTCGCAGCATAATAATACTGCGATCATAAACACGCCCCATTCCGGTCGTACGCACACATCTGAAATGGAACAGGTTCAGAGCTTCAGTTTAAAAAAGCGAATAATCGTGGAATGATTCCACATATCTCGTTTGTTTGCCGTCTTCTCATTGACTTGACCGGTATGCACAGGCAAAACTTTGCTCCTCACCTGAGGTAATTCAATATTACGCAGATTTTTCCGCAGCCTGCGGTGCGCAATATATAATAAGGAATGGTACTGCGCGGCATGAATCAGCAGATCTTGACCAACTCCAGCGACCCCGGAGATGAGCCGCCGCTCATCACGGACGGGCGTCGCGGACCACCAGATCGGCGTGAAGTTTCTGCACGATGGCTGGCCGGCACTTTTCTGACCGGCATTACAGCCTCATTACTTATTGGTGTTGCACTCTTTGCCGCGCTGGACGGACGTCAGCAATTGGCGACGCCTCCCGAGCTCGTTACAAAAGAAGAAATGCCGGCTAAGACGGATGCTAAGGATAGCACCAAAGGCAACCGCGTTATTGCAACTGTCACCAAACAAAAAAGCCGCGACCGCCGCCGCATGGAAGTTTCAACCATGCAGAAAGTCGGTGAGCGCGAAGTTATCCGTACCAAACCATTTGAATATGTCCGTATGGCTTTGGCTGCCGATCATCCGGTAAGCCGACAATATCCGGCATTTGATGCTATGGCTGTTTTCTCTGACGGCGCTAAACAACAGGTGCAGGCTGCGAATACCGGACAAATTTACGGCGCAAAGGTTGAAAGTGAAATCAGTCTGCGTACGATCGATTTTCCGATCAGTGCCGGAAATTATGATTCAGCATCAGATCTTACCAGTGACGAAGTAGAAAAAGTCGTTCGCAATACCGGTCAGTTACTGACTGACGGCGATGTGCAAATCGCATCTCTTCATTATGTTGACCCGCTGCGCTTTGGTAACAGCGGTGTTTCCCCTTATACCCTGACACAACCGCTTGGCGTGCGTATTACGCAGGAAAATGTCAGCGTCAGCAATCGTCTTCTTGATGGTGAAACCAATACCGGCTTCTCCGAAGATATTATTCCTTTCCGTTCTGATTCAAAAATCATCGATGCTCTGAATAAGAGTGGTTATGAGGGTGAAGATGCGGATAATATTGCTGAAGCCCTAAGCAAGCTGATGAATTCGCCGCGCCTGAAAGCCGGTAGCGTATTGCGTGTAGGCGTGACCTCTTCTGAAGAAGAAGATCATATTGTCCGTGTTACGCTCTATAACGGAACAACCCATATTGTTACGGTCGCTCTCGATGATCAAAACCAATATGTTCCGTCTGATGAGCCGGAAATGACCCCTCTTCTCCAAACTGCATTTGATGATAATGCACCGCCGCCGACGATCCGTGGTGAGATGCCATCTGTTTATGATGCCGTTTATAAAGCAGCTCTTGCCTATGGCATGACCAATGATATGGCGCGGCAACTGATAAAAATGCTGGCGAATGACGTCGATCTGCAATCCAAGATCGCCCGCTCCGATGCAATTGAAGCATTCTTCTCCCTGCCGGAAGATTCCGAAAGTGCGAATGAAGAGTCTCAGTTGCTCTATGTCAGCGCCAATATGGGCGGTACAACCAAGAAATTCTACCGCTACCAGTCGCCGGAAGGCGGCGTGGAATTTTATGATGAGAATGGCCGCAGTGCCCAGCAATTCCTGATCCGTAAACCCGTTCCCAATGGTGTCTTCGGTTCACCATTCGGCGGACGCCGTCATCCTATTCTCGGCTATGTCCGTATGCATACGGGTGTTGACTGGCGCGCTCCGCGCGGCTCCCCGATTCTTGCTGCCGGTAATGGTATTGTTGAAAAAGCTGGCTGGGCCAATGGTTATGGTAATCAGACCATTATCCGTCACGGTAACGGCTATCAGACCAGTTACAACCACCAGAATGCCATTGCTTCCGGTATTACGCCCGGCACGCGCGTTCGTCAGGGACAGCTGATCGGTTATGTCGGTTCAACCGGTCTTTCGACCGGCCCGCATTTGCACTACGAAGTTATTGTGAATGGTGCAAAAGTGGATCCGATGCGTATCCGTATGCCGCAAAGTCAATCTCTGGGCGGAAAGCAGCTGGAAGTCTTTATGCGTGAACGCAACCGTATCGATCAGCTGCTGGATGGCAAGGGAGACGCTCCTGCCAAGGTTGCCAATACATCTCAGGCAAAAAGCTGATAAACTATAAAATAAAAAGCGGCCTTTCAGGCCGCTTTTTTGTTTCTTATTCCGTAAACTCCACGGTTACTCCGGGTTTTACAAGCTTGACCAGTTCTTCCGCATCCCAATTGGCAAGGCGGATACAACCGTGACTGGCTGTTTTACCAATACGGGATGGATCAGGTGTACCGTGAATACCATAAGTCGGCTTTGACAGCGCAATCCACACAGTGCCCACCGGCCCGTTAGGTCCCGGCGGCACAATCAGCACCTTGTCATTATTGCCCTGTTTGAAATTAATCTTCGGATTATAGGTATAGTTCGGATTGGTCGCGATACGCTCAACCGTCACAATACCGGACGGAGAAGGATTATCCGCCGAACCGATTGTCGACGGATAGGCCACTACCAGTTTGCCGTTTGCATCATAGCCGCGCACTTGTTTGCGTGCCTTATCCGCAATAATTTTAGCAATAGGCGCGCGCTTCTGTTTGCCCAGGTTAGGCACACTGATCACTTCGCCGGGTTGACGGAAACTGATCCCCGGATTGATTTCCTGAAGATAATTTTCATCAATGTGGAATTTTTCGGCCAGCATTTCACGCGGCGAGACATAAGCCATTTCAGGCAGCTTGGCCTTTTCACTGTAATCATTGGGTACAGAAGCCAGATAAAAGCGACCGACATCCTCATTGGTAATCGTATATTCTGTAAAAGCAGGACCGCCTGTGGCTTCCAGCTGGGCATTGACCTGTGTTTCATCTGCAGGATTGATGCTCAGACCCGTTACTTCCAGATAAGATGCCGCCGCCTTGTCAACATTGCTGCCCGCTTTGCCATCGATCACGCCCGGTGATGTACCGGCACGATCCAGCATAATCTGATAAGCAGCAAATTTAGCTTTTGCGCCCTGACCTTTCGGCATCACAACTGAAGGTGTCTGCGAGCCCGACATACCGGAAGACGTGTTCGGATATTGTCCGTAAGGATCTTCAATCGCAGGTTTGAAATCATTATCATCCGGTGACGGTGCAGCACCGACATCCGGCAAAGCAGAACGGTCAACTGCTGCATTATTCACACCCGTATTGCCTCGTGGTGCTGCCGGAAAATAATCCGTACCGGCATCATCCGGCACATTTGCAAAGCCGTCATAAGGCACGCCGCCACCAACCGGTCCATTCAATGTCCAGTTATCATTAGAATCCGGCTGCTGCGGAGGCTGTTGCGGATAGCCACCCGGCTGCTCCTGAATACGCAAAATCTTGCCGCTATTATCCATGGTCACCTGACGCCCTGAGGCATCAATATAAACCCGCACTTTATTATCCTGATAAATAACTTCACCCGGATCATAAAGCTGCGCCATCAACACGGGACGCTCTTCTCCGGAAACGGAGCCACCAATGTCAAAAGGGGACGCATAAGCGGTCGCCGCTGTCAGACCTGTCACGGACAGTCCGAGATAAGTCTTCCGTAGAATTCCCCGCATTTTATGCATACCACACCCTTTAAAGCGCAAATCTTGTCTCTTCAGCCAGTTGCCTGTCCTGAAATGCTCTAATCGCAGATCAGGCCATTTTTATGGTTAATAACTTAACTGCATATGAAGAAGATAATCCGCAACAGATATTTTTTATAGTTATGAAAAAGCGGCACCGCATTCAGCAGTGCCGCTTACCATCTCTTGACTCAATCAGGATTTATTACCTGTCAGAAGTTCAGTGTTTTGGTTTGGGCTGAAAGACCAGACGGTCTGATCCTGCCGAAATATCCACCACCGAACCATCAAAGATTTCACCACCGAGAATTTTCTCAGCAAGCGGATCCTGTACCTGTTTCTGGATCACCCGTTTCAGCGGGCGGGCACCATAAGCAGGATCATAGCCCTTATCGGCCAGCCAGTTACGGGCATCATCCTCAACATCCAGCGTGATCTTGCGGTCACTCAGCAGATTCTGCAATCTTGCCAGCTGAATATCGACAATCGCACCCATTTCAGAGCGGTGCAGGCGATGAAACAGAATAATCTCATCCACACGGTTGAGGAATTCCGGACGGAAAGATGCACGAACAACGCCCATGACTTCTTCACGAACACTGTCCACATCCTGATCCTCATTCAGTGCAACAAGATATTCCGCACCGAGATTGGAAGTCATAATGATCAGCGTATTGCGGAAATCCACCGTACGTCCCTGACCATCGGTCAGACGACCATCATCCAGCACCTGCAACAACACGTTGAAGACATCCGGATGCGCTTTTTCAATCTCGTCGAACAGGATCACCTGATACGGACGACGACGCACCGCTTCGGTGAGCACACCACCTTCTTCATAACCGACATAGCCCGGAGGCGCTCCGATCAAACGGGATACAGAGTGCTTTTCCATGAATTCGGACATATCAATCCGCACCATAGCTGTGTCATCCGAGAACAGGAAACTGGCCAAAGCTTTAGTCAGCTCTGTTTTACCCACACCTGTCGGGCCTAAGAAGATGAATGAGCCGATCGGGCGGTTCGGGTCCTGCAGACCGGCACGGGCACGACGCACCGCACGCGAGACCGCCTGCACTGCTTCCCCCTGACCGATCACGCGCTTGCCGAGCTCGTCTTCCATCCGCAGTAATTTTTCCCGTTCGCCTTCCAGCATCCGGTCAACCGGAATACCTGTCCAGCGGGAAATGATCTGCGCGATGTGATCCGGCGACACAGTTTCTTCCAGCATGGTGCCGGTATTTTCCTGCGCTTCCGCATCACTAAGCTGCTTTTCCAGCTGCGGGATCGTACCATAGGCCAGTTCACCGGCTTTCTGGAACTCACCATTACGCTGGGCAGCCGCCAAAGCATTACGCGCATCTTCAAGCTGCTTCTTCAGATCTGCGGCATGGCCGAGTTTCTGCTTTTCTGCCTGCCATTTGGCAGTCAGTTCAGCGGATTCCTCTTCCAGATCGGTCAGCTCTTTTTCAAGACGCAGCAAACGATCTTTCGATGCCGTATCGGTTTCCAGCTTGAGCGCTTCACGCTCAATCTTCAGCTGCATGACACGGCGATCCATCTCATCCAGCTCTTCCGGTTTGGAATCCACCTGCATACGCAGACGCGCAGCCGCTTCATCCACGAGGTCAATCGCTTTGTCCGGCAGAAAACGGTCAGTAATATAACGGTTCGACAAAGTTGCCGCCGAGACCAGAGCAGAATCCGAGATACGCACTTTGTGGTGCTGCTCGTATTTTTCCTTCAGACCGCGCAGGATCGAGATCGTATCTTCAATCGTTGGTTCATTGACAAATACCGGCTGGAAACGACGGGCAAGCGCCGCATCTTTTTCAACATATTTGCGGTATTCTTCCAGTGTCGTTGCACCAACACAATGCAGCTCACCGCGTGCCAGCGCAGGCTTCAGCAGATTGGATGCATCCATCGCACCGTCCGATTTACCGGCACCGACCAGAGTATGCATTTCGTCGATGAACAGGATGATTTCACCGGCAGCCGCTTCAACTTCCGTCAGCACAGCTTTCAGGCGTTCTTCAAATTCACCGCGATATTTCGCACCGGCAATCAGCGCACCCATATCCAGTGCCATCAAACGCTTGTCTTTCAGCGATTCCGGCACATCACCATTGACGATACGCAGTGCTAAGCCTTCGGCAATCGCGGTTTTACCCACACCCGGTTCACCAATCAGCACCGGATTATTCTTGGTACGACGCGACAGAACCTGAATGGTACGGCGGATTTCATCATCACGGCCGATCACCGGATCAAGCTTGCCGGAACGCGCATCCTCGGTCAGATCACGGGCATATTTTTTCAGCGCTTCGAAATTGGCTTCGGCAGAAGCACTATCGGCAGTCCGGCCTTTACGCATCTGATTAATCACCTCGTTCAAAGCTTTGGCTGTGACACCGGCATGTGTCAGAATTTCATAGGTTTTCGCACTTTTTTCCAGCGTGAAAGCGGTGAGCAGACGCTCAACCGTGACATAGCTGTCACCGGCTTTAGTGGCCAGTTCTTCCGCAGTGGTCAAAATTTTTGCAAGCGCAGGCGAGAGATAAAGCTGTCCGCTACCGCCGGTCACTTTCGGCAGTGCAGCCAAGGCACTCTGTAATCCGAGCTTAAGATCAGCAAGGCGACCGCCTGCCCGTTCGATCAGGCCGGAAGCCAGACCTTCCTCATCATCCACCAGGACTTTCAGCAGATGTTCAGGGGCAAATTGCTGGTTATCAGAATTTAATGCAAAGCTTTGCGCTGACTGGAGAAAACCCTGTACGCGCTCGCTGTATTTTTCAATATTCATAGTGTCTCCTTTTCGCCCGCCAGCCCTCCAAGGCACCGGCAGATCATGGGTGACGGCTCCCCCTTAAAGGCAGGAACCATTATTCAGCAGACTTCAGATAAACGGGACAAAATACTTCCGACAAAATCAGAACCAGTTTCACTGGAAATGCGTGGAATAAATTGCTCCGGCATCCTGTCACAAGGGATATGGGGCGACACCCCTCTCCCTGCAAGGGCTGAAAGCATGAAGGTGAAAAATTATTATCACAGCAGGAGTTAGAGCATTTCCGGCAAAATGTGCGAAGCACCCTTGCAAGAAAATCAGTTCACCGGACTGACTTCTGATCCTGCCTCAATGCGCGGATCATGCGTAAAAGCAGAAAACAGAGCAGCTTTACGATTTCGTGTTAACTGAAATCACGCTAAACCCTTTCTCTGCAAATAAATGGCGGCAACCGCACCTTGCGGGTATAAAAAAACCGGCAGATTTCCCTGCCGGTTTCTAATTCTCTCTTATGCAAACAGATTATTCTGTTTCAGCAAAAGCTGTATCCTGATCCTGATTTTCACCATCAGCCTTCGCTGCACGGCTTGTCGTGCGGCGCGGGCGCAGAACACGGCGGGTGCGCGGTGCCGGCGCTTCATCAGCACCGGTTGCCTCAGTTACAGCATCCTGCTTCGCTTCAACTGCCGGTGCATCATCACCGTCCTGCATAACAGGCGCTGCAGTGCGCGGGCGGCGGCGGGTAACAGGTGCTTCCGCAACTTCAGTCACAACCGGTTCAGTAAAATTTGACGTGACAACCGGCTGCTCAGCAGACTGATCAAAAGGCACCTGTGCGGCTGCAACCGGCGCTTCCTGTCCCTGATCTGCACCATATTCCGGACGCTGATGACGGCGCGGGCGCTGCATACGACCCTGACGGTCATTGTTGCGGTCGTTACGATCATTGCGATCATTACGGTCGCCGCGATCCTGACGATTATTCTGCTGGCGGTTATTACGGTTGGAAGAACGGGAATTTTCTTCGCCATACATGACTTCAGCAGGCGTGCCTTCGATCACAGGCTGCGGGCCGCTGCCATCATAAACTTCCTGATGCGATATGGACTGGCCGGAATGACCCTGCTCCATACCTTCTTCATCATCAAAGTCATCATCAAAAGCTTCATCACGCTGCACCGGCGCAGGATTTTGTGCCTGTGCCGCCAGAATAATGCGATTGTAATGTTCAGCGTGCTGCAAATAATTTTCTGCAATCACCCGGTCGCCGGTCGCCTGCGCATCACGGGCCAAAGTCATATATTTTTCGGCGATATGCTGCGCATTACCCCTGATTTTTACATCAGGTCCGTTACTTTCGTAATTACGGGAAAGAGGATTAGGGCCCTTACGGTTATTATTCCCCCGTCCACGCATGCGCCTGTTCTGCTGTCCTGGCCTCATACTCATCTCTTTTCAGATTAGGGGCGAAGAAATCATTTCAGCTGAAAGGGCTGAGAGATTTCATAACTACAATAACAGAAAGCGCGCCCCGCACTTTCAGCGTATAATTTTAATTTAAGTTTTGTGCTGCCGTGTCAGCAACTCCACAAAGGAGGTCGGTTGAAAAACCACCGGACAGCTGCTGATCAAAATGTCTGAATCACTCATAATTTCGCGTCGCATGACACGGTTTTATAAAGATACAAATCAAACATATAATTTCAGGCTGACAACCCTGTCCGACATACCAGTGCATAATTTTTTAAATCGCTGCCGGTTTAAAAATGAAATTACGCATTAGTCCGAATTGTTACTGTATCTTTCATCCATCTTACAGGACATGCGATGCAGTAGCGGTGACAGGAAACTAGACGTGTTTGCCGTAAATTCCAAGTCTTTTTTGGGCATATCAAACATTAAAGTCAACGTTGAAATGACAAAGCCCGTTTATGACCGGTCAGATCTTCGGCTACTTTTGTCAGGCGGAATGAATATTGTGCAAAAATTGCCTCCGTATCATCCGCCTGTCCTGCCCCGATTTCCACAGCAATCATACCATTATTATGTAGGTAGGCGCCACAGTGCTTTGCAAGAGCGCGATAAAAATTTAATCCGTCATCTCCCCCGTCCAGCGCAAGGCGCGGATCGTAATCTTTGACTTCCCTGTCCAGTTCCAGCACTGTTTTTGCCGGAATATAGGGCGGATTCGAGACAATCAGGTCATATTTGCCGCGAACAGCACCAAACCAGTCACTTTTCAGAACAGCCAGACGTGATGAAACACCCGCCTGTTTTCCATTGATCCGTGCTGCCTGCAGGGCGCCTTCAGCAATATCAACTGCAACACCGCGCGCAGTCTTTATTTCATGCAACAGGGTAATCGCAATTGCCCCTGTACCGGTGCCCATATCCAGAAGATCAGCATAACCTTTTTCTGAACTTCTCTGTTCGAGAAAAGGCAAGACCAGTCCGATCAGTGCTTCCGTATCAGGGCGCGGCTCAAGCGTATTGGCATTTAATTTAAAGCTAAGACCGTAAAATTCGCGCTCACCGATGATTCGGTGTACCGGCTCACCTGCGAGCCTGCGCTGCATTGCACCCAGCAATTGCTCTGCCACATCCGGCGCAACTACTGTATCCGAACGGATCACAAAATCGGTCAGCGTCGCAGCGGTAAAATGCTGCACCAGCAGGCGCGCATCCAGCTCGGCACCGTCAATTTCTGCCTGTCGCAACTCAAGCCGCACATGAGCTAAAAGCTGACCAAGCGTGTTATTTGTATTTTCCGGTTTAGTCATAACGCCGATCAATTATCACCCAATTCCGCCAGCAATGCGGTCTGGTGATCAGAAATCAATGCATCCACCAGCTCATCAAGCTCGCCCATCATTACGCGGTCAAGCTTATAGAGTGTGAGATTAATCCGGTGATCTGTTACGCGACCTTGCGGGAAATTATAGGTACGAATGCGTTCTGAACGGTCGCCGGAGCCAACCTGACTGCGCCGCGCTTCCGAACGCTCACTCTCTGCACGCTGGCGCTCCATGTCATAAAGACGGGCGCGCAAAATCTGCATTGCACGTGCACGGTTCTGGTGCTGTGACTTCTCTGCCTGCACCACCATAATCCCGGTGGGAATATGGGTGATACGCACGGCCGAGTCTGTCGTATTGACGTGCTGACCACCGGCACCGGACGCACGCATCGTATCAATGCGAATATCTTCGTTGCGGATTTCAATATCAATATCTTCCGCTTCCGGCAGCACAGCCACCGTTGCCGCCGATGTATGAATACGTCCACTGCCTTCTGTTTCCGGTACACGCTGCACGCGATGCACACCGGATTCAAATTTCATCTTGGAAAACACGCCTCTGCCGGAAATTGTCGCGATAATTTCCTTGAAGCCGCCCGCATCACCTTCGCTCGCCGAAACCACTTCCACACGCCAGCCTTTATCCGCAGCATAGCGCTCATACATGCGGAAGAGATCACCGCCAAACAAGGCCGCCTCGGAGCCGCCGGTACCGGCTCGAATTTCCAGAATAGCGTTTTTCTCATCCGCCGCATCTTTCGGCAGCAGCAAAATCTGGACTTCAGCTTCCAGCGTTTCGACTTTTTCTTCCGTATCCG
Source organism: Hyphomicrobiales bacterium (assembly GCA_900470285.1). Taxonomy (GTDB): domain Bacteria; phylum Pseudomonadota; class Alphaproteobacteria; order Rhizobiales; family Rhizobiaceae; genus Pseudochrobactrum. The sequence goes on from UCAG01000016.1 coordinate 10,405, forward strand.
GAATTTCCATTTCAGCCAAAGAGCGCATTTCTGCATCGCCTGATGCATCATCGCGCATGGAAGTCAGATCGCTCAACTCCTGACGCGCAGCCTGCAATTCACGAATTTTCAGCGCGACATCTTGCAGTTCAGAATATTCCGAGGCCAGTTTGACATAGGTTTCCGGCGAAGGATTATTCGCCATTTGCGCTTCAAGCATGACAAAATGCTTTAACAACTGATCCATTCTGTCTTGCGGAAGCGCGACCATGCGATAATCCTGATAATATAATTATATGTCTGAAATTCAGCTTTCAGCTTGATAAGGGCACCCATAAAGCATTTCGCAATCAAACGGAAATGCCTGATTGCGAAATTTTCTGCACAAATGACAGCGCTTTATATTGGCTTTTACAGAGGAATGCCCTGTTCGGCTGCAAAGCGTACAAGATGCTCACGGATTGATCCGTTGGCATCAGGTCTCTGCACGAGATCACTCAGAACCGCATTCAGCTGCGCTGCATCAAGCGACAACAGCATATTTTTCACTGGCCCGATTGCCGCCGCAGACATGGAGATCGAGCGGAAGCCCAACCCCACCAGCATCATAGCTGTCAATGGCTTACCCGCCATTTCACCGCAGAGTGTCACCGGTTTATCGTGACGCTTGCCCGCCTCGGCGATCTGCTGCAATACCCGCAAAAATGCCGGAGACAACTGGTCAAAACGATCCGCAATCTGCGCATTGCCACGGTCAACCGCCATAATGAACTGGAACAGATCATTCGATCCTACCGAGGCGAAATCCACTTCGCGCATCAGTTCGTCCAGCTGCCACAGCAGTGACGGCACCTCGATCATCGCCCCGACTTTCAGGTTGCTCGGCGGCTGATAATCGAAACGGGTCAGGTAATTGACTTCCCGCTCGATAATTTCGCGGGTCGCTTTCACCTCTGCCACTTCTGTCACCATCGGCAACATAATGCGCAATTCACGACCACCCGCAGCTTTCAGCAGCGCGCGCAACTGCGTACGCATCAGACCTGGCCGGTCCAGAGCAAGGCGGATCGCCCGCCAGCCCATCGCCGGATTTTCTTCATGCGCGTTGGAGCGGAAATACGGCAGCACTTTATCACCGCCAATATCCAGTGTGCGGAAAGTCACCGGCTTGTCGCCGGCCGCTTCCAGCACTGCGCGATAGAGCTTTTCCTGCTGGCCGGAACGCGGAAAAGTAGAAGCCACCATGAATTGCAGTTCTGTGCGGAACAGGCCGACACCATCCGCACCGGATTCCTTCAGCTGCGGCAGATCAACAATCAGACCGCCATTCATCAGCAATACAACCGGCTGACCATCTTTGGTAATCGTCGGCTTATCGCGCAACTCACGATAAAGCGCCTGTCTCTTAGCGCGGAAACGGACTTTCTCCGCATAGGCCGCTTCAACATCAGACTGCGGCCGCAGATGAACACGACCATCCTCGCCGTCAATAATGATCGCATCATTATTTTCAGCCAATGCAACCACACCTTTGGCCTGCCCGACTACCGGAATACCCATAGCACGTGCGACGATCACAACATGGCTTGTCGTTGCGCCGTCTTCCAGTACCAGACCGCGCACACGCTCCCGCGGATAATCCAGCAATTCCGCAGCCCCCATGGAACGGGCAACAATGATCGAATCCTTCGCCATCATTTCCGCAGCGGTTTTCGGGTCATAGCCCATCAGCTGCCGCATCAGACGATTGGCAAGGTCATCAAAATCACTGAGACGCTCACGCATATAAGGATCGCTCAGATGCATCATCCGTGCGCGCGTATCGCTCTGTACTTTTTCAACCGCTGCTTCTGCGGTCAGGCCATTGCGGATAGCTTCCTCAAGACGGCGCATCCAGCCACGGTCATGGGCAAACATCCGGTAAGCTTCAAGCACATCACGATGCTCACCCTCGACCGCCACATCGCGGCGCGACAACATATCGTCAATCGAGAGACGTAGAGACCCCATCGCCTCATCAAGACGCGTGATCTCATGCTCAATATCTTCATTAAAAAGATTAGTTACGACAATGCGCGGCTCATGCAGCAGCACATGTCCGAGACCAACACCGTCATTATAAGCATGGCCATTGAAACTGACAGAACGCCCGTTGGTCAGTTCTACACCGGGACGCGCAAGACGGGTGAGATTACCTGCGGCAACCATTTCCGCCAGCACCATGGCAGTTGTTTCCAAAGCTTCCAGCTCATCTTCGCGATAAGCCCGTTTGGTGCGGTTCTGAACCACAAGTACACCCATCGTCCGGCCTGCGCGCAATACCGGCACACCGAGGAAGGAGTTATAAATTTCTTCACCGGTTTCAGGCAGATAAGTGAAAGCCGGATGGCTCTGCGCATCAGTCAGATTGAGCGGGCGCGCGGTTGCGGCAATCGTACCGACAAGCCCTTGCCCCAGACGCAACTGCGCCAGATGCACGGCCTGCGGGTTCAGACCTTCGGTTGCATAGAGCTCTAGAATTTCATCAGATCGGAGCACATAGAATGAACAGACCTCCGCCACCATATTTTGCGCGATTTCGCGCACAATACGGTCAAGGCGTTCCTGCGGTTCGAGCGCTTCCGCCATTAAAGCGCGAAGACGCTTGAGCAAAATCCGGGGTCCGGCTGTCAGCTCACGCATAGGGTCTCAATGCTCCTCCATATGCCTCATGCCAATCTCAAACCACAATACACAGCGTATGTGGTTACTCGTCGGCTTTTACCGCTTTTCCGATCGACCGGTCAGGCATTGTTTCATCCTGATACTACAAGACCAGTCCGATCACGAATCACACCGCTGTGTGCATAGCTCAGTTTGGTTTGCTTGTGAGCATTTTTCTCACAGTCGTCCAGAGTACAATTATCAAATCTTATTATACACTGTGCTCTTATTGCGGTTTACGTGTCTAAAATGGGGCGTAAACCGATTAAAGCATCTCCATCAACAAAAATGATTTTATTTATCCCGCTGCCCGCACATGACCAAAGCCGGATCGTCCTGCTCTTATTTCCGCTCTTTAGCTATGCAGTAGCTGCATAGCTAAACCCTGTATTTCCGTTTACCCCTGAAAAGATAATAGCATGTCGCGGAAAAGTGGATACCGGTTTTCCGATAGTGACATGCGTAAAAACAAGGAGATAGAACGAACGCCATGAATGTGATTAAACGCGACACGCTCTAGAGCATGTCGCAGCTAAATGGACTCATTTAGCGTCCGCGAGCATGCGACAATTAAATGAAGATAGAGCGAGCGCAGTGGATACAATTAAACGCGACACGCTCTGGCATAATGTTGCCGCTCGGCAGAAATGAATAGAATGCAGACAGAAAAAAAGGCAGTGCCGCGAAGCACTGCCTTCCTGAAACTTTTTGAGTTCAGTCTTCAGTGCTTATCCAGCCCGTAAACAGAATGAAGGGTTCGTACCGCAAGTTCTGTATAAGCGCTGTCAATCAGGATCGAGATTTTAATCTCGGAGGTCGTGATCGCACGAATATTGATGCCTTTTTCAGCCAGCGCCTTAAATGCAGTCGCTGCAACACCTGCATGAGAGCGCATACCGGTGCCGATCACCGAAATTTTTGCCAGACCGGTTTCCGACTGGATGGAGTCACAGCCGATTTCGGCCTTTACCTTATCCAGCGCATGCACAGCCTTATCCATATCGCCGGAAGGTACGGTGAAGGTCATGTCGGTTTTCGAACCATCTTCGGAAACATTCTGAACAATCATATCAACATTGATATGTTCTTCAGCCAGCGGGACAAAAATCGCCGCCGAAACACCCGGGCGGTCGGCCACGCGGCGCAATGAGATCTGAGCTTCATCTCGGGCGAAAGCAATACCAGTTACAACCTGTTGTTCCACGATTTCATCCTCATCGCAAATCAGTGTTCCGGGAGGGTTGAGCGGATCACCCATGCCCGGCGCATGCGGATCTTCAAAACTTGAACGTACAAATGTACGCACTTTATGCACCATGGCCAGTTCTACGGAGCGAACCTGCAGCACTTTAGCGCCAAGGGATGCCATTTCCAGCATCTCTTCAAAAGAAATCTTGGCCATACGGCGGGCTTTGGGTTCTACGCGCGGATCGGTCGTATAAACACCATCCACATCCGTATAAATATCACAGCGATCAGCCTTAACCGCCGCCGCAACGGCAACAGCCGAAGTATCGGAGCCGCCACGGCCAAGTGTCGAAATACGATTATCCGGGCTGATGCCCTGGAAACCGGCAATCACCGCAACCTGACCTTCACCAAAGCGCTTAATCAGAAATGAACCGTCAATATCGGTAATACGCGCCGCACCATGCGTCATGTCAGTCTTGATCGGGATCTGCCAGCCCTGCCATGAACGGGCATTAACCCCCATGGATTGCAGCACAATCGCCAGAAGACCGGCCGTGACCTGCTCGCCCGATGCAACAATCGCATCATATTCACGGGCATCATGCATCGGCGATGCTTCACGCGTCCAGGCAACCAGCTCATTGGTTTTACCGGCCATAGCCGAAACCACAACTGCCACTTCATTGCCGGAATCGACTTCACGTTTAACGTGACGCGCCACATTCCGGATCCGTTCAAGATCGGCCACAGAAGTACCGCCGAATTTCATCACAATGCGCGCCATTATGTCGACATATCCTAAATGAAAATGAGAACCAACGGAACCTGCCATCGTACTGAGAGGTACTCCTGACAGGTAAGTGATGCTGACATACCGAAATTATGACCACTTCGCAAGCGCAACAGGCGAAAAGATACTTGACTTTCATCAATGAACAGACAAGTCCATTGGTAGAAAATGGAGAAAGCTATGTCCGACACGTCCAGACAGACAGATACTGGCTCACAACAGCCACAGGAAGCCGTATCCGGCCGTACCACGATTGATCCCGCTGAAGTTGCGCATTTTTCGCGCATTGCCAGCGAATGGTGGAACCCGCAGGGCAAATTCCGCCCGCTCCATAAATTCAACCCGACCCGTCTGGAATATCTGAAAGAACAGATCTGCAAGCATTTCAACCGTGATCCGCTGGCGGCCAGACCGCTGGAAGGCCTGCGCATTCTGGATATTGGTTGCGGCGGCGGTCTGCTGTGCGAGCCGATGGCACGTCTTGGCGCTACAGTTATCGGTGCGGATGCCTCAACCACCAATATTGAAGTCGCCAAAATCCATGCCGCAGAAATGGGCATTGAAATCGATTATCGCGCCACCACAGCAGAAGATCTGGCCGATGCCGGTGAACAATTCGATGTCGTGCTGAATATGGAAGTGGTTGAGCATGTTTCCGACGTCGATCTGTTCATGTCGGCCACGGCGAAAATGGTCAAGCCGCAGGGACTGATGTTTGTTGCCACCATCAACCGCACACTGAAAGCATGGGGTCTGGCGATTATCGGCGCGGAATATGTGCTGCGCTGGCTGCCAAAAGGCACCCATCAATATGAAAAACTGGTGCGTCCTGACGAACTGGAAAAACCATTGCAGGCTGCCGGTCTGACCGTGCTGGAAAAAACCGGCGTGAGCTATAATCCGCTCAATGATACATGGAACCGCTCACGCGATCTCGACGTGAATTATATGATTCTGGCGCAGCGTCGCTAAATTATACCTGGAAAAAACTGATCCGTATAAACGGATCAGTTATAATCCTCAGGAAGTACCGGTAACGGCAGAATTTCTACACCATCCTCAACGAGTGATGTGATCTCTTCCTTCGTTGCCTCACCGTAAATACCGCGCTCTTCGGTTTCACCATGGTGAATTTTACGCGCTTCCTCGGCAAAACGGTCGCCGACATAATCGGCATTCTCTTTCACCTTACGGCTGATTTCACGCATCTCATCCAGCAATTTACGCTGGGCTTCACCCATTGTCGCAGCAATTTTCTCTTTGGTGCGACCAGTGGTGACGGACGGTGCCATCAGCGCCTTACTCACATTAGGTGAGTGACAAACAGGGCATTGCACCAGACCGCGTGCGGTCTGGCTGTCGAAATCCTCATTATTACGAAACCAGCCCTCAAATTCATGGGACTGGTCACAGTGCAGAGAAAACCGCATCATGCCTTGATCGTTTCACCTTCTGCGATAATGGTCTCAAGTTTGAATTCCCGCGCATTCTTTAAGTTCGGGATTTTATTGCGGGCAGCAGCACTGTCCGCCACATCAATATCCGCGTAGATCACTGCCGGATTGTCATGATCGGCCTCTGCCAGAACCTTACCCCATGGTGAAACAATAATAGTGTGACCATAGGTCTGACGATTGCCGTTATGCAGGCCGCCCTGCGCAGCAGAAATCAGGAAGGCACCATTTTCAATGGCACGCGCCCGCTGCAAGATATGCCAATGTGCCTCACCGGTCTGTTGGGTAAAAGCAGCAGGCGCGGAGATCACATTAGCACCGGCATTGGCCTGCGCCTGAAACAGCTGCGGGAAGCGGATATCGTAGCAGATTGCCAATCCGAGTTTCATAAATGGCAGTTCTGCGATCACTGCGCGGTCCCCGGCCGAAATCGTATCGGATTCACGCCAGCTCTCACCATTATCCAGATCCACATCAAACATATGGATCTTGTCATAAGTGGTGATTTTCGAACCATCAGGCGCAAACACAAAAGCGCGGTTAGCGATCAGTCCGCTTTCAAGTTTAATCGGTGTGGAACCGATATGGAGATAAATGCCGTGCCGCTTTGCCAGAACCGAAGCCTCACGCACTACAGGATCATCCTGCTCCGCATAAAGGCTGGCACGGTAAAGCGCACGGTCATTCTGAATAATGCCGGTGTTTTCAGGCGTCTGCACATATTGCGCACCTTGGGCGGCAGCCTCTCCGACCATACGACTGAGGGCTTCAATATTGGCGGACATATCGCCGTCTGAGCGCATCTGCACTGCTGCAACTTTAACCATCTACATTATTCTCCCCTTTATGTCTTATAGATCAGTCTGCTTTACCGGTTTCCAGCAGAGTAACCAGCTTGCCTGCACGATCCAGCGCATGAAGATCGTCACAACCGCCGACATGTACATCACCGATAAAAATCTGCGGAAATGTTGTACCGCCGGAACGGGTCATCATTTCTTCGCGATATTTCGGATCAACACTCGCATTAAATTCCGTATAGCCAGGCGCGCGTTCATTCAGCAATTGTTTTGCGCGTGCGCAGTAACCACAGCCGTCACGGGTATAAATTTCAACATTCATTTCAAGAGTCTCCAGAGTTTCAGCTCTATATAACCATGCCTGCACAATCATCCAAGCATTTGCTGCCAGTTTGTTGTCATGCAGAACTTGTCACGGTTAATCGTATTCACTACGCTCGCTCTGTCTTCTTATTTTTACGCATGCCGTTTCCGGAAAACCGGTTCCCGCTTTTCCGCGACATGCTTTTAAGAGCATAATTATCTCATCCCGTCAGGCAGCACGCGTCCGAAAGTCAACACATCCACCTCTGCCACTCCTGCTTTCAGCAAAGCACGGCAGGCCGCCTTGACTGTCGCACCGGTGGTATAAACATCATCAACCAGCAGCACAGTATGTCCCTGCACCCTGCTTCGCCCTGCCTCCGGCACATGAAAAGCTCCTGCCACATTACGCAATCGCTCAGATTGACTAAGCTCTGCCTGCTGACGTGTATCCTTAATGCGCTGCAATGCAGACGGATCATAGGTCTTACCGCTGAGATTCGCCAAAACCCGCGCCAGTTCTGCAGCCTGATTATAACGACGCTTCCACAAACGTTTGCGATGCAGCGGCACCGGAATAATCACATCACATCCCTCAAGCAATTCCTGCCCTGCCCTCTGCATCCAGCGTGCCATCCACGGCGCCAGATCAAGCCGGTCATAATATTTCAGCGAAATACCGGCATGACGGGCTGCCCCCTCGTGACAGGCAACAGAGCGCAAGTGCCGGAAAGGCGGCGGGTCGGCAATCGCCTCGGCAGAGAGAAAATGTGCGCCAAAATCATGAGTAAAGGGCATGCCCATCACCGGACACAACGGCGCTTCCAGAAAACGCATCTCACTCCAGCAAGCTCCGCATAAAGTGCCTGCCTGTGAAACAGCGCTGTCACACCCCTCACAAAGTGCCGGAAAAATCCTGTCCGGCAGAGCTTTCAAACCAGCGCCTGCATAATCCCAAAAGCGTGTCCACCTCCCCCGTCTCACAACAGTTTCATGAGAAAGCGGTAATTCCCCCATTGCATTCGCCCCCGATTGAACGCATTTACATCACCATGCCAGATGCAATACTCCAGTCCAGAGAAATCTCTGGAGCGCATCCCGAAAAGTGGGAACCGGTTTTCGGAAAAGATGCGCGTAAAAACTAAGAGATAGAGCATTTCCCACTTTTCAAGATAAATTGGAAATGCGCTGCCCAGTGAACGGTGCCTGATATCGGGATACGAAAAATGCCAGCAACAGAAACCACACCAAACACCATTTTTGACAGCGCATTGCTGCAACAACGCCTGAAACGGGCGATGCAGCGCAATGTAAGTGGTGCGGATTTTTTGCTGGAACGCACGGTGCAGGATTTGGAAGACCGCCTTTCAACCGTTGAGCGTCAGTTTTCCCGCGCCGTTATTGTCAATCCTTATACACCGTCTGCTGCTTTATCGTTGCAACAGTCCGGTAAGGCAGAAATGATTGAAAGCATTGACTATCAGTCAAAAGACAGCACGGAATATCTGCCACTTGAGCCACACAGCGCAGATCTGATTATCTCACTGCTGTCATTGCAATTTACCAATGACACGCCGGGACTGATGATGCAGATCAAACAAGCGCTGAAGCCTGACGGATTGTTTCTCGGTTGCATGGCGGGGGCAGGCACACTCGGGGAGCTTCGTGAATCACTATTGCAGGCGGAATCTGAATTGACCGGCGGCGTCAGCCCGCGTGTCGCACCTTTTGCCGATGTACGTGATGGCGGTGCCCTGTTGCAGCGTGCCGGTTTTGCACTGCCGGTAACGGATATTGAGACTGTCACAGTGCGCTATGACAATATGTTTGCGCTGATGGCCGATATCCGCGCCATGGGCATGGCCAATATTCTCACCGGCCGTTCGCGCAAACCGGTTAGCCGTCGTCTGTTCATGCGGGCTGCGGAGATTTATGCCGAGCGTTTCAGCGATCCCGACGGACGCATCCGTGCGACGTTCTCATTCATCTGGATGTCCGGTTGGGCACCCCATGCCTCACAACAACAGCCGTTGAAACCGGGTTCGGCCAAGGCTTCACTGGCTGAAGCCCTGCTCGCTACGGAAAAAGAGCCTAAAAAATAACAAGAAAGATCAGCAGTCGCCCTGCTGGGAACCGTCACGGGCAATCACGCAAACTGCTTCCGGTGAGGATTGCAGCAGGCTTTTGCGCTCAATATAGGCTTTGTCAGCATTGCCGCGCTGGATAGAACCGGTGGACATCATATCCACACCGGCAGGAAACAGCGATTGCGCGGTTTGCTTATTAGCTTTCTGGCTCAGTACCGGCACGATGACCAGCGTCAATGCGAGAATTGCAGATCCGAACAGCAAAATGCAGCGGACAAATCCACTCTGGGCAACAGGCATAAAACCTGATTTTGTCTCTTCATCATCTTTAAAAAAGTCTGTCAGAAATTCTGACTGATACTGACTGCGATTGCTGTTCATCGTCATACTCCGGCGCGATGATCCCACCATGCGGCATGTCAGTGAATCATCCCTTAACAAAATCGTAAAAACTTATCTTACGATTAAAAATAGCCGGCAATTATCAAGGATGTGCGGGAAGATTACAGGAGATCCATCAGGAAAGGGATCAACGGTTCATCGGCAGGCGGCATCGGATAGGAGCGCAGGTCTTTAGGTTTGACCCATTTCAGCGCCTGTCCTTCCATCGAACGGGCGATACCCTCATAACGCCGGCAGATATAAAGCGGCATCAGCAGATGAAATTTATCATATGTATAACTGGCAAAAGTCAGCGGTGCGAGGCAGGCATGTTTGGTGGTGATACCCAACTCTTCCTGCAATTCACGGATCAGCGCATCTTCCGGCGTCTCACCGCTCTCAACCTTACCGCCCGGAAACTCCCAAAGGCCGGCCAGATTTTTGCCCTCAGGGCGTTGTGCCAGCAAAATACGGCCATCCGTATCAATCAGCGCACAGGCTGCCACCAGCACAATCTTTTTGCCCTCAGTCATCAAATACTACCTATCTGCAATAATAAATATAATCATAGACAGTGGTGAAGCCTAAACCCTGATACAAAGCACGTGCTGCTGCATTCGCGCTTTCCACCTGCAACCAGAAACAATGATCGCCGCGGGATAAGGCCTGCGCCATCTCATTCAGAACCAGTGCTTTTGCAAAACCACGCCGCCTGAACGCCTCACCAATACACAAATCCAGCAGACCGGTATAGCCGTTCTCACTCACACAGAGCAAAGTTGCTGCAGGCTCGGTACCGGCAAAACCGGCGATGACATATTTCTGCGGTTTGATTGAACGCAGAACTTCCGCCAGTCCTTCCACTTGCGGCTCAGGGCGATCGTGAAACGCACCGGATATCCGGCTATAGCCGATCTCCTGCCCGTCACGAAACTGCACAAGCCGCAGCGGCAAGCGCGGCTGCGGCGTTTTCAACGCTGCGTTATCACGCAGATCACAGGCCATAACCGATGATCCGCCCGTGGCCGTATAGCCGCGCGCAGTCAGATAACCTGCCAACGAAGGTGGTGCCAGCGGCGTCAGCCGGAAAACCGGCTGTTTGCCCTGCGCGGTAAACAGCGCTTCACAGGCCTCGACCCGCTGCACCAGATCCGTATCATCGGACGGATTAAGCAGATTGACGGAGTTACCGCGTTTCGACGGATAATAAGGGGTTAGTTGAACAGCCCAATCCCCCAAATGCGTGACCTGTGCCGCAGGCCATGCATGGAAACCAAGCTCTTCAAACTGACGAATTTCAGATATCACGACCGGTAATCACCGTTAATGGCCACATATTCCTTGGTCAGATCGCAAGTCCAGACCGTGGCTGTGCCCTCGCCCATACCAAGCTCAACCGTGATGAGAATATCCTCACCCTTCATATAGGCAGAAGCCGCAGCTTCCGAATAATCAGGATCGCGTTCACCATCGACCGCCACACGAATATTACCAAAGCTGATGGCCAGACGATCACGGTCAGCCGGTTCACCCGCCTTACCAACAGCCATCACCACGCGCCCCCAATTGGCATCTTCACCGGCAGCTGCTGTCTTCACCAGTGGTGAATTGGCAATCGACAGACCAATGCGTTTAGCAGAGACATCAGACACCGCACCTTTCACAGTGATTTCCAGCATTTTGCGCGCACCTTCACCGTCGCGCACAACCTGCAAAGCCAGATTTTTCAAAAGCTTACGCAAAGCACGGTCAAATTCTGCCAGACGATCATCATCGGATGATGTTACAGCAACCGCACCGCGTTCCGCGGCTGTACCGGTTGCAAACAGCATCAGCGTGTCAGAAGTAGAAGTATCGCTGTCCACGGTCACCGCATTGAAGCTGGAATCCACCGCTTTGGACAACAATCCCTGCAAGACGTCAGAGGCAATCGGCGCATCCGTCACCACAAAAGACAACATGGTCGCCATATCCGGTGCAATCATTCCTGCACCTTTGGCAATACCGTTAATTGTCACCGGCACACCGCCAAGCAACACAGTTTCCGTTGCCACTTTCGGATAGGTATCCGTGGTCATGATCGCTTTGGCAGCTTCCAGCCAGCCATTATTATCGGCGCGCGCATTCATATCGCCGAACAGATGCGCAAATTTACCGGCATCCAGCGGCTCACCGATCACACCGGTTGAAGCGAGAAAGATTTCATGCGCTTCACAGCCCAGCGCTTCACAAGCGGCCTTGGCTGTGGCTGTCGTTGTTTCACGACCTTTTTTACCGGTAAAAGCATTGGCATTGCCGGAATTTACAATCACAGCTTTGGCAGTACCGTGTTTCAGGCTCTCGCGACAAAAATCCACCGGCGCAGACGGGCATTTGGAGCAGGTGAAAACACCGGCAACAGAAGCAGGTTTATCAAAAACCATCATCAGCACGTCTGTTCGGTTTTTATATTTAATCCCCGCTTCGGCTGTTGCCATTCGCACGCCGGTAATCACCGGCATGGCAGGATAATGTTTTGGTGCAAGCGGAGAAACAGAAGAAGACATGCGTGCCTCAAGAATAAGAGCATTACCGGCAAAACCTGAAAATAGCTTTGCGTCAGGGTCATGCGGCTAAATACCAATGAATTTTAACCGGAAACAAAACAGCTCGTATCTTATGTGCCATTCAGATGCTGTCAGCACATCAAATCACCCGCCATTTTACCTCAGGTTGAGGCCAATAAATGACGGATAGGCATAAAATGCAATCACCTGCCCGAAATAATCAGGGCAGGTGATCATTTTTATCAAAATTTGCTTTCAACTTGCCAGATTGGTAATCGCATCAAAGCAAAATGTAAATTTTATTGAGCGGTTTTTGCGGCTGCATCCTGGGCGTCAGCCGCTTCTTTCATCGCTTTGGCAACAGCTTCGTCTTCATAGGTGATTTTCGAACCGTCACGCAGCTTCTTGACCATTTCGATATATTTTTCACGAATGACGATCGAACGAACCTGATCCTTCACTTCATCAAATGCAGGTGGCTGCTGCTGGCGCTTATCTTCCAGCTTGATGATGTGATAGCCGAACTGCGACTTCACAGGCTCTTTGGTGTAACTGCCGACTTCCAGTGCAAAGGCAGCTTTTTCAAACTCAGGCACCATCATGCCTTCGCCGAAATAGCCCAGATCACCACCCTGTGCGGCAGAACCGTCGGTTGAGCTTTCTTTTGCCAGATCTTCAAACTTGGCGCCGCCTTCAAGCTTCTTGATGATCGCTTTGGCTTCGTCTTCAGTTTTTACGAGAATATGGCGCGCACGGACTTCGTTCTTCGCAGGCATTGCCGCGATTTCCTTGTCATAACGGGCGCGCACATCTGCATCGCTGATCTTGTCTACGATTGCAGTCTGGAAATATTCATTATGCAGCGCGCGGTCTTTCAGAAACTCGATGCGCTGTTTGAAATCAGCACTGTCGTCAAGTTTTTCAGTTTTCGCAGCAGCAGCCAGTACCTTAATATCAACGAGTGCCGCCAATGCAGCGAGACGACGCTGATCGTCCGGCAGACGGGAGAACTGCGGATCCAGATCGCTCGAAGCCTGATCAACTTCGCCCTGTGTCAGCTTAACGCCGTTAACAGTGGCAAGCACTTTGTTCGGATCGGCTTTTTCAGCCGGTTTTGCTGCAGTTTCGGTTTTTGCAGCGGCATCCTGTGCATAGGCAGAGCCTGTAGCAGTGGTCAAAAGCAGACCGGCTGCCAGTTGAATCAGGACTTTACGGGTACGGGTCATCAGTGATTTCTCCTTCGGGGACGAAGTACCGTCCCAAGAATAAGGCAGAATTTTGCTGCTTCGCTCTCATATCGGGTAAAGCAGAATAGTTTTTAGGCGATATGGCAATTTTCTGCACAATATATATATTTTAGCAGTAATAGTCCCTTTTGTTATGCGCATATAATCGCATTGCTCAGGATTATGACTGTTGTCAAATCATTGACATCGCCGCACTCCCCTCTTATCTGTCCATCGGCTTTGCGTCCAGAGAGCTGCCAGAGAGAAATTGCGCGAAATGTCTTTTCGACAGCGTGTTTTCTTGCCATAAGTCTCGCATAAACAAATAAAGCCGATGACAGAGCGCCGCTCAGGCGGCGACACACTTGGCTGAAGATTTAAGAAAGGACCAGCGATGGTCAGCTTTGGCGGTCTCGCCCGTATGATTTTCGGCTCATCCAATGAGCGTCGCATCAAAGGCCTTCGTCCTCGCGCAACAGAAATTACCGCGCTTGAGAAACAATATGAAGGCTTAAGCGATGCTGAGCTTCAGGCTAAGACCGATGAATTCCGTGCCCAGCTTAGCAGCGGTAAAACACTGGATGACATTCTGCCTCATGCTTTCGCCACTGTGCGTGAAGCGGCAAAACGTACACTTGGTATGCGCCCGTTTGATGTACAGCTGATCGGCGGCATGGTGCTGCATGACCGCTCCATCGCGGAAATGCGCACCGGTGAAGGTAAAACCCTGATGGCAACCCTGCCGGTTTACCTCAATGCGCTTGAAGGCAAAGGCGTGCATGTCGTGACAGTCAACGACTATCTCGCCACCCGCGATGCGCAGACCATGGGCGTGCTTTACAACTTCCTTGGTCTGACTGTCGGTGTGATTGCCCATGGCCTTGACGACGATCAGCGCCGTGAAGCCTATGCCTGCGATATTACCTACGCAACTAATAACGAACTCGGCTTCGATTATCTGCGTGACAATATGAAATATGAACGCGCCCAGATGGTGCAGCGCGAACATAACTACGCCATCGTCGACGAAGTTGATTCGATCCTGATCGACGAAGCCCGTACACCACTGATTATTTCAGGCCCGCTGGAAGACCGCTCGGACTTCTATTCGCTGATCGACACTTTCATTCCGCAACTTGAAGCGGAAGATTACGAAGTTGACGAAAAGCAGAAAACCGCGATCTTCACTGAAGTCGGCACAGAAAAGATCGAAAGACTGCTCGAAGCTGCAGGCCATCTGAAAGGTGAAAGCCTTTACGACATCGAGAATGTGGCGGTTGTTCACCACCTCAACAACGCATTGCGCGCGCATAAGCTGTTCCAGCTCGACAAAGACTATATCGTCCGCAATGATGAACTGGTTATCATCGACGAATTTACCGGCCGTATGATGCCGGGTCGCCGTTATTCCGAAGGCCTGCATCAGGCGCTGGAAGCCAAAGAAAAAGTAACGATCCAGCCGGAAAACCAGACACTGGCTTCGATCACCTTCCAGAATTATTTCCGTATGTATAAAAAACTGGCCGGCATGACCGGTACAGCAGCAACGGAAGCGGAAGAATTCGGCAATATTTACGGCCTTGATGTTGCAATCATCCCGACCAATCTGCCGGTTGCCCGTATTGATGCCGATGATGAAGTTTACCGCACAGTTGATGAAAAATACAAAGCGATCATCCGCGATATTCGTGAATCACACGAAAAGGGCCAGCCGGTTCTGGTGGGTACAACTTCCATCGAAAAATCCGAACTTCTGGCTGAGCGTCTCAAAAAAGACGGCGTGACAAATATTCAGGTTCTGAATGCCCGTTATCACGAGCAGGAAGCCTATATTGTTGCACAGGCCGGTGTTCCGGGCGCAATTACCATTGCGACCAATATGGCTGGTCGCGGTACCGATATTCAGCTCGGCGGCAATCTGGAAATGCGCACCAAGGTGGAGCTGGCAGATGTGCCTGCCGGTCCTGAGCGCGATGCCAAAATTCAGGAAATCAAAGCGGATATCGCCCGGAAGAAAGAACAGGCACTGGCTGCCGGTGGTCTTTATGTTCTGGCGACAGAGCGTCACGAAAGCCGTCGTATCGATAACCAGCTGCGTGGCCGTTCCGGTCGTCAGGGTGATCCGGGCAAGTCGAAATTCTTCCTGTCCCTGCAGGATGATCTGATGCGCATTTTCGGCTCTGATCGTATGGACAGCATGCTGCAGAAGCTCGGCCTCAAAGAAGACGAAGCCATTGTGCATCCGTGGATCAACAAAGCGCTGGAAAAGGCTCAGAAAAAGGTCGAAGCCCGCAACTTTGAAATCCGTAAAAACCTGCTCAAATATGATGATGTGATGAATGATCAGCGTAAGGTGATCTTCGAACAGCGTCTGGAAATGATGGATGCAGAAGATCTGACCGAAACGGTCGATGAAATGCGCCATGAAGTGATCGAGGATATGGTGCGTGCCCATATTCCTGAAAACGCCTATGCTGAACAGTGGAAAGTTCCGGAGCTCAAAGAAGAGGTCATCAAAGTCCTCAATCTTGACCTGCCGATCGACGTCTGGGCTGCCGAAGAAGGCATTGCCGAAGAGCAGATCGAAGAGCGCATCAAGGAAGCTGCTGACAAAGCCGCTGCTGACCGTGCAGAGCGTTTCGGCCCGCAGATCATGGCCTATGTGCAGAAGTCTGTTATTCTGCAATCGCTCGACAATCTGTGGCGTGAACATCTGGTCAATCTCGATCACCTGCGCTCTGTTGTGGGTTTCCGCGGCTATGCCCAGCGTGACCCGCTGAACGAATATAAGACCGAAGGCTTTGAACTGTTTCAGGCCATGCTGTCGAACCTGCGCGAAGTTGTGATATCACAGCTGATGCGTGTGGAAATCATGCGTGAAGAACCGCAACCGGAACTGCCGGAAATGCACGGTCACCATATTGACGGCACCACCGGTGAAGATGATTTCGGCGAAGGTTCTGAAGGCCCGCGTCTGGCAGACAGCGACCGTTTTGTTGATCCAGCAGACCGTGATCCGGCTGATCCTTCGACATGGGGTCGTGTTTCCCGTAACGAAGCCTGCCCTTGCGGCTCCGGCAAGAAATTCAAACATTGCCACGGCGCTTTTGTTTAAACGATAAAGCATTTTCGGCAAAAACGTGAAGCGCCTTCGCGGGGAAATCAGTTCGCTGGACTGATTTCTTTTCCCGCTGGGATGCGAAGGATAATGCGTAAGAACTATAAACTGATAAAGCACACCGCCTGTCTTCGCAGGCGGTGTTTTATTTTGCGCTCTATAGGGGCAGATTTATAAACTTATCTGTGCCAGAACAGTGATAATCAGATCAGTATTAAGAGTAGAACTTGCCTGCAAAATTTCAGATCACATCACTGGCTGAAAGATTCCTGCCTGCAAAACGGGCAGAACAATTGCGCCCTTTTTTGCAGCGGGCAGACGGTTTGTTCTCCGGTGAGGATGAACAGGCTCAGGCCAAACGCTCATCCCTGATTGCATTTGCAATTCGTATTGCCGGTGCGGCTCTGGCACTGCTCAGTCAGGTTGTGCTTGCCCGTCTGATGGGCAGTTTTGAATTCGGTATTTATGTCCTTGTCTGGACAGTTACACTTATTCTCGGTGACCTCGCCTGTTTCGGATTCCACACCACGATTATCCGCTATGTTCCGCAATATCTGCAAAAAAATCAGACAGATGATGCATGCGGTATTTTGCGCACCGGTCCCGTTTTCGCACTGATCAGTGCAAGCATCATTACCCTGATTTCGATTGTCTTGCTCAATAGTCTGAGCGCGCAATTTGCGCCCTATTACTGGCCTGCTTTCATCATCGGCATTCTTTGTATTCCGGCTATTGCGCTTGGCAATATTTATGACGGCACAGCACGCTCACAGGGCTGGATTCTGGCAGCACTCAGCCCCGGCTATATTCTCCGCCCGCTGATGATGCTACTGATCTTCATCTTGCTGCTTCTGGCAGGATGGCAGCCGCAGGCCACCACAGCACTTATCGCAGCCTTTTCCGGTACTGCACTGACCGTTATCAGCCAGCAAGTATTTTTGCGCAAACGCATTGCAACGGTTCTGCCTAATGGTGCAAGATCCTATCATTTACGGGAATGGATACGGGTATCCCTGCCGATATTCCTCATTGAAGGCTTCTTCTTCCTGCTCATCAATATTGATGTGCTGATGGTTGGCCGCATGATGGAACCGGATAGTGTTGCACTGTATTTTGCAGTCACCAAAGTGCTGGCACTGGCACATTTCGTCTATTTTGCCGTCAAATCCAGTGTGGCGCAGCGCTATTCCCAGCTACTACATGGCGGTGACAGACAGGCCTTCAACGATTTCGCCCGTAACTCCGCCCGCTGGACATTCTGGCCGTCTCTAGTACTCGGCATTCTGCTGCTGGCCGCTGGCTGGCCTTTATTGGCATTGTTCGGTCACGAATTTACCAAAGGCTATCCCCTGCTGTTCATTCTGATTTTCGGGGTGATTGCGCGTGCCAGTGTCGGTCCTTGTGAAAGCCTGCTCTCCATGTCCGGCAATCAGAATATCTGCGCCCTGCTCTATGCATTGGCACTGATCGTCAATATCGCGCTGAACATTACCCTGATCCCGCTTCTGGGCTTGAGCGGCGCAGCCATTGCCACGGTCTGCGCAATGGCCACAGAAGCAGCCACCCTCTCCTTCGTGGTTTATAAACGTCTGGGGATCACAATGTTTGTGTTTTCCCCTTCAGCCCGCCATGCCGGAGATTAAAACATGATGCAAATCTTGCAGAAAGCTGAAGCTCTTGAGCAACTGAAAAATTTGCAGACCCCGCCTGCTGCAGAATCTAATATATTCAATCATCCGGATTTTTTGCGCCCGGCATTTACGCATTTCGCATCCGACGATTGCGCAATACTCCTTACCGATGATCCTGAAACCGCATTTCTGATGCCCTTTCAGGTTGCCCGCGCCGGCCTTGGTTTTAAAAAATCTCTTTGCGGCTGGAGCAATATCTATGCCACGCAAGGCACACCATTAATCGCTGCACGCGCCCTGACACACACTCTGGAAGCAGTGCTGGCTGTATTGCAGCAACCGGAGCGCGGATTGCCGGATACGCTCATTCTGCCGGATATCAATCTCAATGCCACCTTTGCAACTGCGCTCAAAGATCTGGCACAGCGCCAAAATCTGCCACTGCATATCATGCGGCAGGAAGATCGTCCGGTTTTGTGTAATGGCAGTGATGCGGAAACCTATCTGACCAATGCAATCGGCAAAAATCATCGCCGTGAATATCGCCGCCTGTGGCGCAGACTGTCCGAAACAGGCAGTCTGGAGTACCGCATTATTACAGGCAAAACGGCGATCAAAGATGCATTCAATGACTTTCTTTCACTGGAAGCCGCAGGCTGGAAAGGTACACGCGGCACGGCTTTTCTGAGCAAACAGGCTGATGCGGATTTTGCCCGTGAAACTGTCCGCGCCTTGGCCGAGCGTGATCTGGTACGCATTCACACCCTGACACTTGATGACAAGCTCATTGCCAGCCTTGTGGTCTTTGTGCAGGGGGATCAGGCATGGACGTGGAAAACCGCCTATGACGAAGCTCTGCGCGCCTACTCCCCCGGTGTGCTGCTGATGATTGAAGTACTGAAAAACCATCTGGAAAATCCGGCATTGCGCATCACCGATTCCTGCGCCATTCCCGATCATCCGGTTATGTCGCGCCTGTTTCACGAACGTGAAAATTTTGGCACAATTATTCTTGGCCTGAATACCCAAAGCCAGCAGAGCGTTAATAAAATAGCCCGCCAGCTCAACCGCTATGACCGCCTGCGCTCAGCATTACGCCACATCAAATCCCGCCTGCAAAAACGGCTGAAACGCTAAGCGTCAGACTTTACGTGCCTGTACACGCTGCCCGAGCCAGACGCTGAACAGCACAATCGCCATACCGGTGATTTGTAACAAGTTCAGTTGCTGGTTCAGCAATACCCAGCCGAGGATCACAGCTGTCAGCGGGCTTAAAAAACCAAGTGATGCGGCAACCGACGATTCCAGCCGCGCCAATCCCCGGAACCACAGAAGATAGGTGATAGCGCCACCGATCAGGCCGAGATAAATCAACCCCAGCCAGTTTATCAGTGTCAGTACCGGCAAAGCCGGTTCCAGCGACAAGGCCACCGGTACCAGCAACAAACCACCAGCCGTCAGCTGCCATGCGGTAAAGGTGAGCGGAGAGACCGGCGGCTGCCAGTAGCGGCTCAGAACAGTACCCGCAGCCATCGAAAATGCACCGGCCAGCGCCGCAATGATCCCTGTCTGATCCAGAGCACCGTCTGGCTTCAGCACCAGCAATGCCACACCGACAATCCCCGCCAGAGCAGCAGCAACCGCAACAATGCGCAATCTCGTCCCCAGCACCATTCGCGCCAGAAACACGACAATCAGTGGCTGCACAGCCCCCACTGTGGCTGCAACACCACCGGGCAAGCGATAGGCCGCGACAAATAACATTGCCCAGAAGAATGAAAAATTCAGCGCACCAAGGATAAACACACGCAGCCACCAGATACCCTGCGGCAATTGCCGGACGAGCAACAAGAGCAGGAGCCCTGCAGGCAGAGCACGCAGCATCGCGACTGTCATCGGATAACCGGCAGGCAGCATTTGCGTGGTGACAATATAGGTACTGCCCCAGATCGCCGGTGCCAATGCTGTCAGCAGCAAATCCGTGCGTGTCGATGTCATATATAGTCTCCGTAAGTTCTCATATGCCGGTACAGTGCACCATAATTACAATTCTCAGAGATGATAATTTCTTGTTTTGCGAATATATTACCAACGAAAAGTTTTTAATCATTTCATAGTCAGGCAGGATATGGATCAGTTCAGCGCATTACGCCTCTTCCGCAAAACAGTTGAGCTGGGCAGTTTTGCCGAAACTGCACGCGCAAGCGGGCTGACTGCGGCAGCGGTCGGAAAAAGCATCGGTGAACTTGAAGCCCATCTGAAAGTCCGGCTGTTCAATCGCACCACGCGACGCATGAGCCTGACAGAAGCCGGCACGCTCTATTATGAGCAGATTGCCCCGATCATCGAACAGCTTGAAGAGGCCGACCGCTCGCTGACACCGCATAATAATCAACCTTCCGGACTGTTGCGCGTGACTGCACCGTTGACCATGACGATTGTCAGCCTGTCCCGGTTTATACCGGAATTTTTAGAACGCTATCCAGATATCACACTGGAACTCAACCTCGATGACCGCCAGATTGATATTGTCAGGGAAGGTTATGATATCGCCGTCAAAGGCAGCGACAGTCTGAAAAATTCAAGTCTCATAAGCCGGCGGCTATCCACATTGCATCATGTGATTTGCGCAGCGCCTTCCTATTTCGAAAAGCACGGTAAGCCTAAAGAACCGGCGGATCTGCGTCGCCACAACTGTATCCGCTACAGCCTGTCCGGACATGTTCATGAATGGGAGTTCCGTAGAGGAGAGCGGACAGAGCGCATACCGGTGACCGGACGCTATATTGTTTCATCCAGCTTTGCGGTACGCGATGCTTTATGCGCCGGTTTCGGCCTCAGCCTGATCCCGCTCAGCTATGTGCAAAATGACCTTGCGGAAGGCAGGCTGGTTACAGCACTGGACGACTGGCAGCAGATGAAAACCGGTATTTACGCCTTTTATCCGTCCCGCCGGTATCTGGCACCCAAGGTGCGGGTCTTTCTGGATTTCTTAAGCGAAAAGCTCGGAAATTGAGAGAAAATTAGTCACGGGTAACCGGAATGCGTCCCCAGCGTTTCTTTGTGAAACAGTTGATATAAAGCCCCCACAGACCGGTTTTACTGCGGACAAACAACCGTTTCACTTCACGCTTCAGCCTTTGTATTTTGGCCGGCGGGCAATATTGCGAAGACCGCTCAGGGCTCAATGTGCTCTCCAGCCCCGCCTGCATGCAAATTGCAGGGCTGACCTGATAAACAGTCATTTGCGGGAAAAAACCACAGGATGGCGTAAAGAGAAGATGATCGATCGGTGAGGCCGCATCATTCATACGGCACAGTAATCTTCGCGCGCAATCGCGGGAAATAATATAACCGGCGGCAAGAATATGCTGGCTGCGCAATTGTGCTACCGTGTAGTGACCGGCAATTGTCACAACCGGCTTGTCAGTCAAAACTTTTTTGCCCTGAGTTTCAATTTTAATCAGCTCGGCATTGTCCGGAATCCAAGCTGTAGATTCGAAAAATTGCTTCGTATCTTTAGACAGGGTCACATCATCTTCAAAAATCGCAGCGAAACGATCTTCCCCCTGCGCAATAAGCTCCAGACACTTCCGGTGGCTCAGAAAACAACCGATTTCCGTTCTTGTCAGAGGCTCTTTCCAGGCCGGTATACGAATGATCGACGCTAATTCCTGATCGCTGAGATTTTTGCCGTCCACAGCTGCGACACGTTCAAAAGGAACAGACGCTTTGGCAAATTGCTCCTGCATGCGCATTAAGCGTTCGGGGCAACGATCCAGATTAATCAAATAGGCTTTCACAGCAATTTCCGCCTTAAAGAAGATGCTCTTTCGGTAGAATATGTCCGCATATCTTTCAAGAGATATTATGTATATTCTACTCAAGTTTAAAGGCAAAAAAATGAAAGCACGTTGCGGCTAAACTTTGTCTGGAAAAAGTGGTGCGGGTGGTCGGAATCGAACCGACACTCCTTTCGGAACCGGATTTTGAGTCCGGCGCGTCTACCAGTTCCACCACACCCGCACATTCGCAGGCACTTCATAATCAAAGCGCTGCACTGGTGCGCCGAAATATAGTGAGAACCACCTTCCCGTCAACTGCAAAACCTGTTTGTTTCAAGATTATTTCAACAAATTTCACCTACACAGAAAATCCAGCCTTTTCTCACGGGCTGTAAAACCATTCATAACGGTTTTCAGTACACATTGCCCTGCAAAGTTTTTCGTTTTACACACAACATCAAAATT
This sequence comes from Hyphomicrobiales bacterium, assembly GCA_900470285.1. GTDB lineage: Bacteria > Pseudomonadota > Alphaproteobacteria > Rhizobiales > Rhizobiaceae > Pseudochrobactrum. The sequence continues at coordinate 32,864 of UCAG01000016.1, forward strand.
TCGCATGGCTTTTGCCTGTACAAACATTGCTGAGAACCGACAGAGGCCATCATGCTGCGCAAACTCTACGACTGGACCATTTCCCTTGCTGCGCGCAAATCCGCAGCTGCATGGCTGGCAGTTATCGCTTTTCTTGAAAGCTCGGTCTTTCTGATTCCCGCTGATGTCCTATTCGTACCGATGGGCATCGCCCGCCCTAAAAAAGTCTGGCATTATGCACTGATTGCCACTGTCATGTCTGTGCTCGGCGGGATTCTTGGCTGGTATATCGGCCACTACGCCTATGAAACAGTCGCAAAACCGGTCCTGCATTTTTACGGCAAGCTCGATACATTTGAAGCCATGCGTGGCAGCACCAGCGCCGATATGATTCTGCTGTTGCTCATCACTTCCGGCTTGTCACATCTGCCACCGATGAAAGTTGTAACCATTCTCTCCGGTGCAGCAGGCGTTAATATCTGGCTGTTTATCCTGTCAGCGATTATTACCCGCGGCGCACGTTTTCTGCTGCTGGCATGGCTGTTGCAGCGCTTTGGTGAACCGATCCGTAACTTTATTGAAAAGCGTCTCGGATTGATCGCAGCCACCGTTGCTGTCATCTTGATTCTGCTATTTATAGCCGTCAAATATCTTCACGCCTAAAGCATGTCGCAGCTCAATGGTTTCATTAAATGCGACACGCTCCAGAAAAGCATCAGACAGCCATGTTTATGCCATAAGGCCATGGCTGAGCTGGGTTTAAACTGATTTTTGCAACAAGGATTTTCCTGTGTCTTCAACCGGTACTGCTCAGACAACCCGTTCGCAACATACGCTTATTTCAGCCTTTCTTGCGGTGAGCATGGCCGGTGTCGTGGGCTCTGCCCTCGCGTTTCAATATATTGGCGGTTATCTGCCGTGCAAATTATGTCTTGAAGAACGCATCCCTTATTATATCGGCGTACCGCTGATGCTTCTCAGCGCGTTACTGACGGCACTTGGAAAGTCAGAAAAACTGACACGTCTTTTCCTGCTGATCGCCGGATTACTGATGACCTATGGCCTGATTCTTTCTGTCTATCATTCGGGCGTGGAATGGAAATTCTGGGCAGGTCCTGCCGATTGCGCAACCGGTGCCGTATCCATCACCACCAGCGCAGGCAATCTGCTTGGTGATCTGAATGCGGTCAAACCGGCCGCCTGCGATGTTGCAGCCGGACGTTTCCTCGGTATTTCCTTTGCAGGCTGGAACGGCGTTGCTTCGCTGATTCTCGCCATCATTGCTTTTTACGGCGCATCACTCAAAACCCGCAAATAAGACAATAAAAAAGAACCGGAGCTGTATCTTTACGGCTCCAGTTCCACATCCCAGTACAAATAATCCATCCAGCTTTCATGCAAATGGTTCGGCGGAAACCGCCTGCCATTTTTATGCAAATCAAAAACACTCGGCATATAGGGTTTTTGGCGCGGCCACATTTGTGCTTTTGCCGGCATCATACCGCCTTTGCGCAAATTACAGGGAGAGCAGGCAGCGACCACATTTTCCCAGGTTGTTTCGCCGCCGCTGCATCGTGGGATGACATGGTCAAATGTCAGCTCATGATGTGCGCCGCAATACTGGCACTCAAAACGATCCCGCAGAAACAGATTAAACCGTGTAAACGCCGGATAAGTCGGCGGAGCAACATAGGTTTTAAGACTGATAACACTTGGCAACCGCATGGAAAAAGTCGGAGAGCTGACCTCCGCATCATATTCCGCAACAATATTTACACGCTCAAGAAAAACCGCTTTGATCGCATCCTGCCACGACCAGAGTGATAAAGGATAATAGCTGAGCGGACGAAAATCCGCGTTCAGAACCAATGCCGGCAATTTGCCGGCAAATGCGGCAATGTTCAAGAAACACCTCCTTTGTGCATCTTGCAACACTGCGGTTCATGCGATTGCAAAACGCGGCTTCAAAGAGACAGAGTAAACGCGCGGCTTACCCTGATTGCATTCCAATACCGTCTCTGCCAGCTATATTTTTAAGGCGCTTCACTCTTCAATGTACCTGACAGAATGATACGAGAAAAAAGAATGCTTTTACCGGTCATAATATGTAAGCAGGACATGTCAGTATTGTGAAGCCAGACTGTTTATCAGTCAATTTCTATTCATGCTTCCGATTGATAATCCTGCAATAAAAACAGCCATCCGCTTTCAGAATTCCATCTTTTGATGAGGAATTCTTACCAAACTGCACAAACAGCGTTTGATTATGCGTAATATCAGCTTTTAATATTGTAGACAATTATGTAAACATAATTTGACAGCTTTGACAAAACAAAGCAGTAACAATGCTTGTCCATTGCGTCTCGTTCAGATTAAGCTGCGCAGGACAGGCCGGTTAACACCAAAATCAGACAGGGAGCCGAGTGATGAGTGGTCGTATTGAACATGCGGGTTTGCAGGTAGATCAGGAACTGAGCAATTTCCTGACAAAGGAAGTTTTGCCGGAAACCGGCATTGCGGCAGATGCCTTCTGGAGCGGACTTGCCGGCATGGTCAAAGAGCTTGCGCCTCGTAACAAAGCCCTGCTTGCAAAGCGTGATGATATTCAGGCTAAACTCGACACATGGTATAAAGCCAACCGCAATTACACGATGGCAGATTATCAGGCCTATTTGCGCGAAATCGGCTATCTCCTGCCGGAGGGGGAAGATTTTCAGGTCACCACTGCCAATGTAGACAGTGAAATTACCAGCCTTGCAGGCCCGCAGCTTGTTGTACCTGTCATGAACGCCCGCTATGCACTCAATGCTGCCAATGCACGCTGGGGTTCGCTCTATGATGCACTTTACGGCACAGATGCTATCAGCGAAGACAATGGCGCTGAAAAAGGCAAAGCCTACAATCCTGTGCGCGGTGCAAAAGTTATTGCATGGGCAAAAGCATTCCTTGATGAAGCCGCCCCGCTGAGCGATGGCCGCTGGGATGAAGTTACCGGTTTCTCTGTCACCAATGGCCAGCTTATTCTTGCACTAGGCAATGGCAAAACGACATCTCTGAAAACTGGTCAAGCTTTTGCAGGCTATCAGGGCGATGCATCTGCCCCTTCCCTCGTGCTTCTGAAGAACAACGGACTGCATATCGAAATCCGTTGTGATGCTGCTCATGTCATCGGCAAGACCGATCCGGCACATATCGCTGATATCACACTGGAATCTGCACTCAGCACTATTCAGGACTGTGAAGATTCCGTTGCAGCAGTTGATGCTGCCGATAAGGTTCTGGCTTACCGCAATATTCTCGGCCTGTTTAAAGGCACTTTGTCGGAGAACTTTGACAAGGGTGGCAAAACCATCACCCGCAAACTCAATGCTGACCGCAACTATACCGCAGCGGATAGCTCTGCCCTCACCTTACCTGGCCGCTCAATTCTGCTGATCCGCAATGTCGGCCACCTGATGACCAATCCGGCTATTCTGGACAGCGAAGGCAATGAGATTCCGGAAGGTATTCTCGATGCAGCTTTCACCGCTGTTATCGCCCTGCATGATATCGGCACACAGGACGGCAAGCTCAAAGGCACACACCTCAACTCCCGCACAGGTTCGGTCTATATTGTGAAACCGAAAATGCACGGTCCGGAAGAAGTGGCCTTTGCCGCAGAAATCTTCGCCCGTGCCGAACAACTGGCAGGCCTCAAACCAAATACGCTGAAAATGGGTATTATGGATGAAGAACGCCGCATGACGGTGAACCTCAAAGAAGCCATTCGTGCCGCCAAAGAACGTGTATTCTTTATCAATACCGGCTTCCTTGATCGTACCGGCGATGAAATCCACACCTCTATGGAAGCAGGCCCTGTTATCCGCAAAGGTGAAATGAAGCAGGCCGCATGGATTGCTGCCTATGAAAACTGGAACGTGGATACCGGCCTTGCCTGTGGCCTGACCGGCCATGCACAGATCGGTAAGGGCATGTGGGCCATGCCGGATTTGATGGCAGCGATGCTCGAACAGAAAATCGCCCATCCGAAAGCCGGTGCCAATACCGCATGGGTTCCTTCACCAACAGCTGCAACACTTCATGCTACGCACTACCACAAGATTGATGTGGCAGCGGTTCAGAACCAGCTCAAGTCGCGCACAAAAGCCAAGCTTGAAGATATTCTGACGGTTCCTGTCGCCCGTGACACCAATTGGGCGCCTGCAGACGTACAGGCAGAAATCGATAATAACGCGCAGGGTATTCTGGGTTATGTGGTGCGCTGGATTGATCAGGGCGTTGGCTGCTCCAAAGTGCCGGACATCAACAATGTCGGCCTGATGGAAGATCGCGCAACCCTGCGTATCTCCGCGCAGCATATCGCTAACTGGCTGCATCATGGCATTGTCAGCGAAGCGCAGGTGATGGAAACCATGAAGCGTATGGCCACTGTTGTGGATGCCCAGAATGCGGATGATGCAGCCTATTTACCGATGGCAAAAGACTTCAATGCATCTATTGCATTTCAGGCTGCCTGTGAGCTGGTATTTAAAGGTCGTGAACAGCCAAACGGTTATACCGAACCGGTACTCCATGCCCGCCGCTTGCAATTTAAATCTGCACAGAAATAAATTCTTGACGCTTTTAATAAGCGGCATAAAAGTGGCGGACAAGATTTTCTTGTCCGCCACTTTTCATATGAAAGCAGATCATGCTGACCATACAGCACGCCGACACGACCCATCTGCCTGCAATCCTTGATATTTATAATGATGCGATTGCCAATACGACGGCCGTTTTCATTAGCCAAAAGGTCAATTTGCAAAACCGTGCGGAATGGCTGGCATCGCGCCAAAGCGCGGGTTTTCCGGTACTGGTGCTGACAGAGGGGGACGAATTGCTCGGCTATGCCAGCTACGGCGCCTTCCGCGCTTTCGAATGTTATAAACACACGGCAGAGCTATCAATCTATATCGCCGGCCATGCACGCGGCAAAGGTGCCGGCGACAAGCTGATGCGCGCCTTGCTGGAACATGCAGCCGGCAATAATATCCATGTCCTTCTTGGCGCTATTGAAGCGCAGAATACTGCTTCTCTTCGTCTGCATGAAAAACACGGCTTCACCCAAACAGGTCTGCTCCCGCAGGTCGGCCGCAAATTTGACCGCTGGCTTGATCTGGTGCTGATGCAACACATTCTCTGAACGAAGTCTCAGTCTGTGCAAGCGCTGCAAAAGGAACTTGATTTTAGAATCATTCTAAATTAATTAATTTAGAGTAATTCTAAAAAGGAACACCTATGTTCTCTTCCCTCTTCGCCTCATCACGCCGGTCTTTTGACAGTCTCTCAGAGCAGGAAATATTGGCGCTTGCCATATCCTCTGAGGAAGATGATGCTCGCATCTATCTCAGCTATGCAGACGGATTGCGTGAGGCTTACCCGCAATCGGCGAAAATTTTTGAGGCAATGGCTGAGGAAGAGCACAATCATCGTTCCCGTCTGATTGAGCTGCATCAACAGCGTTTTGGTAACAACATTCCGCTTATCCGCCGTGAGCATGTGCGCGGATATTATGAGCGCAAGCCCGACTGGCTGGTGCGTCCGCTCGGCATCGATAAAGTGCGCAATATGGCCGCGCAAATGGAAGAACAGGCTGCACGTTTCTACGAGCAGGCCGCCATGCGTGTGTCCGATGCGGCAACACGTAAATTGCTGGGTGATCTGGCGCTGGAAGAAAAGCATCATGAACAGCGCGCCCATCATCTGGAAGAGAGGCTGACGCCGGATGATGTGCAGGATGAAGAACGTGCCGGTGAACGCAAACAACTGATCCTGACTTATATCCAACCCGGCCTTGCAGGTCTGATGGATGGTTCGGTTTCAACGCTGGCGCCGATTTTCGCTGCCGCGTTCGCCACGCAGGATACATGGCAGACTTTTCTTGTTGGCTTGTCGGCTTCCGTAGGTGCCGGTATCTCCATGGGCTTCACAGAAGCTGCTCATGATGACGGCAAGCTCTCAGGCCGTGGCTCACCGGTCAAGCGTGGTCTTGCCAGCGGTATTATGACCACGCTTGGTGGTCTTGGTCATGCCCTGCCTTACCTGATCTCCGATTTCTGGACAGCGACCGGCATTGCCGTCATCATCGTGTTCATCGAACTCTGGGCGATTGCCTATATTCAGAACCGCTTTATGGAAACGCCGTTCATGCGTGCAGCCTTTCAGGTCGTCCTCGGCGGTGCACTGGTGCTCGCAGCCGGCATTCTGATCGGTAATGCATAAAGAGGAGAATTAGAGCGCCGTGTGCCGGACTTGGCACACAAAGGTCGCTCTAACGCTTTAAAATGAAAGCATAAGTTTACCTTAAACTGATCCAAGTTTCAGGAATTATGCTCTACCTGCTACAACAGCAAGTGTTGCGGCAGGCTTAACTACAGACTGTTCGTCCATAAACGGCTCAATGCAGATATGATTGGGCTTGTTAATAGTCACAAAACTGTTGCGCGGCACTGCCATCCAGTTTTCCGCAACACCGTCCAGCGGCTCAGACACAACACATATTCCCGTAGAGGATGCCATCTTGGCGGTGTAAAGCGTTGGTGCATAAGTATCGCTAGCATAGCGCACTGCAAACAGTGAATGACCATCTGAAAATGCTGCTGTCAGCCGGATAAAAGGCGGTACTTTCACGGCTTCAGCAGTATCATAAATCACTTCGACCGTGCGTGTCAGAGCACGTAGCGGATCATTATCCAACCCGAAATGCAGCATCAGCAGGAAGAAAAGTTCTGAATCAGTCGAGCCTGATTTGTGGCTGTAAAGCGCATCCGGCAGCAAACTTTCCAGCGGGCGGCGCAGACGGTCAAAACTGCCGATCTGACCATTATGCATAAAACTCCAGCGCTGAAACACGAACGGATGGCAATTTGCACGACTGGTTTCACCACCGGTGGAGGCACGTACATGCGCCAGAAACAGACGTGAATTAATCTGGCGCGCAAGACTGCGCAAATTCTGATCAGACCATGCTGGCAGAAGATCGCGATATAATCCCGGCTCCTCGCGTGTGCCATACCACGCCACACCGAAACCATCGCCATTGGTCGCAGTTTTCGCTTCAGTCGCATGATGGCTTTGCGCGATCAACGAATGACAAGGCGCGGTGATAATATCCTCAAGATACAGATCAGATCCGAAATATGCAGCCCAGCGGCACATGAAAACACACTCTGACTAGTGAGCGAAAGACCGGAACCCGCCGTTATTTATAGCCGGTTACAACAGTGATCTTCCGCCACTATAGTTAACAATTCACTATTCAGCCGCGCGCTTATGCGTTTTGGCATAAAGCTTCGCGACAATAGTGCTGGCTGTTTTGTCGAATAAAAATGGCAAAATTGCATGGATCAGAGCTGCAAAAGCAGCTGCAAAAAGCGTGAATGAAAATTTGCCCGCAAAAGCCATATGCTCAAAATAGGTTTCGTTGACAGATGCCGGATGTTCCGTAAACAGACGTGAAATTTTGGTTTGCATGAGTTTCCCCGTTATCAATTTTCAAATCAGCAAGATAGGTTTCTGATTTAAAATACTAACACCGTCAAACGCACATTTTATCTCAAAAAATCCTTGATAATATAAATTTTTGGGACAATTATCCCTATATGTCACATAATATAGACGAAACAGACCGCCGCATCCTTCAAGAATTACAGAAAGATGCCACTCTATCGGTAGACGCGCTTTCCGCCCGTATCCACCTGTCGCGCAATGCATGCTGGCGGCGGCTGAAACGGTTGGAAGATGACGGCATTCTCAAAGGCCGTGTTGCAATCGTTGATGCCGACAAGCTCGGCCTTGGCCTCACCGTTTTCATGCTGATCAGAACCAGCAATCATGATCCGAAATGGCTGGAGCAATTTCGCGCGGCAGTCACATCGCTGACAGAGGTTGTCGGCGTTTATCGCATGAGCGGGGATCTTGATTATATTATCCGCGCCCGCATTGAAGATATGAAAGCCTATGACCGGCTCTATCAGAAACTCATCACCCGTGTACCGCTGTCGGATGTCTCTGCTTCCTTTGTGATGGAAGAAATTAAGGACAGCACGGAAATCCCGCTTTTCGGTTACACACCATAAGAAAAGAGCGCTAAAGCGTATCCCGAAAAGTGCGAAGCGGTTTTTGGATAAGATACGCGTAAAACAAAGAGTTAGAGCGGTTCTACCGATGCAATATTAACCGGAACCGCTCTAATTATTTTTGAAATCAGCATACGGCTCTTTCAAAAAGACCCTCAATATGTTTAGTGCTCATTTTAAATCATATATTGCTGAAAAGGGTTTATCATGTCTGCCAATTCCCCTTCATCATCCAGCCGCCCGAAGCTCGGAATTGTCCGTCTTGAACATGCTGCAGGCCTTGATCTGCCAGCTTATGAAACAGCAGGCTCTGCTGGCGTTGATCTGCGTGCCGCCGTACCGGAAGACCGCCAGATCGTACTACTGCCGGGTCGCCGTACACTTGTGCCGACCGGCCTGATTTTTGAACTGGAAGAAGGTTATGAAGCGCAAATCCGCCCGCGCTCCGGTCTGGCTTTCAAACATGGCATCACCTGCCTGAACACTCCGGGCACCATCGACAGCGATTACCGCGGCGAAGTCAAAGTCCTGCTGATCAATCTCGGTGATGATGATTTCCGCATCGAACGCGGCATGCGTATTGCACAGGCGGTGATTTCACCTGTTGTGCAGGTTGAAATTGAAGAACGGTCAGAAGTCGGTGAAACCGAGCGCGGTGCCGGTGGTTTTGGCTCAACCGGCCATAAATAAGAGTGCTGTAAAGCTGAAATTGAAAAGCCCCGCATGAAACTCATGCGGGGCTTTTTTATGCTGTTATATCAGTTGAATTTGAATGGCACCTGAAACGGAATCCGTGCAGCTGCCATTGCCGGTGGCGGCGCCGGAACCGGTGAAGCCGCTTTCACGGCTGTCAAAGCAGCCTGATCCACTTGCGGATTTCCTGATGTTCCTGAGACACGGGCAGACAAAACATTGCCCCCTGCATCAATCACAAAAGCAATCTGCACAACACCTTTATCTCCGCGTCCAAGCTTGCGCTGTGCTGTGCGCTTCTTACGCTCAAGATGTGCCTGCACTTTCGACTGCCATTTTGCCGAACTGACGCCGGCAGATGCCGAACTCTGGCGATTTGCATTGGCCGCAACACGGGATGAATTCTGTGCATTAATCTGCGGAGCAGAAGCTGCCTGTGTCTGCTCAGCTTTCTGAGTTTTCTTGGCTTTTTCCTTAGGCTTCGGCTTTTCTTTAGGCTTTTCCTTCTTTGGTTCTTTCTTCTCGACCTTCGGTTTTTCAACAACCTTCGGCAGAACCACTTCAGGCTTCGGCGCTTCAATGATTTCCGGAACCTCTTCCTCTACCGGCTCAGCTTCGGCCACTTCCTGAGGCTCTTCAACAGGTTCTTCAGGCTTTACTTCTTCAACCTGCTCCACCGGCTTTTCCGGTTCGATTTCAGCTTCATCAGGATTTTGAGAGGCCTCGGCAGACGGTGCAATGGAATCTTCTTCCACTTCCGGTGCCTGAGGAACCGGATCAAGCTCCATCATAATCGCTGCAGGCGGTTCACCATCCGGCACCATCTCCGGTATCGATGCATGTAGAGCATAAGCACCGGCTGCATGCGCCATTAGCACAGCAGCACCAGCACCCAGCCAGCGCACCATGTCTTTCCAGAGACCGGATGACGGTTCAACAGCAGAACCGTTTTTCATACCCCGAACCGGCGGGTGATCGATCGGTAATTCCTTCACGTCTCACTCTCCTGCATTTTGGCCCGAAGTTTGGCTCGAGTTTTGAGCTTCAGGCTGACTTGCCGGTGCTCCCGCCGCAGGTGCACCGGTTGCATCACCCGCACCAAGCGTCTCCAGACCGACCAGCGCGATTTTGAGATAACCCGCCTCACGCAGCAGGTTCATAACATTCATCAGCTCGCCATAGCCGACAGTCTTGTCTGCACGGAGGAAAATACGCGTATCTTTATTACCTGCCGCCAGACGATCCAGTGTCGGCGCCAGCAAATCACGATTAACTGCATCATTGCCAAGGCTGAGGCTCAGATCTTCCTTCAGCGTCAGATAAACCGGCTTGTCAGGGCGTGGCTGCGGCGTAGCACTGGCCGCCGGCAGATCAACATTAATATCAACAGTTGCCAGAGGCGCTGCCACCATGAAGATAATCAGAAGCACCAGCATCACGTCGATAAACGGCGTTACGTTGATTTCATGGCTTTCCTGCAGTTCATCACCGGCATCTTCACGCAAACGGCTGCCCATATTCTTTACTCCGCTGCTTTCGTGACCGGAACAGTCTGAGCCGCATTCTGACGGGTTGCCTGTTTCTGCACAATGTCACGAGCTGCGCGCATATCCAGATCGCGGCTGACAAGACGCTCAACACCGGCGCTCACATCGGCCAGCAGATGGCGGTAGGCAGTCACCGAACGGGCAAACATATTATAAATAATCACTGCCGGAATAGCGGCGACAAGACCGATAGCTGTTGCCAGAAGCGCCTCAGCAATACCCGGCGCTACAACGGCCAGATTGGTGGTCTGCGCTTCGGAAATACCGATAAAGGAATTCATAATCCCCCATACAGTACCGAACAGACCGACAAATGGCGCAACAGAACCAATCGTCGCGAGAATACCGGTGCCTTTGGCAAGGCGGCGTCCTGCACCGGCTTCAATGCGGCTGAGGCGGGAAGCAACGCGTTCTTTCAGTCCTTCCCCGCCAACATAAGCGGCAGCAGATGCAGATTGTGTCACTTCTTCCTGTGCAGCGCGGACAAGATGAGCACCAGGGCCACGGGTTTTATCCAGTGCCTGCACCGCAGAAGTCAGATTTTCCGCATGAGATACTTCTTTCAAGGCGCGGCGGGCACGGCTGCGGGCACCGGTAATTTCCAGTGTCTTGGCAAGCCAGACTGTCCATGTGGCCAATGATGCAATCGCCAGACCAATCATAACAGCTTTAACAACCCAGTCAGCAGCCATGAACATGCCCCAAGGGGACAAATCATGCGGAATCTGCAAGCCGTTATCAGCGGTGCGAACCGGCGTGGCAGCCTGAGACTGACCGGCTTCCGGTGCAATACTGACCGGCTGGCCGGCAGGTTCTGTTTGCGCAGGCGTTACTGCAGACGGCGCGGACTGGGAGGATTGAGCTGCCGAATTGACCGGAGCAGGATTTGTTGCTGCCGGAGCAGCAGTGCCAGTGGCCGGCTGCGTGGCAGCAGGCTCATTGACAGGAGAAGATGTGGCCGGAGCTGATGTCGGTGTCTGTGCCGCTGGCGCTACAGGCGCTGCAGCAGGAGCGGATGGGGCTGCCTGAGGCGCAGATTGTGTTTCCGGAGAGGTTTGCGGGGCAGTTTGCTGTGACTGGACTTCCTGTGCCATAACCGGCGCTGAAAGTGTCAGCACATTACCACCCGCCAGAAATGCGGAGAGAATAAAAGCTGACAATCCTGTCTTGAATGATATTGCTGCCTTGGACACTGTCTTAACCACCGCGACGACCTCACTGCATTTCATTATCAGGGACAGCCGGCCTGTATTATTTCCAGCCTGTACAGGATCAACCTGCTCCACATATGTGCGGATGTGCTGCATCAACCAGCAACTGCCTTTTTCGGGTTATGCAATACAACCATCAAACATGACTTCGCAAGTCATGTTTTAAAAAAACCCGTCATTCTGCTGTTATTTGACCGGAAAGCGGAAGTTATTCACCAAAACAAACGGATGTTTTACGAATTTTATCGCTGCCGCAAGAAATTCTCACACCCTCAATGCAATTCCGGCAGCTCCGGTGAGTCGCAGCTTCAGGTTACGCAGGCACTATAACGACAAAACCATAATATGACAATTTGAAACAAGTTTGAACTCAAACCGGACAATCGGGGGAATATTAAGATCCTGACAAGGAACAATCATAAACCTGACGCATTAAAGCCGCATAATGCAGTGCATACCGTTATTGACTGACACCAATATCATCATGCTCCGGAGACAGTAGATGTTGCACAAAGACATGCAAACCATTGAAACTGCCGCCCGTACCGCAATTGCGGGATCTTATGAACCGGAACAACAGGAAAACGCGGTCTTACGTACCGGTTTTTATGTGACAGCCGGTTGTATTCTGATTGCAGCTCTCATTCTCATGATTGCCTGACACTTCTGTACCTTCTCTCAGATTTCCAACACAGGTTATGCTCAGCATATGCCTGCAATCTGACTTGCTGAGTATCACGCAGATGCCCGCTTCTCGCGCACGCATCCGCCTGTCTGTTTCTGCATGAGCTGAATTTGGAAACTGCGGCAATTAACCTTGGCAGCCGAATGTCTTCCGCACCGGCAACTGCTCTCTGGCGATGAATGCACGGAACCATTACGTTAAAGCCACGTTATATTTCTGAACCCAGACAACATTACAGAGCAGTTTCAAAGAAAATGAAATTGCTTTGTAATTTGAAATTTCAGCTTCCGGAGGCATCCATGGCTCGTGACACCAAAAACGTAAATAACATTCAGGACGACAGCACAGCAGAATTGCAAGCACAGATTGCCCAGCTTAAAGAGGATATTGCATCTATCGCCGCGACCCTGACAGAAATGGGCTCACGAAAAATCAATCAGGCCAGACAAGATGCATCCGATGCCTATCAGGATATTTATGAACAGGGCGAAGATGCTCTGAGCTCCCTTAAAGACAGTGCCTGCTCCCTTGAGCAACAGGTCACCGATTATGTTCAGGAACGTCCGGTCACATCGATCGCTCTGGCTGCCGCGTTCGGTTATCTTTTCGCAGCGCTGACACGGCGCTGATATGCTGAAATTGTTCACACCGGTCATTTCAGCCATTATCGGCAGCGAAGTGCAGGCCGCAACGCAGCGTGCCAAACGCAGTGCCATTCTCTATGCGATTATGGCTGTGGCGTTGCTCACAGGTGCGTTCTTTCTGCTGCTCGCAGTCTTTTTCATTCTCATGATGAAATATGGCCTGATTTTCGCAGCTCTGATTATCACAACCGGCTGTGTGGTACTGGCGATCATTGCCTTTATCGTCAACCGCGTAATGGATAAGGCTGAGAAACGCCGCCTTGAAGAAAGACGGGCTGCCATTGACACCAATGCAGCGCTCACAGCAGCAGCGGTTGCCGCCGTACCGACTTTACTCAGGAAACCGCTTTTAACTTTAGCAGTACCGCTTGCAGGGCTGATTGCAGTGACATTGCTGTCGCGGGACAAAAAATCCGGCAATAAAAAGCAGGATCAGGGCGGATAAGTTCCGCCCCTCCCTCCGCAGTGTTAGAGCCTCAGTGTTCGAGTCAAGGAGTTCAGTCCGCAAAGCCAACCCCTAAGGAGACCATTGATGACCAGTTCGACAAAAGCACAGCTTAATGAGATCCTCGCAGATATGTCCCTCACCAATCTGGACAAATCTGCTGCTATTCTGAAACTTCAGGAAGATGCGCGCGATCTTCAGCGCGCCGCAACAGAAGGCGGCATGGATCCCGATGACGGGCTGAACAAGGATCTGCGGGAAATTGAGCTTGCACTGGAAACTCTGGGTGTCAGTTCAGATGAGACCGGCGCAGCAACGCTTTAGAGCCTTTCCGCCAGAGCATTTCACAGTCAAGTTGGATCAACTTGATGCCCGTGATAATGCGACCAAATAAAGAATCTAGAGCGAGCGCTATGATCCAATCTGGACGTAAACCGCTCCAGAGCATGTCGCGGATACGCTTTTGCTCCGGTTATAAACAACACTGCACAAAGCGATTTGTGCGGTGTTTTCATGAGCCCGCCAATCTGACCAGTCAGTTCTCACTCTGCGGCACCAATACGCGCAGTGCCGCCGGATGAATACGGATATCCAGTTCGGCCGGTAATGGCAGCAATTCTCCGTCAACAGACATATACTGATGCGCTTTATGATTAAGGATTTTCAGCTGAACTGAGCGGGCCTGATCTTCCTCTATCGCCAGATTGCTGCGCCATTGTCCGCGCGCAATATCCCAGAACAGCTTAAGCATGCCGCTGACAGGCAACGGCTTCGCCAGATAAAAACCGAGATGCCCTGTCTTCACATCCGGTGCGACGGGCAGAACGCTGTCTCCGTAAGGATTGTTCGATACGGCAAGGGCAGAATACACTCCTTTAACGGAACGCCCGTCAATATCTGCAACCGCTCTCACACGCGGCACATGGGTAATCAGCTGCCCCATAGCGCGGAAATTCGCCCAGATTTTCCCTAAACGCGAGGCATAGCTGTATTTTTCACGATATCTGACCAGCATCGGATGGAGACCTATCGCCACCTGATGCACAAAGGACTGGCCGTTACAGGTGCCGATATCAACATTTTCGGCACCGGCCTTTGCCAATGCGTGAGTGGCCTCAGTAACATTTTGCGGAATATTCAGTGAGCGGGCAAAGAGGTTCATCGTACCGGCTGGCAGCACACCCAAGATTTTATCATTCTGCCAGGCCAGTGCAGCTGCGGCAGAAATCGTGCCGTCGCCGCCACCGGCCAGAAGCACATCATAATCATGATTTTGTGCGGACTTTTCCAAAGCGGCAAGAATATCATCACCATCTGTCAGCACACAGGACAGTTCATGCCCCTCAGCAGCAAAAGCAGCACATGCGTCATCAATAAACGCATCAATATTCATCGTCCGTAAAGTACCGCTTTGACTGTTAAGAACAGCAATAATCTTCAAATAAATCTCCGCTCCGATTACAGATAATCAGCCGGTCACATTCTGACGATAATCAAATACGTTTAGAAAGAACGCATCGTCACTTGTGACGACGTATCATCGGGGCCGTAATCGGAATTGCCTTTGACATCGAGCAACTCCTGCAACCGGACACGCGCACGGCTGACACGGCTCTTGATTGTACCGACAGCACATTCACAGATTTCCGCAGCTTCCTCATAGGAAAAACCGGAGGCTCCGATCAGAATAATCGCTTCACGCTGATCGTCCGGCAATTCGTTCAGAGCCTTGCGAAAATCCTGCAAATCCAGCGATCCGTATTGTGAAGGGTGAACGGCCAGCCGCTCCGTATAAAGTCCGTCCGTATCCTGTATCTCACGGCCGCGCTTACGCATCTGGCTGTAAAATTCATTACGCAAAATCGTAAACAGCCAGGCTTTGATATTGGTGCCCATTTCGAAACTGTCGCGTTTGCCCCACGCTTTCATGATCGTATCCTGCACCAGATCATCAGCTTTATCCTGCTGACCTGATAAAGATACCGCGAAAGCCCGCAAGCCCGGCAAGGCCGCAAGCATCAGCCGCTTGAATTCGTCTCTCTCCTCCGCCATTCCTGTCAATTCCTTGAATGAGAAGCAGATTTACGTTCAGCCTGATCCAGTTTCTCCAAAAGATCAAGAAAACGGTCAGGAATAGTTTCATCCTGAATACTGGAATAAAGAGCACGCAATTTGGAACCGATCTCGGAATTGGGTCCCAGTTCATCGCCTTTATTCAAACTGCCTGCCTGCGAGCTGCCTTGCGCGGAATAATCGCGCGAAAATGAGGTCATAGCGTTGTCTTGATCCTGAAGCGGTTTCTTAGTGTTAGTCATCTCAGTCGTATTCCGGTTAATGCCACCAGGGCTCAGCTGCGGCCCCCGATGCGGGTTTGATGCGGCCTTGGTGCGACCCTGTTTCAAGCACTAAAACCCTGCCCGATTGAGACGCTGTATCCAAGTCATAATGCGGGCGTGAATAATTAGTTCCCAAACACAGGAACAATTTTTATAGTCAGCCGTTAGAACCATAAACAGGCTGTAATCATGTCAGCCCATATAAATGGAGCATTCAATGTCATTGTCCACGCGTATTGCACCACATTTGCCATATCTGCGCCGTTTCTCACGCGCCGTGACCGGCTCTCAATCAGCAGGAGATGCATATGTTGCGGCAATTCTCGAAACTCTGATCGATGATATTTCTGTATTTCCCGAGGCCTCATCCGATAAGATAGCGCTCTATCGTCTTTATTCCAGTATTTTCGACCGCACTTCTGTTGAAATTCCGGAAACCGACTCCCAGCATGCATGGGAAAAACAGGCAGCGAATAATCTGGCAATGCTGACACCGCGTTCGCGTCAGGCTTTTCTTCTGGTTTCAGTTGAAGGCTTTAACGAAAAAGAAGCCGCAGAGATCATGCAGGAAGACGAGGCCGGTTTTTCAGCCTTGCTGACAGAGGCCTCGGAGCAGATTTCCCGTCACGTTGCCACCCGCATTCTGATTATCGAGGACGAACCGCTGATTGCCATGGATATTGAGCAAATGGTGGAGACTCTGGGACATGAAGTTGTGGGCATTGCGCGCACACATCAGGAAGCCCTGACACTTTATAAGGCAGAGAAACCGTCAATGGTTTTGGCTGATATTCAGCTTGCAGACGGCAGTTCAGGTATCGATGCCGTCAATGATATTCTCAAAAGTGATACAATTCCGGTCATCTTTATCACTGCATTTCCCGAGCGTCTTCTCACAGGAGAACGTTCGGAACCGACCTTCCTTGTCACCAAACCGTTCAATCCGGATATGGTGAAGGCACTTATCAGTCAGGCTCTGTTCTTCGAAGAGGGTTCGCTGGCAAGAGCATCATAATCAGCAGAATAACGGGGAAACGGAACTGAAAGGCTTTAGCCGGAACCAAAACCCGCAACAGACGTTATTTTAACATGCAATGACCTTCAAAAATCTGGTCATTCCATAAGGCGGGCAATTCCTTGTCTGCCTGCAAGAGGAGGTTGACATGTTATATTATGCTGTTGTTTTTCTGATTATTGCCATTATTGCCGGTGCATTGGGCTTTGGTGGTATTGCCGGTGCATCAACAGGCATAGCGCAAATTCTGTTCTTTATTTTCCTCGGTTTACTGCTGCTGTCACTGATCGCCAGCATTATAAGGAAAGCATAAATGCTGCAAAGCAATCCGATCCGAAAACATCTGAACGGGACGCCGGCGACGCGTCCCGAACCTGTCTTGTGCGGAGCAGTTCTGTACCGCAGTTTATGCCGGTTTTAAGTACAGAAAGCACAAACTATGGCTCCTACTTCGCCCGTTTCAGGATATAGCAGCGCCGCTCAGATCCGGTTGCGTTCTATGTTGCGAGCCATAAGAAACAGTAATGTTTCGGTTTTCTATCAGACCACGGATATGAATTATACCTGGGTGGAAAATCTGCCGGAGTTCTGGCTTTTGCCATGGCGCACGGGCATCAGCGAAAATGACCTGATGCCCAAAGACATAGCAGCCAGACTGACAACAGCCAAAGACCAGCTGCTTGCAACCGGTGATGCCCAACGTCTGGAAATTTCTTTTCCCGACAAGAAAAATCCCCGCTGGTACGAGTTCTTCATCGATTCAGATAAGGATGAAAGCGGAGAAACTATCGGCATTGTCACCACTGCCGTTGAAATAAGCGAACTGAAACACCGCGAACAGGTTCTCAAAATATTGTTGCGCGAAGTCAGCCACCGCTCAAAAAATCTGCTGGCCATCATTCAGAGTATCGCCATGCAGACAGCACGGTTCTCCGGCTCGGTGGATCAGTTCTTGCAAAAATTCCGCGGCCGTCTCTATTCCCTTTCCAATTCGCAGGATCTGGTAACGGATTCCAACTGGCATGGTGCAGCCTTTCGGGAATTGCTGCATTCACAGCTGGAAAAATACATCCACCCCAAAGACCCGCGCCTGACAATTACCGGTAAAGATGTTTATCTTTTCCCCGGAGCAGCGCTGCATGTCGGCCTTGCTTTCCACGAATTGATTGTCAATTCCGCTTCTTATGGGGCATTGGCCTGCGAAAACGGTAATCTGACAATTTCAGCAGAGCTGGAGCCTGACGGTGAAGGCGAGATGGATCTGATTATTCACTGGAAGGAAACAAGTCCTGCAACGGAAGACAATGTGTCAGGCCGTCCGCCGGATATATTATCTGCAGAAAACCATATCCGTGATGAAGCATCAGACCTTAAAATAAAATCCTATGAAACATCCCGCTTCGGCAGCGCAGTTTTACTGCGGATCGTTCCTCAGGCTGTCAGCGGTACTGCCTGCTACAGAATTGAAGACAAGAGCGTAGAATATTATCTGCGCATTCCCCACCGGAATTTTGATTTTTAAGCTCGCCGGAAATACCCCGTAGCTGAGCGATTGCGTAGTATTAAATCTGCTGCATCAGAGCGCCGGGCGCTCCGTTGGGCGCATAAAGCTCGCTCTAACACTTTAAAAACAGAGCATGATTTTCTTAGAATGAGATAAAAAATAGCGCGCTCCGGAACAGGAGCTCCGTGAGCGCGCGGACCGGGGATTAGGGGGCGTACCCGCGGTCGGTGAAAGGCCGAACTGTGAGGGGGCGGAAGGTCAGCCTTTCACAAAGTTCATAACGCCTGTCCTGGCAATAAGTTTCACATGAAACTGCATTATTTAAAAATAAATTTTGAAATGCGCAGGAATTTATTTTTTGAGCTTTCGCCCATAGAGCTCAAAACGATGGTGGATAATTTCATAACCCAGCGAGCGGGCTATTTCTTCCTGTAATTTTTCAATCATTTCCGAATGAAATTCAATCACATCACCGGTTTCCATATCAATGAGATGGTCGTGATGCTGATTGCCTGCCTGCTCGAAACGCGACGGCCCGCCGTCAAAGGCATGACGGTGAATAGCCCCCTGCTCTTCCAGCAGTTTCATGGTCCGGTAGACAGTCGATAATGAAATACTGTTATCCACTTCAACAGCCCGCTTGAAAATTTCCAGCGCATCCGGATGCCCGTCCGTCTGCGACAGGATATCCAGAATAACCCGTCTGGGGCGTGTAATCCGCACACCCGCATCACGAAGCTGTTTTTCATAATCATTTTTCATTATTAAAATCCCCATAGAACCTGACATTGTGCCTTAAACACACTGCCAAGCGCAATTGCGGGTGAAACACGCATAACTATGTCTGCACCATCAGCGGAACTGAACCGTGACGATTTCAGATGTCACTTTTACAAAACTTGTAACACTCGTCAAACCAGCCGGAATGAAGAATCTCTGATGTGCAACTTATAAATGAATACCGGTCAGGCAAAGCCCTGATCCGGCCAGACTGTTGTTGTGCAATAGTTTATCCCGCACTTATATGCCCGGTGAAAAATTTGCAGACAACAAAAAACTCCGCACCGGTACTGGCCGGATGCGGAGCTGCTCTGTCAAAAAGAAATCTATTCGAGATTACCGAGACGCATACGTCCGACAAAACGCGACTGGCGGTAGTCATAAATCATGATCTCGGTACCACCATCCGGCAGCAGGGTCTCAAGCGATACAAGATTCCCCGAAAGGCTCTGTGACAGGAGACGTGTCCCCGGAGCCAGTTCCAGCTGGGATTCAACCATTGGCAGTGACTCGGCAGTTTTGCCTTCGGCATTCTGCACCTGAGCATCTGTTTTCGGAGCCTGACCAGGAATATCCGATTGAGCTGTTTCAGTTTCTGCTGTATCGGGAGCCTTGTTGATTTTATAGACAACTGCAGCCAGCACCGCCATAAGACCTATCACCATGATGGCGATTGATATAATCAGCAGGCGAACCATTTTACGACGCACACGTTCCATAGCCGGATCGAGTTGAGGCTCCTGATATGTCTGAGCAGCATATTGCTGCTGTTCCGGGTGCTCTTGATAATAGTGGTCCTGCATTAAGGTCTCCGATTATTGATATCGCGAGGCGTGATAACGAAGGGAAGAGACGATTGAAAGAGCTAATTGCCGACGCAGATGCCGCAGGGAAGCGGCTGGATCAGTGGCTTGCTTCTCAACTCACGCCTGATCTTTCACGAAATCGCATCCAATCACTCATAAGTGCCGGCCATGTACAGGTAGACAACCGGACTGTGAGTGAGCCTAAGCACAAATTGCGTGAAGGTTCAACGATTGTACTGCACATTCCGGAAGCCGAACCCGCTGAACCACAGCCGGAAGACATTCCTCTTGATCTCCTTTATGAAGATAATGACATAATTGTGGTCAACAAGCCTGCCGGACTGGTTGTACACCCGGGAAATGGCAACTGGACCGGAACTTTGGTTAACGCTTTGATACATCATTGCGGTGACAGCCTCTCCGGTATCGGCGGCGTCAAACGTCCTGGTATTGTTCACCGGCTCGATAAAGACACATCCGGCGTGCTGGTTATTGCCAAACATGACAAGGCGCACCAAAATCTGAGTGCACAATTTGCTGATCACGGACGTAACGGCATGCTGGAACGTGCCTATATGGCATTGGTCTGGGGTATGCCTGAGCGCCCGAGCGGCACCATCGATGCCCATCTTGGCCGCTCTCATCGTGACCGCACCAAACAGGCTGTGGTGCGCGAAGACCGTGAAGACGCGCGCTATGCCATCACTCATTATACAATTGAAGAGCGTTTCGGTGAAAACAGCGATGCAACGGCACTCGCTTCTCTGGTCGAATGTCGTCTTGAAACCGGACGTACCCATCAGATCCGTGTGCATATGGCACATATCGGCCATCCGCTGATCGGCGACAATGAATATGGCGGCGCCTATAAAACCAAAGCAAACCGCCTGACCGATGAGCTGAAAGAAACAGTCAATAATTTCCACCGGCAGGCACTGCATGCACGGTTGCTGGCTTTTGAACATCCGATGACCGGTGAATTTATGGAATTCACGGCTGACATGCCGGAAGATATGCAGATTCTGCTCGAAGCCTTCCGCCATGGCGGTCTTAAAGCGGATTAAAACCTGTCCGCCATATTAAATAATTGTAACAATCGGGAGCGACAGCATGTTTGCTCCCGATTGTTTTTTCCACACAGACATTCCAGTGCAATAATATTATTTATTTTCAATACCTTAATTAAAACACGCCTTTAAATTATAATTCTGTAGTCATTTTGATAAAATTCTCGTGTTTTGTCACTTTGACCGTGTTTTCGCCTAAATTCTTCCTATATACTCACTTTATGCGACGAACTGTCTGAAATGGTTATCATACAGACGCGGGTTCGCCTCAATGGGAACCTGTCACAAAAAGGAGGGTGCTATATGGCCCGTGCAACTTTACCGGCTATCACCGCAGGTGATGGTGGTCTGACACGATATCTCGATGAAATCCGCCGTTTTCCGATGCTTCAGCCTCAGGAAGAATATATGCTTGCCAAACGCTATAGCGAGCATGCTGATCCGGAAGCTGCCCATAAACTTGTTACCAGCCATCTGCGTCTCGTGGCCAAGATTGCCATGGGGTATCGCGGCTACGGCCTGCCGATCGGCGAAGTGATCTCTGAAGGCAATGTCGGCCTGATGCAGGCTGTCAAACGCTTTGAACCGGAACGCGGTTTCCGTCTGGCGACCTATGCAATGTGGTGGATCAAAGCCTCGATTCAGGAATATGTGTTGCGGTCATGGAGCCTTGTCAAAATGGGCACCACCGCAAACCAGAAGCGTCTGTTCTTTAACCTGCGTAAGGCTAAGAATAAGATTCAGGCACTGGATGACGGCGATCTGAACCCTGAACAGGTGAAAGAAATCGCTCACCGCCTGAGCGTTTCTGAGGAAGAAGTCGTATCCATGAACCGCCGTATGAGCGGTGACGCATCACTCAACGCACCGATCCGCGCATCGGAAGGTGAAAGCGGTGAATGGCAGGACTGGCTGGTGGATGACAGCGCATCCCAGGAACAGATTCTGATTGATGAAGACGAGCTGAAAAGCCGCCGCACCATGCTTGAAACAGCAATGTCCAAGCTCAATGATCGCGAACGCCGGATTTTTGAAGCCCGCCGTCTGGCAGAAGAACCGGTCACGCTTGAAGATTTGTCGACCGAATTCGGCATCAGCCGTGAACGGGTCCGTCAGATTGAGGTCCGCGCTTTTGAAAAAGTACAGGAGGCCGTCATGGCCTCCGCTCAGGCTGCATAACAGTCCGGCAATCAGACATAACAAAACCGCCCTGCGCATGATGCACAGGGCGGTTTTTTTATTAGACATAGACTAGAGCAACCTTTTTGTTCCCCCAACAGGGCGCACGGCGCTCTAAAACATGTCGCAACTAAATGGGATCATTTAGCGTTCGCGACATGCGGCAATTAAAAGAATCCAGAGCGAACGCCATGGGCGCGATTAAACGCTACACGCTCTGGTTTAGTTTGCCGCCGGTGCTGCACTACCCCAGCTTTTCAGTACTTCATCAAAGACCTTATCACCCGGCACGCCTTTTTCGATACTGATCAGCGCACGACGACCATTGCGATAGGTGATCGGAATATCAATCCATTGCTGACGACGCATCAGCGACAGGTTCATATCAACAGCTGTACGCGCATCATTCAGCGCCACAAGGAAGAAATTGTCCGCGATCTTCATCGGAATAGCCGCCAGCGGATTACCTGCTGCCTGTTCGGAATCCTTGAAAGTTACACGCTGCACATTCTCAATCACACCGCCGTCGAAATCATCCGGCACTGTATAGATCATCTCGATCAGATGACTTGCAGGTATTGACTGATCCGCATTGCGGCGCAGGGTCATGCGCAGATTGATTTTTCTGTCCGGATAGCTGACATCCGCACGGATTGCCGGTTCATCCGGTACACCTTCACCCGGGGAATCCTGTACCACTGACCAGACAACATTACCCTTGATAGCAGCCGATGTTTCACCACCGCGCTGTTCTTCATAGAAGAAAGCCGGTTGCCCTACCGGAATAGTCTGCGCCTGTGTATTCGTGTTATTCGCAGGCTGACCATTGGTTGCCGGTGCAGTACCTGTCACCGGTGCATTGGACGTTCCCTCGCCGACTGTCGGCTTGTCACCGGAAGTTCCTGCATCCACTTCACTGCCATCCGGCAACAAACGCTGAGTCAGTTTCTGCTCGCCCTCAGGTTTGGTCTGCGCCGGAGTCGTGTTGTCAGGTGTTGTACCACTATCAGCATTACCGCTGTCATTGTTAGTTGCAGGCGGTGTTGTGTCCGGCGGTGTCGTTGCTCCGCTGCCTGTTTCATCGCCGGAATCTTCGCCTTCATCCGTACCTTCTCCGCCATCCGTTGAACCGGCTGTGAGCGAAGAAACATAATCCTTGATCTGATCCTGATAGGTCCAGCCTGCATAACCGGCACCGCCAAGCAGCAGAACCGCAATCAGTCCGGCAATCAAGCCTTTGGAGCGGCGGCTGCGCGGTTCTTCATCATAATCATTATAAGAGGAACGTTCTGCAAAACCGGATGTATCATCACGGTCATTTTGCCAGTCGTCCTGTGTAGTACCATGCATTGTATTGTCATGCGGATCATCCGGCAAAACAGACGGTTCTGCATTTTGTTCATCAGCAACGCCGGCTTCCTGAACCGCTTTCAGGAAATCTTCCAGCGGGTCCGTGGCTTGCTCCGGTTGCGCAGCTTCTTCAGCCGCACGTTCAGCCGCACGATAATCGGTCTCAACCTCTTCAATCGCTGCTTCAAGCATCTGGCGCTGACGCTGGGCAACCGCCTCCGGCGCGTTCGCAGCCGCAAGCTTCTGCTCAATCGTGGAACGGGCCTTCGCATAGACACGCTGACGGAGCGCCTGATCGGGCTCAGCCTGAGCATCAATTGTCTTTTTCAGTACCGCTGCGAAATCTGCCATACTCTTCCAAATCCGTTGCTGACGACTAGAGCGGTTTACGTCCAGATTGGATCACGGCGCTCGCTCTAGATTCTTTAGTTTGTCGCATTATCACAGCCGTCAAGTTGATCCAACTTGACTAAATCAAGAATGTCCAAGTTGATCCAACTTGACTGTGAAATGCTCTAAATCTGCTGTCTGACACATGCTTTACAATGTCCGGACATCATATTCACGGGAAAATCAGATGAAATCCGAATGTTTTATTAAACATAAGTCTTAACGAATGCAAAGTTTACTGTGGAATTCAACACCTTACAGACGAACATAAACGATAAATTATCGTTAAAAGCAGTTCTGTCTCCCTGAAATTGTCCCTGCCTGCAAGATGGAACACTCTGTCTGTGCAATCAAGGGGCATAAAAAGCAAAAAAGGCGGGATCAAAATCCCGCCTTTTTCAAATCACTCGATCTCAGAAAATCTTAGTCCTGAAACGGATCTGTTACCAGAATTGTATCTTCGCGCTCAGGGCTGGTGGAAAGCATGGAAACCGGCGTACCGATCAGCTCTTCAATATAACGAACATATTTCACAGCCTGTGCAGGCAGTTCGTTCCACGAACGGGCACCGGCAGTGGTATCTTTCCAGCCTTCCAGTGTTTCATAGATCGGCTTGACGCGCGCCTGTGCATCCATTGAGGCCGGCAGATAATCAATACGCTTGCCGTCCAGCTCATAGGCCACGCAAACTTTGATCTCGTCCAGACCGTCAAGAACGTCCAGCTTGGTCAGTGCAATACCGGTAATACCGGAGGTGCGCACAGTCTGTTTTACCAGAACCGCATCAAACCAGCCGCAACGACGGGAACGGCCGGTGTTAACACCAACTTCACGACCAACGGTCGAGAGATGTTCACCGATTGCATCATCCAGCTCACAAGGGAACGGGCCTTCGCCAACGCGGGTGGTGTAAGCTTTGGTAATACCGAGCACATAACCGATTGCTGTCGGACCAAGACCCGAACCGGCTGCGGCCTGACCGGCAACTGTGTTGGACGAAGTTACAAACGGGTAAGTACCGTGATCGTTATCAAGCAGCGCACCCTGCGCGCCTTCAAACAGAATACGGGCACCGGCTTTGCGCTTGTCATCCAGAATCTTCCAGACCTGATCAACATAAGGCAGGATCTTGTCAGCAACTTCGATCAGCTCATTATGAATAGTATCAACGGAAATTTCAGCCAGTCCCATACCGCGACGCAGCGCATTATGGTGGGTCAGCAGGCGTTCGATTTTCGGACGCAGGCTTTCCGGCTCAGCCAGATCGATCACACGGATGGCACGACGGCCAACCTTATCTTCGTATGCAGGGCCGATACCACGCTTGGTAGTACCGATTTTCAGACCGGCAGAACCGTCTTCACGAATCGCGTCCAGCTCACGGTGCAGAGACAAGATCAGAGGAGCATTTTCAGCAATGCGCAGAACTTCAGGGGTCACTTCAACGCCCTGTGCACGCAGCTTTTCAACTTCTGTCACGAAATGATGCGGGTCGACGACAACGCCGTTACCAATAACGGAAAGTTTGCCGCGTACGAGGCCGGAAGGAAGCAGCGCCAGCTTGTAGCTTACACCGTCAATCACCAGAGTATGACCGGCATTGTGGCCGCCCTGATAGCGCACGATTACATCAGCGCGCTCCGACAACCAGTCAACGATCTTACCTTTACCTTCGTCGCCCCATTGCGAGCCGACGACGATCACATTAGCCATGAAGAAAACTCCTCAGTACAGAATGTACAGCTTGTTTGGAATTTGAATCGAGCCTGTGACACATGCCGCTTTAGGCCCGCTCTTTCTAAAACACGTGCTTATGTAAGCCCGTGTTTTTTACAGAACGTGAGCTTCTATACAGCGTCACAACAAAAAGTGCGACTCCCGATTACCGGAAATCGCACCTCATCCTGCAAAAAACTGGCTTATTTTACCAGATTACGCATCATAAACCGCGCATCTTCCGAATAGCTGAGCAGTTTTTCCTGCAAATGCGGCACATCCTGCACGGAGAATCCCTGTTTTTCCCAATAGGGTTGCGACCCGTTCACGGCCACCAGCGACAGTGAGTCGAAACCATGCGCTAAAGCCGTCTCCACGAGCAGTGCCACCAGCTTGCGTGCGGCACCGAATGCACGTGCCTGCGGCAGCAATGCCACATCATGCATATAGAAACTGTCTGCGCCTTCCGGCACCTGATGTAAAAGCGTGTTCAGCGCCGGTGCGGAAAAACGCACCCACGGATGGCTGAAACTATAACCAAGCAGCTGTTTATCGCCCTGCAACACAAACGCACCGGCAGCAAACACTTCAAGGCGATCTTTATAAATGGCTGCATCTTCCGGAAAATCCGGATGCACGACACAACTCATATCATAGACTTCCGCCAGATCCGACGGCTGCATCAGCCGCCAGTCAGCAGTCAGCGGCGCTTTATTCTCAGACATAATCATTGCCTTTATTCATATGACGGAATGTCTCGTCAATTTTCCGTCAGTTGATAAAGCACATCCCGAAAAGCACAAAACGCTTTCCGGGATGCCTATTCATTTTAGATAATCAGGCTTAATGCCTTAATCAATCCGCAGCAATATCAAAGACCAGCGGACGTGCCTGCACAATGGCTTCATTGGCACGCAACACATCAAGAACCGCATCCGGAATACGCTCATCCAGATAGAGAAGCGCAATAGCATCGCCGCCCATGCGCTCACGGCCAAGCGAGAAGTTTGCAATATTCACACCGTGATTACCGCAAACCGTACCCAGCCAACCGATCATGCCCGGCGTGTCATTATTGGTCGTGTAGAGCATGTGCTGACCAACTTCCGCATCCAGATTAATACCCTTGATCTGGATAAAGCGCGGCTTACCATCGGAGAAGCAGGTACCGGCAATTGAGCGTGTGCGGGTTGTCGTGCGCACAGTGATCTTGATGTAACCGTCGAACACGCCGGATTTATCGCGCTTCACTTCTGATACGATAATACCGCGTTCTTTCACCATTACCGGAGCCGATACCATGTTGACATCGGAAACCTGAGGGCGGATCAGACCAGCCAGTGCAGCACTCATCAGTGCACGGGTATTCATAGCTGCGGTGGAACCGTCAAACAGGATTTCCACTTCCTGAATAGGCTCGTCCGTCACCTGACCGATAAAGGCACCCAGAACTTCAGCCAATTTTACAAACGGTTTGAGGCGCGGTGCTTCTTCCGCAGTGATCGACGGCATATTGATCGCATTGGTGACAGCGCCCTTGATCAGATAGTCCGCCATCTGCTCGGCAACCTGCAGCGCCACATTTTCCTGCGCTTCAGAGGTGGAAGCGCCAAGATGCGGCGTGCAAACCACATTCGGCAGATTGAACAATTCGGATTCTGTTGCCGGTTCAACTTCAAATACGTCAATACCGGCACCGGCAACTTTGCCCGACCTCAGAGCTGCAACCAGATCGGCTTCAACAATCAGACCGCCACGGGCACAATTGATGATACGCACACCGTCTTTCATCTTGGCGATGTTTTCAGCATTGATGATATTGCGGGTCTTGTCGGTCATCGGTGTATGCAGGCTGATGAAATCAGCGCGGGCAAGCAGATCGTCAAGTTCGACTTTCTCAACGCCCAGTTCCTCCGCACGGCCTTCCGAAAGAAACGGGTCGAAAGCCACCACATGCATTTTCAGACCAATGGCGCGGGTCGCAACAATCGAACCGATATTACCGCAACCGATGACACCGAGTGTCTTGCCGGTGATTTCCACACCCATGAAACGGTTCTTCTCCCACTTACCGGCGCGGGTTGACTGATCCGCTTCCGGTAACTGGCGGGCAACCGCAAACATCAGCGCAATCGCATGTTCCGCAGTGGTGATCGAATTACCAAAAGGCGTATTCATCACAATGATACCGCGACGCGAGGCAGCAGGAATATCCACATTGTCCACACCGATACCGGCGCGGCCAACCACTTTAAGGTTTTTTGCTGCTGCGATCAGCTTATCAGTAACTTTGGTGGCGGAACGGATCGCCAGACCATCATATTGACCGATAACTTCGAGCAGTTTTTCTTTGTCTTTTCCGAGATCCGGCAAATAATCCACTTCAACGCCGCGATCTTTGAAGATCTGTACTGCGGTTGGCGACAATTTATCCGAAACGAGAACGCGAGGTGCCATAACGGCCTCCGTAATTGTGTGATAGCAGAAAATAAGGGTGGTGCCGCAACCGTCCCAACACAGTTGCAGCTGGTACTCAGCATGATCCCGAAAAGTGGAAACCGGTTTTCGGATAAGATCATGCGCAAACAAAAAATTAGAGCGGGATCATTATTCAGCTCAAAGCATCACGCTCTAACAATTCTCATAGCCTTGCGACCGTATGACTGATCTTAGGAAAGCTGCGCTTTTTGTGTCTGAAATGCCCAGTCGAGCCATGGCAGCAATGCCTGCAAGTCTGATGCCTCTACGGTTGCACCGGTCCAGATACGCAGACCCGACGGAGCATCACGATAGGCACCGATATCAAAGGCAACACCTTCTTTTTCCAGTTGCGTCACAATCGCTTTGGCAAAAGCAGCCTGTGCATCAGCCGGCAAAGCTGCAACCTGTGCATCTTTGATCGACAGGCAAACAGAGGTGTTAGAGCGGGTTTCCGGCACTACGGCCAGATTGGCAAGCCAGTCGCTCTTTTCAACAAAGTCATTCAGCACGGCAAAGTTGTTATTCGCACGCGCCATCAAACCCTGAAGGCCGCCGATTGACTGCGCCCATTTCAGCGCATCCAGATAGTCCTCAACGCAGAGCATCGAAGGCGTATTGATGGTTTCGCCGGTGAAGATACCTTCAATCAGCTTGCCGCCTTTGGTCATGCGGAAGATTTTCGGCAGAGGCCATGCAGGCTTATAGCTTTCAAGGCGCTCAACTGCGCGCGGGGAAAGGATCAGCATACCATGTGCGCCCTCACCGCCGAGTACTTTCTGCCATGAGAAAGTAACGACATCGAGTTTGCTGTAATCCATATCCTGCGCAAAAGCAGAAGAGGTTGCATCGCAAATAGTCAGACCTTTACGATCTGCCGGAATGAAATCTGCATTCGGCACACGAACGCCGGATGTGGTGCCGTTCCATGTGAAAATCACATCGCGGTCAAAATCCACTTGAGCGAAATCAACGATTTCACCATAAGGCGCGTCAAATGTGCGGACATCATGCAACTGAAGCTGTTTTACAACATCGGTAACCCAACCGGCACCGAAGCTTTCCCACGCGACCATATCAACGCCGCGCTCGCCAAGCAGAGACCACAAAGCCATTTCAACGGCACCGGTATCCGATGCCGGCACGATGCCGATGCGGTAATCTGCTGGAATTTGTAGAATTTCACGGGTCAGGTCAATCGCTTCTTTAAGCTTTGTCTTGCCGAGTTTAGCGCGGTGTGACCGTCCGAGCGGTGCATCTGCCAGCGCTTCCAATGTCCAGCCTGGACGTTTAGTGCAAGGACCTGAAGAAAATTGTGCATTAGCCGGACGGATGTCTGGCTTTGGAAAAGTCGTCATTTTGTATCTACCCTTTCAGATAGCACGCTTCCCGTTGGGGAGAAGTGGCCCACTGACGAAGCTATATAAAAGCCGCACGGCTCGCAAGTGGGGCAAAAACGAAACCGTCATAGAATTTATCATCTGCGACAAAATTACATCATCGGTTTCAATCTTGACAATTAATTAGGCGCCACACTATATGTAGCCGTATGGATATTTTAGAAATGAAACATCATGCCCTTTTGGGCGCGGAAACGCCGGAAAACAGCCATTATCAGAATATGCGCCTGTGCTTTGAACTGCTGAGCGCGGCAAGAATGATTGACCTGAGCTGCGCGCAACGCCTCGCCCCTTATCAGCTCTCCGAGAGCCGTTTTGTGGTTCTGTTTTTGCTGCAAAATGAGCCCTTGGGTCTGGCACCGCATCTTTTGGCAGAACGCGCAGGCATCACCCGCGCTACTCTGACAGGTCTGCTCGATGGTTTGGAGCGTGATGGCTTCATCCTGAGGAATCACAGTCAGACAGATCGCCGCTCAATTCTGATCACCCTGACAGACAAGGGTTCTGAAACGGCTGCATCACTGGTGAGCGATCATACACAATGGATTTCTTCACTGATGGCACCGCTGGATAGTCAGGAAAAACAACTTCTCAGCGCCCTGCTCGCCAAAATCTGGACCACGGCACAGAAAGATATAAACAATGGCAAAAGCACCCGTTAAATCTGTGCGGCGCATGAGTGATATCACACCGGAGCGGCTGGCGGAACTGAACAACGGCACAGCTGAAACCACTGTGCTGACCGAATGCCTTGCCATTGATTTTGCACAGCTGATGCGCACTACCTTTCCCGATATACCGTCCGAGTTACATCAACAACTCGATGGTTCCTCAGCGGGCATCACGGCACGCATGGCGCAGGCCGCAGAACTATTGCACACGTATGGCACTATCAGACTGAGCGATTTGAATAGCCATTCGTCCGACACGATCCGTGGCTGGGCCTGTTATTTCATCGCTCAGCAACAGCATCTTACCTTACCAGAAAAGCTGGAACTGATCCGCCCCCTTGCTGATGATCATCATTTTGGTGTGCGCGAATGGGCTTGGCTGGCCATGCGCGGCGATTTAATTGCGCAACCGGAATTGAGTTTCAGCCTGTTACAGTCATGGACGAATGATCCGTCCTATAAAATCCGGCGCTATGCCTGTGAGGCTGTCCGCCCGCGTGGTGTATGGTGCGCCCATTTCAACCTGCTAAAAACTGAACCGGAACTGGCACTCCCTATTCTTGAGGCATTACGCAGCGATCCGGAAATCTATGTGCAGGATTCTGTCGCCAACTGGCTCAATGATGCGTCCAAGACCACCCCCGATTGGGTACGCACGCTTTGCGACCGCTGGCTTCAGGAGAGCACATCACCTTCTACCGCCCGCATCTGCAAACGCGCTTTGCGAACAATCAATAAATAATCCTCCCGTGACATGAGACTGATATGACCCACTATCTTGCAGAATTATACAGCCCTAAAGCCGCATGGATTGCTTTGCCAAAAGAAGAAAAACAGGCTTTCTTTGCCACCATTGGCGCGGGCATGGGCAGCCTGTCTGAATTCGGCATTGAACCGCTGGCTTTCGGCCAAACCGATCCTTCACAGCTGCACCCAGCTCAGCAGCAATTTTTTGCCATCTGGAAATTCAGTGACAAAGCAGCTGTTACGGCATTACTCGAAGCGATTGCAGCTACCGGCTGGCATGATTATTTCGACACGATCAATGCCGCAGGCGAAGCGACAGACATGAGCGCGCATCTGACCCAACTGGCCGCTTGTTAAGCAAAGCAATACCTGCCTGATAAAACCGCAATAATTAATACACAATATACTCCCCAATAAATTGTGTATTAATTATTGCTTAATTATAGTATTTAGCAATCCATATTATAAATTAAATATTATGGATTAATTTTTATGATAATTTCTTTTGAATTAAGAAAACTAATTAGCAATTTATTAAAATTAAGCTTTATATGCAGCTCAATCAGCGGATGCGCTGCATTTTATGATGAATATTATTATACATCCAACAATGATTGCTCTCAACGCGGTTACTATGGTTGCCACAATACTCAGACAACTTACAAGCTGGTGCAACCCGAAAGGCAAATACGCAGAACTTATATTGAGCGCCCGTATTACCGTCGCGAACAGGAGCCTGTCCGCATTGGTGAGGGCGCACGTCCCGCCGTCTCAGACCGCAATACCCGCACTATTATACGCCCCGTCACACCATATACGCCATATACGCCGCCTCCGGTCCGAATTGGGGAAGGAGCGCGGCCAAGCACGCCCGATAACAGCCCTGCCGTCAGCATAGGAAGCGGCGCGCGCCCTGCATCTCCCGCCACACCGGTTTCCCCGCCGCCCGCAGTACCTTCCACCCCCGATGACAGCGCACAACCATCAGACAACAGCCTTTATAATCCGTATAAAGAATAGCACCGCATCAGAACCGTGGTATCACCTTAAAACAAAAACGCCGTGCCTCTCGTGAGGCACGGCGTTTATAAAACTGACATTCTCCGGTCATCACCAGGTCGTCATACGCAGACCGGCGCGGATCTGATGCGATTCCAGACTATTGTCTGTGATCGTCAGCGGACCCCAATTTCCGGCATCGCCGGATGATATACGTGCATAACGGTAGCCAAGGTCAAATTTGACATTTTCGGTCACATCAATAGACGCACCGGCCATCAGCGCCCACTGCAGACGGGTCGTATCACGGCCATTAATATATTCACCAACAGGACCCTGCACTTTGTAATCGACTTTCGCCATACCAATACCGGCACCGACATAGGGTGTTACCCCTGAAAAATTGCCTATATCATAATACGCATTTGCCATTACATCCCAGATGCCGGCTTCCACAGGCTCACGACTGACTTTCATCTTGCGATAACCCACGGTCACATCACCGCGAATATTATCGGTAAACTGATAGCCGATACCACCGCTATAGGCAGCTGTCGCTTTCGTGTCGCCACGTCCTTCACCTAACAGGTTATAGCCTTTCAAACGGGCTTTAACATTATCAGACGGTACATAGGCAATATCCCCGCGCAGATACCAGCCTGAACCGATTTCCACGGGTTTATAAACTTCCTGTTCAACAGGAGAGGCATAGAGAACCTGATCGAGATCGGCAGCCTGCGCCAATCCGGTTGCAGCTGATAGTGCGAAAACTGCAATCACTGCTTTGCGCAATGATGTGAATGAAGATTTTTTCATCATCTGCATCCTGTAATTCTGTTTTCCGCCTCACATGAGACTGAAATATTGAATGATAATATGAGTATGAACCGTACTGCGCCTTTTCAGGTGCAGTACAAACTCACTTATTTATAAACCGGTGTTGTCACATCACTATAAGCGACCGGACTACTATAACCGCCAAACTGGTAGCGCAGACCGACGCGTACATCGTGAATATCAAAGCTGCGATCAAAGCCGCGGCCGATATCCTTAGTTGCACCGAACATTTCGCCACCTTCAATGCGGCGGAAACGATAACCGGCATCCAGCTTCAGGCTCTGGGTCAGATCATAGGAAAGACCGGCCATCAGAGCCCAGGTAAAGCGCCAGCTTGCAGAACCGTAATGAACCGTGGAACCGGACTGATCAAAACCAGGATCAATTGTATTGGTCAGATCACCCCATTTAATGCGTGTACCACCGATACCGGCACCGACATAAGGTGTGAAGCCGTTGAAGTTGCCCAGATCAATATAGGCATTGGCCAGAATGGAAAGCGCCGACATTTTTGCTGTATCATTGGATACGCAATCAGCATAAGCATTATTTGCCGTGCACACGCCGCTTGTTGAGCCGCTAAACTTCGCGCGGGTCAGATAATCAACTGTCAGATCAGTACGGAAGTAATCTGTTACCTGATAACCGACACCACCACCAAGCAGGAATGAGCCCTTCAGCTTACCATCAAGTGAGTTCTCGCCAAAGGTCGGGCTACCGCCACCGCAAGTACCGCAATTACTATCAATCGTAGTATAATTGGCACCTTTGAATTTAGCACCGGCATAACCGATATCACCACGCAGATACCAGCCGCCAACCGGTGCAGGCGGAACCACCACTTCAGGAATGATAGGTTCAGGGATATCCACGATATCTGCTGCAAAGACCGAGGAAACAGAGCCAGCCACTGTCAGCCCTGCAACACCGGCGATAAGCAAATTCTTTAAGTTCATCATAGCATGTCCTATCGCATTTCCACGGCCATGTAGCACCGGGACGACTATTCTCTGACATCACCATAATTCGGAAAGGTTAAATGCTACTTAACCTTGTTTATTCACGATATTTATTAATAATTACGCATATAAATATATAAAAAAGAGGGGCAGAAAATGCCCCTCTTTGCGTTGAAAATATTCAATTTTATTGATAAGCGATACAGATTGCCAAAGATGAACACAGGCACAAATTTGTAAAGAGACCCGTTACTTTGCTGCAGTTCTGATCGATGTGATAATATCATCGACAACAGTTTCAACCAGCTTGTGGTCATCCCCCTCAGCCATCACACGGATCAGAGGTTCCGTGCCCGACGGGCGGATTACAACACGGCCGCCGCTACCCAGAACATTCTTGCCCTCTTCAATCGCCTGAACGACTGTTTTATTCTCAAGCAGTTTCCCGCCGGCAACGCGGATATTTTTGAGAATCTGTGGTACAGGTTGGAATTTGCGGCAAACCTCGCTCAGCGGACGCCCCTGCTCCTGCATAACAGCAAGAATTTGCAGCGCAGAGATCAACCCGTCACCGGTTGTACCAAATTCAGACAGCACAATATGGCCGGACTGTTCGCCACCGACATTGAAACCATTCTCACGCATATGTTCAACAACATAGCGATCACCAACTTTAGTACGGGCAAGAGACAATCCCTGATCCTGCAGGAAACGCTCAAGTCCGAGATTGGACATAATGGTCGCAACAATACCGCCGCCGACGAGACGTCCGCTCTTTGACCAGCTTTCCGCAATCACAGCCATCAGCTGGTCACCGTCAATGATGGTCCCGTTTTCGTCAACCATCAGCACGCGATCCGCATCACCATCAAGGGCAATACCGACATCGGCACGGGTTTCATGAACTTTACGGATCAGACCTTCCGGATGGGTGGAGCCGCAGTCCTCATTAATATTCGTACCATTCGGCGTATTATTAATGGTGATGACTTCGGCACCGAGTTCCCACAAAGCAGCCGGTGCCACTTTATAGGCTGCACCATTGGCGCAATCGACAACAATGCGCAGGCCGTTAAGCGACAAATGACGTGGCATCGTGCGCTTGGCAAATTCGATATAGCGATAAATATCTCCGTCAACGCGTTTCGCCCGGCCAATTTCGCCATGGCTGCTCATATGCGCGCTCATGTCATCATCAATCAGCTTTTCGATCTGCAGTTCCAGAGCATCTGACAATTTATATCCGTCAGGGCCAAAGAGCTTGATACCATTATCATAATAAGGATTATGCGAAGCAGAGATCATCACTCCAATATCTGCACGCAATGAGCGGCACAGCATAGCAACAGCCGGTGTCGGGATCGGCCCCAGCAAAAACACTTCCATACCCATGGAGGTAAAACCGGCAACAAGCGCATTTTCCAGCATATAGCCCGAACGACGGGTATCCTTGCCGATTACTACACGTTGCCCCTGCCCGCCGTCACGAAACGACAACCCTACAGCCATACCGACCCGCATAGCGATATCCGGCGTCATCGGAAAAGAATTAGCCTTACCGCGAATGCCGTCAGTACCAAAATATTTACGGGACATATTCAAGCCTTTTCTTTGCGCAGTGCCATACCTGCCTTCCATATTCTGAAAACAGAAAACAGGCCTCTCTTAAAATTAGCAATGCAGCGATTTTATATCTCTTGTCAAATATTCAGACCATGAAACTGATCATCTGGTAAACAGATCCGCTCAGGATCTTAAAACCGGCGATAAAACGCCAGCCCTGAATGACACAGAGTGTCCATGCATATCAACTAAAATACAAAAGAACCGGACTTCAGGAAGCCCGGTTCTTATTTAACACAGTTATTACCGGTTTAAGCTTTATGCCTGCGGTTCAGGTTTCATATCCTGACCTGCCTCCGGCTCAGCATCCGGCTTTTTGCGCGATGCGCCGGCTTTAGGGACACCCGATCCGCGGGATGAGGATGAATCATCACCTGTATCACGGTTCGGTTTCTGACCGGCGATAAGCTGTTTAATCTCTTCCCCGCTCAGAGTTTCATATTCCAGCAGGCCTTCAGCAATGGCGACCCATGCATCATGCTTTTCTGTCAGAATACGACGCGCTTCCACATAAGCAGTATCAATCAGCTCACGGACTTCCGCATCAATCAGCTGGGCTGTTGCTTCAGAAACATTCTGCGTGCGTGATACGGAGTGGCCAAGGAAGACTTCCTCCTGATTTTCGCCATAGGCAACATAACCGAGCTTTTCAGAAAAGCCCCAGCGGGTCACCATTGCACGGGCAAGCTTGGTTGCCTGTTCAATATCAGAGGACGCACCGGATGTGATGTTTTCCTTGCCGAATTTCAGTTCTTCAGCAATACGGCCACCCATCATAATTGCAAGGCGCGACACCATCCATTTATAGCTCATGGAATATTTGTCGCCTTCCGGCAGCTGCATCACCATACCCAGCGCACGACCGCGCGGAATGATGGTTGCTTTATGTACCGGATCAGCCACAGGCACATTCATGGCCACAATCGCATGACCGGATTCATGATAGGCTGTCAGTTCCTTTTCTGCCTGCGTCATCGCCGAAGAACGGCGTTCCGCACCCATCATGATCTTGTCTTTCGCGTCTTCAAATTCCTGCATAGTCACCAGACGCTTGTTCCGGCGTGCAGTCATCAGAGCGGCTTCATTGACGAGGTTCATCAGATCCGCACCGGAGAAACCAGGGGTGCCACGGGCAAGAACTTTCAGATCCACATTCGGTGCCAGCGGTACATTACGCACATGCACTTTCAGAATCTGCTCACGACCGCTCACATCCGGATTAGGCACAACGACCTGACGGTCGAAACGACCCGGGCGGAGAAGTGCAGGATCCAGAACATCCGGACGGTTGGTTGCAGCAATCAGAATAATATTCTCATTGGCTTCAAAACCATCCATCTCAACCAGCAACTGGTTCAGCGTCTGTTCGCGCTCATCATTACCACCGCCTAAGCCCGCACCACGGTGACGACCGACGGCATCGATTTCGTCGATAAAGATAATGCAAGGAGAATTCTTTTTCGCCTGTTCAAACATATCGCGGACACGGCTTGCACCGACACCGACAAACATTTCAACAAAGTCAGAACCCGAAATCGTAAAGAACGGCACATTGGCTTCACCGGCAACTGAACGCGCCAGCAAAGTTTTACCGGTTCCCGGAGGGCCTACGAGCAGCACACCGCGCGGAATTTTACCGCCCAGACGCTGGAATTTCTGCGGATCACGCAGAAATTCAACGATTTCTTCCAAATCTTCTTTGGCTTCATCCACACCGGCAACATCCTGAAAAGTCACACGGCCGTGCGCCTCAGTCAGAAGTTTCGCCTTGGATTTACCGAAGCCCATCGCACCGCGTGAACCACCCTGCATCTGGCGCATGAAGAAAATCCACACACCGAGGATCAGGATCATCGGCAGCCATGACAGAAGGATACCGAACAGCGATCCCGAACCATCGCTTTCAGGCTTTGCGGTAATTGCAACATTTTTCTCTTCAAGGCGGCCGATCAGGCTGGCATCCGAAGGGGAATAAGTCTGGAATGTCGCATTATTATCA
Organism: Hyphomicrobiales bacterium; assembly: GCA_900470285.1. Classification (GTDB taxonomy): domain Bacteria; phylum Pseudomonadota; class Alphaproteobacteria; order Rhizobiales; family Rhizobiaceae; genus Pseudochrobactrum. The sequence goes on from UCAG01000016.1 coordinate 70,041, forward strand.
GCATAGGAACCGACGATACGCGGGCCGGTAATGGTAACGGATTTAACCCGTCCGCCCGATACATCTTCAATAAATTGCGAATAAGGAATTTCACGAGACGACGCGCGCTGCGCCGGACTCTGAAACAGGTTGAATAATGCAACCAGCAGGAGAGCAATGATCGCCCAGAGGGCGAAGTTGCGATAATTTGGATTCATCTCGGGTCCAATCGATTACCAATCGTCCTTCCGGTTCATGCGCCGTTTGGTGCGTTCCGGAAAAATATTCAAACCTAACATAGGTTCGATGCACGGCCTTGCCAAGGCGGTGTACAGCTTCATAAGTGATTCTTCTGCATTCTTTGCAGAATTTACCTGTATTTATGGTTGAAAGGCATGGTTAAAAGCCCTTTTATAACCTGTGCAACCTCAAAATCATGACCTGAAAGCACCCTGTCAAAACAGGCAAGATAGCGTTTTATCCGAACTTCAGAACTTTGCGGAACCGGATCAGACAATGCAGGAAAACCGGTCAGCACCCCGTCACAAAAGACAGCCGGTGCAACCAGCAAACTATTACGGTCAAAGTACCCCTGTTTGCCCCCTTCTGCAGCCATCCCGTGCTGTCGCAAATAAGCAGACAACTGCTTTTCACTCAGTGCAGCAATGACAAACGGCTCTGCCCCCTTATTACGGATCTGATAACGCCCGTCCCACAATGCTTCCTCTTCCCTCTGCAATGTAATTACGGGCAAATTACGTCGTTCGCGCCGGATAATGGTTCCCTGCCGGGATTTTTCAATCACACAGCGATGCAGGGTTTTTCTTTGTCTCGCCGGCATTGAAGATTCATCAAGCCAGTTGGTAAGATCAGCACAATCCCGCAGAACCGGCAAAAAAGCCTGACCACCTGTAACAGCCAGTAAATAACTCAGTGTCAGCGGAATAATATCGCGATCCGCGGCGCCCCATCCGGCTGGTAAAAACAAACTGTCGCCGGCAAGCCGTCTAATCTGGCTGTCTTCATGTTTCAGCAAAGCGGCCACGCGATGATTATCCGTATGCCTTTGCATTGCTGCGGCATCAGCGGCTTGCAACAAAGCTGGCTTATCCAGCATTTTCGCAGCCTGTCTCACCCGCGGGCGCTCATAGGCCGGATTCTCATTGCTCGGATCATCCACCCAGCGGATATTTTGGTTGGACAAAAAAGCTCTTAATTCATCTCGCCAGATATCCAGCAACGGGCGGCAGAGCAGAACACTCTTTTGCAACAAGGTTTGCACAGCCATAGCTGCAAGCCCGCGCTCCTCACCTGCAACTCCGGTGATCACACCTTCTCTTTCCCGACGCATCAGATATGTCTCGACCTGATCGTCAGCCGTATGTCCTGTCAGAATAATAGCAGCCTTATGCTGGTATGCAGCCTGCACCAGCAAATCATAGCGCGCAGAACGGGCAGCAGAAGCAAGACCGCTGGCGGGCTTATTGCCGGCCCAGCACAAAATCTGATGCGGAATGCCGATATCCTTACAAAATTCGGCAACACCCGCCGCCTCTTCGGCAGATTCCGCACGCAACCTGTGATCGACAGTCACTGCGATCAGGCGGCATTCCGGCAGCTTTTCTTGTAAATAAAGTCTCGTCAGCAGTAACAAAGCCAAAGAATCGCTGCCGCCTGAAACTGCAACAATCATCGCTGGCGGATGCTGCTCTGCCAGCGCATTTTCAAAACCTGCAAAAATTCGCTGCAGAAAATTTGGCATTAACGCAGCGGTGCCACCGTCTGAAATTGCCGTCTTCGCAGCATTCACATCCGTGCCCTGCATCCGGCGTCAGCCCCCTGTGCCATATTTATGAGCAACGATTCAGTTTACGCTCTTCATCCGCCCGTTTCAGAACTGCCGGAGCGGCTGAGGGAAAACGGCTGCTGATTTTTGCCAGAGTGGCGCAAGCCACTTCACGGTCATTCAGCTTAGCCATAGCCATACCAAGTTTCAGCATATTCTCGGCACCGCGTTTGGAATCAGGAAAATCCCGCTGATTGTCGATGAAAACCGTAGCGGATTCCGCAAAGCGATCCTGCCCGTACAGCGCTTCCCCCAGCCAGTAACGGGCATCCGATGTCATCGGATCAGCCGGATAACGGTCGATATGCGCACGAAATGCCACTTCTGCCGAGCGGTAATCACCGGCAAGAATAAATTGATAGGCGGCATTATAAAGTTCGTTGGGATTGTCGGTCTGCGGCAGGGAAACCGTCTGCTGCGCCGGCTCGTCACTCAGACTGCCGCCGATTACATTGCCACTGGAATCAAAGCGGATAGAGCCAAGCGCACGCGGAGCCTGCGATGTGACTGTAACCGGCGTTTGCTGACCAGTAGCAACGGAAGCGGCGGAATTCTCTGTATTGGTATCCTGTGCAGGCTGAAAATCAGATGAATCCTGCGCGGAATTATCATTATCCGCATTCGCCGAGGCAGCCTGGCGTGGTTCTTTACCAGCTGAGGTGCCATCATCGGAGGATACAGCGGCAGAATCTGCCGCCGCTGTTTGTGTGGATTGATCAGAACCGGCATCAGCCTTTTTCTTTTTTTCCAGCTCTTCAAAGCGGAATTCATTGTCTTCCTGAATTTTCCGCATCTGCTCCTGCATCTGCAAAATCTGGAAGTTCATTTCTTCAAGCTTGCCGGTCAGGTCGCGAACCTGCTCCTGCAACTGAATTACCCGCTGATCGCTGGCCTGAGCAAAGGCTGTTGTTCCGCCCGTTGCCATTGCCAGCAACGGCAGCAAACTGACAGCCAGAGCCAGTTTCTTCATCGCTTTCTTCATTCGCAATACCTCATGCGCCCGAATTCTGTTCCAAGGGTCATCATCACATTCTCAGATGGACCGGTTCAATCTTTATAATCTCAGTTGAAATGGTGCAATTGAGTGCGGCCAAATTTTGGCTTTTATGTTCAAACTGAAAAAAGCGACCCTAAGGCCGCTTTTCACATAACTCTGTGTCTTTTTTATCGCGCAATACACACAAAACACGACAAATGACTTTATAAAGCTGCCAGATTAGCTACCGGCGCCATTCAGCACGGTTACTGCACGGCGGTTCTGCGACCAGCAGGAAATATTGTCGCAAACTGCAACCGGACGTTCCTTACCATAAGAAACTGTGCGCATGCGGTTAACTGGTACACCGCGTGAAGCCAGATAGTCACGGGCAGCAGCAGCACGACGCTGGCCAAGTGCCAGGTTGTATTCGCGTGTACCGCGTTCGTCCGAGTGACCTTCAACAGTGATCGAATAGTTCGGGTAACGGGCAAGCCACTGAGCCTGACGCGACAATGTCTGCTGGGCGTCAGCGCGGATCACGGAGCTGTCGAGATCGAAGAACACACGGTCGCCGACATTAACAGTAAAGTCCTGTGCAGAACCGGCAACAGCGCCATTGGCGCCCATACCGCCATTCAGGCCAAGATCACCTGCATTGTTCGGCAGGTTTTTCTTGTTCGCGCAACCGGCAACGGCAAGCGACAGGAACAGGGCAACAGCAAACGGGCTGCGGGCAATCGACTGGGAACGGCGCATGGCCCGTACTCCTTAAGAATAATGCGTTTACATGATGTATGACTAACCAGATGATTAATCATATTGAGGTTAAAAACCGTTCAAATAACATGGTTAATTGTTACTTAATCAGCATAAAAACTCAAGTTTTCTCCGTCAAAAACCCGTTTTTCGGCTTATGCACGGAGGCAGTTTCAAGTGGTTCTTCTCTGGTTGCAAAGCGAACCGTTTATAGGCAACCTAAAAAGCATTGCGGCAGAAACACGGCTTTAATCACAAAAAGCTTATTTGACACTACCACCTACCCTCAGAAAATAAGCTCTGTGTCTTATTCAGCACACAGAGCTTATCTCAAACTTAATTCAGCAATGGCGACCATGCCGGATCAGAAGCCGCATTCGGCGTCTGGATCTGACGTTCATTACGGCCTGTCAGATCAATCGTGTACAGACGGGATGTACCGCCACTTTCACGGAAGAACATCAGAACACGGCCGTTTGGCGCCCATGTCGGACCTTCATTATGGAAGCCGCTTGTCAAAAGACGCTCGCCCGAACCATCGGTTTTCATCACACCGATGGAGAACTGACCGCCAGACTGCTTGGTGAAAGCAATCAGATCGCCGCGCGGGGACCATACCGGTGTCGAATAGCTGCCGTTACCGAAAGATACACGCTGTGGATTGGAGCCGTCGGCACCCATGACGTAAATCTGCTGGCGTCCGCCGCGGTCGGATTCAAACACGATCTTTGAACCATCCGGCGAATAGGATGCCGAGGTATCAATGGCCTGACTGCTGGTCAGACGGGTGGTTGTACGCGAGCGTAAATCCATCGTGTAGATGTTGGCGCTGCCGTCATCCTGCAAAAGGCTCATGACCACTTTCTGACCATCAGGAGAAAAGCGTGGCGCAATCGTCATGCCCGGAAAATTACCGACCAGTTCCTGCTGTCCTGTTTCCAGCTGCAGCAGATAAACGCGCGGACGGTCACCGGCAAAGGACATATAAGTGATTTCCTGACGGCTTGGTGAGAAGCGTGGTGTCAGCACCAGATCTTTACCGTTCGACAGATAACGCACATTCGCGCCGTCCTGATCCATGATCGCCAGACGCTTGACGCGTTTCTGCGCACTGCCGGACTCATCAACGAACACGATGCGTGTATCGAAATAGCCTTTTTCACCGGTCAGGCGCTCATAAATCGCATCGGCGATAATATGGGCAACGCGACGCTTGTTTTCCGGTGTTGTGAAAAACTGCTGGCCTGCAAGCTGCTGTCCGGCAAAAGTATCCCACAGACGGAACTCAGCTTTCAGACGGCCATCCGGCTGCTTGGTCACGCGGCCGGTAACCAGTGCCTGCGCATTGATGACTTTCCAGTCTTCAAAACGCGGTGCCACATCCGGATTGCTGATTTTTTCAATGAATGCTTTTTTGTCGATCGGCGCAAAGAGGCCGGAACGCTCAAGATCCGCAGCGATGATAGAGGTAATTTCCGCACCCAGCGCATCACCGGACAGGAAGTCGGTCAGAGCAATCGGCAGCGGGTCAACATTACCCTTGTTAATATTTACTTCCACAACGGCGCGTGCAGGCAGCACCGCAGCCGTGCTCACTGCCGCAGCGACAGCGAGAACTGAAAATAAGGTTTTAAACAGTGTTTTCATGATGGCGTGGACCTCGTTTGTCCTGATCATATTTGGTTCTGTGAGACGTCTCACATGCTTTGGTATTGAAGAGCTTCACAGAAAGCCCCTGAAACCGGCGCTGCACAGCGCCGGTCCGTATTCCGTTTAGAACATTTCGCTCGGGTCAAAATTCACGATGACCGTCGCCCAGGTTTCATATTTATCCCGCGGCAGATTGTAAGGCGCTGCACGCATCACCGCACGCCGCGCACTGTCTGCTGCCGCACGGCCAACGATAGAATCGCCGCCTGTATAAGTGACTTCCGGCGAGCCGTTGATTGAGCCGTCTTCATTCAGCTGCATCTTAACGATAATGCGCAGATCAGAAGCATCGGCCACACCCGAAGGGATACTCCATTTGTCACTGATCTGACCTTTCAGAGCATCCATTTCCGTTTGGCTGAGTTTGGCTCCGCCGGTCGTTTTCTTGGCACCGAAAGCTTCCTTGTCGGTAGAGCGTTTGGCTCCGCCGCCCGCCGCTTTTTCACGGTTCAGGAGAGCCGCTACCTCGTCAGCCTTCGCATCCTTATCCTTGGATGTATTCTGCGCGGTTGTGCTTGGCTTTTCCGGTTTCTTCTCGTCTTTTTTCTTATCCTCAGCCTTGGCCGTTTCCGTTGGTTGCGGTTTCGGCTTGGCTTCCGGCGCCGGAACGCGATCCGGCAATTTTACTTCTTCAGCCTGTTCCGGCTGCTTTTCAATCGCTTCGGCAACAGGATCCGGCTTCAACTCAGCCTTTGGTTCTGGCTTCGGCTCCACTTTTGGCTCCGGCGGCTTCACCGGTTCAGGCGGTTTCACCGGCTCCGGTTTTGGCTCCGGCTTGTTTTCCTGTACAGGCTCCGGCTTTTCAGCCGGTTTTTCCGCAGGTTTGGCCGCTTCTGCGGTTTCAACCGGCTTCGGTTTTTCATTCGGCATCGGCGGTGTCTTCAGATCAAGATCGCTGTCGCCGGCATTTTCCGCCTGTTCAACCGTTTTCGGCTTGGTCGTTGGTTTTGGCGCTGCTTTTTCCGCTTTCGGCGCTTTTTTATCGCCCTGCTGTACCTGTGAAATATCTTCAATCGGCACAATATCGACAGGGAAGGATTCAGTATCAGTCATGTCAAAAGGCTTCGGCGAAGAGAACGAGAACAGTCCCCAGCCGATAATGACCACATGGATGAGTGTTGAGGAAGTCAGACCTGCCTTCATGATGGCGTCAGCTATCCTGCTCCTGGAGGGTCACCAGACCGATATTCTTAAAACCGGCAGCGGAAATACGTGACATCACTTTCATCACAGTACCGTAATCGGCATTTTTATCGCCACGCACAAAAACGCGCTCTTCATAGCCGGTTTTGGCGATAGCTTCGAGTTTCGGCACCACTTCTGCGATGTCGATCTCGGTTTCCTGCAGATAAACCTGTCCCTTGTCATTCACAGACACGGTAATCGGCTGAGTATCGGCATTGAGTGCCTTGGCCTGCGTATCCGGCAGATCGATAGGCACACCGGAGGTAAGCAGCGGTGCAGACACCATGAAGATAATCAGCAGCACCAGCATCACATCCACGAAAGGCGTGATGTTGATTTCACTCATCGGAGCCTTTTTGCCGCCGCGTCTGCGACGACCACCTGCTCCGCCCTGACTTCCTAATGACATACCCATCTTAGAACCTTCCGGCCTTCATCTCATGACCTGATAACCGGCCTGAATTGTAAACGCCTGCTATAAACGAAACCGGATGATTTATCCGCGCGGCGTCAGCTTCTCATCAATTTGTCGCGACAGTATGGCCGAAAACTCATCGGCAAAACCTTCCATGCGCGAGGTGATTTTTCCTGCATCCGCTGTCAGCTTGTTATAGGCAATAACAGCAGGAATAGCCGCCAGAAGACCAATTGCGGTTGCCAGCAGCGCTTCCGCAATACCAGGAGCCACAACGGCAAGGCTGGTATTTTTGGAAGCGGCAATCGCCATAAACGAAGTCATAATACCGACAACAGTACCAAACAGACCGATAAATGGTGCCGATGTACCAATTGTGGCCAGGAAACCGAGACGTGATTCCAGCTTGTCGTTTTCACGCACCAGAGCCACATCCATCGCTTTTTCGATACGCATCTGCAATGCAATCGGAGAACGCGCGCCTTTTTCGAAAGACTTTTTCCACTCGCGCATCGCTGCCATAAAAATGGCGCTCATGCCGGTGGTACGGCGTTCGCCAAGATTACGGTAGAGTTCTTCCAGAGACTGACCGGACCAGAACACCTGTTCAAAACGGTCAATGGCACTTGTCGCACGGCGATAGGCCAGCGTCTTGTCCACGATGATTGCCCATGTCCAGATTGAGGCTGCCAGCAAACCCAGCATGACCAGTTTGACAACCCAGTTAGCCTGCATGAACAGTCCCCAGAGACTGACATCACTTGTGTGTGCTGCAATGGGTAGAGCTTCCATTTGTCACCTGTCCTCGAATCCAAACGCCCGGCTCATCACCGGGCGGCAAAAGCAAAACGGTTCACCGCGCAATTTTCTGCGCAACCGTTTCGATCTGTTGTTACCTTAAGCGGTCCGGATGCATTATTTGCCTGCACGGCCCGCCGAATTGCTTTGCGCCGTATCTGCATAGTGCCGGACACAATCTTGTGCATGACCGGCTGTTTTGCTTTTTACGGTTAATTTTGGTGAAAGGAAGGCGACAGGCAGATTCATGCCCTTACCTCTCCGTCTTGGACTAAAGATGAACTATTATGGTTAAAGATAAGTTAGGATTCGCACTATTGCGGGCAATTTTGCGTGCAGCGCTTTATTTTCCGAAGCCGTTGTGAACTCTGTCTGCGTCGATCACGCCGCATTTTTGAAGTGCCGCAGGATTACACCCGCCAAACTGTTCCGGTTTAGGGATTAAAGCTTCTGCCAGAGCATTTTACAATCAGGCTGGATCACTTGGACATCCCAGATTCGTCAAGTTAAATCAATTTGACGGCGGTGATGCTGCGACAAATCAAAGAATTCAGCGCCGGCGCTGTGATCCAATCCGGATACAGACCGCTCTAAAACCTGCATATTATGCGGTAAACAGCGCTTTCCACTCTTTGGGCATCCGTTTCGGGCGGCCTTGTTTATTGATCAGTGCTGCTTCAACCTGCGCTTCAATCAGCAATTCGCCATTTTTACGCCGGATGTGCTGGCGCATCGTCACCCGCGCTCCGGAAGCTTCAATCACGCGAGTCTCAATCATCAACATATCATCAATGCGGGCAGGCAAACGGAAATCAATCTCCATACGCCGTACAATCCAGACAATCGGCTCGCCAAGCTGCCCCTCTTCCAGCTGCGTATGATGCACACCTTTCAGACGCAAAAAATCGGTGCGGCCCCGTTCCAGAAACTCCAGATAACGGGCGTGATAAACCACACCGGAAAAATCCGTATCGGCATAATAGACCCGTGCCAGCAGCCGGTGTCCTTCCGGTGTCAGCGTGCCATTAATCACTTCAGATTCAGCCGCGCTTAAATCGTCTGGAGATATTGCATCCGGCATCAGGCTTCGTCCTCAAACAGGGTGATCTGCCGTGCAGCCAGATCGGTCGGTGCCGTCAGCCCCAGATGTTGCCATGCAAGTGCTGTCAGCACACGCCCGCGCGGTGTGCGTTGTAAAAAACCCTGCTGGATCAGATAGGGTTCAATAATATCTTCAATCGCATCGCGGGGTTCAGACAGACCGGCGGCAATCGTCTCAATCCCCACAGGTCCGCCGCCAAAATTGCGTGCAATCATATTGAGATAGCGACGATCCAGCTGATCGAGGCCAATATTATCAACTTCCAGACGGATCAGCGCCTCATCGGCGATCTTCGCATCCACAATGTCTGCTTTTGCGACCAGCGCAAAGTCACGGACACGGCGCAGCAAACGTCCGGCAATACGCGGTGTTCCGCGTGCACGCCGCGCAATCTCGCGTGCACCATCATCGGAAATATTCAGCTGCATCAACCGCGCACCACGGCGCACAATATATTCCAGTTCATCAACCGTATAGAAATTCAGCCGCACCGGAATACCGAAACGGTCGCGCAAAGGCGTGGTCAGAAGACCGAGACGGGTTGTCGCCGCCACCAGCGTGAATTTCGCCAGATCAATCTTAACCGAACGCGCTGCAGGCCCTTCGCCGATAATCAGATCGAGCTGATAATCTTCCATCGCCGGATAGAGAATTTCTTCCACCGCAGGGCTGAGGCGATGAATTTCGTCGATAAACAGCACATCGCGGTCTTCAAGATTGGTGAGCAATGCCGCCAGATCACCGGCTTTAGCAATCACCGGCCCTGAAGTGGAGCGAAAATTAACGCCGAGTTCCTTGGACATAATCTGCGCCAATGTGGTTTTGCCCAAGCCGGGAGGGCCGACAAACAACACATGATCCAGAGCCTCACCACGGGTTTTGGCTGCTTCGATAAAAATTTTCAGATTAGCGCGTGCTGCCGCCTGACCGACAAAATCATCAAGGCTTTGCGGGCGCAAAGCCGTGTCCGTATCCTCTCCGCGTTTTTGCGCAGAAATCAGACGATCTTCATCACTCATCAGTTACACCCGCATTCATTTTCTCAGACACCGTATTAGCGTGCCAGTTCTTTCAGTCCAAGCCGGATCAGCTTGGCAGAATCCGCATCTTCTCCGGCCTCGCGCAAGGCACTGGCCACCGCATTGGCAGCCTGATCACGTGAATAGCCGAGATTACTCAGCGCGGAAACCGCATCACTTACTGCAGTGGAAGCCACACCCTCACCGATTTCCTGCTTCAGCCCGATATTGGCCGCAGCATCACCGGCAAAAGCAGGCGCCTTATTTTTCAACTCGGTCACAATGCGCTCGGCCACTTTTTTGCCGACACCCGGCGCACGGGACACCATAGCAATATCACGCAAAGCAATGGCATTGGCGAGTTCAGACGGTGTTAATGTGCCCAGCACTGCCAATGCCACTTTGGCACCAACGCCCTGTACATTTTGCAACAGACGGAACCACTCACGTTCCAATGCCGTACCGAAACCATAAAGCCGCAGCACATCTTCACGCACATAGGTTTCAATCAGCAGAATAGCCGCTTCACCCGCTGAAGGCAGATTGCCCAGCGTACGTGCAGAACAGAAAGCCACATAGCCGACCCCATGCACATCAAGAATGACGTGATCGTCAGCAATTTCATCGACAACACCTTTCAGTTTCCCGATCATGATATAGCTGCAATCCTCCCGCTTTTCTTCAGTTCCGCCAGATTATACAGGCTGTGCCGGTTATGGGCATGACAAATGGCAATCGCCAGCGCATCCGCCGCATCACTGGTATCAAAGCTCGCCCGTGGCATCAGTACTTTGACCATCATATGAATTTGCTGTTTTTCGCCGTGGCCGACACCGATAACGGATTTCTTCACTGCATTCGGCGCATATTCAGCTACACGCAATCCGGCCTGTGCCGGCACCAGCAGTGCAATACCGCGCGCCTGCCCCAGCTTCAGCGTAGCACCTGCATCTTTATTGACGAAGGTATGCTCAACAGCCGCTTCATCCGGCATCATCTGATGCAGAACAGCGCTTAACCCTTCATGCAGCTGGCATAAACGCGAGGCAAGATCCATTTTGTCATCAGAGGTGACTGTTCCCGCTGCAATAAAATGCAGGGAATTACCCATGGACTCAATCACGCCCCAGCCGGTGCGGCGCAAGCCCGGATCAATACCAATAATGCGAATCGCCTGTTTCATATGCTGACCTTACCTTGTGTAAGGTGCATTCAACAATCAAAATGTGAACAAAATGGAAACATCGCCATTTAAAGACGGGAGAAGATGCTAAAGCATGTCTGGCTCAAATGGATTCATTTAGTGTTCGCGAACATGCGACAATTAAATGAAACCAGAGCGTGTTGCGTTTAATTATATCCACTGCGCTCGCTCTGTCTCTTTGTCTTAACGCATGTCGCTATCGGAAAACCGGCACCCACTTTTCCGCGACATGCTTAGGCAGATCAATTGCTGCCAAATGCTGTACGCAGCAGAATGATCTGATCCGAAACCGGATTACCCTTACATTCAACCAGTTCACGGATCGGCTGATGATAGCTGTCACCATCCATGCAACGCACACGATCCTGAAGATGCAGCGAATGCGCAATCATATCGCGGAAGGCCTGCGGCAGTTCTTTCCAGCCTGCGGTTTTTTCACCGGCAGAATGGGTTTCCAGACTGACCTTTGCCTTCTCTTTTGCCACCATTTCGCGCGGCATATCACCGGAACGGCTGGCACGCAGCAGCAACAGCCAGGAGGCAATATGCATCAGACGCGAGGTCAGACGCATGGATTCAGCGGCATAAAGTGTTGCAGCCTTGTGAGACAGAGAACGCGCAGCGTCTTTCCCCTCACCGTCAAGATAAGCGGCGGCTTCTTCCACCAGCGCCATACCTTCACTGTAAAGCGGTTTGAAACTGTCTGAAAACACCATACGCTCCGACAGACGGATCATATTGTCCGGGACTCTGTTTTCGCTGCGATGTGTCTGTTCCATCATCTTGTTCTGCTCACTGGCAACTGCAGCTCACTGAACCGCAGTTGTAATTTTTGACAAGCATTCCGACCTCATAAGGCACCGCATTTCCTCCGGTTTATAACCGGCCAAACAGGCGAATCCCCTATAATCAGGCTGCACTTCACTCGTTTGCATCACAAAGCGTGATAGTAAAAAACCGTTTGGCTATGGCCTATCCAAGCAAAATGCACGCTCATACACGCTCGCGCAATAATATGGTTAAAGAAAGATGAATTGTGATTTTGTGCTTGCCAGAGTAAATAATGCCATCCAAGTGAAGAAAGTCAGCTTGTTCAAATAGTTAAGCAGAATCGCCTATATTTTCCGGCAACAGCAACGCCTGCCCGCAGATTTTCGCAGAAACTCTTTATCCACAAAGCGGCTCTCAACTGCGGATAAACAAAGCAGGCTCAGAAATAAAAAAAGAGCCGCAAAAGCGGCTCTCAGAAGTTTAACAGGGAGGCGTCATACAGAGGGACCAAGTCCACTCGGTAAGAATCCGGCAAAACCGGATAGCCCTATATTCTTTTGTTAACTTTAATATTTAGTTAATGCGGTGAGTTCAGTTTCTAGAGCGTGTCGCGTTTAATTGTATCCACTGCGCTCGCTCTATCCCTTATTTTTACGCATGTCGTTATCGGAAAACCGTGCCCACTTTTCCGCGACATGCTCTATCACTTTCAGGAAGCAGGAACCGAACGCGGCTTCACAGCTATAGGAGCTGGTTTCCGGCTTTCTGCCGCTCGTGCGGATCTTGCGATTTCCGGCACAGGACTTTTCGAAACCGCTTTGCCTTTCCAGCCGATGCGTGGCAGCCATTCCAGATAATAGACCAGCGCAAACTGAGCCATAATACCACCCGCGATCAGCAAGGTATCAAAGGACAGGCTCACCGGATAAACATGGCGCAGTGCCTGACCGGCCATCGCCAGAATAGTACCCGCCACAAAAACCGGCAGCGAATGCTTACCCAGCAAAGCCAGCGGATGGTTCATATCAAGACGGGCTTTTTCCGACAGCGCAGGAATACCAGCAATAACATAGGCAAGCGCCAGCACATGCAACAAACGGGTTGCCGAAAGATAGGTCTTGTCAAAACCGGTCAGCACCGCAGGCAGGCCGAAGGAAATATCCCAGTTCGGATGCGGGACGCGCAGCCACAGCAGGGAGAAAACCAGATAAGAAATCGCCGCAATCATCAGCGGACGGTTCTGATCAAAGCGGCCGCCCTGCTTCACATAGGCCATGGCACCAATACCTATGGCGAACAGAAACTGCCACGACAGCGGATTGAGGAACCAAACGCCCTGTGTCGGATAATTCATCGGTGCAATATAATAATAACCGGATAGAAACCAGATCGAACCGGAAATCGTCAGCATCAGCGAAATACTGATCCGTGACAGATAAAGCATAACCGGAGCAAACAGCATCAACACCAGATAGAGCGACAGGATATTATTATAGCCGAGCTGATGGCCAAGCGTGGCCAGACCGACAAAAGCCTGAGCAGGCTGCTCCATCACAGTCTTGATATTGATCATTTCCAGCATTTCCGGCCGCTTCATATAAATGGCCGTAAAACCGAAAATCGCCAGCGTGATGAGTGTTGTCATCATCTGCGCCATATAAAGCGTCATCGACCGGCGTGCCATTTTCAATGACAGCAACAGACGATTACCTTCAACAAATTTGGAACTATAGGCAAGCGCAACAGCCAGACCGGAAATCAGCACAAAAGCTTCAGCGGAATCGGAAAAACCAAATTCGCGATGCGTGAACTTTTCATAAATTGTGCCCGGAACATGGTTGATGAAAATCGTCAGCAATGCCAGCGCCCTGAAAACATCAAGACGCGTATCGCGCATTTTCACCATCTGTCCTGCATTATGTATTGTCATTGCCAGCCTGCCTTTTGCCTGACTTGCCTGAATGTTTTCATCTCTTAAGAAACGAAAACATGTCCTGCAGACAGTTTTTGTCTGCATACAACAATACGACTCAAATGGGACACGAAAGCGGCTAAGCCACCGCTTACCCCCATCACATTATTTTCCAGAACTAAACAAAACGGCAATGACAATAAGTTGTTAGCGTCACGCACAAGGGAAAATTCAGGGAAAGAGGACAGTGCTTCGATGTTTTTCTGCCTGTCTTTAAAAACCGCGTTATCTTTTGGCAAATATGCTCTAAACAGAAGATAATGACCGGTATATTGCATATTTTACTCTGTGCAATTCCCGAACTTTGCCATTTTTATGGGCTATTGGCGCCCGCTCAACGAGGCTTTATCTGATGAAATTTCCTGAAAACCGTCCGCGTCTGGTGCTGGTTGTCCCTTCTCCTTCTTCGGAAGGGCATACAGCAGATACGCTGCTTGCCACGCTGGATAAAGCCCTGACCGCAGGCGACATTGCCAGCGTCATTCTCGACAACGGGAAAACCGACGAAGCATCCTTTCAGGCTTTTGCAACACTGGCCGTTGGCAAAATTCAGGCAGCAGGCGCCGCAGCCATTATTCTGAACGACACCCGCACTGCCGGCCGTGTCGGCGCAGACGGCGTGCATATTGAAGGCTCTCTGGCTGATATTGCAGATGCAGTTGAGCGTTATACGCCGAAAATGATTGTCGGCACCGGCAATGTGAAAGAGCGTCACACAGCGCTGGAAGTCGGTGAGTTGCAGCCAGACTATATGTTCTTCGGCAAAATCGGTGCCGATACCAAACCGGAAGCCCATCCGCGCAATCTTTCACTGGCTGAATGGTGGGCGGCAATGGTTGAGATTCCTGCTATTTTGCAGGCCGGTTCAAAACTGGATGATCTCGCGGCTTGTTTTGCCACACATGCGGAATTTATCGCATTGGGTACGGCTGTGTTTTCCGCAGAAGATCCTGCACAGGTTATTGCCGATGCAAACCGCCGGCTCGATGAGATGAGCGCCGCTGAGACTGATGAGTAACAGAGTTAGACCATGCTGAAAAAATCCGTTTTGTTCAACAGCACCTGTGCCTTCTGGTTGGTTGCCGCAGCGGCATCTATACCGGCAACCACTTTAATGGCTGCGGAGGCCGCAAAACCGGTACCTGAGAAAACAGTGCCGGAAGCTGACAAGCCCAAAACTGATAAGACAGAGACGGATAAACCGGCAGATCCGACCGGCGCATCTATGGATGTACCGGCGGTTTCAACTGGTTTCACTATTCCGGAACTTGCCGGATCATGGTCGAAAAATCAGACTGAAAAAGCCGATATGCTTCAGCAACCGGCAACGACCGATGCCATGCCCGCTTTTAACGAGAACCGGTTCGGGGACAAAATTGCTGATCCGGCCTTCGGTGCATTTCAGCGCGGTCTTTATCTGACAGCCTTCAATCTTGGCATGGAACGCGCCAAAGCCGGTGATCCGGCAGCGCAAACACTGGTAGCTGAAATCTATGCTCGCGGCCTTGGCGTCAAAGCTGATCAGAAACAAGCAGCACATTGGTATGGTCTGGCCGCAGAAAAAGGCGAGCATGAAGCCCAGTTCCGCTACGCCGCCATGCTGCTTCAGGGCATCTACGTCACCAAGGACCCGAAAAAAGCTGAAGAGCTGATGCAAAAAGCGGCCGAAGCAGGCAATGCCATGGCGCAATTCAATTATGCGCAAATGCTGATGATGCGCCGTCCCGGAGCCAAAGGGCTGGATGAAGCCGCTCCATGGTTCCGGAAAGCGGCAGATGCCGGACTGGCCGATGGTGAATATGCTGTCAGTCAGCTGCTTGCCAATGGCACGACAACTATCAAACGCGATGATGCGCAGGCGCGGGAATATTTATTACGTGCTGCCCGCAAAAATTATGACACGGCACAGCTTGATCTGGGCACATGGCTGGTCGAAGGGCGTGGTGGCGAGCGCAATTATGATGCCGGTTTCCGCTGGATGCTGACAGCAGCGCGCGGCGGCAATATTGCAGCCATGGCGCGTGTGGCACGGCTTTATCGTGACGGCATCGGCACAGACGGTAATTCGGTTGAGGCTGCGGCATGGTATATTCTGGCGCGGCGCTCAAAACTCAATGCCAAAGACCTCGATTCTTTCATGGACGGGCTGACAGATGAAGAAATTCAGCAGGCCATCGCCCGTGCAAACAATCTGCGCTGACCGGTAAAATTGCATTTTTACTAACATAGAGCGCTGTGCGCCCGATCAGGTGCACAGCGCTCTAACACTTTAAATGGGAGCATAATTTTCGCTTAAACTGATTCAAGTTTAAGAAATTATGCTCTAGTGCAGCCTGAAGTCCGGCAAAGCACCGTATCAGACTTGCTAAAATTGCAGATTTATGGTCTTGAAAACCCCGATTGATATGGCTTGAGAGCCCTCTGATACCGCCTGCGGCATTTTTTGCCAAACCGCCACCGGTTTTGCGCGAAGCGACGCAGAATTTCAAAGGGTAAATCAGAGAAAATTTCACACTAATTCCGGATTTAACGAACATGAAGATCAACGGTAACGAAATCCGTCCCGGCAATGTCATTGAGCACAATGGCGGCCTGTGGGCAGCAGTTAAATGCAACGCGGTTAAACCAGGTAAAGGCGGCGCCTATAATCAGGTTGAACTGAAAAACCTTATCGACGGCACCAAGCTGAATGAACGTTTCCGTTCTGCTGAAACTGTTGAGCGCATCCGTCTTGAGCAGAAAGACTTCTCTTTCCTCTATGAACAGGGTGAAGCTCTGATTTTCATGGATACCGAAAGCTACGAACAGCTCGAACTGAACAAAGACTTTGTTGGTGAACGCGCTGCATTCCTGCAGGACGGCATGATGGTCACTGTTGAAATGCACGAAGAACGCCCGATCGGCATTCGTCTGCCGGATCAGGTTACACTGGCAATCACCGAAGCTGATCCGGTTGTTAAAGGCCAGACAGCGGCTTCTTCCTACAAGCCTGCAATTCTGGAAAACGGCATCCGTATTCTCGTACCGCCTTTCATTGAATCCGGCGAACGCGTTATCGTTGACACCAACGAACTGACATACGTATCCCGCGCCTGATCCGGCTCAAAAGACACCCTGTAATCTTCAGGATTTAAATATTATTTCATCCGCAAGGCATGCTTTGCGGATGAAAAAGCTATTAAGCACATTGACATTTGTGAATAGATCCAGAAAACGAAAGCACCTTTCGGAGAATGTGCGCGTGCTCATATTATTGGGCTGCGTCGATCTGATCCGGCCGTGCCGGACTATGCTCTAAACAGTCTCTCGCTTTTAGCTCAGATATTATTTATGCATGATCTCTATGCATATAAAAGATTATCCGGCGAACAGACGCTGCTCACATTTAACGTCTGTGCCAGCCGGTTTCCACACATGAAAACTGCCCCTCGTCTTTGGTGAGGCTTAGCGGTTTTCTCTTTGACACGAACGCATAAATTGTACCGGCCGGCGATGCAGACTTCAGCCAGCACCGGACTTATGCACTGACAGGACGAAAAATATGGCGCGCTCAGCAATTCTCAACGTTATGGTTCAGGCCGCAATCAAGGCCGGACGCTCACTGGCGCGTGATTTCGGTGAAGTACAGAATCTGCAAGTCTCGCTCAAAGGCCCGGGCGATTATGTAAGTCAGGCCGATAAAAAAGCCGAAGATATTATTTTCAGCGAACTGCGCCGTGCGCGTCCTGATTATAGCTTTTTGATGGAAGAACGCGGCGCGGTTGAAGGTGCTGACAGCCAGCACCGCTGGATCGTTGATCCTCTCGACGGCACCACCAACTTCCTGCACGGTATTCCGACATTTGCCGTTTCCATCGCTCTTGAGCGTCAGGGACAGGTTGTTGCCGGTGTGATCTACAATCCGGCAACGGACGAACTTTATACCGCGGAACGTGGCGGCGGTGCATTCCTCAACGACCGTCGCCTGCGCGTTGCAGCCCGCTCCAAGCTTTCCGACGCCGTGATTACCCATGGTATGCCGCATCTGGGTCGCGGCAAACACGGTCATTATCTGATTGAACTGCGCAATGTTATGGGTGAAGCCGCCGGTATGCGTGCGTTTGGCGCCGCTTCTCTGGAGCTCGCTTATGTCGCTGCCGGCCGTGTTGACGGCTACTGGGATGAGCCGCTCTCCCCTTGGGATATGGCAGCTGGTATCCTGATGGTGCGTGAAGCCGGTGGCTTTATCTCCGACAAAAACGGCCAGCAGGATATGTATGAGCAGAAAAACATCGTAGCCGGTAATGAGATCATTCACGGCCAACTGCTGCGGACAATCAAAAAGCCGGTCTGATTAAAACTATCAGGCTGAAATCATCAATCCTCCGTTCATCTCTGATGTGCGGAGGATTTTTTTATGCCCTGCTCCCGTTTTCACCGTAATAGCCAGCCACAGTCGGAAATATGACAGGAATAAAAGTTTCAGTTTTGAAAATTTTGCAGTAGCGTCCTGTATCACAAAGCGGTTTCAGACAATGCAGAACAGCATCTGAAGCAAAACACATCAGGCTCAGCGAGAGAATATTATGGCGCAGCGGGATATCAGCATGGGAACAGAATACGACCCGAACCGGCTTTCCAGCCCGCGGCAGGTCATGATGATTATGATTATATTCCTCGCTCTTGTCGCTTTTCTGGCTCTCGTTCTGGTACGGCAGATCCAGACCTTCTTTGTCACCAATCCCGGCCTCAACGGCCTGATTCTCGGTGTATTGCTGGTTGGTATCATACTGGCTTTCATTCAGGTTCTGCGGCTTGTACCGGAAATCCGCTGGGTCAATTCCTTCCGCGACGGTGATGACGGCGCGACGGATCCGGTTCTGCTTGCACCAATGCGTGCAATGATCGGGCGTCGCCAGTCTATGGCACTATCCGCCACATCCATGCGCTCGATCCTTGATTCCATTGCTACCCGTCTTGATGAAAGCCGCGATATCTCCCGCTATCTCATCGGGTTGCTGGTGTTTCTCGGCCTGCTCGGTACATTCTGGGGTTTGCTGGAAACTATCGGCTCCATTGGTCAAACCATTCAGTCGCTTGACCCGAAATCCAATGATACCGGCACTGTGCTGGATTCGCTCAAGAGCGGATTGCAGGCACCGCTCAGCGGCATGGGCACGGCTTTCTCGTCCTCCCTGTTCGGTCTGTCAGGCTCGCTGATTCTCGGCTTTCTCGATCTGCAATCCGGCCGCGCCCAGAACCGTTTCTATACGGAACTAGAAAACTGGTTGTCCTCGGTTACCGATCTTAATTCCGACCTGCGCGTTGATGCGGAAAACGGCAGCACAACGCTGGAAGAAATCCGCCTGTTCTCTGACCGCCTGCAAACAATACAGGACGGTAACGGCACCAGCCAGCGCACAACCGCAGCTCTGGCCAATCTGGCAGACGGCGTGCAGGCACTGGTGAAAACCATGCGCCATGATCAGCAGAGCATGAGTGACTGGGTTGAGCGGCAGGCCGAGGAGCAGAAAGCTCTGCGTCAAACGGTCGAGAAGCTGAACACAATCCTCTCCGCTACCAAGCGCGAACAATAAGGCAGAACCGATGGCCTTATCCCGCAACCGCCGCAGTGAACGCCAAGTGGATTACTGGCCGGGCTTTGTTGACGCCCTGTCCACATTGCTTTTGGCGATCATGTTCCTGCTGTCCGTCTTTGTGCTGATGCAGTTTCTGCTGTCACAAGAAGTCAATAACAAGGATTCCGTGCTGAACCGGCTCAACAGCCAGATCAGCGAACTGACCGAGCTTTTGTCGCTGGAACGCGGCAAGGGGCAGGATCTGGAAGATACTCTGGCCGGTCTTCAGGCTTCGCTCACCGCTGCGGAAAATGAAAAATCCCGCCTGCAAAGCCTGCTGTCCTCCGGTGGTTCCGGTGCGGCTGCAGAGCAACGTGCCGGTGAGTTGTCTGCTACGCTGGATGCGGAAAAACAAGTCAGCGCACGAGCCTTGTCGCAAGTTGAATTGCTTAATCAGCAGATTGCAGCCCTGCGCCGCCAGATCGGTGCACTGGAAGACGCACTCAATGCATCCGAGGCCCGTGACCGCGAATCCAATACCAAGATTGCAGATCTCGGCAAAAGGCTGAATGTGGCACTTGCCCAGCGTGTGCAGGAGCTAAACCGTTACCGCTCGGACTTCTTCGGACGCTTGCGCGAGATTCTCTCCGATCGTGAAAATATCCGCATTGTCGGTGACCGCTTCGTCTTCCAGTCAGAAGTTCTGTTCCCGACCGGTTCGGCAGATATCAATCCGCAAGGCCTGATTGAAATGAAAAAACTTGCCGATGCGGTAGTGGAACTGAACAAGGAAATACCGGACGATATCAACTGGGTGCTGCGTGTGGACGGGCATACGGATAATGTGCCGCTCTCCGGCACAGGCCGTTATCGCGACAACTGGGAACTCTCCTCAGCGCGTGCAACGGCGGTGGTCAAATTCCTAATTGCCAATGGCGTACCGGCGAACCGGCTGGTTGCCGCAGGCTTTGGCGAATATCAGCCACTGGAAGCGGATGACAGCTCCGATGCCCGCAGCCGCAACCGGCGTATCGAGCTGAAACTGACTGAAAGATAACAAAAAGCCCCGTTTAAAATGGGGCTTTTAATTTCACAGCTTGCCGGAATTGCAGGCTTTGTTAATTTACCGCCTGCTGAAACTGCAGACTTTGTTAGTTTACCGCCTGCTGAAACTGCAGGCTGGCAAGGCGGGCATAAATCCCGCCGGACTGGCTCAGGCTTGCATGGGTGCCCTGCTCAACAATGCGCCCCTGATCCATAACCAGAATATGATCCGCTTTCAGCACGGTTGCCAAGCGATGCGCGATCACCAGTGTCGTGCGCCCCTGCATCAGATGTTCCAGCGCTTTCTGCACCAGCATTTCACTCTGCGCATCCAGTGCCGAAGTCGCTTCATCGAGCAACAGCACCGGCGCATCCCGCAGCAAAGCGCGGGCAATGGCAATACGCTGACGCTGGCCACCGGAGAGCATTACACCACGCTCACCGACCGGTGCATCATAGCCACCTTCAAGCGCCATGATAAATTCATGCGCCTGCGCAGCCTTTGCTGCAGCTTCAATTTCCGCACCACTGGCATCCGGTCGTCCGAAAGCGATATTTTCACGAATACTGGCAGCAAAAATCGTCACATCCTGCGGCACCAACGCAATATTGCCGCGCAGATCATCCAGCGACAATTGCCGCAGATCCTTACCATCCAGCAGGATTTTACCCTGCAACGGATCATAATAACGCAGCAGCAAGGCGATCAGTGTCGATTTACCGGCGCCGGAGGCACCGACAATCGCAACAGTCTTGCCCGGTTCAATCACAAAGCTCATATCGTGAAGGGCTTGGTGCTCCGGTCGTGTCGGATAAGCAAACTCCACATGGGAAAATTCAACGCGGCCTTCAGCACGGATAAGTCTGACCGGTTGCGCCGGTGAAGCGACAGCTGATTCTTCATTCAGCAACTCCACCAGCCGCTCCGCCGCACCGGCAGCCTGTGCCAGTTCCGCCCAAACCTCCGACAAAGCACCAAGAGAACCTGCCGCCACCACTGCATAAATCAGAAACTGCCCCAATGTGCCTGCAGACATCCGGCCATTCATCACATCATGGGAGCCGAACCAAAGCACGGCCACAACACTGGCGAAGATGATGAAGATTGCAAAAGCCGTCAGGATTGAGCGGGAGAGAATCGATTGCTGTGCCGCATCATAAGCGTGATCAACCGCACCCGTATAATGCGCAATCGCCGGTGCTTCATGGGTAAAAGCCTGTACGGTGCGCACTGCGGCAATTTTTTCTCCCGCATAGGCAGTCGCCAGCGCCAGCTCATCCTGCGCACGGCGCGAACGGCGGCGGACAGAGCGGCCAAAGGCCACCAGCGGCAATACAATGAGCGGAATAGCGGCCAGTACCAGTGCCGACAATTTAGGGCTGGTGACCACCATCATCACCACCGCACCGATCACCAGAATCAGATTACGCAAAGCAATAGAAGCCGTGGCGCCGACCGCAGATTTCACCTGTGTTGTATCGGCTGTCAGACGGGAAACAATCTCTCCGGACTGCACTTCATCAAAAAAAGCAGGAGAAAGACGGGTAACATGGGCAAAAACATCGCGCCGCAGGTCAGCAACAATGCGTTCCCCCAGCGTAATCACGAAATAATAGCGCGCAGCAGAGGCCACAGCCAGCACCGCAGCCAGAACCATTAAAGCAGCAAAAGACGTATCAACCAGACTGCTGGAAGCCGATATTAATCCGTTATCCAGCAGGCTGCGGATGGCTACCGGCAGAACCAAAGTCGCCATTGCGGCAGTGACCAATGCAACCAGCGCACCGGCAACTGAGCGGGGATATTGACGGACGTATGGAAAGATTCGCGCCAGCGGCTTTAAGGACCGGCTTGGCTTTTTACCGCTCCCGGCCTCAGAAACCGCTTTGTTTTGTAAATTCGTCGCTGTCATTCTGCTTGCTTGCTATATTGCGCCCTTGTTATTAGCTGCTGCCTGATGTATAGGCTCCCCAACCCTTTTGGAAGCCGTAGCCGTATTGTCTGCAGCTTCAATGAGACAAGTGGGCGTATCTGCCGCAGTTCCGGTGATGGCCGGAGCGTGGCTAAATGCCATAAACCTTTCAGGAAGCTGACTATGAAAGCAGACATTCATCCGGATTACCACACCATCAAAGTTGTTATGACCGATGGTACTGAATACTTCACACGCTCCACCTGGGGTAAAGAAGGCGATACGATGAACCTCGATATCGATCCTTTGAGCCATCCGGCATGGACCGGCGGCAACCAGCAGCTGATGGACCGCGGTGGCCGCGTTACCAAGTTCAAGAATCGCTTCGGCAATCTGGGTATCTAATTCCCGGCTTCTTGATGAAATTAAAAAAGCTCCGCAATGCGGAGCTTTTTTTATGGCCGGCCTCTTTGTTTTTTTGCGCATTTACCTTACGCAAAACCGGTTCCCACTTTTGCTGGAAATGCACCAGGTTCTAATAGGGCCGCACCGGTTCCAGAGGAATATCCACGCCAATCGCACTAAGCATCCGGCGAAATGTCGCCAGATCGTAGCGCTCATCTTCCGTCACCAATGCGCGGATTTTCCCCTGCCCCTTAGTGCCCTGCCCGATCCTTGAAACCATATCTTTGGCAGGATCGAGAAAATGGCACTGCGGGCGGGCATTTTCGAAAAACCGGCGCAACCATGGCAGATGTGTGCTGGAAAGGGTCAGCACATCAATCTCCGGATATTTAGCAAAAACATGCGCCAGAAATGCATCAACCGCTGCCTGTGTTTTCTCCGGCGCAAACAGAAATTCACCTGATTCTACCAGCTCCACCATCGGCGAGGCATTAATCAGCGCCACACGATCACTATAAGCGCTGTGTTCAGCCACGAATTCACCGATCATCGGGCTTTCCACCAGCGACTGAACGCCCATGATCCCGACTTGTCCGCTATGGGATAATCCCCATGCTTCGCGCAGAGGCGGATAGACGCCGAAAAGCGGCAGATGAATATCCTGACTAAGCTCCTCCAGCACCATGATCGACGGCGCATTGGAAGCAATGACAATCGCACAAGGATTGAAGCCCGAGAGATAATCAATCGTGCGACGCATCACCTGAATCAGTTCAGCGCGGCTTTTGCCGCCATAGGGAAAACTGGCACGGTCAGCAAAATAAATAATATCCTGATGCGGCAAACGGTTGCGTATTTCCGCAACGACAGCATAACTGCCGATACCGGCATCAAAAACAGCAATCGGTCTGTGCATAGATTATTCTCCCGTTTCCGTATTGCGGAACGGTGTCCGCTTCCAAAGCGATTTACATCCGGATTGGATCTCAGCACCCGCTCTCGATTCTTTGAGTTGTCGCATTTCACTGCCATCAAATTATTCAACCTGACGGTGAAATGCTCCAGCCCATCCCGGATATGCTCTATCAATTTAGTGTCCCGATTTTACCTGCCAAGGTCAACAGGACGATTATATGGCACAAAAAGAAAAACCTCCGGCAACGTCAGTTGCCGGAGGTTTTTATATTGAGCAAGGATGCTAAATTATACGCTCAGCTTGGCCAGCACTTCTTCGCTGACTTCAAAATTGGCGTAGACGTTCTGCACATCATCATCGTCTTCCAGTGTCGAAATCAGACGCAGAACGGACTGCGCCCTTTCTTCATCAACCGGAGCTGAAGTTTGCGGCTTCCAGACTGCCTTGATGGATTCAGCTTCGCCAAGTGCTGCTTCAAGCGCTTTGGAAACTTCACCGAGATCTTCAAAAGCACAGATAATAACGTGACCTTCTTCATCAGACTGCACGTCTTCAGCACCGGCTTCGATCCCTGCTTCCATAACGGTGTCAGCATCGCCGGCAGCCGGCTTATAGACGATCTCGCCAACACGAGAGAACATGAAGCCCACGGAGCCGGTTTCCCCCAGCGCACCGCCGGATTTGGTGAAAGCAGCGCGCACATTCGATGCGGTACGGTTGCGGTTGTCTGTCAGTGCCTCAACGATAACGGCCACACCACCCGGGCCGTAGCCTTCGTAGCGTACTTCATCATAGTTCTCGGAATCGGCACCGGCAGCTTTTTTGATCGCGCGCTCGATATTGTCCTTTGGCATGGACTGCGCTTTAGCGTTCTGAATTGCCAGACGCAAACGCGCATTCATCGTCGGATCAGGCAGACCCTGCTTGGCTGCAACGGTAATTTCGCGTGCAAGCTTGGAGAACATTTTCGACCGCATGGCATCCTGTCTGCCTTTGCGGTGCATAATATTTTTAAACTGTGAATGGCCGGCCATAGCACCCCTGTTCAGGTTCTAAAATTTGGGCACGGGATTGAATATGCGGCGCAGCA
Organism: Hyphomicrobiales bacterium; assembly: GCA_900470285.1. GTDB lineage: Bacteria > Pseudomonadota > Alphaproteobacteria > Rhizobiales > Rhizobiaceae > Pseudochrobactrum. The sequence continues at coordinate 94,703 of UCAG01000016.1, forward strand.
AGAGCGAGGCATCCGCATTCATCCCTGCGGAATGTGCGCTTTATAAGGAAAATGGTGCGCCACGTCCAGCCACACCACACCGCACTTCTTTGCAGGCAGCTATAATATCGTCTTTTCATTGCTGATGATAGTTTTTTACGCCGGTTCCGGGCGCTGCAACTGGACACGGTCTGATATGCACCTTATCAATAATATGAATATATTATGCCGCATCCCTGGCATTAAGCTCATTCTCAAACCTTTATTTGAAACTCAGAATGCTCTATCCACGAGCAAGCTCTGAAACTGCCCGTTAAACCGGATATAGATTGACGTGACCGAACAGCCAGCCGCACCGCGACAGAAAAACGACACGATAGCCGCACAGATCAGCAAGATTCTGTCGCAGCGCATCATCGCCGGTGAGCTGGAACCGGGTGCAAAACTGCGTCAGGATCACATTGCCGATGAGTTCGGCACCAGCCATGTACCGGTGCGCGAGGCTTTTCGCCGTCTTGAAGCGCAGGGGCTTGCCGTGTCTGAGCCGCGCCGTGGTGTGCGTGTCGCTTCTTTTTCGCTCGCAGAAATCCGTGAAGTTGCCGAAATGCGTGCAGCGCTGGAAGTGCTGGCACTGCGCCATGCCGCACCGCATCTGACCCGCGCCATTCTGGATGAAGCGGAGGAAGCCACCCATGCCGGAGATAACTCCCGCGATGTGCGTTCATGGGAAGCAGCCAACCGCAAATTTCACCGCCTGCTGATCACGCCTTGCGCCATGCCGCGTCTGCTGGCAACGATTGATGATTTGCATGATGCCAGCGCACGCTTTCTGTTCGTCTCGTGGCGTGCGGAATGGGAAGCCCGTACCGATCATGATCATCTGGCTATTCTTGCAGCACTGCGGGACGGCGATGTGGAGCAGGCAGCGAATATTCTCACCCGCCATGTTCAGTGGATCGGACGTAAGCCGGTTACCAGCCCGTCGGGCAAAGTGCGTGATGCCTTTGCAATTGTCGGTTAAATAAAACCAATTCCGCATAAATTATCTATAAAATATATCAATTTATAAGCCTCTGAACGGGTGCAAATACTTAAACCCGCTTCATGCAATACATAAGCTCAACCCGGCTCTGTCTACGACCCGTTTATAAACAATTTTACGACAATTCTGTCTGGCCAAGTCGTATAAATTAACCTAATGATTTTTACGATAGATGCACATTGCAAACTATCTATAATTTCACCAGAGTGTGTCGCATTTCATTTTACCCGCTGCACCCGCTCTTAGTTTTTATTTATCGCATGATCGTGTTGTCCGATAAGATCACTTGAAAACACACCATGCTATAAGGAGCTTTTCATGTCTCTCGCACATGCAGTTCGCAAACCGGCTTTCAGCCCGCTCAATCTCGGCAATCGCAGCGCAGCCATGAAATTGTTTGCTGTCATTTCCGGCACCATGATTCTCGCACTGACCTCCCAGATCACAGTGCCTATGCTGCCGGTACCAATCACCCTGCAGACACTGGTTGTACCGCTGATCGGCGCACTCTATGGCTGGCGTCTTGGCGCACTGACCGTGCTTGCATGGCTCGGTGAAGCAGCAATGGGCATGCCGGTTCTCGCCGGCGGCAACGGCACTCTGGCAGCTTTCGCGGGCCCGACAGCCGGCTACCTGTTTGCATTCCCTGTTATCGCAGCCCTTACCGGCTATCTGGCTGAGCGTGGTTGGAACGGCAGCAGCCTGCCAAAAGCTTTCGCCGTTTTCCTGACCGCCAATATTCTGGCTCTGGTTCTCGGCGCAGCCTGGCTGAGCCTGACAATCGGTGTTGAAAAAGCTGTACTGGTCGGCGTTACACCATTCCTGATCGGCGCACTGATCAAATCCGCACTCGGCGCCTCGATCCTGAAAGCCTCTTTCCGTAAAGACGCTTAATAGCTTTTGAGCCTGGAAAAAGTAAAAGCCCCGTTGCAGATCACTGCAACGGGGCTTTTTCATACGCGGATTTTATACTGATTTACTCAGCAGGCTTATTACGGCGGCGTGCCAGCATATTCAGGATTTCGACCAGCGCCGAGAAACCCATAGCGGCATAGATATAGCCTTTTGGCACATGGAAGCCAAAGCCGTCGGCAATCAGCGTCATACCGATCATCAGCAGGAAACCCAGCGCCAGCATGACAATAGTCGGGTTCTTACCGATAAAGCGTGACAGCGGATCAGCAGCCAGCAACATTACAGTTACAGCACCAACAACAGCGATGACCATGATAACGATCTCATCGGTCATACCAACCGCAGTGATGATACTGTCAACCGAGAATACCAGATCAAGCAACAGGATCTGCGTAATGGCAGCACCCATGCTCAGCATTACCACTTTACCGGCACCGGCTTCATGACCATCATTTGGATCAACTGTATGGTGAATTTCTTTGGTCGCCTTCCAGACAAGAAACAGACCGCCGGCAATCAGAATAATATCGCGCCATGAGAAAGCATGACCGAAGGCTTCAATCACCGGATCTTTCATCTGCACGATGATAGAAATTGTGAAAAGCAGGCCGAGACGCAGGATCAGCGCAGCGCCAATACCGATACGACGGGCTTTGGCCTGCTGATGTTCAGGCAGTTTATTGGTGAGAATGGAAATAAAAATAAGATTATCAATACCGAGAACAATTTCCATGACCAGCAATGTGATCAGAGCAGCCCATCCCGCAGGGCTGTTTAAAAAACCAAAATACTCAGCGAAAAATTCCATTCAGGCGCCCTTTGCGTCGAACAAGTGTTGATGCATCTGCTGCATTAATAATGAAATCGCGTCTTGAAACATAAACCTGCCCCTTATCGGACAAAGATCAAGCTGAACTAAAACGAGATATCCCGCAATCTCTTGAAATCACGAAAAAAGCACATGGGAAAAGAATGTTTGTTTTTCAATAAAACAGAAGCCCAACATTTTATTTCTACCTGAAATATTTCGCATATTCAGCTAAACAAAACCCGCACCTCCGATAAGAGATGCGGGTCTGAACATTTTTACTCAATACAAGTTCGATTTTAGCGCCAGAAAGACGGGATCGTTTCTTCAAGCCGTGGCCCGATGCGCAGAGGTGCCGCCTTTTCTGCCAGACCTGTGCGGTCAGAAATTTCAACTCCGATACCGCTGATGGTTGCAGGGCCGCTGGCAGCCTCAAAGCGCCCCTTCGGCACTTTGGAGAGGAAGCGGTTGAGCGGCTCTTCTTTATCCATACCCAGCGATGAATCATAATCACCGCACATACCGGCATCTGACATATAGGCTGTACCATTGGTCAGAATCTGGCAGTCAGCGGTCGGTACATGGGTATGTGTTCCCACAACCAGACTGACGCGACCATCAACAAAATGACCGAAACATTGTTTTTCACTGGTGGCTTCCGCGTGGAAATCAAAGATCACCGCATCTGCCTGTTCACCGAGCGGGCAGGCTCCGAGAATTTCCTCACCGGCCTTAAACGGATCATCCAGATCGGGATGCATGAAAACGCGCCCCATAATATTGGCGACCAGCACACGTGCACCGTTTTTAGCAATATAAAGACCGGAACCTTTACCCGCAGTGCCTTTCGGAAAATTGGCAGGGCGCAAAAAGCGATCTTCGCGGCGGGAGAAATCCAGAGCCTCGCGCTGATCCCAGACATGGTTGCCGGTGGTCATGACATCAGCACCGGCACGGATGGTCTCATGGAAGATTTCTTCCGTCACCCCGAAGCCACCGGCAGCATTTTCACCATTAACGACGACAAAATCCAGTTTCAGATCAGAAATCAGACCCGGTAATTTTTCAAAAACTGCTGTGCGACCGGAGCGGCCAACCATATCACCCAAGAAAAGAAAACGCATAGATCCTTCAAACCTGCTTTTGGATTTTCCGCAAATATCACACTGGCGATGCCGCAATAAGTCCGGTTTCAGTCAGAATATAATTCAATGCCACATCATGCGGCTCATGGGCTATGTGATCTACCCGTTGGGCATCAAACGCAACACCTATCAGCAACGGATGCTTATTTTTATGGTGTAAAGCTGCAATTGCACGGTCATAATAGCCTGCACCATAGCCGATCCGGTTACCTGCCCGGTCAAATGCCGCCAGCGGAATCAGCATAATATCCGGATCAACAACCGGCGCATCTGCCGGTGGCCCCATTGTACCAAAGCCCGTCTCAACCAGCGCATCCCCAAAAGACAGGGAGCGGAATTCAATAGTCTGCTTATCCAAAATCGCCGGCACACAAAGCGTCATGCCGCGCGCTTCAAGCACCCGCATCAGCGGCCGCGGATCAATTTCTGAGCGGATCGGCCAGAAACCGGAGACACAGGCCTTCTCAGGCAGAGTTATGCCGTTCAGAAAGTTCTGAACAATGGTCTCAGAAGCAGTGTTACGGAAAATTTCAGGGAGAGCATTGCGTGTCTGCAGAACAGATTTTCGCAAATCGGCCTTCTGCATTTTCAGATCACCATCCGCCATGCTCTTTTTCCTTTACTTCACACACCTAAACGCCTCTTTCCGAATAAAACAGAAAGACGCGAAAAAAGGCAAACGTGAAAAAGGAAGAGCGGCGAACCACAGCGACCGATGAAGCGATTGATCCCGGGAACCTACAACGTAGGTGGGCACCATATGAAGAAGCCCTCGAGCCTCCTCAGGGACAGTTCCCTTAGAGATCAATAAGGCCCCGGGGATGTTAAACCTTCTGTCGTGAAGAGCAGTACGCCTGTATTTATTATAGGGATTCTAATGCCGCTGTACCAGAGGGCATTCTCGCGGATACAGATTTTTTTATTCAACTCATCACAATCAATCAAAGCTATCCGATCAATTGCCGCGTGGTGCAATTTTTTTAGCCAGACCTTCAATCTGCTGGGCTGCACGGGCCACTGCCTGCGTCAAAGCGCTGTCGCTTTTATCGGCGCGGGACAAGGCGTCATCGCGGGAGCGACGCAGCGTTTCCGCTTCATTTTCCAGCCCCTGCAAGCGCTTTTGCACTTCAGCCAGCTCGTCCATCACCATGATACCGGCCATAACGGTCAGGCGCAGATCACCGATTTCACCAAAAGAGCCTTTGAGATGCATAACATATTGGTCAAAACGATCAGCCAGACCGGAAAGATGCTCTTCCTGCCCCTCGTCACAGGCCATACGATAGGCTTTGCCATCGATTGTCACTGTTACTGTAGCCATGGGACCTCCGTTCTGCCGTTTTTTATTATTTTGCCGTGCAAGCTATAGAATATAAATAGCTGCTAAATTTTGTCCGGCAAGCATCTTAGAGCAGTTTATGCCCAGATTGGAGCAAAGTGCTCGCTCTGGACTCTTTATTCTATCGCATTGTCACTGCCGTCGAACTGATTGAACTTGACTAAATCAAGAATGTCCAAGTTCATGAACTTGACTGTGAAATGCTTTAACGATCGAGAACCGTGCGGATTGTTTCCATGGCTGTTACCAGCCGCCGCGAGACTTCACGATTGGCCGTCTCCAGCCGTTCGGCACGAGCCTCAGACAAATCAAGTTCCTGTGCCAGTTTGGAGCGGTCAGCATTCATACGCTGCACTTCTTCTTCCGCTTCCACAAAGTCCCCCTCTTTTTCAAGCCGTAATTCAACAGCCTGCTCAAGAGTTGTCATTGCTTTTTCCAGTTGTTCAATCGCCTGTCTGAGCGTAATTTCTGAAGCCATATTCTTTCCCTTTGCCGATAACGGCTTTTCAAAATAAGGCCGAATCGTCATGCCGGAAGCGGCAGATTTGCCATCACTTTAATAAGCACAATGCTGTGAAGCAACAAATGTCACACAAAGGCGTTAACTCATACACCATAATTACAACAGCGTTTGACAAGCCCAGTTGTAACTTCAACCGTTTTAAGCACGCACACTGTGTCGCATGCAGGCCTGAAATCCCCTGTTATGCGTGCAGAATGCCAGCGCTTTGTTGACTCTCTTCATGCAAATGTTATGTGTCGCCAACCCTTGCAGCAGAGCTCTTTTTATCTTTTTACTGCAAGTTATGTCCTAATGCTCACAAATCTGCCGATGTCTGAGGCTAACAGCTCTTTACACATTCTGCAGGCACCACAGGAAAGACAGCTGAAACCATGAGTAATTCCGATAAACAGAACCAGATGGCCAACGCAATCCGCTTCCTGTCTGTGGATGCAGTAGAAAAAGCCAATTCTGGCCATCCGGGCCTGCCGATGGGCGCAGCTGACATTGCGACCACGCTTTACACCCGCTTCATGTCCCATGACCCGCAGAACACCACATGGCCTGACCGTGACCGTTTTGTCCTGTCCGCAGGTCACGGCTCGATGCTGCTTTATTCCCTGATGTATCTGACCGGCTATGAAGACATCACGCTCGACGAAATCAAAAATTTCCGTCAGCTCGGTCACCGCACCGCAGGTCATCCGGAATTCGGCCATGCTGCCGGTATTGAAACCACAACCGGTCCGCTCGGTCAGGGTATTGCCAATGGCGTTGGTATGGCACTGGCAGAACGTATTCTGAATGCAGAATTCGGTGACGCGCTCGTAAACCACCACACCTATGTTCTGGTTGGTGACGGCTGCCTGATGGAAGGTATCAGCCAGGAAGCCATTTCGCTGGCCGGCCACCTCAAGCTGAACCGTCTGATCGTTCTCTGGGATGACAATAACATCTCCATCGACGGTCCGATCTCCCTGTCCGATTCCACCAATCAGTGCGCACGCTTTGAAGCTTCCGGCTGGAACACGCTGAAAGTTGACGGTCACGATCAGGATGCAATCGCCAAGGCTATTGAATTTGCCAAGGCTTCTGACAAGCCGACCATGATTGCTTGCAAAACCACCATTGGTTTTGGTTCGCCGCATAAGGCAGGCACCAGCAAGGTTCATGGTTCGCCGCTCGGCGCAGAAGAAATTGCGGCCACACGTAAAGCACTCGGCTGGGAATATGAGCCATTTGTTGTCCCGCAGGATGTGCTTGATGCATGGCGTCTGGCCGGTCTGAACTCCGCGAAGAAACGTATCGAATGGGAAAAGCGCTTTGCTGCCGCTGACGCATCGGTTCGTGCAGAATTTGAACGCCGTATGCGCGGCGATCTGCCAAGCGCCTTCGATCAGGCGATCATCGACTATAAGAAAAAACTCTCGGAAGATAAGCCGAAGGTTGCCACCCGTAAATCTTCGGAAATGGCTCTGGAAGTTATCAACGGTGTTGTACCGGAAACCATCGGCGGCTCCGCTGACCTTACCGGCTCCAACAACACGCTGACCTCGCAGACCAAGCCGATTACACCGGATAATTACCATGGCCGTTTCGTCCATTACGGTATCCGTGAGCTCGGTATGTCCGCTGCAATGAACGGTATGGCGCTGCATGGCGGTGTTATCCCTTATTCCGGCACCTTCCTCTGCTTCTCCGACTATGCGCGTCCGGCCATGCGCCTGTCCTCACTGATGGGCATCCGCGTTGCTTATGTCATGACCCACGATTCCATCGGTCTTGGTGAAGACGGCCCGACACACCAGCCGGTTGAACATCTGGCTGCATTGCGTGCTATTCCGAACCATTTCGTATTCCGTCCGGCTGATGCGGTTGAAACTGCAGAATGCTGGCAGATTGCGCTGAATTCGACCAAAACACCGTCGACACTGGCTCTGACCCGTCAGAACCTGCCGACCGTGCGTACCCAGCACGATGATGACAATCTCTGCGCCTATGGTGCCTATGAACTGGCAACGGCTTCAGATGATGCAAAAGTCACCATCTTCGCCACCGGTTCCGAAGTTGAAATCGCGCTCAATGCCCGCACACAGCTGGAAGCCAAAGGCATTCCGACCCGCGTAGTCTCCGTTCCTTGCTTTGAACTGTTTGAAAACCAGACAGCAGCCTACCAGAAAGCACTGATCGGCAATGCGCCGGTACGTATTGCGGTTGAAGCAGCAATTTCCATGGGCTGGGAACGCTTCATCGGCGAAAACGGCGCATTCATCGGCATGAAAGGCTTCGGCGCTTCCGGCCCGATCAATGACCTCTACAAGCATTTCGGCATCACTGCAGAAGCTGTAGTTGCCGCAGCAGAAGCCAAGCTGGGCTAATCTATCAGGAGTAATCAGGTCACCTGATTACTCCTTTTTCTCTCTCAGCCTGCAAAAGCAGACTGAAAAACATCGAACAGTTTCGGGAGTCATAATATGGCAGTTCGCGTCGCTATTAACGGTTTTGGTCGTATCGGCCGTAACGTCCTGCGCGCCATCATCGAATCGGGTCGTACCGATATCGAAGTTGTAGCAATCAACGATCTGGGTCCGGTTGAAACCAATGCGCATCTGCTGCGCTATGACAGCGTTCACGGCCGTTTTCCGGCAGAAGTGACTGTCAAAGGCGACACCATCAATGTTGGCCGCGGCGCGATGAAAGTTCACGCTGTGCGCAATCCTGCTGAACTGCCATGGGCAGCTGAAGGCGTGGATATTGCTCTGGAATGCACTGGTATTTTCGCAACCCGCGATAAAGCTGCTGCTCATCTGGAAGCCGGTGCAAAGCGCGTTATCGTTTCCGCGCCTGCGGACAATGCCGACCTGACCGTTGTTTACGGCGTCAACCATGACAAGCTGAGCAAAGATCATCTGGTCATTTCCAACGCTTCCTGCACCACCAACTGCCTTGCACCGGTGGCTCAGGTTCTCAATGACGCAATCGGCATTGAAAAAGGCTTCATGACCACGATCCACTCCTATACCGGTGACCAGCCAACACTGGATACCATGCATAAGGATCTGTATCGTGCCCGCGCTGCTGCCCTGTCGATGATCCCGACTTCAACCGGTGCGGCTAAAGCTGTTGGTCTGGTTCTGCCGGAACTCAAAGGCAAGCTCGACGGCGTTGCAATCCGCGTACCAACCCCGAATGTTTCTGTTGTTGACCTGACATTTGAAGCAAAGCGCTCCACAACTGTTGAAGAAATCAACAATGCAATCCGCGAAGCTGCCAATGGCCGCCTCAAAGGCATTCTCGGCTTTACTGATGAGCCGCTGGTTTCCATCGACTTCAACCACAACCCGCATTCATCCGTATTCCACATGGATCAGACCAAAGTTATGGACGGCACCATGGTGCGTATCCTGACCTGGTACGACAATGAATGGGGCTTCTCAAACCGCATGAGCGATACTGCGGTTGCGCTTGGCAAGCTGATCTAAGCATCTGCTCGGACCCAATATGCCGAAGCCGCGTGACCTCACTGGACGCGCGGCTTTTTTATTCCGCAAAAACCGGAGACCTCATATGAATTTCCGCACTCTTAAAGACGCAGATGTTGCTTCAAAGCGCGTGCTTGTCCGCGTAGACCTGAACGTACCGATGCAGGACGGCAAAGTCTCGGATACCACCCGTATTGACCGTATCATTCCGACCATCAATGCTTTGCGTGAACGTGGCGCCAAAGTCATTCTGCTTGCACATTTCGGTCGTCCGAAAGGCGAAGTAAAGGCTGAATTCTCGCTGGAACAGATCGTGCCTGCTTTGGCACATGCGGTTAAGCATCATGTTGCTTTCGCAAAGGACTGCATCGGTGATGCAGCTGCTGCAGCCGTTAACGCCATGAAGGACGGCGATGTTCTGCTCCTTGAAAACACCCGTTTTCACAAAGGCGAAGAAAAGAACGATGCCGATTTCGTCAAGGCGCTCGCTGCCAACGGCGATATCTATGTCAATGATGCTTTCTCGGCTGCGCACCGCGCTCATGCCTCGACAGAAGGTCTGGCGCATGTTCTGCCTGCTTTTGCCGGTCTGACCATGGAAGCCGAGCTGACAGCACTGGAAAAAGGCCTCGGCCAGCCAGCCCGCCCGGTAATCGCGATTGTCGGCGGTGCCAAAGTTTCCACCAAGATTGACCTGCTTTCCAACCTCGTTGAAAAGGTTGATGCTCTGGTGATCGGCGGTGGTATGGCCAATACTTTCCTTGCAGCACAAGGCCACAATGTCGGTAAATCGCTCTGCGAACACGATCTGGCCGATACAGCCCGTGCGATCATGGCAAAAGCGGAGAGCGCCAATTGCGCCATTATTCTGCCGGTTGATGCTGTGGTTGCATGGCATTTTGCAGCGGATGCCCCGCACCAGAATTATGGTGTGGATGCAATCCCGCATGACGGCATGATGCTGGATGTGGGCCCGCTCTCGGTTGACCGCATCAATGCGGCAATCAGCGATGCTTCCACTCTTGTCTGGAACGGCCCGCTCGGCGCTTTTGAACTGCATCCTTTTGATGCGGCGACTGTATCCGCAGCCAAACATGCGGCTGAACGCACCAAACAGGGCAAGCTGGTTTCCGTTGCCGGTGGCGGTGATACTGTTGCAGCGCTGAACCACGCCAAAGTCAGCGAAGATTTCTCCTATGTCTCCACCGCAGGCGGTGCTTTCCTTGAATGGATGGAAGGCAAACCGCTTCCGGGTGTAGACGTGCTGAAAAAGCACTAAGACACATACAATAAGAAAAAGCCCGCTGATTTCAGCGGGCTTTTTCAATTATCATTACTGGGATCACTTATCGTGGTGTCAGACGCAGCAGGCGCCCCGGAATATCATCTTCGATCACATAGACGGAACCGTCTTTGGCAATCGCCACATCGCGGATACGGTTTTCCATATCATAGCGTTCCGCTTCATCGGCACTGCCATCCTCTTTGAACTCAACCCGTATCAAAGCCATGGAAGCAAGACCGCCGATCAGAGCAGAGCCTTTCCAGTCTTTAAACAACCCGCCCTCGTAAAAGGCCAATCCGGCAGGGGCAATCACCGGTGTCCAATAAACAACCGGCGGCTCAAATTCCGGTCTTGTCTCATGGTGCGGGATCGGTTCACCACTATATTGCGTGCCATTCGACACCACCGGCCAGCCATAATTTAAACCCTGTTTAATCAGGTTCAGCTCATCCCCGCCTTTAGGCCCCATTTCATGCAGCCATAATTTGCCATCGGGCGCAAAAGCCAGTCCGTAAGGATTGCGATGGCCGGTTGTCCATGTCAGCGCCCGTGCATTATCCTCATCCTGTTCTGCCAGATCGGCACGCGGATTATCCTGCGGCACAGAACCGTCGCGGTTAAAACGCAGTACTTTACCCAGAGCCAGTTTCGGGTCTTGCGCGGTTTTCGGATTCATCCGGTCGCCGGAGCTTAAATACAGATATTTTCCGTCCGGGGAGAAAGCGATAATGCCGCCCGGCTGCCCCCATTTGCTTTTCGGCATCTGCCGCCACATTACGGTCAGGTCATCGAGCGAAGCTTTGCCATCCTTTTCGCTCAATTTTGCCCGTGCCAGCACCAGCGAGCTGACAATATCTTTCCCGCTGCGTTCCGGCTCGGCATAGGTAAAATAGACCAGCCGATCAGAGGCAAAATCCGGCGAGACAGCAATATCCAGCAGGCCGTTCTGTCCTTCAAAAGACACGGCAGGCACATTGCTGACTTCGGTCTTTTTACCGGCCTGATCCGTCAGAAAAATATGCCCTGCTTTTTCCGTTACCAGCAGGCGCTGATCCGGCAAAAAAGCAATCGCCCACGGCGTATTGAATTCGGCAATTTTCTGCACATTAAACGGATTTTCAGCAACCGCTGCGCGGCCACCGGCATTAACAGATTGGGATGCAAAAACCGGCGAACTGAACAGGCCGGCTGCTATTGCAGATGCCAGAAAACAACGAATGCCTGCATGTTTCAGACCTGTAATCTTGATGCGTCCGTTCAGCACGCTCTCCCCCTTTACCGGTTGATTATAGCTGGCTGTATCAAACGCAATCCGGCGACTGTTGACAAGTCTGTTGTGCAGATAAACTTATCCGGTAATTTTAACCAGTTTTAAGAAAACTTGTCCGAACTTAATCGGTTAAAATTAATTCAATCGGTTCAAGTGCTTGGCACAGTATTTGTTTTATCCGGCACATCTGCTATCGGCTGGGTACCAATTTCCAACGCCTTCTTAACACGGAGTTTTTTATGAGCGAACGTCTCGAAGATATTGCAGTTGCCATGGTAGCAAAAGGCAAAGGCATTCTTGCCGCCGATGAAAGCTCTGGCACAATTAAGAAGCGCTTTGACAGCATCAACCTGACTTCGACAGAAGATGCGCGTCGCGACTACCGCGAAATGCTGTTCCGCGCGGATGATGCGATGAAGAATTACATTTCCGGCGTTATTCTTTATGATGAAACCCTGCGCCAGAAAGCCCGTGACGGCAGCCGTCTTGCAGACATCATCAAAGCAGCCGGTTCTATCCCTGGTATCAAGGTTGATGCCGGTGCCAAATCTCTGGCCGGTTTTGCTGACGAAACCATCACCGAAGGTCTTGATGGTCTGCGTGAACGCCTGAACGAATATTACGAACTCGGCGCACGTTTTGCCAAATGGCGCGGCGTTATTGCAATTTCCGACAAGCTGCCGACATGGGGCGCAGTTCGTCAGAACGCACAGGCACTGGCTCGCTATGCAGCTCTGTGTCAGGAAGCCGGTATCGTGCCGATCGTTGAGCCGGAAATCCTGATGGACGGCGTACCGGGCAACCATTCCGTTGAACGTTGCTACGAAGTGACCGATCTGGTTCTGAAAACCGTTTTCAACGAACTCTATGATGCCCGCGTTAAGCTCGAAGGTATGATCCTCAAGCCAAACATGGTTATCGACGGTAAGAACGCCCGTAAGGCTTCTGTTGAACAGGTTGCTGAACTCACCGTTCGCGTACTCAAAGCCAATGTTCCTTCCGCAGTTCCTGGTATTGCATTCCTCTCCGGCGGTCAGTCGGATGTTGAAGCAACTGCACATCTCTCCGCAATGAATGCCGGTTATGATATGCCTTGGAACCTGACCTTCTCCTATGGCCGCGCTCTGCAGGCTGCTGCCATCAAGGCATGGGGCGGTAAAGACGAAAACGTTCCTGCAGCACAGGCTGCCTTCACCCACCGCGCCCGCATGAACGGCCTTGCCGCGACCGGTGCATGGACTGAAGCACAGGAAAAGAATGCTTAACCAGCTTTCTTATTAAATGTAAAAGCCCGCGTTTAACGCGGGCTTTTTTTTATATCTGACCTTTAATAACCGGTATGAGCCTGCAGCAAGACTGTAATCATCATCACGGCAATGGCCGCAACGGCGATTTTCCAAAAATCACTGCGCCGCTTCAACCCCGGCAGTCCCAATGGCTTAAGCAGATGTAATCCCATCAGGATCAGCAATAAAACCGGTGCAATCTTTGCCATTGCGCATCCTCTGAATATTATTGCGGCCTGACTTGTATCTTGCCCCCTCTTTAGTCGAATGGACGTCACTTTAACAGTGTGGATTAATATCGGCTGAGGAGAATGGCGTAGTTTATATTTTTCAAAACCGCACAAAGATCCGGTGAAAGTTATTCTGCGCCTGAGAGGTGCAAGCACAGCTTGCATTGCAATGGGAGGAATACATGACTTCGGCTTATCCCGAAATTTATCAGGCATGGAAAAATGATCCCCAAACTTTCTGGGGCAAAGCATCCGCACTTATCGACTGGTATAAACCAGCGACAAAAATCTTTGACCCTGCACAAGGCCCTTACGGACGATGGTTTACAGGCGCTGCATGCAACACCTGCTACAACATGCTTGACCGCCATATCGAGGCCGGTCGTGGCGATGTTCCCGCTATTCTCTATGACAGTCCTGTCAGCGGCCAGAAGGCTCGTTTCACCTATAGCGAGACTCTGGAACAGGTGATGCGGCTCAGTGCCGTGATGCAGGATTTCGGCATTCAAAAAGGCGATCGGGTGCTGATTTATATGCCGATGGTGCCACAGGCATTATTTGCCATGATGGCCTGTGCCCGCCTTGGTGCAATTCATTCTGTGGTTTTTGGCGGTTTCTCAGCCGATGAGCTGGCAGCACGCATTGATGACGCCACCCCTGCCCTGATTATTGCCAGTTCCTGCGGGCTGGAAGCCAATAAAACGGTCAGCTACAAACCGCTGCTCGACAAAGCCATTGCCAGCGCCAAACATCAGATAAAGCATTGTCTGATCCATCAGCGTGAACAATGCCGATGCGAACTCATCACAGGCCGCGATCACGACTTTACAGAGCTTTGTGAGCAGGCAGCAGGACGTGATGTGCCTTGTACATCCGTTGCCGCCACCGATCCGCTTTATATTCTCTACACTTCCGGTACCACAGGCAAACCTAAGGGTGTGGTGCGCGACAATGGCGGCTATATGGTTGCGCTAGCCTGGTCGATGGGCGCGCTTTATGACATTCGTGCAGGTGATATTTTCTGGACAGCATCAGATATCGGCTGGGTCGTCGGCCATTCCTATATTGTCTATGCCCCGCTGCTGATCGGCGCCACAACAGTGCTGTTTGAAGGCAAACCGGTCGGTACGCCCGATGCCGGTACATTCTGGCGCGTCGTTGCCGAGCACAAAGTGAAAGTGCTGTTCACTGCCCCAACCGCTCTGCGCGCGATTAAGCGAGAAGACCCCGAAGGTAAGCTTCTGCATCAATATGATCTCTCTACCCTTGAAGCACTTTATCTCGCCGGAGAACGCGCTGATCCGAATACGCTGGAATGGGCAGAGCAGATGCTCAACCGCCCTGTGATTGATCACTGGTGGCAAACCGAAACCGGCTGGCCGATTGCCGGTAATCCGCGCGGCCTTGGCATATTGCCGGTCAAACATGGCTCTACATGTGTGCCAATGCCCGGTTATGATGTGCAGGTGCTGGATGATGCCGGACATCCGGCAAAAACCGGTGAGCTCGGCAATATTGTCATCAAACTGCCGATGCCGCCCGGCTGCCTGCCAACTTTATGGCAGGCCGACCAGCGCTTCCATGAAGCCTATCTTGATGAATTCAAAGGCTATTATAAATCCGCTGATGCCGGTTACATGGATGAAGACGGCTATATTTTCATCATGAGCCGCACTGATGACATCATCAATGTCGCGGGGCATCGCCTGTCTACCGGCTCGATGGAAGAGGTGATTGCCGGTCATCCACAGGTGGCGGAATGTGCGGTGATCGGCATTGCCGATAAGCTCAAAGGACAAATTCCTTGCGGCTTTATCGTACTCAAGGCCGGTGTGACGCAAGCCCATAGTGAAATTGAAGCAGAATGTGTGGAACGGGTACGCGATCAGATCGGGCCTGTTGCCGCGTTGCGCACAGTTCTGACGGTCAGCAAATTACCCAAAACCCGCTCCGGTAAAATTCTGCGTTCAACCATGCAAAAAATTGCTGACCACGAGCCGTGGAAAATGCCTGCCACAATCGAAGACCCGCAGACACTGGATGATATCCGTGACTGTCTTCATAAACGCGGCATCGGCACCTGCTCGGAAAGCACCAAGCCCGCCGCTTAAAGCATTTCCAGCAAAAGTGGGAACCGGTTTGCACAGGATAATGCGTAATATCAATAATCAGAGCGGTTCCAACGTTTCAGTCATAACTGGAACCGCTCTGATACACAAAAGCCGCCGGAGATGATCCGGCGGCTTTTCAAAACTACAAATACAAAGAGATCTTACAGATCGTCTTCTTCGTCTTCCGGCGCGCTCTTCATCGAAGAAAGCTTGGCGAAGACTTTATCCGCATCCAGCTCATCCGATTCGTCATTGCGGCTGTAATCCAGATTTTCTGTTGCCGATGCCGGCAGCAATGTATCACCGGATTCCGGCTCAATCGGACGATTGCGTGCTGCGCGGTCAACTTCGATATCCAGATCAATCTGCGAGCAGAGACCCAGTGTTACCGGATCCATCGGCTGAAGGTTAGCCGAGTTCCAGTGAGTACGGTCACGAATCTGTTCAATGGTCGACTTGGTGGTGCCGATCAGACGGGAAATTTGGGCATCTTTCAGTTCCGGATGGTTACGCACCAGCCAGAGAATCGCATTCGGACGATCCTGACGCTTGGACAAAGGTGTATAACGCGGGCCTTTGCGCTTGGCTTCCGGTACACGCACTTTTGGTTCGGACAGTTTCAGACGGTAATTAATGTCTTTTTCAGCCCGCGCAATTTCTTCACGGGAAAGCTGACCGGTGATAACCGGATCAAGACCCTTGATACCCTGTGCAGCTTCACCATCTGCAATCGCTTTCACTTCAAGCACATGCAGTTTGCAGAAAATTGCAATCTGGTCAAAAGACAGAGCAGTATTATCGACAAGCCATACGGCTGTTGCCTTAGGCATAAGAAGCTGAGTGGCCATAAGATATAATCCTCTCGTTCGCCCGCTCCGGTAGCGCGGGACGTGGGGTAAACCACAATTTCCGGGAATTCGTTCCCTCTATAACCAAATTTTACACAATGAGCAAGAAAACCCTGCACAGGAATTCAGCGCATTTGTAACTCACTCCCCCTGCTTGTAGGGAGATTTCGGTTATGGCGTGCCGAAAATGGTGTTTTTTGAGAACCGGAGCGGAGTGTACATTTAAAGTACATGAGCACCGGACTCACAGAAAAACGCAATTTGCAGGCCGCCAGAGGCAAAATATCAACCGACGTCGAGGACGATTTTACCGATATGATTGCCCTCTTCCATACGTTCATGGGCACGCCATGCATCTTTCAGCGGATAAATCATATCCATCACCGGAGAAATAGTGCGGCTTGCCAGCAACGGCCAGACCTTTGATTCCAGTTCCGCCGCAATCTGCGCTTTGAAAGCAACATCACGCGCACGCAGGGTCGAACCAGTATGGGTCAGACGTTTAGTCATCAGCTTGGCAAAATTGGCTTTCGCCTTGGCTCCGCCAAGAAAAGCGATCTGCACAATGCGTCCTTCAACCGCCGCCGCATCATAATTACGGTCGACATAATCCCCGCCAACCATATCGAGAATAACATCTGCACCCTTATTATTGGTGGTAGCTTTCACCTGCTCGACAAAATCCTGCTCACGATAATTAATCGCAACATCCGCCCCAAGCTTCAGACAGGCAGAGCATTTCTCCGCAGAGCCGGCCGTCACAATTACTTTGGCACCCAGTGCCTTGCCAAGCTGAATTGCCGTTGTACCGATACCGGAACTGCCGCCGTGAATCAGCAATGTCTCACCGGCCTGCAGCTGTCCGCGCTGCACCACATTGTGCCAGACCGTGAAAAGTGTTTCCGGAAGAGCTGCCGCTTCCACATAGCCATAACCGGATGGCAGTGGCAGCGCATTGCTCTCATAAACCACAGCATATTCAGCATAGCCGCCACCCACCAAAAGAGCGGTCACGGCATCACCAACCTTATAGCGCTGCACGCCTGTGCCAACAGCCACCACATCACCGGCCACTTCCAGCCCCGGCAAATCTGAAGCACCGGCAGGCGGCGGATAATGCCCTTGTCGTTGCAACACATCAGGACGGTTCACACCCGCAGCTTTCACACGGATCAGAATTTCGCCTTTACCCGGATGCGGCACGGCACGCTTGACCGATTTCAGTACCGATGGCGCACCGGCCTGTTCAATCGCAATTGCCGTCATCTGGGAAGCAAGTTCTGTTGTCATATCCGCTCCTTAAATTCTCTGATCCGCCCAAAGCGCTTTCCCTGATCTAGCCATATTATGCAGAAAAGATGCAATCCATAAAAATCATATCGCTAATGATGCAGGTTTGTGAGATGCTGAAAACTTATGTGGCCTGCCCGCCCTGCATTTAAAGGCAGACAGGTCACGAATATTGCGAACCATATTGAAAGCTGCCGTGGACAGGCTGCAGCAGGAAGTGAGGAAAACGCCATGTTCTTTGATAATGATGCGCAGGAAAAGCCAGCCTTCACCCACTCTGTCGGTGAGGATGTCACCCTGCTTTCAGCCGCTGAAATCGACAACCGTATTGCTCTGCTTAAAGCGGAAATCCGCCGTCTCGAAACCGATCGCAATGACAGAAACAGCAGCCGCGCAGCCGCTGAGGCACTGTTTCGTCTGTAAGCCTTTGCTATTTCCGGATGTACCAAGTTTCAGAACCTCTGCTCTCAAACAGGCGGAGGTTCTTTTAATTTTACCTGACACAATATCTCATCAATACAAAGCCTTGCACTCTTTCAAGTGATAGGTCAGCATGGTTACACTCAATCTGTCCGAAGCGGCAATTTCACCTTGCAGTTTCGGACGAACAGGTTTCAAGATCAGAAAACTATAAAACAGCCTGCAATAGAATAAAGGATTCTGCGTGTTCCGTTCTTATGTCCAGATTTTCGCACTGCTTTGCGGTACCGCTTTTCTGCTGATCGGTTCAGGTCTGCATGGTCTTTTATTGCCACTGCGCGGAAATGTGGAAGGCTTCTCGGTTACGGCTCTGGGTCTGATCGGTACGACATGGGCAGGCGGTTTCGTTGCTGGCTGTATTTTTGCACCGCGTCTGGTGCGCCGTGCCGGACATGTGCGGGCTTTCGGCTTTTTCGCATCAACTGCGGCGATTGTGGTTTTGCTGACCGGCCTGATGGTTGACGCTTCAATCTGGGTGGTTCTGCGTGCCATTACCGGTTTTGCCATGGCCGGTATTTTCATGGTGATTGAAAGCTGGCTGAATGAAAAAGCCACCAATGAAACACGTGGTAAAATTTTCGGCCTCTATATGATGGTCAACTACGGTGCTGTCATGACCGGCCAGATGCTGGTGATTACCGGCGATGTAGAAGGCAGTTCGCTGTTTATGATTGCCGCGATCTTCTTCTGCCTTGCGCTGCTGCCGACCGCAGCATCCAAAGCATCTTCGCCGCGCCCGCTGACCGAAGTACAGCTTGATCTGAAAAAACTTTATTCCAATTCTCCGGTTGCCTTTGTCAGCGTTATTCTGATTGGTATTGCCAATGGTGCATGGGGTACACTCGGCGCGGTTTTCGGCTCACTCAGCGGTATTGATAAAACCACAATCGCACTGATGGTCAGCTTCACCATTGCTGCCGGTGCATTAATGCAAATACCTGTCGGACGTTTTTCTGACCGTATTGACCGCCGTTATGTCATGGCCAGCGTTGCCGGTTCCGCAGCTCTTATCGGTTTTCTGATTTTTGCAATCGCACCAACCAACGGCACACTCATTCTGGTCATGACCGCATTATACGGTTCGCTTGCTTATGCGATTTATCCGGTTGCGGTTGCCCACGCCAATGACCACGCAACACCTGAGACTTTCGTCAAGGTTTCCGGTGGTTTGCTGCTGCTTTATGGTTTCGGCACCATGCTCGGGCCGCTGATTGCTGCGGAATCGATGAATAATTTATGGCCTTCCGGCCTGTTTCTGGTCACTGCTTTGTCCCATCTGACCATTGCCGGTTATGCTATTCTGCGCTCACGTAAACGCGCATCACCTTTGCCATCGGAAAAAGAACAGTTCCAGAGCATGGCTGCCGAACGCCCTGCCACACAGGAAAGTGTGCTGCTTGATCCGCGCTCTGAAGCTGCACAGGAAGATAAATCCGCCCCTGTACCGGAACCGGCAAAATCAGAGGACTAACAAGAACACGGGCACGGATAGCCCGTTCTTTTAGCCGATGTAACTATTTACGGGCATGGAGCGCTGCCTGCATCAGCCTGCGGAATTTCGGACATTCCGTATGGGTTTCTGCAGGGCATTCAGCCACATGCCGCAAGGCTTTGCTGAGTGTTGTCAGCTGGCGGACCTGCAAATCCAGCTGGTCTGCCCGCTGATGCAGCGCCTGCCGCGGCAGATCAGCCGAACCGTCTTTTCCGAACATGCCTTTCATCTCGGACAGCGGAAAGCCTGCTATCTTCCCCAGCGAAATCAAAGCCAGTTGCTGCAGCACTTCCGGTGCATATTGACGGCGCAAACCATGGCGGCTGAAGGATTCGATCAACCCGATCTCCTCATAATAACGGAGTGCGGAAGGTGACACTCCGCTCTTCTCCGCCAGCACACCTATATCAAGAAGTTTCATACTTGACCTCAAGTTGACTTGAAGTGGCAATGTAACAGCGACTCAAACAAGCCACAAGAGGAACCGCTGTGCGTTTCGCCCTCTCAGACACTTCCCCTCGCCTTGCAATCCTTGCTCTTTCAGGTTCCATGCTGCTGGCCTCCATGGCCGTGAGCATCACCGCTGTCGCATTACCGGCACTCAGCAAGACGCTGGATGCTCCTGTGTCTGCGGTTCAGTGGATTGTGCTGATTTACCTGTTGTCCGTCACAATAGTGATTGTGCTGGCGGGGCGTTGCGCCGATCTGTTCGGCCAGCGTTTTATCCTGCTGACCGGCCTGATAATATTTACGGTCAGCTCGCTGCTCTGTGCCGCAGCACCAAATCTCACACTGCTCATTGCAGCCAGAGCAATACAGGGCATAGGCGGTGCCATCCTTATGGCATTACCGGTCTCAATCATAAGAGGCATGGTTTCCGGCGAACAGACAGGCTCCGCCATGGGCCTTCTCGGTTCCATGTCAGCAATCGGTACAGCGCTTGGCCCTGCACTCGGCGGCGTCCTGATTACTGTCTTTGGCTGGCGTTCTGCCTTTATTCTGCTGGCAATATCCGGTTTTATCTTACTGGTTCCGGCGATCAAAGCGATACCGGCGTCACCGCCAAACCATAAAACCAGCCGCTCGCTGGATCTGTCAGGCGCGGCCTTACTGGCTATTGTGCTGTTTCTCTATGCAGTGATAACGACCGGAAATAAAAACGGACTGAACTGGGATATGGCTATCACCATTCCGGCGGTTCTGTTTGTCCTGATAATTTTTGTGGGTGTTGAAAGCCGGTCTTCTTCGCCGCTGGTGCCTCTGTCACTCTTGCGCAATCCTGTTATCAGCGCCTCGCTGATAACCAACCTGCTCATCAGCTCAGTGATGATGGCGATGCTGATGGTCGGGCCATTCTTCTTGTCATTCGGCCTGCTGCTGAGGGAAGCGACAACAGGACTGGTTGTCGCTGTTGGTCCTGTTGTTGCGGCGCTGGCCGGTATTCCTGCAGGACGTATCACGGACCGGTTCGGAATAAGACGCGCGCTGGTTTACGGGCTGGCTGTCATGAGCATTGTGCTCATCTGCATGGCTTTACTGCCCGTCAGATTCGGAACTGCAGGATATATTTTATCTCTGATAATGCTGACACCGTGTTTTCAGCTGTTTCTGGCCGCCAATAATACAGCCATCATGCTTACAGCACCCGAAGACCAGCGCGGTATCTTGTCCGGATTGCTGGGCCTGTCACGCAATCTGGGACTGATGACCGGCGCGTCTGTCATGACCACAATATTTATTACAGCACTCGGACAGGAAGAACTTGTTCATGCAACAGTAAAATCCGTCGGATTGGCCTTTACTGTCACTTTACTGACGGCGGCAGGACTCGCACTGCTTTCGCTGATAATCACGCTCATCAGCATAAGAAAATAAATCCGGTGCGGGCCTGATATCCGGCCTGCACCTCATCTTTCAGAGCCTGCCCATCCGGCGGTTCTGTCTGAAACTGTGCTTTACAGTTTAGCATATTTAATGTCGGGTGACTTGTGTCCTAAGCTTTTCTATCTGTTCCTTCAGATAAAGCTTTTTGCGTTTAAGATCGGCGATCGTCAGCGTATCAGTAGCTGGCAATGCTGCGGCGTCGGAAATTTCCTTTTCCAGTGCATCATGCTTCTTTTCCAGTGAGGCAAGATGGGATTCAAGTGCCATTATTGCTTCTCCTTTATATTTACGCGTCACTCTCATTTTGTCAGCAGATCAGGCTCCAAGACCCGTTCGGCCTGCAGGAACTTGCTTGTGACAGCTCCCAGCCTCGAACCAGACGATGACAAAACAATGACAGTCTTGCATGAGATTTGATTAATGTCGAATTCATATTTGGCACATTTCAACTTTGCCAAATTTGTGCTACGGCAAAGCTGAAAAAGGGCGGATTATACTGACCTGCGGTGCTTCTGTGAAAATCGTAACCCGTAATGGTGCACGATAAATGCAGATGTCTGTGGTTCTGTTCTCCCCGTGAAGACAAGATCAGATGGAATATGCCATGGCCGATCAGGAACAAGCCGAAATTCGCCTCTCCGTTGCACGGTTGCGCCAGGAACACACGGATTTTGATCTTGCCATTAATGCGATGATGCAAACCGGCTGTAATCAGCTCAGCATTCAGCGCATGAAAAAGAAAAAACTCGCGATCAAAGATCAGCTGAGCAAGCTGGAAGATAAAATCATTCCGGATATTATTGCCTGAACTTGGGCATGAATTCGGGCCTGAACCTGATCCGATCACTTCATATTCTCACCGCAGATAAAAGACCGGCAGACTTTTACGAAGCCTGACCGATTTTTTATTTTTTAAATTCAGCACCTGACAGGACATTTCATGGCAGATAACACACCAACTTCCCCGAAGGTCGCCATCATTATGGGCAGCCAGTCTGACTGGCCGACCATGCGCAATGCAGCGCAGGCACTGAATACGCTGGGGGTTGCTTATGATGCCCGTATTATTTCTGCGCACCGTACGCCGGATCGCATGGTTGAGTTTGCCAAAACGGCACGCGATCAGGGCTTTCATGTGATTATCGCCGGTGCAGGCGGTGCCGCTCATTTGCCGGGTATGGTTGCATCCATGACACCGCTGCCGGTTTTTGGTGTTCCTGTACAGTCCAAAGCGCTGTCGGGTCAGGACTCGTTGCTTTCAATTGTCCAGATGCCTGCGGGTATTCCTGTCGGCACGGTAGCCATCGGCAATGCCGGTGCCACCAATGCCGCACTGCTTGCCGCTGCAGTTCTGGCACTGCATGACAAGCCGCTGGCAGACCGTCTGGATGCCTATCGCAAAGCCCAGACCGGTGCCGTGGCTGCCGCCCCGAAAGATGAGGACTGAGCCATGCTGCAAGCAGGATCAACAATCGGAATTATCGGCGGCGGTCAGCTTGGCCGTATGCTGGCCATGGCGGCAGCGCGCCTGAGCTTCAAAACCATTATTCTGGAACCGCAAGCGGATTGCCCTGCCGCACAGGTCGCCAATCACCAGATCGTGGCTGCCTATGATGATCGCGCCGCCTTGCTGGAACTGGCTGAAGCCTGCGATGTCATCACCTATGAATTTGAAAATGTGCCGGTAGAAGCCGCACAGTTTCTCGCAACAAAAAACATTGTTTCCCCGCCACCGCTGGCTCTGGAAATCTCGCAGGATCGCGTTGCCGAAAAACAGTTTCTCAATGAGAGCGGCATTGCCACCGCGCCATGGCGCGTGGTTGACGATGTGCAGGATCTGGTCGCAGCGCTTAGCGCGCTGAACGAGCGCGGCATTCTGAAAACCCGCCGTTTCGGCTATGACGGCAAAGGTCAGGTGCGCCTGAACAGCCTCGACAATGACGCTGCGGCTGAAGCCATTGCTGCCATTAAAAATGCACCGGCAATTCTTGAAGGCTTAGTGGAATTTACCCGTGAAGTTTCTGTCATTGCCGCACGCGACAAGGCAGGCAATGTCCGCCTTTATGACATTGCAGAAAATGTTCACAAGAACGGCATTCTCGATACCTCAACCATACCGGCATCGG
Organism: Hyphomicrobiales bacterium; assembly: GCA_900470285.1. Classification (GTDB taxonomy): domain Bacteria; phylum Pseudomonadota; class Alphaproteobacteria; order Rhizobiales; family Rhizobiaceae; genus Pseudochrobactrum. The sequence continues at coordinate 118,217 of UCAG01000016.1, forward strand.
TCAACTCTGAAACCGCAGCAGCCTGCACCGAGGCCGCACAGAAGCTGCTTCATGCGCTGGATTATGTCGGCGTGCTCGGCTTTGAATTTTTCGTTCTGCCGGACGGTTCTGTAGTTGCCAATGAATTTGCACCGCGCGTGCATAATTCCGGTCACTGGACAGAAGCGGCCTGCGCTGTTTCGCAGTTTGAGCAGCATATCCGTGCTGTGGCCGGCCTGCCGCTCGGTGATCCGCGACGCCACAGCGACTGCGTCATGGAAAACCTGATCGGTGATGATGTGCTCAAAGTTCCGGCGATTCTGGCAGAATCGGATGCGGTGTTGCATCTCTATGGCAAGGCCGAAGCACGTGAGGGACGCAAAATGGGGCATGTCACACGCATTAAAAACGGAAAATAACACCGTTTTGCGGGTTCTGTGCGCATCAATGGTTGACAATTGACCCATTCATTGACTATTTCACCTCAACCATTCAAACGTGCTCTTTGGCTCGCTCTGAAACATGCTCCCAAATACGGGAAACGGTTTTGGGAACAAGGCATGTATAGAAACAAAGAGCTGGAACGAGCGCAGCGTTTCTAATGAAATGAGACACGTTCCAGGAATATGCCCAATTCGGGCCAAACACATTGGTGAGTAACATGAAGATCAAGAATTCGCTTAAAGCGCTCAAAGGCCGTCATCGTGACTGCCAGCTGGTTCGTCGTAAGGGCCGCGTATACATCATCAACAAAACTGCTCCTCGCTTTAAAGCCCGCCAGGGTTAATGAGCTGAGCGGGAAAGTTTAACAACGATCCCAGTGCAGTAAGTTGCAGAGAATTTTAACAGCGCCGGTATTAATTTACCGGCGCTGTTTTTATGCCTTTAATCAGCCGGTTTCTGCTTTATGATAGCACTATGACCAAGACACGCAGCTCCCTCACCGTTTCTCTGATATCAGCCCTGATAATAACGGGTGCTGCGGGCTTTGCTGCGGCAGAAGATATCAGCACCACCGGCAAGGCAGAATTGCAGCCTATGCCGCCTGCAGTGACAATACCTGAGGCTCCGAAACCCGCGCCGATCAACAATACGCCGGCAAAGGCCAAAGAAAAGCCGAAAAATCCCGATGTGGAAATGGCAGGGCCGCTCACAGAAACTCACCGGAAAGAGCAGGAGCAGCTGTTCACGGATTTGCGCAAGGCATTCACGCCGGAGAAGTCTCATGCCATTGCCAGCCGCTTACGTCAGAGTTTTGTGCGCACCGGCAGCGATAGTCTGGATCTGATGCTGCGCTGGGCAGAAACAGCCCTCAACCAGTCGCGTGATGCAGAAGCGCAGGATTATATTGACGAGGTGATGGCGCAGCGCCCTGACAATGCAACAGTCTGGCAATTGCGCGCCCGTTTGCATCTGCGCCGCAACGAGCTGGCTCCTGCCCTCAATGACATCAGGCAGGCAATGATTTTAGAGCCGCGCAATTTTGATGTTCTCATCAATTATGCAACTTTGCTGCGCGAAACCGGAAACCGCAAAGGTGCTCTCCGACTTTATGAGCAGGCTTTGAGCGTTTATCCGATGATGAAAGAAGCGCAGGATGAAATGCTGAAGCTCACAGAAGCCGACAGCGATACAGCCCTCTGAAACCATCCGAGCATATCTTCCCAAAGTGGGCGCCGCCTATGCGGGGAAATCAGTCCAGCGGAGTGATTTCTGTTCCCGCTTCGATGGGATCAAGACATGCAGGAAAACAAAGAAACAGAGCGAGCGCAGCGGATCAGATTAAACACAACACGCTCTAAAGCGCCGTGTGCCCGACTGAGCGCACAAAGGTTACCCTAAAAAAAGCCCCTTACAGGGCTTTTTACTTATTCGCTGATGATTTTCACACGGTCGCCTGCTGAAACCGTACCGCCGCTCGGAAGAGCATTCAGAAGGCGGAAGAGATCAAGCTTGCGATTTGTTCCCTGCATACGGTTGGCCAGTGAGCCCAGCGTATCTCCGGCTTTCACACTGATAACACGGATACGCAACGGTTTCGCTGCAGCCTGTTCCGCCGGTGTCAGCACGCGGAAGCTTTGTGTCGTCGCCTGCGTTGTTGCGCTCAAAGCACCGCTGTTTTTCGGTGCAGCGACGAGGAAGCGATAAACCTTCTGGCCGGAAGCGATAACAACAATTTCAAACTGCCACTTGTCGGCACTGGCACGCGCAGTGGCTGCAGGCAGACCATTGATTGTGGTTGTCTGTACAGACTGCTCATCAAGGCCTGTCACCCAGCCGCTGCGCAGATAGGCTGCAAGATCACCGCCCTGCGGCAGCGCTGCACCATCAAAGCGGATAGCCAGTTCACCCGGACCGCTGGCCATAACAGCATTGGCTGAATTATCAATCGTAAAGCCCTGCGGAACACTGAAAGTCACCCCGAGTTTCGGATGAATAAAGGTGCGCTCACGCACAAAACCTTCCTGCGGCGTGTCACCATAGAGCAGGCCGTCAATTCCGTTCAGGAATGAAGGACGGTCGGTAGTGCCGACACCCGGTGCACCGATGCGGCGTGCATGGCCGATGGCCAGATCAACGCGCTGCGGTGTGGCCGGATGGCTGGCCAGAAAGTCGAGACTGGCGTCGGTCGCGCCGGAGACTGAGCGGAACCCCGTATAGGCTTCCATCGACTGCAGAAAGCGCGCCGAAGCAAACGGGTCATAACCCGCAGCACCAATCATCTTAATGCCGATAGCATCGGCCTGTAATTCCTGATTGCGCGAGAACTGGGCAAGACGCAGTTTGCTGCGGATTGCCGCCTCACGTCCTGCCGCATCATCATGCAGCACCTCGGAAGCAACGCGCTTGGCAAGCACCGATTCCGCTTCTTTTGCCTGCCGCAGAATACCATGATTGGCAGTAACATGCCCCATTTCATGCGCGATAACAGCAGCCACTTCAGATGAATCATTGGCAAGCGCCAGCAAGCCGCGGGTCACATAGAGATAGCCGCCAGGCAGAGCAAAAGCGTTGATATTAGGGCTGTTGAGAATTGTAATGCGGTATGTCTGGTCAGGATTGTCAGAGACCGTTGTGAGATTGCCAACGATCTTTGCGACCATGCGCTCAAGTCTGGCATCTTTATATTCCCCGCCATAGGTGGCGAGAATACGCGGATGCTGCTGCGCACCGAGTTGTGCCAGCTTGTCATTCTTGCTGACATTGGCAACCGTTACCGGATTGGACGACGGACCGATCACATCGGGATCGCTGAAATCTACAGTACGGCAGGCAGATAAAAGCGCAACCAGACCAATAGCGGCTGATCGTTTGAAAACTGGAGAAATAGAGGGCTTTTCCGCTGCGGAAAACCGTGCTGCCCTTAAAAACATATCCAGTGTCGTGTCCCCGTTTTACTTCAAAGCTGAATTGGCGGTGCAGGTTGCACGGCTTGTTCAGCGATTCTGTCTGCTGGTCTGTAAGCGAATTGTCCGCAATATAAACAATGCGCTTCTGAATAGAAGTGAAATGATTTTTGCGGCATTTCACAAATTGTCAGCTATTGCATCATTAGTAGATATAGGCTGCTTCTCTGTTTAACCAGAGCCGGTCGTATTAAATGATTGTAATGCGTCCGCCCCGGATCGCCTGAACAACCTCATATGTGGCGACCCGATGCGAGCATTTAACTGCGCAATGCTTTGTGTCAATATCACGTCATTCAATATGATAATCTGATTATCATATTGTAATCAGGATGTTTTATGCCCCGACGTGCCCATATAGTCACGCACCGGCTGAGGACCGGAGGACGAGAGCATCAAAGCTGCATCCCCCTGCTCTCTGATTTGCCCCTCTTTGAGAAAAAACAGCGTTGAATCGAAACGCAGTGCATCTTCCGGTGTATGCGTCACCATCAGAACAGTGATGCCGGTTTCCTTTTGCAAATCACGGATCAGATCCAGCATTTGCTGACGCAAAGCAGGACCAAGAGAAGCAAAAGCCTCATCAAGCAACAAAACAGGCTTGTCACGCACCAATGCGCGGGCAATCGCAACACGTTGCCTCTCACCGCCAGAAAGTGCTTCCGGTTTGCGGTTTTCTTTACCGGTCAGCTCCACACGGTCAATGGCATTCTGAACTGCTAGCCGGTCTGCCTCACTCAGTTTGAGCGAAGGCGACCGCCCGAGGCTGACATTGGCACGCACATCAAGATGCGCGAACAGATTATTCTCCTGAAACACCATAGTAACCGGTCGTCCGGCGGGGGCTTCGCTGCTGATTTCCTCGTCACCGATCAGAATACGGCCGGATAACGGTGCTTCAAATCCGGCAACCAGATTGAGCAATGTCGATTTACCGGAACCGCTCGGACCCACAATCACACCGGTTTCACCAGCCTTTAAATGCAGGTTAAACAGCATGTCTGTCGCCCCAAAGGAGAAACGAACATTGTCGAGAGTAATTGCAGCATTATGTCGTGTCATGAGGCATTCCGCTCAGTAGATTTGCCTGAATTGATCCGGCTGCCGGTTTTATCAGTGATAAGCATCAGTGCAAAGCAGATAGCGGCAAGGATCAGGGCAAGGCCTGCCGCATCACTGGTACGATAGCTACCCATGCGCTGCAGCAGAAGATAAGGCAAGGTTTGCACCGCATCGCTGCCGAAAAGAGCAATCGTGCCGAGATCCCCCATGGACAGTGCCATGGCAAAGATAAAGCTCAGGATAAGCGGGCGGCGGATGACCGGCCAGTCGATCAGACGCAGACGGTTAAGCCCGCTGATACCGAGCGAAGTGCAGAGCCGGTTATTCTGTGCCGCTGCGCTGTCCCATGCAGGACGCAGCAAGCGCACCGCAAAAGGCATGGCCATGACACCATTCACCGCAATGACCATGAAAGGCGCGAGCGTGAACACATCGGTGAACTGGCGCAGCAATATGAACCAGCCCGCACCGATCACAATCGGCGGAATAATCAGCACCAGACTGGAACCGCTGTCGAGAGCGGTGGTGAAAAAGCTGCGCAGCCGCTTTGGGGATTTAAGATTTTGTGTGGCACTATATTCACGTGCAGTGACCAGCGTAAGCGACAACACGACACAAAGACTGGCTGCGCCAAAAGCCAGCAAAAGCGAGGTGATAATTGCCTGCTGTACCACGGCTTCATTCAGCAAACGCCACAAATCAGAGCCCAGACCGGACAGAACCATCCCCAGAACAGGCAAAGCAATGAACAGGGTGGCAAAGAGGATAATGATACCTGATGAGATTTTCGACCATTTGCCGTGGTGAATATAATCACGGTTGGTCGTGGCCAGAGACAGACCTTCTTCGGTTGGCTTGCCGGTCAGACGTAGCAGACATAAAACGCCAATAGTCAGCAGCAATTGGGTGAGTGTGAGAGCAACAGCACGCGCCAGATCAAAATCAAAATGCAAAGCCTGATAGATGGCAACTTCCAGCGTAGTCGCACGAGGGCCTCCGCCCAATGTCAGCACAATGGTAAAAGAACTTGCGCAGAGCATGAAGATCAGCCCTGCAATACCACTCAGATTTCGGGCAATCACCGGCCATTCGATCAACCGGAAACGAGCAAAACTGCCCATACCCAATTGCGCTGAGAGTTTCCAGTAATCCTGCGGAATGGATTCGAGACTGGCAAGCAGCAAACGTACCGCAAGCGGCATATTGAAAAATACATGTGCCAGCAAAATGCCGGTCAGGCCGTAAATATCCGGTATCAGCGGCAGACCCAAAGCCGTACTGCCTTGTGCGATAAAACCATTGCGCCCGTAAATACTGGTAATGCCGAAGACGGCAACCAAGGACGGCAATGTCAAAGGCACCGCGAAAAAGCGCAGCAGCAATTTGCGACCGCGAAATGCGGTATTGGCGTGGAGTGCACGGGCAACCGGCAGCGCAAACAGCACTGAGAGCAGAACCGACAACAATGCCTGCAGCAACGTAAAACGCGTAATATTCCATAAATAGCTGTCAAAAGCGGCCAGAGCATCACTATCGGATTGCAGCCCCTGAATGCCAAGTGACAGCAAAGCACCGCCGGTTAGAACCAGCAGCAGCAGCAGCGCGATAAAGCCTGAAACAGTTTTAAAACGGAAGGCCTGCATATTTCTCCGTAGCTGCCCCGCCATAGGTGCGGCGGGTGCAGTCATATTCAAGGTCATAGACAGTTGTGTCTTAGCGGCTCATGGCTTTCAGCCACTCATCAACCCATGCTTTGCGGTTTTGTGCAACGGTTTCAGAAGCAATCAGCAGGCTCTTATCCGGTTTTGGCAGAGCATCGAAAGCCGCATCGAGCGGCACAGACGTGTCATAGGCAGGATACATCCAGTTAGTCTGCGGAATAACATCCTGAAAACCGGCTGTGGTCATGAATTTCAGAAACTCTGCAGCACGCGGGTTTTTAGCACCATTTATCGTCTGGCCGGCCAGTTCAATCTGGAGATAATTACCTTCCTCAAAAGTCACCGCCTTATAGCGCTCGGTTTTATCGGAGATTACGTGATAGGCGGCAGAAGTCGTATAGGACAACACCATCGGTGCTTCACCTTTGGTGAACAGGCCATAGCCCTCAGACCAGCCCGGTGTAACTGTCAACACGCGTTTGCTGAGCTTTTGCCACTGCTCCGCAGCCTTGTCGCCATAGAGTTCTTTCACCCACAGCATCATGCCCAGACCCGGTGTGGATGTGCGGGGATCCATCAGAATGATTTTCTGCGAAGCATCACCATCAATCAGTTCCGCCATGGATTTCGGCGGATTTTTTAGCTTTTCACTGTCATAGATCACAGCGAAATAGCTGTAATCATAAGGCAGGAAAACCTCGTCCTGAAAATTGTCAGGCACATTACTTTTCACATCGCCCAATCCGTGCGGAGCGAACAGACCCGTGGCTTTGGCATCATTAATAAGATTGGTATCAAGCCCCAGAACAATATCTGCCTTGGTGGATTTGCCTTCCAGTTTCAGGCGGTTGAGCAAAGCCACACCATCGGCAACAGCGACAAAATTGACAGTGCAGCCGCAGGATTTTTCAAAATTCTCTTTAACCTTCGGGCCCGGCCCCCAGTCAGATGTAAAACTGTCATAGGTATAGATCGTCAGATCCTGAGCCTGTGCTGCACTGACACCAAGGCTTAAAACGGACAGAAAACCGGTTGTGAGAAGTAGATTTCTGATAAGCATGAGATAACAGCCGCGCGGGCTCTCCTCTGGTTATGAATTGATCCAAGGATTGAGCGCCGGAAGCCGGACAGCATCTAATCCCTCCGCCGGTACAAACCGGATCAGGTTCAGCGGGTTAGCCGGAGACCGGCCTCTCAGCCTTCGGAAACCGAAGGCACCCCGTTAGAGCGGGCGGACAATAGGATAAAACAGCGTTACGGAGCAAGAGGATTGTTAGAGCATGTCGGTCTCAAATGGTTTCAGTTGAGTTGCCGCGAACATGCGGCAATTAAAAAAATCCGGAGCGAGCGCAGTGGGTACGATTAAACGCGACACGCTCCAGGCTTCCGGTCTGTGAAACAGCGTGATATGCAGCACCATGTCAAAATTTCTCATTCTTCTCGGCGGTGATCTGACCGTCACTTTGCGGCTGAAAAAGCAGATTGCGGGTGCACGCGTTTTGGCGGCAGACAGCGGTATGCGCCATGCGGCCGGCCTTGGCGTGGTACCGGAATTATGGCTTGGTGACTTCGATTCCACAGACACGGTACTGGCTGCACAATATGGACACGTTGAGCGACAGGTCTTTCCCGTCGCAAAAAATATGACCGATGGTGAGCTGGCATTGCATGAAGCCTATGAACGCGGCGCAACAGAAGTGATTTTGGCCGGCGCTTTTGGCGGCGAGCGCACAGATCATACATTTCTGCATCTCAGCATGGCTGTAGCGCAGGCACATAGAGGACGAAAAATATTTCTCTCCAGCGGCCATGAAGAAGCAACACCGCTGATCTACGGGAAAACCGGTTTTGACCTGCCGGAAGAAACATTATTCAGTATTCTGGGATTTGAGACATTAACCAGATTATCAATTTCCGGCGCCGAATGGCCACTGGATAATGTGACTGTACCGTTTGGCTCTTCTTTAACGCTCTCAAATAGGGTAAAAGAAAACTTAACAGTGACGTTAGGTGGAGGGGCGGCAATTTTAGTCGCATCGCCTGCCATTGATTCAATCTGATGTGACTGAACGTAAAAACCTGTAAATTGTTTTGATAGTTGCCGTCTTCTTTTTGCTATAAAATGCAGGAGATTATGGCAGTGAGTAGCCTCAACGGGAGTAACTTTAGATGAAATCACGTCTTTCTATGATCGCAGTAACAGCAGTGCTCGCGTTTTCGACTGTTGCCTGTACAACAGGCGAACAGCGCACCGCCGGTTACGGTGTGGGCGGCGCAGCACTCGGCGCACTTGCCGGTGGCGCAATTGGCGGTAACGGCCGCGGCGCTCTGACCGGTGCTGCAATCGGTGCGGTTGCCGGTACACTGCTCGGTGCCGCACAGACCCGTAACGGCGTTCAGTATTGCCGCTATCGCGACAATTACGGCCGCGTTTACGAAGCGCCTTGTAACTAATAGCTACAAGTTGAAATTGGAAAAACAGGCCGGTTTCCGGCCTGTTTTTTTTATATCTGCGCATCAATCCACGAAATTTTCCGCAAGGGTTCCTGTTTGCGGCAATATGCAGTAATGAGCAGTAACGATCTTCTACCTCTTTTTAAAAGCGTAATTATCCATGGCTCCTCCTCTTCTCCGACTTGACCAGATCAGCCTGACATTTGGCGGCACGCCGCTGCTGGAGGATGCGGGGCTGTCGATCAGCGAAGGAGAGCGTATTGCGCTGGTCGGGCGTAACGGTTCAGGTAAATCCACGCTTTTGAAAATTGCAGCCGGTATGGTTGAACCGACCGGCGGCGAGATTTTCCGGCATCCGTCGGCGACTATTCGCTATCTGGCACAAGCGCCGGATATGGACGGTTTTGCCAATGTGCGTGATTATGTGGAAGCAGGTCTCGGCCCGACCGATGATCCGTATCGCGTGGCCTATCTTCTGGAAAATCTGGGACTGACCGGTGATGAAACACCGGAGCAGCTCTCCGGTGGTGAAGCACGCCGTGCGGCACTGGCGCGGGTCATTGCCCCGCAGCCGGATGTATTGCTGCTGGATGAACCGACCAACCATCTTGATCTCGCAACGATTGAATGGCTGGAACAGGAACTGCGCCAGATCCGCTCGGCGATTGTGCTGATTTCCCATGACCGTCGTTTTCTGGAAAATGTCAGCCGCGCTACGATCTGGCTGGATCGCGGTGTGACACGCCGTATTGAACAGGGCTTTGCGCATTTTGAAGAATGGCGCGACAAAGTTCTGGAAGAAGAAGAGCGCGATCATCAGAAACTCGGCCGTCAGATCGTCCGGGAAGAACATTGGTTGCGCTATGGCGTTACCGCACGCCGCAAACGCAATATGCGCCGCCTTGGCGAACTGCACACAATGCGCCATGAATTCCGCACCCATCGTCATGCGCAAGGCGTGGCAACGCTGCAGGCCAGCGATGTGAAAGAATCCGGCAAGCTGGTGATTGAAGCAGATAAGATCAGCAAAGCCTATGATGAGCGTGTGCTGGTCAAGGATTTCTCCATCCGCGTCAATCGCGGTGACCGTATCGGCCTTGTGGGTCCAAATGGTGCAGGCAAAACCACATTGCTGTCGATGCTGACCGGTAAACTTGAACCGGATTCCGGAACAATCCGTCTCGGTGTTAATCTGGATTTTGCCGAACTTGATCAGAAGCGTGAGCTTAATCCGGATGAAACCCTGTCGCATTATCTGACAGACGGGCGCGGTGAATCGCTGGTGGTGAATGGCGAGCAGCGCCATGTTGTTTCCTATATGAAGGACTTTCTGTTTCAGCCGGAACAGGCACGCACACCAATCCGTGAATTATCCGGTGGTGAGCGCGCCCGTCTGATGCTGGCACGGGTCTTGTCCCGTCCGGCCAACCTGCTGATCCTCGACGAGCCGACCAACGATCTGGATATGGAAACGCTGGATTTATTGCAGGAACTGGTATCCGGTTTTGCAGGCACCGTTATTCTGGTGAGCCACGATCGTGATTTTCTCGACCGCACGGTAACATCGGTGATTGCACCGGAAGGTGACGGGCGCTGGCTGCAATATGCCGGCGGTTATGCGGATATGATGGCGCAGCGTAAAGAAACAGCGCTGGCACGTCGTCAGGTAAAATCTGCAACGCCTGCAGGTAGTGAAAAGGCCGAGGTTGCACCCGCACCAAAACGCGATGAAAAGCGCAAACTGTCCTACAAGCAGAAATTTGCACTGGAAACATTACCGGCAAAGATGGAAAAGCTGAGTGCAGAAATTACAGCACTTGAAGCGAAAATGGCTGATCCGGCGCTTTATACCAAAGATCCTGCGCAGTTTGCCAAGATCGCTGCTGAGATTGAAAAGAAACGCAGCGAGAATGAAACCCATGAAGAAGAATGGCTGGAACTGGAAATGCTGCGCGAGGAAATTGAAGGCTGATTTTTCCTTCGCACTGAAATGATGAAAGCCTGCCTGAATGATATTTCAGGCAGGCTTTTTGTTTTATGCACTGGCTGTGTTCAAGTCGTTTAATGCGTCCTGATCGAGCGTCAGCTGAGTCGCTTTGATCAGCTCTTCCAGCTGCTCGATCTTTGTGGCGCTGGAAATCGGCGCAGTGATTGACGGCTGGGCCATCATCCATGCAACCGCAATCTGCGCCACAGTCCCGCTATAGCGTTCAGCCACCTGATCCATCGCTTCCAGAATCTTCAATCCGCGCTCATTGAGATAGCTGGTGCCGACCCTGTTACCACGCGGGCTGATGCCCAGATCTTTCTCGCTGCGATATTTCCCCGTGAGGAAACCGGCCGCCAGCGTATAATAAGGAATAACGCCAACCTGATTGGCGCTCACAACTGGTTCCAGCGTGGTTTCATAATCTTTGCGGTCATAAAGATTATACAGCGGCTGCAATGAGTCATAACGCGGCAGATTATGTTTCTCTGAAATTTCCAATGCATTTTGCAGACGCTCGCCGGTGATATTGGACGCACCGATTGCACGGACTTTACCGGCCTTGATCAAATCCTGAAATGTACCGAGGACATCCTCAAACGGCGTATTCGGATCATCATAATGCGACTGGTAGAGATCAATATAATCTGTCTGCAAGCGCTTGAGCGAAGCGTCAACACATTCACGGATATGGGCAGGCGCCATGGTAAAGCCTTCACCCATATCGGCACCAACCTTGGTGGCAATGATCATCTTGTCACGACTGCCACGGCTTTTGAGCCAGTTGCCGATAACGGTTTCCGATTCACCGCCCTTATGCCCCTCTACCCAGCGGGAATAGACATTGGCCGTATCAATAAATGTCAGGCCGGCATCGAGCAGACGGTCGAGTAAGGCAAAAGATGTGGTTTCATCGGCTGTCCAGCCGAACACATTGCCGCCGAAGCAGAAAGGTGAAACCTGTAAATCTGACCGTCCGAGTTGTTTCAAGCGCATTCCGTTTCCTCCGCAGGATATGCATTATTCGTTCGTAATGAATTATGACCAAAAAGATGCGGAGGGAAAGAAAAAGCGCGGCAAACTATTCTGATAACACAGCTTTGTGTTTTATGCCGGAGTGATGCTCCCAAGGCTGAGCAACATAGAGCGTAAAAAATCGCCGTTACCATTCAGAAGATTGTTTTCCAGTTCTGCGTGGGTCTGCCGCCAGACAGGAACTGCTTCTGCCAGCAGAGCTAAACCTTTTGGAGTCAGCAACAATAAACGGCTGCGCCGGTCGGTAACATCTGGTATAATTTCTATCAGTGCTTTTTTCTGAAGCGGTTTAAGTGCGGCCGTTAAAGTCGTGCGATCCATGGCCAGCAATTGGGCAACCGGTGCGATGGATGGCGGTTCAGGCCTGTTTAAAGCCATCAGCAAAGAAAACTGACCGTTTGTCAGTCCGAAAGGCCTCAAAGCATCGTCAAAATAACGGGCTAAAGCACGGGCTGCGCGCTGTGCGTGCAGGCACAGACATGTATCACGGACTTCCAATGTGGTCGAAAATGGTACATTCATTGACATTTTACAATTATGTTGATATCAACATATTAAGTCAACGCAAGAATAAAGTTGCCCACAAGGAGGAGAATGAAAATGGGATATGTCGAGGGTTTTGTCGCTTCTGTGCCGGAAAACCGTAAAGAAGACTACCGTAAACATGCAGCTGAAGCGGCTGTGATTTTTAAAGAATTTGGCGCCACCCGCATTGTTGAGTGCTGGGGCGATGATGTGCCGGATGGCAAGCTGACGGATTTCCGCCGTTCCGTGCAAGCCAAAGATGGCGAAATTATTGTGTTCAGCTGGATTGAATTTCCGAACAAAACTGTGCGCGATACAACCTGGAAGAAAATGATGGAAGATCCCCGCATGCAGGCGATGGGTGAATCCATGCCTTTTGACGGCAAGCGGATGATCTATGGTGGTTTTGAAAAACTGCTTGATGTTTAACGCTGATTTTTAGCAATAAAAAAGGGGGCGAAAGCCCCCTTTTTTTGTTTCAGCGGTGCTGAAATCAGCTCATGCCGAGCGCGTCCATATAAAGCTGAATCATCGCTTCTTCTTCCTGACGCTCATGCGCTTCTTTCTTACGCAGGCGGATGATGGTGCGTACGGCTTTGGAGTCAAAGCCGGAGCCTTTCAGCTCAGCGAAAACCTCTTTGATATCATCAGAGATGGTTTTCTTTTCTTCTTCCAGACGTTCAATACGTTCAATAAATGCACGCAGCTGGCCGACTGCAATGGACTGGGCGCTGTCGCCGGTAATATCGTCGCTCAATATCATTCTCCGATTATAGACAAGACCATATGAAACGCCGGGCGAGTCGCAGGTCTTAAAACAGGTGGTCTTGGTTGCCTCACATGCAGCGCATGGTCAAGCAATGGATTTAAGAATCTTGAAATCTAAACTAGCCGCTAAGCGGTAAGATACTGGTTAAAATATCTGTTAGTGGCTTGGTTTTCGTGCAGAAAAAGCATCCTGCTGCGCCTGACTGGCCGGTGTCTGATATTTTTCCCGCCATTCATCATAAGGCATGCCGTAGATCTCGACGCGCGCTTCATCTTTAGTCAGCGCATTACCGTCGGCATTGGCGGCTTCCTGCAACCAGTTGGACAGGCAGTTGCGGCAAAAACCGGTCAGGTTCATCATATCGATATTCTGAACATCAGTGCGGTTGCGTAAATGCTCAACCAGCCTGCGAAAAGCGGCAGCCTCATAGGCCAGACGCTGATTATCCGTAATATTTGTCATGCAATTTCCTTTCGCAGCTCAACCCCGTTCAACGAAACCGGTGCGTGAACCATAATGGCGGGTATCGTGAATACCATCCATCATATTGATATGTGCCAGCATCGGCGCAAGGCGTTCAGCCCAAACCTTTACACCTTCCGGCGTCGCAATCAGATCCTGCCGCACTTCAATCAGCACATTGGCATAGCCTTTAGCAGTACAATGGCGGAATAATGTGTCATTACGCAGAGCGCCGTCATAGGGCTCATTGTCGCCGACAGATAATGTGCCGTCTTCACGTAACATTGACAGAAGCGGCGTAATCGCCCGGTCATCCTTATCCCAGAGCAATGCAACCTGCCACGGACGCGGTATGGTTTTCCAGACCGGTGTATAGGAATGAACGGAAACGACAAAAGGTGCACGTCCGGCAGCTTGCAGCATCTTGTTGCAGGCTGCATCAACCGCATTGTGATAGGGGCGATAAAAGCGATTTAGCCGGTTTTCGCGCTCTTCAGCCCGCATCGGATAATTGGCCGGAATAACAGCACCGTCAGACAGCTGCATAATCAGCGTCGGATCATCCTCACCGCGGTTCGGATCAATCAGCAGCCGCGAAAACCCGCCGAGTACAGCCGGACTATTCAGCTTTGCTGCCAGCGCTCTGGTCAGCATATCAACGCCGATATCATAGGCGATATGGCGCTCAAAAACACGCGGTTCCAGCCCGAGCGTGCCATAATCCTCAGGCACTGCACGGCTGGCGTGATCGGCAATCAGCAGCAGACCTTGCGAAAAATCACCGTCAATGGTCTCAAAAGGGGCAAAACCTGTCATCTCAGTTCCGGTCCAGAGCGCATCCCGAAAAGTGCGAAGCGGTTTTCGGACTAAGATGCACGTAAAAACAATTAGATAGAGCGGGCACCATGATCCGATTTGATGTAAACCGCTCTAAGATTGGATGATCAATATATAAAGGGATTACAATGAATTGCGAGCCATTTATGACCTGCTCTCCCTATTACAGGATGGGTCAGAACGTGTCTGACTGAAATGTATACGCGTAAAAACAAAAAGATCGAGCGCGGCAACGGATACAATTAAACACGACATGCTCTAGCATCCGGACGAAGTGTGAGTTATAGACAAAACAGTAATTAAATCGATTTGATTGCGATTACTAAAACCGGAAACCACCGAATTCATAAAACAGGAGGCATTTTTCAGACTGTGATCCGTCAATATCTGCCGGAGATAATTGCAAAGGCTACCGATACCGGTCTGACCTGCAAGGGTGGGTATTTTGCAATTAGTTCTGATTTATAGCGGAAAACTAACCTCAGGCTCTTGAGTCTGCCTGCAACTTGCGTGAATTATGCGGCTTTACGGCATCGCATTTTCATGGTGAAGCAGATACGGTGCCGCAACCCGGTTGTTTGCAGTGCTGTATCATTTGTTTCTGCCAAAAGCAGAGCCGGAACAAAAGATGCAGTCCGGTGATAATGGTCAGACTGTTACACCTTGCTGTCATATTTAAGCAGTACCGTGCGCTGAAAGGTTCTGGCGGATGCGTCTTCATTCTACCTTGTTCTATTGTCTGGCTTTTGTTTCAGTCACATTGATTTCTGTCGTTTTTTCCGCGCCTGAAGCCCGTGCCGATTTTCGCGTTTGTAATTCGACGCAAAACCTTGTCGGTGTCGCAATCGGCTATCGTGCCAAGAGCGGATGGATCACAGAAGGCTGGTGGCATATTAACGGATCAAGTTGCAAGACCCTGATCGAAGGCCCGCTGACCTCCCGCTATTACTATGTTTATGCTGAAGATTCAGAGGGCGGTGGCCGCTGGGACGGCAAGGTCAATATGTGTGTGGCTGAAAACGAATTCAAAATTAACGGCGTGAATGACTGTTTTGCCCGCGGTTATCAGCGCTCCGGTTTTCAGGAATATGATACGGGCGAACAATCAAGCTGGATGGTGCAGCTGACTGATGATGCACCTGCCGGCAATGCCACAGTGACAGGAACCAATCACCAATGAGACGTGCGCGTAAGGTAAAGATCCTCGCAACACTTGGGCCCGCATCTTCGGATGAAGCGGTTATTGAAAAATTATTCGCGGCCGGTGCCGATGTCTTCCGCATCAATATGAGCCATGCTGATCACGATCTGATGCGCGAGCTGGTGCGCCGCATCCGCAATGTAGAGCATAAGCTCGGACGGCCGATCGGTATCCTCGCAGATTTGCAGGGACCGAAGCTTCGTGTCGGCAAATTCAAAGACGGCAAAGTTGAACTCACACCGGGTCAGATTTTCACGCTTGATGATGATGAAACACTGGGTGATGAAAACCGTGTTTTCCTGCCGCATCCGGAAATTCTGCAGGCCGTACAAGCCGGTGACCGCCTGCTGATCGATGATGGCCGTTTGGCTTTGCAGGCCGAAGCGACAGACGGTAAATCCATTCGCTGTAAAGTAATCTCCGGTACAAAAATCTCTGACCGCAAAGGCGTAAGCCTGCCGGATACGACTTTGCCGGTTGGCGCCTTGACTGAAAAAGACCGCCGCGATCTTGATGCCGTACTGCTTGAAGATATTGACTGGGTAGCGCTGTCTTTTATTCAGCGTCCGGAAGATCTGGCGGAAGTGCGCAAGATTGCGCGTGGCCGTGTTGCCCTGATGTCCAAGATTGAAAAACCACAGGCTGTAACCCGTCTCGATGAGATCATCGAATTGTCGGATGCGCTGATGGTTGCCCGTGGCGATCTGGGTGTGGAAATGCCTCTGGAAAGTGTTCCGGGTATTCAGAAACAGATCGTGCGCGCCTGCCGCAAAGCCGGTAAGCCGGTCGTTGTTGCGACCCAGATGCTGGAATCCATGATCTCTGCTCCGGTGCCAACCCGTGCGGAAGTCTCCGACGTGGCGACCGCTGTATTTGACGGTGCGGATGCGGTGATGCTGTCTGCGGAATCCGCCGCCGGTGATTATCCGGTTGAAGCGGTTGCAACCATGGCGCGGATTGCGGAGAAAGTGGAACGCGATCCGAACTATCCGTCCATCGTCAACAATCAACGTTCCGAACCGGAAGCAACCGGTGCGGATGCAGTATCGCTGGCAGCCCGCCAGATTGCCACCACGCTGAACCTTTCGGCGATCATCTGCTACACTTCATCGGGCACCACAGGTCTCAGAGCGTCGCGTGAGCGGCCGCTGACACCGATTATTGCCCTGTCTCCGGTCGTTGAGACAGCACGCCGCCTGTCGATCGTCTGGGGGCTGCATTGCGTAGTCACTGAAGACGCGCGCGATCTGGATGATGTGGTCAACCGCGCCTGTCATATTGCCTATCGGGAAGAGTTCGCCAAACCGGGTGATCGTGTGATTATCACTGTCGGTGTACCGCTCAGAACCCCTGGCAACACCAATATGCTGCGTATTGCTTATATCGGCATGGACGGCCTGACAGGGATCTGATAATCAGCCTCACATGATAAAAGCCCGCTTTAAAGCGGGCTTTTTTATTGGCACATCAAGCCATGCTTATAGCATGTCGCAGCTAAATGGATTCATGCAGCGTTCGCGTACATGCACAAATAATAAAATCCAGAGCGCGCAATGGATTTCATTAAACGCGGCACGCTTTAGGCGTGATAAGCAGCAATGCCATTCTGGGAGAGCAATGCGGCCCGCAATTTTTCCAAAGCCCGGTTTTCAATCTGGCGTACACGCTCTTTAGAAATACCGAGTTTCTCTCCCAGCATTTCCAGTGTTACGGCATCATCTTTCAAACGACGCTCGCGGATAATGCGCAATTCACGATCATTCAGCACGGATAATGCCTGTTTCAGCCAGCTGACACGTCGTTCGCTGTCGATCATATTCTCAACGATTTCATCCTGCAGCGGCTGATCATCAACCAGAAAATCAATCTTCTCTGCACTGTTACTGTCATCCGGCGAAACAGTCATGCTTAAAGAACTGTCGGGGCCCGATAATCTGGAATCCATAAGCTCCACGTCTTTTTCAGACACGCCGAGCTGATTGGAAATACGGGTATATAATTCGCGTTTTGACAAGGTCTCATTGCTCTGCACCAGTTTGGCACGCAAGCGGCGCAAATTGAAAAACAAAGCTTTCTGCGTTGAACTTGTACCACCGCGCACAATGGACCAGTTGCGCAGAATATAATCTTGTATTGATGCTCTGATCCACCAGATCGCATAGGTGGAAAAACGCACATCACGCTCCGGCTCAAAGCGGAAGGCAGCTTCCATAAGCCCGACCGTCCCTTCCTGTATGAGATCAGCCATGGGAAGATCAAATTTACGGAAACGTCCGGCGGTGGAAATCACCAATCGCATATGAGATGAGGTAATTTCATCCAGTGCATGCTGATCGCCCTGCTCTTTCCAGCGCTGAACAAGTGCCTGCTCCTGTTCCCGTTCAAGATAAGGAGCAGCCATGGCACTGCGAATAAGATTTCGTGAGGATACAAAAGAGACGGTACGTTTCGTAACTTCGGTGGAGGAGGACGCTACAGGCTTCATTTCAATCTCCATAACGAAAATATCAACGCAACCTGCTTATGAGGATCACGTTATCCGCTAGGAGTTAAACGCATCAATGGAAGGCCGGTTCCTTCATCTTCTGCTAATTTTATGATTTTTTTGAACAGAGAGCTTGAAAAACATTTCTTGTGCTCCAGCACATGCTTCAGAACAGATACATGCTGCGCAATCATTGGCGCGAAGCGAAGGTATATACATAAAACAATAATGCCGTTCTGAATGAACAGAACGGCATTATTGTTATAAAGATTATGTTTCAGCCTGAGTGGCGCAAACTTACGCGGCTTCGGCTTCATCATCCTCAACTTCAGCTTCATCAGCTTTAGCACCGCGCTTCGGTCCTTTAGCCAGATTAGCTTCAATGAGGCGTACAGATTCTGTATCAGACAGCTTATTTACAGCTGCAACTTCACGCGCCATACGATCCAGAGCTGCTTCATAAAGCTGACGCTCGGAGTAAGACTGTTCCGGCTGATTTTCTGCACGGAAAAGATCGCGCACAACTTCTGCAATGGAAATCAGATCACCGGAATTGATCTTTGCATCATATTCCTGAGCCCGGCGCGACCACATGGTGCGCTTGATACGGGCACGGCCCTGCAAGACTTTCAAGGCGCGCTCTACGAAATCACCTTCTGACAATTTACGCATACCAATGGTAGCTGCTTTCGCCACCGGCACTTTAAGGCGCATCTTATCTTTATCGAAATCAATAACAAAAAGTTCAAGCTTCATGCCTGCAACTTCCTGCTCTTCGATTGCAACGATCTGCCCCACACCATGCGACGGATACACAATAGACTCACCCGTCTTGAAACCCTGACGGACGGCGGCCTTCTTCTGCTGGGATGACATACGCTTCAATACTCCCTGTAGTGTCCGGCACCTGGAGCGCCGGTTTACACGCGGTGATACAATCAGTCCTGCAACCGGCCCCGCGGGAAACGGAACAGGCATAACAGCTGATTAAAACAAGTGCCGAAACAGAATGTAAAAGGGATGCTGAGGCAAAACTTAAGCAAAAAAAATCACAGGGTAAACGGTGGGAGCAAAATTTAAAAACAAACTTGCCCCGGCACTATTTCAGCCTGTAATTTATATCAGCCTTTCAGTGAATACCTTTAGCCGCCACGAAATGACGCCTGCTCATCGACATTAACGTGGACACTAACACAAAAAACCGGCAGAATCAACAAAATGCCGTCACAAGCCGCCTGACCGGGCGTTTTGTGTTAATAAACCGTTAATTGACAGGGCTGATCCTGTGGTTATCCCGGCATATCAGCGGAGAATCAATCGCCTTCGCCAGGCTCTGCCGAGAAGAACTGCTCAAGCTTATTGGCGACGCCATCCATTTCAACGGCTTCCGGCATTTGATCTTTTTTAACGGTGAGATTTGGCCATTTCGCTGAATATTCAGAATTTAGCTCAATCCATTTATCAAGACCTGGCTCTGTATCCGGACGGATCGCTTCAGCAGGACATTCCGGCTCACACACGCCGCAGTCAATACACTCATCAGGATTGATGACGAGCATATTCTCGCCTTCATAGAAACAATCGACAGGGCAGACCTCCACGCAATCCGTATATTTGCAACGAATGCAGTTATCGGTCACGACATAAGTCATTGTCGAACTCCCAGAGCTTTGAACTGCCACACATAATCTGTGGCCAAAATTACAATCATATCATTTGGCATAATGCTCGGCAGAGCGTCAGGATAACTGACTGATACTGCCATCCGGCCTGCGAAACCGGAATGCCGTTTTTCAGCAACTGCGCTATATCAAATACGGCAGAAAACCTGTCTGTCAGGTAAAGGCTTTAGTCGCAGCTTGCAAGGGGGTTTTCCCTCAGCCGCGACGCTCCGCCGCAAAAAAGAACCACATTCTGCATCACTGTATTTTCTGAAAAACTGCGTTCCCGCTGGCTTTTAACAAAGCACAATCCTTCCGCCGGATCATTCTTCATTCAGGACAGAAAACAAGCCAACACGAAGATTTGAAAGAACAGTCAAGCCCGACTCAGTATCTCAAGCATAGTTCAGCTTCCGGAAACACCGGAGAGACTACTAAACCATACCCGAAATGCGACTCACATCAGCCCAACCGGCCAGAGCATGTTTGGCTCAAATGGACTCATTTAGCATTCACAAACATGCGGCAATGAAAAGAATTGAGACGCGAGCGCTATGCGTAAGATTAAACGCGACACGCTCCGGCTCAAAGGTCGTCAAAACCGGAACCACCTTGTTTCAGCCGTTCCGTTGCCCTGCGGTCGCGTTTTGTCGGACGGCCGGAGCCGGCATCCCGCCTTTCGCCAACAGCAGCCATCTGCTCTTCGGTCTTTTCAGTTGGCGGTGTCAGATCTTCATAGAGCAATTGCGCTTCAGGAAAAGAGCCGCGACGCTCTCCGAGTTCGCGCACTTTATAAATCAATATGCGGCGATCCAGTGTGACCGTCACCACATCTCCGATTTTAATACCGTGAGATGCCTGATCTATTTTATCGCGGTTAACACGAACACGCCCGCCGGCAGCCAGTTTTGCCGCGAGCGAGCGTGATTTAACGACGCGGGTGAAAAACAACCATTTATCAATGCGTTGTTTTAAAGCACCCGTATTCATGCGCTTATTTCTTCAACTGCTCTTTCAGAGCAAGCAGCTTGGCGAATGGTGAATCAGGATCAATCTGCACTGGGCGCTCATTGCGCTCAACGCGTTTCTGATCCTGAGCATGATCCCGCTTGCCATGACGCGGCTTGCTGTGATGTTCATTCCGGCCGGATTTCTGCTCACCGTTGCGGAAATCAACCCGTGCGGCTTTTTCAAACCGTTTGCTGCGACCTTCACGGTTCTGATTGTCACCCGCATTGTCTTTAGCTGTATCGGCCGGTGCACCGTCTTTAGCAGGCGCACGACGATTACCCTGAGGACGGTTGCGGTTCTGCTCGCGTCCCTTGCCCTGCTCGCGGCTGCGGTTGTCATGACGACCCGGACGCCACAGCAGAACCATTTTCACTGGCTCTTCTGCAACTGCAGCATCGGTAGCTTCAGCCACTTCTGCAACCGGTACTTCAGCTTCTTCCGTCTTCACGATTTCTGCCACAGCTTCCGGCTGTTCTTCAGTTTCTGCGGCAGCTTCCGTTACAGTTTCGCCTGCCTGTTTGGCAGCGTCAGCTTCAGCAAAAGCATCCAGCTCTGCAAGCTTGGCAGCAACAGCCGGTGCTTCCATCGCTTCATGACGGTAGCCAAGGCTTTTCAGCACTTCTTCCATGTCTTCCGGCGTCGCACCGAGAATAGACATCATCGACGGCGTTACCATAAAGCGTGCGCCGTCATAGGCACCTTCAGCGCGCAGACCTGCACCCGGACGCCAGGCCAGAGCCGGGCGGATCAGATCGGCCAGACGTTCCAGAATGTCAAAACGCACTGCACGGCGGCCAAGTACACGATAACCGGCCAATGTATAGAATACCGGATCAAAATCCGGCTCAACCACAACCGATGTACGGCCGGCAGCCAGAACATGGACCACATCGCCGTAACCGGCGCGTTCACGACCATCATTGCTCAGCGCCCAGAGCAATGTCATCAGACCTGCCGGAGCCGGTTTCAGCAATGCAGGGATAAATACATGATAGGCACCGAAGCGTACGCCGAAACGACGCAGAGCTGCACGGGAATCCTGATCGAGACCACGGATTTCCTCAGCAATGTCACGACGCTGGATAACACCGAAGCTCTCAACCAGACGGAAAGCCAGACCACGGGTCATGCCGGTCAGGGCATCAGCCTCGGTCAGATCGTGCAATGGCTTGAGAACGGTCTCAATATGATGAGCGACAAAGCGGTCAATACGGCTCTGTACTTTCTCACGGGAAGCACCTGTCAGCTGCTCGTCAGCCAGCAAAACGCTGCGCGGGCGCATCACGCTGTCACCGGCAACCAGAGTTGCAACCGGAGCGCCGACCCAGCGCAGAATACCATCCGAGCCAAGGGCGAAATCGCCATTGGCCGCAGCAGAGAAGCGCTCTGCACGACGGTCATATTCAGCGGCCAGCGCTTTTTGTGCAGCCCCCTTTACCGCTTTCGCGTCCGGCCCTTCGGCCTTGACGTCGGCGGTAAATCGGAATCCTTCCAACTGCCCGACATTGTGGTCTTCGACAAGGACATCCCCTGTCGGGCTAATTTCTGCTTCTAGCATGGCATTCTCTCTCAGGCGCTTCATAAGCACGCTTGTCCTGCGGTCTACAAAGCGTTTCGTCAACCGTTCATGCAGCGCGTCGGACAATCTGTCCTCAATTTCGCGCGTCTTTTCTTGCCAATGTATCGGATCTGCCAGCCAGCCTGGCCGATGCGACACAAAAGTCCATGTGCGAATTTGTGCAATACGGTGAGATAGAGTGTCGATCTCACCATCAGTCCTGTCGGACCGATGCACCTGCTCGCTCATATAGTCTTCATCCACAAAACCTTTGCGGATGATATCCTTATAGATTGCGGCAATAATATCGGCATGTTGTGCCGGCGCAATCCTTCTATAGTCGGGAAGCGCACAGGCATCCCACAAAATTTCCACACGCTTGGGCGTAGCCGCAAGCCGCATAATGTTTTCATCATGCGCCAGATTTTCAAGCGCCTGCATGTCAACCGCAGGCAGTGCCCGTGTCAACCCTTCCAATGGGGCAGAACGGTCGAGAGACTGCTTCAAAGCGCGCACAGATGAAAAATCAAACTGAGCCGTGCGCCATTGCAACACTTTAACCGCGTCGAAATTATGTGATTCTATCCGCTCGACAAGATCTTTATCAAACGGATCAACCTGACCGGTGACGCCGAATGTACCGTCGCGCAGGTGACGACCCGCACGACCGGCAATCTGCCCGAGCTCGCCGGGGTTCAGATCACGATACTGAAATCCGTCAAATTTACTCGCCTGTGCAAAGGCCACATGGTCAACATCAAGGTTAAGTCCCATGCCGATCGCATCGGTCGCGACCAGAAAATCCACATCACCGGACTGATAAAGTTCCACCTGTGCATTGCGGGTACGCGGGCTCAAAGCACCCATGACCACGGCCGCACCACCGCGCTGACGGCGGATCAGTTCGGCAATCGCATAGACTTCATCAGCAGAGAAAGCGACAATGGCACTGCGGCGCGGCAGGCGGGTGATCTTTTTCGAACCTGCATAAGCCAGATGCGACAGACGCGGGCGGGTAATAATATTGATACCGCGCAGCAGTTTTTCGAGAATAGGCCGCATTGTTGCTGCACCCAGCAGCAAGGTTTCCTGCCGGCCGCGCAAATGTAAAAGACGATCTGTGAAAATATGGCCACGTTCCAGATCGGCAGCCAGCTGTATTTCATCAATGGCAACGAAAGCTGCATTGGTCTGGCGCGGCAGAGCTTCAACTGTACATACGGAATATTTCGCACCGGCCGGAATGATTTTTTCTTCGCCTGTGACCAGCGCCACTTTTTCAGGGCCGACTTTGGTAACCAGCTTATTATAGACTTCACGCGCCAGCAGACGCAGCGGCAGACCAATGATCCCGCTCTCATGCGCGAGCATACGCTCCAGCGCCAGATGAGTCTTGCCGGTATTGGTAGGCCCGAGCACAGCGGTTACATCGCGCCCGCTCACAATAAGCGGTGCTGTTCCCTGATGCAGAGACGCCGCCCCAAGCGGAGGCGTCAATGAGTTCTTCTGGTCATTCATGCGGAATTGATTATTCCCCGTCTCATGAAGTCGTTACACATGAAATCCGCCCCGCAGGTCACTGCCATATTTTGCAACATAGCCAACCTGATCCGGCAAACCCCATTTTTCTGTCTGCCTGCCGTCAGTCAGTACAGATTGAGCAAAGCAGGTAGCATTATCTGCCTCTGACTAAAAGGGTAACAACGGCACCTTTATGACTTCTTTTGTATCAAAACTTCAGAAAATGACAGGAAACCATGTCGGCTCTTCATAAAAGCCCGGTTTTTTCAGAATTTTATGCGTATTTCAGGCGTTAGAATCCACTAAAATGCCCGCAAAAACCCTGTATTTTAATGAAAAGAACACGAGAAGAACAAAGAGGCTACGAATCAATGGTTTTCGCAAGTTCTCATTTTGTTCAAAACAACATCCTGTGTTTCTTGCAGACAGAGACACAATATACAGATTCAGCAGCACAGGAACGGCGAGATAAAAAACAGAGAAATTAACTTTTACCACCGACCGCACATAGTGATGTGGTAACATGCGCATAATACCAATTTAAAAACCCGCACAGCATTAATAAAGATTAAAAATACATTACCGGAATGCGCTACATTGCAGCGAAACAACATGCATTCATTAAGCTTTCGGCCAAACCCTGAACGAATCGGCGACGAATCGCTGCTATATGAAAGTTCCTGTTTCGTTTTCACAAAATACAGAGCCAGAACAAATTATAGATACTATATATAGTATTAGGCCTTTATGAAACGCAATTTCACTGCAACAAAAAGCCCCGAAAAGGTTAATTTCCTTCGGGGCTTCGATTTTCGTAACAATGGGCCTTGTTAACTTATCTGCAAATACGTTCAGTCGCGCTCAACACAGAGCGCAACCCCCATGCCGCCGCCGATACACAGGGTCGCCAGACCTTTCTTGGCATCACGGCGCTGCATTTCATAAAGCAGCGTGGTCAGAACACGGGCACCGGAAGCGCCGATAGGATGACCGATAGCGATAGCACCGCCATTCACATTGACAATTGCCGGATCAAGCCCCAGCTCACGGGTCACACAGCAAGCCTGCGCCGCAAAAGCCTCATTGGCTTCAACCAGATCCAGATCCTTCACTGTCCAACCGGCTTTCTCCAGTGCTTTGCGTGAGGCCGGAATTGGTCCTGTGCCCATCACTGCCGGATCAACACCTGCCGTTGCCCAGGAGGTGATGCGTGCCAGTGGTTTGATACCGCGACGCTCTGCTTCCGCTTCACTCATCAGTACGGTTGCTGCGGCACCATCATTAATGCCGGAGGCATTACCGGCAGTGACTGTACCTTCCTTGGCAAAAGCCGGACGCAGTTTCTGCAAAGCTTCAATCGTGGTGCCGTGGCGGATATATTCATCCTCACTCACAACCACCTCACCCTTACGGGTTTTGATGGTGACAGGCACGATCTCATCCTTAAAACGACCTGCGACTTGTGCAGCTTCAGCCTTGTTTTGGGAAGCAAGGGCAAAATTATCCTGATCCTCACGGGTCAGCTGCCAGCGATCAGCAATATTCTCCGCTGTCACGCCCATTGGATAGCCGTGGAAAGCGTCTGTCAGACCATCTTTCATCATGCTATCGATCATGGTCATGTCGCCCATTTTTGTGCCGGAGCGCAGATGTGCGCAATGCGGAGCCATCGACATGGATTCCTGACCGCCGGCAACAATCACCGACGCATCACCATTAGCAATCTGCTGCAAGCCCAGTGCAACAGAGCGCAAGCCGGAGCCGCAAAGCTGGTTCACGGCAAAACCGGTCGTCTCAATCGGGCAACCGGCAGCAATTGCAGCTTGGCGCACCGGATTCTGCCCCTGCCCTGCTGTCAGCACCTGACCGAAAATCACTTCATCAACATCAGCGGCAGCAACACCAGCGCGCTCCAGCGCAGCCTTAATTGCTGTTGCGCCCAGCTCATGGGCAGGCACATTGGCGAAAGCCCCGTTGAATGAACCGACAGGAGTACGCGCAGCGCTGGCAATAACGACTGTTGTTTCTTTGCTCATGACAGATAACTTCCTCACATCCCAATAATGCCTGTTTTCCGCATATACGCAGAACCGGCTTTCCTTCAGTATAACGTCAGTTACAAATGATGCTGGTACTAATTGCGATCAAGGTTTTGAATTTTTCGCATAACCCCGTGCTGCATTACAGGCAGATTGCCGTGCTTTTGCGCAAAATACGCCAGAAACAACTGGTCCTCGCTGCACAGGTGATGCGCTGGCGGAATAGACAGGCAAATTGCAAACAAAAAAAGACCGGCTGAAAAGCCGGTCTTTTTAAAAGCTCCAAGAAAAAGCGAAATTACGCTTCCTTTGGCTCCAGAACCTGACGGCCGCGATACATACCGCTTTTCAGGTCGATATGGTGCGGGCGACGCAGTTCGCCGGAGTTCTTGTCTTCAACATATGTCGGAGCCTTCAGCGCATCAGCCGAACGACGCATGCCGCGCTTCGAAGGGGAAGTTTTTCGTTTAGGTACAGCCATTGATTCTGCTCCAGTGATTAGTCAATCGAATGTCCGGTGCCTTAAAGCAAGGCTGTCACATCGGACATTGTTCCGGAAAGTTTTGCTGCCTATACACGCTCAAACGTCTTTTGACCAGCAGGACTCGCATTTTTTTATGCAAATCCCGATTTACCGGCTTAAAAACCTGCTCAGAAATGTATTTCAGTCGCTGCCCTATAGCATCATTCCCGGCCAAAGGACAAAAGATTTCGCGCTTTTGCTCAAATTTTGCTGATTTTATTGCACGCAACCGACATAAGCACCGCTGTTTTGGGCTCTGCGCTCAATAATACGGGAAATACGCACCATACCGCGGCTTGGCTTGGATGCATCGCGGAGAATCGGATTCGGGAGTGTAACTGCGAGATAGGCAGCCTGCCGCGCCGTCAATTTGGATGCGGGACGCTTGAAATAATGCTGGGCAGCGGCTTCAACACCATAAATCCCGTCGCCCCACTCCACGATATTGAGATAAATCTCCATCATCCTGCGCTTGGAAAGAATCAATGAAGCAGCCTGTGCCAGCGGGAACTCCAGTGCTTTACGTAGATAAGAGCGCCCGTTCCAGAGAAAGAGATTTTTCACAGTCTGCATCGGAATCGTCGATGCGCCCCGACTTGGCTCACCATCACTGCCCAGCACCAGCTTTAGCTGGTTCCAGTCAATGCCATTATGGCTGCAAAACTGCCCGTCCTCGGACATCATCACCGAATTGACCAGCACCGGCGCAATATCCTCCAGCGGCACCCATTGGCGCTCATAGCCTTGCAGCGTCACCAGATCCTTGATCATCAAGGTTGATACCGGATGTACAAAAGGCAACTTATAAAGAAAAAGCAGAGCGAAAGGTGCAATTGCCAGCAACAGCAAAAAACGCTTCAGCCAATACCACGGCCGCACGCTCACCGGCTCCGCCACAAAGCTGGCGACGGTTTTCGGAGCTGCGGTTTCATGATGACCGTCCCCTTTATCTCCGTCCTCCTTATACATGACAAATTTTGTCATTGTGCCCGCAGTGTCTCCGTTACTTGCCATATCGTTACTGCATAATTTCGTCCGATTGAAAAGCCGGAGCGGCAAGACATATCAGTTTTCAGGCATTTTTTGTTGGTAAAAAACATTTCGCGGCTTTTCTGCATCACCTCTGATACAGAAATTTCATATTGAGCCGACCGGACAGGAGTTGATTATTACAGGCGAATGGTTCATGCCCTAGACCCATGAAAAACGATCATGACATTTCCGGTTTCGGTCAGCGGCTGGCAATCCATGCCGCATCTGTTGAACAATTACTGATCACGCTGCTGGATGAGCGCTCGCGTGCCGGTGAGGTTATCCGCCCGCCCCGCCTGATGGCTGCTATCCGTCATGGTGCTCTCAATGGTGGCAAACGCCTGCGCCCGTTTCTCGTCACGGAAACCGCACGTCTCTATGATGCTGATCCCCAAGCTGCATTGCGTGTTGCCGCAGCACTGGAATGCATCCATTGCTATTCGCTGGTTCATGATGATCTGCCTGCCATGGACGATGATGATATGCGTCGCGGCCAGCCAACCGTTCATAAAGCCTATGATGAAGCGGCAGCGATTCTCGCCGGTGATGGTCTGCTCACTTATGCTTTTGACATCATCGCCGATGATGCCACAGAGCTGCCGGTGAAAACCCGTCTTGATCTGGTACTGGCTTTGTCACGTGCCTCCGGTGTCGGCGGCATGGTCGGCGGTCAGGCACTTGACCTGATGGCAGAAACCGCCAGCCCCGATGAAGCAGACATTATTACTCTGCAAGCGATGAAAACCGGTGCGCTGATCCGCTTTGCCTGTGAGGCCGGTGCGATTATCGGCAATGCCAGCACGGAAGAGCGTGAGCGCCTTGCCGAATTCGGCTCGGCTATTGGTCTGGCTTTCCAGCTTGCGGATGATCTGCTGGATGTCACCGCCGATGCGGCCACTATGGGTAAAGCCACGGGCAAAGATGCTGCTGCAGGCAAAGCCACGCTTGTTTCACTCCACGGCATCGACTGGACGAAGAAACAGCTGGCCGGTCTGGTCGCACAGGCAGAAGACCTGCTCGCACCTTTTGGTGAAAAAGCACAGGTTCTGAAAGAAGCTGCGAATTTTATCGCTCTGCGCCAGAACTAAATTCAATAAGAATCGCAAATAAAAAAGCTCTCATATTTCATGAGAGCTTTTTTATTATTCTTATTCTGCGGCTTCCGGCTTTTTCGCGCCGAGCCCGTAACGGTTTTCAATATATTCGGCCACCATTTTCTGGAAGTCTTCAGCGATTGCCGGACCGCGCAATGTCGCGACCTTCTTACCATCTACGAAAACCGGTGCGGATGGTGTCTCACCGGTTCCCGGCAGAGAAATACCGATATCCGCATGTTTGGATTCACCCGGACCATTAACGATACAGCCCATCACCGCAACAGACAGACCTTCAACACCCGGATATTTCTCACGCCAGATCGGCATATTGGTGCGGATATCATTCTGAATGGTCTGCGCCAGTTCCTGAAACACTGTTGAGGTGGTGCGGCCGCAACCCGGACATGCCGCAACAATCGGGATAAACTGACGGAAGCCCATCACCTGCAGCAATTCCTGCGAGACCTGCACCTCGCGGGTACGGTCGCCATTCGGTTCCGGTGTCAGAGAAATACGGATTGTATCGCCAATCCCCTGCTGCAACAAAATGCCCATGGCAGCGGACGAGGCAACAATACCTTTGGTGCCCATACCGGCCTCGGTAAGCCCCAGATGCAGCGCATGATCACAACGCTTGGCAAGCTCTGCATAGACAGCAATCAGATCCTGCACCTGACTAACCTTGGCAGACAAAATGATTTTGTCGCGCGGCAGACCAATCTCTTCGGCCAGATCAGCAGAAATTAATGCCGACTGGATAATCGCCTCGCGCATCACTTCCTGCGCGGTCAGCGGTGCACCTTCGGCCTGATTGCGATCCATCAAGGTGGTCAGCAATTCCTGATCTAATGAGCCCCAGTTCACACCGATACGTACCGGCTTGTTATAGCGGATTGCCATTTCAATGATTTCGGCAAACTGCTTGTCTTTTTTGTCTTTGAAACCGACATTGCCCGGATTGATACGGTATTTCGCCAGCGCTTCCGCACAAGCCGGATGGTCTGATAACAATTTATGGCCGATATAATGGAAGTCACCGATCAGCGGTACATTGAGGCCAAGGCGCTCAAGGCGTTCACGGATTTTCGGAACAGCAGCAGCAGATTCATCACGGTCGACCGTAATACGCACCAGTTCGGAACCGGCATGATGCAAAGCTGCGACCTGCGCAACAGTGCCGTCAATATCTGCCGTGTCCGTATTGGTCATGGATTGTACCACCACCGGCGCATCGCCACCAACAATCACGCCGCCGACATTGACCCCGACAGATGTACGGCGGGCAAAGGGATGAGCGTAATATTGGAGATTATCAGAAGCCATAGTCGTACATTCTTTATAGTGAGACAGATCGGTTCAGCACAATTTCGTAACCGTGACAGAACAGCTTGTGAACCGCAATTGTGACAGTCTTACAGCAGCTCTTTCAAAAACTCTATTCTCTTTTATGATCTGCGGCACTTGCAAGCGATGAAAGCATGAATACCACAATCAGCATCAAGGCCAGCACCATATAAACCGGTCCGAAACCGATATGCCCTCCGATAAAGCCGATCAATGACGGTGCCACCAGAATACCTGAATAGCCCATCAATGTGACAAGACTGAGCGCTGTACCTGCATGAATACCGCTCTGATTGCCCGCTGCGGAAAAGATAATCGGAACAATATTCGCCACACCAAGTCCGGCAATCGCAAAAGCCAGAATTGCTATCCACGCATGTGGTGCAAATCCGCTGACAAACAAGCCCAGTGCGGCAATAATGATCGACACGCGGAAGGTACGCACGGCGCCAAACCGGTTACGCACACCGTCACCAAGGAAACGAACCAGCGCCATCGTCGCGGAAAACGCCGCATAGCCATAACCGGCAGTGGTCAGATCTGCCTCAAAAGCCTGCTGAATATAAACCGCCGCCCAATCCAGCACCGCCCCTTCCGGCACCATAGCAAACAGCGCCATCATACCGATCAGATAGATCACCGGCTGATCCGGCAGGCGGAAACGGATTTTCTCACTGCTCTGCGGCTGACGGTCAATCACCATCTTAGGCAGAGCAATCAGCATGATGATGCCCGCAATGACACTCACCAAAACCGCATGGCTGATCGCCCCCTGATAGCGCAGAAACAGCCCGCCCAGCGCACTGCCGGCAAAACCGCCAAGGCTCCAGAAACCATGGGAGGAAGACATCAGCGCGCGGCCGAGTGTTTTTTCAACGGCAACGGCATTGGCATTCATCGCCACATCCATGCCGCCGAAAAATGCTCCAAGCAAAAACAGCGCCGGTACCGCAAGATAGAGATTGCTGGTGAGTGAAACTAAAATCAGCCAGAACGCCACGCCAACGGCAAAAGCTTTGGTCACCCGATCCGAGCCGTAGCGTGCCAATAAAGGCCCGCACAGTCCCATCGCCGCCAAGGCACCAAGGCCGAAAACCAGAATGAGCAAGCCGAAGACACCTTCGGACACGCCGAGGCGGCTCATCATCAGCGGAATATGCAATGCCCAGCTGCCGGTTACAAAACCATTGGCAAAAAAGGCACCGGCCACTGCCCAGCGGTAATAACGCGCGCCACTGTCTATAACAGCAGGCTGCACTGTACTGATCCCTGCATCTCCGCTCACAAAACCGCTCCATCAGGTTCAGACATGAGTTCAGGCAAATATGCCCTGCTTTTTTGAGCATTTCACACGCATCAGAAATCAGCGCAAGTGCAGAGCTGTCGCGTCACAGGATTTTTACAACAAAACAGGCGGCACGATGGCCGCCTGTTTCAAGGATTGAAAGCTCAAACCTGCTATTTCATACCCAGCATATGCGGCAGCCAGAGCGTGATCTGCGGCACATAGGTAATCAGCCCGAGGAATACCAGCGTTGTGAAAATCCACGGCAGGGTTGAGATCGTTACTGCTGTCAGCCCCATTTTTGATATCGATGAAGCCACATAGAGATTGAGTCCGACCGGCGGTGTACACAGCCCGATCTCCATATTGACGATCATCATCACACCGAAATGCACCGGATCAACACCGAGTTTCACCGCAATCGGATAGAGGATCGGTGCCATAATCAGCACCACGGCCGACGGTTCCATCACCATACCGATCAACAGCAGAATGATATTCACCATCAGCAGGAAGCCGATAACACCAAAGCCCTGCTCAACAATCCACGCACTCATCTGCTGCGGAATTTGCTCCGAGGTCAGAATGAAGGCGAACATCACCGCATTGGTGATAATATAGAGCAGCATGGCGCTCATCGCCGCCGATGACAGCAGCACGCGCGGCACTTCACGCAGCTTGATATCTTTATAAACAAACACCGCAATCACAAAAGCATAGACCGCAGAAACGGCTGCCGCTTCGGTCGGGGTGAAGATACCGCCGTAAATCCCGCCCATGATGATGACAATCAGCATCAGACCCCAGACGGATTCACGGAATGCCCGCCAACGCTCTCCCCATGCAGCACGCTGCATCCGCGGATAACCGTTTTTCCATGCGCGCCAGATGGTCGTGCCACCAAGCATTGTTGCCAGCATCAGACCCGGCACCACACCGGCCATAAACAGAGTACCAATCGAGGCAGACATCACCGGCGCACCGTCCGGTCCTGTCACCACCATGCCGGAGGTTGCCACCGCATACATCACCATCACAATCGACGGCGGAATAAGAATGCCAAGCCCGCCGGAGGTTGCGATAACACCGGTACCGAATTGCGGCGGATAGCCCTGCTTGACCATGGCCGGTATCAGGATGGAGCCCACAGCCATAACCGTTGCCGGTGAAGAGCCGGAAATCGCCGCAAACAGCGAACAGGCAGCCACAGCAGCCAGACCCATGCCGCCATACCAGTGGCCAACCATAGAGGTCGCAAACCGGATCATCCGTTTGGCCACCCCGCCATGGGTGAGGAAGTTACCGGCAAGAATAAAAAACGGGATCGCCATGATCTCGAATTTTTCAATACCAGTGAACAGCTTCAGCGCGATTGAATCCATCGGAATGGAGGTGAAGGAAAACAGAAAGGTAAAAACTGTCAGACCCAGCGCGATAGAAACCGGCATACCGGTGACCAGCAGCAGCGCAAGAATTAAAAAGATGATCAGAGCGGTCATCGGAATTCCTCCGCTTCTTCCATACCATCCACATGACCGTGATCATGGTGAACGATTGTACCGGTTGTCAGATAGAGCCACATTGCCTGTACAAAGCGGAAGCACATCAGTGCCGAACCAAGCGGAACCGCCAGATAGACAATCCACATCGGCATTTCGAGATCAGCTGAAATCTGACCGGTTTTGGAAATGTGCCAGACGAAATCCGCACCGATCCACGCAACAATCGCTGTGAACAAAATACAGGCGAGAAAGGCAATGATAATCATCAGGCGCTGATTTTTCGGTGACATGCGTTCAACCAGCACATCCACACCGACATGGATGCCAATGCGCACGCCGTAAGCAGCACCAAACTTCGCCATCCAGACAAACAGATAGATACAGGCTTCCTGCGCCCAGGTCAGATTGATGGATGCCAGCCAGCGATAGAAACTGCGGGCATAGGCCTGCAGCTCAGGGTAATTATTAGCGCGCGCCCATGACAAAAAATCCGCAGCAACGCCAATAGAATAACGGTGAGCAACCGCCACAAAGATCAGCACAACGGCTGATGCAATCAAAAAAGACAGCAATATTTCTTCGAAGCGGTCGAGGATACGCAACACCATGGGATGCTCCTCAGATGAGACAGCACCGTTTCATGGTGCTTTTGTTAGTCAAAATTTGCGCACAAAATATCCGTCGCAATGGCAGGCAATGCGCGCAACAGTGAAGAAAAGATAAAGCGGAGTATGTGCCTGCCCTGAGCACCAACATCAGGGCAGGCAAGCCCGCTGCAACAAAGGGGGACTTTGCAGCGGAGTCCTAAGGGGATTAGTCTTTCATTCCGACGGCTTCATAAACCTGTTTGATCAGGTCTGCACCCACACGGTCAGCCATTTCCGTATGAACAGGCTTGAGTGCCTCAACCCATTCTGCACGCTCTTCCGGTGTCAGATCGTAGAATGTCGTTGTCCCTGCCGCTTTCATCGCAGCCAGTGAATCGTCATTTTCTTTCTGGGCAATTTCGTTGGCATAGGCGGTTGATTCCGTCATCGCTTTATCAAGCTGACCACGCACATCTTCCGGCAGACCTTCCCAGAAAGCTTTATTGACGATCACCGCATAGCCCAGATAGCCGTGGTTCGAGACCGTGGCATGTTTCTGCACTTCATGCATTTTCTGGGTATACATATTGGACGGCGGATTTTCTGTACCGTCCACAACGCCGGTCTGCAAAGCCTGATACACTTCCGAGAAAGCCAGAACCTGCGGCACAGCACCCAATGCTTTCATCTGCGCTTCCAGAATTTTGGAAGACTGAATACGCATTTTCAGCCCAAGAAAATCATCCGGCACATGCATGGCACTGTTTGCCGACATTACTTTGAAGCCGTTATCCCAATAGGCAAGACCGATAATTCCTTTGGCATCCAGCTTATCCAGCAGCGCACGGCCAACAGGGCCATCAGTGATTTTGCGCAGATCATTATAGTCTTTCATAATGAACGGCAGATCGAACACTTCAAATTCGCGCACACCGAGCGGGCCGAATTTTGCCAGTGACGGTGCCAGCATCTGCACTGCGCCAAGCTGCAAGGCTTCCAGCTCTTCTTTATCCTTGTAAAGCTGCGAGTTCGGATAGACCTCAACCTTCACTTTACCTTCGGTATAAGATTCAGCAAGTTCCTTGAACTTCTCGGCGGCTTTGCCTTTTGGTGTATCCGGTGCCACAACATGGCTGAATTTAATGGTAATTGCCTGCGCAAGCGCAGTTGTACTCACTCCAAAAGCGAGAATTGCAGCAAGACCGGCAGTTGTCAGAAATTTCATTGAGCGGCCCTCCCAAGCCTGCAGTGCAATAAAACACACCGGCTGAGAAACCGGCATGGACTCTCCCATGGAGTAAAATCCAGATAAAATCCTTAAAAGGAGTGGAGCCGCAATTCTATTGTGGAAAGCCACAGTATTTCTATTGTGGTTTACCACAGGCATAAATGCCTGAAACTGGTTATGCTTATAAATATCATTAAGGATACTCAAACGATCACATGAGATTTCAGCGCGCAGTAAAAAACCCGCAAGACAGCAGCAAAAGCCGCTCAGGTTTTCGCATCTCTGTGCGCGACTATACGCTGATTATTCCCCTGCTCGCGATCCTGCTGATTGTGACCCTGATCGTTGCGCTGATCTGGATGACCTCGCGTGACAACCGGTCTGAAACTGAGAAGAAACTGACAACCGACGCTTTATGGGTTGAGCAATATCTGCGCTTTCAGTTACAGACTTTTGAAACCGAATTGCGCGATCTCGGCGTCGATATTGAACGCGATGCACAGCAGACAGATAATCTGCGAACCAAAGCCCAGCATCTGATCGCAATCCACCCCGAGCTGATTGATATCAGCTGGTTTTCACCGGACGGCAATCTGCTGGAAAGTGCTCCTCCGGGGCTTAATGTTATCGCCGATTATAAACCGTCACTGGCGGAGCACAGCCGGTTGTTCGGTAAGCCGGTTTACTCACCGCCGCGCCATACCAGTGAAGGCTGGGTCGTTGATCTGGTGGCACCGGTCTATAATAATAATCGCTCTGCCGGTACGCTCTGGGTTATCATCTCACTGGACAGGTTGCTGTCACGCAATGTGCCCTGGTGGGTTGCCGGAAAATATCAGGTATCTCTCACAGATTCCGGCGGGGATCCGCTGATTTCCAAATCGAGTATTATGCCGACCAATGATCAGGCGCGGCATACGATCTCGTTCGATCCGCCGCTGACCGGCACCTATATCACTGTCACACCCTATCAGAGCCAACCGGCTATAGGCCCGATTGTCATTTCCGCCGCCATTATCGGCCTGACCATTCTGGTGATTATCAATCTCTGGATGGCCTATCGCCAGAACCGGCGCAGAGCCGCAGCAGAACACGCCTTGCGCACTGAATATGCTTTCCGGCAGGCGATGGAAAATTCCCTCACCATTGGCATGCGCGCCCGCGACCGCGACGGACGGATCATCTATGTGAATCCGGAATTCTGCCGCATGGTTGGTTATGAGGAAAAACAGCTGATTGGCATGATACCGCCGCATCCTTACTGGGCACCGGAAATCATGTCTGAAGGTCTTCAGCGCCAGAATGATATGCGCAGTACCGGCATTGCACCGCGTGAGTTTGAAACACGTTTCATTCGCCCTGATGGCAAGCTGATTGATATTCAGGTTTATGAAGCACCGCTGATTGATGCAGATGGTATCCATATCGGCTGGATGGGCTCTCTCGTTGATGTGACCGAGCGTAAGAAGCTGGAAGAAGCCCGCCAGACAGAGACTGAAAAACTCCAGCATAACGCCCGCCTGATTACCATGGGGGAAATGGCCTCCACTCTGGCACATGAACTGAACCAGCCTCTGGCCGCCATTACCAGCTATGCAACCGGCAGTCTCAATCTGCTGCATTCAGGAACAGTGCAGCCCGTTGATCTGGCCGGCGCCTTGCAAAAACTCTCCGATCAGGCGCAGCGAGCCGGTACGATTGTCCACCGTGTGCATGATTTTGTGCGCAAACGCTCCGTGACACAGGAGCAGCATGATTTATGCAAAATCCTGCAGGATGCAGCCAGCTTTGTCAGCAGCGATATTATCAAAGGCGGCGGGCGTATTGATATGAAACTGCCGGATACACCAGTGCCGGTGCGTGCCGATGCTGTGCTGATCCAGCAGGTTTTGCTGAACCTGATCCGCAATGCCCGCGAGGCAGCGGCTGGCCTGCCGCGCAACCGGCAGGTCTTGCATATTGTGCTTGAAGCCGGTCACAATGAAGCCGTCATCACGATTACCGATCACGGGCACGGCATTCCGGAAGGCATGGAGAATGAGATTTTCACGCCCTTTATTTCCTCAAAATCGGAAGGCATGGGGATGGGATTACCGATCTGCCGTTCCATTCTGGAATCCCATAAAGGCCGCCTATGGCTACGGGCAACACCTGACAGGCAAGGTGCCAGCTTCTGCCTTTCTTTACCGCTGAGCACACAGGAAATAACACTATGACCGTCCATATTGTTGATGATGATGAAGCCATTCGCGACAGCCTGTCATGGCTGTTTCGCTCCCGTGGCGTGGGCGTTGTCACATGGCCGTCCGGCGAGGCTTTTCTGCAAAACTGGTCGCCTGATCTTCAAGGCTGTATTTTGCTGGATATGCGTATGGAGGGTATGTCCGGTCTTGAGGTTTTTGACAAGCTCATCAAGCTTCATGCCCGTCAGCCGGTGATTTTTCTGACCGGACATGGTGATATTCCGCTGGCTGTGGAATGTCTGAAACAGGGCGCCGCGGATTTTCTCGAAAAACCATTCAACGACAATAATCTGGTCGACAGGGTTCTGGCCGCCTTGAATAAAGCGAAAGAGCGCGCCAGCACGGACCGACAACGCGACGAATTGCGACGCAAACGCGCCCAACTCTCACCACGTGAAAACGAAGTTCTGTCGATGATTTTAGAAGGTCTGCTTAACAAGCAGATTGCCGACAGGCTGGATATCACCGTGCGCACAGTTGAAGTGCATCGCGCCCATATTATGGAAAAAATGGATGCCCGTAATGCCGTGGAACTGGCGCGGTTAATCAGTTTCAGCGAACAGGGCTAACCGGCAGCGTGGCGCTGTAAAACACTGCCGGTTCTCCTCGTCGGAGCATTATTTATCAAAACGCTCTGTTAGGTCAGCGGAGTATTAATCATAATGGTACATTCCGGAACATCATCCCAGACTTCGCATTGTGTGCTCATATTCACTGAAAGTGTGCGGGCACCAAATAGGCTATATGAATAATTTAACTTCTTCAGTTCGGAGTTTTCATTCAGAACCTCAATTCTGATTTTCCCGTTGCCCGACGGATATGTCCTTAAACCGATGAGCGTGTTATTCGCCCCGCTGCCGGAAAAATCATCTATCAACTGATCATCTACGTAGACATGAACTGTCTGCGGCCTCTCCGCAAAATTAGCATAAGCAGTGAGCCCAAACTTCGTATCAGGCGGTAATAAAAAGGTATATTGACCATCATCAGCTTTACCGCAATGACAGGAATTACCGCTCAGAATATCATCACTTACGGATACACATGCTTGTATCTTCTGAAATATTACTCCGCCCCACCATTTTTGAATTTTTACAGGTCCTTTATCAATACTTCCTGCAACAAAACTATATCTTATATAATTATCACCCTTAAAAATATAAGCATAATTAGCATCATTACTTTTCCACGCAAAAAAACTATCAATATTTTCGGTAAATGATGGATATTTTGATATACCATTTATGGAATTTGCTATTGATTGCTTTAAAATCGTACCATCTTCAATATTATACGATATGCAATCAGATCCTTTAAAGAATAATACTGTTTTTATAAGAGTCCTGTTATGAATATCAGGCCATTCTGTTGCAGCATCAATACCATTCTCCGCACCTGTACCAATCAAACCAGGCCAACCCTCAGAAATTTCAGCAGGACCTTCAACAATTATTTTTTCAATTACATCAAATTTCAAATACTTGCTTCCTTTGAAAAAATACAAGTACCCGTTAACATTAATCACATCATCTATATTATTTTGAAATTCATGAGGAAGACTCCACCAATTATATTCTATAGATTTAGGATACCCTGTATTCGCACGATCGATAATATCATTATAAACTATATTATCACCATCATTAAAAAAGAACGATACTGTATGCATAATAAAAAATCCTAATAAAAAACAATAAATATATAGCAACAAAATAAAAACAAGTAAATATTTTTCTCTTATATAAAAATAATCAAAATTAAAATAAAAATATAAAAAATAAACGGCGGTTATATTCTAAACTTAACCGCCGTTCTCAATATTTAAATACACTCAAGAATATACGATCAACAGATCCTTAGCATCAATCTGATCACCGGCGCGCACCAGCACTTCCGCCAGCACACCGTCACGTTCGGCGTGGATTGCGGTCTCCATTTTCATCGCCTCAATGGAAAGCAATACATCTCCGGCTTTCACACTTTGCCCGCTGACAACTGCAACAGTAGAAACAATGCCCGGCATCGGTGCGCCGATATGGGTCTCATTGTTCAGCTCGACTTTACGGCGGGCACCTTTGGCAGCACCGCGTGTGCGGTCCGGCACTTTGATGCGGCGCGGCTGACCATTCAGTTCAAAGAACACTGTGACCATGCCCTGATCATCAACATCGCCCAAAGCCTGATTGCGGATAACCAGTGTCTTGCCGCGCTCAATCTCGACAAAGACTTCCTGTTCCTGCGCCAATCCGTAAAAATAGACCGGTGTCGGCAGCACGCTTGTCGGCCCGTAAAGGGTCTGTGCGCCAGCAAAATCGGTGAAGACTTTCGGATACATCAGATAGGACGCAAATTCCTGATCGCTGATTTTGCGCTCCAGCTTGGTTTCAATCTCTTTGCGCTCTGCTTCCAGATCAGCCGGTTGCAGCAACGCCCCCGGGCGCTCTGTAAACGGCTTTTCGCCCTTCAGCACTTTGGCCTGCAAATCCTTCGGCCAGCCTGCGGGCGGTTGGCCAAGATCGCCGCGCATCATTGACACCACAGAATCCGGAAAGGCAATATCCTTAGCAGGATTAGTCACATCAGTCGTTGTCAGATCCTGACTGACCATCATCAGCGCCATATCGCCGACCACTTTGGAAGACGGCGTGACTTTAACAATATCGCCGAACATCAGGTTCACATCGGCATAGGCTTGTGCCACCTCATGCCAGCGGCTTTCCAACCCCAATGAACGCGCCTGTTCTTTCAGATTGGTGAATTGTCCGCCCGGCATTTCATGCAGATACACTTCTGATGCAGGGCCTTTCAGATCACTCTCAAAGGCTGCATATTGATTGCGTGCCGCCTCCCAATAAAAGGAAATCCGGCGGATCGAAGCCGGATCAAGCTGCGGATCGCGCTCACTGCCTGCGAGTGCTTCAACAATCGAGCCGAGGCATGGCTGTGAGGTATTGCCCGACAATGCATCCATCGCCGCATCAACAACATCCACACCACTCTCCACGGCCGCCAGCACTGTTGCCGCCGCAATACCGGACGTATCATGAGTATGGAAATGGATCGGCAGATCAGTTTCCTGCCGCAAGGCAGTGAAGAGTTTGCGTGCCGATTGCGGCTTCAGCAGCCCCGCCATGTCTTTAATGGCGATGATATGCGCACCGGCTTTTTCCACCTCACGCGCCAGTTTCAAATAGTAGTTGAGGTCATATTGCGGGCGTGCCGCATTCATCAAATCGCTGGTATAGCAAATGGCCGCCTCGCAAAGCTTACCCTCTTCCAGCACGGCATCCATCGACACGCGCATATTCTCAACCCAGTTGAGACTGTCAAAGACGCGGAACAGATCAATGCCGCCGCGTGCTGCTTCACGTACAAATTGCGTCACCACATTATCGGGATAGCTCTTATAGCCCACGCCATTGGCACCGCGCAGCAACATCTGCAACAGCAGGTTCGGCGCGCCGTCGCGCACCTTACTCAAACGCTCCCACGGATCTTCGGTGAGAAAGCGCATCGCCACATCAAAGGTCGCCCCACCCCAGCATTCCAGCGAGAACAGGTTCGGCAGCAAACGGGCATAGGTTTCGGCAATCTGCGCAATATCATAAGTACGCATACGTGTGGCCAGCAAAGACTGATGCCCGTCACGCATGGTCGTATCGGTGACCAGTACCCGCTTTTGCTCACGCATCCATTGCGCAAATTTCTGCGGCCCCAGTTCTGCCAGTTTTTGACGTGTGCCGCTCTGAATTTCTCCGCCCAGTACATAAGGCACTTTCGGTGCGGCCGCATTCATGTCCGGCAATGCGCGGCCTTTGGTTTCCGGATGACCATTGACCGTCACATCGGCAATATAGGTCAGAAGCTTGGTCGCACGATCCTGTCGTTTCACATGCTCGAACAGCTCCGGCGTCGTATCAATAAACCGCGTAGTATATTCGTTACTGCGAAATTTCGGATGCGTAATAATCGCTTCGAGAAAGGTCAGATTGGTCGATACGCCGCGGATACGAAACTCCCGCAGTGCACGATGCATACGCAGGATCACCTCTTCCGGTGTCGACGCCCATGCGGTCACTTTCTCCAAGAGCGGATCATAATAGCGGGTGATGAACGCACCGGAATAAGCCGTACCGCCATCCAGACGAATACCGAAACCTGTTGCACCACGATAAGCGGTAATCCGCCCGTAATCCGGAATAAAATTCTGCTCCGGATCTTCCGTCGTAATACGGCATTGTAAAGCGTGACCACGCAACACAATCTTGCTCTGCTCCGGCACACCGGATTCCGGCGAGCCGATAGCTGCGCCTTCCAGAATACGGATTTGCGCTTTGACGATATCAATGCCGGTGACTTCTTCCGTCACCGTGTGCTCCACCTGAATGCGCGGGTTGACCTCGATGAAATAGAATTTTCCTGATGTCACATCCATCAGGAACTCAACCGTACCCGCCCCGATATAATTAGTGGCACGGGCAATTTTCAGCGCATAATCGGCCAGTTCCTGACGCTGCCCATCATTGAGATACGGCGCCGGTGCACGCTCCACCACTTTCTGGTTACGCCGCTGCACGGAACAATCACGCTCAAACAGATGCACGGCATTGCCATGGGTATCGCCGAGAATCTGCACTTCCACATGGCGCGCATGTTCAATGAGTTTTTCGAGATAGACCTCATCCTTGCCGAAAGCGGCTTTGGCCTCGCGCTTGGCTTCCGTGACCTCACGCGCCAGATCTTTGGCCTCGCGAATGGCGCGCATACCGCGACCACCGCCGCCCCATGAGGCTTTGAGCATCAGCGGATAGCCGATACTGTCAGCAATTTTGCGCACCTCATCCATATCCTCCGGCAGAGGGTCACTGGCAGGCACCACCGGCACACCGACCTCAACGGCCAGATTGCGTGCCGCCACTTTATTGCCGAGGCGGCGCATCGTATCGCCTTTCGGACCAATGAAGATAATGCCGTTCTCAGCGCAGGCATCAGCAAATTCAGGACTTTCCGACAGCAGACCATAGCCCGGATGAATGGCATCAGCACCGGAGAGCTTGGCAACGCGGATTACTTCCTCAATTGAGAGATAGCTTTCAATCGGCCCCAGATCACGCTGCAGATGCGGGCCGCGCCCGACTTGATAGCTCTCATCCGCTTTGAAGCGATGC
Organism: Hyphomicrobiales bacterium; assembly: GCA_900470285.1. GTDB lineage: Bacteria > Pseudomonadota > Alphaproteobacteria > Rhizobiales > Rhizobiaceae > Pseudochrobactrum. The sequence goes on from UCAG01000016.1 coordinate 159,880, forward strand.
AATGCAAGTTTATCTTCCTCTGCCCAGATCGCCACGGTTTTCATGCCTAGCTCATTTGCAGCGCGGAATACGCGAATGGCAATTTCAGAGCGGTTAGCGACAAGAATTTTATGGATAGGCAAAGCAGATCTCCCTTACTGCAAATAACACAGTCCACACCGATCTTCGTTCCCGTGAAAAGCGGTATATCCGGCTGCATACTGATCGTTTTTTTTGTGAAAGAACAGCGAAAATACGTCTTAAAATAGCAATGCCCGACACAAGTGCCGGGCATTACTGAGCCAATTATTCCAAAGTATTAGACCTCTTTTCGAGAAAGAGAATACTATTCTAATTCTGTAATAATTCCCTGATTTCAGGAATTATTTTTTCTGGAAATAATTATATTTTCCGTCATCGCCTTTGCGCCATTCAAACATGACATAAGGCGAAAGATTCGGATCACCTTTTTCATCATAGGAAATCTCGCCGAGAACCGTCTTGAACGGGCCTTTTTCCTTCATGGCTGTCGCAACAGTCATAGGATCATTGGTACCGGCAGCCTTTGCCGCCGCAGCCAGAGACTGCACTGCCGCATAGGAATAGAAAGTATAGGCTTCCGGTTCAAATCCGGCATCACGGAATTTCTTGATCAGTTCGGCATTGGCCGGATCTTCACGCGGATCAGGGCCGAAAGTGTTCAGTACACCGGCAACCGCATCACCGGCAATCGAAGCCAGTTCGTTGGATACAATACCGTCACCGGAAATGAACTGCGCCTTCAGATCCTGATCGCCCATCTGACGAATAATCAGACCGGCTTCCGGATGCAGACCACCCCAATAAATAACCGTAACACCGTCACGCTTCAGCTTGGCGATCAGCGCGGAATAGTCTTTTTCACCGACATTCACGCCTTCATAAACTGTCTCTTTCAGACCCAGTTCATTCATCGCGTTTTTGGTGGCATCCGCAAGTCCCTGACCATAAGGGGTTTTGTCATGAACAATTGCGATTTTACCGTCTTTGAAATTATCGACGATATATTTGGCTGCAGCGATACCCTGATTGTCATCGCGGCGGCAGGTACGGAATGTATTCCAGAGACCACGATCGGTATAAACCGGATTGGTCGTGCCCGGTGCAATCGCAAGAATACCGTTTTCAGCATAAACTTCCGAGGCCGGAATGCTCACACCCGAATTAAAGTGACCGATGACAAACTGCACACCATCGGCAGCAAATTTATTGGCAACGGACATGCCCTGCTTGGGATCAGAAACATCATCGCCATAAACAAGAACGATCTTTTCGCCGTTCAGACCGCCTTCTGCATTCACAACTTCAACAGCTGCTTCCACACCGTTTTTAATCTGTGCGCCATATGCGGCACCACCGCCCGTCAGAGGTGCACCAACACCGACCAGAATATCGGCCCATGATGAACCGCTAAAGGCCAGCATTGCAGACAGTGCAACACCGCAGAACAGAGACTTCTTCATATTTCCTACTCCCGTGAATATGCTCAAAAACTGACAAAAAGCAGGTTTTGAGGTCGCCGGAACACCGGCATTTTTCTGTCGGAATGAGACATCCGGCAGAATTTCTTTCGACAGCTCCTCTATGAAAACCGGTTTCACACGGAACTGTTCTGAAACAAAAAACTGTCTCCGCTGTCTGCAATACAGCTTTCAATCAAACGGGGCCGGACTGAGCCGGCCCCGCTGATTTTCAAAGACAGGTTTACTGCTGAATGTAAGTGAACTTACCGTCAGCGCCTTTTTCCCACTTATACATGACATAGCCCGGCAGCTTCGGATCGCCTTTCTCATCGAAAGAGATATCTCCGAGCACAGTCTTGAATGTGCCGGACTTCAGTGCTTTCGCAACTGTTTCCGGATCATTGCTGCCTGCAGCTTTCGCTGCGCCGGCCAGCGACTGCATCGCGGCATAGGAATAAAGTGTATAAGCTTCAGGTTCGAAACCGGCATCACGGAACTTCTTCACCAGATCAGCATTGGCCGGATTGTTGCGCGGATCAGGACCGAAAGTATTCAGAGTTCCTTCAACCGCATTACCGGCAATGGAAGCCAGCTCATTGGAGACGATACCGTCACCGGAAATGAACTGCGCTTTCAGACCCTGATCGCCGAGCTGACGAATAATCAGACCGGCTTCCGCGTGCATACCGCCCCAATAAATAACGGTAATGCCTTCCTGCTTCATTTTTGCGATCAGTGCCGAGAAGTCTTTCTCGCCAATATTTACACCTTCATACAGGGTTTCTTTCATACCTGCTGCATTGAGTGCTTTCTTGGTTTCATCAGCCAGCCCCTGTCCGTAAGGTGTCTTGTCGTGAACAACGGCCACTTTAGCGTCTTTGAACTTTTCAGCAATATACTGACCTGCAACAATACCCTGCTGGTCATCGCGGCCGCAGGTACGGAATGTGTTCCACATACCGCGATCAGTATAAACAGGGTTGGTCGCACCTGGTGAAATCTCCAGAATGCCGTTTTCCTGATACACTTCCGAAGCCGGAATTGTTACGCCGGAGTTAAAGTGTCCGATAACGAATTTAACACCGTCAGCGGCAAACTTGTTGGCAACCGAAATGCCCTGTTTCGGATCGGAAACGTCATCACCAAGGGTGAAAACGATTTTCTCTCCGTTCAGGCCGCCTTCAGCATTGATGATCTCTGCTGCAGCCTCGGCTCCTTTTTGAATCTGGAGACCATAAACCGCGTTCGGTCCGGTCAGCGGTGCGCCGATACCCACCAGAACATCCGCAAAAGCCGAGCCGCTGAAAGCCACGAGAGCCGACACTGCTACGCTGTAGAATAAAGATTTTTTCATATTAACTGCTCCCATTACAATGATTATGCCGGAAACCGTCTGCCGCAGATCAGTTTCCTTGTTTTATTAAATACGGAGATCAAAGTTTTGCGGTGCAATACCGATGATCGGCCGGTCATTTTTATTACAATCATTAAGCAGAAACCGGTTTCCCGGGCAGTTCATACCGGAGTGTTACACCGGCGTATCACAATACTCACTTCGTTCCCGCAAAGCGGAATATTGCAATTTCAAACACCCCCAAATTCAATAATCAGCTCAGGGATGTTGTTTCTTGGTTCCCTTAAACCGCCTGTTATTTCGACTTATAGGAAAATGGTGAGGTCTGTTCATAGAGCCAGTTATATTGACGTACCATCTGCTTCACCTTTGTGAAACGATAGCCAAGCGTGCCAATTACCAGCAACACAACAAAATCGACCAGATAGTAATGCAGCGACAGCAATGTTCCTTCAAACATTGCAAAATGAATAAAACGAACCATCGCTGTCAAAGGCAGGAGATAGAGCACAAACATTGTATATGGACGCCATGTTTGTGCGCAGGCCCGCCCTGTCATCCATGCGGCCCAACCGCCGAGAATGCAGGTAATCAACAAAAACAGCCAGAATGACGGCTCTTCATAGAGAATGCCTTGCATCAATAATTCTCCCCAATTCACCGGATTTCTGAACGAAATTTCCGGCTGGTGCAGTTTCCGGAAGTGAGGCTGATTTCTTTTAGCGCCCCGGCTTGTCAGAAACTGCGTTAATTCGTCTAAAGCTGAACATTATGAAGAGTGCCGGACAATTTGTTTGTCCGGCTTTCCCATCAATGACGTCCGCCTTCCAGATAAGCTGCGCGGACTTCCGGATTTGCCAGAAGCTCCTGCCCGCTGCCGCTCATAGTAATCACACCATTGACCATCACATAACCGCGATGGGCAAGTTTCAGCGCACCGAAAGCATTCTGCTCCACCAGAAACACAGTCAGTCCGGTAGTGCGGTTCAGCTCTTTAATCGCCTCAAAAATCTGTTTGACGATCAGTGGTGCCAGACCGAGTGACGGCTCATCCAGCATCAGCAATTTTGGCCGTGCCATCAATGCACGGGCAATCGCCAGCATCTGCTGCTCACCGCCCGACAGAGTACCGCCGCGCTGATTGATACGCTCTTTAAGACGCGGAAACAGATCAAACATCAGTTTCACATCTTCATCAAAATATTTTTGATTATCGAGACTGGCACCCATTTGCAGATTTTCCATCACGCTCATGCGCGGGAAAATACGGCGTCCTTCCGGAGACTGCGCAATACGCAGTTTTGCAATCTCGTGAGGCGGCATAGAAGTAATATCTTTACCCTCAAAAAGAATGCGTCCGGTGCGGGCACGCGGTGTACCGAAAATCGTCATCATCAGAGTTGATTTTCCGGCACCGTTTGCACCGATTAGCGTGACGATTTCGCCGGATTTAACCGTGACATCAACACCTTTCAGCGCACAGATATTGCCGTAATAGGTTTCAACCTTATCGATAACCAGAAGCGGGTTCTGAGCCTGCATCATTTACCCCCCTCAGTTTTCTTCGTCGAATCTGTCTCTTCGGATGTCTCATGGCTGGACGGTACTTTGCCGGCTTCCACGCGGGATGAGAATTCCGTTTTTCCGCCGCTGGCCAACTGACGTGCCTGCCCGACCCAGTCTTCGCGGGCAATACGGCCGTCAAAGCTCAGATACATTTCAGCCTGTTTGATATCAGCTTCTGTCCACGCGGCAATCTGATCGAAATGATAGATGCCATGGGCATTAAGCTTGGTCTCATTGACACTGCCGATCCCTTTTACAAGGGTCAGATTATCAGCAATACCGCCACGCGGGGCATCCAGACCACCGGCCAGATGCTCCGGTGCAGCAACCTCATCCGCAGGATCAACATCTGCAAGCTGCGTGACCAGCTGATCGACTTCACCGACTTCACCGCCGGAGCCTTCGATCAGATCAGTTACCTCATCATCATCAACACCAAGATAGGCGGCAATAACTTTAGGGTCATTCTGCACAAAGCTCGGAGCGCCGTCAGAGATTTTCGTGCCATATTCAAGCACAATCACATGGTCGGAAATTTCCATAACCACCGACATATCATGCTCAATCAGCAGGATTGATGTCCCTGTCTCATCACGGATAGCCAGCAACAGCTTGTTAAGCTCCGCAGATTCACGCGGGTTAAGACCGGCAGCAGGCTCATCCAGACACAGCATTTCCGGATCGGTGCACATAGCACGGGCAATTTCCAGACGGCGCTGATCGCCATAAGGAAGATCACCTGCCGGATCATCAGCACGATGGATCAGATTGATCTTCTCAAGCCAGATACGGGCTTTTTCAATCGCGTCTTTCGCTGCCTTTTTATAGCCGGGAAATCCGAGCAGCCCCAGAAAGGTAAAGCCGGATGACACCATCAGCGGATTATGCTGGGCAACCAGAAGATTTTCCAGAACCGTCAGACCTGTGAACAGGCGGATATTCTGGAAAGTACGGGCAACCTTGGCTTTTTTGGTAATCACAAAATCCGGCATCCGTTCCAGCAGGAACTTATCGCCGTTTTTATGCTGCATCGTCACCATGCCGCCGGTCGGCTTGTAGAAACCGGTCAGGCAGTTAAACACGGTGGTTTTACCGGCACCATTCGGTCCGATCACCGCAGTGATCTCGCCGCGCTTGGCTTCAAAGCTCAGATCATTAATTGCCACCAGACCGCCGAAACGCATGGAAAGATGCTCGACTTTCAGAATGGTATCGGCGTTTTGTCTTTTTTCAGCAAGTTCAGAATTTGCCATAGTATTTATCCCCGCCATCAACCGTGACCTTCCTTGGTAAAGGAACCGGACACCAGCTTACGCTCATTCAGGAAGGCGCTTGGTTCACGATGACCGACAAAACCGCGCGGTTTCCAGACCATCACCACAACCATAGCCAGACCGAAAATCAGCATGCGATAGAGTTCCGGCGTAAAGCTTTGGCCGAACACGGCTTTCAGGAATGAAAGTTCGCGCAGGATTTCTGTACCGCCGATCATCACGATTGCAGCAATCGCAATACCAATCAGCGATCCCATACCGCCAAGAACCACGATGGCAAGAATAACCGCGGATTCGAGGAAGATGAAGGATTCCGGGCTGACAAAACCCTGACGCGCGCCGAAAAAGGCACCGGCAAAGCCGCCAAACATCGCGCCGGTTGCAAAGGCGGTCAGCTTGGTTGTTGTCGTATTGATACCCAGCGCACGGCAGGCAATTTCGTCCTCACGCAGTGCTTCCCATGCACGGCCGATCGGCATACGGCGCAGGCGGATTGTGACCCATGCGGTCAAAAGCGCCAGCAGCAGAATGACGTAATAGAGGAAGATTTTATAATGGGCTGCGGAAAATTGCAGGCCGAAAGTGGCAGCAAAACCATCAGGGCCGGCTTTGAACGGAATACCGAAGAAGGTGGCCTTGGCAATACCCGACACACCATAAGTACCCTTGGTGACCGCCGTCCAGTTTATCAGCACAAGTCTGATGATTTCACCGAATGCCAGTGTCACGATCGCAAGATAATCGCCCCGCAGACGCAGCACAGGGAAACCGAGAATAATACCCCAGAAGGCTGCGAGAATACCGGCAACCGGCAACAGCGTCCAGAAAGACAGACCGAAATAGGAGGACAGCAATGCGTAGGAATAAGCACCAACCGCATAGAAGGCCACATAACCCAGATCCAGCAGACCGGCGAGACCGACAACGATATTCAGCCCCCATGCCAGCATGATATAGATGAGGATCTGTACGCCGAAATTATCCACCCATTTCAGGGAGCCCTGAAAACCGAGTGTCAGAACAATCAGCACCGGATAGATAAACAGGAACAGAATTGCCAGTTTCGAAAAGTTCTTGCGGAAGAACGAAACATCGCCGCTGGCAACAACCTGTTTTTCAGATTTCCCGCGCTTTGCCATATATGGCACAAGAAAAGCGCGATGCAGAAAACGGCCGATACCAGCCAAAGCAACGAGCGTAAACAGCAGCCCCCAGCGCTGAATCAGCACCAGCTCGTTATTGATATTCTGCTCGGTTTTGAAACCAACGATCAGTACGAACAGGCCGAAAGCCAAAATGGCTGCAATGATACCTTCGCGGATACCTGCTGCAAAATCTGATGGTTCAGCCTTCGGAGTACCTGCCGGAGAAGTTTGAAAAACATTGGTCATGTTACACCTTTTCAACTTCTGGACGGCCGAGAATACCGGAAGGCATGAAAATCAGCACAATCGCAAGGATCGAGAATGCGGCAACATCTTTATAATCAATCGAGAAATAGGCAGACCAGAGCGCCTCGATCAGACCGATCAGCAAGCCGCCGATCACTGCACCCGGAAGCGAGCCGATACCACCGAGAACGGCTGCGGTGAACGCTTTCACACCCGGAATAAAGCCGTCTGTAAACGAGATAACCCCGTAGAATGTGAGATAAAGCGTACCGGCAACGGCAGCCAGTGCGGCGCCCATAACGAAGGTCAGAGAAATCGTACGGTCAACATTGATACCGAGCAGCGATGCCATTTTACGATCCTGTTCACAGGCACGCTGAGCACGCCCCAAGGATGTACGGTTAACAATATACCAGAAGATTGTGAGCAGAACGATGGTAACAGCAATGATAACGATCTGTTTCAGCGAGATAATAACACTGGTACCGAATAAGGAATAAGAGTCATTAATCAGCGAAGGGATCGGCTTGTTACGCGGACCCTGTGTTACCTGCACAAAGTTGGACAATGCAATGGACATACCGATTGCTGTAATCAGCGGTGCAAGCCGGAAAGAACCGCGCAATGGCCGGTAGGCAACCCGCTCAATGGTCCAGCTCCACATACTGGTCAGGATCATAGCGACAATCATCATCAGCAGAATTGCCAGCACAACCGGTACCGCACCAACAAATGTTGTCAGCAATAAAAAAACAATAAGCGCCATAAAGGCGCCGAGCATAAATACATCACCGTGAGAAAAATTGATCATGCCGATAATACCATAAACCATGGTATAGCCGATGGCGATCAATCCATAGATCGATCCGAGCGTGAGCCCGTTGATCACTTGCTGGATAAAATATTCCATTGCAAAGTCACCCTTTTATGATCTGAATTATTGTCGCCTTTAACAGGCTCTTCCCTTATATTTCAGATCGTTTACTCCTACTGCACAATCCGGCTGGTAAAATCCGCCGTGATACTGCCCAGCATTTATAGATCCGCCATATGCCCCGAAGGACAGACCGGCATTATTCATTAAAGCATTTCAGGCAAAATTCTCCCCCGATAGTTTCTGCGTAGTCAGACAAGTTTCCCTCTGTCTTTGGCTGAACATGCACCAAACCGGATAGCTCGCATACACAGAAACTATAGAAATAACGACTAGTAATATAGTATTACATTCCCCCTGCTCTGCTCCTGAAATTTAAGATTACTCATAATTTATTGTCGGTCAATCGCCCTTCTGCATTGTTTCAAAGATTGAACAATGTCCCGTTTGCGACGTCTTTAACGAACTACAAATCCGTGCGCGAAAGGATCACGGTCATCAATAAAAATCGTATTATATCCGGTCATGCGCGCCCAGCCGGCAACTGACGGAATTATCGCTTTCTTATCAGCAACTTGCACCTCTGCCTCCACACGTCCGTGGAACAATGATCCGATCACGGATTCGTGAACAAAATCGTCGCCTGCCTTCAGCTCTCCGCGTGCCGCCAATTGCGCCATACGCGCCGAAGTACCGGTGCCGCATGGTGAACGATCAATCGCTTTTTCCCCGTAAAACACGGCATTTCGTGCATGAGCTTCGGGTTTCGTCGGTTTTCCTGTCCACAAAATATGGCTGAGACGGTTGATATCAGCCAGTTCCGGATGCTGAAATTTATACAACTCATTGAGTCGCTGGCGTAAAACAGGGCTCCAGCCAATCAGATCCAGCACGGAATAATCGGCCAGATCCGTGTAATTTTGTTGCGCTTCAACAATTGCATAGAAATTTCCGCCATAGCTGACATCAACTTTCAGCATGCCGAGATCTGGACACTCCACTTCCAGACCTTCCGCGTAGAGAAATGCCGGCACATTTGTCAGCCGCACACTCTCCACATATTGGCCGTTCTGCTCATATTCGATCGCAACTTTACCGGCCGGTGTATCCAGATTGATCTTGCCCGGTACTTTCGGCGTGATCAGTCCCTGCTCAATCGCCATGGTTACAGTACCGATCGTACCATGCCCGCACATCGGCAGGCAGCCCGATGTTTCAATAAACAACACGGCCACATCGCAGTCTTCCCGTGTCGGCGGATACAGGATCGAGCCGGACATCATGTCATGACCCCGCGGCTCGAACATCAGTCCGGTACGGATCCAGTCATATTCTGCCAGAAAATGCGCCCGCTTTTCCATCATAGTTGAGCCATGCAGGTTCGGCCCCCCGCCGGCAACAAGCCGGACGGGATTCCCGCAGGTATGACCATCAACACAGAAGAAGGAATGTTTTGCCATGATATTTCTCAAAAACGTTTCGGACTGAAAGCACTGACAGGCAGTGCGGTTGTTTCGTGATGAAGCAGCTGCGTTACCAGCCGTGCTGTTGCCGCAGACTGTGTCAGCCCCAGATGTCCATGGCCAAAAGCATAGACAATATCTTTGGAAGCTGAAGAATAGCCGATGACCGGCAGCGTATCCGGCGTCGAAGGACGATAGCCCATCCATTGCCGTCCGCCCTCAATATTCATCTGTGGCAGGAACTGCTTTGCTTTTTTCAACATAGCTTCTGAACGCGCATAATTCGGCGGCAATGTCAGCCCTCCGAGTTCGACCGCGCCCCCTACGCGCACACCCGTTGTCAGCGGTGTAATTACAAAGGCATGGCCCGGAAATGTCAGCTGACGACGGATATCGTAAGCTCCGACCGGCAGAGTCGTATTATAACCGCGCTCTGTTTCCAGTGGCACCGCATCGCCCAGCTGGGCACTCAGATGATGTGACCAGGCTCCCGCGGCAACAATGAGCTTTTTACACTGCAGCTTACTGCCATCAGCGAGTGTAACTTCGGCACCGCCCTGCACATGAGCGACATTAGTAACCACACCCTGCCGGTAACGGCTGCCCAATTTCTCTGCATAAGCCCATAAAGCTTTGCCATAGAGTTTCGGGTCGGAAACATTTTTCCATTTCGGAACAAAACAGCCAACCACAAAGCACGGCGACAATCCCGGTTGCAAGGCTGCCAGTTCAGCGCCCCGTACCACAGTATAATCAATACCCGCTTGTTTCTTGGCTTCCCAGCCCGGCATAGCGGCCTGCAACTCCGCTTCACTTTCATAAAGCTCAAGATTGCCTTCATGATGGATCATGTCCGTCACACCGGCACGCTCAGCCAATGCCAGCATTTCACGCTCGGCAAGCTGCATCATCTGCCCTTGCACGACGGTACTGTTGCGCAGAGCCGAAGGGCTGCTGGCACGCCAGAAGCGATAAAGCCACGGCAATAGTTTCAACAAGTAAGACGGCCGGATTGCAAAAGGCCCCAGCGGGTCCATCAGCCAGCCCGGCACTTTTTTCATCACACCTTTGGACGCAAGCGGCAATACTTCAGAAAATGCCAGTGCCGCCGCATTACCGGAACTCGTCTCCTCACAAATACCGGTACGATCCACAATCAGCACAGAATGTCCTGCCTCGCTCAGCACTGCTGCTGTAGCGACCCCGACAATACCTGCCCCGATTATAATAATTTCAGAATTATTCTGCTTCCCATCCACATTGACGCTATTGACCGACGCCATGTGCCCTCCTGCCTGCTCACTTATTATTATTTCAGCTGGTTGCAGACCTTACGCCGTAAAATACATTCTTGCTATGAAAAAACCCCGATTATTTTTGAATTAACCGGGGTTCAGATTGTCAGATTTTTGGCAGTTCAGGCCGTGTGGCCAGAGCCTGTTTTACAATTTTCTCGACCTGCGCGCGGCGCTCTCCGCTCAATGGCTGGCGCGGCAGACGAACACGGTCATTTGACTGAATCGCATGCACTTCAATCAGCTTGAGGTTCTGCACCAGATAGGTTGAAACATCGAGATCAAGCAGCGGGCGCATCCAGCGATAAAGCGGCAGCGCTTCATCATAGCGCTTCTGTTTGATGAGCTGATACAGAACCACAGTTTCACGCGGCAATGAGGTCACAACACCGGCAACCCAGCCGATTGCACCGGTTGTCAGCGCTTCAAAAGCTAGATTGTCTACGCCCGTGAAAAGATCAAAACGATCGCCGAACTGATTGACAATATCGATTGTGCGACGGATATCATCTGAGGATTCCTTGATCGCAACAAACAGATCGTCCTTTGCCAGCTCCTCAAGGCATTCACCGGTCACATCCACACGATAGGCCATGCGGTTGGAATAGATCATCACCGGCAAACCACCGGCAGCAGCCATGGCCTTCAGCGTGGTGACGGTTTCCTGAGGATTGGTGAAATAGATCGGGCTCGGCACCACCATCAGGCCGTCTGCACCTGCTTTCGCAGCGGCTTTGGCAGCAGCAGCACCTTCACGTGTACCAGCCTCGAATACGGTCATCAGCACCGGACGCTTTCCGGCAACCGCACGGGCGGTTTTGAAAACTTCCAGCTTTTCCTCTCCCGACAACATCGGGCCTTCACCCAGTGAGCCGCCGACAACAAAACCATCAACACCCGCATCGATCTGCAGACCGAAGCAACGCTCCATTTCTTTATGATCCAGAGCATCATTCTCAGTGAATTTTGTCGTGACTGCCGGAAAAATACCTGACCACATAATCATTCTCCCAATTGATATATTTCTGATATATCTAAATTCAGGATGCACGTCAATTAAATTCTGCACGGGATAATGCAGGCTTATAAACACACTCCGGTCAGGATAACCGGCATTCATATTGAGAAAACCAGCTTCTTGTAGTATCTCTCAGAAAAATATCATTGAAATTTATACATCCTGCATATTGCGCTTCAGCGATATCGGCTTCGCAAAAACTAAAAGCAGAGAACAGATTTGCCGCTAATTTGCCGGCAGCAACACTGCTCATCAATAATAAGGAAAACAGCCTTTATGTCAGGGCAGCCACAACATTCCGACGACCAGCAGACAACAACCGCACTCAGCCTTTCGGATCAGGCTTACCGGCTGCTCGAACGCCATATTGTTACGCTGCAACTGCAACCGGGAAGCGTTACCAATGAACGGGTCCTGATTGAACTCACAAGTATGGGCAGAACACCGGTGCGCGAAGCTATTCAACGGCTGGCATGGGAAGGTCTGATGGAAGTGCGCCCGCGCTCAGGTATAGCAATTACCGCACTTGACCCCAAAGATTTCACCAAAGTTCTGGATGCAAGAGAAGGTGTCGAGCAAATTCTTTGCCGAGATGCAGCGCGTTATTCCGGTGCGTATGAGCATGAAAAATTGCGTGAAGCCGCAGTCATGATGAAACAGGCAGCCACAACACAGGATATCCCGCTGTTTCTGGATGCCGATAAAGCGTTTGATGAAGTTCTTGGCAGCGCCTCACTTAACAGCTACGCCACACGTCTGGCCGCCCCCCTGCAGAGCCACAGCCGCCGCTTCTGGTTCCGCCTGCGCCGTGACAACAGCCTGCAGGATTCTTCAGCTGCCCATACGCAGATGATTGATGCAATTGTCGCCCGGGATGAAGCGGCCGCCATTGAAAGCGCAAAGAAGCTCATTACCTATCTGCGTACGCTTACCCCATAAGTGCCGTAATTTCTGCCGATAAGCCTGTTTCATTTCCGAAAGGCTTATCGGCAGCATGTTTGTTTTTGATCCGCATTTTTCATTCAGATTATTAGCAACACCCTGCCTGTTATTACTGTTCAGCAATGCCGGTTTTACGCAAACACCTGAGAGTGATTATCAGGGACCGGTTGTGACCAGCTGCAAAACCATTGATACCCTTGCCACGAAATGGGACAAAACATCCGAACAATGGCCGGAAATTATCTTGCAGGCAAAAGTCAAAGCCGTGCATGAGGCCAATCCTATTGCCGTGACAGAGCTTTGCCCGAACCAGAAACTGCAAGTCATCTGTCTTGAATATGACAATAGCGCATTGAAAGCCGGAGACCATGTTGAAGTCAGCGGTATGCTGACCGGAAGCTTTGAGGGCGGAGTGATTATTGATCCCTGCTCCACCCGCTTGCAGCAGGACTAAGTTCCTCCTATCCGGCTAGGAAGGCAGGCAATTTATTAAATTCAGGAACTTATTTCGCGCTGCATCGTTATCTCTTTGAAAAGTTTTCTGAACCGGAAGATGCCCGTCTCCGGTTTGTGTCCATTAAACAAGGAGATCACTATGGCTTCCAAATTGCGTAATGATGCAGAAAAGACATTTGAAGACCAGATTGCAGAACTGAAAAGCGAACTGGCTTCGGTTACCAAGAAACTCTCCGAGCAAGGTTCTGCATTTTACGAGGATGCCCGCGAGAATGCATCCGAAACCTATGAAAATCTCCGTAAACGCGGTCGCGTTGCAGCAAGAGAAGTCAGACATCAGGCACAGGTCGTAACCGAAACAGCCAAAGAAAATCCATTGGCAACCGTCGCTCTTGTCGCCGGTATCGGTCTGGTGCTGGCATTGTTAGCCCGCCGTTAAGACCATAACTTTCAGCAAAACAGGAGTGATCCCTGCGATACGGGGATCACTGAACAACACTGCACATCTGAGGTCTTATGAATAAAAACGGATTATATATTCTGCTCGGAGCACTCATCGTCGTTATTATCGGCTTTTCGATTTACACCTATCAGCAGGAATCCAAACCTAAAGGCGTCGAATTGAAAATCGGTGAGCAAGGTGTGTCGATTGAGCAGAACTGATTTTGCAAGTCTGCAATCTGCTGCATAAATCCATTCAGATACAAAAAAACCGCGATAATTTTATCGCGGTTTTTTTTAGTTCAAAAGGCTGAAACCGCCCTGCATTATGCAGGCAGAATAGCACCTTCAAGTGTAGTCAGTTGATGCAGGAACAATTCTGCTGCTGTGCGATGCTCCGCTGAAGCAGCATCATCAATCAGTTGACGTGCATGCTCGATACGGGCAGCAATATCTTCACGCTTAACTTCATCAATATGAAGTGCGGATTCTGCAAGCAATGAGCATCCTTCCGGTGTAATGTCAGTGAAACCGCCGAAAACGATATAAGCATCACTCTTACCGTCAGCAGTTTTGACTGTTACTTTACCGGGAATAATGGTGGTCATCAAAGGAGCATGACCGGCCAGAACTGTCAGATAGCCTTCGCTACCGGGAATAACCACTTCGCTCACTTCAGCAGAGAGCAACAGGCGTTCCGGTGATACCAGTTCGAATTTGAAGGTTCCAGCCATGATTCTCACTCAAATTTCCTGAACGAACTGCTCTAGAGCAGTGTTCCGGCGTTGAATTCTATAGGTCAGCGTATCGAAATGACGCTGTCAGTTTTAACTGTTTTACAAAAGGGTCTGAAGAGACACACCTGTTGTAAGAACGGTCAGGCAGACCAAAGCCTGCCTGACCAATCACATTAAGCGGCCTGTGCCAGCTTCTGTGCTTTTTCAATCGCTTCTTCAATCGAACCGACCATGTAGAAGGCAGCTTCTGGCAGATGATCGTAATCACCGGCGCAAAGACCTTTAAAGCCCTTAATGGTATCGGCCAGATCAACCAGTTTACCTGGTGAGCCGGTGAAGATTTCAGCCACGAAGAACGGCTGGGACAGGAAGCGCTCGATCTTACGGGCACGGGTCACTGTCAGCTTATCTTCTTCAGACAATTCGTCCATACCAAGGATGGCGATGATGTCCTGAAGCGACTTGTAGCGCTGCAGAATTGACTGAACCTGACGGGCAACTTCGTAATGCTCTTCACCAACGATCATCGGGTCAAGCATACGGGATGTTGAGTCAAGCGGATCAACCGCAGGATAGATACCCTTTTCAGCGATCGAACGGTTAAGAACCGTAGTCGCATCCAAGTGCGCAAAGGATGTCGCAGGCGCAGGGTCGGTCAAGTCATCCGCAGGAACGTAAATTGCCTGCACCGAAGTGATCGAGCCTTTGGTTGTGGTGGTGATGCGTTCCTGCATCGCGCCCATATCCGTTGCCAGTGTAGGCTGATAACCCACAGCGGAAGGAATACGGCCGAGAAGCGCGGACACTTCCGAACCAGCCTGTGTGAAGCGGAAAATGTTATCCACGAAGAACAACACGTCCTGACCGTCATCACGGAAGCTTTCAGCGATCGTCAGACCGGAGAGAGCAACACGGGCACGCGCACCTGGCGGCTCGTTCATCTGACCGTAAACGAGAGCTGCTTTCGAGCCTTCGCCGCCACCCAGCTTGTTAACGCCGGATTCGATCATTTCGTGATAAAGATCGTTACCTTCACGGGTACGCTCACCAACACCGGCGAATACCGAGTAACCACCGTGGGCTTTAGCCACGTTGTTGATGAGTTCCATGATGAGAACTGTTTTACCAACGCCCGCACCGCCGAACAGACCGATCTTACCACCTTTAGCGTAAGGGGCGAGAAGATCCACAACCTTAATACCGGTTACCAGAATCTCGGATTCAGGTGACTGTTCGATATATTCAGGCGCCGGCTGGTGAATGCCGCGGGTCGCGGCAGTCACGATCGGACCAGCTTCATCAACTGGCTCACCGATCACGTTCATGATACGGCCGAGTGTTTCAGGTCCTACCGGAACGCGGATCGCATCGCCGGTATCACGTACTTCCTGACCGCGAACCAGACCTTCGGTCGAGTCCATAGCAATGGTACGTACTGTATTTTCGCCAAGATGCTGAGCAACTTCCAGAACGAGACGGTTACCGAGGTTGTCGGTTTCCAGCGCGTTCAGGATCAGAGGCAGATGATCATCAAACTGGACGTCGACGACAGCGCCGATGACCTGCTTGATACGGCCGACTGCACCAGATGCAGCCGCGCCGGACTTAGCCTTTGCCGTGGTCTTGGTAGTTTTCGGTGTCGCTGCTTTAGCCATCGATCCTTACCTTCCGATTAGAGCGCTTCCGCGCCCGCAATAATTTCAATCAGTTCTGTGGTGATCTGAGCCTGACGCTGACGGTTATATGTGATCGACAGCTTGTTGATCATATCGCCCGCATTACGCGTTGCGTTATCCATCGCGCTCATTTTTGCGCCCATTTCACCAGCCACATTTTCAAGCAGAGCGCTGAAAATCTGGACAGAGATGTTGCGCGGCAGAAGATCATCAAGAATAGCAGCCGCATCCGGCTCATATTCATAGATCGCACCACCAGTAGAAACCGCTTCCCCGGCAGCATCCGCTCCACCATTGGCAGATGCCGGAATAAGCTGCTGAGCAGTCGGAACCTGATTAATCACCGACTTGAACTGCGAGTAGAACAGTGTCGCAACATCGAATTCGCCCTTATTGAAAAGTGCGATCAGTTTGCGACCGATCTGGTCGGCATTGGCGAAACCAAGCTGCTTAACTTCGCGCAGATCAACGTGATCGATGATCTGACCGCCAAAGTCACGACGCAGAATGTCCGCACCTTTTTTGCCGACAGTAATGATTTTTACTGTCTTACCCTTTGCCAGCAACTGGCGGGCATGTTCACGGGCGAGACGTGCAATCTGCGAGTTGAAACCACCGCACAGACCACGTTCCGCAGTAGCGACGATGAGCAGATGCACATCGTCTTTACCGGTACCCGCCATCAGTTTCGGTGCATCATCACCGCTTACATTCTGGGCAATATTGGCCAGAACTGCACTCATCCGCTGAGAATACGGCCGTGCCGCTTCGGCTGCTTCCTGGGCACGACGCAGCTTAGCCGCGGCGACCATTTGCATCGCCTTGGTAATTTTCTGCGTCGCCTTAACCGAGGCGATACGGTTTCTCAGATCCTTTAGTGAAGGCATCCGTTCATCCCGTCAGAGTTAATCAAGCAAAATTCTTGGCGAAAGCGTCGATAGCTGCCTTGAGTTTGCCCTTGATTTCGTCGCTGATTGCCTTCTGATCACGGATCGCGTCAAGCACATCTTTGTGCTCGTTGCGCAGCGATGCCAGAAGACCGGCTTCAAATTTACTGACCTGATTAACAGCCAGCTTATCGAGATAGCCGTTAACACCGGCGAAGATCACAGCAACCTGCTCTTCGGTTTTCAGCGGCGAGAACTGTGGCTGCTTGAGCAGTTCAGTCAGACGCGCACCGCGGTTCAAAAGACGCTGGGTTGAAGCATCAAGATCGGAACCGAACTGCGCAAACGCAGCCATTTCACGATACTGAGCAAGCTCACCCTTAATCGAACCGGCAACCTGCTTCATCGCTTTAATCTGAGCGGCAGAACCCACGCGGGAAACCGACAGACCAACGTTAACAGCAGGACGAATACCCTGGTGGAAAAGGTTGGTTTCAAGGAAGATCTGACCGTCTGTAATCGAAATCACGTTGGTCGGAATAAATGCAGAAACGTCACCGCCCTGAGTTTCAATAACCGGCAGAGCGGTCAAAGAACCGGCACCCAGCTCGTCATTCAGCTTAGCTGCACGTTCGAGAAGACGGGAGTGAAGATAGAATACGTCACCTGGATAAGCTTCACGGCCCGGAGGACGACGCAGCAGCAGGGACATCTGACGATAAGCAACAGCCTGCTTGGAAAGGTCATCATAACCGATCAGAGCATGCTGGCCGTTATCGCGGAAATATTCACCGATTGCACAGCCTGTGAACGGAGCAAGGTACTGCAGAGGTGCAGCATCAGACGCAGTCGCAGCAACAACAACCGAATATTCCAGAGCGCCGCGCTCTTCGAGCACTTTAACCAGCTGGGCAACTGTCGAGCGCTTCTGGCCGATCGCAACATAAATGCAGAACAGCTTGTCTTTGTCAGGGCCGTTATCATGGATCGGCTTCTGATTCAGGAAGGTGTCGAGAATGATTGCAGTCTTACCGGTCTGACGGTCACCGATAACCAGCTCGCGCTGACCACGACCAACAGGGATAAGAGCGTCAATAGCTTTCAGACCGGTCGACATCGGTTCGTGAACCGATTTACGCGGAATGATACCAGGAGCTTTAACGTCTACGCGGCGACGCTCGGTTGCAACGATCGGGCCTTTGCCGTCGATCGGGTTACCAAGAGCATCAACAACGCGGCCGAGCAGGCCAGGACCGACAGGAACGTCAACGATGGCACCGGTACGTTTAACGGTATCGCCTTCTTTAATGTCACGGTCAGAACCGAAAATAACAACACCAACGTTGTCGCTTTCAAGGTTGAGCGCCATACCGCGGATGCCACCCGGAAATTCGACCATTTCACCGGCCTGAACATTGTCCAGACCGTATACACGGGCGATACCGTCACCAACGGAAAGAACCTGACCAACTTCGGAGACTTCTGCCTCCTGGCCAAAATTCTTGATTTGCTCTTTCAGAATTGCGGAAATTTCCGCAGCGCGGATGTCCATCAGCCGACCTCTTTCAGTGCAAGCTTAAGAGAAGAAAGTTTAGTGCGAAGGGAAGTGTCAATCTGACGCGATCCCAGCTTCACAATGAGACCGCCAAGAATCGACGGATCGACAGTGACATTGATTGTCACGTCCTTGCCGGCCACACTCTTCAGCGTCGCCTTCAATTCATTTTGCTGCGCCTGCGTCAGTTCGCGGGCAGAAGTTACATCAGCTGCAACTTCACCGCGGCTTTCAGCGGCGATCAGATAAAAAGCTTTAATCATGTCCGGCAATACGAAAAGCCGGCGATTACCAGCAACAACGCGCAGGAAATTGCCAACCAGACCGGTGATACCGGCTTTATCTGCAACTGCGGCGATTGCATGGAGCTGATCTTCAGCAGAGAAGACCGGGCTGTGGATCAGGCGGCGAAGTTCTTCGCTTTCACCGATCATAGCCTCGATACGGCCAAGATCTTTCTCCACCTGAGCAACGGATTTAGACTCAAGCGCCAGATCAAACAGGGATCCAGCATAGCGCTGAGCAACACCGGAAATGAGCGAAGACGATCCTGTCACGAATAACCATCTCTCTTGGTTGAAATCCCGCTTTTAACGCATAGTTTATCCATGCACAAAAACAGCGATTTTATTGATGTTTTTCAATACCCCCCGATGAAGTGCCGATTTGCACCGCCATCTGTGCCCTGCGGACGACCCGCCTGACTGCATTGAAATTCGAAAGCCGTCTAGCATAGACAATCAGGACTCGCAACACGCGAATCCCGCCGTTTCATGCGCTTTACAGTGCTATTTTAAAGCTGCCGACAAGTTTCAAGAGCTAAAGTTCTCAGGCATTGCAAGCTGAAGAAATCATCGCCGTTTATAATTATTCAAATATAACAAACACTTAAATAAAGATACGGGATGATTACACCGCGAATAAAATGCCGGATTATCCAAACAGGCATTTCGCTAACCATTTGCAGAATTCCGGCAAAATTATGCTCACATTATACGATTTTTCTTTGGAGCATAATTCAGCCGCAACTGATTCCCGCTTCAGCCTCTCTCATACAGATTCTGCTGAAGTGCGGTCTCTTTCAAAAGTCAGGCAATGAATCCGAAGGCAAAGAGCAGCGGGCCTGCGGCCAGCATCAGTTCGACGACAACAGCAATCCAGTTGTAAAAGCTATTAGCTTTATCCGACATCATCGAAATCAGGCGGCCAAAAAGAACAAAACCCCAGACACAGCCCAATGCAATCCACAAGAACGGCTGTGCAAATAACAGGCAGGCCACACCAAGGCCGATATAGGGTCCTGCGATCGTCGCCCGTACCGACGAAAGAGCATTCGCACGCAGATCAGGAGCGTTGAGACGCAAAATTTTCAGCGAAATTCCCGGCGCAAACATCAGGATAAAACCAAAAAGCAACGTGATTACGCCCACAGTCCATGCCAGCCATTCACCCTGACTTGAAGGTAGATAAAACGCCACGTTACACCTCTTAAAACCGTCGCTGTGCCTTCGTTAATAGCACCAAATATAACTCATTGAACGAGCTATATTCCTGACCTGCGACCAAGGAAAGTAAAATATCAGCTGACAGGATCAGAGCAGTCTCATCAGAACGTCTTAATCCACGCAGATTACAGGAAGCTTTGCGGATCAATATCCACCTGCACGCGCAAAGAACCGCGCGCTTTTGGTGCTGCCTGCAGCAATGCCCGCAAATAGGACTGCAGATCAGAACGCTTGGAACCCTGCACCAGCAACCGGAAGCGATGCCGTCCGCGAATCACTGCCAAAGGCGCTTCAGCAGGCCCCAGCACTTCAATCTCGCTATCCCTCGGCGCTGCACGGCGCAATGCACGCGCATGGCTCTCTGCTTCTGCTCTGCTGTCAGCCGAAATAATCAGCGCAGCCAACCGTCCGAAAGGCGGCAGCATTCCGCGCTGACGTTCATCGATTTCACGCTCATAAAAAGCCTGCGCATCACCGGCAATAATTGCTTTCAATACCGGATGATCAGGCTGATAGGTCTGAATGAGCCCAACACTTTTACGTCCCGTGCGCCCTGCACGGCCTGTCACCTGATTGAGCAGCTGGAATGTGCGCTCTGCGGCGCGCGGATCACCATTGGCAAGGCCGAGATCCGCATCAATAACCCCCACTAATGTAATCAGCGGGAAGTTATGCCCTTTGGCAACCAGCTGGGTGCCGATTACAATATCAGCCTCCCCTTTGGCAATCGCCTCCATCTCCATACGAAGTCGCGTCACCCCGCCCAGCATATCGGATGACAGCACGATAATCCGCGCATCAGGAAATGTTGCAGCAGTTTCCTCGGCAATACGCTCCACACCGGGACCGCATGCCACCAGATGATCCAGCGCCCCGCAGGACGGACAGGCATCAGGGCTTTTCTCGTGATAGCCGCATTGATGGCACATCAGCTGGCCACGGAAGCGATGCTCCACCAGCCAGCTTGAACAATCCGGACATTGAAAACGGTGCCCGCAGACGCGGCACAAAGTCAGCGGCGCATAACCACGTCGGTTGAGAAACAACAAAGCCTGTTCTTTGCGTTGCAAAACCTGCCCGACAGCTTCTGTCAAAGCCGGCGACAAAAACCGTCCTGCCGGTGGCGGTGAGCGGCGCATATCAACCGGTTTCAGATCCGGCAATGCCGCATCGGCATAACGCCCCTGCAGCGGCACATAGCGGTAGCGCCCCTGATTGGCGTTGACCAGACTCTCAATGGACGGCGTAGCAGATGCTAGAATAACCGCAAATTTACCGATAGAGCCGCGCACCACTGCCATATCACGCGCATTATAGAAGACGCGGTCTTCCTGCTTATAGGCAGGGTCATGTTCTTCATCGACAATAATCAGACCCGGATTGGCAAAGGGCAAAAATAACGCCGAGCGTGCACCGGCAACGACTTTGACAGTACCCTCCGCAATCTGCCGCCAGACACGTTCCCGTTGCCGAGGCGCCAGATCGGAATGCCACTCTGCCGGACGCGTACCAAACCGGCTTTCAAAACGATCGAGAAACTGTTGAGTCAGTGCAATTTCCGGCAACAGGATCAAAACCTGCTTGCCAAGCTCGACAGCGCGCGCCACGGCCTCAAAATAGACTTCTGTCTTACCCGATCCCGTCACGCCATGCAGCAGCGATACTGAATAGACTTGCTCTTCCACAGCCTCTACCAGACATTGTGCAGCGCCCTGCTGATCTTCAGACAGATCCGCCTGCCCGTAAAACGGATCAGGTTCCCCGACCACCGGCAGCGGCGGGATCATCACCTCTTCAAACAGCCCCTGCGCTTTAAGCCCTTCAACCACGCTGCCAGAAACTCCTGCCGCATGGGCAAGGCCGGACTTGGTCCAGCTCAGACCATTATTGGCCACCTCCAGCACTTTTTCACGCGCGGCTGTCAGTCGTTCAGCCTTGCCGCCGATATAGCGCAGACCCGGAATAAATGGCTCAGGATCGAAAGCTGCGGGTGCACGCAACACCATGCGCGCCACCATACCCGGAGGCGAAAGCGTATAATCAGCCGTCCAGCGGATAAAGCGCAGCATATCGCGGCTGACAAGCGGGCAGTCAAAAACATGCAGAATGGATTTCAGCTTTTTCGGGTCAACCTGATCGCTCACATCATCAGTGACAATACCGGCAACCTCACGCGGTCCCAGCGGCACGCGCACAATTGAACCGGCCTGAACGTCCATATCATCAGGAACCAGATAACTATAGGGACGTTCCGCCGGCATCGGTACTAAAACCGGAACAACACGGTGCGTCTTTATCTCTGTTTTCCCGTTCAAAAAATTATCCCGATCAGTTCCGGCATGCTGTTTTCACCGGTATTTTTCACAACTGCACTTAACTGCAAACACCGCTTATATTCAATTCTTGATGAGATGTGCTGTTATTCACCAAATGCAGTTTCGGTTTATGGAAATATGCGTTAAACAATCCTATCTTTGTCGGATATAATACCGTCTGTACAGCAAGCCCATAACGGAGGATAAGCTGAAATGAAATTCTTTGTGGATACCGCCGATGTCAAAGACATCCGTGAACTCAACGATCTGGGACTGGTTGACGGCGTTACCACCAATCCATCGCTGATCCTGAAATCCGGCGGCAACATCATTGATGTGACCAAGGAAATCTGCTCGATCGTCAAAGGTCCTGTTTCCGCAGAAGTCACTGCGACTGACTATGCAGGCATGATGAAAGAAGCAGCTGTGCTGGCGAAAATCGCCGACAATATCTGCATCAAACTGCCGGTTACGCTTGATGGTCTGAAGGCCTGTAAGGCTCTGACCTCTGATGGTCATGAAACCAACCTGACCCTGTGCTTCTCAGCCAATCAGGCGCTGCTCGCAGCCAAAGCCGGTGCGACCTATATTTCGCCTTTCATCGGCCGTCTCGATGATATCGGTCTGAATGGTATGGATCTGATTGGTGAAATCCGCACCATTTTCGACAATTACGATTTTGAAACCCAGATTCTTGCTGCTTCCATACGTACAGTGAACCACGTTAAGGAAGCTGCACTGATCGGGGCTGATGTTATCACCGCTCCGCCTGCCACACTGAAAGCTCTCGTCAAGCACCCTCTGACAGACAAGGGTCTGGAAGCATTTCTGGCAGACTGGGCAAAAACCGGCCAGTCGATTGCTTAATCAGGCAACGCCTTCATAAACAAAAAGCCCGCTTTGCAGCGGGCTTTTTTATATTCAAAACAATGTCGCAACGTCTCAAAAAGCGGATGATCGTGACGAAAATGGTGATTTTCGAGAACCGGAGTGGAGCGTACTTATAGTACGTGAGCACCGGAAGAGGAGAAAATCGCCATTTGCAGGCCGATCAGGCGTTTTTTTATGGGAGTTTCTGCATATCCTGCGCTAATGATAGTACAAGATACTGCGCCAACTCTTCTGCTGCCCGCTGCTGTGCATCTCGCTGGGCACGCAGGTTCGCAAATTCCTGACGCGGGCGGTCATAAGATGAACTGACCTGACGGCGGCCGGTGGCTACAACCTTACCGTCCCTGTCACGCAGCACATAATTAGAGCTCATACGGACAGTACCGGCAGATGCACGGCCTTCCGTTTTATCCCCAACATCTACTTCAACAGCAGATTCTGTTGAAGTCGAGAAACCAAGCGCCAGATGATAGGCCGGTTGCGATGGTTCCCCTGCCCCGCCGGACAGACCGAAGATCAGACGGTTACGCACCGCCTGCGCCGGAATGGAATCCACATCATCCACTTTAATGGAAGCCAGCTTGGTTTTAACGCTGGAAGGTACACCGCCGACACCAACAGTACCGCTTGATGAATAAAGCGGCTGCACCGTACAACCGGCAACAAAAGCTGACAGGACAAGACCTGCCAGCACTGCCAGCCGCTTTTTGCGGATCGGAGATTTGTCTTTAGTATGATGATCAGACAACGACATTCACAATCCTCTGCGGTACAACAACAAGCTTTTTAGGCTGACTACCGTTCAACGCAGCCTGAACAAAGTCAAGTGCCAAAACCGCTGCTTGCACTGTTGCCTGATCCGCATCACGCGCAATTGTAATGTCACCGCGCTTCTTACCGTTGATCTGTACAGGCAGCGTAATGTCATTTTCAACAAGCAATGCTTCATCAATCACCGGCCAGCCACGGGTGGCGACCAGATCTGTCGCGCCCAGAACCGCATTACACTGTTCAGCCAGATGCGGCATCATCGGTGCAATCATGCTGATAAACATATCCGTCGCTTCACGGGTGGCAGCTTTGGTCACATCATCTGCTTTACCGGCAGCAACAGCCTGCAACGGTGTGCTCAGCACATTCAGCAACTCATAAAGACGGGCAATCGCACGGTTGAAGACGATTTTCTCAATATCGTCGCCAACGGCTTTCACAGTCTTATGGGCAGCCTTGGAGATTTGAGCGGCATCACCTTCATAGGCAGCTTTTGGTGCAACACCTTTCAGGTTTTCACCGGCTTCAGAAATCAGACGCCACACGCGCTGCACAAAGCGATGCGCACCTTCCGCCCCGGCTTCTGTCCAGACAATATCGCGCTCCGGCGGAGAGTCAGACAGAGTGAACCAGCGCGCGGTATCCGCACCGTAAGACGAGATAATATCATCCGGATCGACAACATTTTTCTTCGACTTCGACATTTTTTCAATCGAGCCGATATCAACCGGCTCACCGGAATCCAGCATAGTTGCCGAACGCACGCCGTTCTTATCTTCGATACGGATTTCCAGCGGCGATACCCACTGACCATTATGCTTATAGGTTTCGTGAACCACCATGCCCTGAGTGAACAGACCCTTGAACGGCTCTTCCACTTCCAGATGACCGGCCACTTTCATGGCGCGGGTGAAGAAGCGCGAATAGAGCAGATGCAGGATCGCATGTTCCACACCGCCGATATACTGATCAACCGGCAGCCATTCATCAGCAGCCTTGCGGTCGGTCGGTTCATTTTCCCAGGGAGCAGTGAAACGCGCAAAATACCAGGATGAATCAACAAATGTATCCATCGTATCAGTTTCACGACGGGCTTTGCTACCGCATTTCGGGCAGTTGATATGGCGCCAGCTGTCATGACGATCCAGCGGATTGCCAGGACGGTCAAACGCAACATCATCCGGCAGCTGCACCGGCAGATCATTGCGCGGCACAGGAACAGTTCCGCAAGATTCGCAATGAATCATCGGAATCGGGCAACCCCAGTAACGCTGACGGGAAATACCCCAGTCACGCAGACGATATTGTGTTTTGCGGAATGCCTGCGGCTTGCCATAGAGATCAGTCTTTTCCAGACGATCTGCCACTTCATTAAACGCAGCTTCCGGTGTCATACCATCGAGGAAACGCGAATTGAACAGCGTGCCTTCGTCGCTATAAGCCGTATCAGTGATTGTGAAGCTTGCCGCATCTGCACCGGCAGGCAGAACAACCGGTGTGACGGTCAGCTTATATTTATTGGCAAAATCCAGATCGCGCTGATCGTGCGCAGGACAACCGAAGACCGCGCCTGTACCATATTCCATCAGCACGAAATTGGCGACATAGACCGGCAATGTCCAGGACGGATCAAACGGGTGTTGTACGCGCAAACCAGTGTCGAAACCTTTTTTCTCAATGGTTTCGAGTGTCGCAACCGATGTGCCATGCTGACGGCATTCAGCAGCAAAAGCAGCCAGGCCTTCGTTGGTTTCAGCGAGCTGTTTTGCCAGCGGGTGATCGGCTGCAATAGCCACAAAAGATGCACCGAACAGCGTATCCGGACGGGTCGTATAGACCTCAATATCGCCTTCCCGTTCAGCAAGCGCAAAACGCAGCTGCAAGCCCTCTGACTTGCCGATCCAGTTCTTCTGCATCAGGCGCACTTTATCCGGCCACTGGTCAAGCGTATCCAGACCGGCAAGCAGCTCTTCACTGAAATCAGTAATCTTGAAGAACCACTGGGTCAGCTCACGCTGCTCAACCAGCGCACCGGAGCGCCAGCCACGGCCGTCAACAACCTGCTCATTGGCCAGAACAGTATTATCGACCGGATCCCAGTTGACCTTGGATGTTTTACGGGTCACCAGACCTTTTTCAAACATATCAAGGAACAGCATCTGCTGACGGTGGTAATAATCCACGTCACAGGTCGCAAATTCACGCGACCAGTCCAGTGACAGACCCATGGTTTTGAGCTGACGCTTCATTGTCGCAATATTCTGATAGGTCCATTCTTTCGGATGAACCTTGTTCTGCATCGCCGCATTTTCTGCAGGCATACCGAAAGCGTCCCATCCCATCGGATGGAGAACGTTAAAACCGCGTGCGCGCTTATAGCGGGCAATCACGTCGCCCATTGCGTAATTGCGCACATGGCCGATGTGAATGCGGCCGGACGGATAAGGAAACATTTCCAGCACGTAATATTTTTCGCGTGGATCATCATTGGACGTTTCGAAGATCTTGTTTTCTTCCCAGATCTTCTGCCAATGGGCTTCGCTTACGCGCGGATTATATCGTTCGGTTGCCCGTTCAGTTACCATGGCTGTATTTACTCATGCAAAGAGAATGGAATATGTAGTGCGACCTTCATCATGGATTGGCCAAAGCGTCAACCTTCTCCCATAGTGAAGCGGCAGAAAAAGGAGATTTATACCATGAATGCACCCGACAGCACCCTTGCTGACAATCTCAAAGCAGTTTGCACGGCCATTGCGCAAAGTGAACACGAAGCGCAGCGGACAGCAGGTTCGGTGCAGTTGGTTGCGGTTTCCAAGACCTTTGATGCCGCAGAAATCACGCCTGCACTGGAAGCCGGACAACGTATTTTCGGTGAAAACCGCGTTCAGGAAGCTGAAGCCAAATGGCCGCAACTGCGCGAGCGCTTCTCCGATATTGAGCTTCATCTCATCGGCCCGCTGCAATCCAACAAAGCGGCGGATGCTGTGGCTTTATTCGACGTGATTCAGACTGTTGACCGCGAAAAGATTGCCGCAAGCCTTGCCGGAGAAATCAGGAAGCAAAACCGCACCGTCAAATTATTCGTTCAGGTCAATACCGGCAGCGAAGAGCAAAAAGCAGGCATCGACCCGCGTGAAGCTGTTGCCTTTGTTGCCCGCTGCCGCGATGTCCACGGCCTGGAGATTGCCGGTCTGATGTGCATTCCGCCGGTTGATGAAAATCCGGGGCCGCATTTTGCTTTATTGCGCAAGCTGGCGACTGAGGCAGGCGTTTCTGAATTATCGATGGGAATGTCCGGTGACTTCGAGACCGCCATTGCTTTCGGCGCGACTTATGTACGTGTCGGTTCAGCAATTTTCGGCAGCCGTCCGCCTTTAACAAACGCCTGACCAAATCTTCTTTCCAGACTGTGCAGTTTTTCACTGTAATCTTACAGTACAACAACATGTCGCAAATAATTGTCTTGCTTCACCCTGTAACAATTATAAACTCCGGCGCAATTCCGACAATTGTGCCGGAGGGATTACGCCGGCATTGAGCTATGCGGACACCCTGACACCAATACGGAAGCAGATCAGACTTTTTGCCTGATTTACGATGCGAACCGCACGCATTAACAATGGTGCGGTTTTTTATGCAATGTGCCGGCAAGGAGGGCCGCCGGCGCGAGGAGGAACTATGTCCGAGAAGAAATATCCCGTATTGCCGGAGGCGAAGGCGCGCGCGCTGATCGACAATGACACTTATCTTTCATGGTATAATGAAAGCATCAGCGACCCTGACGCATTCTGGGGCAAACACGGTAAACGTATTGACTGGTTCACACCTTACACCAAGGTGAAAGATACGTCTTTCGAGGATAATGTCTCCATCCGCTGGTATGAAGACGGCGTCACCAATGTCTCTTATAACTGTATTGACCGCCACCTCGAAAAGCGCGGAGATCAGACCGCGATTATCTGGGAAGGCGACAACCCTTATATCGACAAGAAAATCACCTATCGCGAGTTGCATGAAAATGTCTGCCGCCTTGCCAATGTGATGAAAAAGCACGGCGTGCGCAAAGGCGATCGCGTTACTATCTATCTGCCGATGATTCCGGAAGCAGCCTATGCGATGCTGGCCTGCGCGCGTATCGGTGCTGTGCATTCGATCGTCTTTGCAGGTTTCTCGCCGGAAGCGCTGGCAGGACGTATTATTGACTGTGAATCCACATTCGTGATCACATCGGATGAGGGTATTCGCGGCGGCAAACCTATTCCGCTGAAAGAAAATACCGATACCGCAATTGATATCGCCGCCAAGCAATATGTTTTTGTAAACAAGGTCTTGGTTGTTCGCCGTACCGGCGGCAAGATCAACTGGGGTCGCGGCCGTGATCTCTGGTATCATCAGGAAGTTGCCAGCGTCGATGCGGCTTGTGAACCGGAACCAATGAAAGCTGAAGACCCGCTCTTCATCCTTTATACATCCGGTTCCACAGGTAAGCCGAAAGGCGTGCTGCACACCACCGGCGGCTACCTCGTTTATGCCTCGATGACCCATGAATATGTCTTCGATTATCATGAAGGCGATATTTACTGGTGTACAGCGGATGTGGGCTGGGTCACCGGTCACTCCTATATTGTCTATGGCCCGCTCGCCAATGGCGCAACCACGCTGATGTTTGAAGGCGTGCCGAATTTCCCTGATCAGGGACGTTTCTGGGAAGTGGTCGACAAGCATCAGGTCAATATTTTCTATACCGCGCCAACGGCAATCCGCGCGCTGATGGGTGCCGGTGATGAATTCGTAACCCGCAATTCGCGCAAATCCCTGCGTCTGCTCGGCTCGGTTGGTGAACCGATCAATCCGGAAGCATGGGAATGGTATTATAATGTGGTCGGCGATCAGACCTGCCCGATTGTTGATACATGGTGGCAGACTGAAACCGGCGGCATTCTGATTACCCCGCTGCCGGGTGCGACCGATCTGAAACCGGGTTCGGCAACCCGTCCGTTCTTCGGCATCAAGCCACAGCTGGTGGATGCGGAAGGTGCTGTGATCGAAGGTGCTGCCGATGGTAATCTCTGTATCACCGATTCATGGCCGGGTCAGATGCGTACACTCTATGGTGATCACCGCCGCTTCATCGAGGCCTATTTCACCACCTATAAGGGCAAATATTTCACCGGCGACGGCTGTCGTCGTGATGAAGACGGCTATTACTGGATTACCGGCCGCGTCGATGACGTGCTGAATATTTCCGGCCACCGTCTCGGCACTGCGGAAATTGAATCGGCACTGGTTTCGCATCACTCGGTATCGGAAGCTGCCGTTGTCGGCTATCCGCATCCGATCAAAGGTCAGGGCATCTATTGCTATGTCACGCTGATGACCGGCGAAGCAGAGCATGATGAAGATGCATTGCGCAAAGAACTGACCAAGCATGTGCGCAGTGAAATCGGACCGATTGCAACACCGGATATGATCCAGTTTGCACCGGGTCTGCCAAAGACCCGTTCGGGCAAGATCATGCGCCGAATCCTACGCAAAATTGCAGAAGATGATTTTGGTGCACTCGGCGATACATCAACTCTGGCCGATCCGGCAGTTGTGGATGATCTGATCGAAAAGCGTCAGAACCGTAAGTGAAAAACAGAAAAGGCCGGTTCAACCGGCCTTTTTATTTATATAGGCATCAGCCATTGCTGTCATATCCGGCTGACCGTCATGATAAGCAAAACCAGCGGCCTCCAGATCACTGCTATCAATAATCAGATCTTCAAAAAGCTGCTCATACATGGCTTTTTTACCTAAGAATGTCAGCCCTGCTTTCATCAGCGGGCGTGGCACTGGTACCATTCTGTTCGCTTTGCCCATTGCCTGTCTCAACCTAGTGACAAGCTGTTTTGTCGACAGCAACACCGGATCAGCCAGATGAAAAATCCGGCGGTCAATTTGTGACTGACCAGCCAGAGCCATAAATTCCAGTGCCCGCACCACATTATTACAAGAAACAAAACTGCGCTGATTATTGGCACAACCAAAGGGCAGAGGCACAGCACTATCGCAGAGCTTCAATAACAGGCGCAGATTACCGGGAGCACCGGCACCATAGACCAGTGCAGGCCGTGCAATGCCGATCTCAATGCCCTGCATTTTCAAAAGCCCTTGTTCCGCCAGCGCTTTTGTATGTCCGTAATCAGACCGCGGACGATAGGACAAATTTGTTGTCAGCGGTGACGGATGCCCCGCTACCACATTAATTGTCGAAACAAAGATAAAGCGCTTCACGCCCGCTGTACGAGCCTGTTCAGCCAAAGCCACAGCCAGTCGATGATTAACTGCATCCATCTCTGAGGGATCGGCAGCATTTTTTCCGCTTCTATGCGCAATGCCGGCACAATGAATCACGCATTCCACACCGGAGAAGTCAGGTTCACTCAGTTCATGACGTGCAATAATCCGCACCTCATGCGCCTGCTCCCGCAGATACACGACCAGTCTGCGCCCGATAAACCCGCCTGCACCGGTAACCGCAATTTTCATCTGTCAAATCCGTATCTGAAATCGTACTTTCTCTGATAGCAATGCTCTGACAATAATCATACCGCTTTGCAGCCAAATGAGACCGGATCATGCATTTTCACTTCAGCCCCGCACGTTCAGAAGATTTCAGCAAATTATTGGAGCTGCGTCTGCTCACCATGCGGGAAAGCCTTGAACGGATCGGCCGTTTTGACCCTCAGCGGGCATTTGAACGTTTTCAAAATAGTTTCCGTTCGCAACATACTCGTCTGATTATCGCGGATCATCAGTTCGCCGGATGTGTCGCTCTGGGGCCTGACGAAGACGACTGGCTTCTGGAACATTTCTACATTGCACCACAATTTCAAAGATGTGGTTTAGGCAGTCAGGTTCTGTCGCAACTGATTACCGAAGCCGAACAGGCGAGGAAAATTATAAAGCTCAGCGTTTTACAAAAGAGCGATGCTGCACGATTTTATGAAAAACACGGCTTTCACAAAACCGGCGAGGATGAATGGGACATTTACTATACCCGCCTCCCCGCCATTTCACGTGAATCATAAAAACGGAAAAATCCGCCTTTAAAAATCAATCGTGCGGCCTTTGATTTCCCAGTCACCATAACGCGCCGGATCTTTGCCGCCACGACCACCGATTTCTTTTGCAGTTTCGGTTTGCTGTTCAACCTCACGTCGTGCTTCAGCTTCCAGCAAAGCGCGCTGGGCAGCAGGCGGCAGGTCTTCAAACTTTTTGCGCGGTGCAGGAGCATCAGATTTCTGATAATCTGCCAATGAAACCACATTATTATTCGCTGATGGTGTTTCATTATCCATGGGTTTTGTCCTGTCCGTCTGCAGCATATATCAAATTAAGTTTTAGCAGTGCTATCATAGCCCTTGTCTTATTGAAGATATAGTGTGCAGGCCCCATTTTATCATCACATGAAAATGACCTTATTGACGAACCGGAACGGAGATACTGAATGAACATGATGCGTACTGCCATGCTGATTGCCTTCATGACAGCCATGTTTATGAGTATCGGTTATCTGATCGGCGGCTCAGGCGGCATGATGATTGCTCTGGTGATAGCTGTTGCCATGAACTTCTTCAGCTACTGGAATTCCGACAAGATGGTGCTGCGTATGTATAATGCGCAGGAAGCGGATGAGAATACCGCGCCGGAATATTACCGTATCGTGCGCGAATTATCGGATCGTGCCGGCCTGCCGCAGCCGCGTATCTATATCATTCACGAAGACCAGCCCAATGCTTTTGCCACCGGCCGCAATCCGGAAAATGCCGCTGTCGCCGCCACAACCGGCCTGTTGCAGCGCCTGAACAAGCAAGAAATTGCTGCTGTGATGGCGCATGAACTAGCACATGTGCAGAACCGCGACACGCTGACCATGACGATCACCGCAACCCTTGCCGGTGCTATTTCCATGCTCGGTAATTTCGCAATGTTCTTCGGCGGCAATCGGGAAAACAACAATTTGCTGAGCACAATCGGCACCATTGTCGCTATGCTGGTTGCGCCTTTTGCGGCGATGATTGTGCAGATGGCTGTCAGCCGTACCCGTGAATATGCTGCTGACCGTCGCGGAGCGGAAATCTGCGGCAACCCACTCTGGCTGGCCTCGGCTTTGAACAAGATTGCGCGCGGCGCCCATGAAACCGTAAATGAAGAGGCCGAGCATAATCCGGCAACCGCGCATATGTTTATTATCAACCCTTTGAGCGGTCGCGGCGCGGATAATCTGTTCTCTACTCACCCTGATACGGCAAACCGTATTGCTGCATTGGAAGGTATTGCGCAGGAAATGGGCATTAATTCTGTCTATGATAATACAGATAATGGTTTTCAGAACCGTCAGTCTGGTGCATATAGCCCGACAAATAGCCAATCACAGAACCGCCCGCGCAGCACACCGACACGGAATAATCCGTGGGGGCAGGCAGCGGGCAGCGATTCTTCACCGGATGACGAGCCGGAAAAACCCTATAAAGGACCATGGTCTTGAGCGATAACAAACCTGCCGCTAAACGCACCGGTTATACCCCGCATAAGAAGCCGTTTAACAAGCAGGTTCAGGCTGAGCCAAAGGCAGACCACGCATTGGGGCTGTCTGAAACCGAATATCGCGCAAAGCTTGAAGCAGAGCATCCGGGGCTGAATGTCCGCCAGTGCGCCGCCAAACTGCTCAATGCTGTGGTTGCCAAAAACACATCGCTCGACGGCCTCACGGACGCGCATCACGGTCACCCGCAATATATGGAACTGGATGATCGCGACCGTTCGCTCGTGCGCGCTATTCTCGGTACAGCTTTACGCAACCGCAACACCATTGAAACCGCATTGTGCAAGCTGCTTGATCGTCCGCTGCCTGCCAATGCGACTGCATTGCAGCAATTGCTGCATGTCGGTGCGGCACAGATCCTCTATCTCGACGTACCGGATCATGCAGCGGTTGATCTGGCTGTGACCTCTGCCAATATCGATCCGCGCAACCGCAAATATGCCAGTCTCGTCAATGCCGTGCTGCGTCGCCTCACCCGTAATAAAGAGCGCGCTATCGAGCTGAAAATTCCGAACGGTCCTGACTGGTATATTGAAAGCCTGACCAAAACCTATGGCCAGAAACAGGCCGAAGCTATTCTGGCGATGCAGGCCTATGAACCTTCCATCGATCTGACGGTTAAAAGCAATCCGGCAGAATGGGCTGCAAAGCTCGGCGGTACATTATTACCAAACGGCTCCGTGCGCCTCGGTTCTTTTGAAGGTGCCCTCACCGCACTGGAAGGTTTTGCAGAAGGTGAATGGTGGGTGCAGGATGCTGCTGCAAGCCTGCCCGCCACATTGCTCGGCGATATTAAAGGCAAACGCGTTGCCGATCTTTGCGCTGCACCCGGCGGCAAGACTGCACAGCTGATTATGGCCGGTGCCAAAGTCACCGCATTTGATATTAATAAGAACCGCCTGAAGCGTCTGAAAAGCAATCTCGATCGTCTGCAACTGGACGCAGAACTGATTGCAACCAATATTCTCGACTATCAGACGGATGAGCTGTTTGACGCCATCCTGCTCGACGCGCCTTGCTCATCCACCGGCACAGTGCGCCGTCACCCTGATGTGCTCTGGACAAAAACACCGGACGACATTGTCCGCTTGGCACAGGTACAGGCCAAACTGCTTCGTCATGCAATTTCTCTGGTGAAACCGGACGGCATTATCGTCTTCTCCAATTGCTCGCTCAATCGCGAGGAAGGTGAAGACATGGCACAGGCCATTCTGGCGGAAGGCGTGCTGAAAGCTGAACCATTCAAGCCCGAAGAGTTGAAGGGAATGGAACAGCTGATTACAGATCAGGGCTTCCTGCGCTCGACACCAGCTGATTTGCCTCACGATGAGCCGAAAATGGCTGGTATGGACGGTTTCTTTGCCGCCCGCTTCCGTCGCCCGGCCTGAAAACTGGCGAATAATTTATCTGTTTCTTATAAAAACGTACTGATCCACATCATTCCGCAGTTCTTGGTTAACAAAGAGTTCACTATTGCCGTGGAATGATAGATCATAGCGCATGAATAACGAAGCATATCCTCGCCGGATTAGTCCGGTGCCGATATGCTCCAGAGCGCGTCGCGTTTAATCATACCCGCTGCGCTCGCTCTGGATTTTGTTAATTGTCGCATGTTCGCGGTAGCTCAAATGAATTCATTTGAGCGCGACATGCTCTAAGGAGTACCCTGCCGTGAATGTCGCGCTGAGCGAAACCCCGCATCTGTGGACACTGGCCGTTGCCCAAGGCTGGCGACGTTTCAGCAGACGTGTGCGGCGCGGGCCGATGTTTCGCTGGCGTTTTTCCGGCTTTACACCTGAGCGCGTGCTGATTGCCCCGCCGGATTTGCGCGTTGCTGATCCGCAGCTGGCACAGGAATTTTATCACGGTCGCTATGCGCTGGCCGGCCGGCTGGTGGAAACCGGCGGCATCTCCCCTTTTGCCATTGAACCGCCAACGGATGCGTGGGAGGCCTCGCTGCATTCCTTTGGCTGGCTTCGTAATATGCGTGCCGCCGGAACCGAACTGGCTATGGTCAATGCCCGCGCTCTGGTCGAAGACTGGATCCGTATGCATGGCAAGCGCATTGAAGGCATTGCCTGGTCGCCGGAAATTACCGCGCAGCGCATTATCGCATGGCTCCAGCATTCCAACATCATTCTTGCCACCTCAGATCTTGCCACCTATCGCAAATTCATGCGCTCACTGGCGATGCAGGTACGATATTTACGCACCATGACCGGTGTGATGGATGATGGTGAAGATAAGTTACGCGCACGTATTGCGCTGGCTTTTGCCAGTCTTGCACTGCCGGTCTCGCAATCCATGGCGCGTTCGGCACGCCGTCACCTCGAATATGAGCTGAACCGGCAGGTACTGGCCGATGGCGGCCATATTTCACGTAATCCTGCCGCTATTCTGGAATTGCTGGCCGATCTGCTGCCACTGCGCCAGACCTATAGCAACGGCAATGAAGCACCACCGAAGGCGCTGATTGAAACTGTTGAACGTATGCTTCCAGCCTTGCGTTTCTTCCGTCATCAAGACGGCAGCCTTGCGCTGTTCAACGGTGTTGGGCCGACTTTGCCGGAGCGCCTGATTTCCGTATTGCGCCATGATGAGACAGACGGTGCGCCGCTCACTCATGCCCCGCATTCCGGCTATGAGCGCCTGCATATGGGCTCGACCACGATCATTGCGGACACAGGGTTGCCGCCGCCGGTCACTGCCTCGCGCGATGCCCATGCCGGTTGTCTGGCATTCGAAATGTCCTCCGGTCGCCAGCGTTATATTGTCAATTCCGGTATCGACCGTTACGGCCCGCCGGAATTCCGCCCGCTTGGCCGCACCACAGCAGCCCATTCCACGGCAACGATCAACGACACATCCTCGTGCCGTTTCAGTCTCAATTCCAGCATTTCCAGCGTTCTCGGCACACCGATTATTGCCGGACCAACCAGCGTCAGACGTCAGCGGCTGGAAGGCATGGGCGAGCAGGGTTTTGTTGCCAGTCATGACGGTTACGTCCGGCTGTTCGGTTATACCCATGAACGTCAGGTTGTTCTGTCACACAATGGCAGCCTGATTGAAGGTGTTGACCGCTTTATCAAGTCGCATCTGAAAACCACGCGCAGCGGTAAAAACAAACAGCAATCCGATCTGGTGACAGTGCGCTTTCATATTCATCCGCAGGTCTATATCCGTATGGATGAAGACGGTGTGGTGCATCTGACCGCCGATCACGATGACAGCTGGGCTTTTTCCTGCGCTGATGTCATGCCGCAGCTCGAAGATTCCATCTTCTTCGCCGGTTTCCGTGGGCCTGTGCGTTCACGTCAGATCGTGCTGACCTTCTCTGCCATGGAAGCAGATCATATCAGCTGGCGCTTTACCCGCACCGGCCTTGGTCAATATGTGTGACAGGCGTTCAAATCCGCTGTTTTAGAGTAGGATTCCAATAGAAGCTGTGATACGCCCCAATCGTCCCACTTTACCGGATTGATGTATGTGACGGGTAATCAGATCCGTCCTGATGCATTGTCCCGACATAAAGCACAAAGAGACCGTCATGGCTGTCAGCTCCAAACATATTCCCGCTCCTGATCTTTTCCCTGTGCGCCGCGCACTGCTCTCCGTATCGGATAAAACCGGTCTGGTAGACTTTGCCCGCGCATTGCACGCAAAGGGCGTTGAGCTTCTGTCCACCGGCGGTACCGCCAAATCCATCGCAGCAGCGGGTATTCCTGTGCGCGACGTTTCGGAAATCACCAATTTCCCTGAGATCATGGATGGCCGCGTCAAGACATTGCATCCGAGCGTTCACGGCGGCCTGCTCGCTGTGCGTAATGATCCGGAACATGTGGCAGCGATGGAAGCCCACAATATTACCGGCATTGATCTGGTTGTGATCAATCTCTATCCGTTTGAAGAAGTGCGCTATCAGGGCGGTGACTACGATACCACCGTTGAGAATATCGATATCGGCGGCCCTGCGATGATCCGCGCGTCGGCCAAAAACCATGCTTATGTGACCATCGTCACCGATCCTAACGATTATGACAGCGTAGTTGCCGAGCTGGAAACCGGCAATGGTTCCCTGCCTTATGCTTTTCGTCAGCGCATGGCCGGTAAAGCCTTTGCCCGTACCGCTGCTTATGATGCCGCAATTTCCGGCTGGTTTGCTGAAACCACAAAGGAAGAAGCACCACTGCACCGCGCACTGGCCGGTAAACTGCATTCCGTGATGCGCTATGGTGAAAACCCGCACCAGCAGGCCGGTTTCTACCTGACCGGTGAAACCCGCGCCGGTGTGGCCACCGCCACCCAGCTTCAGGGCAAGCAGCTGTCCTACAACAACATCAATGATACAGATGCAGCTTATGAATTGGTGGCAGAATTTGATCCGGCGAAGGTCGCAGCCGTTGCCATCATCAAACATGCCAATCCGTGCGGTGTGGCTGAAGGTGCATCGCTGAAAGAGGCTTATCTCAAGGCCTATGCCTGCGATACAGTTTCAGCCTTTGGTGGTATTGTCGCTCTCAACCGTACACTGGATGCGGAAGCTGCTGAGGAAATCGTCAAGATTTTCACTGAAGTGATTATCGCACCGGATGCAACACCGGAAGCACAGGCCATTGTCGCCGCCAAGAAAAACCTGCGTCTGCTGGTCACTGGCGGTCTGCCGGATGTCCGCGCACCGGGCATTGCCGCTAAAACCGTTGCTGGTGGCCTGCTGATCCAGAACCGTGACAATGGCAATGTTGATGATCTCGACCTTAAAGTCGTGACCAAACGCGCGCCAACCGAACAGGAAATGATTGACCTGAAATTTGCCTTCCGTGTTGCCAAACACGTCAAGTCCAATGCGATTGTCTATGTTAAAGACGGCGCAACTGTTGGCGTTGGCGCAGGCCAGATGAGCCGTATCGACTCTTCCCGTATTGCAGCGCGCAAGGCAGAAGATGCAGCAGCAGTAGCAGGCGGCGAACCACTGACCAAAGGCTCAGTTGTTGCCTCCGATGCTTTCTTCCCGTTTGCTGACGGCCTGATCTCGGCTGTCGAAGCCGGTGCCACAGCGGTCATCCAGCCAGGCGGCTCAATGCGTGATGATGAAGTAATTAAAGCTGCTGATGAAGCAGGCATTGCCATGGTCTTTACCGGCATGCGCCACTTCCGCCACTAAGCTATATATCCGAACGAAAAAGGCGGCTTTTCAGCCGCCTTTTTTATTTGCGTTAAACAGGATTTTTTTCCGGATAAGGCGTTCTGGCTGCCAGATATAAACCAGCCACGAAGAACAGTACCAACACTGCAATACCAAGGCGCGGAGAACCGCTCGCAGCCGTCATGCTCGCCACCAGAAACGGGGCCAGAAAGCTGGTTGCGCGTCCGGCCAGCGCATAAATACCGAAATAGCGTCCTGCTTCATGCGGTTCGACACTGCGGGCAAACCACGAGCGGGAAGACGCCTGCACAGGCCCGAAGGCAATGCCAATCAGCATACCGAAAGCCAGATAGGCTTTTTCCCCGCCGGAGGAAAACAGTCCTGTATTACTGTCCGGCGGAAAATGAACCAGACCATAAAGCGTGTAATCCGGTCCCGTAGAAACAATACCCAAGGTAGCGATCAGCAACAGCACCAATGAAACAACAACCACCCATTTGGAGCCGAACCAGCTATCGACATAGCTGGCAAACCAGCAACCGAAAATCGCCACGACATTGAGGATAATACCAAACAGACCAATCTCAGTGATCGACCAGCCGAACATGGCCGCAGCAAAACCGCCGCCCAGCGCCAGCAGTGCATTCACACCGTCCTGATAGATCATTCGCGCGATCAGAAAACGGAACAGAGCCGCTTTTTTGCGCACTTCATGCAGGGTTTCTTTCAACTCTGCCAGACCTTCGCCAATGGCGGCTTTCAGCCCCATGCCTTTTTCCTGATCCGGGGTAAAGATAAACATCGGCAGAATGAAAATCAGATACCACAGCGCGGCAATCGGCCCCGTAATACGGGCATCCTCACCTTTCAGAGCATCCAGCTGCCAGAGCGGCTCAATCCCGATCAGCGTTTTGCCTGTTTCCGGCGAGGCTGCCAGGCAGGTAACCACAAAGATCAGAACAATCATACCGGCGAGATAGCCAAGCCCCCATGCGAAATTGGAAACCTGCCCGATATGCGAGGCAGGGATTAGTCTCGGCATCATGGAATCGTTAAAAACGATAGAAAACTCTGCGGCAACGGAGGCGCAGATGAAGGCCAGCAGAACCCAGACATAGCTTGATCCCGGCTCGGCATACCATAGCAAAGACAGGCTGATGATTTTGATAATGGCAAAGAAACCGATCCACGGTTTTCTTGCACCGGTTTTATCCGCAATAGAACCCAGTGCCGGAGACAGGATTGTGATGACGATACCCGCAAAAGCCACGCCATAGCCCCATGCCGCCTGCCCTGCGACCGGATCATCCGACATGCGCGAAATGAAATAAGGGCCGAAAATGAAAGTGGTGACGACTGTAAAAAACGGCTGAGCCGCCCAGTCGAAAAACATCCAGCCCCAGATGCCTTTGTTCCACACGCTGTCATGCGCCGGTCGTTCTGCAGACGGATGTGTGATGCTCAAATCACTGCCCCCAAAATCATTCAAGCGTATCCCGAAAAGTGTGAAGCGGTTTTCGGATAAGATACGCGCAATAAAAAAGATAGCTTATTTAAAACAAAAGGGCCGGTTTAACACCAGCCCTTTCTGTTATGTCGTCAATCAAGCGATGATCAGCCCGCAAGATCAGCCATGAAACCGGCTGCCACGGCCAGACGGGAAACGCTCAGATCTCCGCCTTCTGTCAGCGCAATCATACGCTGACGCACACCGTCAATCCGCTCGGCATCACGGGTCAGCCAGCTCTGTACCGGATCGGCCTCACCTTTGAATTTGGTAAGCGCTTCCATCGTCACAGCACGAGTTGCCTGTGTGATTGTGTCTGTCGCACGCGACAATGCCAGACCATCATAATAATCCGTTACCGGTACGACAGATGCCGCTTTTTCAATATTGGCAATACGGAAAGCATCAACAATTTTGAAATAAGCAGTTGCAGCCGTCATCAGCTCTGCCTTGCCCTGATAGGCAATCAACGCAATATCCGCCATCAACTTAGCCGACTGCAGTCGGGCAAGTTTGCGCGCCAACGCTTCACCGGCACCTTTAGCGATATATTTTGCCGTATCTGCTGTAATCAGATCAGCAATGAAGTCAGGCATCAGCTCTTCGAGTTTTGGCTCCAGCGCCATGCGTGTCCGCTTCACCGCGCTGACCATTTCACTCAAAGTTGCATCAAAGCGGTTATTGCGCAGCACCCATGCGGTGGTTGAGAACAGCATTTCCCCGACCAGCGCATAGAATTCATTCTGTACTTTGCCCGGAATTTTATTATCCAGCGCATTGATCGCCTGATAGAGCTGCTCGGTTTCAAAACCATCAGCCACAGCCACATAAGACCGCAGAATTTCTGCCGGTGCTTCAGCTGTCAGATCATTCAAACGGCTGATAAATGTCGGGCCACAACGATTAATCGCATCATTGGACAGAAGTGTTGCAATGATTTCGCGATGCAGACGGTGATGGGTAATATCCTTGGCAAAACGCTCCTGCATTTCCTGCGGGAAATAGCCGAACAGGCGTGAATGCAAATAGGTGTCATCCGGCAGATTGCTGGCGATCAGATCATCGGACAGTACCATTTTACCGTAGGCCAGAAGCACGGCCAGTTCCGGACGGGTCAGCGCCTCACCGCGTTTCTGGCGGTCTGCCAGCGCCTGATCATCCGGCAGATATTCCACCTTGCGATCCAGCAACTTGCGGCGTTCCAGAGACGACATCATCCGCATCAGATATGGCAGTTCGGATGCACCGCGTTTTTCAACAAGGGACAGAGCCAGCGGCTGCTCATAATTATTATGCAGCACCAGTGCTGCCACTTCATCAGTCATCTGTGCCAGCAGCACATCGCGTGCTTCACGGGTCAGACGGCCATCCTGCAGGCTTGGCGTCAGAGCAATCTTGATATTGACCTCAACGTCCGACGAATTCACACCAGCCGAATTGTCAATCGCATCCGTATTACAACGACCGCCATTGAGGCTGTATTCGATACGGCCACGCTGGGTGGCACCCAGATTAGCGCCCTCGCCGATCACCTTAGCGCGAACTTCACGACCGGTGATACGGATCGCATCATTGGCACGGTCACCAACCTGCGCATCATTTTCCTCATTCGCACGAATATAAGTGCCGATACCACCAAACCACAGCAGATCAACCTGCGCGCGCAGGATAGCACCGATTACTTCATTCGGACTTGCAGTCAGTTTGCCCAGACCAATCGCCTCAGCTGCGGCTTCAGACAACGTAATGACCTTCTGCGAGCGGCTGAATACACCGCCACCGGCAGAAATTTTTGAACGGTCATAATCCTGCCAGCTGGAGCGCGGCACATTGAACAGACGCTGACGTTCCGCAAAACCGATATCGGTATCCGGCATCGGATCAATAAAGATGTCACGATGATCAAATGCGGCCACCAGTTTGATTTTCGGCGACAGCAACATGCCGTTACCGAACACATCACCGGACATATCGCCCACACCGGCAACAGTGAATGGTGTAGTCTGGATATCAATATCCATTTCGCGGAAATGGCGCTTTACCGCTTCCCATGCACCACGGGCAGTAATGGCCATTTTCTTATGATCATAACCGGCAGAACCACCGGAAGCAAAAGCATCATCCAGCCAGAAATGCTGTGCCTGACTGATCGCATTGGCCGTATCAGAGAAAGTGGCTGTGCCCTTATCTGCCGCGACCACGAAATACGGATCATCGCTGTCCTGACGGATAACATCAACCGGCGGCACAATCTTGCCTTCAATAATATTATCAGTGATCGAAACCATGGTGGAAATGAAAGTAATGTAAGCAGCGCGTCCGGCTTCAAACACCGCATTGCGATCGCCACCAACCGGCAGACGCTTCGGATAGAAACCGCCCTTGGCACCACCCGGCACAATCACCGCATTCTTCACCTGTTGTGCCTTCACCAGACCCAGCACTTCTGTGCGGTAATCCTGTGCACGGTCAGACCAGCGCAGACCACCGCGCGCCACAGCACCAAAGCGCAGATGAACACCTTCCACTTCAGGGCCGTAAACGAAGATTTCACGGTAAGGGCGTGGTTCCGGCAGCCCGTCTACGGCACGCGGATTAAGCTTCACCGCCAAAGTCACCGGCGCATTGCCTTCGCCGTCATGCATATAGGCATTGGTGCGCAGAGAGGCTTCAACCAGATTGCGGTAACGACGCAAAATCTGATCATCATCAATGCTTGGTACTGCCTGCAAAGCCGTTTCAATGGCTTCAACAACAGCACGCTCTTTCGCTTCTGTATCCGCCTGTTTGGCCAGTGCCGGATTAAAGCGCAGATCAAACAATGTGTAGAGATGGGTGGCAATGTCCGGATAACGGTTGAGCGCCGCAGCAATGAAATCCTGCGAATAG
This sequence comes from Hyphomicrobiales bacterium, assembly GCA_900470285.1. GTDB lineage: Bacteria > Pseudomonadota > Alphaproteobacteria > Rhizobiales > Rhizobiaceae > Pseudochrobactrum. The sequence goes on from UCAG01000016.1 coordinate 201,904, forward strand.
GTAATACCGGCCTGCTGCAGATAACGCCCGTACATACGCAGGATCATAATCTGACGCGCTGTCAGACGTCCGCTCTGTGCAAGGCCATTATAACCGTCATTATCCGCCTGTCCGCTCCATACAGTGCGGAACACATCATCAAGCAAATCACCGTCATCGCTGAGATCAACGGCTTTGTCCGATGCGCTGACAATCAGCATATCATGGACATGCACCATGTTCTTACCACCGGCTGCAGTCTGCACCGGAAGAGCGAAGGTCTGTTCGCTGATGACACGGAAACCCATATTTTCCAGCAGTGGCACGCGCTGTGACAAAGCCAGAGCTTCACCGAAATGATAGAGTTTCAGGAAAGCCGCCTGCGGTTCCTGTGTGTCATAACGGTAGAAATCGACATAAAGCGGATTTTCTTCAGTCAGCGCCTCAATGCGAACGGCATCAACAAGCGCTTCGGATTCGTTAAAGGTCTCGCGATAGGATTCCGGAAAGCCGGAAGCCAGACTGATCACACGCGGTGCGAAAGTCTGTGAGCTTTCCTCTGCCGCATCACGCACACCATCTTCCCATGTGCGAACGAAAGTGCGGATCTGCTTTTCCAGAGTCTCGCGAGCCATCTCGCTCACGCTGCCGTCATGGCGGCGGATGATAAACTGAACGCGGGTCACACCTTTATCAAGGAACACCGGATGGAACTCCACGGATTCTCCGTGATAAACATCCATCAGATAATTGCTGATCGCCTCACGCACCACCGAGTCATAGCGGTCGCGCGGCAGATAGACCAGCACACTGACAAAACGGCTGAAACGATCAATGCGCGGCAATACGCGGACACGCGGACGTTCATCCAATGCCACGATCAGTTCGGCATGATCGGTCAGGGCATCCACATCAATCTGGAACATATCATCACGCGGATAATCTTCCAGCACACGTACCAGCGCCTTACCGGAATGGTCTGCGGCATTGAAGCCGAGGCGGCCAATCACAGCTTCCGCTTTACCGCGCAGATAAGGAATTGTGCTCAAGAATGACGTATAGGCAGTCGAAGTAAACAATCCGACCAGACGCATTTCGCCGGTTACTTTTCCGTCTGCATCAAACAGCTTGATACCGATATAGTCGATATATTCGCGGCGATGGACGAGCGAACGGCTGTTACCCTTGGTAATCAGCAGGCTTTCAGAACCTTTGAGAAAGTCCTGCAGTTCCTGTGTGATCGAAGCATTATCCTGCCCCTGACGCAAAACGCGGACAGCTTCATTACGCAGAATACCCAGTGACGGTGCATCAGCCTGAATAAGGGTCCCCTGAGCCGCATCGTAACGAAACTCACGCATACCCAGAAATGTGAAATTACCATCGCGCAGCCATTTGAGCAGTGCAATGGCTTCACGGCCTTCCGCTGTTTCCGGCAGGCCTTTGACGGCGCTGTAAGAGGCAATCACCTCATCAAGACGTGCCAGCATCGGCTTCCAGTCGCTGACAGCAGCATAGACCTGTCCCAGCACCATTCCGAGCGCCTGTTCCAGAATTGCTCTTGCGCTTTCATCCAGTTGTGGCAGATGCAGCTGAATAACACTGACCTGCTCCGTACCTTCAACGGATTTACCGGAGGTTGCTTCGCCGTGAACCTCATAGCTGCTGCCGTTAAACGCAACATTAAGCACCGGATGCACAACCATATAGATCATGCCGGAGCGTTCGAGAATTTCCGCCATCGTCGAATCAAGCAGAAACGGCATATTGCGATTGATAAGGGTTACAACGGTCAGCGGACGGCCGCGACGGCGCAGAATACTGTCATTATCAACACTGATGACAGGCTTATCGGCCTGATAACCGCCAAGAGCTTTCAAAGCGAGCTTTGCAGCTTCTTCCATATCACCGGCATCATAGGCGGCAATATCTTCCGCCGGTGCCCATTCAAACAACAGCTTAGCGAACTGAGAAGCTACAGGCTCAGAGATATTCTGATAATCGACAACGAATTTGGTCTGAGCGGTATGGTCTGTATCGGCACTCACTGTAAAACTCCTCATTATACAGACCGCCTCTGCCTAAATTACCTTCGGCCTGCTCATTCTCTCAAATAACAAGCAAATTGTGACAAAAGAACCGTTTTTTTTCGATTTTTCGCCCGTGAACAAGCAAAAGTGAAATTAAATCGTTCTTAAAAATCATAAACCCGCCGCAAAAATAAAAATCAGCAGTGGATAAAATTCTTACAGCTCCACCAGATGGTCTTCCAGCTCGTTTTTATCGCCGGCCTCTTTAGGAAAATGCTGCGCCAGCAGGTCACCGGCCTTACCAATCGACTCAATAAACCCCTCCGCAACACTTCCCTGTGCTGCATGGCGGCTGAGTGTGGCGACAATGGCATTCCATTCCTGCTGATCAACCCTCTCATTGATCCCCGCATCAGCCACCACTTCCGCATAGCGTTCAGCAAGAGAGACGAATAGCAGGATACCCGTGCGCTTATTAGTCAGATGCACATTACGGGCGATAAACTGCTGCAATGCATTTAGATGTGCCCGCCGGTAGCGCACGCGATGCGGTACCAGCACCATGCGTAATGCGGGTACAAAAGCCAGCAGTGCAACCAGACAAATAAAGGCCGCCAAAATAGCCAGTGCGAATTTCGGCAATGACAGATCAAACCAATAATAATGCGCCGCAAAAGCAGCAATCACTGCAGTTACGATCATACCACAACAGGCAATAAAACCCGCCACATAAAAATAATCATCACTGCGCTGCGCCAGAACAGCATAGATTTCGCCGCCCGTTTGTGCTTCCGCATCACGGATGGCAGAGGCAATACGCTGACGGTCTTCCTGAGAAATATGATTACGCTGAGAATGTGTCATAGCCTTGCCCCTTTACCAGCTGCCCGATGCGCCACCGCCACCCGATGAACCGCCGCCACCGGAAAAGCCGCCACCACCGGATGAACCGCCGCCGAAGCCACCACCGAAACCGCCTCCGTAGCCGCCACGCCCTGAAGAACCTCCGCCGCCACCGCCCAATGCAATCGTCACGCCCAGCCATTCATAACGGCCGGGGCCGATTTTTCTGCCGAAAACCGGAGCCAGCAAAGTAAAACCGAAACCGCCGAAGAAAATACTGATCCAGAAAATCAGAAAAATAACTTCAATCCAATCCGTCTGGTCAGCTGCCTCTTTCTGATTGCGTTTTGCACGTGCCTGTAATTCTGCACCTTCACCACGCAAAACCTGCAAAATATCATCGACACCTTTGGTAATGCCGGTGCCATAATCGCCATTACGGAATTCAGGGATAATCGCATTCTGAATGATGATTGCCGAGAGAGCATCAGTCACTGTGCCCTCCAGCCCGTAGCCGACCTCAATACGCACTTTGCGCTCATTGGGTGCAACCAGCAGCAAAATACCGTTATTTTCACTCTTCTGGCCAATGCCCCATGCACGGTAGAGCCGGTTGGCATAAGTCTCAATATCCATTCCGTTCAGACTGGGAACCGTTGCAACCACAATCTGGTCGGATGACTCTTTTTCGTAGGCGCCGAGCTTTGCAATCAGTTCCTGCTGCTGCGCAAAAGACAGCACTCCCGCAGCATCAACCACACGATCGGTTAAAGCAATGGCCGGTTTATCCGTGCTTTGCGCATATGCAAGATTTGCAAATGCCAGCAGCACCACCGCAAGAAGCATTTTCAGCGCAAACCGGAAAGCAGCTTGTTCCGGAAGAATACGGACAAGATTCATACCACTATCCTGAGTTTTCCCATTTCCTGAACTTTACTGAAAACAGAACGGGCAGGATTTCTCCTGCCCGCCGTCATCAGTTGAACTGTACTTTAGGAGCGGCTTGAGAAGCCGGATCAATAGTGAAAGTCGGCATCGGCTCATTGTTCCAGAACCACAATGTCTTCCACAGCATGGTCGGCATGGTCTTCAGACCGGTATTATAAACACGTACCGCTTCGATATAATCGCGGCGCGCGACAGCAATCCGGTTTTCCGTGCCTTCAAGCTGCGATTGCAGTGCGAGAAAGTTCTGATTGGCCTTCAGATCAGGATATTTCTCGACCACAACCATCAAACGGGACAAAGCACTGCTCAGATTGGCCTGATTATCCTGAAACTGTTTGAACAATTCCGGATTATTCAGCATTTCAGGAGAAATCTGTGTCTGCGTTGCCTTTGAACGGGCTTCAATCACCGCAGTCAGGGTTTCCTGTTCATGCGCAGCATAGCCTTTAACGGTTTCCACCAGATTGGGAATAAGATCGGTGCGGCGCTGATACTGATTCAGTACCTCACTCCATGCCGCCTTTGCTTTTTCCTCATTGGTCGGAATAGTGTTGAAACCACAGGCCGCCAGAAGCGGCGCGAACATCAACACAACAAGCGTTAGCAGCGAGCGCAGTTTCAGCGGAAATGTTGTTACAGCAGAAGTCTGACCGGTCATGGATATCTCCTCATCTTGCACAAGTTTCGCGCAGATCATTTGTTATAAATAAACCGCAAAATCCCATTTGAAAATACACACTTAATAAATGTGAAAAATACAAACAATGCGCAGCTTTTCAAACCGGTATTTCAAAACAAAAAAATACCGTGCCGCTTTACAGAGGCACGGTATTTTTAATCACGTATAAAAAGCTATCGCTTCAGAATTATTCTGCAGCAGGAGCTTCTTCAGCAGGCGCAGCTGCGGCAGCAGCAGCTGCTTCAGCGGCTTCTGCAGCCTTTGCAGCGGCTTCTTCTTCAGCCTGCTTAGCCATTGCCAGACGTTCCTGGGCTTTTTTGCCTGGTACGCCTTTGGTTGGGTTGTTGCCGGCTTCACGTTTGGCAATACCAGCCTGATCGAGGAAGCGCAGAACGCGGTCTGTTGGCTGTGCGCCATGACCGATCCAATACTGAATGCGTTCTGCATTAACAACAACGCGCTCTTCTTTATTAGCAAGAGTTGCATTCCACGAACCCAGCTTTTCAATGAAGCGGCCGTCGCGTGGTGCGCGAACGTCTGCAACAACGATGTGGTAGTAAGGGCGCTTCTTGGAGCCGGCACGTGCCAGGCGGATTTTCAGGGACATAGTGTTTTCCTTAAAGTTTATGTCGCGTTACTGAAACAGTAACAATTTCTGAAATACGACCGTTAAAACAGCCATACTTGTTTTTTACACCGCAAAACGAACATTACTGTCCGATATGGTTTGCGGCGGTATGCTCATGATGCCGGATCACTTCTTTCACAATGAAGTTCAGAAATTTCTCAGCAAAATCGGGATCGAGACTGGCATCCAATGCCAGATTACGCAGGCGCTCGACTTGACGTTTTTCACGTGCCGGATCAGCAGCAGCCAGACCGCGCTCGGCTTTCAGAACACCGACAGCTTTGGTGCAGCGAAAACGCTCCGCAAGCATATGGATCAGAGCCGCATCAATATTATCGATCGATCCGCGCAGGGCGATAAGTTCAGCAGGAATTGTCTGTTCTTCGCTCATTATGCTCACTTTTTCTTAGGCAGGCCAGGCAGACCACCGCCAAGACCAGGAAGTTTCGGGCCACCAAGGCCAGGTAAACCACCGCCGAGCCCCGGAAGGCCGCCGCTTTTACCAAAACCGGCTGCTTCAGCCTGTTTCTGCAGAGCTTCCAGCTGTTTCGGATCCATACTCGACAGGTCGGGCATTCCACCACCGAGGCCGCCGAGACCGCCAAGTCCCATCTTACCGGCAAGGCCACCCATCATCTGTTTCATCATGCCGCCTTTGCCCTTGCCCATAGCTTTCATCATATCAGCCATTTGCATGTGCATTTTCAGCAGCTTGTTAATATCAGCAGCATTGGTACCGGAACCTTTGGCAATACGCTGCTTGCGGCTGTGCTTCAGCACAGCAGGATTAGCGCGTTCAGCCTTGGTCATAGAACCGATGATTGCGAGCTGACGATCGAATAATTTATCGTCCAGACCGGCAGCAGCAGCTTTGTCTTTCATGCCTGACATGCCCGGCATCATCCCCATGATACCGCCCATACCGCCCAGCTTTTTCATCTGTTTCAGCTGGTCAGCCAGATCGTTCATATCGAACTTGCCGGCCTGCATTTTCTTGGCCATTGCCGCTGCTTTTTCAGCATCAATGGTTTCAGCCGCTTTTTCGACGAGCGAAACAATATCGCCCATGCCGAGAATACGGTCTGCGATACGCTTTGGATAAAACTCCTCCAGCGCATCCATTTTTTCGCCGGTAGCGATTGCTTTAATCGGCTTGCCGGTAACAGCGCGCATCGAAAGTGCTGCACCGCCACGACCGTCACCGTCCATACGGGTCAGCACGATACCGGTAATACCAACGCGCTCATCAAAGTTACGCGCCAGATTAACAGCATCCTGACCGGTCAGGCTGTCAGCAACCAGCAGAATTTCATGCGGATTGGCGGCCTTACGGATATCCGCCATTTCCACCATCAGCGGCTCGTCAATATGTGTACGACCCGCTGTATCGAGAATCACAACATCATGACCGCCGAGCTTGGCCGCCTGTACGGCGCGCGCGGCAATCTCTACCGGCGACTGCCCGGCAATAATCGGCAATGTATCAACGCTGACCTGCGTTCCGAGCTGGCGCAGCTGTTCCTGCGCGGCAGGGCGGCGCGTATCCAGCGATGCCATCAGAACTTTTTTCTTCTGGCGATCCGTCAGACGCTTGGCCAGCTTACCGGTGGTCGTGGTTTTACCCGAGCCCTGCAAACCGACCATCATGATAACAACCGGTGCCGGTGCATTCAGGTCAATGGACACGCCTTCGGTACCAAGCATTTCCACCAGTTCGTCATGGACGATCTTAACGACCATCTGACCAGGCTTGATGCTTTTCAGAATTTCTGCACCAACCGCTTTTTCACGTACGCGGTCAGTAAATGAGCGAACTACTTCCAGCGACACATCCGCTTCAATCAGCGCACGGCGCACTTCTCGCAACGCGCCCGCAACATCGAACTCGGAGAGAGCTCCGCGTCCGGTCAGACCGTTCAGAATAGAGCCAAGACGCTCCTGAAGTGATTCAAACATCCAAATTTCCCAATCTCTGTTCAGACCGGTCACGCGCCGGATCTGAGTGCAGGTTCATCCCGAAATCATATATGACAGACGGTTTATAAACCGGAGCTGCATCCAAAGCAAAACAGCACCCGAGGGCGCATAGCGCTGTCGGATGTTGACCTCCGGGATCTCTTTATACCATACGGGTCCCGGTCGGCTGCCTGAGAACATATACTCATAGCGGAATTATCGCGCGTTCTTTACATGATCTGCGGTTTATGAGTCAAGCTTTTGCTGCGTCTTTCCCGGATGAAGCAATCATCCGGCACACCGGTAAGCATAATACCCTCCCGTGCTTTTTAAACTGTGACCTAAAAAACGCGATCAGTCTCAAACAGGACTGTACAAAAGTATTGCGCCTCATTCAGACCACATTCAACAGACATCGCCGTCATTCTTATATATACAGGCCAGAATTATATTTTCCGTAAAACCCTGTTAACCATATAAATCTATAAAGCATCCGAGCAAAGTTCTAACGAGGCAGCTTCATGCAGTCAAAGACTATCAAATCCTCCCTCCGTCAGTTGACAGTTCGTGTAATTGGCGGATCAATCGCTGTGCTGGCCGTTTCCGGTGCTGCACAGGCAGCCCAGTGCGGCAATACAGGCGCAGGCTTTCCTGCATGGGTGCAGGGCTTCAAACAGGAAGCAGCAGCACGCGGCATCAAAGGCAATGCATTGTCCGCTCTGGACAATGTAAAATACGCAACAGCAACCATTAATGCTGACCGCAACCAAAAAAGCTTCAAGCTGTCACTCGACGACTTCATGAAGAAACGCGGTTCAACCACAATCATCAATCGTGGTAAAACCCTGAAAAAGCAGAATGCAGCTCTGTTCGCCAAGATTGAACAGCGTTACGGCGTTCCTGCCGGCCCGCTGCTGGCCATCTGGGGCATGGAAACCGGCTTCGGTAATTATATGGGCAAACAGCACACGCTTTCAGCTGTTGCGACACTGGCCTATGATTGCCGCCGTTCGGAATTCTTCACTAATGAGCTTTATGCAGCCCTCCAGCTGATTCAGCGCGGTGATCTCAGCCCGAATGCTGTGGGCGCAATGCACGGCGAAATCGGCCAGACACAGTTCCTGCCATCCAGCGTCATTAAATTTGGTGCAGACGGCGACGGCAACGGCCATATTGATATGGTCGGTTCGCGCGCTGATGCGCTGGCATCAACTGCCAACTTCCTGAAAGCTCACGGCTGGCGCGCCGGTGCAGGTTATCAGCAGGGGCAGCCAAACTATGCTGCGATTCAGGGCTGGAACGCTGCAACCGTTTACCAGCAGGCAATTGCCATTATGGGTCAGGCAATCGACGGTAAATAACCACTGCTCAATGACAATAAAAAACCGGCTTCTCAGCCGGTTTTTTATCACTGTACATATATTACCCGCTCTGACCAAAGCGGCTCAACCGGATTTTATCGCCCTGAACAAAGCACATCTTGTTAAAAAATGTCAGCTCCAGAGGATTAGGTAAACGTATATCATGCATATCCGGACAGGGCTTTTTTACCGGATCATAAAACCGGTCAATCTGCGAAATGAATATAAGGATAAAATCTTTTTGCTGTGCAAAGGATTTTAAAGCGGCCACCTGCTCTGCCAAATCCGGCTTATCCCGCCTCTGATCCAGTATTTGTAAGTAATCTATGACAATATATGCACCATGCGGAGCAGCAGCCATTCTGGCAATAATATAATCCGCGCTAATCGCATCCGAACCGTCAAAGACAAACAAGTCATTACTGCTTTGCCATTCAGGGCGGAGCTTTTTTAAACGCTGCAAGACATCTTGCTCTGTATATTCAAGCGTAAAAAATACACCTTGCTTCCCGCTTTCCACAGCGCTGATCAACAATTCAAGGCTTAGCAAAGTTTTACCCTGCCCCGGGCGTGCGCCCAGTAAAACCATATCCCCCGGCCTCAATTGCCTGAACAAACCATCAGCCGACAAAGTCTCAGCCTGTTTCATAACGAGCAGGCTCCAGTCATTATACCCCTCTTCAACTGCAATCATATTAAGCGCCTGATGAAGCGGAATATTACGCTTTCGGGATAAAAGTCTGGCTCTGCGTTTTAAAAGATAAAGCGGCGCTGAAAGCATCATGCGTATAACCTCCTGTTATGAGCAATATCAGCATTCCCTCCTTATGCATGATGCCCGAACAGACGGTTCAGCTTTTAACGCCCTGCATGAATAATACTTTCCCGTACGGAGGGGGGAGGCATGGGCCATGCCTGAAACAGAGTTTATACCGGATTTCAGAAACAGGAAATCTCCGGATATAAAAAAACCGGCATAAAAGCCGGTTTTTATTATCTGAGTTCAGGTTCAGGCAGCCGGTGTTTCATTGCTTTCAGGCTGCGCCGGCATTTCATCCGTATCCGGACGAATAAAATCGCCGGTCTGGGAATCCATCACCCACAATTCACCGGTCGAAATATCGAACCATGCACCATGCAGGGAGAGCCGGCCCTTCTTCTCCAGAATATCAACGCACGGGAAACTACGCAGATTATTCAGGGAAAAGCGGATTGAAATACGCTCAAGCGCAGTCTGTCGCTCTGTCTGTGTCATCAGCGTGTTGGATGTAATATTCTCTGCGGCCGGTGCCAGCAGGCTCATCCATTTGCCGATAAAGTCGCCCGGAGACAGCGGGCTGCTATCCGTATCAAGAGCCGCTTTAATGCCACCGCAGCGCCCGTGGCCAAGCACAACAATGTGCTTAACCTTGAGGCTCTGCACAGCGAATTCCAATGCCGCAGAAGCAGCATGATATTCGCCATCCGGTTCATAGGGCGGGATGAGATTCGCGACATTGCGCAAAACAAAGATTTCACCCGGACGGGTATTGAAAATGATTTCCGGCGCAGCGCGGGAATCACAGCAAGCAATGACCATCGTTTCCGGTGTCTGCCCCTGATCTGCGAGTTCCTTATAGCGCATTCTTTCATCGGCAAAATCCGATGCCATGAAGTTGCGGTAACCGGCGAGGAGTGTGTCTGGAAGATCTACCATGATTTTTCGATAAACCCATATTTTGCCAAGATCAATCAAAGATTAGCCTGAATTTCACTCTGCACAGGCATAGAACAGGAACTGCTCCGCTCAGTTTTTCCTGCATTTTCCGGCTCAAACCAGTATAAACAGCCCGTTTTCACTCAAAATCAGACTGATTTTCATCCTTTTTCTCCACATTAAACAATCTATCAAAAAATATTTTATCTACAAAAATTTTCACACTTTTATAGCGCCAAAACAAAAAGAGCGCCTTTCAGGCGCTCATCCCGCGCTTTGATCATGATTTGGATGAACCAGACGACGCAGTTGCACCATGGCCATCGGCCGCTCCAAACTCGCGGCATCAGCTTCCAGCATCAATTCATCCGCTCCGCGTTTTGCTGCACGGGCAAGAATTTCAAACACGGCAGCTGTGGTCAGTTGCAATGATTTCTCTTCATTCATGCCGCTCATTTTACGGGCAAGGAACAAAGCGGAGGTCAGATCCCCCATACCATTGCCCGGTCCGTGAACAATCCGGTGCTCCGCCATCAAAGCCTGTGTCCGCGTAACCAGAATATTGCTGATACTATCCCGCATCAGCGCAAAGGCAGAGGTTACCAGCATAGTCTCCGGCCCCGCACGCAATGCAGCTTCCATCAATTGCTGATTATCAGTTGGTTCCGTTGCCGTCAGCCATCCCAGCTCGTAACGGTTCGGTGTGGCAATATCGGCAAGCGGCAGCAGCAAATCGCGAATGGCAACTGCCGTGCTTTCCGCAACATAAAGCCCCTTCATATCTCCGATCACAGGATCGCAAATATATTGTAACTTCGGATTTCTGGCTTTCATAGCGGTGATGAGATGTGCGACAGCTTCAACCTGAGCAGCATTACTCATAAAACCGGTCAGTACAGCACTCACCTCACCCAGCCATGGTGCACGCTCCAGATCACCAATCAAGGATGAAAACTGCGCGGCATCCGGAATAATCCGCCCTGCTGGTCCGTGCCCCGGATGCCATGGCAGAATAACGGTCGGCACAGCCCACACCGGATAGCCAAGCCGCTCCAGTGCAAAAACTGCTGCTCTGTTGCCGATAGAGCCACGCACCACATGGCTGGAAATAACAATTACGGCACTGGTGCTGGTCGGCGCAGAAACGGTCATGGAAGATATCCGGCATGAATATAAAATATGTCGCTATAGAACCCCCGCCGGATTCTATAGTAAAGTCAATTTTATAAGAAACAGGCCCGAAGAGACGATAATCTGTCTCTCAGGCATCAGCCACTTGGTCTGCCGGTATCCCGACAGGCGGCTGATCTGCCATTTCAGGCATATGCAAACGTCGCTTATTCACATGCCCTTCCGCCTGCCCGTCGCCTTCAGAACCCGGCTTTTCGCCTTTGAAGTAAAATTTCTGCCATGCCTGTTTAACAGTCTGCGCATCACCATTCATGAGGTTCTGATTAAATTCCCGCCTTACCTTTGACCACGTCACATATTCCTGCTGCAAAACCGGCGCATCCTCAATCCTGCGGATCACCGGTTTTACTTCATCCATTTTATGATGTTCTGTCAGCTGGATAAAACAGAACGGCTCTCCTTTTTTGAAACGGACAATGCCCGGGCGGGTCATAATCCAGTTCATTGTGAAGGGAAAAGGCAGCCAGTCGGTCTCAACCAGACCGGTCAGAGGCTGAATGCCGTCTTTAACATGATTGGGTGCACCACCTGCCAGTAATGCGCATTGCGGCGGTGTGCGAAACAGATAACCGGTATGGAAAGTCACAACACCGTGGCTGAAATGCGATTCCACAAAATGTGAAAATTCACGGTCGCGGCAAGATATAGTAACATCTGTCTTATCTTTACCGCCATTCCAGCAAATACGAATATCGGTCGGACAGAGGATTTCCCAGCCCGTTGTATTGGCCATAGTCAATGGCAGGCAACGATAGGGAAAACGGATGTGAAAACTGTCCATCCAGTCCCGCTCGGCACGACCGGAAATAATCTGCGGCGCATGATCCATGACGCTGAAACATTCCAAATATGTCATACTTACCTCCGGAAAACACTATGTTTGCCGTCAGTAAATATGCACCTGATACGCTTCCAGATTCTGACGGCATCACACAAGATGCATAATCCCGTCAGCCTTGTTCACTGATGTTTTTGTCAGCCTTCATCGTTAGACAGATGCAATCACCGTCAGTGCAAACGAACGATCAGCTTGCCGAAATTACGTCCTTCAAGCAGGCCGATAAAAGCCTCGGGTGCCTGCTCCAACCCCTGAACAATATCCTCGCGATAGCGCACTTTATCCTGTGCAATCCAGTTTACCATCTCCTGATAAAAGGCAGGGCGCTGCTCACTGAAATCACGCTGGATAAAGCCACGAATTGTCAGACTTTTCGACAAAACATCCCGCATCAAAAGCGGCAGACGATCCGGTCCTTCAAAATCACCGGTGCTGTTATACTGCGCCACCAACCCGCAAACAGGTACACGGGCGAACTGGTTCAGCAACGGGAAAACAGCCTCAAACACCTTGCCGCCGACATTCTCAAAATAAACATCAATGCCTGAAGGACAGGCTTCACGCAGGGCTTGTGCAAAATCCGGCCGGTAATGATCAATAGCCACATCAAAGCCGAATTCCTCAATCAGTGCACGACATTTATCCGCACCACCAGCAATCCCCACAGAACGCGCACCTTTCAGCCGTGCAATCTGGCCAACGGTAGACCCCACGGGCCCGCTTGCCGCAGCCACCACCACGGTTTCTCCGGCCTTGGGCTGGCCGATCGTCAGCAATCCCGCATAGGCTGTAAAACCCGGCATTCCCAGAACACCGAGCGCGGTGGTTACCGGAGCAGCCTGCGGATCGAGCTTGCGCAGGGTTGCACCGTCAGCCAGCGCATAGGTCTGCCAGCCGGAATGCGATAAAACAATATCACCAACGGCAAAATCCTGATGCTTGCTGGCAATCACTTCACCAACTGTACCACCTTCCATCACCCCGCCGATTGCAACGGGCGCAGCATAGGATTTAGCATCGCTCATCCGGCCGCGCATATAGGGATCAAGTGACAGATAAAGCAGCTTGAGCAGCACTTGCCCGTCTGCAGGTTCAGCAACGGGAGCCGTTTCAAGACGAAAATTCTCGGCTGTCGGTCGGCCTTGCGGGCGCGAGGCGAGCACAATGCGTTTTGTCGTGATTTCAGCCATGAGACCTGTTCCTTTAACCGGATAATTTGGCATCAGACAATACACGGCGCATTTCGTCCGGCAAAACAACAAGCTGTGCTTTTAGCAAAGAGAATGAAATAATTTTTGCTCTGTTCAATATTTAAAGAAACAAAAACCCCGCCTTAAAGGCGGGGTTGATGCCAACATGATTGGCCGCAAAACTAAGCGGGAATTGATTTTGATTATGACGTGCCAATTGCAGCCCATCAGAGCCAAAATAATCAGCTCATGGTCGGAATGACAAACTCTACCCCATCCTTCACACCCTGCCGCATGCCTGCAGCCACGAAGTGGTGAGGACATGCAAACAAGTAAAAGCTGGGTGTTATCTCATTGTCGGGATGACGAACTCAGCTCCGTCCTTTACACCCTGCCGCATGCCCGCAGCCACGAAGTGGTGAGGACATGCAAACAAGTAAAAGTCGGGTGTTAGCTCATGGTCGGAATGACAAACTCTGCACCGTCTTTAACACCCGACGGCCAGCGTGAAGTCACGGTTTTGGTCTTGGTATAAAAGCGGAAAGCATCTGGGCCGTGCTGGTTGAGATCGCCGAAACCGGAGCCTTTCCAGCCGCCAAAAGTGTAATAGGCAATCGGCACAGGGATCGGCACATTCACACCGACCATCCCAACCTGAACACGGGAGGCAAAGTCGCGGGCGGCATCACCGTCACGGGTGAAAATTGCGACACCATTGCCATATTCATGATCATTCGGTAGGGATAATGCTTCCTCATAGGTCTTGGCGCGGACAACACTGAGCACAGGGCCGAAAATCTCTTCCTTGTAAATGCGCATATCTCTGGTGACATGATCGAAGAGACAACCGCCGAGATAAAAGCCATTTTCATAGCCCTGCATTTTGAAATTGCGGCCGTCAACAACCAGCTTGGCACCTTCTTCGACACCAAGATCAACATAACCGCGTACACGATCCAGCGCCTGTTTTGTCACCAGTGGGCCGTAATCCGCAGACACATCCGTTGACGGGCCAACCTTCAGCGCTTCGACACGCGGGATAAGCTTATCCATCAGACGCTCTGCGGTGTCATGACCGACAGGAATGGCAACCGAAATCGCCATACAACGCTCGCCTGCAGAGCCGTAACCGGCACCGATCAGCGCATCAACCGTCTGATCCATATCCGCATCCGGCATAATGATCATGTGGTTTTTGGCACCGCCAAAACACTGAACACGTTTGCCATTAGCGCAGCCGCGGGCATAAATATATTGCGCAATCGGGGTGGAGCCGACAAAACCGATTGCCTTGACATCCGGATCATCCAGCAATGCATCAACCGCATCTTTATCGCCGTTGACCACATTGAAAATACCGGCAGGCAAACCGGCTTCCATAAACAATTCCGCAAAACGCATCGGCACGCCCGGATCGCGTTCGGAAGGTTTGAGAATAAACGCATTACCGCAGGCAATTGCAGGTCCGGCCTTCCACAACGGGATCATCGCCGGAAAGTTGAATGGGGTAATACCCGCCACAACACCGAGCGGCTGGCGCATGGAATAAACATCAATGCCGGTGCCGGCAGCATCGGTGAATTCACCTTTCAGCAGGTGCGGCGCACCAAGGCAGAATTCGATCACTTCCAGACCGCGCTGAATATCACCCTTGGCATCAGGAATGGTTTTACCATGTTCACGCGCCAGTAATTCCGCAAGGCTGTCATATTCGGCTTCAACCAGTTCCAGAAATTTGCGCAAAACACGCGCACGGCGCTGCGGGTTGGTCGCAGCCCAGGCAGGCTGCGCCGCCTTGGCGTTTTCGACCGCTGCACGCACTTCGTCTTTGGTCGCCAGAGCAATCTGCCCCAGCACCGCACCATCCATAGGCTGATAAAATTCAGTCGTCCGGCCGCTTGCACCTGCCACATGCTTGCCGCCGATAAAATGCCCGACCTGTCTCATCACAACTCTCTCCCAAATTTAAAATCTCTGTTCCATCATCGCCCTGCAAAAAATAGTTTTCAAGTAGGTGAAAAGCGTATCCGTTGTGCAAAAATATATATAAGCTTAAGCCATGAACTGGGATGATATTCGCATATTTCTGGCTGTTGCACGCTCCGGACAAATTCTCGGCGCAGCAAAGAAGCTCGGCCTTAATCATACAACCGTCTCACGCAGACTCACAGCACTTGAAGGCAGCCTGAAAACAACATTGCTCAACAGGCGCACCAATGGCTCTGAGCTCACGCAGGCCGGTGAAGAATTTCTGCTCTCCGCAGAAAAAATGGAAGCAGAAATGCTCAGCGCCCATGCCCATCTGGCCAATGCGGATATCACTGTGGCCGGTACAATCAGGATCGGCGCACCGGACGGTTTCGGTGTGAACTTTCTCAGCCCCAGACTGGCGCGTTTCTCAGCACTCTATCCTGATCTGACCATTCAGCTCGTGCCTGTTCCCCGCTCTTTCTCACTCTCACGACGCGAAGTTGATATTGCCATCAGTGTCGAGCGACCGGAGACCGGCAGACTGATCGCCCGCAAACTCACCGGCTATAATCTCGGTCTTTATGCGCACAAAGAATATCTTGAGCGCTATGGTACACCGCACACTGTTGAGGACTTAAATCATCACCGGCTGATCGGCTATGTGGAGGATCTGGTTGCCACACCGACACTGGATTATGCACGGGAAATCAGCCGCGACTGGCAACCTGCATTTGAGGTTTCCAGTGCTTTGGGACAGGTTGAAGCTGTCAAAGCCGCAGCAGGCATCGGTATTTTACATGGCTTCATTGCCCGCGAATATTCCGATCTGACCGAAATATTGCCCCATAAACGTATCAAGCGCTCCTACTGGCTGTCCTATCATGAAACAGCCCGTACCCTGCGCCGCATCCATATTGTTGCCGATTACATTTCCGGTCTGGTCGAGCAGGAACGCCATTTATTTAGCTAATTATAGCATATGCTCCGGCAACGCCCCTTATCTCTCCTTGAGCCGGTAAAAGATCAGCATCAGTGTCAGAACCATGACGGGCAGCAAAAGCGACCAGATACCTGTGCCGGTATATAAAACAGCCCCGCAGGCTGCACCAAACACCAGCGAAAGCCACACATAGATATGCTGCAGCCAGCGATAACGCGGAGCCTGTCCGCGTAAACTATACGCCAGATCATTGGCGGCATTAAAAATCGTGCCGGTAACAAAAGTTGTGCCAAGCCGCGCTGCTCCGTGCGGTTTAAAAACAGCATTTTGTGCACCCATTGCCGCTGCCAGCAAAATGACCGGCATTGGTGCCAGCCCTTGTATCTGACTGAGCAGCATGGTGCTTAATAAAAGAGTGATAACCAGCAACATAACCCGTGCTGAATACCAGTGCTGCTCACGGACACTGATAAAAGAAGCAAGAAATGCCCCGCTGAAAAACAGCGCGATCAGCAGCAGAGGCATAAACAGGCTTTGTCCGCGCAGCAATTGCAGTGCACGGCCATCCGGCCCGCTCATTGCCAGCCCGAGCTGAGTCGTATTCCCGCTCATGAAAGAAGCAAAATAACCGCCCAGCTCAATAAAAGCGAGCGCATCAACAAAACCGGCAACGGCAGTGAGAACCAGACCAGTCAGCAAACGGGCGGGAGGCGTCATCACAACTCACTAAAGCTAGCGTCAGAACAAATGAAAGCCCGCCGGAGTCTGTTCCGGCAGGCTTCAATAGTGAATTTTAAAAGATCACGCTCGTTTTACAAGTCTCAGTATGACCAGCAAGATAACAGCACCGATAAATGCATTCACAATCGCGGCAATGACACCGCCACCGATCGCAAAACCAAGACGCGGCAACAACCAGCCAGCCAGAAACGCACCGATCACACCAACGACAAGATTTCCGAGAAGACCGAAACCACCGCCGCGCACGACCTGTCCCGCCAGCCAGCCGGCAACCAGACCTACAATAAGAAAGACCAGTAAACTTTCTGCACCCATTATTATCTCCGATATTAATTGCTGCTTGTTTCAGAATTTACTGCATCCCGCTCATTATTCCGACAATAATGACCGGTCGCATCATCAGGATAACGCATTAAAGACCACATGGCTGCATAATATAATCAATAAATATAACAGGCTTAGAGCAGTGCCTGTGAACCCGGGAGTTATTTTCTCATAGAGAGAAGGCATAGACGATACAAAGCCCGATATTGCAAATTAACACTATTTTAAGAATCGCCTTATTTTCATCCTCAAAATCAGAGATACTGCCCGCCAAACATTCCGCTTGTTAAAATCGTGTAAATTTATACATTTGCTGAATACAAGCTCGCATGGGGGATACGCAGGTGGAAGCCAGATGGGATACCTCAGTCAGTAGCCTTTTCGGATTATCAGAAGCATCTTCATTATTTCAGGCTGTTTTACCGCGCTTTACAATCATGAACGGGCATAATGATCCGGTTCTTGATAATCTGGTTGCGCTGACAGCCAGACTTTGCGACGTACCTGTCGCGGCTATTAATCTCATTTCACAAGAGCAGCAGATCTTTAAGGCTGTTTATGGCCTGACGCTGAATGCCCCTCCTTCCGGACATAATTTTTGCCGCCAGACATTACTGGCTGATGATATTTTTATTGTCAGTGATGCAAGCATAACGCCGCTCTTTGCCGGCGAACCGTTTGTAACCGGTGCCTCACCTTACAGTTTTTATGCCGGGCTGAAGCTGACCGGCCATGACGGCACAATTTTCGGCACAATGCTAATCCTCGACAAAAAACCGCGTCATTTATCTTCCGAGCAGCTCAAGGATTTTCGCAGGCTGGCGCAGATCGCCGGTTCACATATGGAGATGCAGGCGCTCCATCACCGGCAGCAACAAAAAGAACAACTGAACCAGCTTATTATCGATAATGCTCTGGACTATGCGATTATCACCACGACCCTGAGCGGTCAGGTGACCAGCTGGAATGCGGGCGCGCGCAGATTATTCGGCTGGACAGAAGAGGAAGTGCTGAAATCTTCAGTCGATATCCTGTTCACACCGGAAGAGCGTGAGAAAAATGTACCGGAAATGCGCCGTGTCAGCGCCTTGCATCACAAACAGGATGCAGTGGAGCGCTGGCATATGCGCAAGGATGGCAGCCGGTTCTGGGCAAGCGGCCAGCTTTTGCCACTCTACGATCAGGATGGGCATATGCAGGGTTTTCTCAAAATCCTCATGGACCGCACATTTGTTCGCGAGCAGCAGGAGCGCCTGCGCGAACAGGAGGAAATGCTCCGTCTTTCTCAGGAAGCCGGCGGGATCGGTTCTTTCGATATAGATCTGATCAGCCGCACCATCACCGTCACCAACCAGATCCGGCAAATTTACGGCATTGCGCCTGACACCAATATCACGATCGAGCTGTTTGAAAAACTGATGTCACCCCGCAGCGGTCGCGAGCAGACAACCGATACGGCAAAATCCGGTTCTCTGCCTTTACCCCGCTCCGGCAATAGCGAATATCTTATTCACCGGCTGGATAATAATGAACAACGCTGGGTTGCTCTTTCAACGGAACTCATCAGCGATGATCAAGGCACTGTGGTGCGTATGCGCGGTATCGTACAGGATATTACAAACCGCAAAAACGCAGAAGAACAGCAGGCGATGCTGACCGCAGAACTGGCCCATCGCAGTAAAAATATTCTCGCGGTTATTCAGGGCATTGCCAATCAGACATTACGCAGCACGACCAGCGCGGAAGATGCAAGAGCTGCATTCGAAGCCCGTATTATGGCGCTGAGCAAAGCACAGGATGTACTGACGCAAGGTGCAAAATCCGTCAGTGCCGAACTTGCGGATATTGTGACTAACAGCCTGTCCGTACATGCCGGCGCCGGTGCAGAACGGATCAGTATCAGCGGCATTCCTGTTACGCTCGGTTCACGGCAGGCTTTATCCATGGTCATGGCTCTGCATGAGCTTGGCACCAATGCCGTCAAATATGGTGCGCTCTCAACACCTGACGGGCATATCGAAATCAGCTGGCGGGTGGAAAACGGCCGCTTCCGGTTTTACTGGACAGAAAAGGACGGCCCGCAAGTGGAAGAGCCGGAGCGGCGCGGCTTCGGCTCCCGCCTGATTGAACGCACACTTGCAGCCAGTCTCGGCGGCTCAGCCGAGCTGCATTATTTACAGCAGGGGCTGGAATTCCGGCTCGATGCTCCTGCCAATAATATGCGCTTCGATCCGGCGTAAAAACACCGCTCTAAAGCGTATCCCGAAAAGGGCGAAACAGTTTTCGGGATATGCATCAAAACAAATAATTAGAGCGGCGTTTTTGTAAGTGGTAAAATCTCAGACCAGATGCCTGAAAGCCTGAATGACTTCGTCATAAACAGGGCGCTTGAACGGAACGATCAGTTCCGGCAATTCCATCATCGGCTTCCATGCCCACATATCAAATTCGGCATCATGTCCGCCCGGTGGCGGGTTGATTGCAATCTCGCTTTCGTCGCCTTCAAAACGATAAGCGAACCAGCGCTGTGTCTGACCGCGATATTTGCCATTTAAGGCAATACCGATCAGATGTTCCGGCAGATCATAATTAATCCAGTTTGGCGCTTCTGCCAAAAGACTGACGCTGCGCATACCTGTTTCTTCATAGAGCTCACGCAGCGATGCGGTTGCCGGATCTTCACCGGCATCAATACCACCCTGCGGCATCTGCCAAAGCTGTGTCGCACCTTCCATCTCGCCATTTGGCTCAATAATACGACGCCCTGCCCAGACTTTGCCCTCATTGTTCAAAATCATAATGCCCACACACGGGCGATAAGGAAGCGATGCGGGATCACGCTTTTCAGTCATTCTTTTCATTCCGTTTATTTAACACCAGAGACAAAAAACGCGGGGACTGCCCCGCGTTTTTCTGAAGTGTACAAGCTTATTGTTTATCAGGCTTTGGCAGATCTTTTTTAGGATCCGGCGGGAATGCCGCATTGGCCATTTCACCACGCAGCAGCTTCAGAGCTTCGCCCAGCTGAATGTCGTCCTTTGGCTCCAGCGGTACATAGGCGGATGAACCGGAACCGGTATCATCCTCATCCGCACCTTTGATATGGCCTTTCAGTCCGGCCTCACCCTTGGTCGTTACATCACGACCCTTCAGCTCATCCGGCAGCGGCTGTTCCACCTTAATATCCGGTGTAATGCCCTTGCCCTGAATCGACTTGCCCGATGGCGTGTAATAGAGCGCTGTCGTCAGACGCAGCGAACCGTTTTCACCAAGCGGGATAATGGTCTGCACAGAACCTTTACCGAAGGACTGCGTCCCCAGAACAGTCGCACGACGATGATCCTGCAGCGCACCGGCCACAATTTCAGACGCGCTGGCAGACCCGCCATTGATCAGCACGATAACAGGTTTGCCTTTGGTCAGGTCGCCTGCACGGGCATCAAAGCGGGTAACATCCTGCGGATCGCGGCCACGGGTCGAAACAACCTCGCCCTTATCAAGGAAGGCATCTGACACGGCAACAGCCTGATCAAGCAGACCACCCGGATTGAGACGCAGATCGAGCACAAAGCCTTTGAGCTTATTCTCAGGAATCTGTGACTGAATATCTTTGATCGCCTTGGTCAGATCGTCAGAGGTTTTCTCTGTGAAGGAAATCACACGCAGATAACCGACATCATTCTCAACGCGGTAACGGACTGCTTTGACCTTGATGATAGCGCGTTTAATCGACAGTTTGATCGGCTTGTCCGCACCCTGACGGATCAAAGTCAGCTCAATCGCCTCATCAACCGGACCACGCATCTTGTCGACAGCGTCATTCAGCGACAAGCCGCGCACTTCCGAACCATTGATCTGCGTAATCAGGTCACCGGCGAGAACGCCGGCTTTCGATGCCGGTGTATCATCAATCGGCGCAATGACCTTGACCAGATCATTTTCCATGGTCACTTCTATACCAAGACCACCGAACTCACCCTTGGTCTGCACGCGCATATCCTGCGCGGCCTCAGGATTGAGATAGGAAGAATGCGGATCAAGCGAGGTCAGCATACCGTTGATCGCGGTTTCGATCAGCTTTTTATCTTCCGGCGGCGTCACATATTGCTGGCGCACGCGTTCAAAAATATCGCCGAAAATTGCGAGTTCTTTATAGGTATCATTATTGGCAGCATTTGCACTTGAAGCCGGAGCCCCCTGTACAGCAACCATCGCCGAAGCCCCCATCAAGGCACCTGCGAAAAGAAGCGACAGTTTACGTATCATCTTGTGTCCTTCCGGAATGCCTGTCGGTCCACCACGGGGTCGGATCGACGGATTTCCCATCTTTTCGAAATTCTATGTAAAGCATCGGTGAAGAATTACCACTCCCCAGTGAAGCAACACTGGTTAAAAGCTTATCTCCCATGGTTCCGACCGGCTCACCCGCCAGCACAAACCGGCCCTGCGCAACATTGATTCTGCTTAATCCTGCCATCACGATATGATATCCGCTGCCAACATCAAGGATTAAGAGTTGTCCGTAGGAACGAAAGGGCCCCGCATAAAGCACAACGCCATCAGAAGGTGACGTAATCGTGGCATTTTGTGGTGTTTGCAGCATTTCTCCTGCACGCGGGCGGCCAAAATCGTCTTTCTGACCGAATTTTTGTATGATCTTACCGCTGGCCGGTAGCACAAGCTGCCCGCGCAGGGACGCAAAATTCGCACGGGACACCAACGAATTTTCACCAGGCTGTGCTGCACGCTCTTGTCCGTCTGCCAATCGCTGCTGCTCGGCATCACGCGCGGCATCGGCAGCCGTGCGGACTTTATCCATTCGCTCCTGCAACGAGGCAATCAAATCTTTCAGACTGGTCGCCTTTTTCGCCAGTTCTGCGGCATGGGCACGTTCGGTCAGCAATTCTTCTTCTGACTGGCTGTAAAGCTTTTGCTTTTCTTCCAGCAGCAATTCCTGTTTCTGGCGCTCTTCAAGCTGCGCTGTGCGGCTGGCAATCAACCGCTCCTGCTCATCTTTGATCGAGGTCTGCAAGCGCTGCATCTCTTTCAGATCAGCCATCAGTTCCAGCGTCTGCGCCCGCATTTCCGGTACTACCGCACCCAGCAGCACTGCAGAACGTACAGAGGACAGCGCATCATCAGGACGCACGAGAATGGCCGGCGGCGGGTTCAGCCCCATGCGCTGCAAGGCTGCCAGCACTTCCGCCAGCACTTTACGGCGGGAACGCAATGACAGCCGGATACCGTCTTCCTGTTCGCTGAGCGCAGTCAGTTTCTGCCCTGCAGCCTCAATGTCTTCCGAGAGTTTCTTGTCTGTCTTGGCAGACTGGATCAATGCGGCGGTGATTGTTGCCTGATCTTTTTTCAGTTCTGAAACACTTGTTTCCAGCTGCTCCAGCTTTTCTTTTGAAAGCGCAATCTCGCTGTTAATTGCATCCAGACTGCCTGAAACTTTTTGATGCTGTTCTTCCAGCGGCACCGGCGGAGGAGCGGATGGAGCTGTCTCCTGCGCAATAGCCGGAACCGGCAACAGCATCAGCAAACCGGCAGAAAACACGCATCTGACCTGTCCGGCACAAATGCGGCTCATCTTAAAAAGCCGGAAGGAAATGCTGCTGTTATTCATCAAAATTCGAATACTGATCCGTTGCGATCACTCAGTTATAGCGGTGAATCTATAACAAAGATTATCCGTGTCACAATCCGTCTGTAAATGCTCTATTTATTGTCATTACGCGTATCTTATCCGATCGGAGCGGGATACGAAATCAGTCCGGTGAACTGATTTCCCTGCGTAGACGCTTCACACTTTTCGGGATACGCTCAAATTACACCCGATGATAAGGATGTCCGGAAAGAATAGTTACCGCACGATATAATTGCTCGGCAATCAGAATACGCGCCAGCTGATGCGGCCATGTCATTTTGCCCATTGCCAGCACCAGATCAGCCCGTGCCCGCAATTGCGGATCATGACCGTCAGGCCCGCCAAGAGCTAAAATCAACTGTCTTTTGCCGCCATCACGGATTTTGCCCATCTGCTCGGCAAAAGCCTCAGAGCCAAGCTCTTTACCGCGCTCGTCCAGCAGGATCAGAGCAGCGCCATTATCCAGCGCTTCATAGACACGCGCAGCCTCATCAGCCTTGCGCTGATCCGCATTACCGCCACGGCT
Source organism: Hyphomicrobiales bacterium (assembly GCA_900470285.1). Classification (GTDB taxonomy): domain Bacteria; phylum Pseudomonadota; class Alphaproteobacteria; order Rhizobiales; family Rhizobiaceae; genus Pseudochrobactrum. The sequence goes on from UCAG01000016.1 coordinate 225,392, forward strand.
TTCGGTAATCTCACTGACACCGGTAAACTCAAATCCCAAAGCCGTTCCGGATTTGGAAAAACGGTCAAAGTATCGCTCGGCCAATTCCCGCTCGGGACCGGCTTTCATTTTTCCGACCGCATAAACTGTAACACGCATAATCAAAAAACCTCTGCCTGCCATAATCTGTCAGGCAGTTTGAACAGCATGCCGTCACAATCCGGCATGCCTGATCTTACAAATCATCGTGCAAATTAATGCACTGACTTTTTACGCGGATTAAATTCATCCGCTTCCGGTGTGAGCCAGATTTTTTCAATATTATAGAACTCACGGATTTCCGGATGGAAAATATGAACGATAATATCGCCCGTATCCACCAGAACCCAGTCTGCTGATTCAAGACCTTCGATCTGAACATCACGCACACCGATTTCTTTCAGCGCACGCAACATATGATCGGCCACAGCACCGACATGGCGCTGGGAGCGACCGGAAGCGATCACCATATAATCGCCCAATGCGGATTTACCGCGCAGATCAATGGAAATGATATCTTCTGCCTTGGAGTCATCAAGGCTTGCAAGCAGAACCTCTAAAGCATGAGACACAGTGGCTTCGCCGCTGACCTCAGCTGGTGAAGGCGTGGTAACACCCTTCTTTTCAATTGCTGTTCTCAATGAGTACCTTTCCGTAAAGAACAACGCCACACGGCAACTACTCCCCGTGTAACTATAAAAGTGGCAGAGTCCTGTGTCTGTTTCAAGACACGGACTCATGGAAATTTGACAGGAAAAATAACCTGCTGATTTTGCGTCTTATTCTCTCATCTCTTGCCGGCGCAATTGCGTGGATGAAAGATCCGACTGCGGCCCGTGGATAAAAACCCATGCCGGAGCCGGCTGTGTTGCAAGTTTTGCAGCCTCTGTTTCAGGCAGGCGTGCCGCCTCGAACTGCTGCGCCATCACGGAATCTTCCGCCGCCATATTCGAACCCGGCCGGTTGATGACAGCAATCGGATAAGTACGGGCAATTTCATTCCATTCCTGCCAGTGATGGAAATTCATCAGATTATCCGCGCCCATAATCCAGACCAGATGCTTGTCCGGATTATGTTTGCGCACCAGCGCCAGCGTATCTGCCGTATAGCGCACCTGATAACTGGCTTCAAATGCCGTAACATGAATTCTCTTATCAGTGATAAGCTCTTCACTCAGCGCGATCCGTTTGGACAGCGGTGCCAGTTCGTTCACATCTTTCAGCGGATTGCCGGGTGTCACCACCCACCAGACCTGATCCAGCCCCAGCCGTTCCAGTGCCAGTTCTGCCACCAGAACATGGCCTGCATGAGGCGGGTTGAAAGAACCACCGAACAGGCCAATTTTAGCGCCAGCCGCTGCAACAGGCATGCGCAGATATTCTTTTGCTACATCCTGAAATGCTTGCGGTAAAGCAGCCTTGTCAGATTGATCTTTCACTGGTTTGGACATGAGCGCTGTTTAAACCCGTGTCTGTCCGTTACCGCGGACGCGATATTTGAACGAAGTGAGCTGTTCCACACCAACCGGCCCGCGCGCATGCATTTTGCCTGTTGCGATACCTATTTCCGCACCCATACCGAACTCTCCGCCATCAGCAAATTGTGTCGAAGCATTGTGCAGCAAAATGGCTGAATCAATCTCGTTAAAGAACCGCTCAACAACCGCAGCATTTTCTGCAATCACAGCCTCGGTATGATGGGATGAATAGCGGTTGATATGTGCCAGCGCACCATCAATGCCATCAACCAATGCTACAGAAATGATGGCATCCAGATATTCCGTTGCCCAGTCTTCCGCAGTTGCCGGTTCAGCTGCCGGATATAATGCACAAACCTCTGCATCACCACGGATGAGACAACCGGCTTTCGCAAGTTCATCCAGTACCGGCACCAGATGAGTTTCCGCCACATTGCGATCAACCAGCAAAGTCTCTGCTGCACCGCAAATACCTGTACGGCGCATTTTGGCATTGACAACGATCTTCTTTGCCATTTCCAGATCAGCACTGCTATCAATATAAACATGGCACAGGCCTTCGAGATGAGCGAAAACCGGCACCCGCGCCTCTTCCTGCACACGGGCAACAAGGCTTTTACCGCCACGCGGTACAATCACATCAATCGCACCATTCAGACCTTTGAGCATTTCACCAACGGCAGCACGATTTGTTACCGGCACCATCTGAATGGCAGCTTCCGGCAAACCGGCAGCTTTCAGGCCTTCTGCCAATGCAGCATGAATTTCACGGGATGAATGGGCGGAATCGGAACCACCACGCAGGATCACCGCATTACCGGCTTTCAGGCAGAGCGCACCGGCATCAGCGGTCACATTCGGACGGCTTTCATAAATCACGCCGATCACACCAAGCGGTGTGCGTACACGCTCAATATGCAAACCATTCGGGCGATCCCATTCGGTCATCACTTCACCGACCGGATCTCTCAAAGCTGCAATCGCACGAATACCGTCAGCCATCGCACGGATACGTGCTTCATCCAGTTTCAGACGATCAATGAATGAGGCTGCCGTTCCTGCCGCTTCCGCTGCGGCAACATCCAGCACATTCGCATTGAGGATCAGATCTTTGCGTCGCAACAAGGCATCGGCCATAGCAATCAGGGCTGCGTGTTTGCGCTCGGCGCTGGCAATCGCCAGCGGGCCTGCAGCAGCACGCGCTTTGCGGCCAAGCTCTGCCATCAGTTCAGAAACGGCCAGATTATCCTGCTTATCCTGCATCGCACATTTCCCCCTCAGCACTCACAGCACCCAGCAAACGGTGGCCGCGGATCACCAGATCATTGCGGTGCACCATCGAGGAGCGCGCGAAATAACCGAGAATTTCCTCAATCTCACCGCTCTTATGACCAGCGATCTTCACGGCATCGGCAGCATCATAACCGGCAAGACCACGGGCAACCTCTCGCCCCTCCAGATTGAGAATGGAAACCGTATCGCCGCGCTGAAAATCACCGCGGATTTCCCGCACACCGGCTGGCAAAAGAGACTTACCGGATTTCAGCGCTTTCAAAGCACCATCATCAATCACCAATTGCCCCGCAGCATCGAGATGGCCGGAAATCCAGACCTTCCATGCATTAACCGGCGCATTGGACGCTTTGAACAGTGTTGACCGCTCACCACGATCAATCGCCGCCAGCGGGTTCATCCGCGTACCGGAGGTGATGATCATCGCAGTTCCGGCCGCATTGGCAATCTTACCGGCATCCAGCTTGGTTTTCATACCACCACGCGACAATTCAGAAGCGGCAGCACCGGCCATAGCTTCAATATCCGGCGTGATTGCTTCCACTACCGGTAAAAACTGCGCATTCGGGTCTTTATGCGGGGGCGCAGTATAAAGGCCGTCAATATCAGACAACAGAATGAGCAGATCAGCACCGATCATGGTAGCAACACGGGCAGCCAGACGATCATTATCGCCATAACGGATTTCGTTAGTCGCAACCGTATCATTTTCATTGATAACCGGCACGGCCTTGAGCTTCAGCAGCGTTTCAATCGTCGCGCGGGCATTGAGATAGCGGCGGCGCTCTTCCGTATCAGACAATGTGAGCAGCACCTGCCCTGCCATAATCTGATGAGCGCCCAGCACATCGGCATAGGCTTTCGCCAGTGCAATCTGTCCTGCGGCGGCTGATGCCTGACTTTCCTCAAGCTTAAGCGTGCCGGGCGGCAGCCCCAGAACCGTGCGTCCCAGTGCAACCGCGCCAGAGGACACCACCAGCACTTCCACACCTTGTGCCTGCAAAGCCGCAATATCAGCTGCAAGGCTGACCAGCCAGTTCTGCTTCAGCCCCTGAGCACGATCAACCAGAAGCGCCGAGCCGATTTTGATAACAATACGACGATAATTCTTCAGCGCCCCGATCGTCATGATCTGCTCACTTACCTTTGTAATCCGACTTGGCTTTACCGTCCGCTTTCGCAGCTTCCTGATCTGCCTCTTCCGCACGGCTCTGATCAATAATACGTGCCAGTTCGCGCAATGTTGTCTCAATACCTTCACGGCTCACAGCCGACAGCAACAACGGTTCACGACCACACGCTTTTTTCAGCGCCTTCATCTTGTCTTTGCGCGCATCGGGATCAAGCGTATCTGCCTGTGACAGTGCGACAATCTCAATCTTATCGGTCAGACCATGACCATAAGCTTCCAGCTCGCCGCGAATAACCTTATAGGCATGTCCCACATCTTCTTCCTGTGCCGAGACCAGATGCAGCAGCACACGGGTACGCTCCACATGGCCGAGGAAACGGTCACCGAGACCAATGCCTTCGCTTGCACCTTCAATCAGCCCTGGGATATCCGCGATCACAAACTCACGCGCATCCACACGGGCAACACCAAGATTTGGATGCAGCGTGGTGAAAGGATAGTCAGCGATCTTCGGCTTGGCAGCAGTCACACTGGCAAGGAAAGTCGATTTACCGGCATTTGGCAGACCAACGAGACCGGCATCCGCAATCAGCTTCAGACGCAGCCACAAGGTGCGCTCAATACCTTCCAGACCCGGATTGGCGCGACGCGGCGCCTGATTGGTCGAGGTTTTAAAATGCAGGTTACCGAAACCGCCATTACCGCCTTTTGCAAGACGGTAGCGCTGGCCAACAGTGGTCAGATCGCAGATCAGAGTTTCATTGTCTTCTTCAAAAATCTGTGTGCCAACCGGCACTTTGAGAATGACGTCATCGCCCTTACCGCCGGTCATATTACGACCCATGCCGTGCATACCGGTTTTCGCCCGGAAATGCTGCTGATAACGATAGTCGATCAGCGTATTCAGACCATCCACGACCACAGCCCAGACATCACCGCCGCGACCACCGTCACCGCCGTCAGGGCCGCCGAATTCCAGAAATTTTTCGCGACGGAACGAAACCGCGCCAGCACCGCCATTTCCGGAACGGATATAAATTTTTGTCTGGTCGAGGAATTTCATGTGCTTGCCTTTTCCGGCGCAGGCCGGCTGTCGGATAGTCCGATATTAAGAGGTAATAAATTGCAGAGATATGCGACCGCAATTTTAACTGAGATATTTAAACTGAGCCAATACAGCAAAAAACCGGACTTGAAAACCGCCGCCTAAAGCATGTCGCAGCTAAATATATTCATTTGAGCTACCGCGATCATGCGACAAACAGCCTTCATAAAGCCGGAGCAGTGCAGAGCGTTATTGCCCTGCACCACGCATTTCCAGCCATTGCTGGCGGGTCATGATATAGCATTCAACCGGTACATCACCGTCAGTAACGGAATGTCCGACCGCAGAGCCGGTATGTCTGAAACCGCATTTTTCAATCACACGTTTTGAGCCTTCATTGCGACTCTGGGCGCTGATATAAATCTGCTCCAGCGACAATTCACGAAATGATAAATCAATCAATGCGGTTGCGGCTTCTGTGGCATAGCCTTTGCCCCAATAGGGTTCACCCAGCCAATAACCGATTTCATAGCCCGAACCATATTTATGATCGTGCAAAGTAATGCTGCCGATAAATTCACCGGTCTCGGCTAAGGTAATCGCATAGGCGAACTGGCCAATAGCGCCCGATGCCGCGAGTTTGATAAAATCAACCGCATGCTCGCGGGAATAGGGATAAGGCAAACGCGCCAGCATGCGCGCCACTTTCACATTGTCAGCCAGAACAGCAAGGGCGTCGATATCCTCTTCATGCGGCAACCGTAGTACGAGGCGCTCGGTGAGCTGCACGGGAGAATCCCGCAAGACAACATCTGCGCCATAATCACCTGTCAGGCCTGCGCCTCTGAGATCATCATCGGCCACTGTTGCGGCCTGCTTACTGTCACTGTTTAGTTCTGTTCCGCTCTGCAATTTTGTCATTGTTGCTTTCAGGCCTGCCGGCCATCCTCCGGGAAAAATAAAAAGGGGAGACGGTTTCCCGTCTCCCCTTCAATATTTTGTCCGTAAAGCGGCTTCATATATCGGGTTCGACAGGAACACCGGTATATGAATGGAGCACCGGTTACTCCGCAGCTTCAGCCATCGGGTTCACGGATACAAAGGTTCGGCCGTTTGCTTTTGTCTTGAAAGACACAACGCCGTCAGCCTTTGCGAACAGGGTATGATCTTTACCCATGCCAACATTTGCACCCGGATGCCACTGTGTACCGCGCTGGCGAACAATGATGTTGCCTGCGATAACAGCTTCGCTACCGAATTTTTTCACGCCAAGGCGTTTCGACTCTGAATCGCGACCGTTACGCGATGAACCGCCAGCTTTCTTATGTGCCATCGGTATTCTCCTTTAATTCGTTGATTACTCAGCAGCTTCAGCTTTTGGCGCAGCCTTTTTCGGCGCGGCCTTAGCTTTAGCGGATGGCTTTGCACCACCGGTGAGGATTTCCGAAATGCGGATTGTCGTCAGTTCCTGACGATGACCGCGTGTACGCTTGGAGTTCTGGCGGCGACGCTTCTTGAACGCGATAACTTTTTTCGCACGGCCCTGTTCAACAACTTCTGCAGTTACAACAGCACCTTCAACGCGCGGAGCACCAACAGTGGCGTTTTCACCTTCGCCAACAATCAGAACTTCTGCAAATTCTACAACATCACCGGCTTCACCGGCAACTTTTTCAACTTTAAGCACATCATTGGCGGCAACGCGATACTGCTTACCACCTGTCTTAATGACTGCGAACATTTGTTTTCCTTTCGGGTCGTTCGTTTCCGGTTCTCCCGCAAGGCAGGGACCGTCTTCTTGTCAGTCGTGACAGTTTGATTATTTATCTTAACAAAAACATCAGTTTAAGGGCTGATAAACACACAACAAAAGTCAAAGGGGATTCTCATCCTCCTGCGACGTGGCCGCATATAGTGGCAAAAACGCCGCCGCGTCAAGGTTTTTCAGACCACAAAGCACATTATCTGCCAAATTATGCTGTTTTATGAACGATTAGGTCTTGTCTAAATCCGCTGTCCGCGTTATGAGCGCGACACATTCAGCAAATCGCATGATTTGATATGAATACAGACTTTTAGGTTTGTACTTCATATTACGATAAAGCGGAGAGGTGGCTGAGTGGTTGAAAGTACCGCACTCGAAATGCGGCGTGGGGGCAACTCCATCGTGGGTTCGAATCCCACCCTCTCCGCCATTTTACCCTATTAAATTGAGCATAGCTTACTCAGGTATCTCTCCCTGCGCGGTCCATCGCTCGTGTCCAGTCAAGAGCCACACTCAAGGCACAACCTCGATTATCGAGTAAGCCAAAGATCATACACAAGCAGAGGCGTGCAGTTAGCACCTGGAAGCTCCTAACTGCGATGCTGCAACCAATACATCTGCAAGGCGAACGACATCTTCGTGTTGAGTGCGCCATGACGACAAACTAACCCGAAACGCAGGACGCCCTTGCCAGACCGTATTGCCGAACCAACCTGCACCTGTGTCAAGAACGGTTTGTCGAACCCGGGCAGTTCTCTCATCATCACCACAGCGCACCAGCACTTGATTAAGCACAACACGATTGAGAACATCGAGACCACCTTCATGCAGGCGTTGCGATAACCACATGGCTTCATCACAATGACGGTCGATCAAATTCGCAATGCCTGCGCGACCAAGCGTTCTAAGCGCGGCCCAAATAGGAATTCCGCGAGCACGGCGAGAAAACTCCAGTGTAAGGTTTTTTTGCGAGTCGGCAGAAGCAACCGCATAAACTGCATCGGCATTCATGGTTTGAGCAAATGCCTCTGCGTGGCGGCAGATGGCGACCGCGCCATCATAAGGCGTGTTCAACCATTTATGACCATCCGTCGTCCAGCTATCAGCCGCCTCGATCCCATCCGTGAGTGCTTTTCGTGACGAAGCCCGCGCCCACAGACCGAATGCGCCGTCAACATGAACCCAAGCATTCGCCATTCTGGCCGTTTTGATAAGGGGAACAAATGGATCGAACTCGCCGGTATTTACCTCTCCTGCCTGAAGGCAAAGAATGGTTCTGTCATCAAGCGCAGGCAATTGTTCGGGATCAATCCGACCGAAGCCATCAGTCGGCGCAATAATCAAACGCGCAGTTCCAAATCCCAAAAGTCTAAGCGCTTTTTTAACAGTAATATGGACGGTTTCAGAAACAACGACCTTGATTTCAGGAGCGCCGATCAAACCATCTCTATCGAAGTTCCAACCTTGTCGCGCTAGCAGCGATCGGCGTGCCGTCGAAAGACAAGAAAGCGTGCATGCTGTTGCGCTGGTTCCAAATCCCACTGCGCTCTCACGAGGCAGATCAAGGATATCAAGAAGCCATTGTCCCGCTACTTTCTCTATCGTCGCTGCAACCGGTGAATTATCATAGGATGAGGCGCATTGATCCCATGCCAGCATCAGCCGTTCGGCAGCAGCAGCTGCTGGCAGAGCTGCGCCAACCACAAAACCGAAATAGCGCGGGCCATTCGAAGCTGTGGTTGCAGGTGAGCCATATGTGTCGAGCATACGCAAAGTTTCGATAGCATCCAGACCATAATCTGGCAGCTTTTCCGCGAATACGGCAAGACCGTCACGTGCAGCCTGATTTGGAAACGGTGAGCGCTCTTCAATACCCACCAGATAATCCCTCGCACGCTTATCCGCTTCTGCGACAAGTTCGAGCTCCTGCATATATATTTCCTTTGCTCTGCCACAATTTAATCAGCGGTCTTCGATCTTCTTCACACGGGTATCGTTCCAGTTCAAAGGGCGCCCATCTTGCGCACGCAGCTCCAAACGAGCAACGGGAGCACCTGTATCGGTATCCAGTAGTGCAGATTTTGGCTCATTTGGCCGATAGAGATAATCTTCGCCCCATTGGCGCAGCGCAACGATAACAAGGAAAAGTCCGCGCCCTTTCTCAGTAAGCACGTATTCCTGATAAGCAGATCCATCCGAAGCAGGAGCGAGTTCCAAAATGTCTCGTTCAGTTAAGATGCGCAAACGCGTTGCCAGCGTTCCCTTGGCGATGCCAAGCCCTGTCTGAAATTCGCTAAAGCGCCGCACACCATCAAAAGCGTCTCGGATAATAAGCAGAGACCACCAATCCCCAATGACATCCAACCCCCGCGCTACCGGGCACCCGGCATCCCACAGACTAACCCGCTTTACCATGGCTTTTTGCCTTCACATTTTGATTCTTGTCTCAATTTAGAACTAGATTTTCGTCACCGCAAGTGGTCTTAACATGAAACTAGATTAAATTTCATGGACCGAAATAACATGCAGCACGAATGTAAAAGCAGGACGGAACAGAAAACAGGCATGGGGTTATCAAAGTCCACAACCTTGATTTTCGCTACCGCCGCCGGCCTTAGCGTGGCAAATATTTACTACGCCCAGCCACTACTCGATTCAATGGCGCTGGATTTCGGAATTTCACCATCCTCAATCGGTCTTGTTGTGACATTGACACAAATTGGTTATGCGCTGGGTTTAATATTTCTTGTTCCGCTCGGGGATTTGGTCAACCAACGCAGCCTCATCATTGGTCAAGGTGTTTTGTCAGTGTGTGCGCTGGTGGGTATTGCAATGGCGAGGACCGAAGCAATCCTCTTCACCAGTCTGGCAGCAATGGGATTGCTGGCCGTCGTAGTTCAGATGCTGGTCGCTACCGCTGCCACTTTAGCAACGCCCGAGGAACGCGGTAAAACTGTGGGCATGGTTACAAGCGGAGTCGTTATCGGTATCCTCGCTGCACGATTTATCGCCGGTATACTTGCAGATTTCGGTGGCTGGCGGATGGTTTACCTAACATCGGCGGTCTTAACGGCAGGAATGGTCGGATTACTCATGCGAGTTTTGCCGCGTCAGCATTTAGCTAACTGCACAGACAATTACATCGCAACTCTGCGCTCCATTCCGGTTCTTTTCTTAACTGATCGAATATTACTGGTTCGCGGCATTCTAGCTCTTTTTATCTTTGCAACGTTCAGCACATTCTGGACGGCTCTGGTCTTGCCCCTTAGCACTGCGCCATTCTTCTACTCACATACACAGATTGGTTTATTCGGCTTGGTTGGTCTGGCAGGAGCAATTGCTGCCACAAGCGCAGGTAAATTCGCTGATCGTGGATACGAGCAACGGGTAACGGGTTTCTCACTCACGTTATTACTGACATCGTGGGGATTAATCGTATTTCTGCCAAGTTCAATCGCGGCATTACTCATAGGTATTGTTTTGCTTGACCTTGCTGTGCAAGCCATCCATGTCACCAACCAAAGCATCATTTTCGATCGCCATCCCAACGCCCGCAGCCGCCTCGTCGGCGGCTATATGATCTTCTATTCTATTGGCAGTGCTATCGGTGCCATTGCCTCAACAATGGCCTACGCTCAAGCCGGATGGTCCGGCGTATCGATACTCGGTGCGGGGTTTAGTATCGCTGCCTTACTCGTTTGGGGGACAACACTACATTTGCATATCAAGACACCAAAGAAACAATGATATGCTGGGACAACCCTTGGCTCCCCATGCGGGGTATCCTACGCATGATCTTCAATAAATATTGGAGATCATGCAATGGCTACAATCCGGAAACTACGTGGACGCCGGCAAGCACAAGTGCGCAGACGCAGAAGAAGTATCGCCATCTGTGTTGTTGATAAAAACGACTATCCTTTGCAGAAATCTCAAAACCTATAATTGCGACCTAAGTGAAAGATATTTTCATGAGGAATATTGCATTGACGTAAGATGGCAAGATTAAGACACCCTCCGCACCTAAAGCGATAAGTATGAAGTTACTTATCGGGAGGCCTTGAAAAGGATGAGCGCAAATAGTTTAGTCTATGAGCTTAAAAAGCCATATATTCACACTTTATCATTAGCTCTTTTCCTTGCTCTGAACGCGACCACAGCATGGTCGCAACCTTCTGCCGAAGATTTATCGCAGCAATTAGCCAATCCGCTGGCAAGCCTGATCAGCGTTCCCTTTCAAAACAATTTTGACTTCAGAGCTGGCCCTGATCAAAAAGGTTTCTCCTACGGCCTTAACATTCAACCTGTCATCCCGTTCAGCCTGAACGAAGACTGGAACATTATTTCACGTACAATTATCCCGATAGCCTATCGGGATTACATGCCGGACGGAAGTGTTGCAGGTTTGGGTGATATTAATGCCAGTCTTTTCCTGTCACCAAAACAAAGCGGCCCCAGCGGTTTAATCTGGGGTGTTGGTCCTGTCTTTCTTCTGCCAACGGCAACCGATGACTATCTGGGCGGCGGGAAACTCGGATTAGGACCAACTGCTGTCGCTTTGATCCAGCGAGATGACTGGACTGTTGGTGCTCTGGGCAATCATATTTGGTCTGTTGCAGGCTCTTCGAACAGGCAGGATATTAGTTCCAGCATGCTTCAGCCGTTTGTTTCATATAATTTAGGCCACGGAAGATCAGTGTCTCTCAGCCTTGATTCAACGTATAATTGGGAAGCCAGCCAATGGACATTGCCGATTAATCTGGATGCTACACAGGTTTTCAAAGTTAAAGATCAGGCGATGAGTATTCAGGTGGGCGGGCGTTATTATGCTGACGGCCCTGATGGCAGTGCGAAATGGGGATTACGCACGACCCTGACATTTATGTTTCCCGAATAAACGGCCGGATCTGTTCACAGCACAACAATGTCCCGTCATTTCAACAAGTTGTAATTCTCCTGAGACTTTGGCAAGGTAAGGCATCAACCATCTGATCGGGTAAGATGCAATGGCGACCATCCCTATAACGCGAAGCTTGTTTCTTCTTCCTTTTGTAGGGATTCTGGATGAGATTGGTGCCCCGAGCAGTTCACTTTTAGAGAAATTCCGGCTTCCGCTGAATCTGAATGAACAGAGCAGTTTTTACATTCCGCTCTTGCCTGCACTCAGCTTTATTGAAGCCGCGCAAAAATCTCAGGATCTGGAAGACTTTAGCTTCCTCGCCGGACAGCGCTTACATTTTTCTCATTTGCGGGAAAGAACGAAGGCTCTGGTTGCCCATTCACCAACTTTGCTCGTGGCTTTGCGTCATGCATGTTATTGGGCATCGCGCGAGGATTCAATGCTCAGCATGTGGATCGAGTATGATCAGGATCACATACGGGTTTGCAACAGAATTACTTTGCCCGGCAATCATGCATATTTAAAACATGCGCAATGGCTGCAAAATGTTTTCTCTGTCTATATCGCACGGCAGTTTACAGGAGCGGGCTGGATGCCGCCGGTTATGGCTTTTGAAGCCGGTTACACGCCGAGCGCGGCGACACAATCCTGCTGGCCAAATGTGCAATTTCTCTCAGACCAGCAGGCTTCCTGGATCAGTATACCCAATTCCTGTCTCAGCCTGCCCTATCATGCAAACACCCTATATTCCCCATGTCACGCCCCTGAAGATGAACCTACCGGCTATGAGATTGTAGAAACCCTGAAACTGATGCTGCCCTCCTATCTGGATGGTGGCATTCCGACACTCGCGCAGGTAGCGGAGATGGCAGGGGTCAGCCCGCGTACTTTCCAACGCAAACTCTCAAGTGTTGATTTCGTATATTCGGATATACTCGACACCATAAGATTTGAACGCTCAAGCGCACTGCTACGTGAGACAGATGCCAAAATAATTGATATTGCTTTTGCGTCCGGATATTCCGACCCCGCTCATTTTAGTCGCGCATTTCGTCGGATTGCAGGGATCACACCGAGGCAGTTTCGTGAGCAATCACAACAGAATTAAGCACTTTATCTGAACGTTTCCAAAGTACTCAATGTCATTCACCTGTTGTGCATAAGCATATAACAGAGTGCCGCTTAATTAAGGTTGGCGTAAAATGGCAAGATTAGCCATCCTCTTCTGCTAACAATAATCTGAATATAGCCTGTCAACCGGACTGCCTGATCGGCTGGTCATTGTCCGGCTTGCCGGTGTTTGCATGTTTCGTGTTTTCCTTAGCAGATAACACGGCTCGTTAATCAGATTAAATGAAGAGGTATATCCATGTTTCGCTCCTTTGGAATGAGCTTAGCAATTACTGCGACCCTGTTGACGAGCACGGCATATGCCGAAACATCGGGTGATAAAGTACCCGTCACCGTTGAAAACTTCACCCGGGCGGAGACCGACCACTATCTCGCTGCTAATGTCAAACTCATTGGCAGTCTTGGCAAGTTTCAGCATTCCCGCAAGCCGGTAGCAATTGATGCACAAACCGTCATCCGTATGAACAGGGATACACTCTATTCCTTTGCTGTGTTCGATCTTACCGGCGGACCGGTAACACTCTCTTTACCTGACACTGAAGAACGCTATATGTCGATGATGGTCGTTGATCAGGATCATTATTTGCCGGTTTTCGCCTATGGAACAGATCCCGTTACATTGACACAAGAATCTGTGGGCACACGCTATGTGTTTGTAGCTATCCGGACACTGGTTGATCCGAATGATCCGAAGGATCTCGCCGCAGTTCACAAACTGCAGGATGCCATCAAGGTCGAGCAGAAAGACATAGGTAAGCTTGAACTCCCGAACTGGGATGATGAAAGTCTTACAGATATTCGCAATGCACTGCTATCACTTACAAAGCATCAAACATCGTATAACGGCTCCTTTGGAAAGCGTGATCAGGTTGAACCGATCCATCATTTAATCGGCACAGCTTCCGGTTGGGGCGGCATTCCTGATAGCGATGTCCTCTATCCGAGCTATACACCTGAGAAAAACGACGGAAAAACAGTTTACTCGCTGACTATACCTAAGAGTGTTCCTGTGAAGGCTTTCTGGTCAATCAGTGTTTACAACGCAAAAGGCTTCTTTGAGAAAAACGACTATAATGCTTATTCGATCAACAATCTAACCGCAAAAAAGAATGCTGACGGATCAGTCGCGGTTCAGTTTGGCGGCTGTGACGGTAAAATCGCCAACTGTCTGCCGGTTGTTGACGGATGGAACTATACAGTACGGCTTTATCGCCCTGATCCGGTTTTGGTGAGTGGTGAGTGGAAGTTCCCGGAAGCAAAGCCCCTTAACTAAGCTTAACCGGCAAACACAGACGCGATCCGGATCCACCATTCGAGGAACATAAAATGCCTTCAAAGGTCTGTCACGCCGTCGTCTTTGCGACCATGTCTTTGTCTGCCCCAAATATAGCTCTGGCGGAAACCGCGCCAGGGCCGAAGGTGACAGACCCTCATTTCCATCTGACACCGGGATATTTGCAGACGAGTGATTTGCCGGACAGTCTTGTTTTGCTGGGCGCTCCCCCGGCAAAGGGAAGTGCTGCACTGGCGCGCGATGAAGCCGCGAGAGGAGCAACAATTCCGCTTCGCGGCAAAGCGCGCTGGAACCTTGCACGAACAGATGCAGACTTGCAATTTCCTCAGCCAGCGAAGAATTTTTCCTGCGCGATGCGCGTGGATATCAGCGAAGAGAAAACACCGCATATTTACCGTCTGATGGAGAGGGTTCTGACGGATGCGGGGCTTTCAACCTATGGCGTTAAAAATAAATATAACAGAGTCCGTCCTTTCATTGTGCATAATGAAGGCACTTGCCAGCCAGACGAGGAAGATGTGTTACGTCATGACGGATCGTATCCGTCAGGACACACGGCTGCGGGTTGGGCTTGGGCGCTCACGCTGGCAGAAGTCAATCCGAAACGAACCGATGAGTTGCTTAAACGCGGCCTGTCATTCGGACAAAGCCGGGTGATTTGTAATGCGCATTGGCAAAGCGATGTTGATGCAGGCCGCATTATGGCTGCCGCTACAGTGGCCAGATTGCACAGTAATCCTGAATTTCTTGCCGACATTCAGGGAGCGCGGAAAGAGCTGGAGACAGCGAGTGCTCCGGTTAAAGACTGTGTTGCGGAAAACAAAATACTTTCAGAGTCAGAGCACTAAAATCTTTTCGCAAATGAACGACCTGATTGTGCATTCAGGGGGATGATAATGTTTCACTACCGGCTATTCGCTTTTTCACTGGTTGCACTTTTGGGTCAGCAATATGTGGCTGTTGCTGCGGATATTCCGGTAGCACCGGTCACGGCTGAATTTGAAAAACAAAATATTAAACCTGACGAATGGAGGTTTAGTGCAAGTCCGTATTTCTGGGCGGCAGGCATCAGCGGTACTGCCGGACAGTTCGGACTGCCACCTGTGAAAATGAAGTCAGACTTTGGCAGCCTGCTAAAGGAGCTGGACTTCTCATTCATGGGTGTCGTTGAAGGACATTATGACCGCTACAGCTTGTTAACCGATATTATCTATACAAAAATATCGACGAACGGCGAGACACCTTACGGAGTATTGAGCAACAGTGTCGATATTCGTTCTGAGACATTTTCAGGTCTTTTCGGCGCTGGCTATAGCCTGCTTGAAGACGATAAAAGCCGCCTTGATGCCGTTGCAGGAGCACGCATCTGGTATGCGAGTACAAAAATTGCTTTTGACGGTGGATTATTCGACGGTCACAGTGGACGTGACAGCGCTGCATGGGTCGATGCTGTAGCAGGCTTAAAAGCAAAATACTTTTTCTCTGATAATTTCTATTTCAGCGGCTGGGGTATTGTCGGAGCCGGTCAGGCTAAAATCGACTGGGATGTAGCCGGAACATTAGGCTACCAGCTCAAAGATAACTTGTCAGTCGTCGCAGGATATCGCGCACTTGGTGTTGATTACAGTCATGATGGTTTTGTCTATGACGTTGTACAAAAGGGTCCAATCTTGGGAATGGTTTTTCACTTCTGATATTCCGATCCTCCAGAAATCCTCCTGTATAAATTGGCAGAACTTCTTTTGATAGAAATCCGAAGCTGCCAAGATGAAGTTGCAATTAAATAAGCTGGATAACTTGAGCACTATTTTACCTGCGTTTTAAGCCTGGGTAGAGCAACTCATTTCCGATCTATTATCCAAAGCACCTTATGGTAAGCTTTGTTTATTCGGACAGGCTTGCCGGCTTTATGGCTTTACCGCTTCGCAAATTTGCGGGCCGCTGACCGGGCATAAATCGACGCCTTGTTAGCAAAAAAATCCCGCTCAAAGAGCGGGCTGTTTGTTTTGTTGGCGTTTTTTTGTCCTGTTCGTGTGGCCATCGATAGTCAATCGCTTGCGTATCGGTTTCAGTTTGAACGGGCTGTTCTAATAGCTTGTCTTCAGTGAGAAGAGCCATTGTATTTCAGGTATTTTTCATGGGAGATTTGGTTGCGTGGGCACGCAACCACCGATATCGACATTCATTGGTAGTACCGATCTAGCAGCTATTTAAAGAGTGTACTCATCGCGTTTTCCGATAAATCTATACGCATTATGCAACAAAACAACCACGTTGCCACAATTATTGATGTTGCGGTCAAGAGGGGCCTGCTATTCAATGTGAGTACCAACGCACCTGTTCGACTGCCTATCAAAGTACCTACCAATAGTATTTTTGCCTCCTCTACGAGCTAGGCAACGTGAATTTTCCATCAGCGTCGTATTTGCACCGCATTACATACAGGATCGCTGTACTACCTGAACTCCCTCAAGATCCGCGTCCCAGGAGCACTGATATATGACATAATATCGCCCGTCATAGACAGTGGTGTGCTCAAGTGTTATCGCTTCATAGTTCACATCAAGGTCAACTTCAGGAAGCTTTTCATGGGAAGGCCGAGCAACTAATCCCAAATCAGAGATAAGCAAACCAACTATAATGCCAAGAAACACATATATACGACGCCCCCCCCCTATCAAACGCACCCTATACTTGACTACAATCTGTTCGTAAAATACCACATATCGCACAAGGTAATACTGGGATATATAGAGAACTAACTATTCTTATGGATACATTTGCACAACGCCTACGAGCTCGCGCTAAACACAACTCGGCATCTCAAACACCGAAGCTGAAAGGCGATTCGGTTTAGCAAAATGTAGGTACGCACACTACGCTTCTGGTCGGCGAAAACCAAACTTGACGAAGCTCAAATCCATTCCCCCCTTTCAAAGCCCCCTAACTGGTTGCTTGGCGTGATAGATACCAGCGAGAAGGAACCTAAACAGGCAGATTTGATTGGGCGCTTTGCCAGCGCGGCTACTGACATGGCAATGGAAGAACTTTAACTTTACATCATACAGGCCGAAGCGGTTATCGCAGCAAAAAACCTGAACGGGAATAAAGAATAATGGCTAACGAAGAATATTTGGACCGCTTCAAACGCGAAAATAAAGCCGCCTTCGATGCAAAAATCATCACTTTGGATGACGAAGAAAAAAACGTCATTTACCTTGCGCTTAACAAAAAATACCGTCTAAGTGACCCCGAAGAGTTTGTCCGTGCAAGCGCCTATGCATCCCTGATACTCGACTACGGGTATGCAAGAGAGCAGATTGATATTGAGTTCGCTGTTCCGCATCGTGTGCCAAACATTCATGCAGATATAGTCATATTCAAAGATAAAGGTCGGAAGACACCTTACATCGTTGTTGAGTGCAAACGTGAAGAGGCCAGCCAAGGGGAGCTAGACCAAGCTGTTGAACAGGGCTTTGGATATGCTAACTCGCTGAAAGCTGATTTTATGTGGATGACGTCCGGCATCCGCAATGATTATTTCAAGGTTTCGGGCTTCGGCGGCGTTGAACGTATCGAAAACCGAATTGCTGATCTTCCCAAGGAGGGCAAAGAAGAGGCTTCCCGCGCCAAGTATACCAAGGGTGGTAAGGACGGTTTCGAGCTCGAGATTGTCGAAGAAAACGAACTGACACGGAAATTCAAACAGGCCCACGATGCCCTATGGGCAGGCGGTAAGCGTAATCCGTCTGAGGCTTTTGATGAACTCGACAAGCTTATTTTCTGTAAGATTTGGGACGAACGCACTAATCGTAAGCCCGGCGAACCCTACGACTTTCAAGTCTTCACTGACGACAAGGGCGACGATTTGAAAAAACGTATCCAAGCGCTCTACCACAAGGGACGAGACAAAGACCCCGAAGTGTTTAAAGAAGATATCCGCCTATCAAACTCGGAACTACAAACCGTAGTTGGTTACCTTGCGGGAACGGACCTGGGCAAGACCGATCTCGATAGCAAAGGTCGCGCTTTCGAAACTTTCATGACCGGCTTCTTCCGGGGTGAGTTCGGGCAGTATTTTACCCCACGCAACATCGTTAAATTTATCGTCGATGCTCTTCCGATCAACCATGAATCTGTTGTGATCGACACATCGTGCGGCAGTGGTGGCTTCCTGCTTCATGCGCTGGACAAGGTACGTCGCGAAGCTGATCGACATGCAGAAGATGGGTACTTCGATCTTAATACGCGCGAAGGTATGATTGCTCATCACAAGCATTGGCATGACTTCGCGGAAAACAACCTTTACGGCATAGAGATCTCCGAAGGCATCGCCCGTACCGCCAAGATGAACATGATTATCCATGACGACGGACATACCAACGTCATCGCGTTCGACGGGCTTGAGCCTATCGACACCATGCGCGACCGGACAAAGAACCAAGGGTTCAAGGCGGGCAACTTCGATTTCATCATCACCAACCCGCCCTTTGGCGCAAAGGTCAAGCTGAAGGAAAAACGCTATCTTGAGGACTATGATCTTGGCTGCAAGGACGTCGATTGGATCGATGCCAAGCTGAAGAACATCACCGTCAAGCAGAAGAAGGTAGGCGAAAAGGATTACATTCGCCGCACCTTCTTGGATAAGGCACGAGACCAACAGACTACCGAAGTGCTGTTCATCGAACAATGCCACCGTTTCCTTAAACCCGGCGGCTACATGGCGATGGTCATCCCGGATAGCATCCTGACCAATTCTAGCATGCAGTATGTACGTGACTGGATCGAAGAACATTGGCGCATTGTCAGCGTCGTTTCACTTCCGCAGTTCGCTTTCGCGGCCAACGGTGCAGGCGTCAAGAGTTCTGTTCTGTTCCTTCGCAAGCACGACGAAGCCACCACCATTGCCATTCAGCGCGCTAAAGAAAAGGCGCAAGACGCGATCCATGGCCGCAAGGATGGCGGAAAAGCGCTGGAAAAGTTGATTAAGGAAAAAGCGTCGAAACTGAAGAAGGGTGACGCCACCATTCAGCGAATCGACCAAGAGCTTGTCGCCAAGCTGGACGCGCTGAAGGCGCAAGGCACGTTGACGACGGATGCGAGCCGCAAGCTGAAGGGAGAAGCGGACAAAGCCAAGAAGGCCTATGAAGAAACAGAAGCCTACCAGCAATGGAAAGCTGCAACGTCCGAAGAGTACAACGAGCGCATCGCCACTTTGCGCGAAACGCTCAACGACGAATTCCTGACCGAAGTGAAAGCCAAGGTCACCGATTATGAAATCTTCATGGCAATTGCGGAAGACATTGGCTACGACGCCACGGGACGACCGACCGGGGCGAATGAACTGGACACCGTTTCCTACGAATTGAGCCAATTTATCCAGCACATTGAAAGCGGGGTAGCGCACCCTTTTGCCTAAGCCCCGGCCTAGTTGAAGATCAATTCTTCAAGGTAAGCTGGGGCATCATGCGGGATCGTTTTGATCCCCTTCCTTTTCAACCGTCTTTCTTCCTTCGTCGCCTGATAGGTAGTGGACGTCACGACTACGTGCGGTTTTCTCAAATCGCCAGCGGATTTCGAAACGGTTTTCCTATTGGGAGGGAGGAACAAGCAGACGAACCGACCAAAAATGTACAACTTAGACCCACAAACCTAGGCTCTGAAGGTGAATGGCTTTCGGAGAAGATAACGTACGTTCCTGAAGAATCAGTTCCCAACACCGCAAGAGCGGTAGCTGTTGGAGAAATAGTATTCAACAATACAAACTCACAACAATTGGTGGGAAAGACCGGCGTTTGGGACAGGTCTTTTGGCGAGAATGTCGTACTCTCGAACCATATGACGCAGATTGAAATGAACGATGGCTACGATCCCGAAGTCTACGCCTATATCTTGAATGTCTATCGAAGCAACCGAGTGTTCTACAATCTCTGCACTAATTGGAATAATCAGTCCGGTTTTGCGGGCAACCGCTTGCGCGCTCTTCCACTTCCGAAATTAAAGGGGGCCGAACAAGAAGTTTTGGCCAATATCATTCTGGACAGTCAAAACAAAGCAAAGCAGCGTTTAAATGAAGCCGACGAGCTTCTTGCCTCGATCGACGACTACCTGCTTTCCGAACTTGGCATCGTGCTGCCACCCGAACCGGAAAACAGCATCGACAACCGCATGTTTCGTACGAACTCCCATGGGCTAAGCGGTTGGCGGTTTGACGCACGGGTTCACCAATACGACTTCGCCTTGTCTTCGGGCAAGTTCACGAACGCACGCCTCGCGACCGTTTGCGCAATAAACCCGCGAACCGTCTTCCGTGGACCTACTGAAGCCGAGGACGTCAGTTTCATACCGATGGATGCCATTTCGGATCGACTTGGCATCATCCAAAGACATGATACCCGGCCTCTTTCTGAGAACGTAGGCTACACTTCGTTCCAAGACGGTGACTTGCTTTGGGCGAAGATCACGCCATGCATGGAAAATGGAAAGTCCGTCGTCGTAAGTGGTCTGCACAAGGGATTTGGTTTTGGTTCCACCGAATACCATGTGTTGCGGTGCCCAGATGACCGACTTGATATTGGCTATCTACATGCGCTTCTCAGGATGCAGCGTGTTCGCAGGGCCGCCGTCCGGTTCTTCACCGGCGCTTCGGGACATCAACGCGTAGACGCCGACTTCTTGAAGACTCTGGAAATTCCGCTTCCACCAATCGACTTGCAACGTGCGCTGTCTGCAGAAGTTCGCGACCGCGTTGCCAAGTCTGTTGCGCTAGAGGCTGAAGCACGCGCTGAACTTGATCGGGCTAAATCAGAAATTGAAGCAGTTTTGTTGGGGGATGCAGCATGAGTACGGTCTTCAGTGGTGCCTTTGCTCCTTCCATCGGTGGCTTCTTGACCGTACGCGGCTATGCCCGGCTGATCGACATTGCCAAGTGCTCTTTCGCGGACCCCGCCTACCAACGCGACTTGAAAACGGACCATGTGGAGGAAATCAGGAAGTTCTTCGACGACGGCGAATACCTCTTCTTCCCGGAAATCATCCTGTCTGTGCAACTGGACGTGGACTACGACAAGGTGGGTGCCCCGTCTGGCGATCCGTTCCAACTGATCCGCGACGGCACCCCCTTTAAGTCAAACACCAACGGGCTGGACGTCAAGCCACGCAAGCCACGCTCGCCTTCTGACCTGACCCGCTACGAAATCACGGTTCCCGACGACGCCAAGCTTTTCAAGCGTATTGACGGCAACCATCGCCTGAGCGCCTTCGAAGCGCTAGAGGACATTGAGTTCGATCGCTACGTTGCGCCTTTTTGTCTAGTATTGTTTGGTAGTGCCAAGGATGCTCAGAGAAATGAAAAGGCACTGTTCCACAACATTAACTCAAAGGCGTGGCCACTAACATCCGAAGAGGTATTCAAAGGCATCATCGACGCACCAGAGGACTTCTCCGATAGCGATCTGAGCGACCGCTTTGGATCAGAGTACCTTCAATGCCGCCAATTGAAGGACAGATTGGACTTCAACTACCTATCCAACCTGAAAGGCGTTTTTGGCAAGAACGAAGGGCAGGATGAATGCGCCCGTTCAGTGCTGGTACAGTCCTTGCAGGACATGGCCAAACAGCTAGGTAAAGCAACGCCCCCGACAACGGACGCCATATTCGAAGCAATCAAGCGCATCAACGATACCTATAGCGACAAGCGCCTGAAAGCATCCACGGCGCAGGGACTATTCACCGCATTCCTGTTCTTCCAACTCAGCAGCGACCGCACATGCGGCACCTATGAGCAATTCACCAATTGGGTTCTGAAAACGCATCAATACGAGCTGCAGTCCATTCACGCCACCGACTTGATCAAGATTTTCGGCAAGATTGCCCAATCGCGCAAACGGCAAGTCTTCGTTTCGATGCAGTTCACTGACGACACCAAGCCCAACTTCGAAGCAATCAAAAGTGCAGTCGATGACCTAAACAAAGCCCATGATCTAGACATAGCCATACGCCCGATACGCATTGACCAGTTTGACACGGGGTTTTCGTATGAAATAAATGCCGAAGTGCTGCGTCTCATAGAAGACTCGGGGCTTCTCATCGCGGACCTGACCCACGGAAATAAAAACGTCTATCATGAAATCGGCTATCTCATGGGCTTGAACCAAGGCAAAGGACTTGAGCACGAGAACTTCCTTCTCATCCACAATGATTCAATCGGCGGCGTAAAGAAGGACATTGGCTTCAACATCGCCGGTATCAAGCAATTGCGTCTGAATGACACCAATGCGCTACGCGAAGCGGTAAAAGAACAAGTTTCCAAATTTTACGGACTGGCTTGAGGGTATAGGAAATGGACGCAAAGGCGCACGATCTGAACTTCGTTCTTGGGCAACGGCAACAATGGGTCGTGCCTGTCTACCAGCGTCATTACGAGTGGGAAACGGACACGGACAAGCAAATCCCGAAGTTATGGGACGACCTTCGGGACAAGGCCGTAGAACGCCTGGAAAAAGACCGCAGGCCGCTACCTCACTATTTTGGAGCAATCATCTATGCCGAACCGGCAAAACAAGCTTTTGGCGTTGTTCCTCTTCGCTTCCTTGTCGATGGGCAACAGCGTATCACCACGTTTCAAATCGTCCTTGTTGCTATCCGCGAAGTAGCCCGCAAGCTCGACATAAAGCATCTTGTCGAAGTCACCAGCACTTACCTCTTCAATGACGAAAACAAAGGCATGAAGGACGCCGAAAAGGAGCGGTTCAAGCTTTGGCCTTCGTCGTACGACCGTGACTTGTTTCAGAAGATCGCGACTGAAAAATACGACGAAGTCGTAGCGTCGTTTACACCGCGATATTTTCATGGAACCGGGCGGATCAAGAAAGGTGGAACCCCAAAGCTTCTTCTCGCCTACCATCACCTTTACATCGAAATATCCGCTTTCGTAGACGACCGCGTAGAGATGGGCGAAGAGCCTGAAGCCGTGCTTGGTGCGCTACTTGAGGGCTTTCTTGCGGGATTTCAGATTGTCGTCATCCAGTTGGATGAAAACGACGATGCGCAAGAAATCTTCGCGTCGCTCAACGGACTTGGGAAGCCGCTCGCACCCTTTGACCTTATCCGTAACAGCATCTTCCATCGCGCACGGAAGCTTGGCGAAGACGATGAAAAGCTATTCGATGGCCGGTGGAAACTCTTCGAAGAACCATTTTGGACAGAAGAAGTCCGGCAAGGCAGATTGAAACGCGCCCGTGCCGACCACCTTATCGCACATACAGTCGTTGCGGAGACCGCAAGGGACGCCAACATCGGCAAGATCGCGACCGAATACCAGCACTATGCGCGCGATCGCGCCTTTCCGACCGTGGCCGAAGAACTGGACGTACTCATCGGTCATGCCAAAAACTACCGGCTGCTTGAAAATGCCAAGGAAGATACGACAGTCGGTCGAATAGCCAATGTGTTGAAGATATGGGATTTGTCTACGTTCCATCCCTTCGTGCTTTGGGTACTCAGCAATGTGTCCGACGAAGGCGAACAAGGTCGAATCCTTGGGCTTATGGAAAGTTACCTCGTGCGCCGCGAACTGTGCGGCCTCACGACGAAGAACTACAACAAGGTCACAACAAGCTTCATCCGCGCCGCCAAGTCTGCGCCGGAAGCGTTCGACGCATTTAGCAAGCACATGGCGTCGATGACGGGCGACATATCGAAAATGCCAACCGACGCCCAAGTGAAGGAAGCAGTGCTACGCCGCAAAGCCTATGCGGCTATTCCACCCTCCCGACTTCGTTTTATCCTTCAGAACGTGGAGTACGATCTTCGCGACAAATTCGATGAAGTGACCATAGCAACCTCAAACCTAACCATCGAACATGTGATGCCGCGTAAGTGGGCCGAGAACTGGCCTCTTGGAGATGGAAGGACGGCTTCGCACGAATCAAGTTTCGAAGCGATGATTGCAGGCGTGCCGATGGATGATGCCATGAAGGCTTCAGTCGAAGCCCGCGCACAATCAGTCGATACGTTGGGCAACCTTACCCTTATCACCAGCGCACTAAACCCCAGCTTGGGCAATGCCGGTTGGGCGAAGAAGCGCGAAAAGCTGTCCGGTTCCCTGCTAGTGCTTAATCGTATGCTCGCGAAGATCGATGACTGGAACGAAAAGAGCATCGAAACGCGGGCAGACAAGATTGGCGACATAATCGTTTCACGTTGGAGTGCGCCAAAAATCGAAAAATGACGATACAATTTTTCACACGGCGTTAG
Organism: Hyphomicrobiales bacterium; assembly: GCA_900470285.1. Classification (GTDB taxonomy): domain Bacteria; phylum Pseudomonadota; class Alphaproteobacteria; order Rhizobiales; family Rhizobiaceae; genus Pseudochrobactrum. Next base: position 249,705 of record UCAG01000016.1, read on the forward strand.
CCCGGCGAGTTTCAATTGAACTATGCTGTTTATGACCTGATTACGTTTCTACAGTCAAACCCCGTTAAAACGGAGTGGATTACCATCTAGCTTCGATCGCATGCCGTATGGTACCATCAGCTTCGACATACTTAGCTCCTATACGGTTCGAGTACGAGATCTCGTGTGACGCTGACCCTGACCGGATAGCCGAGTCGAATGGTCAGCGTGGGTGCGACCTGCAACTGGCGCTGGACGATCTGCTGCCCGGCCTGATTGGTAGTGTCCTGTGCTCCGTCGCTAATGGCGCGGATCAGGCGGTCCTCGTCGTTGCTCGCCAGTTCTGTGCCGATGCCGAGCAGCGTGGACAGACCGGCAGCCTTCATCAGATCCCACCAGTGGTAATCGACGCCATCCTCCAGACCGGCATAGCCGGAAACGTCTGCACCGGGCTGGCGCTCCAGGACGATGGAGCGGCCATTGGGCAGGATCAAGCGGTTCCAGACCAGTAGCACGCGGCGCTGCCCAAACTGCACAGCGGCGTCATACTGACAGATGATGCGCGTTCCCTGCGGGATCAGGAGCAGGCTGCCGGTCGGGCTGTCATAGACATTCTCAGTGACCTGCGCGGTGATCTGGCCAGGCAGATCGGAACGGATGCCGGTAATCATCGCCGCGGGGATCACGGCCCCTGCCTGAAGGATATAGGGAGACGCGGGTGCCATGATCCGATTCATGGCAACGGTCTGACGGTCCACCGGCCTGTTCAGAAATGCCGTGTGCCGGTCCTGCGTTGCAGGCTGGCCGCCAAGGTCAAGACCCGGTATATTGGGGCCAGGTGCGGTCACCGTCCTCTGCCCCGACTGGAAGAACACGGTGCTAAGACGTGCAGCTTCTTCCTCGGCGAGACGTCGCTCCTCGGCAGGATCACGAGTTGGTGTTGCCATAGCGGGCGGCGTGACGGGTTGCCCCCTGTTCTGAGCGTCGAGGATCGGACCACCGAGGTCGCCCGGCAAAGCTGGTCCTAGGACGGGGCCGGTATAATCGCGCGGCAGGCCAGCCAGCCCGTCCGCTGTGGGGCGGTTTTCGGTTGAATAAAGTTCCTCGCCATTTCCACTCATGTCGCGGGTCTGGAGCGCATAGATCAATGCGCCGCCAATGCCGAGGAACGCGACAGCTCCAACACCGGCCAGCATCTTGCGTGACAAGCGGGTGACGCGCAGACGCATCGGCGTTGGGTTGGTGGTAGCCTCTTCACTCATGACGATTGCTCCCCGGTTTTAGCGGGCTGGGCAGCTTGCCTTTGCTCGATGCGAACGATCCTGACGGTCTGCTGGCGATCGCCGCTACCAAGACGCAGCTCAGCCGCTCCAAACAGCCGATCGACGATCAAGATGTTCTGGTGAACACGGGAATTGACGATCTGGGTCTCGCCCTCAGAACCGATGACGAAGATCGGCGGCATCTCTCCTTGCACGATGCCGCGCGGGAAAACGACATAGACACGGCGGCCATCGTCGAAGACGGAAATCGGCCGCCATGGTGGCGTGTCTCCGGCCAGTCCGTAACGATAATTGCGGGCCGTCTCGACAGGGATGATGGGCGTTGCGGGAACGGTCTGGCGCTGGCCAGCAGGCAGCGCAGGATAAGACCAAGACACCGACGGCATGTAGAGTGGCGCGCGGGCGCGCAGTTCGATCATGTAGGTGCGCCGGTCGGTCGTCACCACGAGATTGGTCGAGATCTCGGATCGGGAAGGCTTACAAGGATATGGACGCGGTGGCTTATACCCGATCCGCTTTCGGTATCGCCAATGATCCAGCGCGCGGTATCGCCTACCGCGATCGGTCCTGCGCCGGTCTGGCCGGTGCGGGTGCGGGTGCGATGTTCCTGCACGACGTACACCAAGCCCCTTTCGCTCGTGGGATCGTCGCCTTCGCATTCGCCCATACAAAAGCGGGGTCCCACCAGTCTCCCTTCGACGATATCGCCTGGGTGTTGCGACTTAACCGAAAGGACTTCGAGGAACTCAGCATTGCCGTAATGGCCGAGACCACACAGTTCACCAGCGATACTGCCTCCGATACCGCTCGCGAGGCTGCAGCACACGTACTGAGGTTGCTGGGGTCGCTGGAGGCACAATAGGTCGCGGAAACCCTAAGTCCTCCGCCATCACCGCACATGTATGATCAGCCGGTGAACCCACTTGATCCAGAAGTCGAGGCTCCCGTAGGCTTAGCCGCCATCATTGAGAGGGTCACGACTATCGATCCTGCGGCCGTTTGGACTCACATGAGCACGACATCCGAGGACAATGATCTCGAGCGCAGCCAAGAGCTTCTGGTTCGTTTCGCGCCCGAGAGCATCATGACTTTCCTCGATCGCGTTGCTGCGACAGTACACTCGCGCACCGCAATGCCTCTGAGACAGCTTGGATGGCGTTTGCCGTGGCTCAGTCCAATCATCGACACCGTTGACGTGATCGGGCGCAGGATCGGGGAGGTTACAGCCAATCCCCAGTTAGTCCCGCAGGGCGACGAGAACTTCGTTACCGGCATGATGGTTGAAGGTGCCATGCCGCGCCTCAGCGCTGAAGCGCAGCACGACCTGTTACAATCCCTCCCGATTGAAGCTCCTTTCTTCATGCGGTACTCCACCCTAGCCAAGCCACTTTCGTTGGAGGCAACGGAACAGCGGCTCAGTGAAGTGATGAGCGCACACCCTAGCATACTGGAACGCACTCTGCTTTTCCTATCCGCCAACGCGAGCGCGGTCAGCGACGGCCAGAGGCAACTTCTTATTTCGTGCCTTCGCTCGACGGACCTTGAGGTCCGCGCAGCAGCGGCCAATTTCGCTATGGTAAGCGGTGATGTCGGTCTAGATGAAGTCGTGCTAGGTTTCGAAATACCTGACGATAACGACGAAAGCTGGCGCGCGGCCGTCATCCGGAGCGCTCTCGCCAGTGCCATCGGACGTTTGGGAAGACCCGAACTCGTCGACCGAATTCCTGCGGAGCACATCGACTGGGTCGCGGCGCAAATGCCGGCGGCTCGGAAGAGATTCGCAGACGTGATCGAGGCGACAGTCAGCAGATTCATCCGACCCATCGCGGCGAACGAGCCGAGCGACGCTGTCGTGGTGCTCGAGATCGGCGACGATCATGCTGACATGCGGATCAACCTCGTGGACAAGGGCCAGAAAGTCAAAGATCCTATCGCCGCACTCAGTGCCAATATGGCCGGCATGACCGGAGAGAGTTTCAACCGTCGGCAACAGCTGCTCGGCCAGCAGCTCGAACACTTCCTCCGCAGCCTTGCCAGCGAGGTGGCGCTGATGCTAGCGAGGCGGTCGTACAGGATCGGCTTGCAGGAGGTCGCGCGCAATCAGCCTGAACGTTATGCTGGTTGGCTCCGCGATATTCTAGACGTCGTCGATAAGCCTAAATTGCGCAACATTCAAAACCTCGGCTTCATGCTCGCGCAGAACTACGCCGCGATAGATAGCGACCTTGCCGCCAAGACGTTTGCCCATCTCTGGAGGGTCGATCCCCATGTCGCTGTCCAGATCGGGGATGCCAAGCATGACATACGCGACTTGGCGCTCTTTTCCCCTCCCGCCGCATCGGAAATCTACGCTCTACGCGAGCGAGTGTTCGTGGAAGCGCGGGACGATGCTCGAATCGAGCGCCTCGTCGTGGCTGCCGAGGCTGCCGGGACCTCGGATTGGCTCGATGGCTTCCTAACTTCCCGGTCCTCCTCCGCTCAGCCATCGGATCAAACACTCGCACTCACCATCGCCTCCTTCCGGTCCGAGAACACGGGTTCGGACGATCTACTGGGCCGAGACTGGCGGTCAGGCTTCCTTGGCAATGCCGCCCGGGCGGCACGGGCGATACAGCGAAGCGAAGCACGCCGCCCACTGGTTTGAGTTGGCGGCCGAGATCGATGAGCAACGTGAGCAATGGCGGCTCCTCGAGCTTGGTATCGCCGCCGCGGACCGCCGTCAGCTCATCCGGTCCAATCCCAAGCTTTACGAGCGATCGGCGCGAACGTTCCCGAACGACTTAGGAAGGCGGTTGAAAAGGCGAGCAAGGAGAACCAGAAAACCCTCTACGGCATGCGAAAACCGACCGGCTTGCTAGCGAAAATGGTAGAGTCGTAGTCCAATCGCCCGACAGGTATCTGCGCATCGAGTTCACGCGAGCTCGGTACACATTCCGATAAGCTCCAAATTGTTGCGGGGTCTGATCGCCTAGCTGATCTCCTTCGGAAGCCGTTTGAGGCAGACCGAAGCAGCCGATCAGAGAGTGACCAGAAAACGACAGCAGCTCTATAAGGTCAAATCACTACGATTCCATGCGGTTATAAGCAATATTCAACGTGCAAACGGGGAGGGCTATAGAGTAAAAGTTGTACCCATCTCTATCCCGCGTTGCCCGTTATTTGTATCTCTGTGAACTGGTGAACCATGCGGGATTCGAACACGGCGAGACTGTCCGTGTCTGACCCGTCCTTTTTCCTCGCCACGGCATCCTTTTCACCGCACGGTTGCCCGCGAGACCTTCCCCGCGAAGCCATTCCGGGTTTCCATTGTTCCAGCCCCTTTCCGGGGACGGATTTTGGAGACGATGACAGTCAAGCGCAACAGGCTCAGCATTGAGGTCACACTCTCGCCCAGTCTGGAAACAGACAGGAATGATTCCTCGCGAGCAGAAGCCGCTATCATCTCCCTCGCAAGGCTGATAGGATGCCAGATCGCCCGCGAGCAGTTCGAGCCTAAAATGACAGTGGAGCGCAAAGCACAACGCCACCTGCGCAACTGACCTGTCAATCCCCCTGTATTTATACGTATAACACGTATTGTATCAGCAGACCTACTCTCCCGGAGTCTGCGATACCAACCACAACCTCCCTCGAATTCCAGCGCAAGTTCGGACACTACCTGAACGAATCTCACCGTGAGCCGGTAGAGATCACGCGTCATGGCCGGCGCGAGTTTGTGCTCATGTCGGCCGCCCAATATGACGAGCTGCTATCAGCAGCGCAGCGCAGAGGCAAGGCCGGCGAAGCCGCCTACGAACCTGAACGCAATTAAGATACCACCCTGAACACGGAGCTTGAAAGGACTGCCAATATGACCCGTGTTGCGCTTTATGCCCGATATTCTTCCGACAATCAGCGCGAAGCGTCGATCGAGGACCAGTTGCGCATCTGCTGTGAACAGGCGAAGCGGGAGAAGTGGAAGATAGTGGGCACCTACAAGGATGCGGGCATCTCCGGCGCGAGCATGATCCTGCGTCCCGGCATTCAGACGCTCATTCAGGATGCACAGGCAGGCCAGTTCGGCATCGTATTGGCGGAGGCACTGGATCGCATCAGTCGCGACCAGGCTGACGTTGCCACCTTTTACAAGCATCTCAAATTCGCAGGCGTTCCCATTGTCACGCTGTCCGAGGGCGAGATCAGCGAGTTGTATGTCGGGCTCAAAGGCACAATGAACGCGCTGTTCCTCAAAGACCTTGCCGCCAAGACGCATCGTGGTATCCGTGGCCGTGTCGAAGAAGGCAAGTCAGGGGATGGGCTCTGCTTCGGCTACAATGTAATCAAGCAACTCGACGCGCGCGGAGATCCCATTCGCGGCGATCGGGAGATCAACGAAGCTGAGGCCAAAGTCGTGCGGCGCATTTTCCGCGAGTTTGCCGCCGGCGCCGGCCCGCGCACAATCGCCCGCACTTTGAACGAGGAAGGTGTGCCCGGTCCGGCTGGCAAGCTCTGGAGCGATACCACCATCCGGGGCCATGTGAAGCGCGGCACGGGCCTAGTGAACAACGAACTTTATATCGGCCGCCTGATCTGGAACCGGCTCCGCTATATCAAAGATCCGTCAACCGGCAAACGCGTCTCGCGGCTGAACCCGAAATCGCAATGGATCATCAAGGATGTTCCCGAACTACGCATCGTCGATGATGAACTGTGGCAATCCGTCCGCGCTCGACAAGACGAGATCGCCGAGAAGTTTGCCAACGTCACCGAAGCCGTGCACAAGCACCACAAAAAGAACCGCCTGAACGGGACACGTCGGCCGAAGTCCCTTCTGTCCGGCCTGGTGTTCTGTGGTTGCTGTGGAGGCCCCTATGCGCTGCGCGGCGCTGATCTGTTTGCCTGCTCGAATCACATCAGCAAGGGCGCGTGTTCCAATAGCCGCACCATCCCCCCGTGAGGAGTTGGAAGCTCGAGTGCTGTCCGGCCTTGCAAGACAGGATGATGGTCCCCGAGATCGTCGAGGAGGCGATGCGCGCCTATGCCGAGGAAACCAATCGGCTGAACCGCGAACGCCGCTCCAGCGGCGATGCCTGGAAAGCAGATCCGCGACATCATCGAGGCGATCAAGGCCGGCATGTTCCACGAAAGCATGAAGGCTGAGATGGACACGTTGGAGGCGCGTAAGACCGAACTGAACACCCTGCTGGCCGACGCGCCAGAGGACACACCGGACATTCTGCCAAGCGCCACGGTGATCTACGCGAAGAAGGTTTCTGCCTTGACCAAGGCGCACAATCGCAAGGAAGAGCGACAGGAAGCGGCGGAGACATTGCGTGGCCTGATCGAGAAGATTTCGCTCATACCGAGGCCGGAACGTGGGGAAATTTACGCAACGCTGCACGGCGAACTGGGCACAATTCTCAATTGGACGGAGGGTCAAGTCATTGGAAAGGCTGTAAAAACAAAAAAATCCCGCTCAAAAA
>UCAG01000017.1 GCA_900470285.1 Hyphomicrobiales bacterium
GATGGCAAAGAGCAAATTTGAACGTACCAAACCGCACGTCAATATCGGCACAATCGGTCACGTTGACCATGGTAAGACCTCGTTGACAGCTGCAATCACCAAATTCTTTGGTGACTTCCGCGCTTACGACCAGATCGATAACGCACCGGAAGAAAAAGCCCGCGGTATCACCATTTCGACCTCGCACGTTGAATATGAAACAGAAAACCGCCACTACGCACACGTAGACTGCCCAGGTCACGCTGACTATGTTAAGAACATGATCACCGGTGCTGCGCAGATGGACGGCGCGATCCTGGTTGTTAACGCTGCTGACGGCCCGATGCCACAGACCCGTGAGCACATCCTGCTCGCTCGTCAGGTTGGTGTGCCTGCAATCGTTGTGTTCCTGAACAAAGTTGATCAGGTTGATGATGCTGAGCTGCTCGAACTCGTAGAAATGGAAGTTCGCGAACTTCTGTCGAAATACGACTTCCCAGGCGATGATATTCCAGTTGTTAAGGGTTCGGCTCTGGCAGCTCTGGAAGACAGCAACAAGACAATCGGTGAAGATGCAGTTCGTGAACTGATGGCCGCTGTTGATGCTTACATCCCAACTCCGGAGCGTCCTGTTGACCAGCCGTTCCTGATGCCAATCGAAGACGTATTCTCGATCTCCGGCCGTGGTACAGTTGTTACCGGTCGTGTAGAGCGCGGTATCGTTAAAGTTGGTGAAGAAGTTGAAATCGTTGGTATCAAAGCTACCGGCAAGACAACTGTTACCGGCGTTGAAATGTTCCGCAAGCTGCTCGATCAGGGCCAGGCTGGCGACAACATCGGCGCACTGGTTCGCGGTGTAGGTCGTGATGACGTTGAACGTGGTCAGGTTCTCTGCAAGCCAGGTTCGGTTAAGCCACACACCAAGTTCAAGGCAGAAGCTTATATTCTGACCAAAGACGAAGGTGGCCGTCATACACCATTCTTCACAAACTACCGTCCGCAGTTCTACTTCCGTACAACTGACGTAACCGGTATTGTGACCTTGCCAGAAGGCGTGGAAATGGTTATGCCGGGCGACAACGTAACTGTTGATGTTGCGCTGATCGTGCCAATCGCTATGGAAGAAAAACTCCGTTTCGCGATCCGTGAAGGTGGCCGCACCGTTGGTGCAGGTATCGTCGCTTCGATCATCGAATAA
>UCAG01000020.1:2500-5811 GCA_900470285.1 Hyphomicrobiales bacterium
CATGTCTCAAGAAGCTGGTCTTTTCTGCTAATATCCGGGCGCACTATCTTCGGTGTGCTGTGTTTGCCAGTGTTTATCGTTAGACACTGATGTGAGCGTAAAAATCTTGATGGATATTGGCAATGAGAATAATCAAGTGAATTAAGGGCAATTGGTGGATGCCTTGGCATGCACAGGCGATGAAGGACGTGATACGCTGCGATAAGCGTCGGGGAGGTGCGAATACCCTTTGATCCGACGATTTCCGAATGGGGCAACCCACCTTAAATACCTAGAAAGTTTAAGCAGATCTTCGGATCTGTTTAGATTTCTAGGTATTGTTAATAAGGTATCTGCATCTGAATAAAATAGGGTGTAAGAGGCGAACGCAGGGAACTGAAACATCTAAGTACCTGCAGGAAAGGACATCAACCGAGACTCCGCAAGTAGTGGCGAGCGAACGCGGACCAGGCCAGTGGCTATAAAGAGACAAGCAGAAGAACCTGGAAAGGTTTGCCATAGTGGGTGATAGCCCCGTATGCGTAATGCTCTTTGTAGTCCTTGAGTAGGGCGGGACACGTGAAATCCTGTCTGAACATGGGGAGACCACTCTCCAAGCCTAAGTACTCGTGCATGACCGATAGCGAACAAGTACCGTGAGGGAAAGGTGAAAAGCACCCCGACAAGGGGAGTGAAAGAGAACCTGAAACCGGTTGCCTACAAACAGTTGGAGCCCAAGATTAGTTCTGGGTGACAGCGTACCTTTTGTATAATGGGTCAGCGACTTAGTCTGACGAGCAAGCTTAAGCCGGTAGGTGTAGGCGTAGCGAAAGCGAGTCTGAACAGGGCGTTCAGTTCGTCGGATTAGACCCGAAACCGAGTGATCTAGCCATGAGCAGGTTGAAGGTTGGGTAACACCAACTGGAGGACCGAACCCATATCTGTTGCAATAGATTGGGATGACTTGTGGCTAGGGGTGAAAGGCCAATCAAACTCGGAGATAGCTGGTTCTCCGCGAAATCTATTTAGGTAGAGCGTCCAGCGAATACCTCAGGGGGTAGAGCACTGAATGGGTAATGGGGACTCACCGTCTTACTGATCTCAATCAAACTCCGAATACCTGAGAGTACTACTGGGCAGACACACGGCGGGTGCTAACGTCCGTCGTGAAGAGGGCAACAACCCTGACCACCATCTAAGGTCCCTAAGTTATGGCTAAGTGGGAAAGGATGTGAGGATCCCAAAACAACCAGGATGTTGGCTTAGAAGCAGCCATCATTTAAAGAAAGCGTAACAGCTCACTGGTCTAGATAAGGGTCTTTGCGCCGAAAATGTACCGGGGCTAAAGCCATACACCGAAGCTGTGGATGCACGTATGTGCGTGGTAGCGGAGCGTTCTGTAAGCCTGTGAAGGGATACTCGTGAGAGGTCCTGGAGGTATCAGAAGTGAGAATGCTGACATGAGTAACGATAAAGAGTGTGAGAGACACTCTCGCCGAAAGTCCAAGGGTTCCTGCTTAAAGTTAATCTGAGCAGGGTTAGCCGGCCCCTAAGGCGAGGCCGAAAGGCGTAGTCGATGGGAACCACGTTAATATTCGTGGGCCTGTGGGTAGTGACGGATCGCGTGTGTTGTAAGGTCTTATTGGATTGATCTTGCAGCGAAGCGGTTCCAGGAAATAGCTCCCACATATAGACCGTACCCTAAACCGACACTGGTGGACTGGTAGAGTATACCAAGGCGCTTGAGAGAACTGCGTTGAAGGAACTCGGCAAATTGCACGCGTAACTTCGGAAGAAGCGTGACCCTTGTTTGCGCAAGCAGATGAGGGTGGCACAGACCAGGGGGTAGCGACTGTTTACCAAAAACACAGGGCTCTGCGAAGTCGCAAGACGACGTATAGGGTCTGACGCCTGCCCGGTGCTGGAAGGTTAAGAGGAGAGGTGCAAGCCTTGAATTGAAGCCCCAGTAAACGGCGGCCGTAACTATAACGGTCCTAAGGTAGCGAAATTCCTTGTCGGGTAAGTTCCGACCTGCACGAATGGCGTAACGACTTCCCCGCTGTCTCCAACGCAGACTCAGTGAAATTGAATTCCCCGTGAAGATGCGGGGTTCCTGCGGTTAGACGGAAAGACCCCGTGCACCTTTACTATAGCTTTACACTGGCATTTGTGGCGACATGTGTAGGATAGGTGGTAGACTTTGAAGCGGAGGCGCCAGCCTTCGTGGAGTCATCCTTGAAATACCACCCTTATCGTCATAGATGTCTAACTGCGACCCGTATATCCGGGTCCAGGACCGTGTATGGTGGGTAGTTTGACTGGGGCGGTCGCCTCCTAAAGAGTAACGGAGGCGCGCGATGGTGGGCTCAGAACGGTCGGAAATCGTTCGTCGAGTGCAATGGCATAAGCCCGCCTGACTGCAAGACAGACAAGTCGAGCAGAGACGAAAGTCGGTCATAGTGATCCGGTGGTCCCGAGTGGAAGGGCCATCGCTCAACGGATAAAAGGTACGCCGGGGATAACAGGCTGATGACCCCCAAGAGTCCATATCGACGGGGTTGTTTGGCACCTCGATGTCGACTCATCGCATCCTGGGGCTGGAGCAGGTCCCAAGGGTATGGCTGTTCGCCATTTAAAGCGGTACGTGAGTTGGGTTCAGAACGTCGTGAGACAGTTCGGTCCCTATCTGCCGTGGGTGTAGGAATATTGAAAGGATCTGTCCCTAGTACGAGAGGACCGGGATGGACGTATCTCTGGTGGATCTGTTGTCGTGCCAACGGCATAGCAGAGTAGCTATATACGGACTAGATAACCGCTGAAGGCATCTAAGCGGGAAACTAACCTTAAAACGAGTATTCCCTATCAGAGCCGTGGAAGACCACCACGTTGATAGGCCGGATGTGGAAGTGCGGTAACGCATGCAGCTGACCGGTACTAATAGCTCGATCGACTTGATTGTTCTCATTATCAATATCCATCTGATCAGCACACAATGTGTGCTGAAAGACGGAATGCACGAAAAATTCCAGCTTCTTATTTGTTTCTGTGCCCTTTGCTGACCTGGTGGTTATGGCGGAGCGGCTGCACCCGATCCCATTCCGAACTCGGCCGTGAAACGCTCCAGCGCCGATGGTACTTTGTCTTAAGACACGGGAGAGTAGGTCGCTGCCAGGTCTGCAAAGCGCACAGAAATCAAAATATCTCACATTCAATAAAACAAATACTTCCAATACCGGCTCATAAATTACCCTGGCGCGGGGTGGAGCAGCCCGGTAGCTCGTCAGGCTCATAACCTGAAGGCCGCAGGTTCAAATCCTGCCCCCGCAACCAAA
>UCAG01000022.1 GCA_900470285.1 Hyphomicrobiales bacterium
TTCTTAATAAGCGAGGCAGGCACTCCCTTTGGCACTGCAAGCTTTGGAAATTGGTTTCGTGATCGCTGTAACGATGCAGATATTAAGAAGAGCGCTCATGGCATAAGAAAGCTATCAGCAACCCTTGCAGCTGAAGCAGGTGCAGCCACTCATGAGCTTATGGCACAGTATGGCTGGTCAAATGTTAAACAAGCTGAATTGTACACGAAAGGTGCAGATCGAATACGGCTGGGCATTAAGTCATCGCGCCGCGTTGCAGATCAGATTGAGAACGAGTTATCCCGCACCTCAGATAAAAGTGCGGGGAAAAATGCTAAAAAGCAAATAATACAATTACTTAGAAAATGGATGGAGGCCTCGCCCGAGGCGGACTATTTTATTTAAATCAAATATTTCAGCCATGGTGTGGCAGTTTTTTCACTCATAAAATATCAATGACTTACAAGGTGCGGTGCCACACCTAAAAAGAGGTTACCAACACCAATCCACACCCTTAAAAAAATGTGTATTGACGCCCCCTCATAAATAGAACATTTGTAGAACAAATTAGAGAATTTTAAAACATAAGCCATGCTTTTGCGCACTCGTTTGCGCCACGGATTTGTTGTGCCATGCGTAAGCCAGAAACCATAGAACGTCTCTACCTCGACTTTGACGGATTCGTGCGACACGCATCACATATTGAAAGGAGGTTAGAAAAAAATAGATGTGAGATCTAATTTGTTATTGTTCGGTCAGACCGTTGAATATGAACGCTCTGATAGTGAACCTGTTGTACGACCAACAGTAGCCTAGGAAAGCAAGCAAAACTGGTAACGGCTCTGTTTGAAGCCTTTCCAACAACGCCCTTCCAACTTTGGATGTTTTATGTCGTGAGGCATAATGCAGAAATTTCTAGTCGCGATGAGGTAAAGGGCAAGGCTGCAGAGGCCGCATACGCATGGCTATGGATCGACAAAAAGAAATGTCAGGCTTTGTCGGAGGGTTAGCGTGACACGCATTGACCAATACGGTGCTAATGATTTGATCAAGCTAACCTGCAGCGGTTGTGGCAGAAATCGCGATCTCCCCGCCTTATTTCTTGGTGCGCTTTGTGGCGAGCACCTGAAGACATATGCCTTTAGCCGCCGCTTACGCTGTAAGGCGTATTGATTATGAGTGATGAACGCAAGCATCGCACATCAAAAGGTATATTTGAGCATTATTGCTTACATTTTAGCTGCAAAGCATGGGGAATGTACGGCTTTGGAGCTAGATATGGTCAACTATGATTTTGTCAGGAACATAAAAAGGAAGGGGTAAAAGAATTGATTAGTGCCCGCCCTAAAGTGCAACTACGATATGACTAAATCTTTCAGTAAAAAATTTACATTGCTATTTATGGCCATCCAGACACTCGATAGAATGTCATCTGGAGAAATACACACAAACCAATCATGAGTACCTCAACATGGCGATAGTACAACTTAGTACTTAAGCAATTATTTCATACATCATATCAGCAATAGGCATACTCATTATCAAATCAAACACTTAAAATATGGATAGAGGCCTTGACCGATACAAATTTAAATACATAAATCAGTCACTTATGGTCCAGGGTGGCAATTTTTAGTTGTATAAAAAATCAAGGACTTACATGGAGCCTTGCCATGCCAAACTTTTAGTGATCACAAAACATATAAACTATGTGCTCTTCATGTTATCATTCGCCTGTTTTAAGCTCTGATAAAGAAGAGACAATGATACTGGAAATTAAATCCAACGAGAAAATCACAGGCACCAAAAACCAACTTAAAGATTAACTACAACGACATCAAAAATTAATTAATAGTGTCTGCTGCAGTCAGAAATAGATTCTTTAACTTATTAGCAACCGGCAGGAATTTTGCAAAATTTAAAAAACAAATATCGATACAAATAATGATAAAAACAGATTTTTAAATTATTTAGAATTTAAAATACAAAAATTATTAATATTATTCGTTTTTTAGAAAAAATACTTGGCAGTTCCGTTCATTTAATTATAAGGAATTATATAAAAATCATGAGGTTTGTCGTGGATACTCCATTAAACGCTGCAGCCAGCACAGCCGGCTCTATCATTTCAGGATCAGAGTTTGAGGTACCACCGTATCAGCGTGAATACTCATGGCAACAAGACGAAGTGCGTGAATTTTTTGAAGATCTACAAAGAAGCCTTAATGATGACACATACTTTTTAGGCCTAATAATCTTAACTGATGAAGAGCGTAAAAAGAAGATCGTCGATGGTCAGCAGCGGATCGTAACATTAACACTCCTAGCTGCAGCGCTATACCATGAGGCAAAAACACGAAAACGAGATGCTTTAGCTGACAGGCTCTCTGCAGATTTTCTATATTCCATTAATTATGAAACAGACGGCAGTGATCCAAGAGTCAAGCTTTCAGATAGTGTGGATGACAAAACCTTACAGCATATAATTGTACACGGGGAACCACCCAAAATAACTGACGATGAGTCAGTAGGTGCAGAACTTATTAGATCCTTTTCATTTTTACGCCGTGAATTGAGAAAGGATTTAAGTCCCGACCCTTTCAAACGACTCGGCAAATGGACAGAGTTTATAACTCATAAGCTTTATTTCGCTGTATTTATTCATCCGGATCCAGCATCTGCATATCAAGTGTTTGAAGTGATAAACACAAGAGGAAGAGACTTAACAACTGCAGATTTGCTTAAAAACTATATGATTAGCCAAGCAATTCCGGCACAACGCGTAGAAATATATAATCGCTGGAAACTTGTATCAGATTATTTCGCTTCTGATGCAACGAACACTTTTGTCCAATTCATTCGACATGTTGTAACTATTAATGGTGGACACATTCTTCCAAAAGATTTGTTTGCGTTTCTTGCAGCCAGAACTACACATCCATCTCGTCAGGCTCCCACGAGTACCGAGCTGCTTTCCCAATTAGAAGACTGGTTGCCATTATATATGCAGATGATTGATACCAGCCTGCCGGGTCCAGCTAGCAGTAGTGCATTAGGAGTTTTTGGTGCGCTAAATAGACTTAACATTATAACTGTTAGGCCACTAATGATGGCTATGCACAGAGCAAAAGATACAGATGAAGGTCTTCAACAATTACTAAGATTAATCGTCAAGCGTATTGTTGTCGGTAATTTGGGGACTGGTAATATTGAGCGCCGCTTTGCTGAGGCTGCACGCAAAGTCAATTATACCCAAGAATGGAATTCACCTTTAGAAGAACTCAGCGATCTTGTACCTGAACGAGCACAGTTCCAAGAAACACTGACAAAACGTTCAATAAATAAGAATATCATGGGATATTTGAAAAATTCAATCTGTTCAAAAAACATTATTCCCGATCACTTTTATGATCTTCATTATATCTTGCCAAAATCGATAAAAGATAGCCCAGGGTTTTCCGAAGGAGAACTCGCATTTTGGGGTAACACAATTGGCAATACATTTCTAAGTAAGAGTGCCAAAAGGATTGGCGAAGCGAACTGGCCCGATTTTAAGAAATACATGCTGGAAACAGCTGCTGATGGCGAATATTCTAAAATATTGGGCTTTCACGAGAAGTGGGACGCTAAAGCAATCAAAGAAATGGGAGAGCTGCTTGCAAAAGATGCAGCTGCTGTGTGGTATGGCTAATAAAAAACGGACTTTAAACTCAACGAGTGGCCTTGAAAAAATATTAAGAGTTTTAAACCGTGATTTATCAATCGAAGCGCTGCCATCTTTAGTATCCGCAGTAAAAAACTCACCACGATCAGCTACACTCGCCTCATCAGCGATTATAGTTGATGCAAACGCCATACTACGCATACCTAGCCATCAAAAAAGCGCAGACCTAATCGACTACATAACTGCTATTCATACAGGACCAGTAGTAGTTCCGGGTCAAGTTGTGCAAGAATTTTGGAATAATCAAGCAAGTGTTGCAACAACTATTTACAATAAAATCCAACAGAAGCATTTGGATTTAAATAAAGAAGTTGAAAAAGCTAAAGGGGCTGGATTAACGGCGACTAATGATATTTCTACGGCGGTTGCTGCATTTAGAGAGGATAACGAGCACATTTTCGATCCTGAACTTGTTACTAAAACTGCACAGTTTTTAGAAAAACTAACGAACAAAGTACTGGTACCTTATGCCCCTCGTACAGGACTTGATACTATAGCCGCATACAGAAAGTTATCAAAAACTCCTCCAGGTTTTAAAGACGATGGAGATGGGGATTTTCTGGTATGGGTAGACGCATTATTTGGTCTCTTTAGAGAACGTTTAAAAGGCCGAAATTTTTCCAGTGTTATACTCTTAAGCAACGATAAGAAAATTGACTGGTGCAGAGGGCATGTCGCACACCCTATTTTGCACGCCGAAATGAAGGCTATTTTAACTGCGCATTTTGAAGTGTGGACACTCGATAATTTCGCGGAAAAAATACAGGAGTTCGTTTCATAAAGTCTGGAATTGCACATATTTTACATTCTATACACATCCCTACGTTTTATTTTAAATAATTAGAATTTGTGCTCTTGGATAGAGGAATGCTACCCCATCATGTGAAGCCAAGCGTGCCAAACGATCAATACTTTATATCCATTGGCGCATGCATAAAGACTGCGTGAAACGGGGGGGGGCTTATGGGTTTTCAGGGCGATACGGCGTCGAATGGTTCTGCTTTGAGCATAAGGCAGGTGGCAAAAAACTCTAAAATGATATGCATCACCGTAATCAACTGCAGAACTTCCAGCTTGCCGACCAGATAACCTGACCGGCAATTCCATTTTATTTCGACTGGCTAAGCCAGTTCAGCACTTTGAGAATATTCTCATAAAGCATAACGGTTGCTATAAAGGTGCCGACAATACCAACAATAAGCCATTTAACCAGACCACCAACGGTACGCATGGCCATCACTAATCGCAATCCATCTTTTAGGTTTTCAATATCATCCCCTCGCAATTGAGAGAGAAACTCTTGCGTTTCATCCGGCAGCTCATTGAAGCGATGTGCCGGATTTGCATTTGGATCTATTGCCATCACCAGCACCCTGCTTTTGTCCCATAAGCATTATGACCGGCAACGCCTTTGCCTGCGCTCTGGTCATTGCCAGCCAGATAGACAGCCGTTTCCGGTTTAAGGCTGATCTTCTGCCAGCCTGCGCAATTGCTCACACTGGTCGCGCACCCCGCCAAGCTCAACACACAGAGCAACGCTATCCAAATTGTCGATTGTCTCATTAATCCCTGCCCTGTTCTGGATTGCCTGTGTCACGGCTTGAGCGGCTTTGAGTGCCGCATCTTGTTTGCCGTCATGAACCCCAAGCGCATAAAAAAAGAGGCCTGAAACTGCCCCTCCGATAACTGCGCCAGTGATGTGTTGAAGGCTGATGTTCATGTCGCATCGCCTCGCTTATTAATCAGCGAATACAGACCAACAACCACACCGGCCACGATCACCAAGGCCAGCGCCCACTGCACGGGACCAGTACCAGAAAGCAAGCTTGCTCCTGCAGTAATGAGAGCGCCAAGCGGTCCCCATGCTTCCGGCTTCTTCAAAACCTCTTTTATAGATGTATCGGCAGGATTGGCTTTAGCGGGATTGCCCGGCACAACACCGGCAGCGATATTACCTTTTGCAATCTGTCGCGCCTGTGCAGTCACGGATACAACGCGATTTTGCCAACCCCGCCCGAATGTCGGCCATGTTTTCAGCGTCTTCATGAACCGGAGGCGCTCAGCAGCATAAGCGCCGATCAGATCACCTTTATAGGCATTCACTGCCGCAACTGTCTGTCCACCCACAGTGCCGTCAGTGTTCACACCAACCACACGCTGCAGCGATTTAACCGCCTGTGTGGGTCCGCTGTTCACACCATAATCAAAGACCATGAAGTCAATGCCAACCGGAAGCAGATCACCGCCGGATTGCACCCAATAAGAGCACCGGTAAATCTCGGCGGCTTCTTCTTTGGTCAATACTTTCACTTCCGCAGGTGTAACACTGGACACGCCGCGATGCGCCGCTAATGTCCTGTGTGTGATGCCGTATTTGGTAACACCGCCCGGGTCTTTCGGATTATTCACATACCCGCCCTCATGACCAAACATCAGGTCAAGCGCGGTCGTTAAGGTCTCACGCATAGCGTTCCTTTCTAAAAGAAAAAGCCCCGCGTGAGCGAGGCTGCAATGTCAATGGTGATGAACTATTGGTGCAAAGCACGGGTTATATATGGTCAATAAGTCGCTTTATATTTAAGATTTAGAAGCTGCTTTCCTTAGCCTTATATCTCATTGAACTTGTAGACAATCCGCGGGAGAAATAAATGCCTGACTTATCTGCTCAATTGGCCAAGTATGAGCTTATAGGAGTTATAAATGCTCTTATAACGTTCATAATAATAGCTGCACTTACTTATATTAGTATAAATCCATTTGCTTGCAATTGTAGATACTTCACCAATATTAACAATTAACGCCCAGAAAATTCTGTTGCAGTCAGGATTGTCCGTTTTCGCTATTTTGTAGCGTAAACCATATATCCAGCTATTAAGTACAAGAACAATCCATTTTTGGGCAGCCTCTGTACAAAATTAACTTACTTGTATGATGGCAACCCCAAGAACCACCAAGAACATCCCAATTGGGTAGTACGGAGATATACTTTCTCCTAAAATCAGTACCGCTAAGATTGGAACAATAGCTGCCCCTAACAAGGCAAACGGATAAGCTCGACTTAAAGTCATTTGCATCAAGATAATCACCCAGAGCAGTGTGCTTGCGGCATATAAAGCGAGCGCTCCAAGAAGCCAAGGAGAGCAGACCGCGGAGAGATAAGATTCATTAAGGCGCATCTTAATGTCTGCAGCTGCCAGTTTAAACATCAATTGCCCAATGCCTAGACTAATAGCAAAACCAAGGCACGACAAAAAAAGCAATGGATTCATGTTGGCTTCCGTGCGGATTCTATAGCTAATGCCCGAGCAAGGTGAGTTGTAACCTCCTGAGAGGACCTTAAGCGAAGATGCAAATTGAATACACTAGCGAGGGTTATGATCGCAAAAAGGTAGATCACTAAATCTGCACCGCGCCCAACTCCAAGAAAATTAGCTATCTCCGTAGAGAGGTTTGGCGCAAATACAAACAAAACACCAACCAAACAACAAGTGATAATTCCCACGGATATTGGGCGAGAACGACGCATCTGCCCTATCGCGTAGACCATCAAGACAGCCAAAAGTAATGTTAGAATGTATTTGATTATCAACGGTATAGTCTCCCCAGCGCCAAATCCCAGATAATGGCAAATGCACCTGTCATCCTCTGCCCCTTAGCTCTGGAATAATCAGTATATGTAATTGTGCAAGGTATTTCGACATACTCAAGCCCCAAATATCCGATTTTATTGAGTATCTCGGAAGCATGAGCCATTCGATTATGGCGGATCCTTATCTTGCGCGCAGCCACTCGATTTATACACCGCAAACCATTGTGAGTATCAGTTACTTTGAGGCCAGATGTAATCTGCGTGTAAAGTATAGCCATTTTCAACAACAAATGCTTAGAGGCAGACATACCGATTGTTCGCCCCATAAAACGGCTACCTAGAACAACATCAACATCCCCCAAAGACATACGCTCATACATAGCAATAGCATCATCCAACGAGTGCTGTCCGTCAGCATCGTATGTGATTATGTAATTTGCATCATTTTTCAATGCATAATCAATTCCGGTTTGTAACGCAGCTCCCTGCCCAAGATTAACGGGATGTTTGCAAACATGAGCGCCTGCAGAAAGCGCCTCATCTACCGTATTGTCTCTTGAGTTGTCATCTACTACCACGACATTAGGAAAATGCGTTATCAATTTAGTAATCGTTTCACGAACGACTAACTCTTCGTTAAAAGCTGGCACTACAACCCAAGCATCAGAGCGTAACAAAAGTGATTCCTCAATTTTGGAAATATTGTGAATGAATAATATGCAAACCAGATGGGATTCTAGTGAATCTATCACTCACCCAATTATCACATCGCGTGAGAGATTCAGTAGTATTTTTTTCTTTATGACATGCACTTGTGTAATGATAGGTTCTTATGCAATTGTTCATGCAGCATATTTCCCGGGTCAGCTGTCTCCGGATTCAATTGACCAGTGGTTGCAGCTCTCAAGATGGACATTAAATGATGCCCACCCAGTGCTATCTACCCTTCTTTTCCGCTTTTTCTCCTTAATTAACGACAGTCCACAGTTCATTATACTATGTAATTATGTGTTATTTAGTATTTCTGCATCAATATTACTTTATCAACTGGACAGGACGTACACCGCGCCTAGGTTGCTACTGCTGTCAATTGCGTTCATTCTTGCGGTATTCCCGCCAAATTTCTTTATCGTGACAACGCTCTGGAAGGATGTTCCTTATGCGTCAGGGTTAACATTAATAACTGCAGGACTGATTAAATTGAGCTTAAAGAGGGATGCGATAAGCCGTTCTTCCTTATTGTTCTTAGGATTCGGTTGTGTACTTACAATGGGAATGCGCCATAACGGAATACTAGTTGTTATGCCGCTCATGGTTATTCTTCTACTGTGGGCAAAGTGTAAACTACGTATAGCCTTAGCCACAATGCTGACTTTTCTCGCCGTTGTATTTATACTATCTAAATCACTGCTACTTTCCATTACAGGATCATCGCCTCTTGACCCTGCTTACAAGACTATTTTCGCCCTACCTCCCCTTGCAGCAATGGTATCAGCGCAGGATGCAGCGCTCAGCATCGAGGAGAAAAAACTATTAAGTGAAGTAATGCCGCTCTCTACATGGCAAAGCGCATACAGTTGCAGCACTGTTGTCCCTTTATTTTGGAATAATGATATATCTCGCGAGGCATTGCGTTCAAACGTTCAAAGTCTAAATAACTTGGCTTTAAGGTGGATTCTCAATGAACCATTGCAATTCTTGAAACACCAGTCGTGCATGACGGCGATCATATGGAACCCACTTCCTAATCAAGGGCAATGGATTCCTATCTCCCCTAGGGAAATCACACAATTCTCTGTCTCAGAAAGCTTAAATCTAAAGACTGAAAGTATGCTTCCCGTCATCAGAGATTTTTTGGATGTAAAAATCGCTCCGTTATGGGAAAAAAGTACGATACTCAATCGTCCAGCCACCTACATGTGGGTGGGAATTGTCCTCTGTTTTATTGCCATTATTAGAGGTGCAACATTGTTTAGCATCTTGCCCATCCCTGCACTTTTGAACGCGATTTCCTTAGTGCCGATAATTGGTTCTCAAGATTTCCGCTACATGTGGCCGACGATGGTGATTTTCATTGTGTTAGGAATTTGTGCAATTCCTAACATCATTCAGAAATACGAGTATCGCCAAAACGGGGTAGAGGGCTAGATATTGATACTTTGAGGAAAGTTCCCGTTTTGAATTATCGATTTGAAGGCTCCCGAGCCACGTTTATTCAGCCAAGCTGGCGAATTGAATGTATTGCCTTGAATCAAAGCGCCTTCAAAGTCGAAACTTGATCCTGGATCTCCCATGTAGACGTTACCATCAGGGTCCCCCCAAACAGAGTTTCCAGAGAAGATCAGTCCAGCGAAACCTCCTAGGGTGTTGTCAAAGAATACTGACCCACCCGATGCTCCCTCAATCCAGTTGTCTCGAATTACCAAGTTATTGCACGGAGCTGCTGCTGTACTCATCACATAAATCTGGATATATGAGTATTCAAAGTCATTGTTGATGACCCATGCACCCATAGTCCCACGGATGTTTAGACCAATCCCCTGATTAGGAATCCATTTATAGCCTTTGAACTGATTTCCGATGACTCGGATAGCGTTCGAATGGTCATCGATATCAAGGCCTTTATTACCACCACCTTGAAACAGATTATTTTGAACTCGGCTGCCACCCCATGCTTGCACAAAACGGATAGATGCTGACGCACCACCACTCACTGTATTCTCTTCGACAATACAATTTCGGATTCCATTATTTAATATCGCGAATTCATGTCCTGTAATGAGCTCAAAGTTAATACGACGGATAACAACGTGATAATATCCGTCGGCAGAATTCGCAGATAATAGATAACTATCAGCACCAACAAAAAATGCACACTTATGGGTAGATCCAGAAACATCGCCTGAAATTCGAACGTTACCTTCTCCTCGCACTTCGATATTCTTATTGAGGGTGATCTCGTTATTGATGAGATAAGTTCCTGATGGGAAGGTCAGAACACCACCTCGGTCAGTCCAATTCGGGTTCACAGGAGACGGCATGAAGTTAACTGCATTTTGGATGGCTTGCGTATCATTCGCTACACCATC